>JBEKNB010000036.1:0-10281 GCA_049523255.1 Candidatus Acidiferrales bacterium | reverse complement strand
CGAGTCACAACCACACCGTTGTCGTTGTGCACCTCGACCCAGTCGTTGTCCACGACGCCGATGTCGGTCGCGTCCTTGTCGTTCATCCAGAGAGGCTCGACGCCGCGCGAAAGGGTGGTCATGCGGTGGTTGTCGCCGTAGGTCGAATGGATGTGCCACTTCCCGTGCGGCGTCAGGTAGCTGAGCATTTTCGTCGGTCCAGCCTCTTGGCTCACGCGCAGGTCACCGTATTGGGCGGGCGACGGCTTTGGCTTATAGGTGGGCAAGTGCTCCCCGAACTGTAGGTAGCCTTCGTGGTCGAGGTAGAAATGCTGGCGTCCGGTCAGCGTGCGCCAGGGCACCCCGCATTCGACGTTGTAGGTAAAAGGGGAGTACGCGCGCCCGTTTTCGGTCAAGCCGGACCACATCGGGCTGTTGATGAGACGCTGCGGCAGACCTTGCAGCCCCTTGTAGTCAACTCGAACGCCGCGGTTCTTTTCGGCCAACTGCACCAGTGGGAGTCCTACTTTTTCTTCCATGTTTTTGTAGGAGCGGTAGGCAAGTTCTCCGTTCGTCACTGTCGCGAATTTCAGAATCAGGTTGCAGGCGTCTTCATCATCGGCAAGCGATGGATAGCGTTTCCCTCCCCAGGAACTCGTCGGCAGCGTCCGAACGCATTCGTCGTAAAGATCGTCCACGGGATAACTCGTGCCATGAACGCCGAGACCGTTTTCGCGAACGAGCGGCCCGAAGGAAATGAACTGGTTGTAGAGGTTGCGATAGTCTCGAGCGACGAGCTTGAATCCAGGCATCGTCTTACCGGGAATCGGTTCGATCTCGCCGCGTTTCCAGTCCGCGATCGACGGCTGCGCGATCTCCGCGGGCGTATCGTGCGCGAGTGGCGAAGCCACCAAATCCCAGACGGGCGCCGGAAAGTGCGGCTGCGCGAGCTCCGAAAACTTCTTCGCGACGGCTTCGAAAATCTGCCAGTCGCTCTTCGATTCCCAGCACGGCGGCACGGCGGCTGACAACGGATGAATGAAGCTGTGCATGTCCGTGGTATTCAGGTCGGCCTTTTCGTACCAGGTCGCGGCCGGCAAGACGATATCCGAATAGAGAGCCGACGTGTCCATGCGGAAATTCAAATCCACGACCAGATCCATCTTTCCAACGGGAGCCGTCTCGTGCCACGCGATCTCCTGAACGGAATCCTTGGTCATGTCTTCCGCGATGGCGTTCGTATGCGTGCCGAGATAGTGCTTCAGGAAGAACTCATGGCCCTTTGCGCTCGCCAGCAGCGCGTTGCCGCGCCAGATGAACCACACCCGCGGCCAATTCTCCGGTGCGTCGGGATCCTCAACAGAAAACTTCAGCTTGTCTTCGGAAAGCTGCCGCACGACGTAGGCGTTGATTTCATCCTGATTCTTCGCGCCCGCGGCTTCAGCCTGCTTTACAAGCTCGAGCGGGTTCGCGTTGAATTGCGGATAAAACGGCAACCAGCCGTTGCGCACGGCGCGCACTTGCGTGTCAGCGGTGTGGCCGGTCGCAAGCGAACCCGGCGGTTGATCGGCGGGCACTGTGTGGTAATCGGTGAAGCTCTTCTCGTAGCGCCACTGGTCCGTGTGGATGTAGTGCCAGCTCGGCGCGTTCTGGAGGCGAGAGGTTGGGAACCAATCTCGCCCGAACGCGATCGCCGACCACGGCTCCATCGGCGCGAGCTTCTCCTGACCCACGTAATGCGCCAGGCCGCCACCATTCACGCCTACGCAGCCTGAAAACATCAGAGCGTGAATCGCGGCACGGTACATGAGGTTTGCGTGGTACCAATGGTTGACCCCCGCTCCGATGATGACCATGCACCGGCCCTTGGTCAGCTCGGCGGTCTTCGCCCATTCGCGCGCAAAGCGGATCACTACGTCGCGGCCCATTCCGGTATATTTTTCCGCCCAGGCCGGTGTGTAGGGTTGCGAATCGTCGTCGTAGTCTCGCGGATATTCGCCGGGCAGGCCGCGCGAAACGCCGTACTGCGCCATCAGCAGGTCGTATACGGTCGCCACTGTCACGGTCTTGCCATCGGACGTGCGGATTTTCTTGACCGGAATGCCGCGCAATATGGTGCGGCCCTCGCCGAAATCGTCAAACCGCGCCTGAACCACTCCGTCATTGGCCTCAAGGAACGTGAGCGTGGGATCGATCTCGCTCCCATCCACGCCGTCTTTCAGTATCAGGTTCCACTTGCCCTTCTCCTTGCCCCAGCGGAACCCCGAACTGCCCATGGGCATCTTCGGGCGCAAATCCTTTGCATCCCACATCAAGAATTTCCAGTCGCCGTTCTCAACGCCTGAATATCCCTCGAGCCGACCGGCGCGGAGCATCTGACCCGGTTGGAAGAAGCCTTCTTTTTCATGCAACTCGACAAGGAAGGGGGCGTCGGTGTACTTCTTCGTGTAGTCGAGGAAGTAGGGCGTCTGCTTTTCGTGGTGTGCTTCCTTGAGCAGGACGTGGTTCACGGCCATCCACCACGCACCATCCTGCCCGGCGTTGATCTCCACCCACTCGTCAGCGTATTTCGACACTTGGCTGAAATCCGGCGAGAACACCCACATCTTGCTGCCGTTGTGGCGCGCCTCGGCGGCGAAGTGACAGTCCGGCGTGCGGGTCATATTGAGATTGGACCCTACGACGGCGAGCAACTTTGCGTTATACCAATCGGCGGATTCGTGGGCGTCCGTCTGTTCGCCCCAGGTTTCGGGAGAGGCGCTCGGCAGGTCGGAATACCAATCATAAAAGGATAGGAACACCCCGCCCATCAGTTGCAGCAAGCGAGCGCCTGCTGCGTGGCTGATCATGGACATCGCTGGGATCGGTGAGAACCCGGTGATCCGGTCGGGACCGTGCTTCTTGATCGTGTAAATGCAGGACGCAGCGATCAGTTCGAGAACCGTGTCCCACTCGGCGCGCCGAAAACCTCCCTTGCCCCGTGCCTGCTGCCAGCGCTGTCGAGCCTCGGGATTTTCCACCAG
Source organism: Candidatus Acidiferrales bacterium (assembly GCA_049523255.1). GTDB lineage: Bacteria > Acidobacteriota > Terriglobia > Acidiferrales > UBA7541 > Palsa-295. The sequence goes on along the minus strand of JBEKNB010000036.1, from coordinate 7,279 downwards.
CGACTTCCAAGCCTCAACTGGATCTTCGTGCGTGGCGCGCGCTTCCTTCCAGAGGTCGAGCAGTACTCCGCGCGTATAGGGGTGTTTCACGCGCAGCGGGCTATACAGATACCAGGAGTAGGAAATCCCGCGCTGGCAACCGCGTGGTTCGTAGGGAGGCAGTCCGGATTCGAGCATGGGATAGTCGAGGCCCTGCATCTCCCAGGTGACGATTCCGTCTTTCACATAGATCTGCCAGGTGCATCCGCCGGTGCAGTTCACGCCATGCGTGCTGCGTACGATTTTGTCGTGCTGCCAGCGATTGCGATAGAACTCTTCCCATCCCCGCAGTTGCGGGTTTGATTCATCGCGAATCCACGAAAGAGCGTCTTTGCGCTTCATTGCTCACCTCGAACTTGTGCCCGGACAATCGTTCGCCGGACGGACCGGAATCGTCCTCGCCAGGCAAGTTGAAGCAGAGCGAGGCCAACTAACATTCCGCTGAAACCGAACAAGACAAATTTCGCCATCGAAGACGTATCCGCGGGCCGACTCCGGTTGCTCGCGTCGTCGATCGCTGCGAGTAAAGGAAGAATCTCTTCGGGTTGGAGCGCATGATCGCGGAAAACGGACTGCATGGTCTGGGTCGGCGGAGCGGATAGCCACGCGCCGAGGCCTTTGCGCCCACCGAGCCGGTCGAATACTTGCGTTAGATCCGGGCCGAGCCGCCCGCCGCCCAGGCCACCAATCGTGCCGAGCGTGTGGCAAGAGACGCATGCAGGACCGCGGTTGGCGAGCGGCTGCTCACCACGAAACAATTGCTCTCCAAGAGCAATGTCGCTTGCGGTGAACGGTCGGCCGCTAATGGTGACGCCAGCCAATTCAGATTTCGCAGGACTCGGCACTCCTTCGATCAGGTCGAGCAGAGCACTAGCCATATCAGGCGTCATACCCGCGACATTGGGCATCACCACACCATGAGCATTCTTCAGGAGCTCTGCGGCATATGGGTCGCCGCTATCGATCGTGGCTTGCGGGTTCTGGAGAAACTTGATCAGCCACGCTCGATCTTTCCGCTTCGTGACGCCTTCCAAATCGGGACCGATGAGCTGGCCTTTGCCTACCGTGTGGCACACCGTGCAGTTCTGCCGAAAATAATCCGCCGGCACTTGAGCGCGCATCACAGCCGGGCTGCCCAGGCATGCGCATGTGCTGATCGCCAAAAGGCCGATTCTTACCGCCCAAGCTGATCTCATGGCCGATCCTGCCTTTCACGAGTGGCTTCGCTGTTGGAGAAGGAATCGGTTCTACGCGTGTGACGTTGATGGCTGGACTGCTCCTTGCCCGGAGCCTGTTCCAGCTCACGTACCAACGCAGCGAGGGTCGTCCCTTCCAATAGCTTCTGGAAATCCTTCCGGAGAGGCGCCCATCTTCCGTGGAGGGGGCACGGGTTGCTTGGTGAACAGTTGCCAATTCCGAGGGCGCACCGGTCAACGTCTGAGGGGCCGTCGGTTGCACGCACCAGAGACCACAAAGTGATCGCTTCCGGAGATTTGCCCAGCTGGATCCCACCGCCCGGTCCGCGAAATGCTCGAACAAGACCGGCCTGCGCCAGTCGCTGAATGACCTTGGAGAGGTATGCACTGGGGAGCTTGGTCGCTTTGGCAACTTCGTGGACTGGGGAAAGTTCCCCTGGTGGCCGGCCGGCCAAGTAAAGAGCCGCGCGAATCGCAACCTCGGCAGCATGTCCGTAAAGCATCGCATCACCGACCAACAGATATACGGACCTTCTATTCCTGAATAGCTGCCTTGTCAAGCACTGTTTTCAGCTCCCCAGTAGTTCACATAAGAATGTCCCTTCGTTAAGGGCCAGACATGCTACTTGACGCTAATCAACGAACTGAGGAAAATAGAGTCCGTATTCCTTTATGATCTATTCAAAGCCCTGTGAATACGCGATCCGCGCCCTCGTGTTCCTAGCTCGATTCCCCGACCAAGGCGCGGCCCAAGGAATGGAAATCGCTAAGGCGGAAGGCCTCCCGGCGCCCGTTTTAGGCAAGGTATTACAGGAGTTGGTTCGCAAGGGACTGCTGGAGTCGCGCCGAGGCCCTGGCGGCGGGTTTCGATTGGCGCGGAATTCCCAACTGATTACGTTGCGGGATGTCGTAGCGGCGATTGACGGCTTGGATCAGTTTGCTGAATGTTCAGTGGGTCTGGAAGGCTGCTCGGATGACTCCCCGTGCCCGCTCCACGACACCTGGAAAGTTCTTCGCAGGCAGCTGATGAACAATCTCGAGGTCACCACACTGGCCGACATGGCTGCCACGGTGACGAGGAAGAACAAACTCCTGCGTCACCCGACACAAGCTCGCGGCAAATGACTCAGAGCCATTCGGCAAACTGCACCCGCTCTGGGAACTCCCTCATTTTCTGCGTATCACATCTTCTGCCCAACTCAGCGCCGCTTGACCATTGGGAAATCCGATTGTGGTGATCGAGAGCAAGATAGCGTGGCGAATCTCGTCCCGCGAGACGCCTTCGGCCAAGGCGTTTCGCACCGCGGAATGCACGGCGCCTTCGGAGCCGGAACCTGCGGCGATCCCGATCTTGACCAGCCGCCGAGAGCGCGCGTCCAGAGGGCCGGCGCCATGGCATTCTTCACCCAACTTTTGAAAGGCCCGCCAGACCTTTGGATAGGTCTTTTGAAACTGCTTCGTCCACTTGGGAAACTCGGCTTTCACTAGAAATCTCCTTTCGAGATCTCAATATATCTCGCGAGCAAACTACATCATTTGCGCGCTTGTACGAAATGCTGATTACTTGGCCCTTCGTTTCTCCAGCTTTCCCATCGCCGGAGCATGTCCGGTAGCCTCTCGGTTGCGCCAAGACAGTCACACGGCCCGCGGCTGTGGTGTAAGCTTGTCATGCGGTGCGCGTCTGAAGTTCACGTCATTCAATTGGGGATTTCCGGTTCTGGCAGGAGCAACAGTGGTGGATCGCTACTATGGCTGAAGACGTGGAAATAGTTCTGCGAAAAACACCGCTCTTCGCGAGCCTCACGGAGACAGAGGTGCGCGCATTGGCTGCGCGAGTAAGCAAGAGGCACTTTCAAAGGGGCGAGCTGCTGTTTGGAGAAGGAGACCCTTGCACCGGACTCTTTCTCGTGGCGTCGGGCAAGATTCGCATTTTCAAGCTATCAGCCGCGGGCCGCGAGCAGGTGTTAGCCATGGAAGGGCCTGGCAGCTCGTTTGCGGAACTTCCCGTGTTCGATGGAGGCAATTATCCGGCCGCGGCATCGGCTTTGGAGGATGCGAACGTCCTCTTCATCTCGCGCAAGGATTTCCAGAATTTTTGCCGCGAGCATCCGGATGTGGCGCTCAAAGTGATTGCCGTGGTCGGGTCGCGGTTGCGACGTCTCGTCGGAATCATCGAAGAGCTGTCGTTCACGACGGTCCGACAGCGGCTGATCGCCGTAGTCCTGCGCCTCGCGGAAGCGGGCGGTAGACCCTCAAAAGAGGGGGTGCATTTGGAATTGACAATGAGCCATCAGGATTTGGCGGCCGAGTTGGGCACGGTGCGGGAACTGGTTTCCCGGAATCTGAGCCGGCTCCAAGCAGAAGGGTTTCTGGAAGTGGACGGCCGCAAGATCGTGGTGAAAGACCTGGTCGGCCTGAAGAACGAGCAAAACTCCTCCGAGTAACGTCCCCTGGAGCATCTGGCATCCCCCTGCTGGGTAGTGACTTTGGTCACTGCCCCCAAGCGGAGCTTCGTCCAAACTGCTCGCTGATAGGGAGGCGATCATGAACATCACCGGTGAAACCAAAGTGAAAGAAATTGCAATAGCGAACCCAGGGGCGACGCGGATTCTGGAGCAGGCCGGGGTGGACTATTGCTGCGGGGGCAACAAGTCCCTGCACGACGCATGCGCACATGCCGGGATATCTACAGAAGAGATCATGGCCCGGCTAGAGGAGAACAAAGTTGAAGTGGGACCAGTTGACGCGAACTGGGCTTCGGCCCCACTTGGCGATCTCACGGAGCACATCCGGGAAAAACACCACCGGTACGTCCGCGAGGCAATACGGCGCGTCCTCGCTTTGTTGGAGAAAGTGACAGCAAAACACGCAGGGACTCACGCCGAACTCCTGGACATCGAAAAACTCTTCGTTCAAGTGGGCCGGGAAATGACCATGCATATGCAGACGGAAGAGCAAATTCTGTTCCCCTACATCGAGGCGCTAGAGCGCGCGGCCAATGGAGAGGCAGTGCTTGAGCCTCCCTTCTTTCAGACCGTGCGAAATCCGGTTCAAGCCATGATGGAGGAGCACGATGCTGCCGCGGCCTTGGTGAACCAGATTCGCGCGGCCAGTTCGGCGTATACGCCCCCTCCGGACGCGTGCACGAGCTATCAGGTGCTGTATCGTGATTTACAGGAGTTCGAGGCGGACCTTCACGAGCACGTGCACCTCGAAAACAACATTCTCTTTCCGCGCGCGGTGGAAATGGAAGCCGCGACCGTGTGACGCCCGAGGCGCTCGTTATGCTGACTACGCTCGAAGAGACCGTCACGGCGTCCGGAAGCGAGCGCCGTCCTTTGCGCTCACCGGCTGAAATCATGGAAATTGCCCGCGCGCGCGAAAATTCACTGTCCCGGCTGCTGATCGCTTACATCAGTTCGGGACTTGTATTCATGCTCGTCCCGGGAACATTCCTCGGCGTCTGGAATCTCCTCCAAATCAGCGGGCGCGAGAGCGCAGGTTCTGTCTCGCCCGCATGGTTGCAGGCGCATGGCCACGCGCAGGTATTCGGCTGGATTGGGAGCTTCATTTTCGGTATCGGTTTCTACTCGATTCCGAAGTTGCGCGGCGCAACGAAGCCAGCCTTTGGTGCCGCGTGGGCGTGCTGGATCATGTGGACGATCGGAGTGGCGATGCGCTGGGCTGCGAATGTGTACGGCTGGCAGTGGCGCTTGCTCCTTCCGGTTTCGGCCCTCCTCGAATTCGCGGCGTTCGTGATTTTCTTTCGCGCGGTTTCGCAGCATCGGCCTGAAGATTCTGGGAAGAACCGGCCAGAATCATGGGTGTCGGTCGTTATCAGCGCGAGTATCGGTTTGATGCTGACGCTCGTCGCGAATTTCGCCGGAACCATTTACATGGCGGTACGTAGCGCAAGCCCCGCCCTGCCGCACGCTCTCGATCAGCGCTATCTCGTGCTGGTCGCTTGGGGATTTCTGGTGCCGTTTGTCTGGGGATTCAGCACCAAGTGGATGCCGGTGTTTCTGGGACTGAAGCCGCTTCGTCCCAAGCTGCTCTTGGCCGCTCTCGCGGTGAACAGTGCTGGCATTGTCCTGACGCTCGCGGGATGGGGAACTCAAGCGACGCCGCTCTTTGTCGCGGGCGGGGCGCTGGCAATTGCGGCATTGCGGATGTTCGAATCGTCGCGGCAGGAGCCGAAAACCCGTGGCGTGCACTGGAGTTTTCCATTCTTCGTCCGCATGGCATTTGGCTGGCTGCTGGTCGCCGGCCTGCTCGGAGTCGGCGCAGCGCGCTGGGATACTTCCGGCGGGATTTGGGGCGCGTCGCGCCATGCGCTGACGGTCGGATTCATCGCCGTGATGGTGCTGTCCGTAGGCCAGCGCATTCTGCCGGCGTTCGCGGGGATGCGTCTGTTGTGGAGCACGGGGCTGATGTTTGCCGGCCTCGCGCTTCTCACGATCGGATGTACGCTTCGCGTTTCCTGTGAAATTCTGGCGTACCAAGGGTACGCGAGTTGGGCATGGGATGTGCTGCCGGTGTCGGCGGTGCTCGAATTGGCGGGGATTACGGCCTTTGCCATGAATATCTTTGGCACATTCATTCTCGAGCCGAGCCACGTACAGAAGCAGCCACTGGTCGTGGGCATAGACCAAGCAACTTGATAGAGTCAGCGGGGAGATTCGTCATGGCAAGGATCGACGGCGTCTGCAAGGAAGTGCTGGACAAAACGGAATGGATCGCCATTGCTACGACTGGTCCTGATGGCCCGCACCTGGTGGCAACCTGGGGCGATCACGTGCGCGCTCTCGGCATCGAGAACGACACGCTCCTCATCCCCGTCGGCCAGATGCACAAAACCGAGGCGAATTTGAAACATGGCAATCGGGTTGAGTTGCTCTGTGCCACGCGTCAAGTGCAGGCAACTCACGGCCCGGGCAAGGGGTGCGGCATCGTCGGCAAGGCAGAGTTCCAGACCGCGGGCCCGCACTTCGATGCCGTCAAAGCCAAATTTCGATGGGCGCGTGCCGCGCTTGTGATCAACGTGGAAGAAGCAAAGCCTCAACTTTGATAGGGACTGGTGTTCGATTGCACGCAACCGCCGCCGTGCGACAGTTTTTGGTGTCTATTTGGTGTCGGTTTCTGGAGGGAATGACAGAGACTTGCGCGTACACGACAGACATTACAGACTGTCCATAAGATGCTTACAATGAATTGCTTGGTCGCTATCTGGCGGAAATCGAAAGGGTTGCATTTAGCGCTTGTCCCGAATTCAGACCTCCCAGCCAAATCTCTAACGCTTGTTCTTTCAGTAGCTTGCAAGCATCAATTTCTCTTGGTGTCTATCGGGGCGTAGCACTAGAAAGACGGAATAGAATAACCAAGCGGAGTCACCGTACTCGACTTGTCCGGTGGCCGCGCTAATCAGGCGTGTGGATTGCCTCCGAGTGCGCCGTAATCCGACCAGAATCAATCGCAAGCGTCGCTGAAGTTTGCAACTTCCCAGATCCGGACTTCTGGGGAGCCGGGGGCACTTGTCCCGTAAGCGTGGCGGTCTCAATGGGTCGACGCAACACTAGCTCAAAGTCCACGTGCTAGGAGTCTACGAAGCTAAATTCGTTCAAGGGCGTTGATGTGAACGGAACATTGCCCTGCTTAGGTTCTGATTGAGTACAGCCTTATAGATCGGTTCCCTAGAGGAAGTATCGTCGGATCAACTGATTAGATGGTGTTGCATCGACCGGTTGAGCTGGCAGTGTTAATCAGGACTTGAGCCGTAGATTTTTGAGTTTCGATTGGGAAAGCCGATCAATGCCATGGGAAAGTCGAGTTAATTGCCAAACTTTGGATTACACTCGACGGCGTTCTGAAGGCAAACGACGAAGGGGGGAAAGTATGTTTCACTTGATTTGGTATATTCTCATCGGGCTACTCTCGGGGTTCATCGCGAAATCGGTGATGCACGTGCACATGACGATGTTCTGGACGATCGTGCTCGGCATCATCGGATCGATCTTCGGCGGCGCCGTTACCCACATATTTTTGCG
>JBEKNB010000035.1:0-12880 GCA_049523255.1 Candidatus Acidiferrales bacterium | reverse complement strand
GGGTTGTTCTTCGACAGCACCTTCGTGATCGCCGCCGTCAACGTCGTCTTCCCGTGGTCGATGTGCCCGATCGTCCCCACGTTTACGTGCGGCTTACTCCGCTCGAATTTCTCCTTCGCCATGTCTTTCTCCGCTCCTCTGCGTCAGCGTACCGTACTGGATCCCATTGCCTGGTCCGAGCTAAGACCTCACCACTTTGCCCGTCGCGCGGCCGATCACTTCCTCCGCCACGTTCGGTGGCGCCTGCTGATAGTGCGAAAAGTGCATCGTAAAACTTCCGCGGCCCTGCGTCCTGCTGCGAATGTCGGTGGCGTAGCCGAACATCTCGGCCAGTGGAACCTGCACGTTGATGATCTCGCTGGCCCCACGCGTTTCACGGCCCTGCAACTGTCCCCGCCGCGCGTTCAGGTCCGAAATCACCGGCCCCATGTATTCCTCGGGCACCACGACCTCGACGCGCATGATCGGCTCGAGTAGCTTCGGACTCGCGCGGCGGCAGGCTTCCTTGAACGCCATCGAACCCGCAATCTTGAACGCGATTTCGGAGCTGTCCACATCATGGTACGTGCCGTCAATCACCACCACGGCCAAGTCCACCATTTCGTAGCCTGCGAGAACGCCGTTCTCCATCGCTTCTTTCACGCCGTCTTCAATCGGCGGAATAAATTCCTTCGGGATCGCGCCGCCCACGACCTTGTCGATGAACAACAGCCGGTGCTCCTTGTCGAAGCGCCACTTGCCGCCCTTGCCCGCCACTTGCTTCGCGAGTTCGTCGAGCTCGTCGGTGGACATCTCGCGCATGTCCTCGTGGCTAGCGTTCGGGAGCGGTTGCACCGCCAACTTCACATGGCCGTACTGGCCGCGGCCGCCGCTCTGCTTGATGTGCCTGTGCTCGGCTTCCGCCGCCCTCGTAATCGTCTCGCGATACGCGACCTGCGGCCGGCCCACGTTGGCCTGTACGTTGAACTCGCGCATCATACGATCCACAATGATTTCGAGGTGCAGTTCGCCCATCCCGGAAATCAAAGTCTGACCGGTGTCGTGATCGGTGTGCACGCGGAACGTCGGATCTTCCTGGGCCAGTTTCCCGAGCGCCGTGCCCATCTTTTCCTGGTCCGCTTTGGTCTTGGGTTCGATCGCTACGGAAATAACCGGCATGGGAAAATCGATGTTTTCGAGGACGATCGGCTTTTCTTCGCTGCAGAGCGTGTCGCCCGTAGTTACATTTTTCAGGCCTACGCACGCCGCGATGTCGCCCGCTTCGATCGATTCGATTTCCTCGCGCTTGTTCGCGTGCATCCGCAGCAGGCGGCCCATGCGCTCGCGTGTCTTTTTCGTCGAGTTGTAAACCGACTGCCCGGTCTTGAGAACGCCGGAATAAACGCGGATATATGTCAGATGGCCGACGTACGGATCGGTCATGATCTTGAAAGCCAGCGCCGCGAACGGCTGGTCGTCCGACGCGCGCCGCAACTCCGGTTCCGAGCCGTCCGTTGTCGTGCCCTCGACCGGAGGCACGTCCATCGGCGAAGGCAGGTAGTCGATCACCGCATCGAGCAGCGGCTGAATGCCTTTGTTCTTGAACGCGGAGCCTGCAACCACCGGCACGAGCTTCAACGCAATCGTCGAGCGGCGCAGAGACGCGCGCAGTTCGGCTGGCTCGAGCTTGTGTTGATCGAGATACTTCGTCAGGATCGCGTCGTCGTGCTCGGCGATGTATTCAACGACCTTCTCGCGGTGTTCCTTGTAAAACTCCGGGCTCAGCGCCGTGGCCTTCACGGCGGTTTCCAGCGCCGGCCGCGTCTTCAGATACGCCGCGTCCCAAAGTTTCTCGAGCGGCAGGATTTCGTATTCCGCCCCGAGCGTCTCGTCCTTCCAGACGATCGCGCGCTCTTCGATAAAGTCGATGATTCCGACGAAATTGTCTTCACGGCCGATCGGGTAGGTGACGGGGACGGGGTGCGCAGAAAGCCTTTGCCGCATCGAGCGGATCGAATGATCGAAATCAGCGCCGATGCGGTCCATCTTGTTGATGAACGCGATGCGCGGCACGCGATACTTGTCCGCCTGGCGCCAGACCGTTTCCGACTGCGGCTGCACGCCCGCGACCGCGTCGAACACCGCGACCGCGCCATCGAGCACGCGGAGCGAACGCTCGACTTCCACCGTGAAGTCCACGTGGCCCGGCGTATCGATGATGTTGATGCGAAAAGTCTTGTCGAATCGCTTCCAGGAAGCCGTCGTCGCCGCGGACGTGATCGTAATCCCGCGCTCGCGCTCCTGCTCCATCCAGTCCATCACGGTCGTGCCTTCGTGCACTTCGCCGATCTTGTAAGTCACACCCGTGTAGAACAGGATGCGCTCGGTGCAGGTCGTCTTCCCCGCATCGATGTGCGCCATGATCCCGATGTTGCGCGTCTGATCGAGTTGTACTTGCCGTGCCATTTGAAATCTCTGCTTCGCGTCTCCGCTTACCAGCGCCCTACCACCGATAGTGCGCGAACGCCTTGTTCGCCTCCGCCATGCGGTGCACGTCTTCCTTCTTCTTCACTGCCCCGCCGCGTCCGTTCGCGGCGTCCAGAATCTCCTCGGCCAGCTTGTCCGTCATCGACTTCCCCGAGCGCGTGCGTGAATACAGCACCAGCCAGTGGATCGCGAGCGACTGCCGCCGGAACGGATTCACTTCAATCGGAACTTGGTAGTTCGCGCCGCCGACACGCCGCGACTTTACTTCCAGCACGGGCTTGCAATTCTCGATGGCCTTCTTGAACAGCTTGAAGGCGTCGTCGTTCGCCTTCTTAGCCACCTGGTCCATCGCCTTATAGAAAATCGTCTGCGCCGTCGACCGCTTGCCGTCGTACATCATGCTCGAAATGAACTTCTGCACGAGGTCGCTCCCGTACACCGGATCGCCCGGAATCTTGCGGCGAAGAACCCATCCTTTACGTGGCATCGTTCCGCTCTCCTACTTCTGCGCGGCTTTGGGCCGCTTGGCGCCGTATTTCGAGCGCCCCTGCTTGCGATTCTCGACTCCCGCAGCGTCGAGCGTGCCGCGAATCACGTGATAGCGAACGCCCGGGAGATCCTTCACGCGGCCGCCGCGCACGAGCACGATCGAGTGCTCCTGCAAATTGTGTCCGATTCCGGGAATGTACGTCGTCACTTCCGCGCTGTTCGTCAAGCGCGCGCGCGCCACTTTGCGAAGCGCCGAGTTCGGTTTCTTCGGTGTCTGCGTGTAGACGCGAACGCACACGCCGCGCTTCTCCGGACATCCTTCGAGCGCGGGCGACTTCGTCTTCGTCCGGATTTGTTTCCGGCCGTACCGCACCAGTTGCGCAAACGTTGGCACGCTTCTCCCTCGTTTCTCGAAACTCTGTGTTGTCACGCTCTGCGCAGCCCAAGCCTTCCCGCGCAGAACTATGCGGGTGAATGAACGGAAAAGGTCGCCAAACCCGAAGGAATGACAGGTACTCCGCGTTGACGCTTTCACCCCAAGGAGTGAACTACATCAGCCGACTGCGGAGAGGCTCACGGCTTTGCGGGGCTGGCGCCCCATTTCGGCCGTTCTTCCTTGCCCCATTCCTTCGTTCCTTGTTCCGGGGCTGGAAGACTTCCTTTTCACCACGGGGCCAAAGGCCCTCAGCACAACCGCGCAAGTATAGGTAAAACAATGAGTCATGTCAACCCGATTCCCTTGTGGAAATCAGCGTGCCATCGCACGCGAAATGCTTTCAGGCTGCTTGGTTCCCTGCGAAATCGCCGACGCCTCCAGACGCCTTCGCTCACTCGGTTCCGATATCCGAGCTCGCGTGACCAATCTCCCCGGCCGTCCGACACGGCAACCGGCGATTTCGCGATCAGCTATGACGCACATAACAGATAATAAGGTGCTTACGATATACCCAGAGCGCCGATCCCGGAACGCCTCCGCCCTTCGGGGGCAGGCGCTTGAGCGGTCAGGAGCCGGGGCTTTAGTCAGGCCGTTCGCAACCGGGCAACTGCGCCTCGCTCAGCGCTTTACGCCGGTGGATAACGCACCTACACTGGGCTTCGATTTCAACAGGGAGCACGAATGAATCGCCGCTGGGTGGCCGCCTTGGGCCTTCTGTGCCTGTCAATCACGGCACGCGCACAGGACAATTCGGTGCCCGCTCCGGCGCCGCAAACCGCCGCGTCCAACGCGCCATCGAAGCCGCCCGCCACGGATTATTCGCAAGAGACGTTCGTCATCGAGCAGTATTTCACCACCGCGCGCTACGAAAACGACGGCACGGGCGAGCGCGACGTCGCCGTCCGCATTCGCGTGCAGAGCGACGCGGGCGTGCAGCAGCTCGGTGAACTTGTCTTCGGCTACAGTTCCGCGAACGAGCAGATGGACGTCCGTTACGTGCGCGTGCGCAAATCCGACGGCACCGTCGTCACGGCCGGCGCGGACGCGATCAAGGAAATGACCGCGCCCGTTGCGCGCGACGCGCCCGTATACACCGACTACAAAGAAAAACACATCACGGTTCCCGCGCTCGCTCCGGGCGCGATTCTCGAATACGATATCGCGACGCGGCTCGTCACGCCGCTCGCGGCGGGAGAATTCTGGCTCCAGCATAATTTCATCACGACGGCGATCGCTCTCGACGAGCGCCTCGAAATCGACGTGCCGCAGCGCCGCAGGATCAATCTCGAATCATCCGCCGATACGCCCTTCGAAACCGAATCCAAGAATGGCAGGACGATTTATCGCTGGAAGCACTCGAATCTCAGCCGCCCGGCCGAAGGCGATCAGCAGAAAAAGACATCGCGCAAAACCGCGGAAGACAAAAAGCCGGACGTGCAGCTCACCACGTTCGCCGGCTGGGAAGACGTCGCGCGCTGGTACGCCAAACTTGAGCAGAGCCGCACCGATCCCACTCCCGAAATTCGCGCGAAGACGGAGGAACTGATCAAGGGCCGCACCACCGACTTGGACAGGATCCAGGCGCTCTACGACTACGTCGCCAAGAGCATCCGCTACGTCAGTCTTTCCTTTGGGCTGGGCCGGTATCAGCCGCATTCGGCGGCCGAAATTTTCGCGAACCAGTATGGCGACTGTAAGGACAAACACACGCTGCTGGCCGCCATGCTCCAGGCGGCCGGTATTCCCTCCGACGCAGTTCTCATCTCCTATGCGCATAAGATCGACACGTCGATGCCCTCGCCCTCGCAGTTCGATCACGTGATCACGGCCGTTCCGCGCGGCAACGATCTCATCTGGATCGACTCCACGGCCGAAGTCGCGCCCTTCCGGCTCCTCGCCTCGCCGCTGCGCAAGAAATCGGCGCTCCTGGTGCCGCCGGACGGTTCCGGCAAGATCGTCGAGACTCCCGCCGACCCGCCGTTCGTTTCCTCGCAGCACGTCGTCATCGACGGCCAGGTGAGCGACCTCGGCAAGCTCACTGCGCACGCGCATTACACCCTGCGCGGCGATACCGAACTCCTGCTCCGCCTCGCGTTTCGCCGCACACCCCAGACGCAGTGGAAGCAACTCGGGCAGACGATCCTCACTCTCGACGGCCTCCGCGGCGAAGTCACCGCCGTGAAACCCAGCGAGCCCACCGCAACCGAGAATCCTTTCGAACTGGACATCGATTTCACTCAATCGAATTTTCTCGATTGGTCGAGCAAGAAAGCCAAAGCGGCGATGCCGCTGCTTGCGATCAGCCTGCCCGATCCGCCGGAAGACGACACCCAGCCCATCGAGCTCGGCAGCCCCCTGAACGTGGACGTGCAGCTTAAGCTCGATCTCCCCGCGGCCTTCACCGCGCAGGCTCCCATCGCCGTTTCCGTCTCGCGGGATTACGCCGAATTCAAGTCGAGCTACAAATTCGCCGGCCACACGCTCACGGCCGAGCGCTCGCTCGACTTCAAAGTCCGCGAGCTGCCTCCTTCGCGCTCGAGCGACTTCGCCGCCTTTGCCCGCGCTGTTTCGGCTGACGAAACGCAAGCTCTCGTCGTCGAAAACGCCACGCCCGGCGCGCCCGAGATTCCCTCCTCGGCCAAGGCCGACGAGCTTTTCGACGCCGGCCTGGCGGCGCTCAATTCCGGCAATACGCGGGCGGCGATTCCGCTCTTCCAGCGCGTCGTAGCGCTCGATCCCCAGCACAAGCAGGCGTGGAACGACCTCGGCCTCGCCTATCTTCGCGACGGCAAGAATGACGAGGCCGCCGCGGCGTTTCAAAAGCAGCTCGGCGTGAATCCGTTCGACGAGCACGCGAACGACTACCTCGGCCTCGCTCTCGAAGAGCAGCAGAAGTTGCCCGAAGCCATCGCGGCCTTCCGGAAACAGATCGAGGTGAACCCGCTCGATCTGATGGCCCACGCGGCGCTCGGCTCGCTTTTCCTCCAGCAGCACGAATACCCGGAAGCCGTCCCCGAGCTTGAAAAAGCCACCATTCTCTCGCCTGACAATGCGGACTTGCAGGTCGGCCTCGGCCGCGCGTATCTGAATACCGGCGAAAGGGACAAGGCTCTCGCCGCGTTCGACAAGGGCGCCGGACTTTCCCAGGCCCCCGTCGTCTGGAACGACATCGCCTACAATCTTGCCGACAGCCATATCGAACTCGACCGGGCGCAGCAGTACGCTGAATCGGCCGTGTCCGCAACCGCGGCGAACCTGCGTAATATCGACCTCAAGAGCCTCACGCCCCAGCAACTCGGCCAAGTCACCGCCATCGGCGCCTTTTGGGACACGCTCGGCTGGGTCTACTTCCAGAAAGGCGATTTGCAGAAGGCCTCGCGCTACATCACCGCCGGGTGGCTGCTCGACCAGCATGGCGAAGTCGGCGACCACCTCGCGCAGATCTACGACAAGCTTGGGGACAAGGACCGCGCCATCCACGCCTACGCGCTCGCGCTCGCCGCCCCGCATTCGGTGCCTGAGACGCGCGCCCGGCTCACGCTGCTCCTGAAAGGCAATGCCGGAATCGACGATCTCGTGAACAAGGCTCGGCCGGAACTGGTTTCGGCGCGATCGTTCGTGTTGAAAGGACTGTCAAAGGAAGACGCCACCGCCGACTTCCTGATCCTTCTTTCGCCCGCAGGCGCCGACGGAAGTTCCGTGAAGATCGAAGCCGTAAAGTTCCTCAGCGGGAGCGACGCGCTGCAATCGTTTGTCGATCAGCTCCGCTCGCTCGACTATCACACCGTTTTCCCCGACGCTTCACCCGTGAAGCTCGTCCGCCGCGGAACGCTCTCCTGCTCCGCCAAAACCGGCGATTGCACCTTTACGCTGGCTCGTCCCGAAGACGTCCGCGCCGTAAATTGACGGCCCCATCCTGAGCGAACAACGTGAGCGAAGGATCTCTCTTGCCTATTCTGGTGTTGGTCGGCTGAAGCTCTCTCTTTCCCGCGGCCCACGTCTCCCTCCGCTCAAACTTCCGCGCCCATCAACCGCCCCAGGCTTCCGGCCACGCGCAGCCCGTCCGCGCGGTTGCTGAAATACCGCGCATTGAGTTCGTCTCCGCCGAGGTCCTCGCAGGAATGAAATCCCAACTGCTTCAGCCGCTCGGTCAGCGCCTTCGGCTCGAAGAACGTGCGAAACGGCTCGCCCACCGCCGCCACGCGCTTTGAAATCGCGTCCAGCGCCATCCGCCCCATCAAGCCGAGCGAATCCCGCGGCACCGCGTAGTCGAAAACGATTCCCCCTCCGCTCGGCGTCGATCCCACGAAACCCAGCGTGGCCGTCACGGCTTCATCTGTGAGATACATCGACACTCCCAGCCACGAAAAAAACGCCGGCTTCTCCCGATCGAATCCTGCCTGCTGCAAACCGTCCGCGAGCGTCTGCCGCTCGAAATCCACCGGCGCAAAAGTCACCGACGCCGGAATCGGAATCGCAGCCGCCGCGAGCTTGCGGCGTTTCCACTCCTGAGTCGCCGGATAATCGACCTCGAACACCCGCAGCGCGCCTTCCGCGTAAGGATTCCGGTAAGCAAACGTGTCGAGCCCTGCCCCGAGAATCACATACTGCGCTGTTGCGCGCCCGATAGCTCGCGCCAGTTGGTCCTCCGCGTACCGGCTGCGCACCGCCATGAAAGCGCGAATGGCTCGTGGGATTCGGCCTTGTTCTTCCCGGGCGGCGGCCTTCAACTCCTCCGCAGCCTCCGGCCCGATGATGGGCAGCGCGATCGGATCATCCAGCACTTTCGGATTATCGAAAAGCTGATGCGCCGCGCGCCGCAGCGCCACGCGCATAGCCGTCCGGCTCGGCTTCGCCTCTTGCATGAATCAAGTCTATACGAACGAAAACTCCTTCGCTGTAACCTGCAATGCAAAAATGTGCTGTCGTTCCGAGCGCAGCGAGGAATCTCTCTTGCTTTTGGGGTTATCCAGACGAACCACTAGCCAACGATGGTCAGAGGACGACGATCCTCATCGGGTCGTCACTTGATTTCCATTACTTCCTTTTCTTTGGCTGCGGAGAGGTCTTCGATCTTTTTCGTTTCGGAGTGGGTGAGCTTTTCGAGTTCATCGAGCGAGCGCTTCTTGTCGTCCTCGCTGATCTTCTTGTCCTTCTCGAGCTTCTCGACGGCCTCTTTGATGTCGCGCCGGATATTGCGCACGGCCGTGCGGTGGTTTTCGAGCACCTTGTGGATGTGTTTGGCCAGGTCTTTGCGGCGCTCTTCAGTCAGCGGCGGGATCGGCACGCGCACCACTTTGCCGTCGTTCGTGGGATTGAGTCCCAGATCGGCGGTGCGAATCGCCCTGTCGATCAGCGCAACCGCGCCCGGGTCCCACGGCGAGATCACGATCGTCGCCGGATCGGGAACGTTCAGCGCGCCCAGCTGATTGATCGGCATCGACGTGCCGTGGTAGTCCACGCGCACCTGATCGAGCAACCCCACGTTCGCGCGGCCCGTGCGAATGCTGGCGAGGTCCTTGCGAAAATCCTCGACCGCTTTTTCCATCCGCGTCTTCGCTTGCGCGAGCGCGTCTTTGCTGGTGGCAACGGTGCTCATCGAAAGAACTTCCTCCGCCCGCCGGTCCTCACGCCGCGGTCACCGTCGAGCCGACTCGCTCGCCCAGCACCACGCGCTTCAGGTTTCCCGGCACGTTCATATTGAACACCACGATGGGCATTTTGTTGTCCATGCAGAGGGAAATGGCCGTCGAGTCCATCACCGACAGGCCCTTCTGCAGAACGTCCAAATAGGTGATCCGGTCGAACATCTTCGCGTTCTTCACTTTTTCCGGATCGGCGTCGTAGATCCCGTCCACACGCGTCGCCTTCAGAATCACTTGCGCCTTGATCTCCATGGCGCGCAGCGCCGCTGCCGTATCGGTCGAAAAGTACGGATTGCCGGTCCCCGCCGCGAAGATCACCACGCGCTGTTTCTCAAGGTGCCGCGTAGCGCGGCGGCGGATGAACGGCTCCGCCACCTGGTGCATTTCGATGGCGCTCATCAGGCGCGTGTGGCAGCCGGACTTTTCGAGCGCGTCCTGAAGCGCCAGACCGTTGAGCACCGTCGCGAGCATGCCCATGTAGTCGCCGGTGGCGCGGTCGATCTCGAGTCCCTGCTGGCGGGCGCCGCGGAAGATGTTGCCTCCGCCGACGATGATCGCGATCTCGATGCCGAGATCGTGAACGCCCTTCACTTCCCGCGCGATGTTCAGGATCGTTTCCGCGTGAATACCGAAATCGTCCGGCCCGGAAAGCGACTCGCCCGAAAGCTTCACCACGATTCGCCGGTAGACCGGCGTTTTCGGCGCTGCTTCCGTTCGGCGTGGCTTTTGCGGCGTCTTCATCGCGTAGGGTTCGAGCCACCAGGCTCGCGGCATTCTAACAGAGAACGGACTGCCTGGTCAGGACCCTCATCCTGGACGAAACCGCCGTAGCGGATGGGCGAAGGCTCCCTCTCCGTATCCGGGAAGACTTCACTTGGCGGGAACCGGCGCGGATGCGTCCGGCCCATCGGAAGCAGGAGCGGCCGGCGCAGCGACATCCATCTCGCCCACTTTGAACCGGGAGAAGCGCCGGATGGCGATGTTTTCGCCGAGCTTCGCGACCGCCTGATCGACCAGCTCCTTCACCGTCACGCCTTCATCCTTGATGAAGTGCTGCTCGTAGAGGCAGTTCTCTTCGTAGAACTTTTCCATCTTGCCGGTCACGATCTTCTCGATCACGTTCTCCGGCTTGCCCGTCTGCTTCGCCTGTTCGGCGTAGATTTCCCGTTCCCGATCGAGGACGGCTTCCGTCACTTCCTCGCGGCGCAGAAAGCGCGGATCGAGCGCGGCGATGTGCATCGCCACGTCGTGGCACAGTCTTTGAAAATCGTCCGTGCGCGCCACGAAGTCGCTCTCGCAGTTGATCTCGACGAGCACTCCGATCTTCCCGCCGGCGTGAATGTAACTGCTTACGAGTCCTTCGGAGGTCGTCCGCTGCGCCTTCTTCGCCGCGGCCGCTTGTCCCTTCTTGCGCAGGATGTTGATGGCCTGCTCGATGTCGCCGCCCGCCTCCATCAGCGCCGCGCGGCAGTCCGAAAAGCCCGCGCCGGTTTTGTCGCGCAGCTCCTTCACAAGCTGCGCCGGTACTCCCTTGCCAGGATCGGTTGCTGTCGCCATCGATTCGCTCGATTCCTTATTTTTTGAATTCTGATCGGGCCGCCCGTTCCGCTTGTCCGGGGGCCCTCCGTTTGGTGGATGTGCAGCCGCAGAGCAACTATCGAGGAGATCCCTGGTCGTCGCTCGCCACGGGCGCAACTTCCTCGGTGACAACCGCCTCGGTGGCAACCGCCTCGGCCGCCGGTTCGCCCTCGACGAAATCGCCTTCCTGCTTTTCGTACTGCTCGTAGGCGCTCGTGTCCACGTACTCCGGGCCTTCCTCGGTAGTTCCCTCGGCCGCCTTCTGATCGGCGATCTGCGTCTGCTCGAACGACTGTCGGCCCGTCAGAACGGCGTCCGAAATCTTCGACGTGAACAGCCGGATCGCGCGCAGCGCGTCGTCGTTCCCCGGGATGACCCAATCGACCAGCGTGGGATCGCAATTCGTGTCCACGATCGCGACCACCGGAATGCCCATCCGCCGGGCCTCGCGCACCGCGATCACCTCGGCATTGGGATCGATCACGAACATCACGTCCGGCAGCGTCACCATGTTCTCGACGCCCGAGAAATTCTGCTGGAGGTGCTTCAGTTCGCGGTCCAGCCGCGCCGCTTCCTTTTTCGAAAGCTCCGCCATGCGCCCGTCTTCGGACATGGCCTTCAGCAGCTTCAACCGCTTGATGGATTTTTGCAGCGTGACCCAGTTCGTCAGAGTGCCGCCGAGCCAGCGGTGGTTCACGAAGAACATTCCGCAGCGCCCCGCCTCTTCGGCGATGGCCTCCTGCGCCTGGCGCTTCGTCCCCAGGAACAGCACGCTCTTCCCCTGTCCCGCCTGGTCGGCCACGTAACGCGCCGCCTCGCGGAACATCTTCAGGGTCTTTTGCAGGTCGATGATGTGGATTCCGTTGCGTTCCCCGAAAATGTACTCCTTCATCTTCGGGCTCCAGCGTCGCGTCTGGTGGCCGAAGTGAACGCCGGCCTCCAGAAGCTCCTTCATTGTGATTTCGACTCCCAAAGTACCTCCTCCCTTTCAAAGGGACGCTTGGATTCCGGCTTGCCGGAACAGCGTCCTTTTCTGCCGGTTCCTTGCCGGCCGTGAAATAAGCCCGGCTACGCGGCGATGCAAGCCGGGCCGTGCACGACTACCGCTTGCTGTACTGGAAGCGTCGCCGCGCTCCCTTTTGCCCGTACTTCTTGCGTTCCTTCATGCGCGGATCGCGCGTCAGGAAGCCGTTCTTCCGCAGCGCGGGACGCAAATCGGCGTTCAGCTTCGCGAGCGCGCGTGACAATCCCATGCGCACCGCGCCGGCCTGCCCGCCCACTCCGCCGCCCTTCACCTGCGCCTTCACTTCGACCTGATCGTGCATCTGCGTGAACTTCAGCGGCTCGACCGCGGCTGTGTGCCACGCTATGTTGCGAAAATATTCGTCCACCGGCCGCCCGTTCACCGTGAACCGCGCCGGCCCTTGCTTGATGTACACCCGCGCCACCGCTTCCCGGCGGCGTCCCGTGCCGTAGAACTGCTTTGCGGCACCTTGCATTGAACTGGCGGTTGAACTCAACGTTCCTCCTCTTTCTCTTTACCCCGCGCGCAGCAAACGGCGCGCACCCCTCGGCGCATCACAAAAACTCCGGAACTTCATGTCGTCAACAGGTTAAAGCGCAAGCGGCTGGGGCTTCTGTCCGGCGTGGCGAGCGAGCGCTTCCTTCCCGGCATAGATGCGTAGCTTCTTGGCGCGGCGCGCGCGGAGCTTGTTCTTCGGCAGCATCCCGAGCACCGCTTCGCGAATCACTTCTTCCGGACGCCGCTCCAACATTCGGCGAATCGGAATCTCTTTCAGCCCGCCGGGATAGCCGCTGTGATGGCGGTAGATCTTCTGGTCGATCTTGTTTCCCGTCAGCCTCACGCGCTCCGCGTTGATCACCACCACGTGATCTCCGCAGTCGAGGCTCGGCGTAAAGCTCGGCTTGTCTTTCCCGATGAGGATTCTCGCAATGCGTGTCGCCAGGCGCCCCAGCACCTGCCCCTCGGCGTCCACTACGAACCAGTTTTTCCCGACCGTGAGTGCTTCCGCCTCTCGGCCCTTTGCCACATACGTACGCATCTGCCTGGTCACACCTTTCCGTCTAAGGACAAACGTTGAGTTTAGGCTACGTCGCCATTTCTGTCAACGCGCACTCGCGCCTGGAAGAGCCTACTCACATCGTATCCCCCTAACGAAGTTGAAGTGCATCAGTCCGAAGCGGTGGGAAGAACTCGCCGCCCGGCGGAGGGGGGAGGAGCCGGGCGGCGCGCGCCGCTAAAATC
>JBEKNB010000034.1:0-26011 GCA_049523255.1 Candidatus Acidiferrales bacterium | reverse complement strand
TACAATCACGACCGGCCTCACCGCGGAGTCGAAAACCGCACCCCGCACGAGGCCTTCTTGGCTTTTGCAGCTCTAACTAAAAACGAGGCCCTGAACGTCTAAATTAGCGGGGAGCCCTACACTTGAATCATTGGCGCGTAACCGTTCAGGACTTGGCCTAGAAATGCAATAAAACCAGCGGGCGGTAATTCAATGTCATGGTCAGGTGCTGCTGGTATAGTTTCTCCGGTCGCTGGCTTGTTTCGAAACCCTCTTCGATCAACCCACCGCAGGCTTTCAATAAGCATTCCTCCGATGAGGCCAATTAGCACTATGCTGATTGGGAGCCTGACGTACCATGGTCGGTTTGTTATAACTTCCCAATAGGCATCTTTCATTGCCAATATTATAGCGGCAACTAAGAAGCAAATCTTGGCCGCTCGGAACTCATCAAGGGCTAACACTCCTAGCCCCAAGGGAATGGATAGTCCCACGACCCACCCGAGCACTTCCCAAGACAAAACTTGTTCCATGGGCGGAGTCTAGCAGCATCTTTGGCGGGTGGCGCACCTTTAGAATGAGCGAGAATCCTTTGAGGGTGCCGCATCCCTTGCGGCTCTTGCAAGGGTGCGACGGCTCTGACTCTCAACCTTCTTGGGCGTGAAAGGCGATTAGCCATCCCGCCGTCTAGTAAGCGGCTTCGACCGTGAGCCTCAAACCGATTGCTTTGGTGATTGCGACTAACGTGGACAGACGAGGATTGCCGTGAGCCGACAACGCCCGATAAAGACTCTCCCGCTCGACCCCGGCGGCCTTAGCGACTTTGGCAATGCCCTGGGCTTGGGCGAGGTGGCGCAAAGCGATCAGCAGGGCGCGGGGTTCATCCTCATCTTCCAATGCAGCCTTGAGATACTCCGCGGCAAACTTCGGGTCTTTTCGAAGCCGGCGAACCATGGCCTCGTCGTAGGAGACACTCGCCTTACGTTTCATCGGCTCCGTTCCTTCCTTGTCGTCCGTTGTAACTTATAAATTACAATAAAAAGAGCCCCTGACCTGTACCTCGGTACGGTCCAAATCGCGCGGCCGTGTGCTAGCGTGGTTGGAGTATGCGAACGAACATTACATCATCGACAGAACGCCCCGGCGGCGGGGAACGGCGCTCGCTCGTGCCCTCGATCTCCCGTGCCGCCTCCGCGTCCGGTGACCCGGCGAAGGTTGCCGCCTCCGGTTTCAGGAGTCCGGTGGTCCCGGCTCGCCGGGACCCGGGATCGGACCCGCCTGCCCCGAGGAGGTCGGGGAGCGAATATCGTGAGCGAGGGAACTCTCTTCGTCCCATCATTCGCTGTCTCCTACCCGTCACTGACTGCCGAGTAGAAACGCCTGCAACCTCCTCAAAACAAACGATCGGTGTACCTCTTACCCGTCAATGGAAACGGGGGCTTTTTGCCGTTCTAATCGACACTCCGGCGATTAGAAACGGCTGCAACCCATTGGAAAGAAACGATGGACGCACTTTCTAATCGACACGGTTACGGGGGTACACCGCGCGCCTCCGCAAACCGAACGCCGGCGCCACGCGTGAAACCAGCGTGGTATAACCGTAACGTGGAGTTTTCGCTCACCGACGAACAGCAGCAGCTTCGCCGAACCGTGCGCGAATTTGCCGAAGGCGAAATCGCGCCGCATGTGATGGAGTGGGACGAGGCCTCGAAGTTTCCCTCCGAAATCATTCCCAAACTCGCGGAGATGGGCTTGCTCGGCGCGATCTTCCCGGAGAAATACGGCGGCGCGGGGATGGGGTATGTCGAATACGCGATCATCATCGAGGAGCTTTCGCGCGTGGACGGCTCGGTGGGAATCATCGTGGCGTCCCATAATTCTCTTTGTACGAACCACATCTACAAGTTCGGCACCGAAGAGCAGAAGAAAAAATACGTGGTGCCGCTGGCGCAGGGCAAGAAGCTCGGCTGCTGGGCGCTCACCGAACCGGAAGCGGGTTCGGATGCGGCCCGCCCGCGCACCGCGGCCACCAGGAAGGACGGCGGCTGGCTGATCAACGGCTCGAAGACATTTATCACCAACGGCCACTACGCCGACGTTTGCGTGGTCCTAGCGACGACGGACGCTGCGAAGGAACATCGGGGCGTGTCCGCCTTCGTCGTGGAGAAGGGAACTGCGGGATTTCGGCCGGGCAAGAAGGAAAGCAAGCTCGGGCTGCGCGCGAGCGACACGAGCGAGGTCGTCTTTACGGATTGCCACGTGCCGGCGGAGAACCTGCTGGGCCGGGAGGGCGAGGGCTTCATCAACAGCTTGCAGATCCTCGACGGCGGGCGAATTTCGATTGCGGCTCTGGGCCTGGGCATGGCACAAGGAGCGTACGAATGCTCCGTGCGATACGCGAAGCAGAGGAAACAGTTCGGCAAGGCGATCGCGGAGTTTCAGGCGATTCAATTCAAGCTGGCGGACATGGCCACGCAGATCGACGCCGCGCGCCTGCTGACGTATCGTGCCGCGTGGCTCGCCGACAAGGCCATCGCGGCGGGCGATTCCGGGGCGCGAATCACGCGCGAGTCGAGCATGGCGAAACTGTACGCCGGGGAAGTGGCCGTGCGCGTGGCGAATGAGGCCGTGCAGATTCACGGCGGCTACGGCTTCACCAAAGATTATCCCGCGGAAAAGTATTACCGCGACGTCAAGCTCTGCACCATCGGCGAAGGTACCAGCGAAATTCAGCGCATGGTGATCGCGCGACAGCTACTTGGCAAGCAATAGCATGGAATGGTATCGGAGGAGGACGACAATGAAATCACATCTCGTGATGAGTTTTCTAACGGGGGCGGGGTTGATTGCAGCCGCGTGGATGGCAGCGCCAACGGCCCGGGCGCAAGAGGTAACCACACAAACGGTCGAGGGCATCACCAACTTCCATCGCATCGAGACCACGGTCGCCTGCGCGGGCGCGATCAAAGCCGAGGCGGTTCCCGAAATCAAGAAGATGGGCTTCGCGTCGATCATCAATCTGCGGCAGGACAGCGAGCCAGGCGCGGACGTCGAGGCGGAGGCCGCTGCCGCGAAGGCCGCCGATATTCGCTACTACCATGTCCCCTTCAACGCCGCCGCACCCGATCCCGCGGCGGCCGACAAGTTTCTGGACGCGATCACCGCGAAGGGCAGCGAGCCGGCGTTCATTCACTGTGCGGGGGGCGGCCGCGCGGCCACGATGTGGTTTATCAAGCGGCTGGTGGTCGATCATTGGGACGTCGAACGCGCCGCGAAGGAAGCGACTGCGCTGGGCATGATGAGTCCGGCGCTCAAGCAATTCGCCATCGACTACGCGCAGACGCACAAGCGATAAAGGCCGGCTAGACGGAACTGCCACAAGACTCGAAGATCGCGCGACAGTCCCTCGGCAAATCGTAGGCTGCCGCGCTTTTCTTCGGCTATCCCGCGTTGTCCAGCCCAGTTCGGCTAGAACATATATTTCAGTGCGAACTGCATGACGCGCGGATCGTTGGTCGTCTGAGCCAGAGCGCCCAAGCCCGTGGTCGAGCCCGGCGTGGGCTGGCCGAAAGTGGGCAAAATCACTCCCCCTTGCGGCGGGTACAGATTCGCGTGATTCGGGAGATTGAAAACCTCCCAGCGGAACAACACTTGCTGGCTTTCGCGGATATGGAAGATTCTTTCCAGGGCCGTGTTGACGATGATCGACCCAGGGCCAAAAAGGCTGTTATTCCCCAGATTGCCGAACGTATAGGGCGCCGGAGCAGCAAACGAAGCGGGGTTGAGCCAACATGTTCGCCCCTTCGGGTGACAATACGGGTCGCCCACCAGGTTGGGGCGCTGCGTCAACCCATTGCCACTTCCCGAATAATCGAGGATGTTGATCGGAGAGGACAAGTCCGTGCCGGATTGCACGACAGCAGAGACGGAAAATCTCCAGTTGCCCGCGATGATCTGCTCTGTATGGTTCGAAAACTTGGGAGTCTCCGCCACGAGCGACTGGTTAAACACGTTGTGCGTGTCGGCGTTCGGGCAGTTGCCGCGGTCCGCATGCCGGTCGTACGGCACGGCTTCCGCCGCAAGGAAGAAGCCAAGCGTGGTCGTGTAGTTGTCCGAGATGCAGTGGGACCAGGTGTAATTGGTGGTCGACGTGAAGTGGTTGGCGAAGCGGTGCTGGGCAGAAAGAAGGAGGCCATTGTAATTTCCCGTTCCTCCCTCCTCTAAGAGAAGCGTTTCGCCGTACAGCGATCCCCCTTGCAAGTCCACTCCACCAACCACATTGCTGAATTGCTTGAACAGGCGGTTCTCGTTCAAGGTGAAGAAGCCGGGGTCGCCGGGGACGGGAGACGGGAAGGTGGAACACACGAACGGAGGAAGGAATCCAGGACATGGCCCGGCCGCGCAGACGGCTCCGGAAGGAAGCGGATAACCGCACGATCCTGCCGGTCCCTGCATTCCCGGATTGGCTTCGTTGTTTCCCCAGAGGTGACGCTGCTGATTCCCCAGGTAGGTTGCGGAGAGCAGCCAGCTCCTGCCAACCTGTTTCTCGATGCTGAGGTTGTATTGCATGACGTAGGTTGGCTTCACGTCTTGGGGATAGCTAAACACCAAGGCGCCCGGAATGTACGCGGCATTCTTGGGGCCCGTCCCGACAAATTGCGGGAAAGGATCTCCGTCCGCGCCAGTGTGCGTGACACCATGTTGGTCCGTGAACTTGAAAGGATTCGGCGCTCCCGGGAGTGTTCCCCATGGATCGCTAATACAGTTCGTCGTGCAACCGTAGGCGGGGTTATTCACAGCGCCGCCGTAAGGCTCTTCGAATCCGAACTGGTCATAGGAGAAATTCGGGAAGTCATAGAATATGCCGAACCCTGCGCGAATTGACATCCGGCCGTCGCCCATCGGATCCCAAGCGATTCCGATGCGCGGGCTCCATTTGTCCAACGCGTTCTTCGACAACTTGTTGCCGCTCGGCCCGCCTGGATCGCCGCTAAAAAGGTAGCCGGCCGGGGCCGTCGGAAACACCGTACTGTGGACGTTCGCAAACAGGTCGGGGAGGGAGATGCTGACAACGTGGCCTTTCGGATCCGTGTGCCCGAAAAACGGGTCCCACCGAAGCCCGGCTGTGACCGTCACGCGCCGTGTGATTTTCCAAGCATCCTGCGCGTAAAGCGAAAAGAGATTCTGGTGCTGGAGGGAAGGGATCGGAGCGTCCTGCGAGAAGCCGGCAGCGTTGTTTGTCCAGCCCAGCAGATAGTCGGAGAGGGACACCTGCGAGCCCGGCGGCCCGCTTGAAGTGCGCGAGCCGTCAAACGTGAACGAGCCCTGGTTCAGCAGATAGTTGGTGGCGAAGGCCCTCAGGTTGATGAAGTCCATGCCGAACGAGAGTTGGTGGGCGCCGCGCGTCAGCGACAGATCGTCGGAAAACTCGAGCGTGTCATACGGCTGGACCGATGGGGTCGAGTTGAACAAACCGAAAAGCCCGGCACCCGTTTGGAAGTTGGGCATATACGTCGGAAACCGGGGAGCGCTGGCAGTGCCCAATTGGTAGATATTGCCGATCTGGTTTGCCGGCACGCCCGCCTCCGCAAATAGACCTGGAAGATTGAGGGTCGAGTTCTGAACCGTTAGGTTGTAGCTTCGATTGCCAGTCACTCGGACACTGTTGACTGTGGTTGAGCCGAACAGATACGTGTCGCCGAGAGTGAGGCTCTGGACGCGGTCGAATTGGCCATCGATGGCCGCGATCAGAAGGCCGCCCTGGCTCGCCGGCAGGTTGGGATTGCCCGGCGGCGCCAACAAATTCGTGATGAAGTAGCGTGCAAAGATTGTGTTCCGATTGCCCGCGTGATAGTCGATCCTGGCCAGACCTTGATTTTCGGTGTAATTGGCTGGATTTGGGAAGTTATACGTGCCGCATGGATTCGTTGGCACTGGCAGATGTTTCTCCAGCGTCATAATGATGGGGCTGAAGTTCGCGGGGTTGGTTTTGTCGCCAACGTAGGGTGATCCCGGCGCCCCGAGGGCGAGTAGTCCGTGATCGCAGACAGTGTTGTATTGGGTGAAATCGCCGGCCAGCATTGCAGCCGTTGGGAGGGTCACGGGCGTCGCCGGATAGCTGGATCGTTGGATGGTTTCCTGCCAGCCGGCAAAGAAAAAGAGCTTGTCCTTCTGAATCGGTCCCCCGAGCGTGCCGCCAAACTGGTTGCGCTTCAGGGGATCCCGGAACGCCGCAGAGGGAATGCCAGGAGCGGGAACTGCGGCAGCGAAACCGGTATTCTTGGAGTCGAAGATATAGTTCCGTGCGAACTCAAAGGCATCGCCGTGAAATGCGTTCGTGCCCGATTTCGTGACCACGTTGACCGTGCCTGAAGGGTGCGTGCCATATTGGGCGGGCAAAGAACTCGTCTCGACCTTGAACTCCTCCACCGTGTCCGGGAAGGGGAGCGGAAGATTTTGGTTGCTCAGCGGATCGTTATGCGTCCCTCCATCCAGCCAATAGGCCACGCTGCCCTGCGCGCCGCCTGCGATCGAGGGCGATGTTACTGAGGGATAGGATGCCCGGAAAGTTCTGCCCTGTGCTACGCCGCCGGAGAGATACAACAGATCGGTGAGCTGGCGTCCGTTGAGCGGCAAGTCCTGGACCTGCACGGGAGAAATCACCTGCCCGACGCCGCTGTTCTGCGTTTCCACCATCGCCGCTTCCGCATTCACCTGGACCTCTTGGGTCACCGCTCCGACCTTCAGACTGATGTCTATGGTCGGATTGACGCCTACTTGCAGGACGATTCCGGTCTGTACGTACTTGGTGAAACCTGCCTTCGTGACCTCGAGCTGGTACGGGCCCACCGGCAGCGCGGGCAGCGCGTAGCTTCCGTCGACTCCGCTGGTCACGGTGCGGGTTGCGCCCGTGTCCGTCTGCGTCGCTTTGACCTGTGCGCTGGCGACAGCCGCGCCGCTCGCGTCCTGAATGGTGCCTCTGATCTGTGATGTGGAAATTGCTTGGGCCCAAACGGCTGCCGCATAAAGGAAAACGCAAAGCCCCAGGGTTAACCTTGATCTCATGCTCCCCCCTCTTGGAGATCGGTTTTTCTGCTGGGCCCGGGATATTCCGCGAGGCTTTAGCAAACGATTCACGCCGTGTCAACATGAATTCTTGTTCGGCTCCGTGCACGCGAAGATCTCCCGGCCTTTCGCCTGATGCGATCTTTAGGGGACAGGCAGGAAATTGATCCGACGCGCTGTTTCCTTTGAACTTTCAAGGTTCAACTGTTAACTTTCACTTTCGCCGGGCACGCCGACGCTGTGCCGAATTTCGAGGAGACAACAATGAAGCTGGTGGAGATTGCCGAAAAGCTGAGGTGTAGCGTCGAAGGCGACGCGAACATTGAGATTACGGGTGTGGCGGGGATCGAGGAGGCGCAGGCGGGCGATCTGACCTTTCTCACGAACCGCAAGTATCGGCCGGCGCTCGAGACGACGCGCGCGTCGGCGGTACTGATCGCGCGCGAAGACCCGCGTCCGCGCATTGCGGCGCTGCGCTCGGCGAATCCGTATCTCGATTTCGCGCGGGCGATCGAACTGTTTCATCCCGCGCCGCAGTATGCGCCGAGCGTGCATCCGACCGCGGTGATCGCGGACTCCGCGAAGATCGGAGTGGGCGCGCACATCGGGCCCTATTGCTTCGTGGATGAAGACGTCGAGATCGGCAATCACGCGGTGCTGCACAGCTTCGTCACGATCTATCGCGGCGTGCGGATCGGCGACCACTTTTTCGCGCATTCGCATGCGAGCGTGCGCGAGGGATGCCGGATCGGGAATCGCGTGCTGCTACAGAACGGAGTGGTGGTCGGCAGCGACGGCTTCGGTTTTGCCCGCGAATCGAACGGCCACTGGTACAAGATGCGTCAATCGGGAATCACCGTGATCGAGGACGATGTGGAAATTCAGGCGTTGAGTGCGGTCGACCGCGCGACCGTCGGCGAGACGCACATCGGGCGCGGGACGAAGATCGACAACCTCGTGCAGGTCGGGCACGCGTGCAAGGTGGGCGAGGATACGCTGCTCTGCGGACAGGTCGGCCTCGCGGGGACGACGAACATCGGCAACAAAGTCATCCTCGCGGGGCAGGTCGGATGCGCGGGGCATTTGACCGTAGGCGATGGCGCGGTGGTGAGCGCGCAGAGCGGCGTACCGACGGATATTCCGGCGGGCGCGATCTATTCGGGTTACCCGGCGATGGAGAACCGCGAGTGGCGCAAATCGGTGGCGGTTTTCAACCGATTGCCGGAGCTCCAGAAAGAGCTGAGGGAGTTGCGCGAGCAAGTCGCGCTGTTGCGCGGGAGCGCCTGACATCAAGCCGCGCTAGACCGTGCGAGCCGAAGATGCGGCGCCGGCGGCCGCGCGGCGGGCGCGGACGCGCAGAACCTTGCGTTGATTGGCCTCGAGCACCTCGAATCGCAAGCCTTCGAATTCGACGATTTCGCCGGTGCGGGGAACGTGGCCGGCAATGCCGTTGAGCAAACCCGCGATCGTTGTCGCATTCGCGCGCTCCGCGACGGAATCTAGCTCGACGCCGAAAAGCTCTCCAATTTTGTCCACGGGCACGCTGCCGCGAAGAATCATGGCGCCGCTGGCCTCGCGGACCACGTCGGGCGCGGGGCGACGGTCTTCTTCTCCGATTTCGCCGACGATCTCCTCGACGAGGTCTTCGACCGTCACCACGCCCGCCACCAGGCCGTATTCATCGATCACGATCGCCATTTTCTGGTTCTTGCGCTGCATGTCTTTCAGCAATTCGGAGCCAAATTTCGTCTCGGGAACCAACAGCGCGGGACGCATCAGTTCGCGAACCGTGCGCCGGGGAGCGTCGCGCTCGCTGACTTCGAGGATATCCCGCGCGACGACGATGCCGATGATCTCATCGAGCGATTTTTCGTAAACAGGGAGGCGCGAGAACTTGGTTTCGACGATGCGGTCACGAAGCTCTTCGAGCGTGGCGCCGGCCGGGATCGCCACGACGTCGGGCCGGGGCGTCATTACGTCGCGCACACGCTTGTCCCCGAACTCGACGACCTGCTCGATCAAGCGCGCATCGTCCTGTTCGATGATTCCTTCTTCCGTCGCGGCGTCGACGAAAGCCTCGATTGCCTGTTGCTCCGCAGCCGGCGCGCTCGGTTCTTCCTCGGACAACCGGAGGACCGAGACCATCGCGCTGAGAACCGCGTGAATCGGCCAAATGATCCAGAGAAACAGCCGCACCACCGGCACGAGTGGAGAAATCCAGTTTCCACGAATGCCGGCGAGCAGTAGAAGGGGAACGAACTGCATCGCGATGACAACTTCCGCTCCGAGGAAAATCACGACTTCCGTGACGAACTCCCACCTTCCCGGCACAATCGAATTGACGGCCAGCGCCGTGATCGCGGCGACAAGCACAAGCCAGAGGCGCGCCAGCAAACTGAAAGCGAGCGCAGCGCGGCTCCGCTCCATCTTGAAGAGCGGCTCGATTTCCGATTCGAATGTATCGAGATGCTCGCGAGTACGCCCGGTTGTGACGCGGCCCATATCGCGGTAGACGCGGTCGAGATAGGAGACGACGACAAGCCCCCCCGTCAGCGCGAGTACGCCTATTGTGTAAAGGACAATCGGCATGGATCAGGCCAGTCCGAGCAACCGGCGAAGGCGTGCCTCGCGGCGGTCCATTTGACCGGTATCGGTCTCGTGGTCGTAGCCCATCAGGTGAAGAATGCCATGAAGGACCAAAATGCGCATCTCATCGTTGAAGGTGCGACCGAAGCGGCGAGCGTTGCGCATGGCGACAGCGGGAGCGATGGCGATGTCGCCCAGATAAGAAGAAGCCGGGGAAGAGGGCCTTCGGCGACGCGGGCTCAAGCTCCAGCCCTTCCGGCGATTCCCTTGCGTGGCCTCGACGGGAAACGAGAGAACGTCGGTCGCGCCTCGTTTTCCGCGGTACGCGCGGTTCCATCGAGCGATTTCGACGTTCGTCACAAGGCAAACCGTAAGCGATCCGACAGGCAACCGAAGAACCCGGCGCGCGCGGCCGAGAAACCTTTCGAGGTCGGCAATCGCAACGCGAACGCGACGCTGGTGGTTCAGGACCATGAGAGCGACAACCCTGAATAAGGCGGACGCGCGCCGAGGGGCAATTATTGTCCGCGTGACTTCTTTGCCGGACGCTCCTTGGCCGGAGGATGCGCAGCATGATGCGCCGCGCGCTCATGTTTCAACCGCGCGCCCGCTTCAGTCGTGGAAGCAACCGGCTCCGCCGACTTCGCTGCACCCTGCGCAGTTTTTCCCGGCGCTGGCGCCGCCTTGTGCGCGGTCTTCTCGCCGGTTTTCACTTCAGCAGCCTTCTCCGGAGCTGCGCCGGTTTCGCTGCCCTTCCGCTTCTTCTTTTCCTTCTCCGGCTTCTTCTTCGGCTCCTCTTTGATGCCGGCGAGTTGGCGCAGGGCCTTGGCACGATCTTCGGGAGACCGCGCCTTTCCGCGGAGCTGCAGTTCAAAAAGTTGTTCGAGTATCTTGTCGAATTTCGGGCCGCGCGGAACACCGATGGCGTCGAGCTCCGCCGCAGGGAGGGCCAGCCGCATCGGGCGCCACTTTTGCAGGTAGTTCCGGATTTTCGAAAGGGCGCGCGGGTGGGGAAGTTCCACTTCGATGAAAGCGAGCATCTCAGAGGGCAGGGAAGCAAGATAGAAATAAGCGTCCTTGGGTGAGTCCGTCTTGCGGTTCCGAAGCATCTTGACGACCTTCTGCGCTTCCGGAACGAGCTGCTCGATGGCGTCCACTTCCGCGGAGCGGAACTCCGTGTGCCGCAGGGCTGCCGCAATCTCGCGGGCTTTCAGGCGGCCCAGAGTGTAGGCCGTTACGGCGACATTGAGCCGCGGCCGCAAGCCTGCTGCCTGGTAATTGGCTCGCACGCGCGCGAGTTTGTTCAGCTTGTCGTAGTCGGGCTTGCGGCGCTGCAAGTTCGGGTGAATGGCCACGAGCAGGCCGTGCGCCTCCCACTGCTTGAGTGTGGCCGAGGGATTGTCCTCTCGGGCAAGGGAGCGCAGTTCCTGGCCGGCGTCGGCGCCCTCGATGTTGGCGTTCAGGCCGCGTTCCATCGCCAGGTCGAACCACTCCTGCGTTCGCGACTCCATCTTGAAGCCCATTCGAGCGCAATAGCGAAGAATGCGCATGAGACGCACCGGCTGGTTCGTGAACGCGTGAATCGAAAGCGCCCGGACCTCCTGCCTTTCGAGGTCAGCCAAACCGTTGGTAGGATCGAGCAGCAATCCGCGCGACTGCAGGTTGAGCGAAATCGCGATCGCGTTGATCGAAAAATCGCGCCGCCGCAAATCTTCCATGATGCCCGCGAACCGGTACTCGGGTTTGGCGCCGGGCCGGTCGTAGACGTCGTCGCGCGCGGCGGAGATCGATCCGTCCGCTTCGCCTGCAAAGACCAGTTCGTAGCGGCGCAGCCGTTCGCTCTCCCAGGTGACCCGCGCGCCACCCTTTTCCAGTTCCCTCACCATGCGGACGGGATTGCCTTCAACCGTGAAATCCAGGTCGCGAATCGGCTGGCCCGAGATGAGGTCGCGGACAGCGCCTCCCGTGAGGTACACGTTCAGTTCCTGCGACCGGGAAAGCTCCTGCACGCGCTCGAGCGCGGCGCGCTGCTCCGGCGAGAGCCTACTTTCCAGCAAAAACATGTAATCAGGCATGAGGTTGTTGCGCCTCCTTGCACGGCCGTAAACGCGCCTAGGCGCGCGGATGGTGTGCTTTGTAAACTTGCTTGAGCCGCTCCTCGACGACGTGCGTGTAGATCTGCGTCGTGGAAATATCCGAATGACCCAGCATCATCTGAACGGAGCGAAGATCGGCGCCGCGGTCGAGCAGATGCGTCGCGAAGCTATGGCGCAGCATGTGCGGCGTCAGCGCCTTACGGAGTCCCGCCTTGCGGCCGTACGCCGCGAGCAATTTCCAGAACGTGATGCGGCTGAGCTTATGGCCCCGCTGGTTCAAGAAAAGATGGGGAGAGGAGCCCTCCTGCAGAAGCGTCGGCCTCGCCGTGCGCAGATAACGCTCGACGACGGCCAACGCCTGCTTGCCCACTGGGACCAGCCGTTCCTTATCGCCTTTGCCGACGCACCGCAAGCACCCGGCATCGATCTGCATGTCTTCGACCCGCAGCCCGCAGAGCTCGGAAACCCGCAAACCGGCCGAGTACATGAGTTCGATCAGCGCCCTGTCGCGCAATCCAACGGGAGCGCTCGTATCCGGCTGCTGAAGCAGGCAATCCACCTCTGCCAAGCTGAGAAACTCGGGTAGGCTCTTGCGGAACCTCGGTGATTCGATCGTGGCCGCGGGATCGTCTTCGATATAGCCTTCCATTAGCGCGAAGCGAAAGAAATTTCGTATCGTGACCAGATGCCGCGCCACCGAGCGGCTGTCGAGGCCCTTGCGGTACAGCGAGCCAAGGAAATCGACCACGTCGCTGCGCTGAATGTTTTTGACTCCCAAACTGCGGCCCGTTGCGAACACCGCAAACTTCTGGATATCGCGGCGATAGGCCTGGATCGTATTGTCCGAAAGGCCCTTCTCGACCCGCAAGCAATTCAGGAATGTACGAATTTGCGCTTCCATGTCACTGTCTCGGCTCCACGGTCTAAACTTCGCCTGCAGCGAGAGGAGCCGTGCCTGGCTCGGCGCGCCGCAGAAGAAGCAAGAATTCCGGGAGCTCCCTACACCGCAGAAACCATGCCAGACCAAAATATGCCGCGGTCGAAGCAAGAATCACGACCGCGAGAAGTCCCGCTTGTGCCAGCAGCGGGCGCTCCGGCGAAAAATTCGACATCCGCAGCCCCTCGTACGACACCCCCGCCATCGCCACAGCGCAGACGGCGATCTTTGCGAGCGAGGCAACCAACCCGCGCGCGCCGAGCTGACCATAACGCTTGCGGAAGAAAAAGAACAGCGCGCCGAAGTTGAAATATGCCGCGAGCGAACTCGCGAGCGCCGGACTCCCGTTCGAAAGCGAGCGGTAAAAGAACAGCAGGAAAAGGGCGTTGAGAACGATGTTCATGCCCAGCGCCCAGGCGCCGATGCGCGCCGGCGTCCAGGTATCCTGCGTCGAGTAGTACATCGGCGTGATGAGCTTGATCGCGGCATACGCCGGTAAGCCGAGCGAGTAGAAGAAAAGCGCGTGAGCCGTCAGCGACGTGGACTCGGCGACGAACTGGCCGTGCTGGAACAGCACCTGCACGATCGGGCGGCGCAGCAGGACGAGTCCCACAGCTGCGGGAATCGTAATGAACGAAACGATCCGCAAAGAGAAACCGAACGTCAGCTTCATCTCGTCCCATTTTCCAGCCGCGATTTGATGCGACATCGCGGGCAGAATCGCCGTTGACATGGCGATCGCGTAGCTGCCGAGGACGAGCTGCATCAAACGATCGGCCACGTAGAGCGACGTGATACTGCCCGAGGGCATCCGGGACGACGTGGCAAAGATAGTGTCCACGAAAAGATTGATCTGATAGACCCCCATTCCGAAGAACGCAGGCGCCACCAGACGGCCGACTTGGCGGACGCCAGGATCGGAAATGGATAGTTCCGGAACAAGGCTCATGCCGCGCCGAACAAGCGCGGGAAGCTGGATGGCCAACTGGACGGCACCGCCGACCAGAATCCCGATGGCCAACGCGACGGCCGGTGTGCGGAATGCCGCCGGAGTCCAGCGCAAGATTGGCCGGTACACGATTCCCAGGGAAAACGCGATGAAGACGAGGTTGAAAAAGATCGGCGTTGCCGCCGGCAATCCAAACACATGAAAGCTGTTCAGGATAGCCGCCGCTACCGCGGCGAGGCCGATGAACAGGACGGCTGGGAAAATGATTCGGTTCAGAAAGACGGCGAGATCCCAGTGCGTCTGCCGGCCGGCGAAAACCGTGTATATGTAGATTACCTGTCTTGAAAACACGACCGCCAGCAAGACGATCACCAAGAGGGCTACGGCCATGTCCCAGAAGACCTTCTGGGCGAACGCCCAGGCCTCCTCTCGCGAGCGGTTCCGAAGGTACCCGGTAAAGACGGGAATGACCGATGCGCCCAGGGATCCCTCCCCGGCCATGCGGCGTATCAGGCTGGGAATGCGAAACGCAAGGATGAAGGAGTCGGCCGCGGGCGAGGTGCCCAGGAGGAGGGCCACTCGCTGATCGCGTAAATATCCGCAAATGCGGCTGATAACGGTAACAAAGGCTATAATGGAGGCCGATCGTAGGATCTGTCCTTTACTGGTCAATCGGCGGAAACTCCGGTGCTAACCCTTTAAGCACCAATAAGTTGACAAAAACCGCCATCAAGATAACATAACCTGAGGGAACATAGCAATAACCTGCCTGCGGAAAAGGCCTTTACGGTGTGAAGAACCGCGCAACAGCCTCGACGCACAAGAAGGTGGTCGTTCTCCTGATCGACCGGACTTCGGTGAAGGGATATCTGAACCCGGCGGCGCTCGGCCGGACGGAAGGCATCGACCTGCTGACGCTTGATGGAGAGCATCAGGCGATCCCGTTGACGGACGTGAAAAGCGTCTATTTCGTGCGCGAGTTCAAGGACCCATTCGAGCCCGAACGGAAGACCTTCCTCAGCCGGCCGAAGTTGGACGGGCTGTGGGTCCGCCTGCGATTCCGCGACGACGACGTGATGGAAGGAATCGTCGCGAACAACCTCCTCGACCTGCTCGACACAGGGGTGCAATTGACGCCCCCCGATCTGCACGGCAATGCGCTGAGGATGTTCATCCCGCGGTCGGCTTTGGCCGAGGTAAAGGTGCTGGGGGTGGTGGGCGTCGCGCGGCGGTCGCCGAGGACGACCCGCGGGATACGAGCGGTTCTTGAGGCACAGTCGAAGCTCTTCGGCGAATAGCAGCCCCTTTCTCGCGAGGTTCCTTCATCGAGACCCCGAGGTCCAAATTGGCTCTTTACTGCCTTCTGGGATACCCTATATTGGCCTGAGGGACAGAGCCAATGTTGCCTCTGCATTTACAACCGGAAAGCCATATCCCGCTTTACGTCCAGCTGCGGGATCAGTTACGCGCACTAGTCCACTCAGGCGAACTGCGTTCGGGTGATCGAATCCCCGCGAGCCGCGAACTGGCAGGACAACTCGGCGTGCACCGGACGACTGTGGCGAATGCGTATGCCGAACTGGAATCCGAAGGTCTGATCCAGGGGCATGTTGGCCGCGGGACGTTCATTTGCGGAGCACCCGCAAAGCAATTCTCACCGCTACCGCGTTCGAACGGCAACGGGGGCGGCATGCGCTGGGAGGCCCTCTTTGCCGACGACCGCGGCGAAGAGAGCCTGAGCCGGATGATGCCGAATGTTCCGCCAGGCGCCACAGCGTTTACGATTGCCCGGCCTCCAGACGAGTCTTTTCCCCTCGAAGAGTTCCGCCGCTGCTCGAATGCGGTCTTGGGGCACGAAGGGCGCCGCATTCTACAGCTCGGTTCGACCGACGGTTACGAGCCCTTGAAACGGGAGTTGATCGACCTGTTTCGCAGCGAAGGGATGAACGTTCGGAGCGAGCAACTGCTGATCACGGACGGCTGCCAGCAGGCAATCGACCTGGTCTGCAAGGCGTTTCTCCGACCGGGAGATTCGGTCGCGCTCGAAAACCCGGGCTATCCCGGCGCGATCGCCATTCTAGCCGGGGCGCGGGTTCGTCCGCTCGCCGTCGGCGTGGAACCCGATGTGACCCGCACGGGGCACGTCGGCCTGGACGTGGACGCGCTCGAAACAGTGCTGATGCAAAACCGCGTGAAGTTCATCCTGATGACGCCCGACTTCCACAATCCGACTGGAACGGCACTGTCGGTTGCAAGCCGCCGGCGTCTACTGGAACTCTCCGCGCGCTTTCAGGTGCCGGTGGTCGAAGACGGGATCTACGCGCGGTTGCGGCTGCGCGGCAATCCAATCCCGTCGCTGAAGGCGCTCGATACCGCGGGCAATGTAATCCACGTCGACAGTTTCTCGAAGACTGCGTTTCCGGGGCTGCGCGTCGGTTGGTGCATCGGTCCCGAGAGTGCGATCGAGCGGCTGCGTCTTGTGAAGCAATCGACGGACTTGCACACGGACCAGCTTTCGCAGGCGACCATGGCGGAGTTCATGCACCGCGGCTATTTCACGCGACATCTCGCGAAGATGAAGAAGGTTTATCGGAGCCGCCTCGAAGCAATGGAGGAAGCGCTCGAAAAGCACATGCCCGAGGATACGTCGTGGACGCGTCCCGACGGCGGCATGAGTCTGTGGGTTACTTTGCCGGCCGGTTTCGATGCAGGCGAGTTGTTGATTCATGCCCGCGAGCGCGGAATACTGTTCCTGCCCGGCCGGTACTTCTATTCGCAGCACCCGCAACCGAACACGCTGCGGCTCGGCTTTTCCGCCGTGGATGAAAAGCAGATCGCGCGCGGCATCGAAACATTCTGCGCGCTACTGAAGAGTGAGCTCCGCAGGCGCGAGCGCGGTGCGAGGAGCGAATTGCCCGCCCGCGTGGCGCTCGTGTGATGATCCGGCCATAGATGCTGCTCAAACCCAATGCGACGAACCATTGTTTCGGCTGCGGCGGCGCGAACCCGCGCGGCATGCAGCTTACGTTCGAGCAGGACGATGTGTCCCGGCGCATCCGCGGGGCATTCCGGCTGGGCCCTGAGTATCAGGGCGGCGCGGGCTTCGTTCACGGCGGCATCGTCGCGACGCTCCTCGACGAAGTGATGGCCAAGGTGAGCCGGTTCAGCGCGGATCATGCAGTCACCGCGGAGCTGACGGTCGAATACCGGAGGCCGGTGCCGGTTGACGAGGACCTGGTCGTCGAAGGTTGGGAAGTTGAGAGGGACGGGCGCAGTCTCTACCGCGAAGGCGAGATTCGCGACGCCTCCGGCACGCTGCTGGCACGGGGGCGGGGACACTTCGTCGTGGTCGATCCGGTGCGCTTTCGTGCAAGCTTTGCCACGCCTGATGCAACGAGAAAGTCGGACGCTTAGAGAGTCCAACATCGCAACCCTTCGGTCTGCTATCGCCGGCCTCAGGGCAAAGGAGAACGAATCATGGATCTGATGAACAACAATCTCTGGCGCGTGAAGGTGGGGCTGGCCGAGATGCTCAAGGGCGGCGTAATCATGGACGTCACGACGGCCGCGCAGGCCAAGATCGCGGAGGAAGCTGGCGCGTGCGCCGTGATGGCGCTCGAACGCGTGCCATCGGACATTCGCAAGGAGGGGGGAGTGGCGCGCATGGCCGCTCCGCGCGTGATTCGCGAGATCATGGCGTCCGTATCGATTCCGGTGATGGCGAAAGTCCGCATCGGGCATTTTGCTGAGGCGCAGGTGCTCGAAGCGCTCGAAGTGGACTACATTGACGAAAGCGAAGTCCTCACGCCCGCCGACGAAGAGCACCATGTTTGGAAGCACGGGTTCAAGGTGCCGTTTGTGTGCGGCGCGCGAAACCTGGGCGAGGCGCTGCGGCGGATCGCGGAAGGCGCCGCGATGATCCGCACGAAGGGCGAGGCAGGCTCCGGCAACATCGTCGAGGCCGTGCGTCATATGCGCGCAATTGTCGGGCAGATGAAGAAGCTGACGACGCTCGGCGAAGAGGAGCTTGTCCACGAAGCCAAAGAACTCGGCGCGCCTTTCGAGCTGGTCGCGTGGATCGCCAAGAACGGGAAGCTGCCCGTGCCGAATTTTTCGGCCGGCGGCATCGCCACGCCTGCCGATGCGGCGCTCGTGATGCAGCTCGGCGCCGAAGCGGTTTTCGTCGGCTCGGGGATTTTCAAGTCGAGCGATCCGGCCGAGCGCGCCCGCGCCATCGTCAAGGCGACTACGCACTACAAGGACCCGAAGATTGTCCTCGAAGCTTCCGAAGAGCTGGGCGAAGCCATGAAGGGACTGGACGTCCGCCAACTCGACGAGAAGGACCTGCTGCAAACCCGCGGTTGGTGACAATCCGAGTGTGTCAATGAAGGTCGGGATACTTGCCATTCAAGGCGACTACGAGGCACACGCGAAGGTGCTCGACCGCCTGGGCGTCGAGCACGTCTATGTGCGGCTACCCGGTGATCTCGCTGGACTGAACGGCATTATCCTTCCGGGTGGCGAGAGCAGCACACACTTGAAGGTGCTGACCGAGGAAGGCCTGTTTGACGCGCTGAAGCAGTTCGCTGCGAACGGCGGGGCGTTCTTCGGCACATGCGCGGGAGCGATCCTGCTTGCGCGGGAGGTTCATGGCCCGAGACAAGCCTCGCTCGGGTTGCTCGACATTTCGGTCCTGCGCAATGCCTACGGTCGGCAGCTTGCGAGTGATGTCCACATGGGCCGGACAAACCTCCGCAAGGCGCCTCTTGAAATGGTCTTCATCCGCGCGCCGATTATCGAATCGGTCGGGAAGGGAATCGAAGTCCTGGCGGAGGATGCCAGCCACCCGGTGCTCGTGCAGCAAGGCCGAATTCTGGCGTCCACGTTTCACCCGGAACTGACCGACGATCCCGCCGTTCACCAGCATTTCCTCAAACTGATGGCGCAGTGATAAACTGCGCCGACTTCAATGAGTTTTGGTGTGGCTCAGCCCGACGCACAGCCTGCACTATCGCCGCGTTCGATGCGTATTGGAAGGCGTCGCCAATACTGGCCGGTCTGGCTTCTCATCCTGGTTCTCTTGGGGCTCGGGCTCAATCGCCTTCGATACGACCTGCGCAGTTACGCGCTGCTGGAGCACTTCATCGACCCGCAGGCTGACGGCCCGCTGCTGCGCTACGAAACCTATCCCGTTCGCATAGAGGACGTCACTTTCCCCACTGCGGATGGTCCGGTGAGGGGACGGCTGTACTGGCCCGCGAGTATCGCGCATCCTCCCGGACTCGTTGTGGTGCACGGCATCCACCACCTGGGAAGCGACGAGCCCCGGCTGACGAACTTTGCCCGGGCAGCCTCCGAGAGTGGTTTCGCCGTGCTAACCCCCCAGGTGAGCGCGCTCACCGACTACCACGTCGACAGCGCTTCGATCGCAACGATCGGCGAATCGGCCAAATGGTTCGACCGTCGACTGGGCGACGGCCGCGTGACCGTGATCGGAGTCAGCTTTGCCGGAGGACTTTCCCTGTTGGCCGCGCGCGAGCCCGACTACGCGTCGCACATCCGGACGCTCGTTCTGATGGGCGCGTACGATGATCTGGCGCGCGTCTCGCGCTTCCTCGCGACGAGCGAAGAGGAATTTCCGGATGGACGCACCACCCCATTCCCCGCCCACGATTACGGGGCGTCGGTGTTTGTATACGCTCATCTCGAACAGTTTTTCCCGTTGGCGGACCTGCCCGTTGCCCATGAGGCGCTACGTGACTGGCTGTGGGAGCAGCCGGAGAAGGCCGCGCCGTTGCTGGACCGGCTGAGTTCCGCGAGTCGAGCGACGATGGATGCGCTGCTTGCACGGCGAATTGACGCTGTGCGTCCTCAGATTCTAAGGGCGATTCAGGCGGACCATTCCGAACTGGCGGCGCTTTCACCCCACGGCCAGATTGCGAACGTGCGCATCCCGGTTTTCATCCTGCATGGGGCAGACGACAACGTCATTCCGCCAGCGGAGAGCTTGTGGCTCGAGAGGGACGTGCCGCATTCAGCGTTGCGCGAGGTTTTGATCACCACTGCGTTCTCGCACGTGGATCCGAAGAAACAACCGGGATTCTACGA
This sequence comes from Candidatus Acidiferrales bacterium, assembly GCA_049523255.1. Classification (GTDB taxonomy): domain Bacteria; phylum Acidobacteriota; class Terriglobia; order Acidiferrales; family UBA7541; genus Palsa-295. Next base: position 6,291 of record JBEKNB010000034.1, on the reverse strand, counting down.
AGAGCTGCGGCTGGTTCACTTTCTTGGCGCCGTACTGCGGGCCGCAACCTAGGGAAGTCGTCTCAAAAGCTAATCGTAGTATTCGGCGCCGAGGTGCGTGATCAGATCTTCGCCCACCATCCAGCGCAACGTGTTCTTGAGCTTCATGAGCTGGATGAAAAGGTCGTGCTCGGGATAAAGCTCGGGCGCGCACATCGGTGACTTGAAATAAAAGCTGAGCCACTCCTGGATGCCGCGCATCCCGGCGCGCTTGGCGAGATCGAGGAACAACACGAGGTCGAGGACGATCGGCGCCGCAAGAATCGAATCGCGGCACAGGAAGTCGACCTTGATCTGCATCGGATAGCCCAGCCAGCCGAAGATGTCGATGTTGTCCCAGCCTTCCTTGTTGTCTCCGCGCGGCGGGTAGTAGTTGATGCGCACCTTGTGCGTGAACTTGCCGTACAGCTCGGGATAGAGCTTCGGCTGCAAAATGTATTCGAGTGCGCCGAGCTTCGATTCCTCTTTTGTCTTGAACGAGCCGGGATCTTCGAGCACTTCGCCGTCGCGGTTGCCGAGAATATTTGTCGAAAACCAGCCGTTCAGCCCGAGCATTCGGGCCTTGAATCCGGGCGACAGGACCGTCTTCATCAGCGTTTGCCCGGTCTTGAAGTCCTTCCCGGCGACCGGCACATTTTTGTCCTTTGCGTACTGCTCGAGCGCCGGGATGTCCACCGAGAGATTGGGAGCGCCGTTCGCGTAGGGCACGCCCTCGCTGATCGCCGCATAGGCGTAGAGCATCGAGGGCGCAATCGCCGGATGGTTCGCCTTCATCGCTTTCTCGAAGGATTGCAGGTCTTTGTGCACCGCCTCCGCCTTCATGAACACTTCGGTGGACGCGCACCAGACCATCACCATCCGGTCGAGCTTGTTCTTTTTCTTGAATTCGCGAATGTCGTCGCGGATCTGTTCGGCGAGATCGAATTTCGTTTTGCCCTTCTTGACGTTTGTTCCCTGCAGTTTCTTGACGTAATTCTGGTCGAACGCGGCCTTCATGGGACGGATGTTCTTCAGGAATTTGTGCGCCTTCGCGAGGTCTTTGGCATCGAGCACGCCTGCCTTGGCCGCGGCCTTGTACGCGTCATCCGGGAAAACGTCCCATCCGCCGAAAACAAGGTCATCCAGCCCGGCGAGGCGCACGAAATCCTTGATCTTGGGGGTGCGATTTTCGGTCCGCTTGCCCAGGCGGATCGTACCCATCTGCGTGAGCGAGCCGACGGGCACCGATTCACCCCGGCGCACCAGCTCGACTCCGGCCATCAGCGTGGTGCTGACCGCTCCCATTCCCGGCGTCAGCACGCCCAGTTTTCCCTTTGGCGGAGCGATATTCGCGGGCCTGCGCATTCGGTTGTTTCCTCCTCGACTCGTTTGGCAGAAATGGCGCTCGCCTAACCCGGAGCGATGCGCCGAAAGGCATGAAGCAAAGAATCATGCGGCATCCTGCGGCGATTTGCAAATCCATTCCGCGCGGGAGCCGCGGCGACGAAGAAATTCGCACAGCGCCTCACATCGAATTACAATGCAAGCCGCCCACGTTTCGCGTGCCGGGCCTCTTCAATCGCGTCGGAGGGAGGAATCTTCACCGTGAAGCTGCGCCATTACATTGTGCGGTTGGTCCTGTTCGCGGCAATTGGGTCGTGTCCGGTCGGGGCGCAGCAGGCGCCGCAGAGGTTGACGCTCGCGTCAGCTCTCGATCTTGCGGAGCGGCAGAATTTGGATCTCGTGGCGGCACGCGCGCGGCGCGCCGTCGCCATGGCCGGAGTCCGCGTCGCGGGCCAGCGGCCGAATCCCGCCGCGAATTTCGCCGCCCTGCGGGACACGCCGCACGAGAGCCTCTTTTTCGATCAGCCCGTCGAGATCGGTCCCAAGCGGAAGGATCGGATCGAACTGGCACGTCAGGAGGGCACGCTGACGGAGGCGGACATTTCGGCCGTCGAGCGTCAGGTACGGCATAGCGTCCGGGATGCCTATTTTGCTCTGGCCCACGCGCGAGCGACGACGAAGGGGCAAGGGAGCGTCCTGAAACTCGCCGAGCGCCTCCAAGAGATTGCCCGCGCGCGCTTCGAGGCCGGCGACGTGCCGCAGTTGGAAGCCACGCAGGCGGAACTCGAAGTGGTGCGGGCGAGGGCAGACCTCCAGGTTGCGCAGCAGGAGGAAAAAGTGACGCTCAGCGATCTAAACGCGCTGCTCAACGAGTCCCCGTCGACAGACTGGGATTTGGGCGACGTGTTTGCGCTGCTGCCGCCGGTCGTCACCCTCGAAGAACTTCTCACTCGCGCCGGCGCGTCAAATGCGGAAGTCGCCCGAATCAGCCAGGAGGCGAATGTGGAGGAAAGCCGCAAGCGCTTGCTCGAGGCGGAGCGGATTCCGAACTTGGGGCTGCAATTCGGCGTGGACTTCAATTCGCCGGGGCCGGGAGGGTTCCGGGAAGGGCCGCGCGGCCAGGTGTCGATGGAGCTGCCGATTTTCTCGCACAATCAGGGGGAGATCGCGCAGTCGGAGGCGGCCCAGATTGCGCTGGTTGGGCAGTTGGCGGCAGCGCGGCGCGCGGTGGACGCAAGGGTCGAGTCGGCCTACTTTGACTTGGAGGCGCGGCGGACGCAGGTGCAGCTCTATCGCGATACGCTGGTACCGGCGTCGCGGCAGCTCGAGCAGATGGCAGAAGAGAGCTACCGGGCGGGAAAGGCCAACATTCTGACCGTATTGGGCGCGCAGCACGACGTGCAAAAGGTGGAACGCGATTACCTGGACAGCCTGCTGGCGATACAATCAGCGTTCGGGCAACTGGAAGAAGCCGTCGGCGCGCCGCTCGACTGAACCCGGCTTGCGATGCGGGGGATGATGACAGGCGCCTCTCGCCTGGCAGCTTCGTCCGCTGTTCGCGCATCCAATCGACAAATGCCCATGCGCCGCGATACTCCATGGCTCTCACGAATACTCAGCGAGTCTGCTCGGGCGGGATTTCGCCGGGCTTACGCGCAGATTCGCGTGGATGACGTGAAGTATCTCCGCCACGTCCAGCGGGCGCATCGACTGCCGATCGAATCCTGGCAGGACATGTTTCTCCTCGGGCCGCAGGTAGTGAATCCCATTGCTGGGAGCACGATATCTGCCGCATCGAAAATAGCCGCCCTCGAAGGTATGGGGCTGGGGATTGGCGGCTTCCTCACCGTTGTGCCGGACATGGGTATCCTCGCCACGATTACGCTGCGGATGCTCCAAAAGCTGAGCCTCCTGTACGGCTTCGAATACGCGACGGAGGAAGAGACCGTAGCTCTGTGGATTGCCGTCGCAAGCGCGGCGGGCGTGGACCTCGGCCGCGACTTTCTCGAGAAGCAGGCGGTGGAGCGGCTCGTTCCCCGGATCATCGATGCGGTTGCAGTGAAGGTCGGTGCGGAAGTGGCAGAGAAATGGGCTGGACGAATCGTACCCGTGCTCAGCGCGGGCGTCGCGGGCGCAATCAACTACTACTTCGTCCGGTCGTGGGGACGCCGCGCGCAGAAGCATTTCCTCGCCCGGCATCATTCCGTTCTCGCGCAGTCCGTCGCCCGCGATCGCGCACGCATAGGGACAACGATGCTGTTTCCTGCGCCCAGCCCCAACCGCTAGGTCTGCCTTTCGAGCGCCGCGCGTTGCCAATTTCCGAGATTTGCCCCGGCTTCGTATGTGCTCTCGAGGAAATCCATCAGCGTGGCTTTCGGATCGGAAGAGTTGCGCACGGCATTGTAAGGAAGCAGAAACTCTCCAAGCTTTGCGTCATAGAAGGCCTGCGCCGGTTTCACGGCGCTCTCGCGGAATCCCGGGGGTTCCGGCGCGGCATAGGCATAGAACATCGGCGCGTCGAACCCTCCTTGCCCCGGCCACCATCCGGCGCTGAGCACCTCATGCGAATACGCCTCCCGCGTGACGGCGTCGGCGCCAGGCCGTTCCGGGGCGCGCCGGCCCGAAAACCGCGTCGCCGCGAGATCGAAGCTTCCCCAGAAAAAGTGCACGGGGCTGGCCTTTCCGATGAAGCGCGCGCGAAACTCTTTGCAGATTGCGTCCACGCCCACGAGAATCCGCCAGAAGCGGTTTGCGTAGTCCGGATCATACGATGCATGCTGCGTATCTTTATCGAAGCGGATAGGATTCGGAATTTCAACCGGCATCGGCCAGATTTTCGCATCGATCTCCAGCGCGGCAAGCGTTGACACAAACTCGCGGTAGAAATCCGCCACGCTGCGCGGCGCCAGGCGAATCGTTTTTGTCTCACCGCGGCTCGTGACTATAGCGCGTGGTCGAGGAAGTCGAACTCGGCCTCGAAAATTCCGTGCCGGTAGGGAATCGCGGAAGTCGTGAGGCCGCGTGCGCTCACGTAGAGAGGAACCTGCCACCAGTGATTGAGCCGTGGGCTAAGCGCCAGACGCAGCTTTCCAACCATCTGCGTCCACATGTGGAGAGTGGCGCGCGTCTCTTCCCATTCGGCAAGCGGCAGCGCAGGCCAGGACAGTTCCATGGAAGGCCCGGACGTCATCTGCGGGCACCGCGCCTACAATTCCATTTCGTCGACATAGCACCACCTCCAGTCTTCTCCGGGCTCGAACGACTGGATGATCGGGTGATGCACGGCATGAAAATGCTTCGTCGCGTGCTTGTTCTTCGAGCTGTCGCAGCACCCGACGTGTCCGCACGTGAGGCAGAGCCGCAGATGCACCCACGTGTCGCCTATTCTTAGGCAGTCTTCGCACCCGTCGGCGCTGGGCGTCACTTTTCGGATTTCGTTCATGTGGCGGCAGGTCGTTGCCATGGCATCGGCTCCTCGAACGTGTGGTAAAAGAGTAGGTTTCTACATTGCGCGCGACTGCTCAATAGTAATCCCATGCCCGAGGCTAAGCCAAGCAAACAATCGTACCGGCTCCGCCGCCTCCGCCGCGTGGAATTGCCGCTGGACACCATTGAACTCGCGCGCTACCTGATCGGGAAGACGCTCGTGCATGATCTGCCGGATACGAGGCTGAGCGGCCGCATCGTCGAGACCGAAGCCTATCCGGCCGGGGACCCGGTCGGCCACGCCTTTCGGGGACCAACGCCCGCCAACCGTTCGCTCTTCCTCAAGCACGGCCACGCCTACGTTCGTTTCACCTATGGCTCGTGCTGGCTCATGAACATTTCGAGCGAGACTCCAGGCGTCGGCGCGGGAGTCCTCATCCGTGCGCTCGAACCTCTGGAGGGGGCCGAACGGATGCAGCTGCACCGGGGCGTGTCTCGCGTCGTTGATCTCGCGCGCGGTCCCGGCCGGCTGGCTGCCGCGATGGCCATCGACCGCTGCTTCGATGGCCTGGACCTTTTTTCACGGGCCAGCCGACTCTGGATCGGCTCCCCCGTGCGCCGCGCGGGCCCGGTCGGCGTCAGTATCCGCATCGGGATTTCGCGCGCCGTCCGTCGCAAGCTCCGCTTCTATGAACGCGGCAACCCGTTTGTCAGCGGCCCGCTGCGCCTGCGGGCATGACTTGCACGCAGGCCCCTGCCAACCAATCCTATTGCAACTGTAACAACCAGTCCGCGCCTTCCGATTGACGCTTCGACCTGTCGAGCGCACATTGAAATTCTTGGCACCAGTAATTGGAGAGCGACACCAGGCCGCCGAAGTAGTCCGAATCTCTCGGTGTCGGCTTGCAATCGTAATCTACATTCAGGAGTGACCCTGTGCCGGAACAGCAAAATCTGGAAACGGTTCGAAGCGCGATTGCGCGATTCAACGCCAAGGATCTCGAAGGTTATCTCGAAATGTTCGACAGGGCGGTCGTGTTTCACGGCTTGTCACGCCGCCTGAGGCCGGGTATCGGAGGATTGCGCGATTACTACGGGCAGTTGCGCGAGGGCTTTCCGGATATGCGTCTGGCGAGCGAAGACCTGATCGCGTCGGGCGAGAAGGTTGCGAATCGCTACACGTTCTATGGCACGCACAAGGGCCAATATGCGGGCATCGCCCCTACCAACAAGCTCGTGATCTCTCCGGGAATCGTCATCAACCTCTTCCAGGGCGGGAAATGCATCGAAACCTGGCAGTCCGCGGACGCCTTCGGCTTCCTGTCGCAGATCGGCGCCGTGCCGTCGCTCTCCCTCCACAAATAGACTTTTTGCCTTCTCAGAAGAACACTCCGCTGATGACGGCGTTGGAACCACCGGTGCGGGTCACGTTGACCTGGATGTTGCCGGAGACGTTCCAGATGAGGTAGACGCCGTTGGTGAAGTTCGAGAGGGTGCGAAGGT
>JBEKNB010000033.1:0-27420 GCA_049523255.1 Candidatus Acidiferrales bacterium | reverse complement strand
AACTCCTTGGAAACAAACGATGCGTACACTTTCTAATCGACACGCTTTCGGGCGCGCTTCGCGCACCCCGCGCGCGTCTGGCCGCTCGTTTCTACCCGTCACTGGCTGCCGAGTAGATTTCGGAAGATTATTCACTTGACAAAAGACAGATCGGGGGCGCACTGTGATTCCCAAGAGACGGTTAAGGCCGTCCGATTGGGTGAATGGCCGTATGACTGTTTGCATAGCAGCTACAGTTCTCCAGGAATACGTGGTTACAATTTCTGATCGCAAAGTGTCGATGCCCGGATTTTTTTCCGCAGACCATGTTATGGACAAAATCGACCCAGTTCATCCAAGCTGGGCCGCAATGGTTTCTGCGGAGGATGTCACTGACGCCATTCCTATTTGGGATAAGGTTCGCAAGAAGCTCGGATTCGAGGCAGGGTTAAAAGGGCCACGCCCGCCAGAAAAGAAGGTTGATGAAGTGTCGAGCGCGTTCATTAGCGCGTTTCAAGAAGAACGAAAAGAGCGAATCACAAACCAGTTTTTCGCAACATACGGCTGGACGCCAGAGAAGTTCTTGGCCGAGGGGAGAAAGGTATTAGGGTTGTCGTTGTTCACGGACCTATGGAACAAAGTCCATCAATTTCGCATCGGATGCGATTTTCTGGTTGCGGGATTCGACGCCAACAAAGAAGCACACATTTTCACGGCAGAAGACCCAGGAATCTGTAAATCTTATGGTTCATTGGGATTTTGGGCGATTGGCTCCGGTCAGCAGCAGGCCCTTGCCTCGATTTTCTTTTCCTTCAAGGATGTGAATACTAATCCTGTGTTTGAGTCGATTCTGTACGATCTTTGCGCCGCGAAGTTCATGGCTGAATCAGCGGAAGGCGTTGGGGAAGCAACCAATATCCTGGTGCATCGATTCGGTGAACGGCCAAAGTTCATGCCGGACGCAGGCGTGAAAGCAATGCGAGACGCATGGGAGAAACATGGTCGCCCGAGGACGCCAGAAGGAATCGCCGAGATTGTGAAAAAGAACCCTCTCGTTTCTATATAGCTATGTAGTTAGTTTTTCAAAGGTAAGAGTTGAGGCCGTAATCATATGACGCAAAGTATCCAAAAACAGATCGGATTTATCGCGGCGGTTGAATCGAAACGCCATCTCCGTGCAGTAGGCTTGGAGATGCTTCGCGCTGATTCGATGCCAAGAACCCATGATTCCGCGCTTGAGAAGCGAGAATGCGGATTCAACCGTGTTGGTATAGATGTCGCCTTTCGCGTAGACGCGGAGTTTGTGCCGGATAGTCTTGTGCCTACCATCCTTCCGAATGTGCTTGGCTGCGCTTCGATAAGCCTTCCAATCATCCGTGTACAGGATGTCCACATCTTCGCTGATATTCTCGCGGATGTACTTTTCGAGCGTGCCGCTCTTGGCGTCTTTGGCATGAAAGAAACGCAGATCGCCGCCGCGCTGACGAATGCCGATCACAACTTCTTTCCCTTGGTGCAGAGAATTCTTGCCCTGCCACCAATTTTTCCCGCCGACGTAGGTTTCGTCCATCTCTACCTTGCCGTCGAGCATCGGCTTCTGACTCTCGACCATTGCCGCACGGATGCGATGGCAGAGATACCATGCCGTCTTGTAGCTTCCGAGTCCAAGCGTTCTCTGAATCTGGCAGGCCGACATGCCCTTCTTCGCTTCACAGAGAAGCAATGTTGCGATGAACCATTTCGTCAGAGGCAGGTGCGAGTCATTGAAGATCGTTCCTGCCGTCACGGTAAACTGATAGTCGCAATCCTTGCAGTAGAAGATTTGCTTGTCGGTTTCGAGCCGCACGACTGGCATCTTGCAGCGTGGGCACTCAGGGCCAGCGGGCCAGCGAAGCCGGACAAGCAATTCGCGGCACTTTTCATCGGTCGGGAACATGGTGTTTACGTCAACTAGGTTCATAGGGGCCTCGCAATGGAAAAGGGTAGACGAAAGCTGCTGGAAAAGGTGCCAACGCGGAAACTTCTGGCATCCATCAAAAGGGACTTGCGACAGGCGATAAAGGCGTCTGCTTCTGCCGCTAAGCCTAAGAAGGGTTGAAGGTTATGTCTCACAAGCCAAACACTAAGCTAGGGCCTAGCTTTTGTCAAGTGAATAATCATGAGATTTCGCTGTAAGTCACTCAAAACAAAAGACCGGGGTGCCTCTTACCCGTCAATGGAAACGACCCCCTTTCGGGCCGTCATCTTCCGGTTCGCGTCAGACGCCGGGGTGCTCGAGGAGCAGGCGGATGCCGCCGTTGACCGTGCGGACGGAGATTTCGCCGCCGCCGTGCCCGAGCCTTCCGTGGAACGCGCGCGGCGCGCCCGGAAGCACTGCGGTGGAAGTGACCGGAACGTCCGAGCGGACGTCGCCGTTCATGTTGCGGACTTTCAGGTCGGCGCTCGCGTTCGACGGAAGCCCGAGGACGACCGAGCCGTTCACGGTTTCGAGATTCATCGGCGCGCCGTCGCCGAGATGCCTCAGCTCGAGATGCAGGTTGCCGTTCGTCGTGCGAGCGTTGAAGCGGCCGGAGCTTTCGAGCACTTCCACGTTGCCGTTCACCGAGCGCAGTTCGCCCGCGCCGTCCACGCCGCGCACGCGCACGCTTCCGTTCACCGTGCCGACGCTGTTCAGCAACACGCGGTTCGGGACGTGGATCACGTACTCGACGGCGACTTCGACGCCCTCTCCATCCGGATATCGCGTGTGGACGTCCACTTCGCCCGGATGGCTTTCGACTTCGATCCTCACGCGCTCGAGGTCGCTCGAATCGTTCTGCGAGGTCTTGACGGCGCGGACTTCGACTTCGTCGCGGTCCCATCCCTCCACCTGCACGGAGCCGTTCACGTTTTGCAGCACGAACTGGCCGCCGGCGGGGAGCGGATACGTCTGCTCGAAGATTTGCTGCTCGTCCGCGAGGCCGGGCAGCGCGATCGAGAGAACGCCCGCGAAGAGCAAAAGCGCTCGCGCGAGGATTTGCGTGAATTGTCGCGAGTGGAATGGGAAGTGGACCCGGTACGGCACACTGCTGGTCATCTTTTTCACGGCACGCCCCTTGACCGCGATTGACAGCAAAAATCCGCGCTACGGCAAATCACCGCTCGCCGCCTGCGATGCTCCGGCCATCCGCAATTGCGACTGCAATTGGCGCTGGAGCTTCTCCATCTGCTGCTTGTAGATCTCGATCTGCTTGTCCGCATTGCTCAGGACGAATTGGATGTTCCCGGCGACGGTGCGCAGGCGGAGAAGCTCTCCGCCGCCGTTCAGCGCGCCCTCGGCGCGGACGGTGTGCGAGCCGCGCGTGGAATCGTCGTAGGACACTTTCAACGGGAACGCGGGATCGACGATCACGCGATGCGCGTCGCCGAGCTCGACCTGCGCGTCGATCGTCACCGCCAGATCGCGCGGCATGTGCACCACGATGTCACCGGCGTTCGATTGCAGGTCGCATGCGCCGGATTTCGGCGGAGACACGAACCACGCGGTGATCCCGCCCGCGGTGGTGGAAGCCTTCACCGGGCTGTCCACCTGCGTGAGGTAGATGCTGCCGGCGGAGGTCTCGAGATCGGTCGACCCGACGACGCGCACCACGCGGATGCCGCCGCCGCCCGTCTTCGCGCGCACCAGCCCCGCCGCCTCGCCGACTTCGATTTCGCCGCCGTCGGTTTCGGCGGTCAGTTCGGCGCCGGAATGCTCCACGGTGATGTTGCCGCCGCCGGTATAAAGGTGCGCGGTTCCCTGAACCGAGGTCACGCGGATGTGGCCGCCGCCCGTGTGCAGCGTGGCATTTCCCGCAACCGAGCCGATCGTGATGTGGCCGCCGCCGGTGTCCGCAGTCAATTCGCCGGAGACGCTCTTAGCGACGATGTTGCCGCCGCCGGTTTCGAGGCGGGCCGGGCCACCGATGTCCCCCGCCGTGATGTTGCCCCCGGCGGTCGAGAGCGTCACGCGGCCGCCGATCCCGCCGGCGTCAATGTTTCCGCCGCCGGTCGAGGCATCGAGGCTCGCGTTTTGTGGGATGTTCAGTTCGAGCGTGAGCCAGAGGCGGCCGGTCGAGCGGCGTCCCAAGTTTTGGGCTTTCAGATCGACTTCGCCGGATTTTTCGCGGGCGGTAATGCTGAATCCCTTCAAAAGCTCCTCAGCGTCTTTCTGCGAGGCGTCGGCTTCGAGGTGGACGCGGTAGTCCACCTTGTCGGAACTCCCGGCGTGTACGACGATGCTGCCGAGGTCGGTCGAGAGGTGGATGCGCTCGCCGTCGTGCGCGGGAACCGAACCGGTCAAATCCCGCGTGAGACGTGGGGCGGAGTTTCTGTCGTGCGACGAATCATCGCGGCGGTGCGCGGAGGCCGCGCCTGCGAGAAGCAGAGCGGAGGCGAACAACACAGAGAGAAACGCTACGAAAGATTTTCGCACGCAGCGCCGGGACATCGTCAGAACTTCTCGCGGGGTCCGAGATCGCGGATCGCCGCCGCGCTTTGAAGACGAATGTAGGTGCTGGGATCGTTTTGCATCCGCTCGCGGAGGACGGAGACCATGCGGTCGTCGGAGGTCACACGGCCCTTCGCCGCCATGTCGCGCAATTCGTTGATGGCTTCCACGCGAACGCCGGGATTGCCGTCGTCGACGAGCGCGTCGAGCAGCGTCTCGCGGATGATGTCTTCGGGCTCCGCGCCGTCGAGCGCCTCGAGCGCCTTCAGCCGCACGGCGGCATTGCGATCGGTGCGGACCGTGTGGCAGAGAGCGGTACGGACTTCGGGATCGTTGTTGCACGCGCGCAGGAGGTCAACGGCGTCGAGGCGAATATCGGGACAGACGCGCTCGCCCTGACGCAAAACACCGAGCAGGGCCTGTCTTACATTGTCGTCGTCAACCGTACCGCGCACGGTCACGGGCTGTTGAGCCCTGAGCTGCAGTTCAACACGAGGAGATTCGCCTCCGCCGGAGGGAAGCACGTTGATGCCGGCCACGTCCGCACTGCGCAGGTCGAGCGCCGACGGGGCGAGATTCGCCGGCGCGCTTGTGTCCGAAGAATCCGCGGAAGCGCCCGTGGTGGAGCCGGTGTCGTTTGTCGCGGCAACTTTGGAGCCGCTATTTTCAGGGGCCTTGGGCGCAACTGGATGGCGCAGCAGCCGCGGCGCCAGGATTCCCACGCTGAAACCGATCGCCAGGAGAATCGCCGCGCTCCATGCGGGACGAGGCGAAAGCCAGCTTGTCGGCAAGAGCACGCCGAACGTCCGGCGCAGCCAGCCGCCCTCTTCCTCGCGGTCGAGCGCGTCGGACAGACCGGCGCGGCAACTGGCGAGGAGCGAGGCGTCCGGCTCAGTGCGATTGCTTGCGAGAAAAGCGACAAGTTCCTTTTCCCGATCGAGAGATTGAGAGCACGCGGGGCACTGCGCGAGATGCGCGGCAAGCCGATCCTCTTCGGCCGGATCGAGTTCGCCGCCGGCCGCGAAAAGAGTCAGCAGCGGCTGCCATTCGGCGCAAGAGAGATTCGCGCCGCTCACGTCCGCGCCCGAATTGGAATCGAAACCACGCTGCATTTTCCCGATCCTTTACCCATGCTGTGCCTAGCGAACTGCATCCAGGCTCGCGCGCAGCTTCCGCGTCGCCCGGAACAGCGAATTCTTCACCGTGTCTTCCGAAGTGCCGAGCAGATCGCCGATGGCGCGCAGCCGCAAGCCCTGGTAGTGCTTCATCTCGAAAACCATGCGCTCGCGAGGCGAAAGGCGTTTCATGGCCTCGTCGATGTGGCGGCCCAACTCTTCGCCAAACAGCCGCTTTTCCGGATTCGCCGCCGCGTTCAATTCCGGCTGGCGGTCGAAAAAGTCGCGCGTTCCGCCATCCGCATCGAGAGGCACCGGCGCCTGCTCTTCACGGCGGCTGGCGCGGCGGCGCAAATGGTCGAGCGCGACGTTGGTCACAATCCGGTAGATCCAGGTGTAAAAGCTGCACTCGAAGCGAAAGCGGTGCAGGTTGCGGTAGGCGCGCAGGAAACCTTCCTGGTAGATGTCGCGGGCGTCCTCCGGGCGGCGGACCAGATTCAAAGCCAGACGCAGGACGTCGCGGTCGTAACGCCGGACGAGCTCCTCAAAGGCAAGGCGGTCGCCTGCCTGCGCCTTCCGGACGAGTGCCTGCTCTTCCGCGAGCTTCACCGCCGCTGCCTGGCGCGCATCTCCTTCGAGTGCGACGCTCATCCCCATGGTGTCTGCCGCCGAACTGGATTCCCCCGCCGAAGGCTCGGTTGCTTCCGAACCGCCGGGCGTATCTCCTCCGGCTTCAAGCCCTTCTCCGGACGCCAACCATATAGACGGCCCGCGTGGGCCTTGGTTAGCACCTGATGAGGCCATTTTGGCACTATCGGTGGGTTCGGCCAAGGTCGTTCCCTCCCTGCCCAAAGTCTTGCGCCGGGCGGGCCGGGGTACAACCTTAATACGTCCGGAGCGAGGGGGTTGTTCCAGGCCAAATTGTCGGGGAGATGGAAATCAGAGGCTCGAGCCGAGACGGATCAACCCGTAGACGGCGACGCAGACGAGGAAGTCCATGGCGACGCCCCAATCGATCTGAAAACCCTGATGGCGAAGCGCATAGGGAAGGTGAGGCATCAAAGAAAAATAGTAGATTGCGTTGCCAAGAAGGATGGCAACCAGGTACTCAATCCAGCGACGCGAAGTCACTCCAAGAAATTGCTGGCCCATAGGGGCACATCACCCGAGAAGAAGGCGAGTAAACCATCCTTCCGTCAGCCGTTCGCGGACGTGATCTCTTTCGCCGTGATCTCGTACTTGAAGGTGTCCGCGTTGAGGCAGTCGAGCCGGCCGTCGGCTGTCTCCGCCTGCGGATACATCAAGAATCCGACCGGCTTGCCACTCGATCCGGGTAGAGCAACATCGTGCGCGAAGTTGTACGCCATCCAGTTCATCTCCCAGGAGCCGAATAGCCGGGCGCGGGCCCTTTTCACCATGTCGTCGTCCAGCGGGCGATTTCCGGGCGGTTCCTCGAGCACGACCTTGCGCACATCCGCGGGATCGACAGGAACCCAGCCGTAGTCGTGCAGATACACCTCCGCGCGGCAGTGTTGCGCTTTCGTCACCTTCTCCGACGAAGCGCCGAGGCTCTTGTATCCCAGTTCCGACTTGGCGACGCGGATGCCAAAGACGTCGCGTGCAGGCAAGCCCGACGCGCGCGCGAGGCCTACGTAGAGCGAGTTGAGATCGGCGCATTTTCCGCCCAGATCCTTGGACTCCAGCATGAAGCGGATGTCGCCGAGGCCGCAGCCGCGCGTCTTGGGATCTCGGAAAGTGTTGTCAACGATCCACTCGTAGATGGCGCGGGCCTTCTCAACATCGGTATTCGCGCCCTTCGTGATCTCGGTCGCCGTTTCCTTCACGATACCGTCGGTCGGCAAGAGCGTCGTTGACCGGCGGAAATGCTCCAACTGCGCGTGGTTTTCCTTCGGGACCTTACCGGGTGCGGAGAGATCGAGCGCAATGTTCTGAGTCTCGATCCGGCTTGTAACCGTAAAGACCGGCGGGGTTCCGACGGGGAACTCCGCCGCGATGATTCCGAGTGAATCGGCTTTGTCCTTGAGAATCTTCGCGGTACCGCCCTCGGCGCTGAAGGTATTGGAGAGCGTCCTCTGGAAGGGAGTTCGATTGATGAGGGCCGCGGGCACCCATATTCGCGTTATCCCCGAAGGCTTCAGGACTTCCACGTGCGTCGTCACTTCAAACGTGCGCCAGTTTTCAGGGGCGACGTCTCGCGCAAACACGTACTTCGCCTTCGGGAACGCGAGTCCGGCCGATACAATGCCGGCCGATCGCAGAAAATCGCGGCGTTTCATGGACCCTCCTTCTCGACCACAACCACATCCTTGGCTCGAAAGCTCGAGTTTCCGCCAGTCCCGCGGATTATACGGAACTCCAGCCCTAGGCACAACGACGCCAACCACGGGAGCAGGTCACAGCGAAATCAAAATGTGCGCGGCGCGCAACATTGTGGAAGCGCTGAGCGGGCGGCGCCCGCCCGACGCGATCAACGAACCTCTTCCGTTCCGTTCGCGGTGAGGCGGAGCAAGCGCTACTCCGGAGCAAACGCGAGGAGCACGTTGCCGGGCATGGCGCCGAAACCAGGATAGCCGGAGACGACGAACACCATCCCGCCGGCGACCACCGGACCGCCCACGTCGAGCGAGCCGCCCTTCGCGGGCACGCCGTTGACGGCGTCAAACGACCGGGCGGTGTCAAAATCCCAGATGATCTTGCCGTCCTCGGCGGAGTACGCGCGCAAGTGCCCGTCGATAGAGCCGGAGAAGACGGCGCCGGGGATCGCCGTGATGGCTTGAGACTGCGCGGGGCTGCACGGGCGGCGATCACCGCAGCCGGGCGGAGGCGTTTTCCATAGCGGCGCGCCATCGGCGACGCGATAAGCCGATATCCCGCCGCCCTTCGTGGGGTCCGGTCCGCGTCCCTGAAAGGCGAGGTCCGATACAGCTACGTAGCCGCTGCTGCCGTCCGTGGCCATGCCCCATTGAACTCCGCCGAGCAGGCCGCCCACGCCCGCGCGCTGGTGCCAGAGCAGTTTGCCGCGCGCATCGGGATCGACGGCATACACCATTCCGGACTTTTGGCCGAGCATGAGGACGCGCTTACTGTGGGACAGCGACACGAGAATGGGCGATGCGCCGAGGTCGAACTCAGGAACGGTAGGCTCCGCGCAATTCGCGGCGGGCGGAGTGCCGCATTCAATCTTGAAGATGTCTTCCTTGGTGAACTGCGTTGACCAGAGGAGTTTGCCAGTCTTGAGATCGAGTGCCACGACGGCGTCGCTGGTTGCGGTGTCCGGCTCGGAGTAGTTGTCGCCGGTGCCGACGTAGATCCGGTGTTTGGCAACGTCGATCGTAGGCGCGGACCAGATCGCCATGCCGGAAGGGCCTAAAATCGTGCGCCCGTCTTTCGTTTTGCCGTGGGGAGCGGGTTTCTCGGCCGCCATGTAAGCCTGCCAAAAAACTTTTCCGGTGGCGGCGTCGAGGGCAACGACGCTGCCGCGAAACGTGCAGCACTCGTAGTCGGGACGCCTGCGAGACTGCTCTTCGCCGGACGACACCGGGACGTAGAGGCGGCCGCCGAGGTAAGTCGGCGTGCCGGTGATGGTGGCGGCTGGATGATCGTCGGCTTGCGTGCGCCAGAGGAATTTTCCGGAATCGGCGTCGAGCGCGTAAACGGCGCCGCCCGCATCCCCGAAAAAGACGGCTTCCGTGGAACCGGCCTTTCCGATCACCATGCCGGAGCGCACGGGCTTCGGCCCGGTGGCGACCCAGAAGGCACAGCCGGTTGCGGCGTCCAGCGCGTAGACCGAGCCGTCGTTGCCGCTCACGTACACGCGGCCGCGATAGAGCGCCGGCTGCGAACGCACGATCCTGACGTTGGGAATGCCGAACGCCCATTTCAGCTTGAGGCGCGGCACGTCGGCGGCAGACAGCCCCCCCTGCGCGGCGGGCTGATAGCGCCAGTTCGCGAGATCGGGGCTCCAACCGGTCCATGCGGGAGCGTCCGCGGGCGATGGCTTGACGCCGGCGGCGCAGCGGTTCGCAAGTTGATCGGCCGGCACCATCGAGACTGCCGATGTGCCTGTCGCCGCGGATTGTGCCATCGCGCCAGGACTGAAGAGCGCGCCTGCCAAAATCCATGCGGCGAGCACAGAGATTCTGCCGGGATGAGCGTTCATCATATGGATTCCCCCAAACCGTTCGTGCGGTGCCGGAGACTATACCGCAAGCGAAGCGGTGATATAAATGTTCGAGAACGTGCGCCCGCCAGTTGTCGCCGTTCGCGCTTCGATGTCCATCCAACTGAACAATCCGGTGAAGTACCTGCGAGGCGTGGGGCCGCAGCGCGCGGCGGCGCTCGAGGAACGCGGCATTGCGACCGCCGGCGATCTGCTCGGCTACCTGCCGTTTCGCTACGAGGATCGCATCCGGTTCACCAGAATCGCGGAGATCGTTCCGGGGCAGGTGCAAACGATTCTCGCGGAGGTGACGGAGGGCGGCGGCAGCACCGTACGATTCCGGCGCGGGCGGGGGCCGGTGTTTCACGTCACCGTGCGCGACGGATCGGGAAGCCTGCACGCGCGGTTCTTTCACGGCGCGTATCTCGAGGGGCGGCTCAAACAGGGCCAGCGGCTCGTGTTGCACGGCAAAGCGGATGCGGACCCGTACCGTCCGGGGCGGCTCGAGATGGTGAACCCGCAGATCGAAATTCTGAGCGGCGACAACGCGCCCACGGACTCAACCGAGGTGGGCCGCATCGTGCCCATCTACGAAGCCATCGGCGGAATCAGTTCACGGATGCTGCGGCGGATCATCTACGGCGTGCTGCTCAATTTCGACGGCAACATTCCGGACCCGCTTCCCGACGAAATTCGCGAGCGCTATCGTTTCCCCACGCGGCGCGAGGCGCTGCTTCAGGCCCATTTCCCCTCCAAGGACGAAAATCTGGAGCTGTTGAACGGCTTTCGCAGCCCGGCGCACGTGCGCCTGATCTTCGAGGAGTTTTTCTACTACCAGATCGCCCTGGCGCTGCGCCAGCTGCGGGACCACCGGCAGCGCGGGATCGCCATGCGCGTGCGCGAAGAAAAAGTGCGGGAGGCGCTGAAGCGCATTCTGCCGTTCAAGCCGACGGCCGCGCAGAAGCGTGTGCTCGCCGAGATCGCGGCGGACCTCGAAAGGCCCTACCCGATGCACCGGCTGCTCGAAGGCGACGTCGGCAGCGGCAAGACGATCGTGGCGCTGGAGGCCGCGACGATCGTGATCGAAAACGGCTACCAGGTCGCGCTCATGGCGCCGACGGAGATTCTTGCGGCGCAGCATTTTCTTTCCGCACGGCGCATCTTCGCGCCCGCGGGGTACGGCGTCGATCTGGTCGTGAGCGGGCGCAAACGCGCCGTGCGAGAGGAAGCACTCGAGCGCATCGAGAGCGGCGCGACGCAACTCATTGTGGGCACGCACGCGCTGATCGAGGACCCAGTGAAATTTCGCAGGCTCGGCCTGGTGATCGTGGACGAGCAGCATCGCTTCGGCGTGTTGCAGCGCAAGCGCCTGATCGAGAAAGGCGCGTCGCCCCACGTTCTGGTGATGACGGCGACGCCGATTCCCCGCACGCTCGCGCTGACGCTCTACGGCGACCTCGATCTTTCCGTGATCGACGAGATGCCGCCGGGGCGCACGCCGATCGAAACGCAATGGAGGGCGGACGCGCAACTGCCCGGCGTATGGGAGTTTCTGCGGCGTGAAATCGCGCGCGGCCGGCAGGCGTACGTGCTCTATCCCGTCATCGAGGAATCGAAGCAGGAGCTGAAGGCGGCGACGGCCGAATACGAGCGGCTGGCGAAAGACGTCTTTCCGAAGCTGCGCGTGGGCCTGCTGCACGGCCGCTTGAAGAATGATGACAAGGACGCGGTGATGGAGCGATTCCGGCGCGGCGAGCTGAACATCCTCGTCGCGACGACGGTGATCGAGGTGGGCGTGGACGTGCCGAACGCGACCGTGATGGTGATCGAGCACGCCGAGCGCTTCGGGCTTGCCCAGCTTCATCAACTCCGCGGGCGAATCGGGCGCGGGAAGGAAAAGTCGTATTGCATTCTGATCGCGCCGAAAACGATCACCGGCGAAGCGAAGGAGCGCATAGAGACGATGGTGGCGACCTCGAACGGCTTCGAGATCGCCGAGCGCGATTTGAAACAGCGCGGGCCGGGAGAATTCTTCGGCACGCGGCAGCACGGCGACGCGGCATTCTCCTTCGCGCAGCCGCTGCGCGATCACGAAATTCTGGAGCTCGCCCGGCGCGAGGCGTTCGCTCTGGCGGAGGACCCGGCGCGGGCGGAAGAAATCGTGAAGCGCCTGGAATCCGTCAGCCCTGCGTGGCAGGCGCGATATCAGCTCGCTTCCGTGGGGTAAACGTCAGGATCAAACAGTGCGCGTGATTGCGGGTACATTTCGGAGCCGGCGGCTGAAGGGGCCGGGAAAACTGCGCTTGCGGCCGACGAGCGACCGTTTGCGCGAAACGCTTTTCAACATTCTCGGACCGGCGGTGCAGGACTCGCTGTTCGTCGATGTGTTTGCGGGAACGGGCGCCGTCGGCATCGAGGCGATCAGCCGCGGGGCGCGCGAAGTTGTCTTCATCGAATCGCACGCGGCGAGCGTGCGGCTGGTGCGGGAAAATCTGGCCGCGCTCGGGGTGCGCGAGGGCGCCGAAACGATCGAGGCGTCCGCCCTGCGGGGCCTCGAACAACTCGCGGCGCGGCACCGCATGGCAGACTTCGTCTTTCTCGATCCGCCGTACAAGAATCGGGAGGAACTTCTCCTTGTCCTCGAGTTCCTAGACGGGTCGCATCTTCTGGCGCCTCGCGGCCTCGTTATCGCCGAGCATTCCTCCAAGATGGACTTGCCTGAGCGATTCGACCGGCTCGAGCGCAGCCGCTTGGTCGAGCAGGGCGACGCGGCGCTGAGTTTTTACCGTCTGGCCGCCGCCGCCTGACTCCGGCGCATCCGAAGGCATCGAGTATAATGGCCGCATCCATGCACCCTCTTCTGCAGGGCGATCCTCACCCGCTCAAGGGTTCCTTGAACGAGATGCCGCCGCACTCGCGCCTGCCTAGGCTCGACCTGGGAATCGACTGGGAATCGCCGCGGGAGGTGTTTCGCACGAGCCTGTGGGAGTTTTTCGCCGGGCCTCGGCCGCCGAAGGATAGCGAGCTGCCCGCGGATTCGGTCCTGAGGGTTCAGTGGATTCGCGGCAAGCTGCCAAGCCGGGCGTTTCTGGCCTCATCCCTATGGCACGTGGTCGCGATCTGGGTTTTGATACTGCCGATCTGGGGCTTTCTGCCGAGTACGCAACCAAGCCTCGCGCCCGTGCAGATCGAATACGATGTATACGACCCGCCCGATCTGCCGCGGATTTTGCTGCACGCCGCTTCGGCGAAGCCGAGCCCTCCACCCACAAAACAAGAGGACACAAGCAAGCAGCCGGTCGAACGCGGCGCGGACGCCTTCATCCGAGGCAGACAATTCTTTCGATACCCGTTCACGTCACGCATCCGCGGCAGACGCTGATCGAGCCCGATGCGCCGCCCACGCCGCCGAAGGTCGTGCCGCAGCTTCCCAACATCGTGCAGTGGGCCGAGAAAGAAACTCCCAAGCTGCAGATTCCGGTTGCTCCCACGGCTTCGGCGCCGCGCATCGAGCGCCGCACGGTGCGCGACGTGGCCGCGCCGGAAGTGGCAAACCCCGAGAAGAATCCGGGGCCGCTCAATATCGCTCCATCGCCGCAGACGATTCCGCATCCGGCGATTCCCGTGAATCCGATGTCGGCGATGGCCGCGCCGCGCCGCGAGACGCGCGCGGACTCCGCGGTCGCCCCTGAGATCGGGGTGTCTTCCGAAAGTGACGCGAGTTTGCGCCGCCTGATCGCGCTCTCCGCGACGCCGGGGCCGCCCGCCCCGGTGGCAAGCGTGCCGGAGGGAAATCTCGCGGCGCGCATCTCGATCGGACCGGAGGGAGCGAAACCCGGTGCTCCGGGCGGAGCGGAGCGTGGTTCGCCGGGCGCGAGCGAAGGCGCGGGGTCGTCGGCGGTCGCCAAGTCAGGGGCGGGAGCGAGCGGTGGCGCGGCCAATGCCGCGAACTCGTCCAGAGCGGGCGCCGGGTCGCTTCCAGTTGCCATAAGCATCAGTGGAGGGGCTGGTCCCGGGGGCAGCGGAGGCATCGCGCCGGCGGGAAGTCATCCTGGGCGGCTGATTCTCAAACCGGCCGCTCCGTATGAGCCATCGGGAAACGCGCCGAGAGGCCCGGCGAACGTGGCCGACTTCGATTCCAGCCTGCCGCCGGAAAAAATCCTTTCCGGCAAAGAGGTGTACACGCTCCACGTCAATCTCCCGAACCTGACGAGCGCGACCGGGAGCTGGATCCTGAATTTTGCGCAGCTTGATGAAGACGATCGTCCTCCCTTCCGGCCAAAGGGGAAGCTCTCCGGTCCCGAACCGATCGAGAAGGCCGACCCGGAATATCCGCCGGAGATGATCAAGGAACACGTGCAGGGCGAAGTGGTGCTGTACGCCATCATCCGCAAGGACGGCTCGGTAGACAGCATACAGATCGTGCGAGGGATCGAGCCTCAACTCGACCGGAACGCCATCGCCGCGCTGGCGAAGTGGAAATTCCGCCCCGGAACGCGCGAGGGGGTTCCCGTGGATCTCGAGGCAGTGGTCCACATTCCGTTCCTCTACCGGAATCCGCGAGAATAGTTAGTTCCTTCCCGACAGCACGTCGATCACGCGCGAAACATGCTCGGGAGTGTTGTAGAGATACGGCGCGATGCGCAACGCGCCTTCGCGAAGACTGACGAAGATGCGAGCCTCGCGCAGCCTCTCGAAAGTCGCCTTCGTCTGCTCCGGATCGCGCGCGGAGAGGCAGACGTAGGGCCCGCGCCGTTCGCGCCCCGCCGGAGACGCCAGTGTGAAGCACTCCGGCAGCCGCTGGATGATCTCACTCACGAACCGGTCGTTGTGGCGCGCGATCGCATCCACCCCGACGCGCAGAATCAGATCGAGCGATGCATCGAGCGCCGCGAGATTCGTGAAGTTGGCCGTTTCGGGCGAATCCCAGCGGAATGCGCCGGGCACGGCCCGCAGGTTTTCGAGGGGCAATGTGTGGAAATTTCGCGCGCCTTCAAGGGCCTGGTAATAGAGCGGGCCGGTCTGAAGCCGCTGTGCGGCCTCGGGAGCAACCCAGAAAAATCCCGTGCCGTAAGGGCCGAGGAACCACTTGTATCCGCTTGAGACGATAAAGTCCGCGCCGAGCTCGCGCGTGTCCATGGGCATCGCGCCCGCGCACTGGCTTGCATCCAACAGTAGCGCCGCTCCGGCCGAATGGCAGGCTGCCGCGACGCGCGCTGCGTCGAGCCGAGCGCCGTCGTCGAACCGCACGACGCTCGCCGATACGACCCGCGTGTGCGACCCGATGTTTTCAAGGTAGTCGCCAGCCGTGACGAAGTGGCCGCGCGGTGAGAAGATCCGCATTTTCAGCTTGCCAGCGCGCTCGTACGGGAGCCAGGTGGAAAGATGAGACGGAAATTCGCCGCGCGCGATCAGGACTTCATCGCCCGGCTTCCAGGCGATGCCGGCGGCCACGGACGCCATGCCCGAGCTCGCGCCCGCGGTAATGGCGATTTCGTCCGGCCGCGCACCTATGATTCGCCCGATCTTTTCACGCACACGGTCGGGCAGATCGAAGTGAATCTTGTCTGGGAGCCGGTACGGCCGCATCTTCCATTGGAGGGCTTCCTCGGCCGCGCGCACCGCGGCAAGCGGAAGCGGCCCCTGATACGCGGTGTTCAGGTAGACGACGTCTTCGAAGTCGGCAAATTCACGGCGATAGTCGGTCTCCAACGTTGTTGCCTCCCGTTTACAAGCATAGCCGCGGAGGCGGAACGCGGGAAGGCGCGAAGGCTGCGGCGCAATGGACAATTTGGACTGCGAATCGCAAGAGGGAGATACAAAGAGAGATCCTTCGGCCGGCGGGAAGAAAGTACCGGCCTCAGGATGACGATGCTCGTCGCATCGTCAGAAGTGCGCGCGCAGCTCGCGAAACGCGGTGAGGATCAGCAACTTCCCCGTGCCGCTTTCCAGCTCCGACTTTTCGAGCTCCCACGTGGCCGAATGAGGAATAAAAACGGCGTTGAGGCCCGATTGCAGTGCCGGATTGATGTCGCTGCGGGGACTATTGCCGACCATCCAGCCGTGGGTCTTCACGATCTTGAACTGATCGATCACACGCTCGTAGGTAGTCGACTCCTTCTCGAGGACGATTTCGATCGCGTCGAAATAGGACTGCAAGCCGGAGCGTTCGACCTTCGCGGCCTGTTCGGCGGGCTCGCCTTTGGTCAGCAGGATCAGGCGGTGATGCTTTGCGAGGTACGCGAGGGTTTCGGGCACACCTTCGAGGATGTGGGGCGGCGTGCCCTCAAGCTCCTGCGCCATCCCCTCGATTCCCTTCACGATCTCGCGGCGGGCCAAATTTCCCGCGAGTTTCAGGTACGTGTCCTCCAGCGAACGGCGGAAGCTGCGCACTCCGTAGCCGTGCTGGCGGATGTTGCGGCGCTCGGTTTCGTTCAGGATGTGGCGGATGTATTCGCGCGTATAGCCGAGGTGTTCGAGCTGCGAGATGAAACCCTCGATCGTCTTCTCGAAGAAGATGTTGTTTTCCCAAAGCGTGTCGTCTGCGTCGATGAGCAAGGTATGGCGCGCCATTCCGGGTCTCCAACTATGAATCTTGCTTCAGCGGGAAAAATAAGAGAAGGAAATTCCGAAGGCGTCGACGCCCGCGTTTCAGGCGGAAGCGGGAAGAAACTCATACCGATCGATGCGCGCGGCCACGCCGCGGCGGCCATTGTGCGCCTCGACGCGGAGGACGCGGGCGTAGCAGCGAATGTGGACGTCACCTGCGAGAGTGATCTGCTGCGGCAGCGTGAGCACAAATTCGATGGCGCTGCCGGTATCGAGGCTCGCCTCGATCAGAAAATAGAGGCCGCGGAAACTGATGTCGCGCGTTTCGCCCTGCTTCTCAATCACGCCCTCGCTGGCTGAAAACCGAACCTTCAGCGGAAGCATCATCGAAAAGCGCCGCGCCGCGCGCCGCTCGACACCGTTTTCCATGAACCCTCCCGGCT
Organism: Candidatus Acidiferrales bacterium; assembly: GCA_049523255.1. Classification (GTDB taxonomy): domain Bacteria; phylum Acidobacteriota; class Terriglobia; order Acidiferrales; family UBA7541; genus Palsa-295. The sequence continues at coordinate 10,686 of JBEKNB010000033.1, read as the reverse complement.
TTGGAGTTGGGCCAACGCTACCACCGCTCCCGGTACCGCGCAATGGATTTTAGCTGATGGGGCCGATCTATGTTGCCCTTTCTCGTACCTGTTGGTTTTGAAACAGTGCGCAACCCGGCCCGCGAACTTCTGCACTCTCAGCGTTTGACCTTGGGGAACTCTGCCGCTAGCATGTACCGCCATGCAACATTCCGTGACACGGGTTGAGCTAAGGCAGCATCCTCGGGCACGCCTCCAGCTACCTGTGCGGATTCGCTGGCGCGGACCTCTTGGCATGAGGATCCAGGTCACGCAAACGATCAACGTTTCCCGCGAGGGGCTGTGGGTTCGCCGGTCCGAAGCCTCCGACCTCCAGGCGCGCATGTGGGTGCTCTTCCCGTTCGATCCGGCCGCGCCGGCCTCCGTTCAGCCGGAAATTCCGGCGCGCGTCGTGCGCGTGATGACGACGCCGGATGGCGACTTTTGTCTCGGCCTGCACCTCGAACTGCCTCCGCGTGGATCGCCGCGGCCCGCGGCGCAGGAGCGGCGAAGATCTCCGCGCTCGCTGTTCGCGCTCCCGATTTTCGTGCGCCCGTCCGGAACGCCCTGGCCCGAGGAGTCCATGACAAAGGACATCTCCCGCGGTGGCATGCGATTCGAAACCTCGCGCGCTTACACCCCCGGAGAAACCGTGCTCGCGAAGGTTCCGTGGGCCGAGTGGGCCAAGGCGGGAGAAATGATCGGGCGCGTTGTCCGCGTCGAAGCCACGACGGACGAACTGTTTTTGCCGCTTATCGCCGACGCGAAGGCCGGCGAGGGCCCTGTCTTCTCGTCCGTCGCGGTGCAGTGGATGGGCTCAGGAAGAAACCTGGATGCCGAGACGGCGAGACTCCTCAGACAGGCGACCAGCTGACACTCGGGCTTTCGCACTCTTGGATTAGGCTGCTGCAAACTTTCTGGCTCACGATCTCATGACGGATGTCTTCCATCGCAGCTTGTTGCTCGCGGGACCCGCAGGCCGTCTCGAAGCAACGCTCTGGACCACGCGCACCGCGGACCCGGATTTCGCCGCCCTTGTGTGCCATCCGCACCCGCTCTTTGGCGGGACGATGCACAACAAGGTCGTTTATCAGGCCGCAAAGGCACTTCACCAGCACGGCGCGCCGGTGCTGCGATTCAATTTTCGCGGCGTGGGGCTAAGCGAGGGCGAGCACGATAAAGGCCCAGGCGAGCAGGAGGACGTTCGCGCTGCGCTCGACTATCTGGCCTCCGAATTCCCAAAGAAGCCCATCCTGCTCGCCGGGTTCAGCTTCGGGTCATGGGTGGGCTTGCGAGTTGGGTGCGAGGACGCGCGCGTCGCGAGATTGATCGGTCTCGGCTTGCCAGTCGACAACGTCGATGCGAGCTACCTGCGGGCATGCGCGAAGCCGAAGCTTTTTATTCAAGGTGGAAACGACCAGTTCGGTTCCCGGGCGAGCCTCGAAGCGCTCTTCGCGACGCTGCCGGAGCCGAAGCGTCTCGTGATCGTCGAAGGCGCGGACCATTTCTTCACCGGGCATCTCAACCAAGTGGGCGCCGCCATCGGCTCTTGGCTCGAAGAGCAGCTTCCGCTCTGAATTACCGATCAGGTTCGCTGTTCGAAGAGTTTGAGGAATTGATCGCGGGGAGCGGGCTCGATGCCGATGAGCGCGAGGTTCGCGCGCACGTGTTCGACGCGGCTCATGCCGACGAGCGCCGTGGTTACGCCCGGCACCGATCTGGCGAATTGCAGCGCTTGCTCGGAATTGCTCTTCAGCCCCAGGGCCGCACCGATGTAGGCGGGTAAACTCTGCGCGAGCCGTCCCTGCAAAAGCGCGGCGCTCGACACGACCGTGATTCCGAGAGCGCGGGCCGCCTGCACGAGCGCCATCGTCTTCCCCTGCACGACTTGGTTTGGACGTATCAGCGCCTCCGGCATCGCAAGGTTCACCGGCAACTGCACGAAGCGGAAGTGGTGGTCCTCCCCGCCGGCCTCGCGGGCGATTGCTTCCATTTCGGCGAGCGAGAGACATCCTGGTGTTTTCGACTCTTCGCGGAACGCGTTCCACGTGGCGAGGCCGTAGGCGCCAATTTTGCCACCGGCGACGGCGGACTCGAGGAGCGCAAACGCATCGCGCAGCCGCTTGCGCAGGTCGTCGATGGAAATATCGGTCAACTGCGTTTCGGGATTGTGCAGGTAAAAAACGTCCACGCACTCGACGCCGAGATTCCCGAGGCTACGGTCAAGCTGGTCGGCGAGATAACGGGGCGCCATGCAATGGCACCCGGCGGCGATATCCTCCGCGCGGAATATCCCGCGCTCGAGGTACTCGCGCGAAAAGTATTCGTTTGCGTCTTCCGGCATTTCGCCGTCGGGAGTCAGGAAGCCGGCCTTCGTGCAGAGAATGATCTCGTCGCGAGCGAAGCCCTTTGCGGCCAATTCCCTGAGCGCCGCGCCCACAGAGCGCTCGCTGCGCTGCATGCGATAGTTGATCGCCGAGTCCACCACGTTGATGCCGCCTTCGACGGCGGCCACCACCGCGCTCGCGTAACCCTTGTCGGTCGCTTCATCCGGCTCGCCGAGATAAGTTCCGATGCCGATCGACGAGAGAACCAGGCCTCCGTGCACTTCGCGAAAGTGTCCGGCGGCCGTGCGTCCCTGGAATCGCGCGGCGTAGCGCAACGTGCCCTGCGGGGTGGCTCGGCCGGCCAGTCGTTCGCGATCCAGCGGTGCGGGAGACGACATCGGATTTGCCTCGGTTTAAAAGTCGAAGTGGAGCGCGAAGTATAGCAGAACGGCCCGGCGGAGGCGTGCGCGCCCGGATGGATGGTAGTGGGTCAGTTTCCGATAATCCGTGCCAGCTCAACCGGGCAGTTGGAGCCGACAGCTTATGGACTCGATGTTCGACGCGCTGTGCGCTGGCCTCCGGTCTATTCTGTTCTGCACGCCCGGACAAGGTGCTTTCGGTGCTTGCTTCGGGTTGAGGTTCTTTTTAGAACGCTCGAACAATTTGAGCAACTTTTTCGACCACTCAGTAGTCTAAGAGAGCAAGACAGCCAGTTCCTAGGACTTGAGCTCTCTCAACGTCTAGGAACTTGAACACCCTCCAAGAAGGCGGCTCCCACCCAGCCGCCTTTTTTTCTGTAGCAACCAGCGAGAATCGACGTCCCTGAGCAATGCCACAGGCTAAGCCCTGATAAACGCACTCATCGGAAACTGACCCACTACCGGAGGGATCAAGGCACGATGCGCGCGGTCAGCTGCTCAGCGGGCTCGCCGTCGGACAGTCCCTGAGCGACAATCAGCTGCCTCGCCTCGAGGCGAATCTTCGGCAGGTTGCGCGCGAACAGGAGCGCTCCTACGATCGCCCCCGCGCCGCCAAGTGCCACCGTCCAGGGCGCTCCGATGCGGTCGGCGACCGCGCCGGAAAGAAGCGCCCCGACAGGCGCCATGCCCATGAACATCATCGAGTAGACCGCCATCGTCCGCCCTCGGAACCGGTCGGGCACCATCGCTTGAATCAGCGTATTCGACGAAGTCATCTGCGTCATCATCGAGAAACCCACCGGGACGAGCAGCAAAACTGACAAGACGTACCAGCGCGACAACGAGAAGAGGATCAGAAAGGTACCGAACGAGGCGCAGGCAATCCACAGCCATTTTCCAAGACCGTGGACTTGTGTGCGTGAGGCCAGCGCCAGGCCACCCCCCAGGGCGCCGATTCCGGTTGCCCCCATCAGAACGCCTAGCGTCCTGGCATTTCCGTGCAGGATTTGCGCGGCAAAAATCGGCATGAGGACCGAATAGGGCATCGCCAACACGCTCACGAGACCGAGAAGCAGCAGCACCGCGCGAATGGGGGCTGTATTTCGCACGAAACGGAATCCCTCGGCGATATGTTCGAAGGCCGATGCGATTTCGCTCTCGGCTTGCCGGGGCGAGATGCGCATCAAGAAAAGTCCGACGATCACGGCGATATAGCTCACGGCGTTTGCGAAAAAGCACCAGCCCTCGCCGATGCTCGCGACGAGAATTCCCGCCATGGCGGGACCGATGATCCGCGCCCCGTTGAACATCGAGGAGTTGAGCGCGATCGCGTTCATCAAGTCTTCGCGGCCGACCATTTCGACCAGAAACGACTGGCGCGTGGGAATATCGAATGCGTTCACGATCCCCATCGAAGACGCGAGAACGATCACTTCCCACACGCTCACGCGCTTCGTGAGCGTCAGAAACGCCAGAATGAATGCGAGGATCATCGAGGCGGTCTGCGTGGCGATCACGATCTTCCGGCGGTTCAGCCGGTCCGCCACGAGCCCCCCGAGCGGCGCGAACAAGAAGACGGGAACCTGCCCCGCGAATCCGACGAATCCCAGCAGAAGCGATGATCTCGTCATCCGGTAGACGAGCCAGGACTGCGCGATCGTCTGCATCCAGGTGCCCACGAGCGAAATCAACTGGCCGCTGAAAAAGAGCTGGAAATTGCGGTGCTTCAGCGAGCGGACGATGTCCTGGAAGCGTGAACGGCCCGGCAGTGTCGAGGGGACAGAGGTTTTGGCTGTGTCTGTCACGGCCATGTTCCAATTGTACGACGCAATCCCGCGCTCCGGCCCGTGCGATTGTGACGGGAATTGTCCTAGGGATTGGGTGGCGGTACCTCGCTTGGCGTCGAGCCCGGAGGCGCAAGCAACCTGCTGCATGCACGCAGGATTCGGCGGTAGGGCCAGTCGCCGTCGCGAAAAAGGATCTCGCCTTCGCGCGGCTTCGAGTAAAACCAGCGCGCCACGAGTGACAGGTGCTCCGCGAGCTCCGGCGGCGCCTCGCGCAAGCCGTACAACTCTCGCCGGTTTGAATCCGCCTTTTCTTCGTGTTCCGAAGCCTCACGAGATACTTGGGCAGCCGGCGCCTCCAGGCTCTGCCTCAGAATCGCCTCGACCGACCGCGGCTGGCTCGATATCTCGCCAAAGCGCAGGAAGATTGGCTCGGCCAGCGTACCGGCGTGCAACGGGAAAACGGCCACGCTCTTCTCTTCCGCCGCGCGCTCGAGGATTACGGCGTCGATGTCCTGTATGCGTCTTGCGAGTTCGGGCAGGCCGCGCAGCACCGCGGAAACCTTTTCGAGGCGCTTGTGCAGCGAGGCGGCTCGCTCGAAGTCGAGCGCTTCGCTCGCGGCTTCCCGTTCCTGCTGCAGCTGTGTGGTGAGGGCCTCGCCCGTCGTCGCGAGGGTGTCCAGCACGCGGCCCACTTCGGCGTCGTACTCCTCCTTGGTGCAGCCGGCGAAACATGGCGCGAGACACATCTTCATCTCGGAATAGATGCAGCCGGGAAAATTCGGGTCTCGGCGGATTTTAATCTGGCACCGCCGAATCTTGAATAGATCGAGAAAGCCTTCGGAGAAAGCCTCCGCCGCGCGGCGCGAGGGGAACGGCCCGAAATAGAAGCCTGTGTCCGCGCGGATTCGCCGCGTCACGTAGCAGCGCGGATACGCGTTGCGGAGATTGACTTTCAGGACTGTAGGAGGGCGCAGGCGCAACAGATCGCGGTAGCGAGTCGGGAAATTCCTTTTCGCATGTTGATACAGCGCAATCGTCTGCTCGAATTTCGAGCCTGTAACGCGATAGCGAATTCCCGCCGCGACCCCGCGTAAATTCAGCCGCTTCGAACCCGGATCGGGCGGGCGCAGCAGCCGCTCCGCCGCGCGGCGCAGGTCCGCAGTCCTCACGAGGTGCGGCTGCGCTGCCGCATCGTTCATTTCGACCAGCAGCACGCCGCCGCGCGCAGGCACCGTCGCAAAGAACTCCTCTTCGCGCGCCGCATCGAACTCCTGCCCGCAGTCCAGTTCCAGCATGCGGACAAGGATAACGCAGATGGAAAATGGAAAAGCGAAAATGGGAAAACGGGCCTGGCGATTATCTATGCTTCCCTTCTCTATCTTCCGTTTTTCGATCAGTAGCTCTTAAGGACCCAGGAAGCAATGATGAGGCGCTGAATTTCGCTCGTGCCTTCGTAGATTTCGCTGATGCGCGCGTCGCGGTAGGCGCGCTCGACGGGATATTCGCGGCTGTAGCCGTTGCCGCCGTGAATCTGGATGGCCTTGTGCGCCACACGCGTGGCCATTTCGCTGGCGAAAAGCTTCGCAATCGCCGCCTCCATCGAAAAGCGCGCGCCCGAATCCTGCTTCCACGCCGCGCGCCGCGCCAGCAATCGCGCCGCGTCGATTTCCGTAGCCATGTCCGCAAGCATGAACTGGATCGCCTGAAACTCGGCAATCGGATGGCCGAAAGCCTGCCGCTCGCGCGCGTAGGCGAGCGCCGCTTCGAATGCGCCCTGCGCGATTCCCGTGGCCTGCGAGGCGATGCCGATGCGCCCGCCGTCGAGAGTCGTCAGCGCGATCTTGTAGCCGTCGCCTTCGTTCCCGACGCGATTCCCGGCCGGCACTTCGCAATCGGTGAACGAAAGCTCCACGCAGGCGGTGGCGTGAATGCCGAGCTTTTTCTCTTCCTTGCCGACGGCGAACCCCGGCGTCCCCTTCTCGATCACGAGCGCCGTAATTCCCTTTTCGCCTTTTTCGGGTTGCGTATTCACGTAAATGATTCCCGCGTCGGCCACGCCGCCGTTCGTGATCCACGCCTTCGCGCCGTTGACGACGTAACGGTCGCCCTTGCGCACGGCTTTCGTCGCCAGCGCCGCCGCATTCGATCCCGCCTGCGGTTCCGTCAGCGCGTAGCAGCCGATCTTTTCGCCGCGCGCAAACGGCACGAGGAACCTGCGCTTTTGCTCTTCAGTCCCGAAATGCTCGAGCGTGCCGCAGTAGAGCGAGTTCTGCACCGAAAGAATCACGCTCGTCGACGCGCACACACGCGCGATCTCCTCCATCACGATTGCGTAGCAGATGTGGTCCATTCCGGCGCCGCCGTACTCCTCCGCGACGGCGATCCCGGTGAGGCCCAGCTCGGCGGCTTTGCGCAGAGTGTCGTGCGGGAAATGGCCGGTCTCGTCGATCTCCGCCGCCAGGGGCTTCACTTCCGCCTCGGCAAATTCCCGTACGCTCTGCAGCAGCAGCCTTTGCTCTTCGGTTAGATCGAGGTTCACGCGTCCTCTTTGCGCATGCCGCGTTCCTGTCACGCGGCGCGGTTCACAGTATTCTACTGCGAAACACTCCGTCTCCCCGCGCGAGGCGCCCCCGAGTTCCCTCTTCTGCATCGAATCAGCGTGGCCCCAGGCCTGAGCCGCTTGAGCCGCGATCCGTCGCGGCCCCGCGCCCACCCCCGGTTTGCGGCGAGCGGCGCAAATCCTCTATACTTCGCTTGTGGGCATATCCTTCCGGCGAGCAGTACCGAAAACGCCTTCCCGGAAGCTTCAGCGCAAAAAAATGATCGACCTTGCCGAGAAAATCAAAAAGAAGCTCAAGGACGAAATCGCGGCCCTTGAACACGAGCTTCACACCGAACTGCCCAAGGAAATAAAGGTCGCGCGGGCCCACGGCGATCTTTCCGAAAACGCCGAGTACAAGTATGCGAAGGAACGGCAGGGGTACGTGGCGGCCCGGCTTGGCCAGCTTCACAAGCGCATGGCGGACCTTTCGATGCTGAACCTGAACAATCTGCCCAAGGACAAGGCCGCTTACGGCTCGCGGATCGTCGTTTTAGACGTTGTGAAGTCCACCGAAATCGAGTACAAGTTGGTGACGGTCGAGGAAGCGGACGCCACGAAGGGTCTGATTTCCACGAGTTCGCCCATCGGCCGCGCTCTGCTCGGAAAGAAAGTCGGCGACGAAGTAAAGGTCTCGACCCCCGCAGGCATACGGGAATACGAGGTTGTCCGATTAACGACGATCTACGATGAAGAATAGCGGGGTGACACTCGCTCCATGTTGACGCCGAACATCGGCCGGTATCTTTCCTGGCCCATCGACCGGCTCGCCGACCTCCTGGCACCCACAGGCATCCCTCCTAACGTCATCACCTGGGCAGCTCTCGTCGCCAATCTCTGGGCTGGAATTCTTTTTGCGAGAGGACGCTTTGCCGCCGCCGGCGGGATGATCGTTCTGGCTGGCCTGTGCGACCTGCTCGACGGGCCCGTGGCGCGGCGGCAGAACCGGGTTTCGCTCTTCGGTGGCTTTCTCGATTCGATCCTCGACCGCTACGCCGATCTGCTTCTCTTCTTAGGCCTGCTCGTCTATTACGCGCTGGTGAACCGCTTCCTCTACGCGGTGCTCGCGGGAGCCGCCATGGCCGGCGCCGTAATGGTCAGCTACGCGAAAGCGCGCGCCGAATCTCTGGTGCCCACGTCGGAAATTGGATTCTGGGAGCGGCCGGAGCGGCTCGTCCTGATGATCCTGGGCGCCCTCACGAACCGCATGGAGGTGGCGCTCTGGATTCTCGCGATCGGTCCAAACATCACCGTGGTGCACCGCATCCTGCACACCTGGAAGCAGACCAAGACGCCCACGCTCGAAGCTCCCGGCTCACATCGGGTAGGTTCCGGAGAGACGCGCGTGCAGAATCCCATCGAGGCCACGATCTCCCGCGAGAGCCACGCAGTTGTCCGCGCCTTCACGCGCTCCGCCGGCCGCGGCCGCGGTTAGACCTCCCGAATCGCGGGGCCGCTGCATGCCTTTCGTCCGTTACGCGCCGTTCATCAACCTGGGTTAGAATGCCCCGGATAGAACCCACCATGCCAATGGAGGCACAAGATGGCACTACGCGACGCGCTTCTTCCTGAATTCGATCACGAAATGTCGACCACCCGAAAGACACTCGAGCGAGTCCCGGAGGACAAGGTCGATTGGAAACCCCACAACACGTCGATGCCCATGGGGCGTCTCGCTGGCCACATTGCTGAAATGGTTGGATTCGCCGCCGCGACATTCCAGGGAGATTCCTTTGACTTCCGCCCCGCCGGCGCTCCTCCGGCGGAGCCGACCGTGATGAAATCGCGCCAGCAGCTTCTTGATATATTCGACAAGAATGTCGCCGCGGCGCGCGGCGCCATTTCGAAGGCCAGCGACGAGGATCTGTACAAAACCTGGACGCTGATGAACGGCGGCAAGACCTTGTTCGCCATGCCGCGTATCCAGGTCCTGCGCAACATGATCCTCAATCACATCATCCATCATCGCGGCCAGCTCTCCGTCTACTTGCGCATGAACCAGGTGCCCATACCATCGATCTACGGGCCCTCCGGCGACGAAGGCAGCATGTAGCGCCGACAGCTTGTTCTGTTAGTGATGGCCCGCTGAGGGGATCACGGTTTCGGCCGACGGCTGCTCGATCTTCGGCTTGCGGGCCATCGCTTTTTCAGAGATGCGCGCGTTCCGCTCGGCTTTCTTCGCGGCGTTCACCAGATCGCGCTCCTTGAATTCAGGCAGCACTTCCTTCGAGAAGAGCCGGAACGACGAGCACATCAACTCGTGCGGGATGCGCCCCACTTGGCCGACGCCGATCACTTGATCGATCCCGGCCTCCTCGAATTCTCGCAACCGCTCGCGGACCATTTTGGGCGTGCCGACACACGTTTGCGCCGCCGCTTCGGGCGCGGCTGCGTCCTTGGGAGCCGTCGTAAACTCGCGCCAGATGTCGGTCTTGCCCGGACGGTGCTGGCCGAAGAAGCTGTAGTGCCCCAACCCATAGAGAAAGAAGCCGTAGCTTTCGGTCCTGACCTGCGCGAGACGCTTCTCGTCGTGGTCGCAAAGAAACGGCGTGGCGACCGCGAAGTTGGGATTGACGGAGTAACCGAGCGGCTCGCATTCGTTTTCAATCGTCGTGTAGTAGTCCTTCACCCATTGGCGCGCCTCATCCGGACTGACGAACGAAAACGTCAGCGCGCCCAAGCCGAGCCTTGCCGCGTCGAGAATCGACTCGCGCCGCGAACACGCCATCCACAGCGGCGGATGCGGCTTCTGCAAAGGCTTCGGCACCACGTTGCGCGCCGGTACCTTCAGATATTTGCTCTCGAATCCCGTGAACGGGTCTTCCACCAGCATGCGCACCGCGACGCGCATCCCCTCGATCTGCATCACCTTCTTTTCAGACTGCGGGACAAGGAATCCGCCCAGTTCGTTCAGCGTGGCCCCCGATCCGGTGCCGAATTCGCAGCGGCCGCCGCTGATCAGGTCGAGCGTCGCGATGCGCTCGGCCACGCGCGCGGGATGATTGATGTAGGGAGGCGTTTGCACGATTCCGTGACCGAGCCGGACGTTCTTCGTCCTCTGGCTGCACGCGGCCAGGAAGATCTCCGGCGCCGAAGAATGCGAATACTCCTCGAGGAAGTGATGCTCGGTCGCCCAGAGGTAGTCGTAACCGCACTGGTCGATCACTTCCGCCTGCTCAAGCAGATTCTTCAGCAGCGTGTATTCGGAGTCTTTTGCCCAGGGCCGGGGAAGTTGGTGCAGGAACGAGCTGCCAAGTTTCATGGGAGCGCCTCGCTGACTTTCGCGCGAGGCGTATTCTACGCCAACGCCTCCGCCACGCAAGCGCGCATACGGCGCAAGTGAGCGGCTGAAAAGGGGTCGTTTCCATTGACGGGTAAGAGGCACCCCGGTCTTTTGTTTTGAGTGACTTACAGCGAAATCTACTCGGCAGCCAGTGACGGGTAGAAACGAGCGGCCAGACGCGCGCGGGGTGCGCGAAGCGCGCCCGAAAGCGTGTCGATTAGAAAGTGTACGCATCGTTTGTTTCCAAGGAGTT
>JBEKNB010000032.1:0-31982 GCA_049523255.1 Candidatus Acidiferrales bacterium | reverse complement strand
ACGATCTGCCACTTCTCTTCGGGGGTCCGATCTACGCGTGGTTTCCTGCCCATGTTGCCTCCTGTTTGGAGGCCCTGATCTTACCTAACTGAGGTGTCCGGTTTTAGCGGGGAGCACTACACTCATTTGCATTCCGGACCACATCCCACCACCAATCATGAAAATTTGAATTGGAATATCCCTGTGCTCAATCTCCCACCCCGCAGATATAAATACTTCACGCCAGTCCTGAGCATACCTATATGCCTCGCTGTTGTTTGCTATCGCCATGATAGAAAATCGCCCCGGCTTTTTCCCTAAACACTCAGCTAACTCGCTCTTCTGCGAATCGGACAGCCGACGCGGTGGATGCATGTTACGAAGGATTTCATCCAACTTCGCCATAACCTCGACTGGATTGAGTTGATTGGCGAGGATTTTATTCATGATGGCGATCAACTCCGCTCCTTGTCCTTTGTCGATACCACAGTTGATCACAAACGTGTTGTCATTGCCCGTGTTAGCAGGGCTGCAAGCGCCTTTGGTTGTCGCTGGCCCGGTCGTCGACTGGGATTGGGCCATGGTGGAGAAAGGCAGCAAGAAGCAGACCAGCAAGAGCAATTTCATTTTTGTTCCCTCTATTTCTTGTCTTTTTTGGGGGTACTCCCATAGATGAATGTGTTGCCATCTCCTGTATTTGCGGGGCTCTTGTCACCCTGTGTATTTGCGGGGCCAGTGGTGCGAGGTGACGCCTGGGTAGCCTTTGATGTTTGTCGCCGTGTAATGCGCCAACTGTCGTAAGTGAACCATGCTCCTGGGACCCCTATGAAAAGTGCAAGGACTGTCATCACAAATAGGATTGTCTGATTCCGAGTTAGCGATTTCAACTTGTGCTTCCAAGTCCGGGCGTGTTGCCAACACTTGGTTTCGCCTGAAGCAACGGCCCTCCTGCACTGTTGGCCGTTATCTTTCTGAAATTGACAGGTAGCTTTCGTGGAAATGGCGGGCTGCGAACCCATGGTGTGGAGTTTAACGCGACCGCGTCACCGTGACAACATGACGGAGGTGGGGGCGCTGCTCTGACGTGTCGGCGCTGTAGCCGAATTTCTCCTGACGTGTTCCACCTCCCGAGCTAAATTGACCCGCCTTTGCGCCGCGCCTATACTAACCCCCGACTCGTGAGTTGTTGCAGGCATCGCCTGCAGGAGACTTCGCCATGGAAACCCCCATCATCCTCAGCGCTGTCCGCACCCCGATTGGAAAATTCATGGGCGGGCTTTCGCCGCTCTCCGCGCCGGAGCTTGGCGCGCGCGTGGTGGCCGAATCCGTGCGCCGCGCGGGGATCGAACCGAAGCAGGTCGATGAAGCGATCATGGGCAACGTCGTTCAGGCCGGACTGGGCCAGAATCCGGCGCGCCAGGCTGCGCTGAAAGGCGGCCTCGACCCGCGCGTCGCCGCGATGACGATCAACAAAGTCTGCGGCTCGGGCCTCAAGGCGGTCGGACTCGCCGCGCAGGCGGTCGCGCTGGGCGAATCGGAGATCGTGGTCGCGGGCGGCATGGAGTCGATGTCGAACACGCCGTATCTGCTGAAGGGCGCACGGACCGGCTTTCGCCTCGGCAACCAGGAGATTCTAGATTCCATGATCACCGACGGCCTCTGGGACGTCTACGAAAACTTCCACATGGGCATGACCGCCGAGCTTGTCGCCGAGAAGTACGGCATCTCGCGCCAGGAGCAGGATCAATTCGCGCTCGATAGCCACCGCAAGGCGGTGCGCGCGACGAAGTCCTGTTTCGTCACGGAGCAGATTCTCCCCATCGAGATCCCGCAGAAAAAAGGCGAGCCTCTCGTCATCAAGACGGACGAATCCCCGCGCGAAGACACTTCACTCGAAGCGCTCGCCAAGCTCAAGCCTGCGTTCAAGAAAGATGGCACCGTCACCGCAGGCAACGCGCCTGGCACCAACGATGGCGCCGCGGCCCTTGTCGTCACGAGCGAGCGCACGGCCGCACGGCTCGGCAAGAAGCCCATGGCCCGCATCGTTGCGCAGGCCGTGAGTGGCGTCGAGCCGAAATGGATCATGATGGCGCCCGTCTACGCCGTCGAGAAAATCTTGGATAAGACCGGCTGGGACCGCGACAAGGATGTCGACCTCTACGAATTGAACGAGGCCTTCGCCGTCGCGGCGATGGCTGTCACGAGCCAGCTCAAGCTCAATCCCGAAAAGGTCAACGTAAACGGCGGCGCGGTCGCCCTCGGCCATCCGATCGGCGCATCGGGCGCGCGCATTCTCGTCACGCTGCTCTACGAATTGCAGCGCCGCAACCTGAAGCGCGGCATCGCCGCGCTCTGCCTCGGCGGCGGCAACGCGGTCGGCTTGGCGATCGAGCGCCCGTAATGCAGCTCGCCTGTAGGGCGCTGCTTATTGCGGTCTCCGGATTTTCTCCCCTAGGGACGGCATGCCATGCCCGGCGCACATGCTTGGCAACGCGCGGCCCATTCGCGTACGCTGCACCTGAGGCCCATCGGAAATGGATGCGCCAAAATCTTCTGCTCCTGGCCAGGGACCGGTGCTCGCGTGGCGCGGGGACGATCCAATCACATTCAGCCGCGTTCTCGCGGCGTTGCGGGACGCGGGCATCCCAAGCCATGAAATCACGGAAAACAACCAACTGACACTCCAACTGGCTTCGCGGCGAGGCTACGGAATCTTCGTCCGAAACGAAGATGCACCCCGTGCCCTTGAGATCGTTCGCGAAATCGTCGAAGCTGCTCTGTCCGAATAGGCGCCCTCTTTAGGCCGCCTTCGATTATCATCAACCCGCTATGTCACCTAGTTCGACAAAGGCCCTTGCGATCGGCTTCCTTGCACTCGCATTCTGTCTGCCTGTTCGCGCGGACGATTCAGCCGTGTCGGTTGCTGTCGGCGGAATCCGGCTCAGCAAGGAAGCGCACATATCCATGGAGAAGGAGCGGCTCTCCATCGGCCTTCATAAGATCACCGTCGACTTCGATTTCCTGAATGAGACGGACAAAGACATCACGATTGAGGTCGGATTCCCCGTGCCGCCCTACGAATGGTACGCCTGGGAACCGGGACTCCGGCGCGACTTCGCCGATTTCCATGTCTGGGTCGACGGCAGCGCGATTCAGTACAAGAAAGACGTGAGAGGGAAGGTGAAGGGCAGAGATTACACGGACTTGATTCTCGCGTCCCACCTTCCGTTGGATTTCGCCGAGAACAATCCCGACGATTCCACGACGGACAGTTCCGCGGCGCCTGCTCCTGCTCCGAGGGACCCGGTCTTAGACCTCTCCCCGGCTGACAGATCCAAATTATTGAACTTGGGTCTGATCAAGGCCATCGACAACGGCGATTACGTGTATCTGTGGTCTGTCGTGAAAACCTATCACTGGACGCAGCGATTTCCCGCTCACAAAATCCTCCATATCCGTCACGAGTACGTGCCCGAATATGGCTTCGAGCCGGTCGAAGTGGGAAAACTTCAGCGGGAACTCAAGGATTCGTGTATTGAAGATTCATTGGAGAACAAACTGAAGGCTGACGTTGCGCAGAGATTGAAGTCCGGGGACACAGCAAACGGAGAATACGTCTATCCCGAATGGGTCGATTACATCCTCACGTCCGCAAATACCTGGAAGACGCCAATCAAATCGTTTGAGCTGGATGTGGAGAGACCAAAGCCGGACGGGCAACGCACCTTCTACGTGAGTTTCTGCTGGGACGGAAAAGTCGAGCGCGCGGATGCCGATCATTTCGTGGCCCGCGTCGCCAACTTCGTTCCGGCTCGCGAACTGAGAATCTATTTTCTGCCCTCTGATTGAACGCCCTACGCCTGCTTTTCTTTCTTTGCCTCTTCCACTTCGATTATCATCGACCACGTGATCTCCGTAGATTCGATCAAAACCGTCGCCGTGCTCGGCGCGGGCACCATGGGCAGCGGCATCGCGCATGTCTTCGCGCGCTCGGGCTATCGCGTGCTCCTTCGCGACATCGACAAAGCCCTCCTCGACCGCGCGCTCGAAAATATCGGCAAGAATCTCGGCAGGGAAGTGAGCAAGGGGAAAATCACTGAAGCGGACAAGTCCGCTACGCTCGCCCGCATCCAGCCCGTCACGGACAGCGCCGCTCTCGCAGCCGCCGACTTCGCGGTTGAGGCCGTTCCCGAGCGGCTCGATCTGAAAATCCGCGTCCTCAAAGAAGTCGATGCCGTCCTTGGCTCCGGCGTGATCCTTGCGAGCAATACCTCTTCGATTTCGATCACGGAACTCGGCGCGGCCACGTCGCGCCCCGGCCGTTTCATCGGCATGCACTTCTTCAACCCTGTGCCCGTGATGGTCCTGGTGGAAGTTGTCCGCGGCCGCGCCACGACCGATGCCACGTTTCAGACAACGATGTCGCTCTGCGAGAAACTCGGGAAGAAGCCAGTCGGCGTGAACGACTCGCCTGGCTTCGTTTCGAACCGCGTGCTCATGCCGATGATCAACGAGGCCGCTTTCGCCGTCATGGAGGGCGTCGCGACGCCCGAAGCCGTCGATGCCGTGATGAAACTCGGCATGAACCATCCGATGGGCCCGCTCGAGCTCGCCGATCTGATTGGCCTCGACGTCTGCGTCGACATCCTCGATGTGCTCTTCAAGGGCTTCGGCGATCCCAAGTATCGCCCGTGCCCGCTGTTGAAAGAGCACGTCGCCGCTGGCCGCCTCGGCCGCAAATCCGGCCGCGGCTTCTATAAGTACTGACGGGGGACGAATGAAACCGGTCAAACGTCCATGAGTTTCGACCTTGCGGTGTGGAAGGCTGACGATCCCGGATTAACGGATTCAGACGCTGGGAAAATCTTTCTCCAGCTCTGCGATGGCGCCCACGAGGGCTGGCCGGCGGCGCCCGAAGTCGAAGCATTCTATAGAGAACTGACACAGCGGTATCCCGAGCTTGATGATCTACCAGAAGAGGAAGTCGATAACTGCCCCTGGTCGGCGCGACTGGACCGTTCAGCTCACCACGTAATCATGACTGTCGTCTGGTCACGAGCAGATGAGATCCGCTCGGTTGTTCTTGATCTCGCAGGAAAACACAGTCTCCTTCTATTTGACCCTCAGGAAGGTAAGATCATTCGCCCGCCACGACCCGCTAAGAGACACTGGTTTAAGTTTTGAGGGCAGGACCGACCTTTCAAATACATGGCTCTTTGCTTTTTCTTCGCCTTCTGCTAATATGCCCTTCCAGAAATGACTCAATCGGTCCAACCGCTCTCTGCTAGAATCGGGCCGTCCGCTGCGGCGGGACCTAAACGAAATCTCTTACGAGGTGATGCCATGACGGACGAAAAAACTAAAAGTCTCGACCTCGCGATCTCTCAAATCGAAAAGCAGTACGGCAAAGGCTCGATCATGCGCCTTGGCAGCAAGGATGTGCTCGTCCCGGTGAATGTGATCCCCACCGGCTCGATCTCGATCGACGCAGCCTTGGGCGTCGGAGGCTTTCCGCGCGGCCGCGTCATCGAAGTCTACGGCCCGGAATCGGGTGGCAAGACCACGCTCACGCTGCACGTGATCGCCGAAGCTCAAAAAATGGGCGGCCAGGCCGCGTTCATCGACGCCGAGCACGCACTCGACCCCGTGTACGCGCGCAAGCTCGGAGTGGACGTCGACAATCTCCTCGTCTCGCAGCCGGATAACGGCGAGCAGGCCCTCGAAATCGCGCAGGAGCTGATCCGCTCGAACGCCGTCGACATCGTTGTCGTGGACTCCGTCGCCGCGCTCGTTCCCAAGGCCGAACTCGAAGGCGACATGGGCGAGCCGCAGATGGGTTTGCAGGCGCGCCTGATGTCGCAGGCTCTGCGCAAGCTCACCGCGATCGTCTCGAAATCGAAAACCTGCCTGGTTTTCATCAACCAGATTCGCGAAAAAATCGGCGTGATGTTCGGCAACCCTGAAACCACCACCGGCGGCCGCGCCCTCAAGTTTTATGCCTCGATCCGCGTCGATATCCGCCGCATCCAGTCGATCAAGGAAGGCGACCGCGTGGTCGGCTCGCGCACCCGCGCGAAAATCGTGAAGAACAAGGTAGCCGCGCCCTTCCGCGAAGCAGAGTTCGACATCATCTACGGGGAAGGCATTTCCAGGGAAGGTGACCTCCTCGATCTGGGTGTGATGAAGAGTATCCTCGAAAAATCCGGCACGTGGATTTCCTACAAGGGTGAGCGCCTCGGTCAAGGCCGCGAAAACGCGCGCCTGTTTCTGAAGGAACACACGGACATTCGCGACAAAATCGAGCACGAACTGCGCAAGTCGCTCGGGCTCGTTCCGCCGTCGGCCGATGACGCCAAGAAAGCCGCCGTCGATGGCGATAAGCAGCCCCTAAGAGCTGCTGCCGCCGCGCAGGGCCGCGCCGCCCGCTAACAGCCCCGAGTGCCTTTGGTGTGTTAGTCCCGAGTCCGCCGCCGCAGACTCGGGATCTCTTTCGAGAGCTTGGAACCCTAGCCTGCCGCAGCCGCGCGCGGAAAGCCCGCGTCCGCCTTTACTTCCTCGCCCTGCGCCCGATGACGGTCGCAGTGCGCGCTCAGCAGCAGCACCCACTGATAGCAGTCGAGTTCGCCGAGAACCGGATGTCGAGCGAAGTGGCGCCGGAGGTCCGCGTTTGTGCCGGCGACAAACTCGACGGTTCGCTTGCGGGCAGCCTCGAATTCCGGCACGCGCTGCTCCGCCGTCCACCTCCCCGTGGGTGCCAGAAATTCCGGCGCTTGGAATCGCGTCACACGACCAGCCACGTCTTCAACCAGGGCTTCGTCCGTCATGGCGCCGCGCTTCGAAGGATCAGGAGCTGTTGCGAGGCTCTGTTGAATCAGGCCGAGAATCCGCGTCTCGACGACAGCGAGATGCTCGATCAGGTCGGCCACCGACCAGCGGTCCGGCCGGGGCTTATACGTGAGCTGTGTCTCGGATAAGCCGTGCACCGTGCGAAGCAACCGCTCTCGGCTCTCGGCAAGTTGATTCAGGGCAAGTTCGCGTTCGGCAGGTGTCATTGCTGTCCTCCTGTTCGCTGCGACGGCGCCATCATACGCCGCGCGTGGGCCCGGGCCAAGCCTGCCCGGGACCCTGCGGTAGCCTGTCCACCAGGCCAGTTGCGTAACGGCCATGTCCTGATGGAAAATACACTCTGCTTTTCAGTTGCGGAGCCGCACCTGCTTCCTTACACTGGCTTTCGGCTTCCGCCACAGGCAAACTCGGCATCTAAAGGCTATATGTCCCGGAACCCAGCTCTCCGCAAAGCAGTAGCGATTGTCTGCCTCATGCTTATGAGCAGTTGGGGCGCTGCCTTTGCGGGTCAGCCAGCACGTCCCGCGCGTCCGGCTCGCGCCGCGCGCCATCATCGCGCGCGCGTCGTGGAATACGCCGATCCGGCAAAGGACGATGTCGCCGATTATGACGACCCCATCATCCGCCAGATCGCCGTGGACGCCCTAGGGCACGAAAAAGGTTCCGTCGTCGCGGTCGACCCGACCACCGGCCGCATCCTCACCATTGTCAATCAGAAAATGGCCTTTTCCGCGGCCCTCGAGCCTTGCTCGACGATCAAGCCATTCATCGCGATCGCGGGGCTTCAGGAAGGCGTGATCACGCGCGACACCATGATTCAGGTGGGCCGCCGCCGCTATATGGACCTCACCGAGGCCATGGCTCATTCGAATAACAAGTTTTTTGAAGCCGTCGGATCGCAGCTCGGATTCCAGCGCGTGATCAAATACGACGAGCTTCTCGGCCTCGGCCAGCGCGTCGGTTACAACATTCCCGAAGAGCAGGCGGGCTCCGTACCGTCTTCGCCTCCGATCTTCGGCGGGGTCGCACGCATGTCGAGCTTCGGCGAGGGCATCCGCATCACGCCGTTCCAGCTCGCTTCACTCGTGGGAACGCTCGCGAACGGCGGCGCGCAGTATTACTTGCAATATCCTCGCACCGATGCCGACCGCCAGAATTTCGAGCCGCGCCTCCGTCAGCAGCTCGATATCGCGCCTCTGCTTCCCGATCTTCGCGACGGAATGCTCGCAGCGGTTCTCTACGGCACTGCGCGGCAGAGTTACGATCCCTATGGTGAGCAGGCTCTCGGCAAGACCGGCACTTGCAACGACGAAGACCTCGGCGGACGGCTCGGCTGGTTTGCCTCTTACGCGGACGAGGCCCACCCGAAAATCGTGCTCGTCGTTCTCCTTCACGGGCGCAGCCGCATCATCAGCGGCCCGCACGCCTCCGAAATCGCAGGGCGCATCTACCGCGGCCTGAACGAGCGGAACTACTTCGCGGACTCCGGTACCCAGCGCGGCGCATCGCAGGGCTCGTTGTATTCCGAACAAAGTCGAGCGAGCATCATCTCGACTTCCTCCTCCACCTCCCAGTAGCCAAATTTTTCCCGTAGGGGCACAACGTGCTGTGCCCGGCGACTGACGTTGCCAATCAGCCGACCATCAAGCGCGTTGTAATCCCGAGCGGGGGTCCCGCGCCATTTCCCATCCGCGGTTTGCGGGGTGCGGGACGCAGAGAGGGATCTGCTGTTGGCTCTTGGCTAACCGACCGCCAATCACGCCGCCTTCGACTTCAATCCAAACAGCGTCATCGCATTTTCCTTCAGAATCAGCGGCCGAACCTCGTCCTTGATTGCGATCTTTGCAAAATCCGCCATCCAGCGGTCCGGAGTGATCAGCGGATAGTCCGACCCGAAGAGCACCTTCGTCTTCAGCAGCGAATTTGCGTACTGGACCAAATTCGGCGCGAAATATTTTGGCGACCATCCCGACAGATCGATGTACACCTCCGGCTTGTGCAGGCACATCGAGATCGCTTCGTCCTGCCACGGGAACGACGGGTGCGCCAGAATGATCGGCATGTTCGGAAAATCCACCGCCACGTCGTCGATGCACATCGGGTTGCCGTACTTCAGCCGGATTCCGCCGCCGCCCGGTACTCCCGTGCCGATCCCGCTGTGCCCGGTGTGGAAGAGCGCGGGCAGCCCCGCTTCCGCGATCACTTCGTAGAGCGGGTACGCGAGCCGGTCGTTCGGGAAGAACTGCTGGACGGGCGGGTGAAATTTGAATCCGCGCACGAGGCCGGTCGCGATCAGCCGTTTAGCCTCGCGCACGCCATCCGCGCCCCGCGTCGGATCGATGCTTGCGAAGGCCATCACGATGTCGGCGTTCTCCGACGCAAACTCCAAAACCGCGTCGTTCGAAACCTGTGGCCTGCGGCACAGCTTTTCATCCACCGTAAAGACCACGCAGCCGATGTTCCTCGATCGGTAGTATTCCGCGAGCGCCTTGCGGCCTCGCGGCGCGCCTTCGCCGAAGTATTTCCTCACGGCTTCGTCCGAGGCGGTTTCTTCGCCCTCGTGCTCGATGTGCACGTGCACGTCGATTGCAATCAGCCGGTCCACATCGAGACGCTTATCATTCTCCATTCGGTATCTCCCGTTTCAGTTTTGTAAAGTCAGCGCGTACAAACATTCGCGGCCCCAACCGCAGAATTCCCGATAAATATCACCGCATCCATCGCCGTTCAGCTGATGATCGTGGGATAAAGCCGCGTAGCGATGCCGACCATTAACGCGAGCGCGAGCACCACCACCAGGAAATCGACGCCCATCCCGAACGAGCTTATGCCCCCGACGATCATCAAGTGCCGCAGCGCGTCCACCTCGTAGGTCAGCGGATTCACTTTGGAAACCCAGCGCAGCCACTCCGGCATCATGCTCAGCGGGTAGATCGCGTTGCTCGCGAAGAAGAGCGGCATCGTCAGCACCTGCCCGATGCCCATGAACCGCTCGCGCGACTTCACAATGCACGCCGCGATCAGCGAAAACGTTGAGAAGACCGACGACCCGAGCACCACCGCGCAAACCACGCCCGCAACCGCGCCCAAATCCCCGCGCAACTGCACGTGCAGCAGAAATGCGAGCAGATAGACAAAGATCATCTGGCACAGGCTGCGCACCGAAGACGAGATCGTTCTCCCTAGCACTAGCGCGCTCCGCGCCGCCGGGCTGACCAGAAATTTGTGTACGATTCCAAGGTCGCGCTCCCAGATCAGCGAGATGCCGTAAAAGATCGCGCCGAACAGCACGCTCTGCGCCAGGATTCCCGGCGTCATGAAGTCGAGATAGCGGATTCCTCCCGTCGGGATCACGCGCGTTCGCGTGAACACCTGGCCAAAGATCAGCAGCCAGAGCATCGGCTGGATCATGCGCGTCAAAAGCTCCACCGGATCGTGAATGAGCTTGCGGATGTCAGCTTCGGCCACGGCGATCGTCTGCCGCGCGAAATCGATGGCGGGGTTGCTGTCATCCAAGACGCTGGCTGGTGAGGCGCGCACGTGCGACATCTCTCAGGTCTCCTCCCTCGGCGATTGCCGCGCCGGTGTAGTGAATGAACGCGTCGTTCAGCGTCGCACTGGAGCCGAGCGCAGCCTTCAGTTCCGCGGGCGGCCCGATCGCCGCCAGCTTTCCCTGGTGCATGAACGCCACCGTCTCGCAAAGCTCGTCCGCTTCGAGCATATCGTGCGTTGTCATCAGGATCGTGGTTCCGAACTCGCGCTGCAGGTCGCGGATGTCTTCCCACACCGCGCGCTTCGCGAACGGATCGAGCCCCACCGTCGGCTCGTCAAGGAAAAGGACGTTCGGATGGTGCAACATCGACTGTGCGATCTCGAGCCGCCGGATCATCCCGCCGGAATAGTGCTTCACGAATTTGTCCGCGACGTGCGCCAGCTTCATGAACTCGAGTGCCCGCGCGATTCGTGCCGCGCGCTCCGAACGCGGGATCCCGTACAGCTTCGCCGAGATGAGAAGATTTTCGTAGCCGGTCAGGTCGCCGTCCGCCGAAAGCATCTGCGAGACGTAACCGATCTTTCGCCGCACTTGCCGCGGCTCGCGCACGATGTCGAATCCGGCGACGTACGCCGTTCCCTCGCTCGGCGCCAGCAGCGTAGTTAGCATCTTGATCAGCGTGCTTTTGCCCGCGCCGTTCGGCCCGAGCAGGCCAAAGATCGAGCCGTGCGGCACTGCCACCGTCAAATGGTCCACCGCAACGAGCGCGCCGAAACGCCGGACGATCGCCCTCGTATCGACCGCGTTGGCCGGGTTTGGTCCGGCTGCATCCGGTTGTGCTGCTTGCAAGTTCCCGTTTCCGTTCGCCACGGCCCCGTCGTCTCCGTCTGCTGATTTGGACGTTCGCCCCAAGAGAATCAGTACAAACTCCAAAGACTACAGGCTCGCCGCCAGATTTCGCAACAGATACCAGACATTGCAAAGACGCGTCGTGCGGAACGCGGTGAAGCTCCCAAGTGGACTGCCGTTTCCACTGCCGGAGCGATCGCTCAGATTTGCCCCCTGCCGCCGTCCACGTCAATTTCCACGCCGGTGATGAACGAAGCGTCCGAGGACGCGAGGAAAGCAACCGCTCCGGCAACTTCTTCCGATGTTCCGAAGCGCTTCATCGGAATACTTTCAATGAGCATCTTCAGGGTCTCGTCCAAGGCTTCCTTTCATGCCGGCCTCCGCTCTGAATGGGTTCGGATCCCGTGTCAGCACTTTAGATGACTGTCGACGAGCCTCGACTCACGGTGTTTCAGGCCATCGTCGGGGAGACCGGATGAATTGCGGCGAGAAAGTTCCCTGCGCAGGCTTACGTCGGCGGCTGCGTCGCTACGCCATCCGCCTCCGTTGTGCAATGCCAATGCCGCGCGAAGAACCTTGCCCTGCCGAATTTCGTGCTGTCTTTTATTGGGCCCGGTCTATTGCGTCGCGAGCTTCTTGCAGGGCATATTCCTTGGCAAGATCCATCGTCGGGAACTCTCCATCCCCGTGATGGATCGTTTGGGTTCGTCCTGGGTGCTTGACCAACGTATAATCGCACTTCCAATAGCCGCGTGCCAATTGATGAAGCTCCATTTCGATTTCTACGCCTTTGTGGATAGCTTGAATCATGCGCTAACCTTTCGCTGCCTGCCCAACGGAACCTGCTGCAAGGACTCCTATCGCCTACCGCCGGAGGGTGCGGACCGTTCTGGCCTGAATGATTGCCACTCGCGGATCTGTTCGGATACCTCGCTCTTCTCGCGCTCGTCTTTCGCTTCGTCCCACCGGCGCCGAAGCTCTTCGAGTCGGGCCTCCACAAATCCGGCTCGTCCTGACTTGCGTTCTGGTTTGTTGCGGTTACCGTATGCCATGTTCGGATTGCTCCTCTTTTGATTTGAGAACGTCCCTACTGATTCTACAGTTGTCAAAGCGCATTGCCAAAGCAATCCGTCATGCTTAGCGGCTTAAGGGAGACCCACGGCGACGCGCCGGCGCCGGGCGGGTCTTTCGGACAGATGATCCGGGGTAAGCGGATTCCCGCCGATCGGGCGTAAGCGCGGGAAGAGAGAGCGCCTCACAAAGGGTGGTTCCCGGAATAGCGAATGGGCCGTCAGTTTGCGAGCGGGTCGACGGAGCACGAAATACAAAGCGAGAGTCACAACGGAGATAACGAACACGCCACAAAATATAAACTGTGCGGTATATCCCGTTGCGAACGCGCGGACTCCGAGTCCTAGAAGTCCGATCGTTAGCACGACAATCAAAGATATTAAGGCGTAACACAAAAACATACTCGCCTTCTTGCTGTTCATCTCTCTCACGCTGTGGCGCTTCTGCCTCTAAAGAAGTGGAGAATGAGGAGGACTAAGCCAACGGCAAGCACGATGTGAATGAAGCCAGTGGTAACGTGAAATACGAAAAAACCAAGCAGCCAAAGTACGATCAAAACTGTGGCGATCGTCGCAAACATTTCTTCATCTCCCGCTTCTCAGCGCGACGGCTCTCGTCGCCGCGCGCTGCCCGCTGCGCTGCCGTCGAGCGAGTCGAGGCCATTGCGCACGATCCATCATGGGCGGCATCAAATGGCGCATCTATCCGTTTCGGCACACTGTCGTGGAATGCTGTCGGGGTCACACTACTCACGAATGGTGTGTTGTACGGGACATCAATCAGCCGGTCTTGGATGCATAGTCCTGTCTGCCGCGATTCCGAAAGCGGAAAATCAAATTTGGAGGACTACAACATGCACCGTGCACATCGTTTCATCGCTTCGCTATTTCTGACCGCTGCCCTTGCGGCGCCAGTATCAATTATGGCCGCACCCAGGCCCCAGGACGCCACCGTTCAGGTCCGGGTCTACGATAAGGACCACAACCAATACCATAACTGGGATGACAACGAAAACAAGGCTTGGGGGCAGTTCCTTACGGCAAATCACAAGAAGTCTCACGAATTCTCGAAGGCAAACAAGAAGGAGCAGTCGCAATACTGGAATTGGCGCCAGAGTCATCCAGATCAGAACTAGCAAGGTCATCACGTCGGGCGAGGAACATGGACAACCAAAGCGGCTTCCGGTCTGTAGCGTTGCGGACCGGACGTCGCAGTGGCCGCCGCCTTTCGGCCTGGTGCCTGTATTCCGGAAACGAATCCGCCGCCCGCCGATGGCCGGTACTATGGCTAATTTCCCAATTGTAGTTCATTCTGTTAGCGGAGAACCTTACATGGAAGATGCAGGCTGCAGGATACTACTCACCAGGATGGACCAGGCTTTTTGCGATTATTCTCTGGAAGCTGAACGGCTCAGCGTCCTTCTCGCGAAGCCCAGAGACCCGTCCAGTTGGACTTCGTACCACGATCTCGCCAAGCAACGCACCACCGAAGCCGTAGCTTACGAAAAATATCACAGGATCAAGGATGAGCTGTTCACGCGAATCGGCCCGCCGACGCTGCCTCGCCGCCCCGAATCAAGCGTAAGCTAACGACCCGGCGAGTGTCGTCATCTTGCTTGTCCTGACGAAGGAAGGGAGGACTTACGTCCTTCCGGCGTCCCCAGGAACCCCTCTTCGCGCGCCCGTCCCGGCCGAGCATTGCATGCTGAACCGGCCCGATATACATTGTCGGTCGGCCGGGCAGTCAAAACGGCAATTCCGGCCCCATCAGTTCCGAGGACACCATGTCGCCACGTACAACGTTCCTTAGCAGGCTGTTTGGGCTCTACTGCATTCTCGCCGCGCTGTCGATGTTCGTGCGCGGCCGCGCGACGACCCTCGATATCGTGACTGCGCTGGTTCACGATCAGCCGGTGATGTTCTTCGTCGGTGTGGTCACGCTGTTCGGTGGCCTGGCGATGGTTTTGGTCCACAACGTCTGGTCCGGCGGCGCGCTCCCGGTCGTCGTCACCATCCTCGGTTGGATAACGCTGCTCAAAGGTGTGCTCTTTTTGTTCCTCTCGCCAGCGGCTACGGTAGGATTTTTTCTCGGCGGCCTTCGCTACGGACAGCTCTTCTATCTCTATGCCGCGATCTCCTTCGTCGTCGGCGCCTACCTCACCTACGCCGCCTTCCGCTCCTCCTCGCGCTAGCGACCGTTTGGTTTTGCTTTCGTAGCGGCCGCCTTCAGGCGGGCGCCTTTGCTTCTGCCGTTGGGGTTTTCATGTAGCGCCGGCTTTGGGGGCCCCGATCCAGCGGGGCGCGCTTCCTGCGTCCCGGACGATTCGGCGGAGCGGCAGCCGTTCCTTTTGCCTCTATTTTTTCCGCTCGACGACCCACTCGCAGTGCGAGTCGCCACGCGGCATAATCTTGGTAAGCTTGAACGTAAAATTTGGGTTCAAACCTTCGGCCACTCCGTCACCCCATCTTTGATGCCCTACGCCGCAGGGATCAAAGTCGAGGCCTTGCTCCTTCCACCTCTTGTGCCAGGGACACTGAGTAGTCTTTCCCACGCATCTGTCTTTCGTGGCTTCAACAACTTCGAACACAAACTCCGGCCCCATGGACGCTTGAGCAAGCAGATGCATGGTCCCTTCGACGTCGCCGGCAGTCTCGGTGGGCAATCCGTGGGCACGAGCAAATTCCTTTGCTGCTCCCTTTCCCGCTTCATGCCAGAGCGACCCGTTGAACTCCTCGAATTTCTTCTGTCCCGCAGCCTGCTTTAAGGCGTTGGAAATGGCAATGTATGCGCCGGTCAATCCTTTCGTTGCCAGCTCCCATCTCGCTTTCTCGGGAATCTTCTCTATTTTTTCAGGCATCGGGCTGTCTCCCTGTTCGATTTTTTTGAAAGCTGGATTCGACAGACCGGCCAGCCTTGCAGAGTCTCTGATCGGTCGGGCGGATTGTACTCCATCGTCCACGCGGATGCTCTCTGCTCGGGTGCCCCACCCTTGCTGTGTGAGGATGGGAGTTACTTCCCTCCCGTTTAGCAACTGGGCAAACGCCTCCTGCCGTACTATGGGCCGCGCTCAATCCGCCGTGTTATTCACTCCTTGTGCAAGTCCAAGCCAGACAAAATGTCTGCCCCAACTGCGGCTCCGTCTTGCCCTACGGTGTGCCGCCATGTCCTAGCTGTCATTATTCTCTTGTCGGCGGGACTCCACCGCCGCTCTCGCCTTCGAGACGCGCCTCGACATGGGCACTACACCTCTTCTGGATTGTTCCGCTCGCCGTGATTCTCTCCGCTGTGCTCGGGTCGCTCGGCTTCTTGCACTCTTCTCTGACGGCCACCACCGCCTACACGGATTCTCTGGCGATGGCACGCTCTTCGCCGGACGTGCAGAAGCTGCTCGGCGATGGCATCCACGTCAAGCCGCTGGTGTTTGGTTATGCGTTACCCTTTGCCGATCCGAAGTTCGCGCAGTGGTCGGTAAAATTGGGCGGTTCCCGGGGCAGCGGGCATTTGTACGGGATCGCGAACCGCATCAACGACTCCTGGGAATTCTCCCGGCTGGTGTTTGTCTCCGATGACGGCGGAAAGCGGTTCAACCTCGCGCCAGTGCCTTTCACGCTGGGGCTGCCTCCTGTGCCGGCGAAGAAGGTCTTCTTGGTCCCGCTGGGGCTGTCTGCCAGCGAATCCCTTGACTGGGCGCCTGCCTACTACCAAGCCAAGCTCGGAATTGACGTCGCCGTTCTTCCGCCCATCCCGCTCGATCCGAAACTGGAAGACTCGGCGCGCCATCAGCTCGATTCAGACAAGTGCGTCGACTACATTTTGCACTCGTATCCGGATATTGCTGGCGACCCGTCGAACACGCTCGTGGGTGTTACGTCGCGCGATATCTACATCCCCGGTTACAACTGGGCGTACGCCGAAAATATGCGCGTGGGAGACCACGCCGCTATCGTTTCCTCCGCGCGGCTTCATCCCCCGTCGTTTATGGATCGCCGGAATCCGGAATGGCTGAACTCCCGACTCCAGAAGCTCCTCACCAAGAACCTCGTCATTCTTTATTTCGATCTGCCCATGAGCGGCGACTACACAAGTCTCCTCAGTGGAGGCGTTCTGTCCGGCGAGCAGATCGATCGTATGGGCGGGCAAATCATCGGAGCCGAAGGACGTTGGGACCCGTTGTCGAATCAGGGCGAGCCGGCGGTCACGCTCTATGACTTTCCCGGCAAGCCCGTTCTGTGGAGGCTCGCGTACGAGGATCGCGCCATCCCCGATACCTCGGTGCAGCTTTTCATGGCGGATTTGGGCCTCGGCACGCTGACGCAGCGCCAGGTCGACTTTGTTCTCGACGGCACGTATCCGCTGGAGTTCACTCGCGTCTATACCACCAACGACAGCCTCTCGCGCTCGTTTGGCGTCGGGGCGATGCACTCTTTGGATATTTTTTTGGCGGGGCAGATGGGCACGTACGTCGAGTTGTCGCTGCCAGATGGCACCCGAGTCCACTTCGATCACGCGCCGCAGAACCCGGGCCAGCCGTTTGACGTTTACCGCGTGCGCCTCGGGGGCGGTCCGTTTGGGCACGCCGAAGCGGACTACGCCGCGGGCCTCTGGCGCGTGAAGCGAGCCGATGGCTGGACCCTGTTTTTCCCCTACCGTCCCCGCTGGCCCGGGCAATACGTGACCGTCCTCACTTCCTTTTCAGACCCGGCGGGCCATATGTACGCAATGCAGCGTGACCAATCCTCTGGCGATCTACTGTCCATTACGACTCCTTCGGGCGCCTGGTTGCACTTCGAAAATGACGACCATCACCACATTCGCCGCATCACATCTTCCACGGGCCGCGTCGTGAACTACGACTACGACCCGGGCGGTCGCCTCATTCGCGTAACGGATTCCGAGGGTCGTGTGGAGACTTACACGTACGACGAGAGAAATTGCATGCTCATGGCAGGGCATGGCGCCGGCGCGCCGATTCTAACCAATGAGTACACGAACGATGGTTACGTCAAGGTCCAGGTTCTCGGAGACGGCCGGCGATTTGAATACGCCTCTTTCCGCGGCCCCAGGAACGTCATGTACGAAACCTCAATTACCCTGCCGAACGGAATGATCACTTCTATTCAATATGGCTCCGGCGCCTACATCCAATCCCTTCCATCGCCCGTTCCCCGATAGGTGTGTTTCGCAAGTGATTTTCGCAGCTAGAACACCCCGACGCATTTTGCGCGCGAGCATTCGCACGTCACACCCCGCATTCCTTCAAGTCACGCACAATACTTCAGGGTGCCGCACTCTCCGTTTCTCGGGAGGGTGTGCCCGGTGCTTCGCTTTTTCCCCACGCTTTACCACGAGTCGCCAATCACAAGTCACGAATCACCGGCCATTCGCCGCTAGTCACTCATCGCTAATCGCCATCCACTTTTCGCTTTTCTATCGCGGCGCGCGTGCGGTACGCTGTGCACGCTTTTGAACGAACCCAAGGCGAGGTCATGGAGCAGTGACGGGCAAGAACCTGGGGAGACTGATTTTCTGGCCGATATTCGCGCTGGCCGCTGCGGGCTGCCTCGTCGCGTCCTATCACACCCGTTTCACCGCGGAAAACAAAATTTCGACGGAAGCCGCGGCGGCGCGCGCCGAAGCGCAGCGCATCCAGCAGGACGTCGTCCTTTACACCAAGCGCATCGTGCCCTCGGGCCAGGCTTTCGCGGCAATCCTACAGCGGGCCGGCATCGAGTCTCCGACGGCCGCGCGCCTCACAGCCGCCGCGCAGCCCGTCTTCGACCTGCGCCACATGCGCGCCGGCAACCAGCTTGAGATCGGGCGCTCGGTCCTCGGCGATCTGCGCGAAGTCACCTATAGAATCGACACGGACCACGTCCTCTCGATCGCGCCGCGCGGCCCCAACAGTGATGACTTCCATTCCGAGATCGAAACCATTCCTTCGAAGACCGAAACCGCCGGCGTGGGCGGCGTGATCCGCGACTCGCTCTTCGAGGCCGTCACCGACGCGGGCGAAAAGCCCGAACTTGCCATGCGCCTCGCCGCGATCTTCGCGTACGACCTCGACTTCTACACCGACCCGCGCCCCGGCGACACCTTCCGCATCGTCGTCGAGAAAAAGACGTTCGCCAACGGCGAGACCGCCGCCTACGGCCGCATCCTCGCAGCGGAATATACCAACGCCGGCCGCGCGTATCGCGCCGTGCTCTTCCACGATCCCTTCGGCGACGCGGCGTACTACACGCCTGACGGCAAATCGCTCAAGCGCGCGTTTCTGCACTCGCCGCTGAAATTCGCCGCGCCGATCACGTCGCATTTCAGCTATCACCGCTTCCATCCGATCCTGAAGGAGTATCGCCCGCACCTCGGAATCGACTACGGCGCGCCCACGGGCACACCCGTACAGACCATCGCCGACGGCAAAGTGATTTTTGCGGGACCCAAGGGCGGGGACGGCAACCTCATCAAGGTGCAGCACTCGAGCGGCTACACCACCTACTACATGCACCTCTCGCGGATTCTCGTGCGCAACGGCCAGCGCGTCCAGCAGGGGCAGAACATCGGACTCGTCGGAATGACAGGTCTCGCTACCGGACCCCATCTCGATTTTCGCATCGAGCAGCGCGGGCAATTTTTGAATTTCGAGAAGCTGAAGCTGCCGTCGTCCGACCCGATCGCGAAGCGCGACTGGAGCCAGTTCGCCGCCGCGCGCGACCGCGCCCTCGCCCAGATGCCTCCGCTCGGCTCGGACCACTCGGCTTTCGCCGCGAACCGGCCGCCCCAGGCCGCGCAGGCTCCCCCCCCCGCGCGCTGACTTTTCGCTGCCAGCTAAGACCGGTTTACAACGCCCAGAATGGCGGAATTTGGCATTTAAGGCCCCATTAAGGGCCCCTAAAATGTTTCTAGTTAGAAGGATTGAAATCCTTCTAGTTCGAAGGATTTTTCAGGCTTGGACTTCCCACGTATCGCCCGCCCGGAGGAGCTTCCCGAGGTCGCCCTTGCCGCGGCGCGCCTGCACTTCTTGAATCTGCGAATTGATCAGATCCTCGTAGCGCGGAACGTCCTCCACGGCCCGCAGAACGCCGATCGGGGTGGGGAAGCCGGGCCGCTGCTCCATGTGCGCGAGCATGAAGGCGTAGGCCGCGCGCGGATGGTGCTCGTCGTGGACCAGCAAGTCCTTTTCCGTGATGCCGTTGCCGAGCTGGACGACTTCGAGATCGAAGCCCTTCAGCCGGATGCCCTTGTCGCGGTTCTTGCCGAAGATGAGCGGCTTGCCGTGCTCGAGCTGGACGACGTGCTCGCTGCGCGCGTCCTTTTCGGTGATCGATTCCCACGCGTGATCGTTGAAGATGTTGCAATTCTGCAAAATCTCGATGTAGGCCGAGCCCTTGTGCGCCGCCGCCTTTTTCAAAGTTTCTTTCAGGTGCTGCTGAAAAACATCTACAGAGCGCGCGACGAACGTGGCTTCGGCGCCGATCGCGAGCGAAATCGGATTGAACGGGCGGTCGGTGGCGCCGAAGGGAGTCGATTTCGTTTTCTTGCCGATTTCGGACGTGGGCGAGCACTGGCCCTTGGTCAATCCGTAGATGCGGTTGTTGAACATGAGAACTTTCAGGCCGACGTTGCGGCGGAGCATGTGAATCGTGTGGTTGCCGCCGATCGACAGCGAATCGCCGTCGCCGGTGGCGATCCAGACCTCGAGATCAGGACGCGCGATTTTCAGGCCCGTCGCAACGGCGGGCGCGCGGCCGTGGATCGTGTGGAAGCCGAACGTGTTCATGTAATAGGGAAAGCGGCTGGAGCAGCCGATGCCGGAGATGATCACGAAGTTCTCGCGAGGAATGCCGAGCTCCGGAAAGACCGACTGAACGGCGGAGAGAATGGCGTAGTCGCCGCAGCCGGGGCACCAGCGGATTTCCTGGTCGGTCTGAAAGTCTTTTTTCGTCAACTGTGGCAGCAGTGTGGCCGTGCTCATTTAAATTCTCCCGTCCGCAGCGAGGATCTCCTCGATCTTGCCTTCGATTTCGGACTGTTTGAAGGGCTTGCCCTGAATCTTGTTGTAGCCCTGCGCGTCCACGAGGTACTTCGCGCGCAGCAGCATCACGAGCTGGCCCATGTTCATCTCCGGAACGAGAACCCTGTCGTAGCGTCCGATGACCTCGCCGAGGTTTTTCGGCAGCGGGTTCAAGTGGCGCAGGTGTACGTGGCCGATCCGGCGTCCCTTTTCGCGCTGCGACTTCAGCGCGCCAGTGATCGGGCCGTGCGTGGAGCCCCAGGCCACGATCAGCAGGTCGCCCGATGGATCGCCGGCCGGAACGACGTCCGGAACGTCCTGCACGATGCTGGCGACTTTCTCGGCGCGCAGCCGGACCATCCGTTCGTGATTGAGCGGCTCGTAATTGATGTTGCCCGTGACGTCCTGCTTCTCGATCCCGCCGATGCGGTGCTCGAGCCCGGGCGTGCCAGGGATTGCCCACGGCCGCGCGAGCGTTTCGGGATTGCGCCGGTAGGGTTGGAAGCCCACCGGATTCGTTTCGAAGTGCACGGGAATCTCGGGCAGGTCAGCAAGAGCCGGAATGCGCCACGGCTCGGCGCCGTTCGCCAGATAGCCGTCCGAGAGGATGATGACGGGCACCATGTACTTGATCGCGATGCGGCTCGCTTCGAGAGCGATCCAGAAGCAGTCGCCCGGACTCGAGGGCGCGAGAACGGGAACGGGCGCTTCGGAATTTCTGCCGAAGAGCGCCTGCAACAGATCGGCCTGCTCCGTTTTCGTCGGGAGGCCGGTGGAAGGGCCGCCGCGCTGAACGTCGCATACGACGAGCGGTAGTTCGACGGCGACGGCGAGGCCCAGCGCTTCCGTCTTCAACGACATTCCGGGTCCGGAGGTGGTGGTGATGCCGAGCGCGCCCGCGTAGGCCGCGCCGATCGCCGAAGTAATCGCGGCAATTTCGTCCTCGGCCTGGAACGTGATCACGCCGAAATTCTTGTAGGTGGAAAGCTCGTGCAGGATGTCCGAGGCAGGCGTGATCGGATACGAACCGAGAAAGAGGGGAATGCCGGCCTGCTGCGAGGCGGCGACGAAGCCCATCGCCAAAGCCGCGTTGCCGCTGATGTTGCGATAGAGGCCCGGCGCGAGCTTCGCGGGCGGAATCTCGTAGCTGATCTGAAACGCTTCGGTCGCTTCGCAGTAGCTGTAGCCCGCCTGCATGGCCGTGCGGTTGGCTTGGACGAGCGCGGGTTTTGACTTGAACTTGTCCTCGATCCAGCGGAGCGTCGTATCGAGCGAGCGGTTGTAGAGCCAGTAGCACATGCCGAGCGCGAAGAAATTCTTGCAGCGGTCGACGGTCTTGTTGTCGAGGCCCAGTTCCTTCAACGCGGCGCGGGTGAGCTTCGTCAACTCGACGGGAAACAGGCGGTAACCATCGAGCGAATGGTCCTCGATGGGATTCGCGGTCATCTGCGCCTTGCGCAGGTCGGTCTCGCCAAAGTCGTCGAGATTGACGATCAGAATTCCGTTGGGCTTCAGGTCGGCGAGGTTCATCTTCAGCGCTGCGGGATTCATGGCAATGAGCGCGTCCACGCTGTCGCCGGGCGTGTAGACATCGTTCGACGAAAAATGCACCTGGTACCCGCTGACGCCCGGAAGAGTGCCCGCAGGGGCGCGAATCTCAGCCGGGTAGTCGGGAAACGTGGCGAGGTCGTTGCCGTAGAGGGCGACGGTGTTCGTAAACTGGCTGCCGGTGATCTGCATGCCGTCGCCGGAATCGCCGCAGAACCGGATGACGGCCTTCTCGATGATCTCTCGTTTGCGTTGCCGCGGCTGGGTCAAAGTTGTTGACATGGTATGAGACCTTCCACCTCGTTAGATGAACGCGGAGAAGTGCGAGATGCCAGGACGCGGACCCTCAGACTCGCGAGCGACGATCCCCCCTCCACCTATGAATAGTGTAGCACCATGGCACGAGGAGGAAAACCGCATTCAAGGCGCGGTTGCCGGAAACAGCAAAGCACGTAGAGGAAGCAGAGGAAGTGGAGGAAGCAAATGAGCGAGCGTCAACGGCTCGCTTGTGCCGGTGCTGAGCGCACGCTATCCCGAGCGCGTGCTTTATTACGCGACGAATGGGTTTCACTGAGATTTAGTCGCGCAGTAACCGTGTCTTAACGAGTTTCTCGCAAAGTGCCCGCGGTCGGGCGCGCCTGGCACACGCCAGGTCGGCCGACAATCTTTTCCCCCAAAGAGGAAGGAAAGCCCATGAAAAAGAACGCAGCAATTTTGTGTCTAATCGCCGCGTCGCTTGCAGGCGCAGCGTGCGCGCAGGAAGGTACAGTACCCAAAGGCGTTCCGCATCTCGATCACGTCTTCGTGATCATGATGGAGAACCACGCCTACGCTCAAGTCATCGGCAATCCCGACGATCCCTTCGTAAACGAGTACGCGAAATCCGCGAACTCCGCGACGAACTACTTTGCCGTTGGTCATCCCAGCCTGACCAACTATCTCGAAGTCGTTGGCGGGTCTAATTTCGGCGTGCGTACCGACAACTCGCCGGACTGGCATGATGGGACTTGCACCACCAATCTGGCCAGTGGATTTGTCTCGACCGACAGTCCGCCGACTCCCAATATCTGTCCAATTTACGGAACAGGCACGGACGCGGCGACACCGGCAATTGACTATTCGAACGAAACGACCGGACCGCCGGGGGATATCGACGTTAACGGAGTCGTTTCCTATCCGGCGAATCCGCACACTGTCGGGAAGACAATTGCCGATGAACTGGTTGCCGCAGGGCTGAGCTGGAAGACCTATCAAGAGGACCTACCGCCATCCGGGCCGGATACGGTGAACCTTGCCGACGGCTTCTTCACGAACAACACGAATCTGACCACGGCCCTCCCAGGCGAGACGACCAGCCTCATCGGCCTGTACGCCGTGAAGCACAATCCCTTCGCCTACTTTGCGAACATACAGGCTGGCGTCGATCCAAGAAACAGCTACAAGAACATGGCCAGTTTTACGGGTCCGACTGGTCTCTACGCAGACCTAAGCTCGGGACACGTGCCGACGTATTCGTACATCGTGCCGAATCAGTGCAACGACCAGCACGGACGAGGTAACGCCGGGCCGGACTGCGAGTACGATCCGAACGACAACGGAACGCTAACCGGCTTGAACCCGGCGCTGATGTACCACGGCGACACCGCGTTGGAGCAGATTGTGGAAGCGATCCATCAATCGCCGGCGTGGAGCGATGGGCGCAGCGCGATCGTAACCGTGTGGGACGAGAATGACTACAGTGTGGCGCCAACAACGAACCAGGTTCTGCTGATCGTGGACACGAACTACGGCCGCGGCGGTGTGCGGAGCTCGCAATTCTACACGCACTTCTCCCTGCTCAAGTCGGTTGAAGCGGGTCTCGGGCTGCCATGCTTGAACCATGCTTGCGATTCGAGCACCAACGTCATGTCCGACCTGTTTGCGGAAGGCAATGGCGGCCGGTAAATCATCGGTCCGGCTCGTCGCAGCCGCAGCAAGGCCGGTTCATCGCTGAAAGGGATCTTTCTCGTCCCCTTCGGTCGAACATTTAATCGCCGTCCTTTACGCCTTGGGTCTCCGACGGGCGCACTGGACGGCGATTTTGTTTTGCCAAGCGAGCCATGGTGTTCTCGGCAGCTCCAGCTCCATGTCGCGACAGCACACCCGGGCGCAAAAGGACGAGGAGCCCACCCTTTGCAAGAACCGCCGGGGATAAGGGGATTTCCTGGCCGCTGAAGGAGTGAATGACCGAAATACGTCAGCCCGGGAGCAGAGATGAGCCGCCAGGGGACACTGGTCGGGGGATGCTATTCTTCTTCGTCCTCCCCCATTTGCATGGTGAGGTAACGCTCGTAGCCGAGTTCCTTGATCAGGTGCATTTGCGCTTCGAGCCAGTCGACGTGGCCCTCTTCGTCCTTCAGTAGAGTCACAAAGAGGTCGCGCGAGCCATTGTCCTTCTCCGCGACAGCAACCTGGATGGCCGCATTGTAATCCCGCACAGCGCCAAGTTCGAGATCAAGGTCGCTCTGCAACATCTCCTGTACGTTCCTGCCGACAGTAAGTTCAAGAGGCTTCATGGTGGGCGAGCCGTCGAGGAAGAGGATGCGCTCCATGAGCACTTCGGCGTGCTTCATTTCCCCGATGGACTGCTTCTTGATGTATTCCGAGAGCTTTTCGTAACCCCAGTTTTCGAACATCTCCGCGTGCAGAAAATATTGATTGATCGCCGTGAGTTCTTCGCGGAGGGCTTTATTGAGTTCTTCTATGACCTTAGGTGAGCCTTTCATGCCTAACGATCCTCCTGAGAAAAGGGGAGTGTAACGCAATTGGCGCAGGAGTTCCTGATCTTTCTTCTTCCGTTCCGCCTTCGGAGCGAAGCGCCGGCCTCTTGCCTTTCATCGCAGCAATCAGCCCCGGTAGACCCATCAGGAGTTTGGCCCAAGGCCGCGCACGGAAGATTAGCCGCGGCCGATGAAGGGCATCTTGGTGGCCATGACGGTCATGAACTGGACGTTGGCGTCTAGAGGGAGAGACGCCATATACACGACGGCGCGCGCAACGTCCGCCGGATCCATCGTGGGCTCGACCGTGATCGTGCCGTTCGCCTGCGGAACGCCTTTCTTCATTCTTTCCGCCATATCGGTCTGCGCGTTCCCGATGTCGATCTGACCGCAAGCAATGTCGTACTTTCGGCCGTCGAGGGAAGTGACTTTGGTGAGGCCGGTGATTCCGTGTTTCGACGCCGTATAGGGAGCGGAATTCGGCCGAGGAGTGTGCGCCGAAATCGAGCCGTTGTTGATGATGCGCCCGCCGCGCGGCTCCTGGCTCTTCATAATTTTGAATGCTTCCTGCGTGCAGAGAAACGTGCCGCTGAGGTTCGTATCGACGATGGACTTCCACTGGTCGTAGGTTAAGTCCTCGAGCGGAACGGCGCGGCCGGACACGCCGGCGTTGTTGAAGAGCAGGTCGAGCCGGCCGAAAGCGTCTTTTGTTTTCGCGAAAAGCTCGCGCACGGAGGCAGGATCGGTGACGTCCGCGGGCACGACGAGCGCTTGGGAATTGGCCTGCCTCACTTCAAGCGCGGCCGCTTCCAAGGGCTCCTTGCGCCGGCCGGCAAGAACCACCGAGTAGCTGTTCTGAGCAAGAGCAACGGCGACGTGCTTGCCGATTCCGCTGCCCCCGCCGGTGACGATGGCGATTTTTGAGGATGAGTGGGACGATGAGTTCATGAATGTCCTCCGCTATGAGCGTTAGGGTAACAGAGGAGACGGAGGGGAGGGGAAAAGCGCGTCTTCCCGGCCGCAAAGCGACCGGGCCGCGAAAAGCGCGGAAGTCTGCCGCGCTGAGGGCCGCCGCGCTACATTGGAATCCCAGGGCCTCCACGGAAGCAGAACGGGTTCGCTGGCGAAGGCGGCCCTTCGACGTCGCTCAGGACAGGCCGCTACAGAACCATCGCACATTGCGGAATGAGTGCCAAGTGCTTCGCGAGCGCCCGGGCGTGTTAGTGTTGCGCGAGAGGGAACGATGAGCTACGTCGAGAAGAACCTGATTTCGGGCGAGACGCTCGTATATCGCACTGGGCTGCACTGGTCGGTGCTGTTCTGGCCGGTGGTGCTGACGGTGATACTGGGTGCGGGCGGAATCTTTTGCTTGCTGCAGAAAGACCAAAGCATCGTGTTCGCGGGGATCGGGCTTCTGGTCGCGTCGGTCGTTATCGTTGCGATTGCCGTTGTGAAACGAAACGCTATCGAAATCGCAGTGACAAACCGGCGAGTCATGATCAAAACCGGCATTGCGAGCCGACGGTCGCTCGAAATCATGTTGCGGAAGGTGGAAAGCATCGGAATCGACGAGCCCGCGATGGGAAGATTGCTGGGATACGGGACGGTGGTGATCCATGGAACCGGCGGGACGCCCGAGCCATTCGTCAAGATCGCTCATCCGTCGGAATTCAGGCGGGAAGTGCAGCAGCAGATCGACGCGGTAAGGCAGTGATCAATTGCATCTATAAATCTCCAAGATCTTAATGTATACGGTCTGTAGTACCGGGAACCAGTGGGTCATGCAGCCGGGCCAAACTTCTCAAAGTCAAAAAGGGAGGTTTACGATGAAAAGTCTAGCGACACGGGCCGGAGTTCTATTGTTCGCATTGTTGTTCTCGACCGCCACGTTGACGATGGCACAACAGAGCCAAACAACGGTAAAGAAGACTACCATTCCAAGAACGTCTGCAGCTTCCGGGGAAGAGATGTTTAATACGTATTGCGCCGTTTGCCATGGAAAGGACGCGAAGGGAAATGGCCCAGCCGCTGCTGCACTCAAAGTGCCACCAGACGACCTGACTACCCTGGCACAACGCCACGGCGGGAAGTTCCCAGCAGATTATGTCGCCACTGTGCTTCGCAGCGGAGTTCAAGAAGCAAAAGCTCATGGGTCCAAAGACATGCCCATCTGGGGACCTCTCTTCGCTTCCCTTGGAAACGGCAGCACGGCGTCACCAGAGGTAGCTCAGCGGATTCACAACCTGAGTCAATACATCGAGTCCCTGCAGGCGAAGTGAACGTTGTATTCGACTGGCGCCTGACCAGCGCGCCTTGTTGCTGCAAGGTTAGAAAGGGAACCCGTGTGTAGTGCTCCCTGCTGAAAGTGGACACCTCGCTTAGGTACGATCAGGGCCGGTCTAGCAGCTACCAAGTGTCTACTCGGCCGCAAGGGGCCGACGTCGTTATGGGATCAAGAGTGGCTGTGCCACCGGCAAACTGAGTCACTACCTGTCCGAGAGTACCATTGACTTTCGCTTTTGATTCGCCATATGATGTTCGCGAACCGTCGGGGCAACGTCCCTGAGAGCAGGATCCTCGTCCGCCACGGCGGACTCGGAATGACAGCGGGAAAGAGGCGGATCGCGATGGCACTGACGAAGCGGCAAAAGGAAGTTCTCAATTACCTAGTAAGTTTTCTGAACAAGAACGGCTACTCGCCGAGTTTCGAGGAGATCGCGCACGCGCTGAAGCTGACGTCGCTCGCGACGGTGCACAAGCATCTCTCGACGCTGGAGAAGAAGGGATTCATCCGGCGAGGGTACAACCAGAGCCGGTCGATCGAGGTGACGCAGCTCCCGAAGCCGGTGCGCGAGGAGATTCTCGACCGGCATGTGGTCGAGCTGCCGCTGGCGGGCCGGATCGCCGCGGGGCGCCCGCTGGAAGCGGTCGAAGACAACGAAACGATTTCGCTGGCGGATTTTGCGCGCGGGAAGTCGTTCGTCCTGCAGGTGAAGGGCGAGTCGATGCGCGAGGACCATATTTTGGACGGGGATTACATCGTCGTCGAGCAGACGCAGGTGGCGAACCCGGGAGAGATCGTGGTCGCGCTGGTGGGCGGGGATGATGCGACGGTGAAACGGTTCTATCGCGAGCCGGGCGGGAAGATTCGTTTGCAGCCGGCGAATTCGACGATGGACCCGATTGTGGTGCCGGCGCAGGATGTGAAGATACAGGGAAGAGTAGTAGGAGTTCTCCGCAAGTATTGAGTTCAGTAACTAGTGGCGAGTGACCGCGTTCGTATCGCTGCAATGGGTGCTGCAGGGATCATTCCTCGTTGATCTCGTAGGACCAAGATCGAATACCCGCCACCGCGGGTGCGAAATGCGCACCGGCGGATGGCGCAGCGTTGCCAAGCATTCTCGCCGGCACAGCGTGCTGTGCCCCTACCGAAACAACAACGACCTACCTTCCCCTGGTCTTCCGCCCGGGTAATGACCCGGACACAATTGTTCCATTTTGGGTTTGGCAGCGACCTCGCGCCGGAATAGATTGATAGCCCCGGTCCAGACCTCGTAAGCTGAGGTTCCGGCGCAGTAGGGCCCAAGGAGGCATGGTTACATGTGGGGCGACAAGAAGCAGGACACTCCCGCTAGGCCGCCGCTCGCGCAGCAGCCTAGAGAGGTTGTGACACCCGCAGGATCTTCTTTTGGGGAGGCAAAGACAATGGCACCTTTGGATTCGACGAATCCGATGCTTGGGACCGACCGCACGAGCAGTGGCGGGACGGCCCGGCTCGGCGCAAGCTTGCACGTAAAGGGCGAAATCACCGGCAATGAGGATCTGGCCATCGACGGAAGCGTCGAGGGGCTGGTTCATCTGCAAGACCGCAAGCTGACAGTCGGCGCGAGCGCGAAGCTCACGGCCGACGTGATCGCCCGGGAAGTGGTGGTGTACGGCAACGTGAAGGGCAATCTGAGGGCGCGCGACCGCATCGAGATCAAGAAGGACGGCTCGGTGGTCGGCGACCTGACGACGGCGCGGATCATGATCGAGGACGGGGCGTATTTCAAAGGCTCGATCGAGATCGACAAGACCGGCGAAGCCAGCGAGAGCGACGAGAAGTCGACGTCGTATGCGTCGCGGGTTTCGCGGGCAACCGCTACGGCGGATTGATCGCGCTTACCTTCGCACGGAAACGTTCCTTCGCCCGCCGGGGAGGGCTGCGAATTGCGGCCCTCGAGGCGGCTCGCTTGTTTACCGCCCGTCTCCGCGTTATTGCTTCAGAGTGATCAGGTAATCGCCGCCGGCAGGCTCGAAGGCGAGTTTGTCTTCGCGCGAAAGCCAGCCAATGGCCATGAAGAAGATGCTTTGAGGGACGTCAACCTCCTCCATCAAGGCGGCGAAGGTCTGAGGGCCCTCCGTGGACAATGTCTGCCAGATGGCGCCGGCCGTTTCTCCGATCTCGTAGTGATTCACAGTGAAAGCTCCCTTCAAGGTTTGGCTTCTGAAGCGCGCCAGCCAGCAAGTGGCAGCGGCCCTGCGGAGCAGCCGCTCGAAACCCTCCGGTTGTGTGGGAGGGACCTGGGACAGTGAAACAATGATTGATGTCATCAGTTACCCCCAGCGGAGTGTAGGCGGGCACCGTTACAGGGCGGTTATGTACTGGTCAATAGTCGCCGAATTTCCACAGAGAGGGCGCGGGCTGCCGCGCGAATTGACTGGCGAGCGTCGAAGCCTCGGAGGTTGAATTTGGACAGGGGATCATGATGTGACCTTCCTATCCCAACGAGTAGGTAGTGGGTTAGTTTCCGATAATCCGACTTACCATCCAAGTGGAATCAGATTATCGAAGGGACAGCGGCTCCCAGGGTACGCCTTCTAGAGGTGGCACTCTGCGTAAACGGATTACTTCCGGATGCGCCGTGATTCAGGAGCAATTCGCGGAAGAAATGGGGAGCAAGATATCTTCAGGCCCACCGCCTTCCCGCACGCACGAGGCGGGGAATCAGAATGAGGACCGTGCCATAAACGAGGAGGGAGGCGGCCAGCGACTGGGTGCTGCCGAAGCGCAGATCCTCGAAAATGAGCTTCAAACTTCCCAGAACGGCAGCGGCATAGGCCATCCACACGAGCTCGAGCCGTTTCCACCGCGCACCGACAAAGGCCAGCAGAAGCGCCGCCGCGCACGTCACAATGGTGCGAATGACGGCCAATTGCGGGAGTGCCGGCGCAGCCCCGCGAGCGATGAGCCAAACGAGCGCGGCAACAGCGAGCGCGGCGAGCGCGTAGACCGCCAAAATCGCGGGAAGCAGCCGCAAAAGCCGCTCGCCCCAGCGCTCGCCGGGATAGCGGGAGACCATCACGGTGCAGAGAAGAGCTGCGACGGCAGCCACGATTGGCAGCGCTCCGGGCGCAGGGGGATACGTTCCGGCCAGGGCGCGACCGGCGTACTCGAGCAGACCCGACGCGAAAACAGCGCCGCTCAGATAGACCACGCCGTGCAAATCGAGCGCGGGACTCCGCAGACGGACACCCATCCCGGTTGCGATCACCGAAGCCAGGCACAGCCAAATCACCAGGGGCAGTGAGGGAAGGGCGAAAAAACCTCCCGCCATCACGAAGGCAACTCCGAAGGCGGCGTAGAAATGGAAGTTGGGGCGCTCGCGGTGCCGCGGGAGCAGGCCAAACGCGGCGAAATAGCACGCGGCTCCGGCGATGAGGCAGGTAACTCCCAGCGCGGGAAGGCCGGCCCCGCGGGTGATTCGGACGATGCCCCAACACGCCAGCAGAACGGTGGCAGCGAGTTGCGCGGCCTCAAAGCCCGTGATCTTCAGCCGAAAACTCAGG
This sequence comes from Candidatus Acidiferrales bacterium, assembly GCA_049523255.1. Taxonomy (GTDB): domain Bacteria; phylum Acidobacteriota; class Terriglobia; order Acidiferrales; family UBA7541; genus Palsa-295. The sequence continues at coordinate 1,597 of JBEKNB010000032.1, read as the reverse complement.
GAGCGGGCGGCCAGGCTGACGGCATAAATAGCGAAGAGAGCGGCAACGAGAGCAACCATGACGCCCGCTGCCACAGGATGGTACTCCGGGGGGATCGCCCTATAATTTCCAAGGATGATGATCAGGATTAGGGTCGCGAAGTCAGCCGCTGTAGCAACGACCGGGCGCAGGGCGGACCAGCGGCCCTGGCTGGCCGCAAATTCGCTCAGCAGCGCCATAACGAGAAGCGCCAAAGTGAAGGGCACGGGAGCGCGCGTGGCGGCCATGAGGATTAAGGCGGTGATGACCGCGGTGAGCATTCCCACCCAAATGACAGGAGAAACATTGCGGCGCCAGGCCAGGGTCATCGCCAGAAGGGCGAATGCGGCCAAGACCGCGGCGGCCACGCGGGGCTCGATCATTCGGAAGCGCACGGTGACTTCCCAGAGCAGGGGAGACAGAATCAGCGCCGCGGTGATGGCGTAAGAATAGCGCACGAGCCGAGTTTGGGGGCCAGGCCACGCCGCCCACGCCAGCCAGGCGGCGGCGTAACACAGCGCGAGCGTCACGGCAATCCACAGTGGAAAAATTCCGGACTCTGCGGCGGCGCGGAGCAGATAGGCACCGGCAATTCCAAGAACCGCCCTGCCGAAAACCGAAAACACGCCCGGCTGCGGCTGAGCGGCCAGTGCTTCGCCCGAACCAAGACCGGCGGTGGCCGGAGCCGCAGGGGGCTCCAGATGAGGAGAATGAATTTGCCAGGGATGTTCGAGGGCGGAAATGCGGCGCTCAAGCTCCTTCACCCGCGCGCTGAGTTGTTCCAGATGGGATGAAACGTCTTCGGGAAGCATGAGCATTCACCTCGACGCGTTCCAACCGCGATCCGCAGCCTAGTCGTTGCCGTGGGCCGGAGCAGCGCCGCCCTGGGGAAGCGATTCACGGTCTGGCCACGGCGGAAACAGCTTCACCAAGACCCACAGGATGGCAAAGGGCAAGAGAGTCAGGACGATCGCGGTCAACAATTTCTCCTTGGCCCAAATCCAATCTTTTAGGTCGTGTACCCCAGAAAACTCTTGGAAAAGAGCTGGCCGTCAATGGCCACGTTCCAGCGCATGGCGAAAACCCCGATAAGCACCATGCTTCCCGCCAGGGCATAGATGCGCTTGCGCGCTTTTTCGCTGAGCTTCAGCAATTGAGTCAGGGCAAGCAAGCCGATCGGCGCCAGGGTGCTAAAGGTGTAGAACATGTAGCGGGCGACGGTGTCCACGCAGCGCATATCAATTGTTTGTCTGCGGTACGAAGACACACTACGCGATTACTCGGCATTTGGGCCGGCTGCCATGACGGGCGTCACAGACAGCCGTGATGGCCATCACCATCCTGCGGTGTAACGTGAATGCGCTGATCGCACGTTTGAATGGTGTTGCATCCACCTATCGAATCTCGAATCCACCGCGGTAATCGGAAACTGACCCAGTGCCCAGGCGCGAGTGCGCGTAGGGAAGCCTAGGCACATCGTATCCCCCTGAGTCGTTGAGGTAGTAATCCAGAATGACGGGTGGAAGCAAGCAGAGTTCGAGGGGCGAGCGGGGCGCGAGCCGCTCGATGATTTGCCAAG
>JBEKNB010000031.1:0-38287 GCA_049523255.1 Candidatus Acidiferrales bacterium | reverse complement strand
CGATCTGCCACTTCTCTTCGGGGGTCCGATCTACGCGTGGTTTCCTGCCCATGTTGCCTCCTGTTTGGAGGCCCTGATCTTACCTAACTGAGGTGTCCGGTTTTAGCGGGGAGCACTACACAGAGACGGTGTTCTTTAGGTCGGGAAAGCCGTGGTTTCACGCCGCCCACTGCTGGGCCAACAATTCTCGCCACTCGCCAAAAATTCAAAATCGTTACGTAAGAAGTGTCCGCGACTGGGTATTATTCAAGATGGGCACGCTCCAAATCTCGACCTTCGACCGGACGCTGCTGCCAGTGTTCGCCGGAGCCGTGCTTACCGTCGCCGCCTTTTCATCTGCCAGCGAGCAGTCCAAGAACGATCTCCCTCTTATCACGGTGCCGTCCCTGACCTCGGTCGGCGAGGTGACGGCCGTTCCAGAAATCAGCGCAACGGTCGTTCCCCTTCCTTGTGATAGCATCGCGACAGCAACGCAAACTCAACAACAGCGGAAAGGTTCAGGCCGCTCGATGTTGAGACGTTCAGGTCAGTCTGGTTCAGTTCGTTTGGTTGGTAAGAAGTGGTACGGGCGATACTGGCGCGATGTGCCCGGCAAAGAAAAACGGGAACAGCCGCTGGTAATTCTTGGCCACAAGTCCACAATGACAAAACCGGAAGCGCGGCGGAAACTCATGGAAATCATCGAGGCTGAGGGCATCAATAAACCACAGTATCTTGAAAAAGCCCTGAAGCCCGCTGTGACTTTTGACAGCATCGCGGATGTTTGGGAATCGAAACGCTTGCCGCTACTCCACAACAGTTCGCAGGCCATCACTCCCAGCCGTTTGCGGAATCATGTGCGGCCCTTCTTCGGCAACATGCCGATAGAAGATATTCGCACCGGCACCGTGAACGATTGGATTCGTTCTTTGACTGCGAAAAAGTTGGAACCCAAAACCATTCACAATGTGTGGAAGGATTTCCGGGCAATCGTGAACTGGCACCGCAAACAGATGGATGAACTGAAGGTCACTTGGTATCCAGACCTTCCGGCGCTTCCAGATGAAGAGCAGCGTTGGTTCACACAAGCAGAGATTCGGCAGATTGTGGATGCTGCAACCGGTCAGCACAAGGTGCTGTTTCACCTTGCCGGTTACACAGGTCTACGCTCTGGCGAGCTTGTGGGCTTGCGGGTTGAAGACTTGAAGCTAGACCACGGTGTGATTGAAGTGCGCCGTGCTGTTTGGAATGGCATTGAGGGAGAGACGAAAACGAGAAGCGGAAAGCGGAATGTGTTCATTGATTCTGCTACGATTCAAATGCTTCGTGACTTTCTCGGTGGCCGTCAATCTGGAAGGCTCTTTCAGTCAAGGAATGGCACACCATTGGAGAATAGAGACATTTGCAGACGGGTTCTCAGACCGCTCTGCGAACGTCTCGGTATCGAACCCGGTGGAATGCACGCCTTTAGACATGGAAGAGTCAGCCACATGCAGGCAAATATGATGCCCGGTGACTTCGTGACAAATCAGATCGGTCATTCTGATTTGCGAATCACCAGCAATTACACGCATTTTGAACACAAACAAAAGCGTGAAATGGTAGAACGATTGCTATCTTGTGCACAAAATGATGATTTGTGCACAGTTGCGAATCGCGCTAAGGCATCGTAAACTGAATGAGTTGTAAGCATTTTTCTCCGCAGTCTTGTTGGGCCTGTAGCTCAGGTGGCTAGAGCGCACCCCTGATAAGGGTGAGGTCGGTAGTTCAAGTCTACCCAGGCCCACCATCCATCCGCCTGCAAGTTCAAGCAACTCACCGATTCAGGCGAGGGATCTCCCGAGTGTAAAACCAGGCAGAACTGTTCGCGCTCGAAGCTGCACGGAGCGCAACGAGTGCACGAGAGTTGTTTTCCTCAAGCCCCTCATCCCTCTGCAACCTCTCCCGCCGTAACACACTATTAACATTCCGCTCATAAGTCATTTAACCGGTGCGAATAAGGTTCGGGTCCGACTCGTGTCCTACGTGTAGAACACAGCCGCACGCGAAAGGCTGGCCAGGAAAGCGTTTACGCCCCGAAGGCCGGCAGTTGTCCAAGAGTTCCCACGGTGGGTGGGCGCTTGACGTGTAGTTTACGTGCGTGGCAGTGTTGGCGCGACGAGAACCTCCATGTGTTCTGGGAGGCGAAACGACCGGACCACAATCTGTCTTAGTGCCTGAATTTTCCAAGGACGTTTTGCTGAGCCGGTTCGGCAGTTAATCTCAAGGAGGAAGGAATGAAAGTACTTGCGGCATGTATCGTGGCCCTCGGTCTCGTCGTGTCACCCGCTCTAGCGGGCACCGGCGCAGCGGGGGATAAAGACCCTTCGGGAGCAGCCGGAACCAGCAGTGCTGCCACGGCCAACACCACGGGTTCGCCGACCGCTGCGTCCAAAAGCGCAGAATCGTCGAGCATGGAGATCGAGAACGACTTGCAGGAGCTTCGGGATCTCCTGGAAGTCCAATCCAAGCAGATTCAGCAGCAAAATGAACAATTGAAGCAGCAGCAGGAGCAGATGCAGCTACTCCAGCATCAGCTCAACGCAACGAGCATCACCGCCGACAGCGTGGCGGCAGCCGTGGCCGCTCCGATCAGTTCCTCTATCGGCCCAACCACGGGTGTAGTGGCAGGCAACTTGGCCGATTCCGGAGCGAATCAGGACAAAAACGCTACGCCCACTACCATCAACATCAAGGGCATTTCGCTGACCCCGATGGGCTTCATGGCGGCAGAAACTGTCTGGCGTCAAAAGGCGCTTGCGTCTGATGTCAACACGCCCTTCAACTCCGTTCCTTTCGACGGCGCCTCGAATGCCCATATGTCGGAATTCCAGGCCAGCGGCCGGCAGTCGCGCATCGCCATGCTGGTGGAAGGCAAGTTGAGCGACGTGAAGATCGGCGGCTACTACGAGACGGACTTTCTCTCCGCCGGCGTCACTTCGACCCCAACCGAGAGCAACAGCTATACCCTCCGTCAGCGGCAGTTTTGGGCTCAGGCCGCCTTTAACAACGGGATCACCTTCACCGGCGGCCAGATGTGGAGTTTGATCACCGAGACGACCAAGGGTATGGATAACCGCTCAGAGGCGCTGCCCCAGACGATCGACGCGCAGTACAACGTCGGCTTCAGCTGGGCGCGGCAATATGGCGCCCGCATCACGAAGAACTTTGGCAACAAGGTTTGGCTCGGCTTCTCCGTGGAACAATCTACTCCTACGCTCACGGTCCACGGAAACCCGACCGCGGTCTCCGGCGGTACTGCCGTTTGCATCACGGCCGCCTGCACCGGGACGGGCGTTGCTACTGTCAATGCTGTAACGAACAACAATTTCCTGCTGGGGGCTTTCGGCACCAGCGGCGGCCTTTACAATCCACTGGGCAACTACGGTTATAACGACGCCCCGGACTTTGTCGTCAAGGCGGTCTTCGAACCCGGTTTCGGCCACTACGAGATCTTCGGCGTCGTAGGCGAGGTCCGCGACCGCGTCTTTCCGTGCGTTCCCTTGACCGGTACGACGGCCCCGACGGGATGCTCGTCGATCACCTCAGCGGCGGGTGCCTTCAACAACTCGGCAACCACCGGCGGCGCCGGCGCCAATGCCCGCTGGAATCTCTTTGCCAAGCACGTCGACCTCGGCATCCACTTCCTCGGCGGCGCTGGTATCGGGCGGTATGGCTCCGGTACATTGTCCGACTTGACCGTGCGTCCCAACGGCACGGTCGTTCCGATCCACAACTTCCAATCCCTCGGCACGCTCCAGTTTCACCCGACACCAAAACTGGATATCAACCTGAATGTCGGTGGCGAGTTCGAGGAACGGACTGACTACGCCAAGAGCGGATCCACGCCGAATGAGGGCTATGGATACCCGGGCATCAACAACTCCGGTTGCTGGACGGAGACGCTGCCGATCGCCGCGCCTTCAACGAGCACGAACCTCGGAGTTCCAACCGGCGTCGCGGGTTCCACCGGGTTCATCCCCGGTGCGTTGGCTAACTGCACGGGTGATACGCGGAACCTGATCGAAGGCACCATCGGGTTCTGGTATCGCTTCTACAAGGGCCCGAAGGGTACTTTCCAGTACGGCATGCAGTATTCCAACATCATCCGCAACACGTGGCGCGGCACCGGCACGTCGGGAACGGTGAGCGCAAGTGGTCAGCCTCACTCGGACGAGAACGAGGTCTTCACCTCGTTCCGTTACTACTTGCCGTAGCAAGCAGAGCGGGCGCAGGGAAGCGGTTACTGCCGCTTCCCTGCACCTGGTTCTCCTCCTCGCTTCACTACCACAGAAGTTTCAGACCGAATTGAACCTGCCGCGCCGTGGTCGAAGTGCTCGTAATGGCTCCGGCAGACGGGTTCGCTTGGGGTATGGTCGAACCTGGCGGCAAAATCGCGACAATCAAGTTCGGCGTGTTGAAATTCGCGCGATCCAGAATGTTGAAGATCTCCGCTCGAAATTGCAGGTTCAATCGCTCGTGGATTGGCGTCTGCTTCATGACCGAGAAATCCCACGTCGCCAGCCCCGGCCCGAGCAGCGAGTCTCTTCCCAGGTTCCCGTAGAATCCGCCGTTATTTGGCTCGGTCAGAAAGGCGTTCGGATTGAACCACTCGCCGGGCTTGCCCAGGATCACCGGGCCGCTAAAGCTCGGGTTGATGAACGGCCGCACCGGATTCTTCGTGTCGCCGTTTTTCGTCGGGTTGTAACTCAGTTGCGGCGTAAACGGGAATCCCGATTGAAGCGTCACAATGCTGTTGATCGACCAGCCGCTCACGAATCGGTCGGCCCAACCACTCACTCCGCTTGCAAGTGCTTTCCCGTGGCCAAAGGGCAGCTCGTAGACGACATTGATGACCCCCACGTTCCTCGCGTCGTACGTCGCGGGCCCCCAGTCGGCGCGCAGATCGAACGGATTCGAAACGAGTCCTGGCGCGTTGTTAGCTGTCGTGGCATTCAGTGAATCTCCATCGTCCAGCGCCTTCGACCACGTATAGACCCCGCGCAGAGACAGCCCTTTGCTGAACCGATGGTTCACGTCCACTTCCAGCGCGTTGTACGAACTGTCGCCAACCGAGAACCAAGTCCAGGTGGGGCCCAGGGTCGAATTGCACGTTGGAACGGAGGCACTACAGGCCGCGGGAATGTAATACGTCCCGGCAGGCACGGCCAAGCCGGTTACCGTTGCGCCGAAAGCCGTATAGAGCGTCGGATAGTTGGCAGGGCACGGAGACGCGGGGCAGATCACCGGCGCGGGTTCGTTGGCGTCCAGGCCGACGATCTCGTGATACCCGTGCGATCCCACATACCCGATCGTGATGGCCGTATTCGGAGTCAACTGCTGTTCGAGCCGCAGCGAATACGAAATCAGCGTTGGCGGCTTTAGGTTCGGCTGCACTCCTCCCGGAACCAACTTGGCGGTGGAAGGTACCGGGGAAACCGGCTCGGGCAGGCTCGAGACCGCGAGGCTGCTGATGCTGTAGGTGGGATTGAACGGCCCGTTCTGGTCCATTCTGTATCCCAGAGCGTCTTGCAAGTCGTTGTACATTCCGAACCCGGCGCGAAACACCGTCTTTTCACTGAAGGGGCTCCATGCCAGGCCGATTCGCGGCTGCGGCAGGAACTTTTCGTTGTTGGTGCTGAAGGCGGCGCTCCCCACGTGCGGAGCGGAATTGATCACTCCATTTGTGAAGAAGTAGTTGGCGGCACGGCCGTGGTCCTCGTTCCATCCGGTCGAGGATTCCGCGCGGAAGCCCAGCGACACCGTTAGTTTCCGCGTCAGCCGGATCGTGTCCTCCGCGTACCACACGGCAAACAACGAGCGCCAGTTCATCTGTGTCGGCGCCGGATCGTATGTGAATGTGCCGATCACGCCACCGAGAAGAGCGTTAATGCCTGAGAAAGATGCTTGACCGTACTGGCTGAGCGCCAGCTCTTCATTATTCGACTGAAACTGCTGCAACCACGCGCCGAACCCGAACTGGTGTCGTCCGTGCGTCAGCGTTATCTGGTCTTCGTACGTGAACAGGTTCCGGTATACGTCCAGATTCGTTCCGTTGTTGCTGCCTGCCAGGCCGAGCTGCGTCGCGGGGTTCGATGCTGTGCTGCCTCCAACCACCACCGCGCCCACTGGCAAGCTTCCCACAAAACTCGTCACGCTCGCCGCCGGGGATCCTGGCGTCGGCTCCCCAAGGAAGTAATAAGCCGCGCGCGAGTAGCCGAACCGCGCCGTATTCAGCAGCGTCGGTGAAAAAACGTGTGTTTCTTCGACGCTCAAAACCTGCTCTCGCAGGTTAACGATATCCGTGCTGTAAGGATCGAGCGGAGTCGCAGTCACGTCTCCGCCGTCATCGACCGTGTACACGCCGATCAGCGAATCCGTGCTCGAAAAGATGTGATCGAATCGTACAGTTCCAAAATCCTCGCGAATCGTCTGCAGGGGACTGAAGACACACCCGATGATCCCGCTCGGATGTCCATTGGGTAAGAGAAGTTCCGGTCCCGGGCAATTGGTGGGCGTGGCTACCGGCCAGAGGTTCAGCAGCTCGGTCACTATGGGAGCACACGCGGTCGGTGAGGGACACGACGACCCGAGGGCCGTGAGCGCACCGCTTCGCGCGTCCGCCGCCGGAACGAACGTTTCGGACGTCTGGTGCAGGCTCTGCCGGAATCCCTCATAATTCATGAAGAGGAAGCTTTTGTCCTTGTCAATCGGGCCTCCCAGGGAGGCTCCGAACTGGTTGCGCTGGAAGCCCGGGGGGGACGCTCCGACATCGAAGTAGTTCCGCGAGTCCAGATCGTTGTTTCGTAGAAACTCATAAGCCGACCCGTGCCACTGGTTCGTACCCGACTGAGTCACGATCACCACTTGCGCGCCCGGATGTTTGCCGTATTCCGCCCCGTAGGAATCCCGGAGGACGTTGAATTCACGCACCGCGTCCACGCCAAGCAATTGGCCGCTCGATCCGGCCGGTTGCATGTTGTTCTCGGCCGCGCCCGTGAATTCCACGCCGTTCAGCAAGAAAAGGTTTTGCTGCGGACGGTTGCCCGACACCGAAAAGTTATTCCCGTTCGTTGAGTTTGAAACCCCCGTTCCGCCGGTCTTTTCAAAGGTGAAATTGATTACACCGGGATTGAGAGGCATCAGCAGATCGAAGCTCCGCCCGTTCAGCGGCAGGTCTTTCACCTGCTGTTCTCCAACGAGACCCGAGATGTCCGTGGTCGTTGTGCTCACAAGCGGGGCATCGGCATTCACTTGGATCTCTTGACTGACTGCTCCAAGCCGCAAGACGAGATCGATCTTTGCATCCTCGCCAACGACGAGATGAACTCCCGTCCGCACTTCCTCGGCGAACCCGTTCTTGTTGGCCCGAACCTCGTACGGGCCCAGGGGAAGCGCGTACAACTGATACCGCCCCTGGTCATCCGAGGTTGTGCTCCGGGCTACACCCGTGTCCAGGTTCCGCGCTGTCACCGTTGCCCCTGTCACGGCGGCACCTGCCTGGTCTTCCACCTGGCCTGCGAGACTCGCCAAAACCTGACCCGGGGCGGCGGGAACGCACAGCAAGAGCAAAGCGAGGAAGCAAACTGAGTGAGCGATCCACGCGCCGCGGAAGCACGGTGCTGGTCGCGGGTCTCGGGATCCCGAGCGCTTCTCCATGCTCGGTCGGGTCACGATAGCTGAAGCGAATGGCATGTAATGATCTCCTTGTGATCGGGTAGGTAACCCTGCGTGTTTTCCATAAGCGAAAAAGAATATACGTTTTAATACGAATGATATTGTTATGTCAAATCTGTTTAGTGCGGTCTGAGGCTTCGATCGAGAAGGAAGAAAGCCGGTCGCACCGTTCTCTTTGTTTTAACTCCGCGCGAGCGGTTGCTCGAAGAACGGGTTGCGGCGTTAAATCCCTTCTGGTATACATGCCGCGCATCTATCGGCCCAGGGGGGGAACATGAACGGAAAGCTTGCTGTCGCTCTTGCTGTGGGAACGTTGTTTCTTAGCGCCGTCATGGGGAATTCGGGCATCGCCCGAGCATCATCGGGCAATCAGAGCAGCGCTTCGACAGCCTGCGATCGCGCATGTCTGAATGGCTTCGTCGATCAGTACCTCGACGCCGTCGTAGCCCACGATCCGTCGCGCTTGCCCGTCACAAAATTCGTCAAGTTCACCGAAAACGGTCAGAAGCTCGCCCTGGGCGACGGTTTTTGGAGGAGCGCCACCGGCCGCGGCACGTACAAGTTTTACGTCGATGATCCGGAAGCCGGCGAAGTCGGTTTTGAAGGGACGATGCGCGAAGCGGGAGCTAATAACGCCAGCGACCCCGTGATTCTCGCCCTGCGTTTGAAGATAGAGAACCGCAATATCTCGGAAGTCGAGACCATTGTGGCGCGCGGCCAGATGGCCGTCGGCGGCGCCCGGAATTTGGAGAAATTGGGCAGCCCGCGTCAGGGGTTTCTCACAGACATTCCTTCCGCGGAGCGCGTCTCGCGTCTCGATTTGATCAAAACGGCCAACAAGTATTTCTCGGGAATGCAGCAGGACGACGGAAAGGGCGATTACTCTTTCTTCGCGGACGACTGCGATCGCCTCGAAAACGGCATGAAGACAACCAACAATCTCACCCCCATGCCGGGCCTGACCGCTTCCGGAGCCCCGCGCCCCGCGCCGTCCGCAAAGTATGATCCCGCCGAGAAGCCCACGATGTATTCGTCCGGATGGTCCTGCCGGGATCAGTTTCAATCCGGCTTGCTCCATTTCGTCACGCGGATTCGCGATCGCCGTTACCCGATCGTCGACGAGGAACGCGGAGTCGTTTTCAGCTTCATCTTCTTCGATCATTCGGCCGGAGACACCCGCAACTTCCAAACGCCGGACGGCCGCAGCATCACTGCCGGCCCCACCACTCCCTTCACCTGGGAGATAGCGGAGATTTTCAAGGTCCGGAAGGGCCAGTTGCACGAGATCGAAGCCGTGCTCAACCAGGCGCCCTACGGAATGGGTTCAGGCTGGAGCGGTTGGGAGGAGTCCGGGTCCGACCAGCCGCAGTGGTAACCGGAGAAACTTCGGTAAGCGGGATATCTGCCGCTTCGTGCGTGAGGGAAACCATGAAAAGGAAGTTGTTTGCTGTCATCGCCATGGGAGTGTTGTGCTCTGGCGCGTTCGCGGCCAGGTCGGGCAAGGGCGAGGCCTCGGCGAATCCGCCGAGGCCCGCGGACGCAAGCAGTTGCGACCGCGAATGCCTGAATGGATTCGTCGACCGGTATCTTGATGCGGTTGTGGCGCACGATCCTTCGCGTCTGCCTTTGACGAAAACCGTCAAGTTCACGGAAGACGGTCAAAGGCTCGGGCTCGGCGACGGATTCTGGAGAACGGCGACCGAACGTGGCACCTACAAGTTCTACATGGACGACCCTCAGGCCGGGCAAGTCGTGTTTTTCGGGACGATGCGCGAAGCCGGCACGCCAGTCAGCCTCGTCCTTCGCTTGAAAATAGAGAACCGGAAGATTGCCGAAATAGAAACAATCGTCGTCCGTCAGGGCATGAATCCCGCGCGCCCAAACGACACCGGCGCGGAAAGTTTCGAAAAACTCGGCGGCCCCGATCCGCTCTTTCTTGAAGCGATTCCTCCGGCCGAGCGCGTCTCCCGCGACGAATTGGCGCGCACCGCAAACAAGTATTTCTCCGGCATGCAAATGAATGACGGCAAGGGCGACTACTCCTTCTTCGCCGACGACTGCAGTCGAGTCGAAAACGGCCAGTTGGCTACAGGAGGGCGCAACACAATGGCCAGCGGCTCCGCTCCGGACAACTCGTATGGCGTTCTCGCCGGATGCAGGGCGCAATTCCAGTCTGGCCTGCTCCACTTCGTGACACGGATTCGCGATCGTCGCTTCGTCGTGCTTGATACCGAGCACGGCGTGGCGCTCGCGTTCATCTTCTTTGATCACGCCGCCGGAAATACGCGCACGTTCCAGACGCCCGATGGCAAGACCGTCACCGCCGGGCCTACCAACCCATGGACTTGGGAAATGGCTGAAGCGTTCAAGGTCGAAAAAGGCCAGATCCGGCGAATTCAGGCAATCTTTCACCGGTGTCCCTACGGCATGAATTCGGGATGGAGCAGTTGGGAGGACTCGATGTCCGATAAGGCGAGGTGGTAGATCTCCCGCAGAGACGCAGCGGAAATGATCTGACGGAGGAGTGCCATGCGAGTCAAGGTTTTGGCGTGCTGTTCGTTGGGGTTCTTACTCCTGATCTGCGCAGCACCTCCTATGGATACCGTTCTCGCTGCCGATCGGCAATGCAACCGGGCCTGCCTGAATGGTTTCGTCGACCAATATCTCGCAGCGATGGTCGCCCACGATCCGTCGCGATTGCCACTCGCGAAGAACGTGAAGTTCACCGAGGACGGCGTTCCGCTGAAGCTGGGCGACGCCCTGTGGGCCACGGCAACCGGTTTGGGAGCGTACAAGCTCTATTTCGCCGAACCGGCCGCGGGCGCCGTAGGCGCCTTCGTGCTGGTCCAAGAGAATGGAACGCCGGCGATACTGGAACTCCGGCTGAAAGTCGTGAAGCGGCAGATCACGGAAATCGAAACGCTCGTCGCGCGCAAGGAGACCACGTCCTTTCTCAACACCGACAACCTGATTGTGCCGAGGCCTGTTTTCCTGGAGACCGTTCCTGCCGCCGATCGCCCGCCGCGGGAAGAAATAGTTTCGATGGTTGGCAAATACTTTGACGGGATCGAGCAGGGCAATGGCGACATTGTTCCGTTCGACAAGGATTGCATACGAATCGAGAACGGAATTCAAACTTGTCCGTCGTCTGCTTCCTCATCGCTCGGTGCACTGAGTTGCGGGGCCCAGCTCAGCACGAAAATCTTCACGTACATCCAATCGGTCAGCCCGCGGAGATTCCCGATCGTCGATGACGAGCGCGGGCTTGTCCTAGCCATCGTGCGGTTCAATCACCCCGCTACTTCGCAAACCGTGGACGTGCCGGGCCGCGGCAAAATGACAATGGGACGCTACTCGCAGTGGCCGAACAGCACCGAAATCGCGGAGCTGTTCAAGGTCAAGGACCGCAAGATTTGTGAAATCTCCGCGGTCATCGTCACAGCAACCTACAAAGCGCCCACGGGCTGGGAGTAGCCGTCTGAAGTTCGCAGGCTTTAGATCGGGCGTTCGCCGATGATTGTGGTGCGAATGAGATGGCGGCGCTCGTTCTCGTAGTCGTGGATTCCGCAGTGCTGCAGGAACCGGTTGTCCCACACGATCAGCGTGTTCGGCTTCCAGTTAACGCGGCACTGAAAGTGAAGTTTGGAAGGCATCTTGATGAGGTAATCGAGCAGGCCGCGGCTGTCGTCTTCGTTCCAGCCGACAAAGTGCTTGAAATAGGCCCGCGTCACATACAGGCCCTTGCGGCCCGTAAGCGGATGGGTCCGCACGGCCGGATGGATGCTCTCGAGCTGGTCTTCCGTGAAGTTGTGGCTTTCGCGGAGCCGGAGCTGCTTGTCCTTGTCGAGTTTCGCATTCCTGGACCAGACGTCCTTGCACGAATAGACCACCTTCAGGTTCGACAGCACCTCTTTCAGGCCGTCCGACAGCGACTCGTAAGCCAGGAACATGTTCGAAAAGCCCGTGTCGCCTCCATACTGAGGCACCTCGAGCGCGCGCATGACGATGCACAGCGGCGGCCTCGGCAAAAACGGACTGTCGGTGTGGAAGTGCTCGAACGGGACGACCGAGACGGGCTCGTGGGCTTCGCGCCGGACCTCTTGCATGTCCGTATGGCCGGCATAGATGGGAGCCTGTGGCAATTCCGTCATCTCGCCGAAGTATCGAGAGAATGCCTTGTGCTGTTCCGGCGTGAGGTCCTGATCGCGGAACATGATGACGAGGAAATGCTCGAAAGCTTTCATCACCTCCGCGAGAGTTTCCTGATCCAGCGGCCTGGAAAGATCGACGCCCGAGATTTCCGCGCCGGCCGCGCCGGTCAGCGGCCGGACCCCGATGCGCTTGAACTCCGGCATCTCGCGCCCCGCAACAACCACTCGGCGCGTTCCCGCTTGCGCTTCTTTCGCCTCGACAGCCATTGAACACCTCCCGCTGTTTCGTCCCGCTGACTTACAGGCTAGCTTCTAACACTTTTGGCGGTACGGGGCAACCAGCCTGAGGCGCAAAACGGACCCCATTGTGTAGCGATTCGGATGGCCCCCGGTTCTTTGTTTTCCGTGAGTTAGAGGTGCTTTTACTCGACAGTGTAGCGATTCGAAGAAGCAGTGATTCGTGATAGCTGATGAGTGATCCGCGACCTGCGACTTGTAATTTAGTGGCCCGCAGATCGCCGTTCATCGTTGCCGTCCTTACCCATCCTTTTGGCCCTCGAAGCTTTTTCTGGGCCCCGAATCAACATAGCAGAATGGGAAGAACGGCGAAATCTCCCTTGAGTACAGAATCAGCGGGCCAAGGGTACAGGTAGAAGACAGGCGGGGAAGACCTGTCATGCGGGTACGGCGGACTCATTTTCCATCGACCGTAAATGCAATCAGCGCGTTTCCACGGTGCCCGGAGAACCGACCCTCTCCGGAGTTCACATACAGAATGCCATTTGCGACTGTGGGCCCTTCGGTGCCAAGCGAGCCGCCGTTCGCGCGCACACCGTTGACCGCCTCGTACGCTCCCGCCGTATCGAAATCCCAGACGACGGATCCGTCCGCGGTTGAATACGCGCGCAGGTGGCCGTCCGTCGAACCGGAGAATACGATACCCGGGATAACGCTCACTGCCGCTGACTCTACACCTGCACAGCCCTTCGTGCCCCAACTGCAGACCCCGGCGGGAGCCGGTTTGTGCCAGATCGTTCGCCCGTCGGCAATCTTCAGCGCGCTGAGGCTGCTGTCCGACCGATTCCCGATCGGGACGTAGGCGGCTTCCCGATCTGCGGCGAAGCCGTACTGGACACCGCCGCCCATGCTGCCCGGCCCAACCTGCACTTTCCAAAGAATCTTCCCGTTGTCATCCGGATCGAGGGCGTAAGCCATCCCCGATTTCTGCGCGGCGAGGATGACTTGCTTGCCGTTCGGCAACGTGCGAAGGATCGGCGAGGCTCCGAAATCGTAATCGGGGCCGACCGGGTCGGGGCAAATGCCTTTGCCCGGCACGTTGCAGCCAAACAAGTAGTTGTCGTGCGCTGTGGCTTGAGTGACCCATTTGATCCGCCCCGTCTGGATGTCCATCGCGACAATCGCATCCGTGGCATCCGTATCGACATCCGTGAAGGAATTACCCGTTCCGACGTAGATGACTTTCCGCTTTTCATCGATCGTCGGAGCCGACCAGATTGCCGCCCCGGCCGGGCCGAACATCTGAACTCCAGCGGAGGTTTTCTTGAACGGCCGCGGAGGGTCCTTTATGGGATAGGTCTTCCAGAGGATTTTCCCGGTGCGTACGTCCAGGGCAACGAGGCTCCCACGGAACGTGCAGCACTCGTACGTTTCGACCGCGCCGAATCCCTCTTCTTGGGATGAGACAGGCACATACAGCCGGTTCTTGTAGAGGACGGGCGCGCCCGTGATTCGCGCCAAGGGATGATCGTCCACTTTCGTCTTCCAAAGCAGCTTGCCCGACTCCGCGTCCACGGCATACGCAGACGCTTTCATCAGGTCCCCAAAATAGACAGCGGCCTTCGCTCCCGACGAATCTTCAACCAGCCCGACACTTACGGGTGCGCGGACGTCCGATTCCGCCTGGAATGTCCAATAGGTGCAGCCCGTCTTGGCGTTCAGCGAATAGAGCAGGCCCGTGGTTGTTGCAACGTACAAGTGATCGCCGACGACGGTCGGCTGGGTTCCGACCAGCGGTCCCGGGTACGCGAATGCCCATTTGACCTTCAGCTTCGGAACGTCCTCCGGCTTGATGCCGGGATCCGCCTGGTAGCGCGAATTCTCGGTATCGTGGCCCCAGCCGTTCCACTGCGAGCCGGTGAGGCGAACCGGCGGGCCGGCGTCCGCGCAGCGATTGGCTTCGGGATTCGGTTGAGCGCCCGGGCTGGACGCCTTGCCAGTAACGAAAGCTGCGACGGCCGCAATTTCGTCGGCGCTGAGACCAAGGCCCTGTGGCTGCATGACGCCGAAGGTCAGGTCAAAAATCACGGCATCCGGCTGCATCCCGGCAATCGTATCCCGCGAGGGAATTCGGCCGTTTGGATTGTCGTGGCAGACCGCGCACTTCTGATGAAAGATGGCTGCTCCGTCGGGAGTCTGAGCGATTACTGCGGGACAGACGAAACAAGCAACGAAGACAATTTTGGCAAACACCCTAGATCGCATTCTTGCACTCCTCACGAGGCGGTAACTATAGATCAAAGCGAGGCCCTGACGGCATATTGCTTCGAACGTTACCGTGTGATTATATACGTGCGCCTCGCTTCCTTTTCGGGCCCCGGTGGAGGAGCCATGGAGACGGTCGAACTCAGGCCTCTGAGTTTAGGGGAGCTACTGGACCGCACCTTCAGCCTCTACCGCAAGCATTTCTGGGTTTTTGTGGGCATCATGGCAATCCCGTCATCGTTTTCGATTCCGATGAATTTTCTGATTTTGTCCTTTCAGGGGTCCACGCTTACGTCGGCGAGAACCAATGTTCCGCCCTCGCCGTCGCTGCTGGTGGGTATGTTCATCGGCTACTTTGCATTTGGCGTGATCTTCGGGATCGTCTATTCGGTCGCGATGGGAGCAGCAACGCACGCCGTGGCCGAGGCCTACCTGGGCAGGGTCCCGACGGTGCGCGATTCGTACGCAAGGATTCAGGGAAAATTTTGGCGGCTGATGGGCATCATCTTCAATATCGCGATTCGCCTTCTCGGAATACTCGTGCTCGTGCTCGCCGTCGCCGGTGGGGGCGTTGCGCTGGTGGCGGTTGGCGGCTTATCGCGTTCCAGCCCGGTCTTCGCGGCAGTTATAGTGCTTTTCGTTATCCTCGCCTATGTAGCGGGACTGGCGTTCTGCGTGTATTTCGGGCTGCGGTATACGGTAACGATCCCGGTCTTGATGGTCGAGAACCTGGGCGTGCTCGCGTCCATTCGCCGCAGCGTTCACTTGACGCGCGGACGCCGGGGGCATATTTTCCTCGCGCTGTTTCTCGCCGGGATCATTGGCTATATCGGAGTGATCGTCTTCCAGATGCCCTTCTTCGTGGCGAACTTTATTTCCATGACTTCCGGGCACTTCTCCACATGGCTGGCCTTCGCATCGTCCGTTTCCGGAGCTATCGGAGGGTCAATTACCGGGCCAATTTCCATGATCGTTATCGTTCTTTCCTATTACGACACGCGCATCCGCAAGGAAGCATTCGATCTGCAATTCATGATGTCTTCTCTGGACCAACCTGCGCCGGCGGCGGGCACCACGGGCACGGTTTCTCCGGCGTGAGGCGAGCGCTCCGTTGCGAACAATCCTGAAGCGCGCGGCCTGGGTGGTTCTGTCGCTCACGATCCTGTTTTCATTTCCGCCGCGGGTTTTCTGCCAGGCTGCCGGTTCGCTTTCGGACGAGCGAGCGCTCAGCTTGCAGGAGTACATCGCGGAGCTCGACCGTTGCTCGGCGATCCTGAATAGTCCCCAACACGATCCGGCCGCCTTCCGCGAGCTTCGCGCCACGCTTCCGGCGCAGTGGGTGGTTCAAGCCGGCGAGCAGCACTACACGGTCGGTACCGGTTGGCTTTCGAACGCGCTCGCCGCGCTGGCAAGCAACACCCACGAGGACAATCCCCTGCTGATCGAAACCTGGCAGAAACTCGCGGCGCTCCGCAGCGCCGCCGAGCGCCTCGAGGAGCCCACTCCTGCGTACGCCTCGGGGTTGCCGCAGGCGCGGCTCGACCGCATTTTGAGCGCGCGAGAGTTTCAAGGCGTGCGCGGACCTTCGTGGTTTGACGTCCTCAAAGCACGCGTCTATGACTGGATCTGGCGCCAGATCGAAAGGTTTCTCAAACGGTTCGGCATCTCGCGATCCATCGGCGGCATGATCGCGTGGATTCTCATCGGGCTGTCCGTTCTGCTGATGGTGTTCTGGGTGGTGCGCTTTTTCATCCGCGGAGCGGCCCAGCCGGAAATGGACCTGGAAGGAGCTTCCAGGCCCGGAAAAGACTGGCGCGACTGGCTGCGCGCCGCGCGAACCGCCGCGGAACGCGGCGACTACCGGGCCGCGATCCATGCCGCCTACTGGGCGGCGGTGGCGCGGCTCGAAGAGTCGAACCTGCTTCCGCAAGACCGCTCGCGCACGCCCCGGGAATCCCTGCGATTGATCCGCCGGGAAAGCGCGGAGTACGCGCCGCTCGCCCAGCTCACGCGTCGCTTTGAGCTCGTGTGGTACGGATATCGCTCCGCCACCGAGACGGACTGGGGCGACGCGATCCAGCAGTTGGAGAAACTCGGATGCCTGCCTTCCTCGACTCCGGCGATCGCCGCCTCCTGATCGGCGCCGTGATCGTGATGGTGCTGTTGCTGGGGCTGAGCTACGCCCTCGCGCCGGCACCGACTCAGCAGTCGATCGGCTACCCATCGAGTTATTCGGCGGACTGGGGCGGGGCGAAGGCGGCGTTTCTGCTGCTGAAGGACTTGGGATACCGCGTCGAGCGGTGGGGAGCGTCGCCCGAGGATCTTCCGGCCGAGTCAGGGAACGCAGTGCTCATACTCGCCGACCCGTTCGAGGGCGGCTCGAGCGACGATCAAGCGGCGATTCGCAGATTTGTGTCGGCCGGGGGACGCGTCGTCGCGATCGGTGGGACTGCGGCTAAGATCGTGCCAGATGCAGCCGCGACGCTGGTCCCCGACTGGAATCCCCAGGGGAAAACATACTCCGCGCTGCTGCCTTCGCCGCTCACGCGCGGCGCGCCGGAGATCACCATGGTAGCGCCCGACGAATGGACCGCTCATGCCTCGTCGCAACTGGCCGTGTACGGCGAGGAAGACAAGCCTGTCGTCGTTTCCTATCGGGTCGGCCGGGGCGAGGTCATCTGGTGGGCGTCGGCGTCGCCCTTGACGAACGGCTCGATCCGCGAAAAAGGCAACCTTGCGCTGTTCCTGAATTCCGTCGGGCCACAGTCGTCGCGTGTGCTCTGGGACGAATATTTTCACGGCGCGCGCGGGTCGCTCGCAGGGTATTTCGCGGAAACGCCGCTTCCGTGGGCGGCCTTGCAGATCGTGCTGGCTTTCCTCGCGATTCTCTTCACGTTTTCGCGGCGGGCCGGGCCGATCCACGTTCCGGTCGGTGAATCGCGTCTCTCGCCGATCGAATTCGTAGAAACGCTGGGCGACCTCTATCAATCCGCGCACGCATCTCCGGCGGCCGTGGGGGTTGCCTATCAGCGATTCCGGCTGTCGCTTTCGCGAAAGCTTGGCGTGCCGACCAAAGCGAAAATTCCGGAGCTTTGCCGCGCCGCGGCCGCCCGATTTGGCTGGCCGGAGGCGCCGCTTCTCGATACACTCGCCCGCTCGGAGCGAGCGATGCGCAGCCTCAACCCCGATGAGAAAGAGGCGCTGGAGCTGGTTCGCCGGCTTCACGACTATTCCGCCCAGATCGACGGCAGGCGGCAAACGGAACAGGAGATACGCTGATGGAAACGAGTGCGGCCGCAGTGGCCTCGCACGTCCGAAAACAATTCGCGAAGGTGATCGTAGGGCAGAACGAAGCCCTGGACCAGCTTCTGCTGGTCGTCGTCACGAGAGGCCACGCGTTGATCGAAGGCGTGCCGGGGCTTGCGAAGACCCTCGCGGTGAAATGCCTGGCGCATATCTTCCGCCTGCAGTTCCAGCGCGTCCAGTGCACCCCGGACCTGATTCCCGCCGATATTCTCGGCGGCAACATTTTCGAGCCGTCCTCGGGCACGTTTCGCCTGCACCGCGGTCCCATTTTCACCGATCTCTTTCTGGTGGACGAAATCAACCGCATGCCGCCCCGCACGCAGTCGGCGCTTTTGGAGGCCATGGAAGAACGGCAGGTGACGATGGACGGCACCAGCTATCCGCTGTCGGAGTCATTTTCGGTGTTTGCGACGCAGAACCCGGTCGAGTTCGAAGGCACGTATCCGCTGCCCGAAGCGCAGCTCGACCGGTTCCTGATGAAGATCCGCATCGGCTATCCCGAAGCCGCGCAGGAATCGGAAATATTGGCGCGTTATCAGGGAGGATTTGAAGCGAGGACCCTGGAACACGCGGGAATCGAGCCGGTCCCGGGGGAGGCCCTGCAAGCCGCGCGAGACGAGATGGGCCGGGTTCGCGTGGAACCGAAACTGTTCGATTACATCGTGTCCATCGTGCGTGCGACGCGCAATTCGCCCGCCGTCAGCCTCGGGGCCAGCCCGCGCGCAGCCATTTCGATGATGCTGGCGGCCCGTGGAATCGCAGCGATGGAAGGGCGCGACTTTCTGATTCCCGACGACGTGAAGATTGTGGCTCCTCCGATCCTGCGCCACCGGATGATGCTCAAGCCGGAAGCGGACCTCGAAGGCGTGACGCCGGATCAGGTGGTCGCCGAAGTCCTCGCCAGCATCGCTGTTCCGAAATGACGACCGCGAACCGGCTCGTTCCTTCCAATGTAGAGGCGCGGGCGCAAGGCGCCGGGCGAATTCCGGTCGCGTTCGGGCGACGATTTTTTCTGTTCATCTTCGTGGGATTGGTGTGGATCGCTCCCGCTTGGCGTGAGCCACGCTTCCTCTACGCACTCGCTTTTTGGGATGTCGTGGCGGTCGTCCTGTGGGCGTGGGACTTGAGCCGCCTGCCGAAGCCGGAGCAGATCGAGGTCCGCCGCATCTGGAGCGAGCCCCTGGGTCTCGCGAAGCCGGCGGAGGTGTCGCTCGAAGTGCACAACGCGTCGGGCACGCGTATTTCCGCGAGGATCCGCGACGAAGCGCCACAGACGTTCTCGCACGAGCTTCCGAGCGCCGAAATCTCCGTGCCGGGCAAAGGCTCGGGGAGCGCATCGTACCCGATCGAGCCTCGCGCCCGGGGCGACGCGCATTTCGGCGACGTCTGGCTGCGCTATGAAACTCCGGTGCGTTTCGCGGAGCGCTGGGCGCGAGCGAAACTCGGGCAGACCGTTCGCGTGTATCCGAACATCGAAGACGCGCAGAGGCTCCGCATCTACCTGATCCGCAGCCGCCAGATCGAACTCGAAAAGCGGCTGAAGCGGCAGCGGGGCTACGGCCGTGAATTCGAGAGCTTGCGCGATTATCGGGAGGGCGACGAGTGGCGGGACATCTGCTGGAGCGCGACGGCGCGGCGAGGCAAGCTGATCACGAAGGTCCACCAGATCGAGCGCAGCCAGACGCTGTGGATCGTGCTCGACGCGGGGCGGCTGCTGCGGGCGCGTGTGGATGGGCTGACCAAGCTCGACTACACCGTGAGCGCGGCGCTGAGCCTTGCTCAGGTGGCGTTTTATTCGGGCGATCGCGTGGCGCTGCTCGCGTACGGCCGCAAGCCGCAGCAGCGTGTGGGTCCGGGACGAGGCGTGCCGCATTTGCGAGTGCTGATGGAGAGCCTCGCGCAGGTGCATACCGAATCTTTCGAGGCAGATCACCTGTTGGCTGCGGAGCTCGTGCTTTCGTTGCAGAGCCGGCGGAGCCTGATTGTCTGGCTGACGGACCTTGCCGAGACCGCGGCGACACCGGAAGTGATCGAATGCGCGGCGAGAATGGCGTCGCGCCATTTGGTGCTGCTCGGCATCATCGGCCAGCCGGAGCTGCGTCAACTGGTTGCGGGCAGCCCGAAGGACCGGAGCGAGATGTACCGCTACACGGCGGCGCTCGAAATCGTGCAGCGGCGCGACCTTCTGCTCCGGCGGCTGCGGCAGCAAGGCGCGTTGACACTCGAAGTGGATCCCACGCGGTTATCCACGGCGCTGGTGAACCGGTACCTGGAAGTGAAAGAACGCAGCCTGCTCTAACCGGCCGTGGATGCGGCCTTCTCCGAATCGCGGCGCGCCGCGGCGCGTGGCTCCGCGGGCGTCTTTCTCATCACGTAGAGCAGGAGCAGGCCGAAGAGTCCCGCGGCCAGCGTGTATTTCAGCGCGACCGGCAGATCGGAGGGCGAGACAAATCCTTCGATCGTGCCCGCCACGATCAACAGCGGGATGATCCCAAGAACGAGCCGGACTGCGCGGCCTCCTTCCACCACGATTGAGACCTTGCGCGGCAAATCTCCGGGGAAGAGCAATCCCTTTGCGAGAAGCAGTCCTCCGCCGCCCGCGATGAATATGGCCGGCAACTCGAGCACGCCGTGCGGCGCGACGAAGCTCAGGAGCTGCTGCGACATCCCCACCTGCCAGCAGGCGGCATTGACCACGCCGAAGAGCAGGCCGTTGAACATCAGCTCGAGGACGGTCCCGATGCCCGCCGTGATGCCCAGCGCGAACGTGGTGAACGAAACCGTCAAATTGTTGGTCATGATGGCGCTCGATGCGAGCGGCTTGATCGCGACCACGGAATGCGTCCACATCTGGCGCTTTTCGATCGTGTCCATCATGGCGCCGCCCAGAAAGTACCGCTGGAAGCCGGGGTCAGCCATCGCCATCATCATTCCCGCCGCGGCCATGACGAAGAAGATCGCGCACGCCGCGAGCGTGTAAGCCAGAGTGTCGTGAAAGACCTGCGGGAAGGTGTCGCGATAGAACGTGACGATTCCCCCGGCCCGCGATCGCCGGCCCATGTAGATCAGGTTGTGCGCGCGGCCGAGCAACTGATTCAGGTAGTGGGCCAGGTCGCGGCTGGAAGCATCTTCACGGATCGTCGCAAGGTCGGAAGCCGTCTGGCGATATAATAGCGCCAACTCCTGCAGCTCGGCATGCGTGAGGGCGCGGCTGCCGCTCCGGCCGGAGCGCGTAAGAAGCTCGTCGACGCGCGCCCAGTATGGGCGCCGCTTCTGAAGCCAGCTCGTGGAGATCACCGATGTCCTCGGCCGACAAGCTTACCATCGAAACGCCGGAGCAGACGGCGCTCGAGTTTCCACTTGCCGGAATCGGAAGCCGCTTCCTGGCGCTGGCGGCGGACACGCTCCTGCAACTGGCGGCCGTCTGGGTACTGGTCATGCTCCTCCTCGCATTCTCATTTTCGCTCGGCAGGATCTCCAGCCGCGCCGGACTGTGGTCGGTGGCCGTTTTCGTCTTCGCCCTATTCACCGTGCAGTTCGGCTACTTCGCCATCTTCGAGGCCGTGTGGAATGGCCAGACGCCGGGCAAGCGCTGGACCCATCTGCGCGTCATCAAGGACGATGGCCGAGCGATCAGCGCCTACGACGCCATCCTGCGCAATCTGCTTCGCATCGTGGACGCTCTCCCGACGATGTACGCGGCCGGAGTTATCACCGTGCTGCTCAGTCCGGAAAACAAGCGCATCGGCGATTATGCCGCGGGCACGGTGGTGGTTCACGAAAAACCGCTGCAAGGCGTCAGCTCGATCTGGCAGCAGCCAGCGGCGCCCGCGCAGCCGCTCGCCGGAGTACAGCTTCCCCAGCTCACCGTTGAAGAGCTGCAGTTGGTGGAAGCGTTCCTCAACCGTCGCAGCAGCCTCGAGCCGGACGTGCGCAGGGCTATGGCTCGCCAGATCGCGGACCGTCTGGCCCGGCAGTGGGCCGTTCCCGACGAAGCTCGTTCCGACGTGGAGAAGTTCCTAGAAGCCGCCGCGGAGCAGCGCCGCCAGACGGCCCGCTTTCGCTAGCGGCGGTTAGCCGAGTGGCGTTCGATTGCGATCTGCGACCAGGTTGGAATTGTGAGGAAGCGGCCGGTCGGTACGAAAGTAACTGTTGCGACGTACGATCATTACGATCATGGGGACCCATTTGCGTCTGACCAAACTTCTCGCTCTGTTTTTTCTTACTGTTTCGATCGTTTGCGCGCAAGCTAATCAGGGCGAGTTGCGCCTGAAAGTCACCGACCCGTTCGGCCTCGCCGTCCGAACGAAGGTCGAGATCACCAGCGGGGCAAATCAGTATCGCAACACGCTAACGACGGACGATCAGGGAAGCGTGGTTGCGCAACGGCTTCCCTACGGCGTATATCGCGTCGAGGTGCAGCAGCCGGGCTTCGCCCCCGTATCGGAATCCATCGAAGTACGCTCCGCGGTTCCGCAGGAACAGACGATCCAGCTCAAGCTGCCTTTAGTCAGCCAGTCCGTGACGGTCAATTCCGTCAATACGCTGATTGATCCCGACCAAGCCGGGGCCGTCAGCCAGGTCGGGTCGGAGCTGATCCAAAACCGGCTCAGCTCCTTGCCCGGCCGTTCGTTGCAGGATCTGGTGAATTCGCAGCCCGGCTGGTTGTATGAAGGGAATGCCGTCCTGCATCCGCGCGGCTCGGAGTATCAGACTCAATTCGTCGTTGATGGCATCCCGTTGACGGATAATCGCTCGCCCAGCTTCGGCCCTGAAATCGAAGCCGACGACGTTCAGTCCATGAGCATCTACACCGCGGGAATTCCCGCTGAATACGGCCGGAAAATGGGCGGCGTGATCGAGGTCAACACGCTCGAAGACTCGCAGCCGGGTTTTCACGGTCAGGCCGTGCTTTCGGGCGGCAGCTACGACACGGCCAGCGCTTTCGCACGTGGTCAGTATGTCTGGGGCAAGAATACCTTTGGCGCCAGCGCCAGCGGCGACATGACTGGCCACTATCTGAACCCCGTCGTGCCACAGGATTTCACGAACACCGGCACCACCGGCGACTTCGCGGTTAGCTACCAGCGCGACCTCACAGCGCACGACCGCCTCGGATTCAGCGTGCGTCACGACTTCTCGCGTTTCAATATTCCCAACGAGTTCGTTCAGGAGACGGCCGGCCAGCGCCAGGACGGCGACAATTTGGAAACGATGGGAGTCGTCTCCTACGACCACGTCTTTTCCAGCGATGCGGTGGCCAATTTCCGCGGCATGGTGCGCGACACGGCGAACGATCTGACGTCAAACGCGAACTCCACGCCAGTGATTGCTTTCCTACATAACCGGTTCCGCGAAGGCTATTTCAAGGGCAGCGTCTCGATCCATCACGGCGTTCACGAGTGGAAGTTCGGCGTCGAATCGGACAGCATTTTCCTCCATGAGAATTTCAGCGACGCGATCACCAACCCGGCGCAGTTCGATCCAGGCACGCCCCAGACGTTTTCCTTTCCTCCGCCGGATCAGCCGAGTCTCGGCAGCCGTCCGGACCTCGAACAGTCCGCCTTTGTGCAGGACATGATCCGGATAGGCAACTGGGCGCTGAGCGCGGGACTTCGCTGGGACCACTACCAGTTGCTGGTCAATCGCAACGCCGCGAGTCCGCGGCTTTCCGTCGCGCACTACTTCCCGTCTGCGAACCTCGTCCTGCACGCGTCGTACGACCGCGTCTTTCAGACGCCATCATCCGAAAATATTCTCCTGTCCAGCTCGCCCACGGTCGTGGCTCTGAACCCCAATGTTTTGCGGCTTCCCGTTTTGCCTTCGCACGGCGACTATTTCGAAGGCGGAGTGACGAAGAGTTTCTTCGGGCAGATCAAGCTGGATGCGAACTATTTCCGCCGGTTGGTGAACAACTTTGCCGACGACGACCAGTTGCTGAACACGGCCGTCAGCTTTCCGATCGCCTTTCGCAAGGCCGTCATTTACGGGGCGGAAGGGAAGCTCGATCTTCCGAACTGGCGCGGCTTTTCCGGATTTGTCAGCTATTCGTACATGGTTGGCAACGCGTGGCTCCCGGTAACCGGAGGGCTGTTCCTCGGCGATGACGCCACAAACGCACTCGACAACATCGCAGGCCATTTCCCGATTTCCCAGGATCAGCGAAATACCGTTCGATTCCGAATGCGCTACCAGATCGCTCCGCGCGTCTGGATCGCGGGCGGCGAGGAGTATAACAGCGGGCTCCCGTTCGAATTCACCGGCACGATCAACGACGCGCTCGCTGAATATGGCCCCTCGGTGGTGGACCGCGTTAATTTCGCGCGTGGCCGCATCAAGCCGTCGCTTTCGATCGACGCCTCGCTGGGGGTGGACGTTTACAAATCCGAACGAATGAACGTCAAGTTCCAGGCCGATGGCGAAAATCTCAACGACCGGCTGAACTTGATCGACTTCAATGGGCTCTTCTCCGGCAACGCCATTGGGCCGGCGCGGAGCTTTGCCCTCCGCCTCACGACAAACTTCTAGGATGGTTGCGGCTTTCGGTGGGCATGTGCGCCGCGCGAAGGCTTTTGCCGGATGATTTCGACGAGCGCCTGCGCGGCCGCCGTCAGCGGCCGGTCCTGCCGGTACACGAGATAGAGTCTCCTCACCACGCGCATCTGGCGAATGCGCAGTTCGCGCAGGCTGCCCCTTGCGACTTCGCGCTCGACGCACATCCGCGGCACGATCGCGACTCCTTCTTTCATCTCGACGAACATCTTGATGCTTTCGAGCGTCGGCATTTCGATGTCCATATGCAGCGGAACGCGGTGGCGCGCGAATATCTGGATCACGCGCTGCCGGTAGGGCGATTCCACGATATGCGCGACGAACGTCTCTTGCCCAAGCTCGCTGATATCGACCTCCCGCCGTTTCGCCAGCCGGTGGCCCGGCCATACGATCAGTACGAGCGAGTCGCGGTAGAACTCCACCGCCGCGAGCTCCCGCTCTTCCGGAAGATAGGAGATCACGCCGATGTCGAGGTGATGGTTCAGCACCTCTCGCGGCACGTCGCGCGAAAACACGCGCTGCACCTTGATGTGAATTCCCGGGTGCAGCCGCCGGTAGCGATCGAGCGCCGGCAACAAGGCGTGGATCGAGCTCTCGTTCACGCCGAGCGAAAGCTGGCCGCGCTCGAGTCCGCTCAACTCGTTCATGCCTTTGCGGATTTCCTCGCGCAGGTTCAGCATCCGGTCCGCATATTCGAGCAGGAGCGTGCCCGCATCCGTCAGCATCCGCGCCCCCGACCCGCGAACGAACAGCGGCTGCCCCACCCACTCCTCGAGCTTGCGGATCGAGATGCTGACCGCGGGTTGCGTGCGATAAAGCTTTTCGGCCGCGCGCGAAAAACTCCGCTCGCGCGCCACCGTCTGGAATACGTGCAGCGACGCCAGGTCCACGAAAGCCCCCCTCAGGATGCTACTATATAAGCAGAACTTATTGTCCATGCAACAATTATAAATTGGACGCCTTGCGTCGGCTGCGGTTCACTGGTACAAGGAAAGGAGCAGCCATGGATACCGTGCAGATTTTCGATACGACGCTGCGCGACGGTGAACAGTCGCCCGGGTTTTCGATGAACCGCGAGGAAAAGCTCCAGCTCGCGCGCCAGATCGAAGAGCTGGGCGTCGACGTCCTCGAAGCGGGGTTCCCGATCGCCTCGCCGGGCGACCTCGATGCGACGCGCGCGGTCGCCGCCTTGATCAAGCACTGCCGCGTAGCGGCACTCGCTCGCGCGCGCCAGGAAGACGTAGATGCGGCGCTGCGCGGACTCGAGCCCGCCGCGAAACCCCGCCTGCATCTCTTCCTCGCCACTTCCGATCTTCACCTGAAACACAAGCTGCGCATCAACCGCGAGCAGGCGCTCGATCAGATTACGAAAATGATCCGCTTCGGCCGGCAGCATTGCGAGGAGGTCGAGTTTTCTGCGGAAGACGCCAGCCGGACCGATCTCGACTATCTATGTCAGGTCGTTCTGGCCGCCGTCGAATCCGGCGCGACGGTCATCAACCTGCCGGACACGGTCGGCTATTCCACGCCGGACGAATACGCGGAGATGTTCCGTCAGGTTCGCGCGCGCCTGGGGGCGCACCCGGATGTTGTTCTTAGCGCGCACTGCCACGACGATCTCGGCCTGGCCGTTGCGAACTCGCTCGCGGCCATCGAAGCCGGCGTCCGCCAGATCGAATGCACCATCAACGGGATCGGCGAGCGCGCGGGCAACGCATCGCTCGAGGAGCTCGCTGTAGCGCTCTATGTGCGGCAGAACCACTACAACGTGGCCACCCATATCCAGCTCGAAAAGCTTTACCCCACCAGCCGCATGCTGACCGCCATCACCAGCGTTCCGGTGCCGCCGAACAAAGCCGTGGTGGGCGCGAATGCCTTTGCTCACGAGGCGGGTATCCATCAGGACGGCATTCTAAAGAACCCGCTGACCTACGAAATTATCGTTCCGGAAAAGGTCGGCGTGCCGGCACGGCGTCTCGTCCTGGGGAAACATTCCGGGCGCAACGCATTTCGCGCGCGGCTCGCGGAACTCGGCTACGAAACCACGGATGCCGAGCTCGCCGAGTGCTACCGCCTGGCGATCGCGCGTGCCGACGCTGAAAAGGAAGTCGCGGACCGCGACTTGATCACCATCATCCACCAGGTCCGCCGCGGACAGACTCCGGCGCCCGCCTCAGGACCGGCTGCCACGGCTGCGCGCTGACGCCAGAGAAACCCAACCCTTCGATGACACAGCTCCGGAAGACAATCGCGCTGCTGCCGGGCGACGGCATCGGTCCCGAAGTCATAAACGCTGCCGTGCAGCTTCTCAAGGACTGCGCTTCGGCCTTCAGCCACCATTTCGAATTCCGGGAACTCCCGTTCGGCGGGAACGCCATCGACTTTTGCGGCGAGCCGCTCCCGGCGGAAACACTGGCCGCGTGTCGCGCGGCGGACGCCGTCCTTCTTGGCGCGATCGGCGGGCCGAAGTGGGAAGGGCTGCGGTTTGGAACGCGGCCGGAGGCGGGCCTTCTCGGACTCCGAAAGGAAATGGGCCTGTACATCAATCTAAGGCCCATTCGCTTACGGCCGGCGCTGCGCAGCATTTCGCCGCTTCGTCCCGAGCGGCTGGGCGATTGCGATTTCGAAATCGTTCGCGAACTCGCTGGGGATATCTACTTCGGCGAGCACAAAATAAACGCAGAAAGGGCCAGCGACCTCGCCGAGTACACGGTTGCTGAAGTCGAGCGCGTGGCTCGCTACGCTTTCGAGCGCGCTGCAGCGCGCAAGGGTCATCTCACCAGCGTGGACAAGGCCAACGTGCTGGCCACGTCGACCCTCTGGCGCGAGACGGTTTCCGCGCTGGCGCGCGAGTATCCGGCCGTCAAGCTCGATCACCTCTACGTCGATAACGCGGCGATGCAGATTCTGCTTCGCCCGGCGCAGTTCGACGTGATCCTCACTGGGAACCTCTTTGGAGATATCCTCAGCGACGAAGCCGCAGCGCTGGCCGGCTCGATCGGCCTGATTCCTTCGCTGAGCCGCGGCCGTCCGGACCGGCCCGCTCTCTACGAACCGATCCACGGCTCGGCGCCCACGCTTGCCGGCAAGGACATTGCTTCTCCGCTCGGCACAATATTTTCGGCCACGCTGATGCTCCGCGAGTCGTTCGGTCTTGAGGTGGAATCGCAGTGGATTGAATCGGCGGTCGATCGGGTTCTGGAGCAGGGATACCGCACTGCGGACATTGCCGAACCCGGCGCGCCGGTTTCGCGCGGCTCCGAGTTCACCGCCAAAATCCGCGGCGAACTACAAAGCGCGCCTGTCCAGACTGCGCGCCGCGGCTCGGGCGCTTAGATTTTCCTGACCACAAGACAACCGGCGAGTATATCGTGCAGGGCCTGCTTTCTCTGCGTAAAGCCTGCCATCACGAATCCGAAGAAAAGAAGGAACTGCGAAAGAAGCTTCCCCCAAAAACGGCCCGATGCCCGGGCAAACGTCACCCGTCGGCCCTCGATATCCGTCACAACCAGTCCCATAATCCTTTTCCCCGGAGTCGCCTGCCATGAAGAACTTTCAAACGATGCGAAGTACAGCCAACAGATCATTTGAACGAGGAGTTGAATGGCAACGACCTGTCGGCCCTTTTCCGTGAGAAGGAACCAGGGTTTGTCTGCAGGGATCGCGCCCCGTGCCATGAGAGGTAGCAGGATCGTGGCCCCGGCGATCATCGTGACCAGCACCAAATCGATCAGATAGGAAACCGCACGCAGCCAGAAGCCCGCATAAACGACCGGCCGCCGCGCGGCTGCAAATGTCTGCGGCAGTGTTTCATCGCCCGCAAACGGGCGCACGGGCTCGCCGCAGGCGGCGCAAATTCTCGCCCCATCGGCCAGTGGTTCGCCGCATTTTTGACAACGCAGTCTGTTTTCGGTCACCGAGGATCCCGTTTAGCCTTTTCTCATGACGAGGCAGCTTGCGATTATGTCATGCAGCGCCTGCTTCTTTTCAGTGAAACCCGCCATGATGTAGCCGATGGCCAGCGGAACCATGCCGGTGATGATTTTTGCGAAGAAGCGGCCGCTCGCCCGCCCGAAGCTGATGCGGTTTCCCTGCATGTCCGTCACGATCAACGCGAGAGCCATTTTCCCGAGCGTGCCCTGAGTTTCCGAGCTCTCCATCCACGCGAAATAGAGCCAGGTCGCGATCATCAAAATGCCTACGGACATGAGTATGATCGCGACGAGCGCCGCTGGGAATACGGGATTCGGAGTGTTCATCTCGGCGGCCAAATTGCGGAAGAATCCGATTCCGACAACGCCCACAACCAGAGCGATAACGATTCCCGCCACGACCCATACAACCACAGAATCGATGAGGTAGGCGACGAATCGCAGCCAGAAGCCTGCGTACGGCGCGGCGCTCGCAGCCATCGCGATCCCCAGCGGTGCAACGGAGCCAGCAGCAGGCGTTGAGGCCGGCGACTGACCGATGCTGTAGCCCACGATCGGGCGGCCGCAAGCGCCGCAGAACGCTGTTCCATCCGCCACCGTTGCCCCGCACGATTGACAGAACATCGGCTCCTCCTCGAAGACGATTCGACCCCAAGTCGGGAAACTGAACTCTGCGCGCCGGAATGTTCTTTATCCGGAGCCTTCGCGCTGCAATTCCGCCCGAAACGCCGCCTCGGCCCGCGTTACGTAGGCTTGATAGCCCGCCGGGTCGATAAACGGATTTTGCACCGGATTCTTCGCCATCGCTTCGCGCTTCTGTGTCAGTGAGAAAAACGAGCCGTGCGCCCCGAGAAACACGTCGCAGGGAAGCGAATGCAGGACGCGAAAGGTCTTTTCATAGTCGGATTGAATGCCGGGATAAGTGGCAGGGGAATTGGGATGATCCGTCAACCGATATGCAGGGAGGACCGTGGCGCTGCCGACGAACACGACGTTGTACGGTTTGCCGTTGTCCTGGGTCACCATCGTCCACGTGGTGCAGCCCCGGGTGTGGCCCGGTGTCGCGTGGGCCGTCAGGGTCACGCCGCCAAGGCTCACGGTATCGGCATCGTGGATCACGCGGTCCGGCGTGACAGCTGGAAACGAAGTGCCACTTGTGAGCGTGGGGACCTCTTCCGCCATCGCGACCAATTGCGCGCCGGTCAAGCGCTTGAGTTCCCCGAAGCCTCCCGCGTGGTCTAAATGCTCGTGGCTGCTCAGCAGGATCTTCACGTCAGCCAGTTTGAATCCGAGCGTTTGAATATTCGCTTCGATTTGCGGAGCGGTTTCAACGAAGCCGCCGTCGAGCAGGATGTCGCCGGCCGGCGTGACGATCAGATACGACGTGATGTCCGACGCGCCGACGTAATAGATGTTGCCGATGATGTGAAACGGCGGCACGGGCTGATTCATGCTGCGAGAAAGATCGTTCGCCTGCGCGTGTGCGAAAGCCGGAACGGCTATCCCGATCGCGAGAGCGAGGATCAATCTCGTCGCCCGCACCGCCGATGTTCTGCCGAGATTCATCACGGGACCAGCGCCGCTATCTCGTCGGCGGGCCTCCGGCACCCGGAGCGCCACTTGGCGGCGGTCCGCCCATGCCGGGACCACCGGCTGGCGGCGGATTCGTCAGCAGCCTCTGATAGGTCGCTTCGCCGCGATCGACGAACGCCTTGCATCCCGCCGGATCGATAAATGGATTCGGGTCGGCGTTTTGCATCAGTGCATCGTGCTTCTTTGCCATGTCATAGAAAGCGGCGTTGGAACCGAGGAAAACGTCGCACGGCAGCGTCGGGAGCACCTTCATGGTCCTGGCCCAATCCGCTCCCATGTTGGGATAAGCCGGCGTTCCCGCAAGGTTCGTGTTCGGGAAAGGAGTCACGATGCCGAAAAAGACGACGTTATACGATTTCCCCTTGTCCTTTGTGACCATCGTCCAGGTCGTATTGCCCGGAGTGTGTCCCGGCGTGAGATGGGCGGTCAGCGTCACGTTGCCGAGCTTCACTGTGTCACCGTCGTGGATTACGCGATCGACGTGCACCGGAGGAAACAGATTCCTGTCCCCGAAGAGCACATCGTTGTGTCCGCCGCTTTCGAAGTAAGGCGCGTCTTCGGCCATGGCGACCAGTTGACCCCCCGTAGCCGTCTTCAGTTCGGCCATTCCGCCGCCGTGATCGATGTGCGCGTGGCTGTTGATCAGAATCTTCACATCCGAGAGCTTAAAGCCGAGCGTCTGGATGTTGCCTTCGATCTGCGAAGCCATGTCCGGGTAGCCGGTATCGAGCAGGATTTCCCCCTTGTTCGTCTTAATGATGTAACAGGAAAGGCCGGTCGATCCCACGTAGTAGATGTTCCCGATGATGTGAAACGGCGGAAAAGGCGCCTTCATGGCGGTCATGCCCGCAGCCGCGCCGCCTGCTGGCAGGCCTCCCTGCGCAGGTGGACTCCCCGCTGGCGGGCCGCCTTGCGCGTGTATCGCCGCCGAAACGGCGACTACAATGACGAGCGCGAAGACAGTTCGGCTCGCTCGAACCAACCACAATTTTCTCGAATTCATTTCCCCCCCTTACCATTTCTCGTGCAGAAACTGGTCTCCCGTACCCCAAATCCAGTGACGGACCTATGGTCTCTATGATTCTCGTGCCTCCGGGGAAGCACCCTACCAGAAGGCTCATTCGGTCGCAAACGGTTGTGAGTGTATAAAATTGACGGCGCGGGGAATCGCGCGGTTACATCAGGACCGTTCTCGCGGCGCGCCGGGCGCGTCTGGGTTCCCGATCACGACGGCCCACGGCCGAACCTCCCATCGCGCGACGAGCCCGTTGAGCACGTAGGGATCATTGCGCGCGAAGGATTCAGGAATGGCGCGATCCTCCGCGCGGAAGACGAGCAGCGCCCTGTCCGCGGGATCGGCGAAGGCTCCCCCGAGCAGAAGCTCGCCGCGCTCGTGGGACTGCTGGGCGTAATGCAGATGAGCTTCGCGGAACTGCCCGCGGCGCTGAAGATAGTCGCCGACAACCTCATAGAAGAGAGCGTAGTATCCCATGCCGGCTCCTTGCTTCTCCACGCACCATCGTCGCACAACTACGTCCGCTTTGCGGCAAATCCAGGTTCCATTTTGAGTGTGATGCGCGGCACAGCTTTTTGCGGTTCGTTCACACAGTATGGGGCAGGAGGGAACGGCGATGATCAAGAAAGTGGCAGGCGGCTATCAGGTGCTGTCCGAAAAGGGAAAGAACCTGGGCGGACCCTACAGGACGAAGGCCGAAGCCGAGAAGCGTCTGCGGCAGGTCGAATTCTTCAAGCATCGCAAGGGCTGATTGTCGGTCGGAAACTAGTCGCCGGATTCGATCTGCACGAGATCGGCTTCCGTCTGTGGGCGGGCATTTCCGGGAGCCCAGCGGGAAGGTCGTGCCGTGCCCGACTTCAGGCGGTTCACAAGGAGGCCGACCTTCACCGATCCGGCGATGAAGTGGTTAACTTTCAGGGGCCCGACGACGCGGACATTGCGAATCCAGTGCAACCCGCTGCTGACCGCGCAGCCGCACTGCGAGCAATCCGGCGTTCCGCCAAAAACGCATGGTTCGACGCGCGTTTCAAGATCCGCCGAATAATTCGCCGACATCTTCGCAAAAACGCAGTCGCCCGGATTTTTCGGCGGCTCGAGCAGTGCGGCGGCGAGGCCTTCGTTGAACAGGAGCTTCGGGTAACGTGCGGCCAGCGCAGGCAACTGCCGCGCGAGGCTGATGCGGTCTTCCTCGGAGAGCATTT
Organism: Candidatus Acidiferrales bacterium; assembly: GCA_049523255.1. Classification (GTDB taxonomy): domain Bacteria; phylum Acidobacteriota; class Terriglobia; order Acidiferrales; family UBA7541; genus Palsa-295. The sequence continues at coordinate 6,339 of JBEKNB010000031.1, read as the reverse complement.
CGGCACTTTGCTCACCTACCTGCGGCGTATAGATGCTCACCCAGATGCGGTTTATTTCGGCGCGCGCGCTCCAGAACGAGACATATTCTTCAAGATAGCCGGGACGCTCGAGCATCGGGCGCGTGATTGTCCAGTGAACGTTGACCTCGCGGCCTTCGATATTGTTCAGGATGCGTTCGTACATGGCCGGCTTTCGCCGGATATCGTGATGCTCCGGCAGCCCGTCCACGGAGACGGCGACGCGCACACGGGGAAGTGTCATCCATTCTGCAGGAATCGGAATCACGCCGCTCGTCACCACCAGCGTGAAGACGCCCATCTCGCTAAGCTGCGGGAGAATCCGGCTCAGCTCGCGGTGCCGAATCAGAGGCTCGCCGCCCACGAGCGAGACGTGCAGGGGCTTGTGCTTGCGCACGAGTTGGAGCACGCCATCGACAAGCGCGTCACCACGATAATCGCTCAGCTTTTCGAGCGTGATACCGCCACCCAGGTGCGAGTCGCCGTAGGCGTAGCATCCGGGGCAACTCAGCGGGCACTCGCGCGTAATCTCGATCGAGAGCATCGGCACTCGGCCGGTCAGAATCCGGCCCCAGGAGGCGAGCACTTCTCGTGGGGTGACGCTCGGATTCGGTCTGGACCTTGTTTTTGGAGTCATACCCATAAGTTTATAGGATGCACCTTTCGGGCGAAGCGTGGCAAGCAAAGTTTCGAATTCCAGACGGGCCGGTAACCCAGACTTAGGGACTGGAATCACGCTGGAAAGCCTCGGAACGTGTTGGGGTAACTAAGCCAGTGTCTTCAGGACATCAGGGGTGAAAGGAAGGAGTTCGCTGAAGCGGCCTCCCCGGACTTTCGCGGCCCACCCAGGATCCGCCAGCAACGCGCGGCCAACTGCAACGAGATCGAAATCGCCGCGAGCCAGCATTTCGGTGAGACGTTCCATGCCGGCTGCCGGGTCGGCGCCCTTGCCACCCGCCGTCCCGGATTTCGGAGCCGCCATTCGGCCCAGCGAGACCATGAAATCGACATCGAGCGAAACCGAGCCGACCGTGATCGTCGGCTTGCCGCTGAGCTTCTTGGTCCAGCCCGCGAGATTGAGGTCGCTGCCTTCGAACTCAGGCTCCCAGAACTTGCGCGTGGAGCAGTGGAACGCGTCGATGCCGGCTGCTGCCAGTGGCTCGAGGAAACGCGACAGCTCGTCCGGCGTGGTTGCGAGGCGCGCCGCGTAGTCCTGCAGCTTCCACTGCGAGAAGCGCAACTGGATAGGGAAGCTCGGGCCGGTGCGGCGCCGGCATTCCTGAATAATCTCTACGGCGAAGCGTGTGCGGTGCGCGAGATCGCCGTCGTATTTATCCGTGCGGCGGTTTGTGCCGTCCCAGAAGAACTGGTCGATCAGGTAACCGTGCGCGCCGTGGATTTCAACTCCGTCGAATCCGACGCGCTGCGCGTTCTTGGCTCCCTCCGCGTAGGCTTCGATCATCGCGTCGATGTCGGCCTGCGTCATGGGCTCGCCGATTTTCGTGTCTGGCTTCAGCAAGCCTGACGGACTAATCGGCGACGCCGGAAGCTTCGGGGGATCGCCCGGACTTTGCACCGCTCCGACGTGCCAGAGCTGCGAGAAAATGCGTCCACCGGCTGCGTGCACGGCGTCGACGACTCGCTTCCAGCCCGCGAGCGCCTCGTCGCCATAGATGTGCGGAATCTGCGGCATGTTCGCCGCCTGCGGATGATTGGGCGATGTGCCTTCGGTGATGATCAGCCCCACGCCGCCTTCGGCGCGCCGGCGATAATAAGCGGCCACGTCCGGCCCAGGAACGCCGCGCGGCGAGAAATTGCGCGTCATCGGCGCCATCACGACGCGATTGGGCAGCGTGAGTCCGTTCAGCATGAACGGCTTGAAAAGCTCTGCGATAGATGTGGGCATTGGGTGGCAGAGAACATTGTATATTGAGTTTGCCTCTCCTTGGTGCTGTGATAAACAATGCAGAAAAACACGAAAGACGGAAGGATGATAGTATACGTTTGAGTTCGTCAACAGGAGATGCTGCCTTTATGACAGTGCCGTACAACAAGCTCTACGAAGAGCCTGCCTACGGTCTTCCCGAGGCAGCGATCTATCTCAAGGTTCCGTATCAAACCCTGCGGTATTGGTTGACTGGCTTTCATGCCCGTCCGCCCATTATCAAACCTGCGAAGATCGATCCCGTCCGTTTGTCATTTTTGAACTTGCTTGAATGTCACGTACTGGCCGGTATGCGACAAATCTACAACTTGAAGCTTCCCCGGGTCCGCAGTGCCCTGGCGAAGATCACTGCGGACTACCCCAAGCCGCATCCATTGATCAGTGAGGTTTTTCTCACAGATCGCAGGGACCTCTTCATCGAGAGGCTGGGAAAAATCATCAACGTCTCGCAACACGGACAGTTGGGGCTGAACTTTTACTTGATTCACCTCGAACGAGTGGAAGTCGATTCAAAAGGGATGTTCCGGTTCTTCCCGTTTGTGGTTCAGCCTGGTCCCGGCGAACCAAAATCAATCGAGATCAACCCAATGGTCGGATTCGGCAAGCCTGTGATCGCTGGCACCGGCATCTCAACTGCTATAATCGCGTCGCGTTTTAACGCACGAGAGTCCGTGCCTGAACTCGCCGCCGAATATGATTGCTCGCCGCAGCAAATTGAAGAAGCCATCCGATGGGAGCGGGCACTCCCAGTGGCCGCCTGAAGATTTCACTCTTTATCTCGACGAGAATCTTTGTAACTCGACGGCCATTATGGCGACTCTGTTGAAAGCGGGAGTCCGCTTCGAGCGGCACCTCGGCCACTTTCCCCGCGGAACACCGGATGAAGCATGGTTGCCGAAAGTAGGAGAGAATCAGTGGGTTTTGCTCACGGCCGACAAGCGGATTCGCTACAACCTTCTTGAAAAGCGCGCCTTGGCGCGGAGTTCCGTGCGTGAGTTCGTGTTCGCATCGGGCAATCTATCTGGAAGTGACATGGCCGTGGCGTTGGAAGCGGCCCTTGCAAAGATGCGAAAGATGTGTCGAAAGATAGGTCCGCCCTTTGTCGCCGCGATTACCAGGAAAGGCGAAGTGCACTTGCGTTGGCCGAAAGGGAGGGACGCCTAGGGGATTCAGGGCCATGATTTCCACAAAGCGCGGTGAAATTCACAGGCGGATTGCGACAGGAACGTAAAAGAATCTTGAATGGAACTTGACGGGATTTTGGATTCTGGTATACTGCTTTGAAGTTGGCGGTGCCCTGATTCGCCGGGGAGTCTGCTGACGGACCGGGCTTGCCGACTCATCCAGAGGTGAGGTTGGTTACGAATACCGGGTAGAAAGAAGTCGAGCTTCGAGCACATCCGTTCTAGAGTCGCCCGAACGTAGCGACTCAGAAGATGGACGGATTCGCCCGGCGCTCGACGCCGGGTTTTTTATTGCTCAGAAGTAATCGCAGGGCCGGCTCCAAACCGACACTGCGCTCCGCCGGGAGCGGAGACGTTCCGATCGGAAACAGTTGACCGGAACGAACGATCTTTGACAACTGAAGGAAGTAGGCATCGCGTTATGCGGATTTCAAGGTCCGTATAGCGTGATAAACCGCAAGTTTTGCTCGAGAGTAGCGTTTTGTGGAAAGGCGAACTTGCCTGTTCACGCCGCTTATGTGTGCGTTTTGCGCCAGAATTTGACGCTGAACGGGCATATAACAGCCTGAAAATTCCGGAACGAAGGGATGCAAGACCTTTCGTCACTGGTTTTTCAGGGTCCCGATCCTGATCGGATCGAGACGTGTTGGGTAAGTTTTATGGTCAAGCTACTAAGGGCGTACGGTGCGCAAACAGGCTTTGATCCGGGGATGTCCGAATGGGGAAACCCTATCTGGTAAAACCAGATAACGGCCCGCTGAATACATAGGCGGGTACGAGCCAACCCAGGGAAGTGAACCATCTCAGTACCTGGAGGAAAATAAATCAAACGAGATTCCGAGAGTAGCGGCGAGCGAAATCGGAACAGCCCAAACCTCGATATTTATATCGGGGGGTTGTAGGACCGCGTGAGTAGAGTTATCAATCCGGAGGCTAGGTGAACCCGCTGGAAAGCGGGGCCAGAGAATGTGATAGCCATGTAGCCGAAAGCTTACCGGACTCGAAGCGGTATCCTGAGTACTACGAGGCACGAGAAACCTCGTGGGAAACCGGGGAGACCACTCTCCAAGGCTAAATACTCGTTGGCGACCGATAGTGAACTAGTACCGTGAGGGAAAGGCGAAAAGCACCCCTGCGAGGGGAGTGAAATAGAACCTGAAACCGTATGCCTACAAGCAGTCGAAGGGCTATGTCCCGGCTTCGGCCGGGAAATGCCTGACGGCGTGCCTCTTGCTTAATGAGCCGGCTAGTTATTCTCACAGGCAAGGTTAAGCGTAAGCGAGCCGTAGCGAAAGCGAGTCCGAATAGGGCGTTCAGTCTGTGGGAATAGACGCGAAGCGGGATGATCTACCCTTGGCCAGGTTGAAGGTCGCTTAACCGCGACTGGAGGACCGAACCGTTGTGAGTTGAAAATCGCTCGGATGAGCTGAGGGTAGGGGTGAAAGGCTAATCAAATTCCGTGATAGCTCGTTCTCCCCGAAATGCCTTTAGGGGCAGCCTGGTGCGATTTGCCACGGTGGTAGAGCACTGAATGGACTAGGGTCCCATCCAGGATACCGAATCCAATCAAACTCCGAATGCCGTGGACAACAGCACGGGAGTGAGACTACGGGGGATAAGCTCCGTGGTCGAGAGGGAAAGAACCCAGACCGCCAGCTAAGGTCCCAAACTATAGACTAAGTGGGAAAGGACGTGTGAGCGCACAGACAGCCAGGAGGTTGGCTTAGAAGCAGCCATCCTTTAAAGAAAGCGTAACAGCTCACTGGTCAAGTGTTCACGCACCGACAATCCAACGGGGCTCAAGTCTATGACCGAAGCTGCGGAATTGACGATCTCTTCGGATTTCGTCATTTGGTAGGGGAGCATTCTGTGGTGGCAAAGGTAGACCGAGAGGACTACTGAACGCCACGGAAGAGACTCTGCCGGCATAAGTAGCGATAAACACGATGAGAACTCGTGTCGCCGAAAGTCTAAGGTTTCCTGAGGAAGGTTAATCCGCTCAGGGTTAGGCGGGTCCTAAGGTGAGGCCGAGAGGCGTAGCTGATGGACAGCAGGTCAACATTCCTGCCCCGCCATGCGAACGTTATACGATGGGGTGACGCAGAAGGATAGGGGAGTCGGGTGATGGATGTCCCGATCGCCCAGTGCAAGCCGGATCCCGCAGGAAAATCCACGGGGTCATTCAACGGTGAGACTGGGGGCGAGGTCACACGACCACAAAGTCCCTGATTTCACGCTGCCGGGAAAAACCTCTAAGGAGTTCGTATGGTGCCCGTACCTCAAACCGACACAGGTAGACAAGGTGAATATCCACAGGCGCTCGAGAGAACGCTCGCTCAGGAACTAGGCACATTAGCCCCGTAACTTCGGGAGAAGGGGTGCCCCGGTAGGGTTTATAGCCCGAGGGGGCCGCAGTGAAATGCGTTCGGCGACTGTTTAACAAAAACACAGCTCTCTGCTAAGTCGAATACGACGTATAGGGGGTGACGCCTGCCCGGTGCCGGAAGGTTAAAGGGAGGGCTTAGCTGCCGCAAGGCAGCGAAGGCCTGATCTGAAGCCCCGGTGAACGGCGGCCGTAACTATAACGGTCCTAAGGTAGCGAAATTCCTTGTCGGGTAAGTTCCGACCTGCACGAATGGCGTACCGATCGAACGACTGTCTTGGCGAACGGCTCGGCGAATTTGTGGTTCCGGTGAAGACGCCGGATGCCCGCATCTAGACGGAAAGACCCCGTGCACCTTAACTGCACTCTGGTCATGATTAACGGTACTGCCTGCGTAGGATAGGTGGGAGCCTGGGAACCCTCGGTTTCGGCTGAGGGGGAGGCAACGGTGAAATACCACCCTGATAGTTCTGTCGCTCTAACTTGCACCCCTAGACGGGGTGGAGGACACGGCCAGACGGGTAGTTTGACTGGGGCGGTCGCCTCCTAAACGGTAACGGAGGCGCTCCAAGCTTGGCTCAGGCGGATTGGAAACCCGCCGTGGAGTGCAAGAGCATAAGCCAGGTTGACTGCGAGACACACAGGTCGAGCAGGCACGAAAGTGGGATCTAGTGATCCGGTGGTTCTGCGTGGAAGGGCCATCGCTCAACGGATAAAAGGTACGCCGGGGATAACAGGCTGATCTAAGCCAAGAGTTCACATCGACGCTTAGGTTTGGCACCTCGATGTCGGCTCATCGCATCCTGGGG
>JBEKNB010000030.1:0-44832 GCA_049523255.1 Candidatus Acidiferrales bacterium | reverse complement strand
CGGGCGCAAAAATATGTGGGTAACGGCGCCGCCGAAGATCGATCCGATGATGCCGAGCACGATCGTCCAGAACATCGTCATGTGCACGTGCATCACCGATTTCGCGATGAACCCCGAGAGTAACCCGATGAGAATATACCAAATCAAGTGAAACATACTTTCCCCCTTCGTCGTTTGCCTTCAGAACGCCGTCGAGTGTAATCCAAAGTTTGGCAATTAACTCGACTTTCCCATGGTATTGATCGGCTTTAGTGAAACGATGTCAGCGTTTTTCGGTCCATCAGCCCAGTCAGAGATCGCATGGCGCGTCACGTCGCGCCAACCCAAACACAGCAACCCTCGCTACGCTACCGCTGCCGCTCGCTTTGCTGCAGTCTTCGTGATCTTCGACACGAGATTACGTCCGAGCACCGCGGAAGCTGTAATGACTCCGCCCATCAACGCTCCCGTGACGCCGAGACTCACCACGTCCTGCCCGGTGAGGTACATGTTGCGGATCGGCGTCTGCGGCGCGAGGCACCGCAGACGGAATCGCGCCGGCGTCGCCCTCAATCCGTACGCTTCGCCGTGCTGGTAGTTCATGAAATGCCGCGTGCTGAGCGGCGTGGAAAGCTCGGCGTAGTCAATCTTCCCGCGGACCTGGGGCACGTGCCGCTCGAGCGCGGCTTGCAATCGCGCGGCGAGCTGCTGCTTGAACGCGTCGTAGTCCTCGGCGCGGTGCTTCCATCGCGTGTCCTCCCAATGCGTGAACCAGTCGTACGGCGCCATCGTCACGACTTCGAGCGTCGCTCGCCCAGGATGCTGTTGCGCGAACTCTGGATCCTTCGCTGACGGAAACGAGATGAACAACACGGGAAACGGCGCATCTGGATCGGCGGCGGAGCGCGCGACGTTCGCATCGTGATCGTAGGATTCGTGAATCCAGAGGTTTGTGCCCGCGAGACCGAGCTGCGCCGCCGTCTGCTTCACGCCGACGTAGAGACTCAGATGCGCCATCGACGGCGGAATGCCGCGAAGCTCTTCGAGCACCGGTGCGACGGCTGCATTGGGCTGCGCGATGAGCCGCGCGAAGGTGTTGTGCGCTCCTGCATCGCTGATGACGAGCGGCGCGCGCAGCTCGCGCCCGTCCGCCATACGCACTCCGGCGGCCTGATTCCCTTCCAGAATCACCTGCGCCACGTCGGCGCTGACGACAATGTCACCGCCATGGCGCTGAATCAGCGGCGCGATCGTATCCACGATTCGCGCTGCGCCTCCGATGGGATAACTGGCGCCGCCGAAATAGTGAGCCGCGATAATCGCATGCACGCCGAAGCTGCTCTGCGCGGGAGGGAGTCCGTAATCGCCCCATTGCCCGGCGAGCACGCCAATCAGTTCGCGATTGTCCGTGATGCTCGCGAGAACGGCCGCAGTGGTGCGGCTTGCCCAGCGGAGAAATCCCCGGCGCATCAAGCCGCCAGCCAGCCGCGCCGCGGGACGGGGAATCGCTTTCTCCGAGAAGTACGCGCCGGAGAACTTCGCGGCAGCGAGCACGGCCGCGATGTAGCGGTCGATCGCTGCGGCATCGCGCGGAAAGTATTGCTTCATGTGGTCGCGGAAGTGGTCGAGGCCCGCGACGAAATCGTAGCTACGATCGGCGAACACCATGCGGTCATACACGTCCGGCATGCGCGCCCACGCGAGCTGCCCATCGGTCATGTAATCAAACACGCGCCGCACTTGCGAGGCAGGGTCGTGTACCTCGCCGATATAGTGCACGCCGACGTCCCACTGATAGCCGGGGCGGTGAAACGAGTGCGTGTACCCTCCCGCCGTGTAGTGGCGTTCGAGAACGAGAACTTTCTTGCCGGCTTCCGCGGAAAGAAGCGCGGCAGCGGCGAGGCCGCCGATGCCGGAGCCGATGACGATCGCGTCCCATCTGTCTTCGAGTTGGTGCTGCTTGTAGGAATGGAAATTCATTTTGACGCCTTCTTCCAACGACTTAGATGCCCAGACCGAGTTTTCGTAACACGGCGAATGAGAGAGTTTACATCAGCCATCGGCTGTGAAATCGAGTTTGGTGGAACAAGGAGGCCAGTGCCCGATTAACGTTGCTAACCGGACATGTGGAGTACTAGGAAAGGCAGATGTCCGGCAATCCGAGTTACGAGGAGTTGGCACGTCGTTGCTTGGGCCTATTCCTGGTCACAGGTCATCTCGCGGCGATGTGACGCGGATCACCGCTCTATGTGACCGGGAACACATCTGGTTTTTGACAAAAGGGATACGAGGATTGCAGGTAGGAAGGAAGCACCCAACGGGAGTGAGCAAGAGGGGACATCGGCAGAAACGATACCGACTCCGCACGCTCCGCCGACGTAAGGCTTGACCGCTGAGGCGGCTTTCCTCCAGTGAGAGTAAGACAAAGGGCGGCCCTCACGCTGGGGCCGCCTTCTTTTTTGCCCCCGTCGCAACAAAATGGCTCCTGATGAATGCAGTCATCGGCGAAGTGGGGTGCCGATAGGAGACATGCCCGGTTATCGGGAGTCAGCGACGTGGCTTGCCGTTTCGCAACCCATCTAGGTCGTGGAAGAGGCTCGGCTAGAAGACTTAACGACGCCGCATTAACGTAACGTTTTCAGCGGACTTTCCCAGAAGTCGCTCTTGCCCGGCTCTTCTTGTACTTCTTCAGCAACTCACGTTCCGCTTTTAGCCAGTCCTCCACATCCCGACCGTGTCCGCCGCCGCGCTCAACATACTTTTGATATGCATGGAGTTCAATTTCTTCATGTGTCGGATGGCTCGTGCTACGCGGAGCCTTGCCACCCGCCGAAGAAGATTTTTGCCTGGGTGACATCATTTGCCTATTGAAACTTGGGCGTTCTTGCGGTGGGCCGATTCGCCCCTGCTTCTACGCGGCTGCGATCAGACGAGACTTCCGCTTGCCGGCCAATACATTGGAACCGCGGACGATGAGTAACAACACAAGATCTGTGCGCCACTTTTGGCTTTGCAAGAGTTGAGCTCCTGCCGTGTTGTAACCAACGATACATCGGTCTGTAACCCGGAGCGCTTACCAATTGCACTAAACTCACCTACGCTAACGCCTATGGCGACGCCAATTGGTGCAGGTGGTCGTGTGAGGAGCAGGAAGATGATCGAAAGATCTACAGCTACGCAAACGGCCCTAGAACCAACGCAAGTAAAAATCGTCGAACCACGAACCTTGCTGGAACGCTTCAATAAACTCTCGGAGCAAGTCTCACGCCGTGCCTACGAGATCTTTGAAGGCAGAGGCAAGACGTTAGGTCAAGACCTTGAAGACTGGCTTAAGGCGGAATCCGAAATACTTCATCCGGTCCAACTCCGAATCGCAGAAACAGATGAGGAAGTAACCGTTAAAGCGGACGTACCCGGCTTCAGCGCCAAGGATCTAGAAGTCAGTCTCGAGCCGTGGCGGCTTACCATCAGCGGTAAGAAAGAAACCAAAGAAGAACAAGAGCAATGCTCCGAGCAGCTTCTGCGAGTCGTCGATTTGCCGCCGGAGGTCGATAGCGGAAAAGCCACAGCCACGCTCAAAAACGGGATTCTGGAAATCAACATTCCAAAGATCCCGGTTAAGCGGCTACCACGCGTGTCGAAGTAGAAACCTTATAAACAGGAGCCGACAGCCTAAGTGGCACGGACTCTTGCCTAATCGCGCACCGCTGAATAGGAAAAATGACAGAGCAGCGATCTGTCCCCGCAGCGGAACAAGAACCGCTCGCGCGTTCAGACGGGTGAAGTGCGACGGTCGTTTGGAACCGCTACGAGCCCAGGATTTTGCCAGGATGAATGTGGGCGCGAATGCCTGACCTGGAACCGGAGGTCAGCCGCTTCACTGATGATTAGTCATGCCACGCGTATTCAGCTTTCGAGTCTCGCCCACGCTTCCGGCCCGGCTGGAGGCCCTCAATACACTCTCCTTAAACCTCCGCTGGTGTTGGGACCATCCCACCAGGGACGTGTTCGAAAGTATCAATCCCGACCTTTGGGAGGAAACGAAGCATAATCCGCGTTTGGTGCTCGGCCGGACTGGCCAGCGGCGCCTGGCTGAACTTGCCTCCGATGAGGCATTTCTCGCCGAACTGGATAGGGTCGCCGCCAGCCTGGCGGAGTACCTGTCCGGCAAGGGATGGTTCCGGCGCGCGCACCCCGACGTCGCTGAGGTTGTCTTTGCCTATTTCTCCGCCGAGTTCGGCCTCACCGAGTGCATACCCAACTATGCCGGTGGTCTGGGAATCCTGGCGGGAGATCATCTCAAATCCGCAAGCGACGCGGGCGTGCCACTGGTGGGTGTTGGCCTGTTGTACCAGCGCGGTTACTTCCAGCAGTACCTGAACGCGGATGGCTGGCAGCAGGAAACTTACCCGGAGAACGATTTCTCCAGCCTGCCTCTGGTGCCGGAGATGGATGCCCAGAACAACCCCCTTACCATATCCGTGGAGTTTCCCGGACGCCTGGCATATGCGCGGGTTTGGAAGGTGCAGGTGGGCCGCGTCCCGTTATACCTGCTCGATACCAACGTCCCGCAGAACTCGGAGGAAGACCGCCGGATCACGGGTTCGCTGTATAGCGGCGACGGCGAACTCCGCCTCCAGCAGGAGATTATCCTCGGGATAGGCGGTATGCGCGCGCTGGCCGCGCTTGGAATCCGGCCTGCGATTTGCCATTTAAACGAAGGGCACTCCGCGTTTCTGGGTCTCGAAAGGACGCGCGCGCTGATGGAAGAGCTCGGGGTGACGTTCTTCGAAGCCCGCCAGCTTGCCGCGGCGGGCAACTTGTTCACCACCCACACTCCCGTCCCGGCTGGTTTCGATCGCTTTGATCCGCAGGTGATGGCGAGGTATTTTGGGGCCTTTGCCGAGCGGCTTGGCATCCCTTTTGAACGGCTGCTGAGCTACGGCCGTCAGAATCCTGCGGATCCGAACGAGAGTTTTAATATGGCGTTCCTTGCTGCTCGCATCAGTTCCGCGGCCAACGGCGTTAGCCGTCTCCACGGCGTCATCACTCGCAAAATGGTGCGGGCCATGTGGCCTGGCTACTCACTTGAGGAAATCCCGGTGGACTCGGTCACCAACGGTGTGCACATTCGCAGTTGGGTCTCGCTCGAAATGACCGCTTTGCTGAACCGTTATCTGGGCCACCGCTGGGCGGAAGAGCCCTCTGAAAGCGGCGTCTGGAACCGCATCGACCGGATTCCCGACCATGAACTCTGGCGCGTACGTCAGATTCGCCGGGAACGCCTGGTCAATTACGCCCGCCAAGCCCTGGAGTCCCAGTTGCAGCGGCGCGGAGGTTCGGATGCAGAGATCGTCGCTGCCCGCTCCGTGCTCAATCCGGACGCCCTGACCATCGGCTTTGCCCGCCGGTTTGCAACTTATAAGCGCGCGACCTTGCTGCTGCGGGACGTCCCGCGCCTTAAGCGCATCTTGACGAACCCGTCGCGTCCCGTCCAGTTTCTGATCGCCGGAAAGGCTCATCCTCACGACTCCGCGGGAAAGGACTTAATCCGCCAGATCATCCACTTCGCCCGTGACCCCGAGATCCGCTCCAGCGTTGTCTTTGTGGAAGACTACGACATCCGCGTTGCTCGTCACCTGGTGCAAGGTGCTGACGTGTGGCTGAACACGCCCCGGCGTCCCAATGAAGCCAGCGGTACCAGCGGCATGAAACTGCTACCCAATGGCGGTCTCAATCTTTCCGTGCTGGACGGGTGGTGGGCGGAAGGTTACGACCGTGAAGTTGGCTGGGCCATCGGCCGCGGTGAGGATTATAACAACGATGATTATCAGGACGCCGTCGAGTCCGATGCTCTCTACAATCTTCTAGAGATGGACGTGACGCCCCTGTTTTACGAGCGTGACCAGGAGAACCTCCCGCGCCGCTGGATCACCAAAATGAAAACTTCGATGAAACGCTTGTGTCCGATATTCAACACCAACCGCATGGTGACGGAGTACGTCGAGCGCTTCTATATCCCCGCGGCAAAACGCTACTCCGAACTAGCCGCCCAGGGTGGCGCAAAACTCGGCCCCATCGTCGAATGGCGCAAACGGTTTCGAACCGCTGGCTCTCAAGTGAAGATCACGCGGGTCCAAGCTGAGAACAGCCGCGAAATCCGGGTGGGGCAAAAGATACGGGTGACGGCCTCTGTTGTTCTCGGCGAGATTCCACCAGAGTATGTTCGGGTCCAGATTGTCTCCGGCTCGGTTAACCCGGGCGGTATGATCGCGAATAGCTCTTCGAGCGATATGAAGCACGCGGGAACGGCCGAAAACGAGCACCAATATGAGGGGCAGTTGGAGTGCCCCGAGAGCGGCTCGTATGGCTTCAGCGTTCGCGTGATTCCTTGCCACTCCGACGTGCGAGTTCCCTTCGAGCATCCGTGGCTGGTCTGGGCTGAGTAAGAGCGCGAGCCTCGATAACTAATCGATCCGTTCTTAGCGCTGAACCTCGAATCCGGGTGAGCAGAGGACTCTATCATACGACCAAGTCCTGATTACGCGGACCCTACGCACCAGCCGCCCGTGTCCTCGACAAGATCCTCTTCCGCGGCTCTCCGTCAAAGGTTTGAACATCGGTGATGGAGTATATGTTTTCGCACTGGCAGAGCTTGCAGCGGGCTATGAATGTGTGGGTAGGATTCATCTCTTCGGATTCGAGGTCATCTTGGAGGCTGGCCACCTTTAGTTCTGCAATCATTTGAACCTCACCGGAGGGAATCTGTAGGGGAGGCTGGAGCATATCACTATGTTGGAGCCAAATCTATCGGGGCCTGAAAGTTGTCGATTGTGTTGGTTCAGCCTGAAATGGAGGAAGGACGTTCTCCGTTAGTGAGGATTCCGCCCCAAGCAAGGTCATTGTAGCTCCACCACGGCCATCGGCTCAACTTCGGGACACGCCGTCATCCGCCCGCGTTTCGGCAGCAGGGTTAATTGAGCCTCTATCTTCCCTGGACCCGATGCCCCTGGTTCGCGTTATGCGGCACCCAAAGGTCTGGCAGCAATCAGAAGTGCACTAACTGAAATCTTTTGGAGTAGGTTTTGAGTGTTCGCCTCAATCCCTCCAGAAAGGAGCACCCTGTACGGATAGCGTGAAGTATATCGGGATGGATGTTCCATAAGGAAGCGATCTCGATCGCGGTCCTAAATTCATCTGGCAAGCTGGTGATGGAATGCGTCCCGCCGAGAGGATCTTCTGAGCGGACTGATTCGGGATTCCTTTCTGTTTCCTCGAGCCAATGCTAGATGTAGCCACGGCAGTAATCGGCTCCGTCTGATCAGATGGTGGACACGGAGGCTACACCCGGGAGTATCCGCGAGGCCGAGGCCGAAGCAGTCGCCCTGATTGCTGTGAAGCGCTCGGCCTGGAACCACTGGCCCCTCGCAGTACTTCTGGTGCGCTACCTCCGCTTTGAGATAGAGTCTACTCGGAGGATCCATGGACATTCTGGCAGCAATCAAGCGCGAAGAAAGAAAACTCGAAAAGCAGTTAAGTAAGTTACAGCACCAATTGAAAGGAGTACGAGCGGCTGCGAAGGCTTTGGGCGATTCGACGAACCGAGAACTAACTGGCGTGAAGAAGCACGTGTTGTCCGCCGCTGCAAGAGCGAAGATGGCGAAAGCTGCTAAGAAACGATGGGCGAAGTTCAGGGCCGAAAAAGGCAAAGCATGAAGCGTGACGAGAGACCGAACACCGCGAGTTGTTGGCGTAGGGCTAGGTTTTCCAGCAGGAGGCTATGCCGCGTGCAAAAGAGACGAGCAATGGTGCCGAGAACGAGCCTCAGATCTTGGAGCATCGCTCACAAATAACATATAAGCACGCAGTAGGCGCCCGGCCGTAAGCTGTTGATTTCAAAGCCGAGCAGAATTTTGGCGAGGCACAGCACACCGACGAGGTCGTTTGAAGGCCGTGATCACAACCTTCATCACGGGCAAGCAATAATTTTGTAGATGATCAGATCCTCAAGCGCTCCACTGCGGGACACCGGGCCTCGCGGTTCAAACGCCAGTGGCGGGCACCGGATCCGTGAATCTTTTCTTCACTTCCTCGGGAATCGGCTCGCTTCGGAACGCGACCGGGGTTTCGCTTACGCGCATGACCCATACGCGCCTCTCAAAAATCTCCAGGCCGAGGACTCCGTCGGGCAGGAAAACTCTATGCTGGACCAAAAAGCTGCTGCGCCCCCATTCGGAGATAGACGTTTCGTAGACCACCTCATCGCCGAAATTGGAAGGCACGACGAATCGCGCATGCAAGTCAACTAACGGGATGCCGATAATGTTGTAGGTTTTGAGCATCACCGGCTTGAACAGCCCAGCCCGTGCGAATAGAGCGTTCGTGCACGCGTCGCCGTACTCGAGGTAACGCGGGAAGAAGACGGTTCCCGCCGCATCGCAATCGCCCCATTCGATTTGGACGTGCCTTCGATTGATCAGCATTCGTTCGCTTCCCTTCATTGTGAAAACAACCGCGTGAAGACAGTGCCAAGCATCTTGCGTTTCTAACCAACGTTAAGGTCCGGATCCTGTTCGTTGGCACGTATTCCACCGAGCTTCTGCAAGCGCTGGTGGGCCAGCAACGCGGCTCCAAGAGCGGCGACCATGTCCGGTTGATCGCTGACATTCACTTGACGGCCGATCGTGTCCTTTAGAGCCTTCACCATTCCGTTCTGGCGCGCCACGCCGCCGACGAAGGTGACCTCATCTTCAAGCCCCACACGGGCGAGCAAAGCCTTGGATCGCGAAGCAAGCGAATTGTGGATGCCGCGAATGATGTTCTCGACGCTTTGCCCGTCGCTGACGAGGTTGATGATTTCCGATTCCGCCAGCACGGCGCAGACGCTGCTGATCATCGTGGGCTTCTCCGAACCCATGGAGAGGGGACCAAGCTGATCGAGAGGGATCTCCAGATAATGCGCGGCGCGCTCGAGGAATCCTCCCGAACCGGCCGCGCACTTGTCGTTGGATTTGAATTCCTTCACCTTGCCGCCTTCGCGCAACCGGATGGCACGGGTGCTTTGTCCGCCCACGTCGAGCACGCAGGCCGTGTTGGGGAAAAGAAACTCCGCTCCCCGCGCAGCGCAAGTAATGTCCGTAATTTGGAGATCACGGAAAGGGACGTTGTATCGTCCCAAGCCGGTCGTGGTCACATACTTCACGTCTTCCATGCGGCCGCCAGCCTGGGCGAGTGCCTGTTCCATCGCTTCCTTGGCTACTCCGGGAAAATCCGGCCGGGTTTTTACGAGCGCGGTCCCGCACACGTGCCGCGATTCATCTAAGATCACTGCTTTGGTGCCCCTGGATCCGATATCAATTCCCGCTACATAAGCCATGGAACACCTCCGTCTCTTTCACTATGATTCGAGTCCTTTACTGCGCGCCGACAATCGGCAGCGATGACTTCGGCGTCCCTGCGTGAACCTGGTCCGGCTTTCCCGAACCGGCGGAAACGCCGCCCAATGCCCGCTCCAGCGCGAAAATCGCTGCACCAATCGCGCCGATGTAGTGCGAATCGTCGCAAACGTTGACGGGCACGCCCAGCTTTTCCTCAAGCGCCTTCACCATCCCGATGTTCCGGGACACCCCGCCCGTGAAGGTGACCTCAGGATCGATTCCCACTCGGCGTACTAGGGCCACGGTGCGAGCCGCGATGGCGTTATGGACGCCGCCCAGAATGTCTGGCACAGTCTTCCCTTCCGCCAGGTAGGACATGATGTCCGACTCCACGAATACGGCGCAGACCGTGCTCAACCGCACGGGTTTCTTTGCACCGAGCGAAATCGGTCCTATCTGGTCCAGGCCGAGACCAACGGTTTCCGCCGCGTTTGAAAGAAAACGCCCGGTGCCCGCCGCGCACTTGTCGTTCATCACGAAGTCCTTGACGTCTCCGTCTTCGCCTACCCGGATTCCCTTGGCATCCTGGCCGCCCATGTCGATCACGGTGCGAGTTTTGGGAAACAGAAGATTGGCGCCACGGGCGTGACAGGAGATCTCGGTGATTTGAGCGTTGCCGAAATTCACCTTGTAGCGCCCATAGCCCGTCCCCACGACGTAGGCGATGCTTTCGGGAGCGATGCCGGCAGAGGTTGCCGCCTCCCGGAACGCGCGTTCGGCCGCCATCGAAACATTGGCTCCCGTGTTGATCAAGCAGCGAGCTACAATCTTTCGGTCCTCAGACAAAATGATTGCTTTCGTCTGTGTTGATCCGACGTCTACTCCGCCTCCGTAAATCATGCCACCCTACCTTTCCTTGCCCTGCTCACCACGGCCCGCGTTCGACGGCCGAATTTCTACTTCTTGACCAACGTTCTCTGGTGCTCCAGCGATTCAAAGAATGCATCCACGCGGTTTCGCAACTGCGCCTCGGAAAAATACCGCGGGTCTTCCAGATCCGATTCGATCAGCAAGGTGGGCACACCCAATGTTTTCGTGAAGTACTCCCGCATGTCGCCCTGGCCCGCTGAAAACAATCTGCAGCTCTTCACGGAATGGATGACGAGCGCATCGGCGCCCCAAACGTCCACGTAATCCTTGAGTTGCTTGTAGCGCTGGAGGAAGTTGCGGTTCGTCACATTCCATTGCAGCATGTGCCGAGCGATGCTCTCGAGAGGCCGCTGCGGATCGTGCCGGAAGCCGAACTCCCATATACCCCCGACGGTCGAATACGTTGACGCTATGGCCACCGCACCCCATCGGCTGAACATGTCACGGAACTGCCGCAGAAAGGGCCACGGCGGGGGGCCCTCCATAACGACGCGGAACTTTTCCTCCGGCAGTGGCCCCTCATGGTTGTCCGCCCGCTGCTTCATCTCTTTGTATGCTTCCCGAAAGAACCGCAGTCCGTCCTCGGTACCGCGCAGGCAGTAAAGTGGAGCCATCATCATGACGGAATCGAAATAGGCATCAAAGGGAGCGGGGCGCTCCTGCGTGAGCTTCTTGATATCCGACCACAGCTCTCCGGTCTCGCCGGAAAGCTCCATGATGCGCTGCAATTTCTTGTAATCAAGCTTCTTGCCGCTCATCCGCTCCAGTACTTCGATGAGCTCCTCCAACTGCTTGACAACATAGCTCACGTCCTCTTCGAGAGGATCAGTTGTCGCAGTGCGGAAAAACGGGACGTCCAGATTGTAGATCGGAGCTTTGGAGTACTCGGCCAGGTGCTCGAACCATTGCAGGTAGACGTTGCAGCCGACGTAGTTACACAAGAGCAAATCGGGCTCGGGAATGGTGGCGAAAGGCGTCTTGCGACCGGCAAAATACATTCCGACGTCGGCCTTTACGTAGGCGCAGTTGTCCGTGGAGTAACCCATTTCCTCGGCCGCCAGGATGAGGGGCAAAGACTGTTTCTTCACGGCCAATTGCAGGGCGTTGACCTCCGGATAAACCGGGATCATGTCAAAAGCCTCGATCAGCTCCACGGGATTGCCGCTGATCAGCATGTAGATGGCCTTGTCGCCCTTGCCTTCTGCCGCCGCGGTCAATCTGGCATAGTAACGGCCGATCATGTCTTTCTGAAGGTTGTGGATGCGTCCCTGATAATCGCTCTTCGGTGTGACTTGCGCCATGACTAGACTCCTTCATCGAGCTGCCGTTTTACCGTCAGTCGAACAAAAGTGACTCCACGAATGTCTCCGCTTCGGAACGGGCACGATCAAAAATCCACGTCTTTTCTTCGAACTCCAACAGCAGATGGGGGATCTTCGCCTCGTCCAAGGTCTTGCGATACAAGGCGTAGTCGAACAAGGCGGGTTCACAAAACTTGGCGGCTTGGAAAACGACTGCATCCGCCTTCTTCTCTTTGACCATGCGGATCAAATGCGCGGCCTTCGCCTCCCGAGTGTCATGTTTGGTGCCGGAGTAGTAAGCGCGCTCCGAATAACTCTCCGCCAGCTCGTGCAGCGGGTTGTCCCGAGTGGGTACATCCTCGGTAAACCATCTCCAACCGCGCAGGAAATCATCATCAAGGATGTAACATCCAGCCTGTTCCAAAGTCTCGATCAGGCCCACGGGTGGAAGTTCACAGAACGAGCCCTCCAGAATCACGCGAATCCGGTCTTTCGGCCGCGACGGGCGTCCGGGAAGTTCAGCGAGGACCTCTTCAAGTATCTTTATGAACTCTTCCGGAGCCATCAGCGTTCCCGCTCGTGTTAGCACGAACGATTCCGTCGCAGAGATCACGTGCGGCGTTTCAGTCCTGATCCGGTAGATCTCACGCAAGCCGGCTCGAATACGGTTGTAGAGACCGATACTGCGGTTCAAGTCGTCGGTGGTGGGCGCATGCCCCGACCTCTCTTGCAGACCGTTCAGTATGCGTCGGTATTCCGTCTCCAAGTACAGCCTTGCCAACGGCGAAGCAAAATTCTGCGGAAAGTGAATGTATTCCACAAACATGCCGGGGAAGTTTCGCTGGAAGACGCTCGAAAGGTTGCGCGCGGGATCGCAGATCGAATGGAACAACATCCCCTCGAGAAACTTGAGCCGGTTCGTAAGTCCGAGCTCCAGCGTGGTCTTTACGATCGAGCAGACGAAGGACTGGAAACGGGAATCGGCGTAAGTAACCTCGATTTGAGTGCCAGCGCCGATAATGCCGAGCGGAAGCATCCCGGATGCGTGGATTAGCTCCACGGGACAATGGACCGGGAAGCAGCCGATCGCCTTTTTCCCGGGATGCTCTTCGAGCCAGCGCTTCGCCACGGCAAATTCTGGGTCCTGTCCCATCTCGCGGCAGGAGTCAAAAATCGCGTCGAGCTTGGAAGTTTCTTGAACCGGAGTAGTGGCCACTGTTTCCCCCTTCCTTACGGCACCAGACAGGCGCGCTCTTCGAACAATTCGGCGAAAAGCCTTTGGCCCGGCACCTGGTTCACGAAAAACGATGTTCGGGGCGCATTTCTCAGATCGGCGCGCCGCAGCCCCTCATAGCCGAGTCCCGCACACTCTCTGCGATACCCTTTCATGACCTGCATTCTACGCATAAGCGAAAACCTTGTCAACACTATTTTAGTACTATAATACCGTAATTCAAAGCCCCGATGTGCGCGGCCGTGGGCCCCGCGACTCCCCGATGAGCATTGTTCCTGGATGCACGGGCGCAATCATCGGCCAGACTCCGCCTGGCGAGACGGTTTGGCGAAACGCGATGAGCCGGCCCACGGCCGACGCGCCATCAGCTTCAGCATGGTCGAGATCGTGATCGATCGAAAGGTTGCAAGCGCATGGTCATCCAGTTCATCGAGCACCATGCGCAGCGCGCATCCCGCATCCGTGGCAAGCTCCGGATCGTCCGTCGCGGCGCCCTGCGGCCCGATCGGCTCAAAGATTTGAATGACATCGAACAGCGTGAGTCGCTTCGCATTGACGGCAAGCCGATACCCCCCGCCAACGCCACGAGCTGCCTCCACGATCCCTGCGCGCCCAAGATCGCGCAAGACTTTCGCCAAATGATGGGCAGAAATGCCGTATTTATCCGCGATTTCTGTCCCCGAAAGCTGGCTCGTCGGATTCCTAGCAAGCTCGAGCACGGCGTAAAGCGCGAATGAGCTTGCCTTTTGTAATTTCACGAGATTTCGCCTCTGGATTCGGCTCAGTCGAGCGCTGCTTCGAGCTCGATAAAAGGCCCCGCCATCATCCCCTGACTGCGAAAAAAGGAGAGGACAAGCTGGTTGTCACGCGCCATCATGGTACGCACTTTCGCGACGCCAGCACGTCGAAATGCATCGCATAGAGTCTCGAAGAGTTGCGTCCCTATTCCCTTCAAGCGAGTCTTGGGACGCACTTGCACCGTAAAAATCCAACCACAGGGCGGCTCGCCAAACTCCCAGGCGCGCACCTCGCCAATGATACATCCTTCGACGCGGCCTCGATGTTCGGCGACTAGAAAGAATCGCGGCAATCGGCGTCGCGCGCCGTAGCGCGCGAATGTTTCCTTCCAATACTTGCGCTTGGCGAGACCGGTGACTTCTTCATCCAGGGCAATCAACCCCAAGAGGTCCGAGTTGACCGCCGGCCGGATGCGTATCCCGCCTACTTTCCCGAAAGTGATAGGGGTTGTCATGGCTGGCAAATTGCGAGTAGTGGGTTTTCCCTCTCCCCCAACAGCAATTTAGTACCGCTTTGTACGACGCGCAAGGCTCTCAAAGAACCCTTCGTCGCCGTGGCTTCGTGCTCCCCGAGAAGCAAAAATTGGCCGATCCAAAGACTGAAAGCTGAAAAGACCCCATGGGAGAACGCAGGGGCTTATGTCACTCGCCTTTCCATTACGAAACCGCAAGATGATCTTTTACCACGTATGATCCTGCATGCGACTAGTGCCAGGATGGGCTAGGGAAACATGGTTGTGATACAGCTTCCATGTTCCCTTGTCCCGCAGAAAAACATCCGTTCCATAGCCTTCCCGGAGGAGGCGATTGTCGTTCAGTTTGGACCTCCCGTCGGTACGCCACTCGTAGACTATGGTGGCGACATCGCCGAAAACTCTCGCCTTGCGCGGGCCGAATTTCAGACTGACTTCTTCCAGGTTATCAAAGTATCTCTCTAACATCGTTTTCGCGGCATCCCACCCATAATAGGCGCCGCGCGAAGTAAAAAGGACGAAGCCATCATTGTGCCAGTAGTGGCTGAATAGCTCCGGCAGGTCTTTGTCGCTCCACGCCTTTTCCATCGCATCCATAATTCGGAGGACCGCTTCCACGTCCGGCCCGGCAATCTCCGCTTTTACCGTTTTCTGTTCGACCACTTCTGTTTTTTTCATTTCCTTCTCCTATAAACCGCGCATGTTGTCCGAAATACTTGACTGCATTCTTACAACATGCCCATGACGGCGGCATGTCCAATAAGAACCCATGGTTCAGCCGAAATCGCTCTCAAGTTCCACCGAACGAGGGAACAGTATGTTGTTCTCGAGATGAATGTGTTGATGCAGGTCCGCCGCAAAAGCAGGCAGCGCTTGATAGAGCGCTTGATAACTGGCACAGCCATCGGGCGGCACGGTGTAACCCTTCGTGATTTCACGCATTTTCTCGAACGCCTGGCCTGCTGCTTCATGCTCCATGATCATTGCTGCCACCGGGTTCTGCACGGTTCCGAACATGGGTGCCGGCGGCCGGCGCTTGACACGGGCCGCTTCTTCCATTTCGGCGATATAGGGGAAGAGCAATTCTTCTTCCTTCATCATGTGCGCCTTCAATTCTGCGGACACTTCCTCGAAGATCGACTGGAGGCGCGCCAACTCCGTGAGCGATGCATCGCGCCAATCCCTTTCGGAGGGAGCGGAATCAAGCCTCTGGAGCGCGGCACTCACTTCTTCCGTCGATCGGTTCGCCGCCCTGCAGGCTTCCGCAAGAGTCTGGCTGCCGCCACAGCAATAGTCAATTCCAAGTGTTTCGAAAACTCGCGCGGATGCCGGTTTTTCAAAAACCAGGTCGCGCACTGCGGTTCCGAGATTTGGGGAGTTTTCCATGGAGCCCTTTCGTAATGCGCATTACGGTACTATAATACTGTTAGTATCGTCAAGCGGAATATGCTTCGATGCAGGTACCAACTCGGTTCTCGCGAGTACTCCATGATGCGTTCAGCACCGTTCCAAGACCGTTGCAATCCCCTGGCCTACTCCGATGCACATGGTGCAAAGCGCGTAGCGAGCCTTCAAGTGTTGCAGTTGATAGATTGCGGTGGTGACCAGCCGTGCCCCACTGGCGCCGAGCGGATGACCAATCGCGATCGCTCCGCCGTTTGGATTCACGCGTTCGGAGTCATCCGGCAGACCGAGATCGCGCAGCACGGCAAGCGCTTGGGCGGCAAATGCTTCGTTCAGCTCGATCACATCCATCTTCGACAATGACAGTCCCGCCTTTGCGAGCACCTTTCGCGTGGCCGGTACAGGCCCCATGCCCATGATCCGGGGCGCAACTCCGGCAGCAGCGGTGGCCAAAACTCGAACGTGCGGCGTGAGGCCGTATTTCCGCGCCGCTGCTTCGGAAGCGAGCAGCAGAGCGCAGGAGCCATCGTTGATCCCGGAGGCATTGCCGGCCGTGACTGTGCCATTCGCTTTCACGATGGGTTTCAACTTGGCCAGGTTGTCGAAGGTCGTGTCCGGCCGGGGATGCTCATCCGTATCGAACACCTTTGGTTCTCCCTTCTTTTGAGGAATCGAAACAGGGAGAACTTCATTCCGGAAGAACCCAGCCGCGTGAGCCTTCGCCCAACGCTGCTGGGTTCGCAACGAAAAGGCGTCCTGATCCGCACGCGCGATATGAAAGTCCTCCGCCACGTTTTCGGCGGTTTCAGCCATGGAATCCGTGCCGTACTTGCTCTTCATCGCAGGATTGACGAAACGCCAGCCGATGGTCGTGTCGAAAATCTCTGCGGTGCGGCTGAAAGGCACTTCAGCCTTTCCCATCACGAACGGGGCGCGGGACATGCTTTCTACACCCCCGGCTATGATCAGATCTGCTTCGCCACACTTGATGGCGCGGGCCGCGATCCCTACCGCGTCCATGCTGGAACCGCAGAGGCGATTCACAGTCGTGCCCGGCACACCCGGCGGAAGGCCGGCAAGTAGCGAAGCCATGCGTGCGACATTGCGATTGTCCTCGCCGGCCTGGTTCGCGCATCCGAAGATCACGTCGTCCACGGCCTGCCAGTCGACTCCTGGATTCCGTTCCATCAGGACCCGAATGGGCATCGCGGCGAGATCATCCGTACGCACAATGGACAACGCTCCGCCGTAGCGCCCAAAGGGCGTGCGGATCGCATCGCAAATTACGGCATCGCTCATGAATCTCTCCTGGTTCGATCCGCCTCAGACAACGGATGCGCCCTATCCATCGCACTTTGCGCCATAGAATGTGCCTCCACTCCATAGCAGCTGGCGGATCCGAGGGGAAACGCGGTAGCGATCTCCACTGTAATGGGCAGCGAGGTTCGTAAGCACCTTCTGGATGGTCTCGATACCGAGTTCATCCGCCCAGGCCAACGGTCCCCGCGGATAGTTGACTCCCTTGCGCATGGCTGTGTCCACGTCTGCGACCGTGGCTACGCCCTGATGTACGGCGTCGGCCGCTTCGTTGACCAGCATGGCGACTGTCCGCATCACGGCGATACCAGGCGCATCTTCCAAGCGGGAAACCGCATATCCCGCGGCTTGCAAGAGTCCGACCGCCGAGAGGTACGCCCGTTCATCGCACCCGCTCGCCTTCGTGATCGCCACGCGCGTAGCCTTCAGGTAGTCGAGAGCTAGATCGACAACCACAACGTTCCGATGTCCGGTTTCATGCGCCCTCTGACTCGCGCTGCGTCCGTCGGTGACGGCCAGAATAGCGTCTCCCACCTCGGCCGAATTCCCGTGGTCCGTTCGCGAGGGCGCGCGAGTAATTATCACTCCCGACTCAGCCAAACGTTTAGCTAGCGCTTCCGCGAGAGATCCCGTTGACAAAAGCGTGACACGCTCCGGCCTCGGTGCAGGCAGCTCTGTGTCCGGCGGCGGCGCGAGTGCGTTCTCGCCATATTCGTAGAATCCGCGCTTGGTCTTCCTTCCGAGAAACCCGGCACGAACCATCTCCTGCTGGATCAGCGAGGGTCGGTAGCGCGGGTCACCAAAGTAGGCACCGAATATGGATTGGCTCACAGCAAAACCGATGTCGAGTCCAACAAGGTCCATCAGTTCGAAGGGGCCCATTCGAAACCCGCCTGCTTCCCTCATCACCGCATCAATTGTGGCGGGACTCGCCGCTTGCTCGGCCAGCAGCAGCAATGCCTCTCCATAATAAGGCCGGGCGACGCGATTTACGATGAAGCCGGGCGTCGACTTGGCGTATACAGGAGTTTTGCCCCAGGCCGCAGCCGTTGCGTGAATCGTGGTCAAGGATTCCGAATCCGTCGCCACGCCGCGAATCACTTCGACCAATTCCATCACCGGAACCGGATTGAAAAAATGCATCCCCACCAGTCGTTGGGGTGCCCTGAGCACTGCGGCAATCGCCGTCACGGAAAGCGACGACGTGTTGGTAGTGAGAATACACTTCGCGTCCACGATACCTTCAAGTTCCGCAAACAACTGCCGCTTGACTTCGAGATCTTCCACGACGGCTTCGATGACAATTCCCGATCCGCGAAGTTCGTTCAGGCTCGATGCGGCACGCAATCGCGCCGATGCGCTCTCGCCTGCCTCCGGCGAAAGTTTTCCTTTCGAGACCAGTTTCTCAAGGTTCTGGCGGATGCCTTGAATCGCTTTCGGCACCGCATCGGTCCGGCTGTCATACAGCACCACGGGATGCCCCGCAAGCGCTGCCACCTGCGCGATGCCCGCTCCCATCGTTCCGCTTCCAACCACGCCCACGAGACTGCTCTGCGAAAGTGCGCCGGGGGACATCCTCGTCATACCGTTATTCGCTCCTTAAGCAAAAGCCGTTCACCAATCCGCAATAGTGGTAGGATCGACAAAGACAGCTGCTGTTTCCATGCGGTTTGGATCTGAACGCATCTTCGATGAAACATCAGTGACCGGCGTCACAGCTTTCGACTACTCATTCCAGTAGTCATGTTCTTTGCTTTCATAGTGGACCAAAGGAGGGGTTGTATGTCCGCATTCCCGGGTGTGGATTATCTGGATTTTGACTCAGTGCTGAATGACGAGGAACTTCTTGCGCGAGGGACGGCACGGCAGTTCGTTGACGAACAGATAATCCCGGTCATCGAGAAACATTTTCGAGAGTCAACCTTTCCGGTGGAACTACTGCCCCAACTGGGCGAGCTGGGGTTTTTCGGCTCGAATCTGAAGGGCTATGGCTGTGCGGAAATGTCCAACGTCGCCTACGGTCTAGTGATGCAGGAACTCGAGCGCGGCGACTCGGGGCTGCGCAGCTTCGTCTCGGTGCAAAGCGGATTGGTGATGTATCCGATTCACGCCTACGGTTCACCCGCGCAAAAGGACAAATGGCTCCCGCGCTTGCAGAGCGGCAAGGCCATCGGCTGCTTCGGACTCACCGAACCACAGTTTGGTTCGAACCCGGGCGGTATGCTGACGCGCGCTGTGCGCCGCGGCGATCGTTACGTGCTCAACGGCGAAAAAATGTGGATCACCAACGGCTCGATTGCCGATGTCAGCGTGGTGTGGGCCAAGTGCGAGGACGAACGCGTGCGTGGCTTTCTCGTGGAAAAGGGCACGAAGGGCTTCAAAACACACGACGTGCACGGCAAGTTGTCGATGCGCGCTTCCGTCACATCGGGACTTTCGTTCA
Source organism: Candidatus Acidiferrales bacterium (assembly GCA_049523255.1). Taxonomy (GTDB): domain Bacteria; phylum Acidobacteriota; class Terriglobia; order Acidiferrales; family UBA7541; genus Palsa-295. The sequence continues at coordinate 25,577 of JBEKNB010000030.1, read as the reverse complement.
GCGATTGCGAAGTGCCTGCCGAGAATGTGCTCCCGGGTGTGGACGGGTTGCGGGGGCCGCTCTCGTGCCTCACGCAGGCCCGCTATGGTATCGGGTGGGGAGTGATCGGGTCGGCGATGGCCTGTTATGACACGGCCCTGCAGTATGCGAAGTCGCGCAAGCAGTTCGCGAACAAGCCCATCGCGTCGCACCAACTCGTGCAGGATAAGCTGGCCTGGATGATCACCGAGATCTCGAAGGCGCAGCTCTTGGCGCTGCACGTCGGAAGGCTGAAAGACCAGGACCGGGTGCATTCCTCGCACATCTCGATGCTGAAGATGAACAATGTCTGGATGGCGATGGAGGTGGCGCGCAGGGCACGCGACATCCTCGGTGCCAACGGCATCGTGGAGGACTACTGCGTCATGCGTCACATGAACAATCTCGAGTCGGTTTACACCTACGAGGGTACCCACGACATTCAGCGCCTGATCATCGGTGAGCGCATCACCGGCATCTCTGCCTACGTCTGATGTTCCAGACGTCAACAGAGGCAGGCATGGTGGAAGTCGGGAATTCCATCTTAAGGGAGTTTTCGTCATGAGCCTTCCGACCGAAGGACAGGTCCGCGCTTCGCTCACGGAAGTGAATGATCCCGAGATCGGGATCAACATCGTCGATCTGGGGCTCGTATATGGGATCGAAGTTTTCAACGACAGTGTCCTCGTCAAAATGACAATGACCACGCCGGCGTGTCCCTTGCACACGTATCTGAGCAAGGCGGCGGAAGACGCGATTCGTGGCCGCTTTCCGGATGTGAATGCCGTCCACATCGAGCTCGTCTGGGAGCCACCATGGGATCCAGCCAGGATGTCTGGGGCAGCCAGGAAGCAATTGGGGTGGCAGGGTTAAAACAGTCTTACAATTGCCGCCAGTCATGGGGCGCTGCACGGATCATCCCTTCTGGGTCGTGGGGACTTTTCGCTTTCGCGTCTCTCTTCGCATGAGCCGTTCTTGGAGCTCTTTGAGACGGTCATGACGCACAATGGCCAGACTTAGCCATCTCACTCGCTTCTCACTCCTCATTATGTCGCTGCTTTTCCTGCTTCTGGCCCTATGGACAGGGCTCGTGCGTTTGGGATGGAACATGACGTGGCTGCAATCGGGGCTCACTCTTGACCACGGCCCCTTCATGGTCTGTGGCTTCCTCGGAACGCTCATTAGCCTTGAAAGGTCTGTCGCGCTGGGCCGGTGGTGGGGATACGTCGCGCCATTTATGACAGGCATTGGTTCGCTGGAGTTGACAGTCGGCCTCCCTGCCGGGCCGGGGGTGCTCCTAATCACGCTCGGTGGCCTCGGGCTGGTTTCGATTTTCGTCTTCATCATTGTGAAGCAGCCGACTCTGTTTAGCTTGACAATGGGCCTGGGAGCAGGCGCTTGGCTGGTAGGCAATGCCTTCTGGCTGGCCGGAAGAGCCATCCCGCAGATGGTCCATTGGTGGATCGGTTTCCTTGTCCTCACGATTGTAGGCGAGCGCTTGGAATTGAACCGATTCCTCGCTCCCTCTAGGTACACTAAGTCAACCTTCTGCATTGGGCTTGGTCTCTTTCTGACTGGATTGATCGGGACTTCCTTTGTTCCAGCGCAAGGGAATTGGATTTCAGGCATTGGCATGGTGGCGCTCGCGCTCTGGCTCGCTCGCTATGATGTGGCGCGATTCACGGTTCGACGAAGGGGACTTCCCCGCTTTATCGCCCTCTGTTTTTTCGGGGGATACGCCTGGCTGGGAATTGGCGGACTGATCCGCTTATTTGCGGTCCCATTGGAGATTGCAGGAAGTCCGGTTTATCTCGTGTACGATGCTGCGCTTCACAGCATATTTCTCGGCTTTGTGTTTTCGATGATTTTTGCGCACGCGCCCATTATTTTCCCCGCGGTCGCAGGACGACCGATGGCTTTCCGTGGCGTCTTCTATTACCATGTTGTGTTGCTTCATCTCTCTCTGATTCTGAGAATTGCGGGTGACCTGACAGGATCTTTTTCGGCCTATCGCTGCGGAGGCCTGTTGAGCGTGATCGCTCTATTGATGTTTCTCGCGGATAGCCTGTACGGCATGGTGATCGGCCAGCGCGAAGCAAGAGCATTTTCCTCTTGACCCCTATGGAGGTTCGTTTTTGTGACCATGGTCACAATTGCGCGTGATTCTTATCACGGCGCACTTGTTCGCCTTCGCTTAGCGTATTCTATGTATCCAGAAATTGGCAGCACGTGACCCAATGACGCAACCAAAATTGCCCGCCGAATCCGAGAAAACAGCTCACATCCGAATTACGCTGAACGGTGAGGAAGTCGATGTCTCTTTCGCCCCCTACAAAACCCTTCTGGAAGTGATCCGGGAGGACTTGGGCCACACCGGGACCAAACACGGATGCGAACTTGGAGAGTGCGGAGCGTGCGCCGTTATTTTGGACGGTAAGCCCGTGCTCTCATGCCTCGTGCTGGCCGTCGAGTGCGATGGTCGGAAAGTGGAAACCGTAGAAGGCCTCGGATCGGATGGGAACCTTCATCCCTTACAGGATGCCTTCGCCGACCTCGGGGGAGCGCAATGTGGCTATTGCACGCCCGCCATTCTCCTGACAGCGAAGGCTCTATTGGACCAGAATCCGAGTCCCAGTCGCGATCAGATCCGTGAAGCGCTTTCGGGAAATCTGTGCCGGTGCACGGGCTATTTGCAGATTTTCGACGCCGTCGAAGCTGCGATGATCGAAATCTCGAAGCGGAACACGTCCGCAACGTAGAAGGTGTCGGGAGCATCATCGGGGAGTTGAGGAGGAAGTTTGGTCGACAAATCAAATCCATCGAATCCAGCCGCTGGCGATTCGAGAGCAGGCGCCGATCAACTACGAGTCATTGGTGCCCCGCGGCGCAGAGTCGACGCCCGCGGCAAGGTGACCGGTCAGACAGTCTTCGCAGATGATATCTTCCTGCCGAGGATGGCTCATTGCAAGCTGCTCCGCTCCCCGCATCCTCACGCCCGAATACGGAAGATCGACGCATCCCGCGCCCTAGCGCATCCCGGCGTGTATTTGGTGTTGACCGGGAAAGATCTGCCGATCGAGTACGGGATCCTTCCGGTAAGCCAGGACGAGACAGCATTGTGTGTCGATCACGTGCGCCACGTCGGCGATCCCGTGGCTGCTGTAATCGCGCGAGAAGAGTTGACGGCCTTTGAGGCTCTTGATCTCATCGACGTCGACTATGAGATCTTGCAGACAATTTCTGACCCCGAAGAAAGCCTCGCGACCCCGGAGCCGCGGATTCACGATTACGGCGAGGAAGGGAACATTCACAAACGGGTGTCATTCGAATTCGGCGACGCGGACAAGGGGTTTGCTGAAGCGGACGAAGTCTTTGAAGACCTGTTCTTCTTTCAGGGGAATACCCACCTGCCCATCGAGCAGCACGCTGCGGTGGCCATCAAGGATCGCGAGGGGAAGCTAACACTCTGGACGAGTACCCAGACCCCGCACTATCTGCACCGTGCCTTGGCCAAGGTCCTGGAAATGCCGACGGGGCACATCCGCGTCATTGCCACTCCTTGCGGAGGAGGTTTCGGAGGCAAGAGCGACCCGTTCAATCACGAGATCGTCGTCTCGAAGGCGGCTCTGCTGTTGGGAAGACCGGTTAAGATCTGCCTGACCCGGGAGGAGGTATTTTACTGCCACCGGGGTCGCCATCCCATCTTGATGAAATTCAAGACGGGTGTGAAGAAGGACGGCACGATCACGGCCATGCAGCTTCAAAGCTTGATCGATGGCGGCGGATACGGTTCCTACGGCGTCGCCAGCACCTTTTACGCCGGCGCATTGCAGACAACGACATACCACGTTCCAAGATATCGATACCAGGGTTGTCGCGTTTTCACCAACAAACCGCCCTGCGGCCCCAAACGCGGCCACGGCACACCGCAGCCCCGTTTCGGCCAGGAAATACAGATCGACAAGATCGCGGAGAAGCTGAAGATCGACCCGGCCGAGCTCCGGCTCCGGATCGCCGTAAAACCAAACGAGCTGACGGCAAATTTCCTTCAGCTGGGAACCGTGGGGTTAGACCAGTGCATCCGCCGCGTCGTAGAGATATCCGGCTGGAAAGAGAAGTTCCGGAAACTTCCGGAAGGTCGCGGCGTCGGTCTGGCCTGCTCCTGCTACCTGACGGGGGCCGGGCTTTCGATCTACTGGAACTCCATGCCGCACTCCGGGATTCAACTGAAGCTCGACCGCGGCGGCGGAGTCACACTTTTTACAGGCACAACGGAAATCGGGCAAGGATCGGACGATGTCCTGGCCGCGATTGTCGCTGAAGTGCTGGGCATCGCCACAAACGACATTCGCGTCTACTCCGGCGACACGGACCTAGGCCCCGTGGACCTGGGGTCGTATTCGAGCCGCGTGACCCTGATGGCCGGGAACGCAGCCATTCAGGCCGCCGAAAGGGCGAGGGCCATGCTGGTGGAAGCCGTGGCCGATAAACTCCAGGTGCCCAAGGAGCGGATCCGCTTGGCGGACAATTGTGCATTCGACTCCGCGGCGCCGGAAAAGAGAGTCACCTTTCAGGAAGCCGTTTGCCTGGGGGAGTCCCGGTTCGGCACGATCGGGACCGTTGGCTCCTATACCCCGCCTAAATTCCCCGCGGCGCAGTACAAAGGCGGCGGCGTAGGGACTTCTCCTACCTACACGTATTCGGCGGCCGTGGTGGAAGTCGAGGTTAACCCCACGACCGGGTGGATGAGCGTCGTGAAGATATGGAACACACACGATTTGGGCCGGGCGCTCAATCCCGTCATCGCGCGGGGACAGGTGGAGGGCAGCATCTACATGGGCCTGGGCGAAGCGCTCATGGAGGAACAGGAGTTCCGTCGTCTTCCGGAGAAATTCTCCCGTGCGCTGGTACACAAATTCCCTTCGATTCTCGAATACAAGAGTCCCACCTCGCTGGATATGCCTGAAATCGTCACCGAGTTTATCGAAGGGCCTGACGCCCGGGGGCCGTTCGGCGCGAAGGAATGCGGACAAGGGCCGCTTCTCCCGATCATTCCGGCCGTGGCCAACGCTGTCTACGATGCGGTTGGGGTTCGGATCGACGAAGTGCCCATCACCCCGGAAAAAATTGTGAAAGCGCTGGCAGATAAGAAGGCAGGGAAAGCGCCACGTTTCGGCCCGACGCACTTCCCGGAGGTCCCTTGGCCGGAAGCGCTTCGTGTTCCGCCGCCCTGGGAGGGCGGAGATGGCCATGCCACCAACGAAGCTCCTCGGCGACCGAAACCACGCCTCGAGAAAGAACGGGTATTGAGCTCATGATGCGGCTGCCGCTTTTCGAATTCCGCATGCCCCGCACCGTGGAGGAGGCCGCTCGCATTCTCGACGGCGAAGGCCCAAGTTCCATGGTGCTTGCGGGAGGTACGGACCTGCTCCCCAACATGAAGCGGAGGCAGCAGGTTCCGCGGACCCTGATTAGCCTCCGGCATGTCGAAGGCCTGGGCGAAGTTCAACTGGATCATTCATCCTCGCGACTGGGACCATGCCTCACGCTCACCGATATCGCAAAAGACGCTCGTTTCCGGAATGGATGCTCCGCTTTGTGGCAGGCCGCGTCCCTGGTCGCAACACCGCATATCCGCAACATAGCTACGCTCGGAGGAAACATCTGCCTCGATACCCGGTGCACCTACTACGATCAGAGCTACGAGTGGCGAAAAGCGATCAATTTCTGCAAAAAAAAGGACGGTGAGATCTGCTGGGTCGCAACAGGCAGCCCGAAGTGCATGGCCGTTTCGTCTACGGACACGGCGCCGGCGCTCATCGCTTTAGGAGCGAGCGTGCGGTTGCGATCGCGCTCTGACGAGCGAGAGGTCCTGCTTGCCGACCTCTATAACAATGACGGCATGAACTACATCACGCGCCGGCCCAACGAGATTCTGACGGAAATACGGCTGGGTTCCCTCCACGGCTGGAAGAGCACCTACTGGAAGCTGCGGCGTCGCGGGTCGTTCGACTTCCCGGTGCTGTCCGTTGCGGCAGCCGCGCGGCTTTCAAGTGGCGGCGTTGTGGAGGATGCCAGGATCGTCGTGGGTTCGGTCGCATCGCGCCCCCTCGTCGCCAGCGAGGCGGCAAAATCCCTGCTGGGTCGCCCTCTCGATCAGGAGGCGATCGGGCAGGCGGCCACGCTCGCGGCACGATTGGCGAAACCTCTAGACAACACGGATTTCGACATGAGCTGGCGGAAAAAGGTCGCCGCTGAGTTCGTGACCTATGCTCTGCGGGAACTTCGCGGAGACGATATGCGAACCGAGCGCCTGCAGTTGATGCGGTACCTCTGGGACGCCAATGGCGATTGAGAAGGTCGGAATCGTAGGGTGCGGCCTGATGGGTTCAGGCATTGCTCAGGTTGCGGCGCAGGCAGGTTTCGGGGTGGTGGTGCGCGAAGTAACGCCCGACCTAGTGGACAAGGGTCTAAAGAGTATCGAGAAAAATCTGGCGCGGATGGTCGAAAAGGATGCGATCACCACCGAGCAGCGCGACCAAATCCGCGGGAGGCTACGCGGCACGACAAAGATCGAAGATCTGGCCGACCGCGACCTGATCATTGAAGCAATCATCGAGCAAGTGCCCGCCAAAAAAGAACTGTTCGCGGCTTTGGACAAGTTGTGCGGACCAGCCACGGTTTTGGCAACCAACACATCGTCATGTTCCGTCACCGAAATCGCGACGGCCACCGCTCGCCCGCATCGTTTTTTCGGGCTGCACTTTTTCAATCCCGTTCCAGTGATGAAACTCGTCGAAGTGATCCGCACGATCGCCAGCGACGCAGAAGCGTATGAAGAGCTCGTGTCCTTCGCGGCGCGCTTGGGCAAGACGCCGGTGCGGACCAGCGATCGGACGGGCTTCATCGTCAATCGGCTTCTGGTGCCCTATTTGCTGGATGCGATTCGCGCGTTCGAGGAGGGCGTCGGCTCAATCGTTGATATCGACAGTTCCATGAAACTGGGGTGCGGTTACCCGATGGGTCCCTTCGCGCTTCTGGATTTCGTGGGCCTCGACACGACGTATTACATCGCGAATATCATGTTCGACGAATTCAAGGAGCGGCGATTCGCACCGCCGGCGCTGCTCAAGCGCATGGTGCTGGCGGGGTGGAACGGGCGAAAGTCGGGGCGCGGATTCTACGATTACGCCAACCCGCAGAACCCGACTTCTACGTTGTAGAAGCAGAGAACGTGCGAACTCATGGCGTAATCTCGCCGCCGGCAATGACGATGCTCTGCCCCGTCACCGACGCAGCATTATCACCGCACAGCCAAGCCACCGCATCGGCCACTTCCGCGGGTTGAATGAGACGTCCTTGTGGGTTGTGCGCCACCAGGCTGGCTATGGCCTCTTCGCGGCTGCGGCCGGTCTTTTTGGTGATGTTGGCGATGCTTTGCTGGGTCATATCAGTGTCGGTATACCCCGGACACACCGCATTGACCGTCACGCCCGTTCGCGCGGTTTCCATGGCCAAGGCCCGGGTCAGCCCGATCATGCCGTGTTTGGCTGCACAGTAGGTGGTGATGTAGGCGGATCCGACCACGCCAGCCGTCGAGGCAATGTTGATGACCCGGCCCCACTTAGCTTCCAGCATGGCTGGCAGGACCGCCTGCGTGCAATAGACCGCACCCATCAGATCGACATCGAGCACCTTCCGCCAGAATGCCGCGTCCGACTTAAGGAACGGCGCCGACAGGGCAACACCGGCGTTGTTGATTAGGATTGTTGGGGCACCGAGCACGCCTGTGACGCCGGCGATGGCCTTTCGGACGGCCGCTTCGTCGGCCACATCAGCCGATGCCGTCGCCGCTCTGACGCCGTGCTCCTTGATGATGCGGTCCGCGGTGGCCTGCAGCACTTCGGCGTTCCGCCCAATGAGGGAGACCGAGGCGCCCGAGTTCGCCAGTGCCTCGGCGATTGCCGCGCCGATTCCACGTCCTCCGCCGGTGACCACTGCGTGGTGGCGGGAGAGTGACGCCTTGGCGTTCATTTCCATGAGACTGTCCCGTGTTCATCCATAGGAGGAAGCGCCTGCACTATCGTCGGCCGCCGCCGTCTCCAGCACCTTGGAAGCGATGATCAGCTTCAGCACCTCGCTTGCCCCCTCATAGATGCGCAGTGCCCTGATCTCGCGATAAAGCCGCTCCACCGTCATTCCGCGAACGACACCAAGCCCGCCGAAAATCTGCACCGCCGCGTCAATCACCTGCTGCGCCGATTCGGTAGCGAACAGCTTGGCCATCGAGGCCTCGCGCGTCACGCGCCCACCCAACACATCCTTGGTCCACGCGGATCGGTAGATCAGCAGTGCCGCAGCGTCGATCGACACGGCCATGTCCCCGAGCTTCGCCTGCGTCAGCTGGAACTCGGCCTGCGCTCGGCCGAACATGCGTCGCTTGAGCGCCCGCCCGGTTGCCTCATCCAACGCCCGGCGGGCGAGGCCCAACGCGGCGGCGCCGACCGTGGAGCGGAAGATGTCCAGCGTGGCCATGGCGATTTTGAAACCCTCCCCTGGCTGACCCAGCATGCAGTCGGCGGCAACGCGGCAGTCGGTGAGACGTAGCGTGCCTAGGGGGTGGGGCGCGATGACGTCGATGCGCTCGGAGGCATCCAGGCCCGGGCAGTCGGCGTCGACGATGAAGGCGGACAGCCCTTTGGTTCCGGGCCCTTCGCCCGTGCGGGCAAAGATGACATAGAAGGCGGCAATACCGGCGTTCGAGATCCAGGTCTTGACGCCGTCGAGACGCCAGGATTTACCGTCGCGTGTGGCGGTGGTGGCAATGGCACCGACGTCGGAGCCGGCATCCGGTTCCGATAGGGCAAAAGCGGCGAGTGCAGTGCCGGCGGCCACTCGGGGCAAGATGGAACGCTTCTGGTCCTCGCGGCCGTAAAGCGTAATGGGAGCGCTCCCCAAACCCTGCATGGCTAGAGCAAAGTCCGCCAAGCCCGAAGCCCGACCCATGATCTCGCGAGCCAAGCACAGGCCGCGTACATCGAGGTTCTCGCGCTCCCCGCCATACGCACGAGGCACGCACACGCGCAGCAGCCCCGACTTGCCGAGTTCCGCCGCGATCCGACGGACGCAAGCATAGACGGCATCCAAGCTGTCTTCGGAACCCTCGAGCAATGGCGGGAGCGCACTACCTGCCCACCGCTCCAATTCGCCAGCCAATTTTCGATGGTCGTCGTCGAAAAAAGGCCACGCGAGGAAACTCTTGTCCGCCATCAATTACCCTCGAATACAGGCGTCTGCTTGGCTGCGAACGCAGTGTAGGCGCGTTCGAAGTCCTTGGTTTGCATGCAAATCGCCTGCGCTTGAGCTTCCGCCTCGATGCACTCATCGAGGCCCTGACTCCACTCTTGGTAAAGCATGGTCTTGGTCATGCCATGGCCGAACGTGGGGCCATCGGCGAGAGAGTTGGCCAGCGTGGTGGCTTCCGCAAGCAGCTTCTCAGGTTCGACGACTCGGTTGTAGAAGCCGAAGCGCTCAGCTTCCTCGCCGCTCATGGCGCGGCCCGTGAACAATAGGTCTGCGGCCCGCGACATTCCAATCAACCGCGGTAGCAGCGTGCATGCACCCATGTCGGCGGCCGCAAGCCCGACGCGCACGAATAGGAACGCGACCTTACTCCGGGCGGTCCCGAAGCGCATGTCAGAAGCGGAAGCAATCATGGCCCCCGCGCCCGCACAAACGCCGTCAATGGCGGAGATGATGGGTTGAGGGCATGCGCGCATCGCCTTGACCAGATCGCCGGTCATCCGGGTGAACGCCAGCAACTCAAGCATGTCCATCTTCACCAGCTTGCCGATGATATCGTGAACGTCGCCGCCAGAACAGAAATTGCCGCCCGCCCCGGTGAACACTACCGCCTTGATATCGGTTGCGTAGACCAGTTCGCGAAACAGATCCCGCAGCTCGCCGTAGGACTCAAAAGTGACCGGATTCTTGCGCTCGGGACGGTTGAGCGTGATGGTGGCAACCTTGCCGGAAACGGTCCAGCCAAAATGGGCAGCCTTATAATTTGCCATTTGAACTTTCTTCATGTTTTTGCTCCTTGGTGTAGGAATTAGCCAACCATAGTCAGGCCGCCGTTGACGCTCAAGACTTGACCTGTGATGTAGTCGGACCGAGAGCTTGCGAAAAACAGAATCGCATCGGCGACTTCCTGCGGCTTGCCGAACCGGCGAAAAGGGATGGCCCGTTTGAAGGACTCCAAGTGCTTCTCGGGCACTGCAAACAAAAGCGGCGTTTCGGTGGGACCCGGGCATACGCAGTTGACATTGATGTTGTAGCGCGCCACTTCGCGGGCAAGCGACTTTGTAAAAGCGATCAGACCGCCCTTGGCGCCCGCGTAGACCGTTTCGCCCGAGCTGCCGACTCGGCCAGCATCGCTGGCGACGTTCACAATCTTGCCGCTGTTGCGTTCCATCATCTTGGGCAGGAGGGCCTTGATCAATTTCATTGGGCCGACGAGATTGAGCGTCACGATCTTGTTCCACACGTCGAGCGGCATCTCCCAGAATGGCTTTATCTGGCCCCAGCCGGCGCCGTTTACCACGATATCGACCGGGCCGATCTTGTTTTGGACCGTTTCGGCGAAGGCGGCGATGGATGCGTCATCAGTGATGTCGAGATGAATGAACTCGGCCTTCTGACCCTTCTTCTGGATGGCGACCGCGGCGGCCTCGCCCTTGTCCCTGGCGATGTCGGCTATGACTACCCTTGCTCCCGCTTCGGCCAGGGTTTCGGCGGTTGCCAGTCCGATGCCAGAGGCAGCGCCTGTAACAACCGCGATCTTGTCACTCAGTTTCATCATTCCTCCTAAGAACGGCGCAGACAACTTTACTTCAAACTTTGACGGTCGGGCGCTTCTTTGCACTTCTTTCAAGGAATTCAGCGACCCTGCGCCTGGTTTCGGGATGCTGATAGAGTTTGCGCGTAGCGGCGAGTTCCTCGGCATAGCCGTCGCGGTGCGGATCGCCCACAGCTGCCACGCACCGCTTGCTGGCAGCGAGTGCGGGCCTAGGCGCCTGGGCGAAGCGCGCCGCAAGTTCCCGTGTCCACTCAGCCAACTGTGAGAGTGGCCGAGTCCACTGAACAACTCCGAGCCCTTCAGCTAAGGCGCCGTCAATCACTTCACCACCGAGTATCAGGCGGGTGGCGATGCCCCGGCCGCACAATCGGGTTAGCCGTTGGGTGCCGCCGGCACCGGGCAAAAGGCCCAGTCCCACCTCCGGCAGGCCGAGTTTCGCTTCGGCTGCGGCGACGCGAATATCACAAGCAAGTGCCAGTTCCAGACCGCCTCCCAGAGCCGCGCCGCCTATCTCGGCCAGCGTAAGCAGAGGTGCCGCCTCGATCCGCGCGAATAGGCGCTGCATGCGGCGTACCAGGTCCAGCATGACATCGGGGCCTTCGAGCGTGCCAAAACAAGACTGCATCAAAGCGAGGTCGGCTCCCGCACAGAACGCCTGTTGGTCGCTGCGGATATGCAGCACCGCCACCTCCTGGTCGTCGATCGCCTGATCGAGCACCGCGTCGAGGCGTTCGATCAATTCGTCATTAAGCGCGTTGACTGGAGGACGGGACACCGTAGCAATGACGACCCGGCCGACCCGCTCGATCGAAACCAGGTCCTTCCGCTTATGAGACAGCCGATCTTGATCTGCAAAGGCAACGCGCAGCTTGTACCGCTGGATCTTCCCGGTAGCCGTCTTCGGCAGCTTGTCGGCGACATGGATCCGCCCCGGCAGTTTGTAACGGGGGAGAATTGCCTCACAGAAGTGCCGGAGATCTTCCTCGGTCTGCGGACCGGAAATCGTGGGGTCTTTCAGCACGACCCAAGCATCGGCCCGGACCAGACCGTGCTCATCCTTCCGGCCGATGACTGCCGCTTCAAGCACCTGGGGATGCTGGACGAGGACCGATTCAATCTCGTACGGCGAAACCCATCGGCCGCTGACTTTGAACACGTCGTCGCTTCGCCCGCAGTACGTGTAGTAGCCGTGTGCGTCCCGGCGAAAGGTATCACCCGTATCGTACCAGCCGTCGACAATCGTCTTCGCCGTCCTTTCGGGGTCGTTCCAGTAGCGCCGGATCACCGACTGTCCCTTTACCAGCAGTCGACCGGGCACGTCATCGGGAACATCGTTCCCAGCGTCGTCAATCAGCCTGACCTGATAGCCGGGTATGGGCCTGCCCGTTACGCCCGGCCGAATGTCGTCCACGCGGTTCGAGATGTAGATGTGGCCCACTTCCGTCGAACCAATGCCCTCGATGATCGGTACCCCAGTCGTTGCCAGCCACTCGCGATGCAATTCAGGTGGCAGGGCTTCGGCAGCGGAGATGCACCGGCGGAGCCGCGGCACATCCTTGCGGCTCAGCACTCCCGAAGCCAGGAATTGGGCGTAGAAGGTGGGCACAGCACCGAAGATGGTGGGCTGGCAGCGGCGAAATAGCTCGATCACGCTCTGTGCGGTCGGACGCCGGTCGTCGAGGATCGCCGTCGCACCGACATACAACGGGCCGATCATGCCAACGTTCATGCCGTAGGAGAAGCAGAGCCGTGCCACGCTGAAAAAGGCATCGTCCTCGGTCGCGCCGAGAGTTTCAACGGTATAGAACTGGCTGATGACCGCGAGGTCGCCATGCGCGTGGATCACGCCTTTCGGCAGGCCGGTGGTGCCCGAAGAATAAAGGCAAAAGCAATCGTCCTCCGCTCTTGCAAAAACAGCCTCGAGATGAGGCGAGGCCGTGCGCGCCAGATCGATCAGTGATTCTTTACTTTCGTCCATGGGCAACACTACCTTCGGCCGCGGGGAACACGCTGCGAGGGCGGCGTCCATGGTGGTTGTGAACTCCTGTGAGTAAAACAGTGCCGAACATTTCGAATGTTGGATAATGAACTCGAAATCGCTGGCGGGCGCCAGGCCGTTCAGTGGAACGGGAATTATGCCCGCTTTCACGGCACCCCAGAACAGGAAAAAGAATTCAGGACAATCTTTAGCCACAATCAGGACCCGCTCGCCGCGCCCAATTCCCAGATTCGTAAGGGCATTGCCGACCTGGTTGACCGTGTAGAGCAGTTCGGCGTAGGTTACTTCCCGGCTGAGGGTCCGGATCGCCACTTTGTTGCCCCGCCCTTCGGCGATGTGACGGTCGATGAAGTACTCGGCAGCATTGAATGGCTCGGGAAAGCGCAGCCGCGGGATGCCCTCGTTGTCCACTTCTACCGTCACACGCATGCTCGACCTCCCCACACAGCGGGACCCCTCCTAAGTTATTGGCCCATCAGCCCAATGGCTGTGACTTGGATCACGCCAGACCGTGACATAAGTCACTACCATGAAGAAGTGGCTCAGTGTATGTTTGCGGGTAGCTGGCAAGGCAGTTTGGTCAAATCAAGAATTCCCACATCCGAAGAGCGGGGGAACCATGCCGAGTCTTCCCAGCGTCGAGGAAATCGAGCGAAACTGGGCTACGGAGCGCTGGCAAGGGATTGAGCGCCCGTACAGCGCCAAAGATATCGAGAAGCTCCGCGGCACCGCCAGAATCGAACACAGCCTCGCCCATATGGGAGCCGATCGGCTTTGGCATTTGTTGCACACCGACGATTATCTGCCGGCACTTGGCGCCTTGACCGGCAACCAGGCAATACAGCAAGTGGAAGCCGGTCTGAAAGTCATCTATGTGAGTGGTTGGCAGGTCGCGGCCGACATGAACTCGGCCGGACAGATGTATCCGGACCAGAGCCTATATCCCGCGGATAGCGTGCCAAGTGTCGTTCGGCGAATCAACAACGCCTTTCAGCGCGCGGATCAGATCCAACACGCCGACGGTCGCGCACACGGGCCCCACTGGTTTGCGCCCATCATTGCGGATGCAGAAGCGGGATTCGGCGGACCCCTCAACGCATTTGAGTTGATGAAAGCGATGATCGAAGCCGGTGCCGCTGGAGTTCACTTTGAAGATCAGCTCGCGTCGGCCAAGAAATGCGGACATATGGGCGGGAAGGTCTTAGTTCCGATGAAGGAAGCGATACAGAAGCTAATTGCCGCACGGTTTGCCGCGGACCTCATGGGCGTTCCCACGATTCTGATTGCAAGAACGGATGCCAATGGCGCATTCCTCATTACCAGCGATGTGGATCCTCGCGATCGGCCGTTCCTGACCGGAGACAGGACGGTAGAAGGCTATTTCCGGTTGCGAGGAGGGATTGAATGCGCGATTGCCCGCGGGCTAGCGTATTGTCCCTACGCGGACATGATCTGGTGCGAGACTTCAAAACCGGACTTGAAGGAAGCGCGGGTTTTCGCGGAGGGTATCCACAAAAAGTTTCCCAGAAAACTGTTGAGCTACAACTGCTCTCCCTCGTTCAACTGGTCGGCTAATCTCGACAACAACGCGATCTCCAAATTCCAAAAGGAATTGGGGGCAATGGGTTACAAGTTTCAGTTTGTCACATTGGCTGGATTCCATGCTCTCAACCTGGGCATGTTCGAACTCGCGCGCGCATACAAAAATGATGGGATGGCGGCTTACGCCCGCTTCCAGAACAAAGAGTTCGAGCATGAAAAAGGCAGCGGCTACATGGCCACGACCCATCAAAGATTTGTCGGGACCAGCTATTTCGACGTCATCGCGGAAAAAATTGTTGGGGCCGACCTGTCCACGGGAGCGCTGGCGGGCTCGACGGAAGAAGACCAATTCCAGAAAACGCACCGAACCGAGTTCTAGTTTTCCCGGGTCGTGCTCCATGCACGTGCGAATGTCTTAGCGGTCGTTGGTCACAAGAAACAGGCCTGGAGATACGAAAATGAGTTCTCTCGGTGTTATTCAGTCCATGAATGTGGCTCCGGCGGGCTTCGACGCCGCGCGGGACCTGCCAAAAGGTTTTCTCGAATTCCTGTTGCCCCTTGACCGGGCATTTACCGCCCGTCAGCGCGAGCTTGTCCAGAAGCGGGCTGCGGCGCTGGCTGCAGCGCATCAGGGCAGGTTGCCGGATTATTTGCCGGCTTCTCCTGCGACGCAAGAGAACTGGAAGATCGAACTGCCCGCGTGGTGCGAGGACCAACGCAATCAAATGACCGGCCCCGCCGATGACGCCGAGCTCGTCGTCAAGATGCTGAACTCCGGCGCGCCGGGCGTGATGCTCGACCTCGAGGATTCGACGGCCAACACCTGGCCGCATCTGATGCAAGGCGTCTCGAATATTCTTTCCGCGCTCCGCGGCGAACTCAGCTACTTCGACCACAAACGCAACCGCACGGTCGCGATTCAGCCAAGCAATTCGGTGATCTTCACTCGCCCTCGCGGGTTGCATCTCCATCAGGGCGGCGTGATTGCCGGCAAAGTACTTCCGGCCTCCCTTCTTGATGTGGCGCTGGTGGCATTTCAATTGGACCCGGCGCAGTTGAAGCATCCGCTCACATTTTACATTCCAAAATCCGAGTCGGCGGAAGAGGCGCTGTGGTGGCGCGATCTTTTTCAATCTGTCGCCCAAGCGAAAGGCTGGACAGAGGATTCGATCAAGTGCATGGCGCTCGTTGAATCGCATCCGCTCGCGTACCAGATGGAGGAGTTCTCTTATAACCTGCGGGACCACATCCTCGGGCTGAATCTCGGCCGCTGGGATTACATGGCCAGCCTGATCCATTTCAACCTGCCCGATCCGCGCTGGGTTCTGCCCGATCGCAATACGATTCCGCACAATGTCGCGTTCTTCCAGAATCTCCGCAACCGCATACCCGAGATTTGCCACAAGCACGGGATGCTCGCCATTGGCGGTATGACCGCGCTTTATCCCAGCCGCGAAAATGCCGAGTTGAATGCGCGGGCGCTCGCCGTGCTCGAAGAGGACAAGAAGAACGAAGCGATGTGTCTGATGGATGGCGCGTGGACGGGCCATCCGGATCAGAATGAGATTGCCGTAAAACAGTTTCCCGTCCCGAACCAGATGAAGGCGCGCCCGGTCGACCCGGATCCCCGTCCCAACCTTCGGCCCGTTCCCGCAGGCGTCGGCAAGCAGACGCTCGGAGGCACACGCGCGGCGGTTCGCACCGTAATCCGCTATCGCCAGGGAGTGCTCAGCGGCCGCGGCGCGAGCCTTCTCGACGGCTACATGGAAGATCTCGCGACGGACCGCATCTACCGGCTGATGATCGCGCAGCGAGTACGCCATCGCGATGCCGTCCCTATCGTGGACGAGAATGGGCGGCCGGTGCTGCATGCTCCTGAGTTCATCACCAAACTCTTTGACGAGGAGCTCAATCGAATCTTGAGGGAGCTGCCGGCAGATGCGCCCGCAGAGACAGCCGCACAGTTCAGACAGGCTCGAGCGATGAGCGAACGAATGATCGTCTCAGGCGAGTTCAATCCGGAGTGAATCCGTGACCGGTCCGTCGGCCGGGCGTAGGGGACGGGAGGAGGCGAGCTCGGCCGCGAGCAGCAGGGCGGCGCCAGATAACCCGCTACGAGGACGCTGATCGCTGTCCAGGTGTCCGACTCGCGCTAAAGGGCGGAAATCCAGTTGCGGCGCTCGACGATGGTTGGCGGCTCGTAGGTGCCTCCCGACGCTAGCCACTTCTCTTCCCGACGGGTGGTCCACAGTAGTACCGGACCAAGCAAGGTCGCAGTGACACGCGCCACCATGGGAAACTCCTTCTCGATTTCCCTTCGCAAGAAGTGAATTTGGTCACTCACGCGTCGGTTCACTTTTCTGAACTCTCTCTCCATGGCCCAGAGCGCCGCGCTGTAGGCGCTGCTCACTTTCTTCACTTCCCGCGCAAACCGCTCGCGCACCCGCGGGTCCGGGTAGTCCTTGTAGCGCTGCCAACCCTGGAACAGGGTCTGGGTCATGCGATACAGACTCGGCCCGTTGGCCTCGAAATCCCGCGAGAAGGCCCGGTCCAGGAACTTCTTCGAGTCATCACGGGAAATGGCCGCGTGACGAAAGTTGAATTTGTATTGGCCGTGGACGTCGGCTAAATCAATGCCTTGTAGCAGCCGGCCCTGTTCGGCCATCTCTTTGTAAAGCTGCGTTCCAGGCGCCGGCGTATAGAGCATGAACTGGTGGAAGTCGGTCTGGTGGCCGACCGCGTACTCGATCTCGTCGGCTATGTTCTCCGGCGTGTGGTGTTCCAACCCAATAATCGTGGAGCCCTGCACCCGTATGCCGTTTTCGCGCAGCTCTCGTGTGAGCTGCATTGCGTCCGCCCCCTGAAGCTTGCGGTAGGTGGAATTGGGAGATTCCAAACCCAGCCACACCCAGGAGACGCCCAGCTCCACGAGTTCCTGCATGGTGTATTTCCGGATGGCATTGGCGGAAGAAAAAACCGAAAGCTCCCAGCTCTTCCCCGCCTCCTTCATGCGCTCCAGCAAGCGCATGGCACGGGGACGATAGAGCAGGAAGTTTTCGTCCATCACAAAAAACGAGTGGACTTTGAGCTTCGACTCAATCTGGCACATCACTTCGAACAGTTCATCTCCGCTCTCGTAAAAGTTGACAAACTTTCCCTTGCCGCCGAAAAAAGCCGAGGTGGTGCAGAAGTTGCACCCCATGGGACACCCCACGGACGGAATAATGGTCGCCGCCGTGCCCCCCTTTCGCTCCGGAAGGCGCACTCCCATGATCCGCGTCTGCATGCCTGAAACGATGGCTGGGTGGCGGATCGGCGCGTGCTCGTCTTCTCCCAGATATCGCCGCATCCAGGAAATCCCTTCGCCGCGCACGATGTGGTCAGCATCTACCATTTCTTCCACACCGGGTATGGCGGCGACGTGTCCGCCCACGACGATCACCGAATCCGGTGATAGTTCTCGCACCATCCGGCACATTTCCTTGACCTTGCCAACATTCACGATGATGGAAGAGATGCCAACGACGTCGTAGTGGTTCGCGGTCAATTCACGTGCAAAGTCTTCGCGCTTGGGAAAATCCAGTAGGGTGCAGGGTGCGGAGATATTCGCCTGAATCATCATGATGCCCCATGAGCGATGGAACATGCGCAGTGAAAAGCTGCCTTGCGCCCGCGTGACCTGGTTGTGATAGAGCTCCATCGGATTGATGGATCGGCTTCCGAACTCATCATCCTGCGCATAAGGTCCGAAGACCGAACTCAGCAAGATGCGAGCGCGACTTCCCTTTGGGTGAATTCCCATGTACCTGTAAGGATACTTCGCGGCAGAGTTCTTCGCGATGATCTCGGACACACATTACAAAACTATTACATGCGGCCGAAACAGCCTCTGAGAACAAGATCGTCCGGGATGCAAGCAGCGAAATAAAGAGTGTTTGAGGAATGGGTTAGCGAAGCCTCAGTTCCTGACTTTGGGATTTTGCTGGGGCTGCCGGAAAAGCTCTGCACTCGAGGACCATTGCATGTTGCCGGGGTCGGGTGTACGTTCCCGGTCAGGCCGGAAGGTCAAAATGGAACTTCCGGTTGAGGGGGCAAAGTATGGGAGAAATCACGGCTTCTCGTACGGCAATCATTGAACCGGCAAGAGAGACAAAAGTCTGCAGAGAAACAGAAGTGCTGGTAGTAGGAGGCGGTCCTGCGGGCGTAGCCGCGGCAGTTGCCGCGGCACGCAACGGCGCGGACACCACGCTGATTGAGCGCTACAACCACCTCGGTGGCATGGCCACGGGAGGTCTGGTCATCCTGATCCCGCACATGAGCGCAGGCACCGCCGAGCAGGAGGTGGCGGGAATCTGCCAGGAGATCGTGGACCGCTTGGATGCGATTGGCGGAGCCCGCCATCCGAATCGGAAACTTCTCGGATCGGCCGACAGCGAGGTGATCCGGAAGCTCAAGCATTACCACGATTTCGTGGTGGACGGCCGGGTGAGGATGAGCGTCATCGTGGACCCCGAGCTTTTGAAATGTGTTCTCAATGACATGATCGAAGAGGCGGGCGTAAAGCTCTATTTGCATTCCTGGGGAAGCAAAGCGATCGTCGATGGCACGGAGGTCGAAGGGGCTGTTTTCGAGAGCAAATCCGGCCGGCAGGCCATTTTGAGCGAGCGGACGATCGACGCCTCAGGTGATGGCGATATCCTTGCATCCGCGGGAGCGGAGTTCGAAGACGCTGTGGATCACTCTCTCAGAAGCGGCATGCTCGCCGTCGTCTTCCGCCTAGGAGACGTCGATTATCTGAAGTTCAGCGAATTTCGGCAGTCCGAGCCCGCGGCCCACAAAGCAATCATGGACGAGATCCGGGCCGTCGGCGGCTTTCCCTTGTTGCCTCTCGCGACTCATCGAGATGATCAGGTTTGGGTCAACAACTGGGTCCCAGGAAATGATTGCCTCAACGTCGAGCACCTGACGTCCTCTGAAGTGAAGGTGCGCAAGGTCATGCTGAAGGCCCACGAGATTCTCAAGAAAAAAATGCCCGGCTTCGAAAAGAGCTTCATCCTCGACACCGCCTCCCAGATCGGGACGCGCGGAAGCAGGCGGCTCGTCGGAGAATACGTGGTCACCGCACAAGACCTGCGGTCTGGCACCGTGTATGACGACACCATCGCCGCCATTCCCCGTTTCACCGAGAATCTCTCCTCAAAAAGTCCCAATCGATGCATTCCTTACCGTTCTCTGGTGCCGCGCACCACGGAAAGCCTTCTCGTTGCTGGCCGCTGTTTCTCCTCGGATGTAACAGCCAACGACGTTCTCAATCTCATACCGTTCTGCGTGCAAATGGGTGAGGCGGCGGGTACCGCCGCAGCGTTGTCCCTCAAGAACCACGTCAGCCTACGGCAGGTGAACTACAGGACGCTTCAGAACCGCTTGCTCGACCAGGGCGCCTGGCTGCCGAAAGAAGTGCGAGGGGCAGAAACCGGAGCCAAAGGCGTTCACCCCATTTCGCGCTAAATCGCTGAATCGTCCCCTCTATGCCGCATTGCCTGATGGTTGGCCGTGCCGTGGAAAGCGACGTCCAATCATCTCCGCGACGGCGTGAAACCCGGTAACGCCCGTTCAGTGGGCTTTTCTGAGGGCTTGCGCTCCGTTTCTTCGACGTGAATCCCGGCTCTGCGGTGATGCTTGGCACTTTTGAGTGTGACACGTGTCACAGCCTGGGTAGCGTCCCTGCCCGATAGTCTCGCGAGCATTTCGTATCTCATGGCCGACTTAGGCGGCAGTGCGGTCGCCGCCCGGCACCGAGGAGAATGTACTATGTTATCGAAAATTGGCATTCGGCCCCTTTGGATGTGCGGTGTTTTGATCGCCGCAATCCTAGCCGGAGCAGGTGAAGCTTCCGCCGTGCCGAGTTATGCCCGGCAAACCGGACTGCCTTGCAGTTCGTGCCACACAACCATTCCGGAACTGACGCCGTTTGGCCGGCTTTTCAAGCTGAACGGGTACACGATGAACAGCTTGTCGCAAATCTCGGAGAAGGGAGGGGGAAGCAAGGCCGGTTTGAATCTCAACTCGTTCTTGCCTCTTTCCGCCTTCGTTCAGATTTCGAACACCTTTCAACAGAAGCCTCAGCCTGACGCGCAGAACGGGAACTTCGAGTTTCCGCAGGCGGCCAGCATCTTCCTGGCAGGAGCTTTTTCGCAGCATGTCGGTGGGTTTGTGCAGGTCACCTACGACGCCCAGGGGGATCACTTTAGTTGGGACAACACGGACATCCGTTACGCCAACACCGCCAAACTTGGCGGGAGGAGCTTCGTCTACGGCTTTAACCTCAACAACAATCCCGGCGTAGAAGACTTGTGGAACAGCACCCCGGCTTGGGGCTTCCCATGGGTATCGACCGATGTCGCAGTGTCGCCTATGGCGGCCACAGTCGTTGACGGCACACTGGCGCAAGATGTGGCGGGCGTCGGCGCGTACGCTATGTTTAACAACCACCTGTACGTGGATTTCACAGCCTATCGCTCGGAGCATATCGGCGGCAGTCAGCCGAACCCTGGGGTGGATCCCACTGGCGCACCCTTCTCGTTCAACATACGCGGACTGGCACCCTATTGGCGCTTGGCCTGGCAGCAAACCAAAGGGAACAACTACTTCATGATCGGCACCTATGGAATGCACATCGCCTCGACGCCCGGAGCCGTCACGGGGTTGAAGGACTTCTACACAGACGTGGCCGCCGACGTCCAATACGAACGCGTTTTGCCTTCGTTCCACAACGACGTCATTACGGTCCACAGCACCTACATCCACGAAGACTCCGATCTGAACGCGACGGCCGCCGCGCTCGCGGATCCCCTGGTGCACCACAATCTTCAAACGTTCAAGGTCGACGGCATCTATCACTTCGGGAACAGGTACGCAGCCACGTTCGGCGGGTTTAAGACCTGGGGCACTACCGATCCGCTGCTGTTTGCAGCGGGGGATGTGACCGGGAGCGCAAATGGGAGTCCCAATACCGACGGCTACATCGCCCATTTCTCCTACTGGCCGGTGCAGAACCTTCAACTCGGCTTGCAATACACCGGCTATCTGCATTTCAATGGCGCGGGGAAGAATTACGACGGTGCCGGACGAAATGCCAGCGACAACAATTCCTTGTACATGGTCGTCTGGATCGTTTTCTGACGTGAAGGAGAAGAGAATGAAAGGGCGAAGAGCGAATGCGAGACGAGAGGCTCTCAATATGAAAATGAATAAGTCACATTTCATCGTAACTGCGACCCTCGGTGTAGCTTTGCTGGGCTTGGGCGCCGGTGTAGTCGGCAGGTCTTCAGCCGGGGCACAGGCGACAGCCAGCCAGAACTCGGGCTCCATCGAGGGCACGATCCATTTCGAAGGAACGGCGCCCAAACGAGCCAGGCTTGACATGGGAGCGGACCCCGTCTGTGCCGCTGCACATACGGAGCCTGTGCTGGCAGAGGACGGCGCCGTCAACAGCAACGGCACGCTTCCCAACGCGTTCGTATACATCAAGGATGTCCCGGGAACGTTTCCGCCGCCGGCGCAGCCCGTCGCCCTCGACCAACGGGGGTGCATGTACGCACCGCACGTGCTGGGTGTCATGGCCGGCCAGGAGTTGCGGATTACCTCGGCTGACCTCACGACTCACAACATCCACCCAATGTGCAAGGTCAACCGGGACTGGAACCAATCGCAGCCGCCCGGTGCTCCGCCGCTGGTTCACAAGTTCGCCCGTCCTGAGGTCATGATCCCCGTGCACTGCAATCAACACCCCTGGATGAGCACTTATGTGGGGGTCACCAGCAATCCGTTCTACGCTGTAAGCGGAAGCGATGGGATCTTCACGATAAAGGGCGTCCCTCCGGGGGAGTACAGCTTGACCACCTGGACTGCGAACTTTGGAACACAGGAGCAAAAGGTGACGGTCCGTGCCGGCGAGACCGTGCACGCCAATTTCACCTTTAAGGCTCCCTGAGGCACTTGGGTCCAGGCGCTTTTCTCGAGCGATTGAAGGGGAGGTCGAACGCATTGTTCGCGTCAAACCGACCTCCTCCGTCGTCTGTGGCACTGGGACACAACCCTTGCCGACAACGGGGGTGACTTCGTGTTGGGCGCGGGTTATTCTTTCACGTGTCCTTCAGCCATCCGATTTTTCTCTTTTTGCCGCGTTCGTCGGGGGAGCGCTAAACTCCGTCGCCGGAGACGGCAGTTTCATCTCATTTCCGGGATTGCTTGTCATCGGCGCCGCGCCGATCGCGGCAAATGCGATCAGGAATTGTGGTCGTTACCACAGGTTTTCATGTTAGACCTTAATCTGATGGCGGAGAAAGAACATAAGACCTTGCTCGGCGCAATCGCTCAGCGCCCCCTGGTGTGCGACGGCGCTATGGGGACGCAGCTTCACGCGGCCGGTCTCGAACTGGGTGGCTGCGGAGAGCAGTGGAATGTGACTCATCCGGACCGCGTCCTGGCAATCCAGCGCGGGTATGTTGAAGCGGGTGCCGACTGCCTGATCACGCAAACCTTCGGTGCGTCGTCGATCAATCTTACCCGGCACGGCTTGGCCGACAGCGTGGAAGCGATCAACAGAGCCGGCGTCGAAATCGCGCGCCGCGCGTTTGGCAATCGCCCGGGATATGTTCTGGGAGACATGGGACCATTCGGAGGTCTGCTCAAGCCTTTCGGCCAGGTAACGGCCGAAGAGGCGCGGGCTGCCTTCCGGCAGCAGGCGGCAATCCTGGTTGCTGCGGGTGTGGATGGCATCATCATCGAGACGCAGACGTCACTCGAAGAGCTCGGCCTGGCGATCGAAGCGGCGCGCGGAGCAGGCGCCCCGTGCATCATCGGGTCCGTGGCCTTTGACATCACTCGCAATGGCCGGGATGCGCGCACGATGATGGGTGTCACGCCGGAAAAGGCTGCCGAGTTCTTACAAGCTTCGGGCGCACACCTCGCTGCCACCAACTGTGGCACGGGCGTCGACATTGAGTGGATGGAGAAGATCCTCACGCGCTACAGAAAGGCTTGCGACTTGCCGCTGATGGCCAAACCAAACGCGGGCAAGCCGGTGCTGGAGGGGGGCCGTTGGGTCTACAAGCAGTCCCCCCAAGAGATGGCGGCCGGATTGGAAAAACTGCTCGACGCGGGAGCCAGAATCGTCGGGGCCTGCTGCGGAAGCACGGCGGCCCACATTGAACTTTTTCGCGCCATCGTGGACCGCAGAATCGCAAGACAACCCGATTCTCACTGAAATGACTTGCGACCCGGGGACTTGCTCCGTTCTCCTATCGATACACGCCATATTCTTTGCAGGTGTCGATCATCGCGTGCAGGTTTGCCGCAACGGCGTTATCCACGACCGCGCCGGTCGAGAGAATGTAGCCGCCGTCCTGTCCCACATCGTCGATTAGTCGTTGGACGTGCGCCTTTACCTCTTCCGGTTTCCCGGCAATCAAGAGCGACGACGGTACATTCCCGCCGAAGCACGCCCATCCGGTGAAACGCTTTTTTACTTCCCGCAGCTCCGTTTGATCGAACATCCAGATAGTTCGGCCGGCGGGGATGTCCGGATCGGTGATCGTATCGAGCCGCTTGTTGTAGGCGCCTTCGACAAACAGATAAGGGATTAACCCTTCCTCGATCAACCCCAGAATCACCGCCTTTAACGTCGGCCAATAGAACGTCTGAAAATCCTTGTTGGACATGAAGCTGTCCGCACCCTTGTGGAGCGGTATGAAAACCACCGGGCTGCGCGAGTTCTTCGCTGAGTGCACGCCGGCGTCAATAGCGAGGGGCACGAACCGCTCCACTGCAGCGAGCACTGATTTGGGCTGGCGGAATTTGTCGAGCATGATCGCGCGCGTGCCCCGCAAGGTATCACCCACAATGTCGAACGGCGCTTTTGTGAAGCCGCCCATCAGCCCCGCTAGGCCGAGAGTCGAGATGGTCTCCCGGTCGATGGCGCGGCAGGCCTCAATCCATTCGAACGCGGCTCGGCCCGCCTCCAGAAGTTTCCGCAGGGCTTCCTGTACGTGCGGCAGACCGAAGGGAATCATGGCTGGGCCTACGGATGGCAGCTCTAGAATGTTTGTGAGAGGTCCTAGCATCGCCAGCGGACCCAGAGGGCCGAACACTCGCGGAAAATAGTTGCGGAGGAAGAAGTCGGACGGATCGTTGATCAGCAGCTTGTACTCGTCCGCCCGCATGTATTCGTCCTCTACGCATTGGTAGGGCTCATGGGAAGGCACTCCGTGGCCTGGCCAGCGATAAAGCTTGTAATCGAGGATCTCGAGGACGTTGCCCGAACCATAGAGCGCGGTGCCCGCCATCGTATCTGGCAGAAAGTCCGTGTGAAATTTTCGGAGCGCGTGCGCGAGCTTTCCGTAATCGTACATCGCCTCCTGCGGCGTCACACCCGCGTACACAAAAGGATAGAAACCCAATGCGGGGCAAACGGGAACGCGTTCGGGCTTCTTGAGGGTAATGACGTCGATGAACATCTGGACGCGGCGTTGATAGGACTGCTGCACGGCCGCGCTGGCGAATTCGATTCCTTCTGGGGATTTCCATCGCCTGGCACGTTCCTCGAATGTCAGTGTAGACGCCAGTTCTTGTGGTTGGGTTTCCATTCCTGTGCTCCCTGCCACGATCTCGGCAGCGCGACCGTCGATGTTGCATCTATGTGGCCGGCGACCGACGAACTCATCCTGGGTTCTGCTCCATGATGGGCGTCCCGGTGCCCGCCTTGCGTGATGTGCGGCACGCTTTTTGGTGATGCGTATCACAGCCAAATAGGACCGCCAACTGCACACTTAAGGCCAATTTGGCTTCTCGCAACCAGGGCGGTTGGCGAAACGGCAGACAACGGGAACGAAACAGGGTGTCCCAGACACCCGAAGAACTGCTCGGCGAGCGTCGTAAGCGCCTCTTGGATGCTTATGCGCTGTAGGAGGTGCAAGTTATGGTGGACATGCCTGTCGTTTATGCAACACCCAACCGGCCGACACCTGGGCGGCCGGTTATTTTCAGCCCCGACATTTGCAGCGGCTGCAACACCTGCGTGACGGTATGCCCCGAGGATGTCTTTATCCCCAATCCCAACAAGGGCAGATCGCCGATCATCCTCTATCCCGAGGAATGCTG
>JBEKNB010000029.1:0-39594 GCA_049523255.1 Candidatus Acidiferrales bacterium | reverse complement strand
GAAGGGGACTCAAACGCCGTCCCCTTCCCCAGACCCCTTCCCCTGCTAGGAGATACAAAGACGTCTTAAGAAATTCGGGAACTGTGTCCAACAAAATTGTGCCAGCTTAGGGGTTCACCCCAGAAATTTGTGCACAACTTGTGCACAACAACGCAGTCTTGATGGGCCTTAAATCGGACCTAAGCCACGCAAAATCAACAAACAGCTCTTGAGCTACAGGCCCAACTTAGTGGAAGGTAATACTTTATCTCTCATTCCATGCTCACTGCAAATTGGCTTGAGAAACCGATTAGCGACCGGTTAGGGACCAAAATCAGCAAACATCCGCAAAATCCAGCCGCCTAACAGCCGCCATTTTATCATCAGCCAACGAATGAGCATAGTACGTCGTTCATCGTGTTTTTTGCGTGGCACAAAAGCTGCTTCACCGTGATTAAATCCACTTCTGCACGGACCAGCCGCGTGGCGAACGTGTGGCGCAGGTCGTGAAAACGGACAGGCGCGATGGCCGAGAGCTGGATCGCTCTTTTGAACGCAATCTTTGTACCTCGGAACGGATGGCCATCCTTCCTATGACTCGGGAAAAACCAGTCGCTCTGACCGTTTTTCTCAAGCCTGCTTTCATTCATTGGGATCAGGCGATTGCGTCTTCGCAAGGGGGGAAGCGTGACGGCATGGGTTCCGTGCCGGCGGGGTCCTTGGTTTAACTTGGGGCCAAGTTGATCTCGATCGGCGAACGATTCGCGTTCAAAATTCAAAGCGGTTGAGAGCCGTAAGCCATCACTGCCGCCACAATAACCAGCGCCGGAACCTGCCAGATCCGTTGCATTGTCATGCCAAGCCTCCTTGATGGCTCTTGTTTTCTACCGGCCATGCTTCGTTGCCACTGCCAGAGAAATTGCCGATACAACTTCCTTACTTCGTTTCATTCCACTTGTTCGCAACTGCCTCCGACGTGCCGAGCGTTCCCCGGCGCAGCGCACGTTCCTTCATCAACGCAAAGAACACGGGAACGAGAATAAGGACGTGAATTGTAGATGTGATCATGCCGCCGACCAGAGGTGCGGCAATTGGCTTCATGACGTCGGAACCAACCCCGGTCTCCCACAAAATTGGAACCAAACTGGCAAGAACCACGCATACAGTCATCAGTTTCGGTCGGAGGCGCTGCACTGCGCCTTCGATTACCGCTGCCTCGATGTCCGATTTCCTCATAGGGGCGCCTGAGCGGAGCCGCTGATCCAACGCTTCGTGGAGATACACAACCATGACCACGCCCGTTTCGACGGCGATTCCGAAGAGGGCGATGTAGCCAACCCAAACGGCGACGCTGAAGTTGTAGCCGAGTATCCGCTGAAGAATCAGCCCGCCCGTCAGGGCATAGACGGTGGGGAAAATAAGAACCGCAGCTTCCGCAACAGAATGAAAGACCATGTAGAGAAGTAGGAAGATCACGAAGAACACGACCGGCAGGATCAGTTCCAGCCGCTGTTTTGCCCGCAACTCAAACTCGTATTCGCCGGACCATTTGTAAGTAAAGCCGGATGGCAAGGCGAGCTTCCGTTTGAGCAGACTGCTCGCCTTCGTGACAAATCCACCGTAGTCATTCGTGTTGAGGTCGATGTAAACGTAGCCGGTCAGCGCGCCGTCCTCGTCGCGGATCATAGAAGGCCCCCGAGAGAATGAGAGCTTCGCCACTTCGGAGATGGGGATTTGCGCGCCAGTCGGTGTGGCAATGAGGACGTTCTGCAAAGTCTCGACGTTGTCGCGAAAGTCACGACTATAGCGAACGTTCACGGGGTACCGTTCGCGGCCCTCAACGTTTTCAGCAATCGTATCGCCGCCGATCCCTGACGTGATGGCCTGCTGGACATCGGCGATGGTCAGACCGTAACGGGCCGCCTCAGCCCGGTTCACTTCGACGTTGAGGTAGAAGCCTTGCGATACGCGTTCGGCAAAGATGGACCGCGTCTCAGGAACCGCCGAAAGGATTTGTTGTACTTGCGCCCCAACTTGCTGGACACCCTCCAGGTTTGGCCCCTGAATCTTCAAGCCGAGAGGTGTCTTGATTCCCGTCAACTCCATGTCTAGCCGGTTTTCGACCGGCATCGTCCAAGTGTTGGACAGGCCCGGAAACTGGAGCTTTGCGTCCATTTCCTGAATGAGCTTTCCGTAAGTCATTCCCGGTCGCCACTGATTGCGGGGCTTGAGCATGATGGTCGTGTCATACATGTCGAGGGGAGCGTTGTCGGTTGCGCTGTCGGATCGGCCGACCGAGCCAAACACGGTATCCACTTCGGGAAAGGTTCGGATGATCTTGTCTTGTTCCTGGAGCAACTGCGACGCTTGAGTGATGGAGATCCCGGGCAAGGCCGTAGGCATATAAAGAGAGGAGCCCTCGAAGAGGGGAGGCATGAACTGACTTCCGATGTGAAACGCGATGGGTAAGGTAACCACCAGGAACAGGAGATTGACCAGCAATGTAGTTTTGCGAAAACGGAGGCATAGTCGCAGGACCGGCAAATAAATGGCCTGGGTGATTCTAGAAATCGGATTCCGCGATTCCGGTATCAACCGCCCCCGGATGAAGAGGACCATCAGCACTGGCACAAGGGTAATTGCCAGAATCGAGGAAAAACCGACTGCGAGCGTCTTCGTCCACGCCAGTGGACGAAACATCCGTCCTTCTTGCGCCTCCAAGAGAAAGACGGGCAAGAAGGAAACTACGATGATCACGAGTGAAAAGAAAATAGCGGGACCAACTTGTTTGGCGGAGTCGAGAAGTATCCGGCGTCTCTCAGTTTCGGGAATTGTCATCTGCGTTGCGGCAGGTTTCTCGACAAGAGCGCTTGCGACGGCTCCATTGGAAACTTCATCGAGGGGCGGAGCCAGCATAGATTGGCGCTCGGAAAGATGCCGGTAGCCGTTTTCGACCATGACGATGGCGGCGTCCACGAGTACGCCAATGGCGAGCGCCAATCCGCCGAGCGACATGATGTTCGAACTGACGTGCAGGTAATACATGGGGATGAACGCGGCGACGACTGCGATGGGCAGAGTCAAAATTGGTATCAGCGCCGACCGGAAGTGAAAGAGGAAAACTACAATCACCAAGCTTACGATGATCGCCTCTTCCAATAAATCGCGTTGCAGCGTTTCGATAGACGTCCGAATGAGTCCCGAACGGTCGTAGCCGGCAACGACCTCCACTCCGCTTGGCAGCGAGGGTTTGATTTCCGCCAGCTTCTGCTTGATGCCGTTGATGACGTTGAGCGCGTTCATCCCGTCGCGCATGACGACAATTCCACCAACCGTTTCCCCCTCGCCCTGCCACTCGGCGACTCCTTCGCGAATATCCGGTCCGAATGTGACCGTTCCCAAGTCGCGGACCAGCACGGGCGTTCCGTTCTTGGTACCAACGGGAACGGTTTCGAGATCGCTTAACGACCGCAGATAGCCCAGGCCGCGAATCATGTACTCGGCCCCGCCCATTTCAAGAAGGCGGCCGCCGACCTCGTTCGTGCTACCGCGGACCTTCTCAATGACCTTCGAAAGCGGAATACCGTATGCGCGGAGTTTGTCCGGGTCGAGATTGACCTGGTACTGTCGAATGAATCCGCCGATGGTGGCTACTTCAGCCACGCCGGGAACGGTTTCGAGTTGGTAGCGCAGATACCAGTCTTGGAGACTCCGCAAGTCGGCCAAGCTGTGTTGGTTGGCGTGGTCCACCAGGACGTACTCGTAGACCCATCCAGCCCCCGTCGCGTCGGGTCCAATCACGGGCTGCACGCCCTGCGGAAGACGGCCGGTAATCTGCTGCATATACTCCAAAACGCGCGAACGCGCCCAGTACAAATCCGTACTGTCCTCGAAGACCACGAAGACATAGGAATCACCGAACATGGTTTGTCCACGCACGGCCTTGACATGGGGTGCCGCGAGAAGCGTCGTGACAATCGGGTAGGTAACCTGGTCCTCGATGATGCTGGGAGGCTCACCGGCCCAAGAAGTATGAACAATCACTTCGACATCGGAAATGTCAGGCAGTGCGTCAAGCGGAATCTGACGCAAAGCCCAGATTCCTGCGAGCACCAGGAGCAACGTCCCCGCGAAGACGAGGAAACGATTTCGTGCGCACCAATCAATCCATCGGGAGATCACGTCACATTCCTCCTGTGGCGTTGACGCTCAGCTGCTTACTGGCTACGATCTGGCCGTTCTTTTTGGCGAGGATCGTGACCTGCCAGGTTCCGCCGCTTTCAAGCTGGCCCGAGCCCTCATACAGCCCGCCGGCCTTGTCGCTGAGGGTGACAGAGGTGCGCACTGCCGCCATGCCCATGGCTGGCATGGCTGGCATGAAAAACGTGACACTGACGTCTGCCCCTGAAACAGGCGAGCCAACCGCGTCTGTGAGTTTCACGCGGAAGACATTGGCGCCCTTATGAGGAGGGGTAGGGTCCGAACTTAGCTCAACACTCGATCGAGGAGCATTCATCGCTGCGGCCGTACCTGCGCCGGGAGGAGGCGGGACGAACGATCCCAGTGCGGCCTGGAGCTGGCTTTCGGAGTCGATTAGGAAGTTTGCAGATGTGATGATTTGCTCGCCCTCGTTCAATCCCTTCAACACGATAAAATTGTCACCCACGCGGGGGCCCAGTTGCACTTCGCGTGGTTCGATGTAGCCGTCGGTCCGTTGCACAAAGGCAATCTCGCGCGCGCCGGACTGCAGGACACCCGTTGCGGGAATGACTAATTGGCTCCCCATCGGCACCTTCAGAGCCACGTTCACAAACATCCCAGGCTTCAGCTGGAATGCGGGGTTGGACAAGACAACGCGTACCTTGGCCGTGCGCGTGTCCATGTCCACTTGCGGATAGATGAAGTCCACGCGACCGCTGAAGGTCCGGCCGGGAAAGCTATCGACGGTGAGCCTCGCCGGATCGCCAACCTTGATGCGTCCAAGGTCATTCTGAAAGACCTGCGCCTGAACCCAAACAACCGAAAGGTCGGCAATGGTATAAAGGCGCATCTCCGGCTGGACGGCGACGCTCGGGAGAGCGTTGCGTTCGGTGATGTAGCCGGAGACCGGAGAGTCGACTTCTAGTTCCTGCTGCGGTTGGCCGGTCGTTTCAAGTCTCGCGATCTCCTTTTCCTGAACCCCCCATTGCTTGAGCCGCTCCCCAGCCGCTTCGAGCAGCGATGTTGCGCCAGAAGCGACACCTGGAACCGTGCTCTGCGCCGCCTCCTTCTGGTTCTGCTTTGCCACCAAGTACTCGCGTTCGGTTGCAACTAGATCAGGGCTATAGATTGTGAGTAGGGGCTGTCCTTTACGGACGTACTGATACGTGGCATCGGCGAAGACCTTCTGGATGTAGCCGGAGAATCGCACCTGAACGTAAGCGAGCCGAGTTTCATCTACAGCGACATTGCCCGTGGCGCGAATCTCATCTTCGACCGTTTTGCGCTCGACGACCCCTGTTCTTACTCCGATGCTCTGCAATCGCTCGGGAGAGATTTGCACTGGCATCAAAGGTGCCTCCGGCGTGGCAGGCTCTGCGGTCATCCAACTCTCGGTCGAGTCTTGTGCGGTAGAAGCCACCGTCTCTTGTCGTGCCCCGTCCATCCCGAACTGTGGGCTTCGGTAGTGCCACCAGAGTCCCGCCACAATAGCGACGAGCACGATGTTTCCAGTCAGTGCCAGCAAGAACCCAGTTCGATAGGTTTTCATCTCTTCGCCCTCTCGTCGTGTAATGACAGCCCGGTCAACTCTTCCAGACGAGCCAGTGCCGTCTCGCGGTCGGCGACGCTCTGCCAATACTCCTCATCCAAACGCAGAACATCGAGAAACGATGTCAGCAGCGCCTGAAAATCCTGTCGGTTGTTCTGGTAAGCGGCCAAACCCGCCTGGAATTCAGCGCGCGTTTGTGGAAGCAGGCCATCGCGGTAGATTTTCAGCACTTCGGCAGTTTTCTCGGCCGTATCGAACTCAACCCGAAGCTCAAAGGCGACCTGTTGCGTTTGTGAATCTGCCTCGCTTCGGACGCGACTCAGGTCCGCTTCCGCCTGAGCCAGTTCAGGGCGCTGTTTCCGGCCCCGATAAATGGGCACTTGAATGCCGACGGTAAGCACGTAATAGGCGCGGGATTGAGCGGGGTCGGTGCGCTGCCACATGTACTGGAGATTGAAGTCTGGGTAGAAATCCTTGTGAGCAAGATTAACTTGAAGCTTCTGCTTCTCGACGATTTCCCGGGCGCCGGAAATCTCCGGGTTCTGGGCTTTCGTGGCAGACAGGAGTTCATCGAAGGTATACGGCAGCGGCGTTTCGGGCAGGTCGGAAGGTTCAATATCCGACGAAGATTGCGGGCGATTGAGGAGTTGTTTGATCTGCGCTTGTGCCTTCGCAACTTCGAGATGGTGCATAGTGATTTCACGGAGGAGTTTGGTTTGTTCAACCTGCGCCTGGAGCAGGTCTTGTTGGTTTCCCATTCCGGAGCGGTAGCGTGCATCCGCCGCCTTCTCTACCTGCTGAAGCATTCGTCCGTCGCTTTCAAGGATTCCTAGCGTCTTGGAGAGGTAGGCCAGTTGGAAGTAGGCCGCTTTCACTCCGGCGAGGACGGAGCGGCGGACGGATTCATACTGCTGCTGCGTCACATCCGCATCTCGTTTCGCCATCTCGCCCTTTAATCGCAGTTTGCCTGGGTAGGGAAAATCTTGTGAGATACCGAAGCCGATGTAGGCAAAGTCGCTGTTTGTATATCCAGCAAAAGGTCGCGGACTTCCCACGTTGACTTGCTGCACGCTGAATTGCGGATCGGGCAGCGTTGAGACTTGGGACGGCACCTGCTTGGCAGCCTGCCAGCCCGCACGCGCCGCCTCAATCTGTGGATTGTTCCGCTCCGCTTCCGTCAACAAATCCTGCAGTGAAGTCTCCCCGTCAGGGTGCGCATGTTCCTGCTGCGGAGAAACAACTTGAACCGACCCGACGCCTTGCTCTTGGCCCAAGGCTCTCTGTGCGTGCGCAAGAACGACGAGAAGCACGGAAAAACAAAGAATGCGCACTATGGATAGCTTCTGTTGCGGCTTGTCGCGGTGTAATGCCGACATTTTATTCGCCTCCTAAAAGGGCCGTAATAGAAAGTTGGCAGCGGGGTCCTGCACTGTTGGGACTAAGTCAACAGCACCGGGCCTGATTAGGGACACAAATAGAGACGCGGCGTGCAGGACGCACACCAAGAGGTGGGTCTAAATCAGAAAGGAGGCGTTGAGCGTATAAAGCTCTGGAGGGGAGTGTTGTGGCGCTTCAACTGACACGGGCGGTTCAGGAACGGACCGAAAAATATCAAGGGTCCGTGCGTATTCGAACGCGGAAACAGCTGGCGCAGAAAGTGAAGCACGTGTCGCCGGCAGCATGTTGGGCACCTGGCCGGAAACCATCGTCTCGCAGCAGGTGTGATGATTCGCCGGCGTGCAGGGCATGGAACCGCAGCATTTCATGCTCTGCTGGTCCAATGTCATGGCAGACATGCAATCTGTAAATTGCGGGAGCAATAAAGCGCCCGCTGCCAGCACCCAAAATAGTCCCTTGCGCACCATCCTGCCTCGACTCTAAGATCGTTAGACGCAAGAGTCAAGAATTCGGGTACGGAAGTCGCACAGGGAATAATTGCGCGTCATTTCTCACGCGGATTCTACCCACTCTCCCTTCTGCTTACTCTATCCCTGTCCCCTTTCCCAAGTTGACGTATAACGGCCTCCCCGCAGATATTGTCGCACTCGGCGTTTCGATTCCAGCCATCACGCGATAACTCTTGGATTGTCAGCTACTCGCAAGTAACTCAAGAGGGCAGGTGTCGTGAACGGGAAGATGTACGTTCCGACATACAACGGAACCGTGGATGTGTACGGATTGACCCCGCAATAGCCGCACGCTGGCGAATCGAGGGCGCGCCGTGCGGCTACAGCTTGTTGAGGCCGTCGAGGGCGGCGACTTTGTAGGCTTCGGCGAGAGTCGGGTAGTTGAAGACGGTGTCGCGGAAGTATTCGATTGAGCCGCCGTAGGAAAGCACGGCCTGGCCGATGTGGATGATCTCCGTGGCCCGCTGGCCGATCACGTGTACTCCCAGGAGCTGGCGCGTATTGCGGTTGAACAGCAGCTTCAGCATGCCCGTTTCATCGCCCAGCATCATGCTCTTGGCAAGCTCCGCGTATTTCGAAACTCCCACTTCGTAGGGAACCTTCGCCGCCGTCAGTTTCTCCTCCGTCTGGCCGACCACGGAGATTTCCGGAATCGTGTAGATGCCGTAGGGGAACAGCTCCTGCATGTTTTCGCACGGCGCGCCGAACATGCGGCAGCTTGCGAGGCGGCCCTGTTCCATCGACGTGCTGGCGAGCGCCGGGAATCCGATCACGTCGCCCGCCGCGTAGATGTGCGGGACGTCGCTCTCGAAGCAGTTGTTGACCTTGATCTTGCCGCGCGGGTCCGGTTGCAGGCCGGCCGCTTCCAGGCGAAGCTGATCGCCGTTCGCCTGCCGCCCCACGGCGTAGAGAAGCACGTCGCCCTGCACTTTCTTGCCGCTCTCGAGTTCCGCGAAGACGCGATCGCGCTGCGGGTCCACGCCCACGCGCGTGACCTTTTCACCCAGGCGGAACGTGGTTCCCATCTGCCGCAGGTGGTAAGCCAGCGCATCGACGATCTCGCGATCGACGAAATCGAGAATCAGTGGCCGCTGGTCGATCAACGTGACCTCGGCGCCCAGCGCGGCCATGAACGACGCATACTCGAGGCCCACGACGCCGGCTCCCACCACGATGATTTCGCGCGGCAGGCTGGTGATGCCATTGAAATCGTCCGTGTCGAAAATGCGCTTGCCGTCGAACGGAATGTCCGGGCTGCGCGCGGGGCGCGTGCCGCAGGCGATCAGGATGTTGTCGCCGTGCAGCGTGATTTTGTCGGCCTCGCCCTGGACCTCGATCGTGTGCGGATCGGCGAACTGCGCCAGCCCCTGAAAGACCGCCACGCCGTTGCGCTTCAGTTGCGAGCGGATCACTTCCGTCTCGCGCGAGACGATGCTCGTCACGCGAAACGAAAGATCCTGGAGCGAGACGTCTCCGTTGCCGCGGTAGCTGTTGCCGTAGAAGGTCCTCACCGCGATTCCGGTCAATTGAAAGATGGCTTCGCGGACGCTCTTACTCGGGATCGTTCCTGTATGGACGCAGACACCGCCCATCATCAGCCGGCGGTCGATGATCGCCACGCGCTTCCGCATCTTCGCCGCGCAGATAGCGCCCTTCTGCCCGGCCGGGCCGCTGCCGATGACGATCAGATCGTAGTTTCCGTCTTGGTTGCTCATAACCAAGCCGATTAATATCCCGCACAAATCTTACAGGAATATGAATGCCGCCGCACCGGCGCATTCAGGGGTTCTCGTCGCGCGACCCCGTCAATCGCTATTGGGGTCGCCGGCGCCTCACGCGACAACGATCAGATCGATTTCCACGCGAATGTCCAGCGGCAGCCGCGCCGCCTGAATCGTCGTTCGAGCCGGGGGGTTCTGCGGGAAGTAGCGGGCGTAGACTTCGTTCATCGCGGCGAAGTCGTTCATGTCCTTCAGATAGACCGTCGCTTTCACGGCCCGGTCCAGCGACGATCCTGCCGCCTCCACGATCGCTTTCAGATTCTCGAGGACGCGGGCCGTTTGGACCGCGGTGTCGCCCTCGACGAGCTTACCCGTCGCGGGATCAATTGCACCTTGTCCCGCCGTGAAGATGAATCCATTGGCCCTGACCGCCTGCGAGTATGGGCCCAGCGCTTTCGGCCCTTTCTCAGTCGATATGATCTCCTTCATGGAACCTCCCAAAGCGATTCTGGATCGTCGTGTAGCGGGCAACGGCCGTCCATTGTATCCGGAATCGCGCCGCTGCTTCGCCGGCCGGAATTTCACATCTACTGGTATCGGTCCCGGAACTCCGCCGGCATCCCCTTCTCGTTGAGCCAAATGCGAAACAGTTCCGCAAGATTCTTGCCGGTCGATGCCTCGAGCGCCGAGCGAAGGCTGTCGTAGCTTGCTTGCTGGCCTCGTAACAGAGTGACCATCTGGCGCAGGCCGCTTCGCACCGGAGCCTCGCCGCAAGCATCCTCGAGTGCCACGAAGAAAAGCGGCGCTTTGGCCAGAGCGATGCGCCGCTGCTCCAGCGGGTCGCTCAACAGCGTGAGGCCCAGGGGCTTCTCGTCCGCGTTCTTTCGCGCTTCGTCGTAGTCCCTCAGATATCTCAGGATGCGTTCGCGGCGGGCCGCAGGGCCGTTGCGGGCTTCCTCGATGACGATCGTCGCATATTCCGGCAGGCCTTCGCCGATGCCCAAGGCCGCATCGGCAGCCGGATACATCTGATCGCCGAACCAGTTGTGCGCCAGTGCGTGCGTCACCATTTCGAGGAACGTGTCGCTGCTGGTCCCCAACGCCAGCGCCGCTGGATTCACCAGCACGCCGCCGGGAAACGCAACTGCCGCCGGCCCCGGTTCGCCGGGAGAATGCTCCCGCAATTCCGGAGACTCGACCACATGCGGGGCAGCAATATTTCTGTCGAGCGGGCCGAAATCCGCGTCGAGCGTGCTCCAGGCCTGAGTGATCTGCTCGACTGCGGGTTCGTCTTTGAGCGGCTGGAGCGTCCACAGCGCAGCAGACTTCGCTCTGCGATTCGACGGGGACTCGATGTAGCGCCCTGCGACGATATAGGGCGGCAGATCGTCTTTCGACAGGGCAAAACGGTATTCGATTTCGCCGCCGTCCTTCCTCCGGCCCTTCGGAGTGCCGCGCGCCAGCACGAGAAAGTCCGAGGGCACGCGGACGGTGTACGGCGTAAGCGGGGGCCGCTTGGGATACGGCGAAAACACGTGCTTGGGCGGTTGAAACGTCGGGAACCAGCCGCGCGAACTGAGATGAAAATCGTTTGCGCCGAGCGTGATCCGTGAACCGGAATCCTGGGGAGAAGCCAAATCGTATTCGATCGCCAGCCGCACGATTCGCTTGCGCGCCCAGGGCGGATCGAACGGGATGCGCAGCGCGTCCGGCTGCTCCTGTTGATACTCATCCGGCAGGTGTGCCGGCGCGATTTCGCGGCCGTCCACCTCCACGCGGAGGTCCCTGCGGCCGAAGGTTCTTTCGTCCGGGAAATGTACGTCCACGAACGCCAGATCGCCGTTGCCGGTGTTCTTGAGTTGGAATCGCCCGCGCACTTGCAATTCCGGAGTCTCGCCCGGAACGAAGCGGACCTCGCGCGATTCCTGGAGTATCCGGTAGCCGGGCGCGAGCGGAACGTCGCAGGAAAACGCGCAAAGAAAAACGAGGACGGGCAGCAGGGCCAATGCGAGCGAACGCGGCGCGGTGCGGTTCAAGATGCGAAGATTCTACCGGGATGCGGCGCGCGCGGGCAAACCGTACTTCACGGGCCGGCGAACCGGCGGAGAATCTGCTCGTCGCTCGCGCCCTGGCGGCGGAACGCGAGAATCGCGCCGGCCTGCGAATCCGGAACGCCGTGGCGCGCCAGTTCGAGCAGCGTCGATTCGCGCAGTCCGGCGTTTTTCAGGCTGGCAAACGAAGCTCCTGCCAGCACCGGCTGCCCCGCCGCGTGGTGCCGCGCTACCTCCAAAATGATCGTTTCCGGCAGTGTGGCGAGTCGCATAGCCTGGAGGTCGCCTGCGCCGAGCCCCAGTTGATTCAACGAGGCAAGCGCGAGGATCGTGTTTTCGCTCATTCCCGCCTGCACCAGACCCGCGATGGCATCCCCGGCGTCAAACGTCTGGCCGCGCGCGTGAAAGATCTGGACGGCCGTGACGCAGCCCGCGTCGGAAAGTCCACCCTGCCGCGCCTTGGCAATCTGGGCGACTTCGGGAGCCGTCACGCGCAGCGATTTCAACTGCTGGATCGCGTCGTAGCTCATCCCTGCGGCGTCGAGCGGCATGGTGTCGACCAGCGACGTGGGATGACAACCGGAGTGGCAGAACGCGAGTGTCCAGAGCAGCAAAAGACGCCCGAAGGCTCTGCGACGGAAGGCAAGCCGGCCCGCTCCGTGCGCGGCACGGTTTCCCAGGATGTTCCCCATGAATCGATTGTACGCGCGGCGCGCCGCAGGGATGCGGGCTGTCGCGGATCAATTACGAGGCAGGAAGGCGAAAGCTCCGGGGGGCCGGCGCGTCAGACGTTGTAGACGCGCTCGATATCGAAAACGCCGGGAATGCGCTTGATTCCGGCAAGGATAAACTCGAGCTGTTTGCGGTCGCGCACGTCGAGCGCGACTTCGATGCGCGCCCGGATATCTTCGCCGCCGCTTTCGAACGTGCGAATATTGGCGCCTGTCTCACTGATGATGCTGGTGATCGC
Source organism: Candidatus Acidiferrales bacterium (assembly GCA_049523255.1). GTDB lineage: Bacteria > Acidobacteriota > Terriglobia > Acidiferrales > UBA7541 > Palsa-295. Next base: position 27,217 of record JBEKNB010000029.1, on the reverse strand, counting down.
CGCGAGCATTCCTGGGCGGTCCTCGGTAAAAATGCGCAGGCGAACCGGGAACGTGGCCTGCGTCGATTCGGCCCACTCGACCGGGATTCGGCGTTCGGGCTCGTACATCAGGTTCTCAACGTTGGGGCAGTTCTTGCTGTGGACGGCGATGCCGCGCCCGCGCGTGACGTAGCCGATGATGTCGTCGCCGGGAATCGGGTTGCAGCATTTCGAGCGGTAGACCATCAGGTCGTCGTGCCCGCGCACCACGATGGCCGCTTCGTCGATCCCGAGCATGCGCTTGACGCTCGATGCCAGCTTTTGTGGTTTCTCTTTTTCTTCAGCCGTTTCGGCCACAGGCTCCCCGGTCGCCTTCGCCAGCACCTGCCGCGCGGACCATTTCCCGTAGCCGAGTTCGGCGTGTAGATCTTCGACGCGCGAACAGCCGTATTCGGAGGCGACGCGCTGCCAGTCTTCCGCTGCGATTTTCTTCAGGCTGATGCCCGCCTGCCGCGCTTCCTTTTCGAGCAGGCGCCGTCCGACGTCCGTGGCCTGTTCGCGCTCGTGGAGATTGATCCACTGGCGGACCTTGCTGCGCGCGCGCGACGTGTGTACGAACGAAAGCCAGTCCCGCGACGGCGCGTGCCCTTTCTGCGTGACGATTTCAACCACGTCGCCATTCGCGAGTGCATGCCGCAGGGGAACCATCTCGCCGTTCACTTTCGCGCCCGCGCACTGATGGCCTACCTCGGTGTGCACGGCGTAGGCAAAATCGACCGGCGTCGCACCGCGCGGTAGCACCACCACGCGGCCCTTGGGAGTGAAGGTGTAGACCTCTTCGGGGTACAGGTCTACGCGCAGGGTCGAAAGGAACTCGCTCGGCTCCTGCATCTCCTGCACCCACTCGATCAGGTGCCGCATCCAGATGATGCGCTGGTCGTCCGGTGAGGCCGCGGACGCTTCGCGCCCCGGCCCTCCGTCTTTGTACTTCCAGTGCGCCGCCACGCCCTGCTCGGCGATGCGGTGCATCTCCTGGGTGCGAATCTGTACCTCGAACGGCTGCCCGGAGTGAATCACGGCCGTGTGCAGCGACTGGTAGAGGTTCGGCCGCGGCATCGCGATGTAGTCCTTGAAGCGCCCCGGGACAGGCCGCCATATCTGATGGATCACACCGAGCGCGGCGTAGCAGTTTTTCACCGTATCGGTGACCACGCGCACCGCCAACAGGTCGTACACCTGATCGAGCGTGCGCTGTTGTTTCTGGATTTTCAGGTGGAGCGAATAGAGCCGCTTGATGCGCGCCTGGACCTCGGCGGGTACGCCGCTTTCGACCATCTTCTGGCGGATCGTGTCCTGCACTTCCTGGAGGAACTTGTCGAAGATTTTCTGCTTCGACGCGACCTTCTTTTGCAATTCGAAAAACGCCTCCGGCTCGAGGTAGCGGAAGGCGAGATCCTCGAGCTCGCCGCGGATCAATCCCATCCCAAGCCGGTTCGCGACGGGAGCATAGATGTCCAGCGTCTCACGCGCGATTCGCTGCTGGCGTTCCGTCCCGAGAAACTGGAGCGTGCGCATGTTGTGCAGCCGGTCGGCGAGTTTCACCATCACCACGCGCACGTCGTTCACCATCGCGAGCAGCATCTTGCGGACGTTTTCCGCCTGGCGCTCCTCGGGAGCCAGCAGGTCGAGCTTGCTGATCTTCGTCACGCCCTCGACCAGCCGTGCGACGTCCGGCCCAAAGTGCTCCGCCAGTTTTTCGAGCGGCAGCTTCGTATCCTCGACTACGTCGTGCAACAGCGCGGCGCAGAGCGACGTGGCGTCGAGCTTCATATCCGCGAGCAGATGGGCCACTTCGACGGGATGCGAGAGGTACGGCTCGCCCGAGAGACGCACCTGAGACTTGTGCTGCTCGGCGGCGAAATCGTAAGCGCGGCGAAGCAACTCGAGGTCGTCGCCGGGGCGGCTCTTGCGGACCTTGTCGATCAGCTCGACGAAGCGCAAATCGACCGTGCGCCGGGCGGCGACGCTAATGACGGGATTGCCTGCCGTTTCCATCGATATGCTTTATTATAACCCCCAGGCGGCGCCGGCACCTCGCCTGTGCCCTTGCAGTGCCCTCTCGTTGACAAAGCGGCGCGGTTGCACTACCGTCGGCCAGGCGAACATGGAAGCTTCTCTTCCGAGACATTCGACGTTCACCCAAACCATCCGCCACGCGGTCCTGTGTTGCACGCTGACGGGATTGATTGCTGGCGCGTGCGCGGCGCGGCAGACGCCCCCGAAGCAGAAAAAGGCGACGCCGGTTACCGCTGGCGCGACGCTATACAAGCAGCATTGCGCCGTCTGTCACGGCAACGACGGCAAGGGCAACGGCCCTCCGCCGGCCAATTCGCCCTTCACGGAGCCTGTGCCCGACCTCACCACGCTGGCCCGGCGCCACAACGGAGAGTTCCCGGACGCCTACGTCGCGACCGTGTTGCGCGGCGGCCTTGCCGGTCCCGACCACGGCCCGGCGGAAATGCCCGTTTGGGGAATTCTCTTCAAGGCGATAGCCAAGTCGGATGAGAAACAGGTCACCCAGCGCATGGCCAACCTGGCCAGTTACCTGAAGTCCATCCAGACGAAATAGCCTCCGCCGCGCGCTTCGTCCTCGCCGGCGCGATTCTTTACGACCACAACCGTTTGCGCTGCGCGTTACAACGTGTTAGGAGTGAAAGCATGAGTTTTGATTTGAGATGGAAAGCGAAAGGAAGGGAGGGATGCACCGAAGGCCAGGCGTCGCAAGTCGGCCGCTACCAACCTGCCCTGCCCGTGCCGCCTGCCTATTTCCCGCGAGTACCGGGCGATTCCCCGCAAATTGCCGCGTCCTCCTACCCGTCACTGACTGTCGAGTAGAATTCGCGCTAAGTCACTCAAAACAAAGGCTCGGGGTGCCTCTTACCCGTCACTGGAATCGGGGCCTTTTGGGAGACTCCCTGAAGACAAGAACGAGCGGGCCCGGAAGGCCCGCCCGCGAAAAGCAAAGTGCAAGCAAGAAGGATGGCGCGGCTAGGAGCTTGGCGTAAGGTTGGCCTTCTTCTGCTTGATGGCCTTGACCTGATCGACGAGCTTGTCCGCCTGATCGAGATCCGCGTTGCGGGCGTCGGACGAAGTTTCCATATCGGCCTTCTGGCGGTACACCAGGTTCAGGTACGCCATCGCATCGTCGTAATCCGGCTGGAGGCTGATCGCTTTTTGCAGCTTGGCGATGCCGTCGTCAACGGTGTCGCCGTACTTCTGGGAAAACTGCGTGACCAGCGCCGCCGGCAGCGGATCGCTTTCCTTGATCTGCTTCTTCGCGTTTGCGGTCTTGTTGTATTCCTCGCGCATGTCGCGATTGGCGCGGTAGGCAAGTGCCCAGTCGATGACGCCGACCCAGTAATAGGGCTCGGGGTCATCTGGCTTCAGATCGATATGCTTCTCATGGTACGACTTCGATTCCAGGATCTTCTTCTCGTCGTATGGCGTACTGCCCATGTTGTAGAGAATCGAGCCAATGCCGTCGATGGCGGAGAGGTTGTTCGGGTCGTGATCGAGAATGTCCTTGAATTCGGCGATGGCCTGTTCGCCGTTGCGGACGTTGTCCGGCGAGGGAGCGCCGGGGATGTACTGGCTGGCATAGGCGGTGGCGAGATAGAGCTGGGCGTTGGTGAGGCTGGGATCATAGTCCTTGGCCGCCTTGAAATCCTCGATGGCCAGGTCGAACTGGCCGTTCTTATACGCCAGAACGCCTTTGTTCAGCTTGTCGCGCGCGCGGAGCTTGTCGCAGCCGGCTCCTGCGGAGACCGCGGCCGCGATGACGGCCACGACAAAAATTACGTGGGGCTTCCGCTGCATCCCTGCTCTCCTTGTGTGCTTCGACTGAGATTCACCCGCCCGGCGCCCGAGCCGGCCTTGCAGCAACCCGCCAGAGCGGCGGATCCGTCCGTGGAAAAAACTCCGGAACAATTTGTGTTACTGCCCCGCCTCGATCTTGGCGGTAATCAGACCGACGTGCTCGATCCCCGAGCCGCGCATGATGTCGATCGCCCGCGCGACGTCTTCGAACGGAACGCTGTCATCGCCCTTCACGAAGGCGACTTTGTCGGCTCGTTCTTTGAAGATGTCGGAGAGGCGCTCGCCGAGCAGACTCCAGTTCGTCTCGTCCTGGTTGATCATCAGCTTGCCGCCCTGCATCACCTGGACGACGATGGTTCTGTTGTCCGGCTGTTCCTGCTTCTGTTTGGGCGGGGGAGGCTGGGGAACCAAGGTCTTCAAGCCGGTCGGCGTTCTCGGCGTGATCACCATGAAGATGATGATCAGCACGAGCAGCACGTCGATCAGCGGAACGATATTCGGTTCCGATACGACCCCTTTTTGCTCACCAACTGCCATTGCCATGGGAATGCTCCTTCGTTACCTGTGCTGCCTAGTCCGAGCCGGTCGGCGGCGGAGGCGGCGGGGTCCTGCTGGAGGGCGTGCGCTCCGTCAGCAGACCGAGATTCTCGACACCGGCCGAACGGACCGCGTCCACCGCCTTGACCACGTCGCCGTATTTCGCGCGGGCGTCGGAGCGGACGTACACGGTCTTGTCGAGACGATTGGCAATCTGATCCTTGACCTGGTCGGTAATCTCGTCGAGCGAGACCACATTGTTGCCAAGGTAGGTTTTGCCATCGCGGGTGACCGCCACGATAATCGCGTCGTCGCGGTCCGCCGGCTGCATCTGGTCCACGTTGCGGGCCGAGGCCATGTTCACCGGCACGCCCTTATGCAACATGGGCGTGATTACCATGAAGATGATCAGCAACACCAGCATGATGTCCGCCATGGGAATCACGTTCGGGGCGGCCATCACCGGTGGTGCCTTGGGTTTGTACGCCATGGATTACTTCTTTCCGCTGCGGCGCGTGATGAAGTAGTTGATCAGCTCCATCGACGAGTTGTCCATCTCCACGTCGAAGGCTTCCACGCGATTCGTGAAATAGTTGTAGGTCCACACGGCCGGAACGGCGACGAGCAAGCCGAGCGCGGTCGTCACGAGGGCTTCGGCGATACCGCCGGCCACGGCCGAGAGACCGGTGACCTTCTGGTTCGAGATGCCCTTGAACGCGTTGATGATGCCCATGACCGTGCCGAAGAGGCCGACGAAGGGCGCCGTGGAGCCGATGGTGGCGAGGCCGGAAAGGCCGCGCTTCATTTCGGCGTGAACGATGGCCACCGAGCGCTCGAGGCCGCGCTTGGCCGCTTCGATCACTTCTTCGTCGCTCACTTGGGCTGAAGCCGCCTGAAACTCCGAAAGGCCGGTCGCCACGACCTTGGCGATATGGCTCTTCTTGTTGCGCTCGGCGATCGAGATCGCTTCGTCGAGCTTGTTGTCCTTGAGGGCGCCCGCTACCTGCTGAACGAACACGCGGGACTGCTTTCGCGCCGCACTGTACATCAACGCACGGTCGATCATGATGCCCACGGACCACGCGGACATGACGAACAGAATGAAAACGACCGTCTTAGCCGGATAACCCATGTTGTGCCACATGTCGATCAGGTTCCAGCTCATGCCCTCGCCGCCGCCTTGATCCTGCAACATCACCAAGCTGGCCCACACTAAATTCGCAAGCATAGCGTTCGATCCTCCTCCGTACCTGCCTATCGATCGCGGCAGTAAGATTCTGCCGGTCGGAATTCCCCATCCCTTCGATCCCGGACCCGCGGGCGGTCCGGCCCAGCCTGCCTAACCGCCCAGCGTAAACACAACCTGAATCGTGGTGTCGACTTCCACCGGCTCGCCATTGAGCAGTGTGGGCTGATAGCGCCACTGGCGCACGGCTTCCATTGCCGCGTTGACCAGGAGCGGTGGCCCGCCCACCAACTGCAACTGCTGCACGGTGCCGTCCTTTGCGATGATGGCGTGCAAAACCACCGTTCCTTGCACGTGAGCCGCCTTGGCAATTGCCGGATACTGAGGCGGGTTTCTGTCGATGGCCTTAGCCTGCTGCACATTGCCACCGACCGTAATCCGCTGCGGGGTAACTGGCTTCGGGGGTGGTGGCGGCGCGCCGCTACTAATGATTCCGCCGAGGACACCGCCGGCGACTCCGCCAGCGACTCCGAATCCGCCCACGGCTCCGACGTCCGGCGCTTCGTCCTTGACGATTTCAACTTTCTTGGGGATGACCGTCGGGGCCACCATTCTCTGCGGCGCAATAAACTTCGGCCGGACCGTCTTCACCACCGCAGCCGGCGGTGGCGGTGGCGGCGGGGGAGCGGGGGCGACCAAGAACGTGGACGCAAATCCCGCGGGCAGCGCCTCGGTATAGATGAGCGGAATCAAGATGAGCACGCCCAAAATCACCAGCTGAACGATCGCCGAGAGCGTCACGGCCCAAGGCTTGTTCGTCTTGCTTTCGTGCGCGCTGGATACGATGAGTTGGTCGAACATTGCTGCTATCTCCTTGCGGCTGCCATCACGCGCTTCTGGCTGCGGATCCGGCGCGGACGGCGACTCTTTTACCGCCAGCGTACTTATTCCAAATGACCACAATCGGTGCTGCGATACCGAAGCTGGAGTACGTTCCTACCACAACACCGACCACCATGGCAAAAGCGAAAGCGCGGAGAACTTCGCCACCCATCACGTACAGAACCAATACTGTAAGGAAGGTCAGTCCGCTGGTCAGGATGGTGCGAGAAAGGGTCTGGTTGATGGACTTGTTGATGATCTCCGTGAACGATTCCCGGCGCATGAGCCGCAGATTCTCCCGCACGCGATCGAAAATGACAATCGTATCGTTCATCGAGTAGCCCACGAGAGTGAGCAGCGCCGCGATCACGGTCAGCGAAATCTCGTAATGGAACAGCGAGAAGAAACCGAGCGTGATCAGCACGTCATGGAATACGGCGATGACGGCCGCGGCCCCATACACCCACTCAAAACGGAACGCAATATACACCAACATGCCCCCCAGCGCATACATCGTTGCCCAGAAGGCCTGGTGACGGAGCTGCGCGCCGACCCTGGGGCCCACGATCTCCACGTTGCGAATCGTGAACTCACCCAGCGAAAAGCCGCTCGAGAGCGCGCTCAGAACCGCGGGCGTGGTGCCATCGACGCCGTTGAGTTGATCGAAGCTGGTGACGATGCCGCCGTGGTCCTTGTCGTCGCGCGCATCCGTGAGCCTTTGCGCCAGCTGGTTGTAACGGTCACCGGCGCTGGTGCCGAGCGAAAGAGGATCCCTCTGAGTGAGGTAGGCCGCCAGGCCCGAGGCGGTGATGGCGTTGAAATCCGACTTGCCGGCCGAATCAGCCCCGAAGGTCTTTTGAAGAATGTCCACGATGGCCTGTTTGCCTGCGTCGAGCGTCTCGTCAGACTGCGCCTGCTGCTCGAGGCCGATGACTACATCGTTCTTGGAACTGGGGTCCGAAATATCACTGATCTGCTGGATCGAGCTGTTCTTCAAGCCGGCGTCCGCTAGGCCCTTGCGAATCCTGTCGAGCGGCGGTGGGCCGGCGAATCGCACGTAGACCAGCGTGCCGCCGCGGAAGTCGATGCCGTAGCTCAGCGACCAGTGATTCCGGGCCACGGAAGCCCAGCCGATGACCAGCAGGATGAGGGAGACCGATACGAAGTACTTCGCCTTCCCCATCCAGTCAACGTTGACTCCGCGGAAGAGTTCCATTAATGAATCCTATCCATCTTTGTTTGACACCGCGGCATCCCGATTTGTTCCCGGGAGCCGTTTCCGGCGGCCGCTGCCGCCTGACAGCCTGTCCATGCCCCTGAGCCTTCTAAATGCTCAGGGCCGCCTGGCGCTCCATTCGCGACAGGTGGAAATCAAAGATCGCGCGCGAAACGTAGATCGACGTGAACAGATTGGCCAGCAAACCAATCGTCAGCGTGACGGCAAAGCCCTTGACGGGCCCGGTTCCGAACAAGAACAAGAACGCGGCCGATACCAGCGTCGTGATGTGTGTATCAATGATGGTCAGGAAGGCGCGGCCGAAGCCAGCGTCCACCGCCGGCGCCGCAGCCTTGCCGCCACGCAGTTCTTCGCGAATGCGTTCGAAGACCAGCACGTTGGAATCGACGCCCATACCAATCGTCAAAACGACGCCCGCAATGCCCGGTAGCGTGAGAACCGCCCCGACGTACGCCATGAAGGCGAGAAGGATGAGCAGGTTCAGAATCAGCGCCACAACTGCATTGACACCGCTCAGCCGATAATAGATCACGAGAAAGATCATCACCACGATCAGGCTGCCGACCGAAGCCCGGACACCCTCGCGAATCGAGTCGGCGCCGAGAGACGGGCCCACCGTGCGCTCCTCAAGATATTTGATGGAAGCGGGCAGAGCCCCGGCGCGCAGAATCAGCGCCAACTCCTGCGCGGATTCCTGGCTGAAGTTCCCTTCGATGACTCCGGAGTCCTCGATGCGGCTATTGATCACCGGGGCGCTCTGGACCTGATGGTCGAGAACGATAGCCATATGTCGCCCCACGTTGGCTTCCGTGAACGGACCGAAGCGCGAGGCGGCGGAGCTCGAAAGATTGAAATGAACCTCGTATTGGCCAGGGTAGTTGGTGCTCGGTTCCGGAGTCGCGCCGCGAAGGTCCTGGCCGGTGACGATGGGCGACCGATCAAGGACATAGAAGACCTGCTGCCCAGCCTGAGCAGTGCCCTCCGGCTTGCCCGGAACGATCGCGGTTCCCTGCGGCAGGATGCCGCCATGGGCGGCGAGAGCAGCGGCTTCCGAGGGATAGGGCTGGTCGTCGGCCACGCGCTGCAATTCGAGCTGGCCACCGGCTTGAATCACGGCTTTGGCGCGCGTCGGATCGCCTTCGCCGGGAAGCTGCACGAGAATCTCGTCGTCGCCGCGGCCGGTGAAGGCAATTGTCGGTTCGGTAAGACCGAGCGCGTTGATGCGGCGCGTGATGGTTTCGAGCGCCTGGTCCATGGTCTGCTTGCTCAAGTCGGAGACGACGGAAGGCTTCATCGTGAGGAGAAAGCCGTTTGCTTCTCCCGCGGCGGCCGACATCGTCCAGTCGGTGAACTGGTTGCTGACAAGGTCGCGCAGGTTGGCGGACGTGGCGGGACCGGCATCGCGGATCAGGATGTGCGTATCGTCCACGCGGCGGATTTCGCCGAAGCTGATGTTCTTGTCGTGGAGCTGCTTCGTGAGATCGTCGATCGTCGTGTCGCAGCGCTGGCCGATGGCCTCCTCGAGTTGCACCTGCAACACAAGATGGCTGCCGCCCTTCAGGTCGAGGCCCAGCTTGATGCGGTCCGCGAGGTTGTCTTTCAGGTGGGCCCAAGAGGTGGGAAAGCTCGGATTGTTGTCCTGCATTGCGACGACGCCGAAAATACAAACGAGAATGACCAGAAGGATGACAGCGAACTTCCACTTGAGCTGGGAATTCATGCGGGCTACCTAACTCTCCTTGTTTTCCGCCTGAAGTCCCGCGATGGCGTTGCGCGAGATCTTGATTTTAACCTGGTCGGCGATGCGCAGCTGGACGGCATCGTCCTCGAGCCCCACGATCGTCCCGTATATGCCGGCATTCGTGATCACTTTGTCGCCGTTCTTCAGATTCCTGAGCATTTCGTTGACCCTTTTTTGCCTGCGCTGCTGCGGCATGATCATCAGGAAATAGAAGATCAGCATGATGGGAACCATGATAAGAAGAGGGTTAGCAAAAAGGGACGAGCCGCCAGCCTGCGCCAGAACGGCCAAGTGTTCCGCAATCATCGTGCCGGAGATCATGATTTTGTGCCTTTTCTACTGCGCTCAGCAATCCTGCTGGGGCCAGCAGGCCATTCCCCCAAAGACGCTGCCCCGCCCTTTACCCACCCAGCACCCGCTTGGGTTTGCCTATTGGAGGCGTGCCTGAAGGTCAGAGCGGAGTCTTTCTAGCTTCCCAAAACGGATAGCCTCGCGAATTTGCCCCATGATGTCAAGGTAAAAGTAAAGGTTATGGTGGGTGTTCAGGATGACCGCGAGAAACTCTCCTGTGGAATAAAGATGCCTCAAATAGGCACGGGAGTACCGCCGGCAGACGGCGCACCGGCAGGCCTCGTCAATCGGCCGGGAATCATTTGCGTATTGCGCGTTGCGAATCAGCACGCGTCCCTGCGAAGTGAACAGGCAGCCGTGCCGGGCACTGCGCGTGGGCAGGACGCAATCCATCATGTCGATTCCGAGAGCGACGTAATCGAGAATTTGCTCGGGCTTGCCCACGCCCATCAAGTAACGGGGGCGATCCGTCGGCAGGCGCGATGCGGCGGCGTGCGTCATCTCGCACGTGAGGCCGTGGGTTTCGCCGACGGCAAGCCCTCCGATGGCGTAGCCGGGAAAATCCAAGGCGACGAGAGCGTCCGCATTTTCGCTGCGAAGCGCTGCGTGCGTGCCTCCCTGCACGATGCCGAAGAGCGCCTGCCGCGCGGGATCGCCGTGCCGGGCGAAATAGTCGCGCGAGCGCCGCGCCCAAGCGAGCGTGCGCGCGGCGGCATCGCGAGCGCGAGATTCCTCCGAGGGCGCCTCGATGCATTCGTCGAGCGCCATGATGATGTCCGCGCCGAGGGCGATCTCGATTTCGAGTGCCTTCTCGGGCGAAAGAAAGTGCTCGGAGCCGTCGAGGTGAGAGCGGAACGTGACTCCATCGTCTGTCACCTTGCGAAGATCGCTGAGACTGAAAACCTGAAAGCCGCCGGAATCCGTGAGGATCGGGTGCGGCCAGGACATGAATTCGTGCAGGCCGCCCATGCCGCGGATGAGTTCGTGGCCCGGGCGAAGATAGAGATGATACGTATTGGCGAGCAGAATCTGGACGCCAAGGCTTTCGAGGTCCTCCTGCGTCTGGCCTTTTACGGTTGCGGCAGTGCCGACCGGCATGAACGCCGGCGTTTCAATCACGCCGTGCGGCGTCGTCAGACGGCCGAGCCGCGCGCCCGTCGGATCGGTCGCGAGAACTTCAAAGCGGAAACCCATTCGACGGAGTGTATCAGGAGAAAGCAGCAGTCAGGCCGACCTTTACCACTACGTACGCGAACCACATTGCAAGAATCCAGGCGAAAGCTTTGCCGAAGGAGAGTTTCTTGGGTGCCGCCGCGCTGTAGCCCATGGCCAGCAGGATCATGACCCAGAAAGAAAACAGATCGAACGAGCCAAGCAGAGCAATGAGCCATTTCGCGGAATCGCTCGAGACGAACGCCCCCGCATTCGACACCACGATGTTCTGCAAGTCCACCGTGGAGGGGTCCTTGACGGCGACGACGAGGATGCCGAGAAGCCCCGAAATCAGCCCGGGCATCCAGGCGTGCGCCACGATCCCGAGGGACGTCTTGAAACCGAGCTTCGTGCCGGTCAAACCGTTGAATGCGCCCAGAAGAATCGCCGCGATGATCAACGCACCCACAAAGGGAATGATCACCGCTTCGGCGTAGGCTACCGGCGGTCCGTACTTGAGCTGCGCCTCGAGTACACGCTGCTGCTGATCGGCAGGCATCTGCTGGATGCGCGTATTGGTCGCCATCTGCTTCTCGAAGAAACTGGGCCATCCGCCGCGATGGCTGAAGAGTCCCACCACGCCCAGAGCGAGCAGAGAGAGAATCAGGAGCGGCAGGAACCACGTGGGCCGCCGGGCGATGGATTCGAATGTCGCCTTGGGGCTGAAGAGTGCGCCGAAAATCCGGCTGACTGAATTGACCGTTTCGGGCGTTTCGGCCGATGGAATTGTCGCGCTGGCCATGTGATTTCCTCCAGGCTGAGATTGAGGGGCCGCTTCTTCCTGCTATTACGCCCGATTCCGCGGAAAATTACATCCAGAATTGCCGGCGCTAGCGTTTCAGGATGTGCGTGACGCCGGGAGAAACCAACTCATAGCGGATATTCCGCCAGCGGATGTGTCTCGTCAAGAGCGAGGCAATGAAGTTCCACGCGAAGAGGAAGGGAACGACGGGAGCAAGCACGGTCCAGACCCAGCTCCATTCGTCGAGCTGGGCCTTCCACGCGGGCAGTAGTTCGCCGGCGGCAATCGTCCGCATCGCCCCTTTGGCGGCCGCGAGTAAAGGGATCACCATCGCCATCAGCACGAGTTGTATCCAGGGATCGCCGGCGATCATCGAGAGCAGGATCACGATCGCGGCATAGATCAGCGTGAGCGAATAACTCAGGTGCGCGGCCGCGCCGAATACCCATCGGCGGGGGGAATAGACGCGCGTGATCAGAATCTGGCGGTTGGTGAACTCGAGCAGGTTCGCTCCGGTCCACGGATGCAGCGTCGGTGCGAGGCACTCCGGGCAGAAGACAATGGATTTGCCCGCCGCTTCCAAGGCGTTTGTGAGAGCGAAATCGTCGCTGACGGAACCGCTCCAGGCCGCGAGCGTGTGGACGGCGTCGAAGTTCTTCCGGCGAATCGCGGTTCCTCCGCCCCAGCAGAAGTTCTCGCGTTCTCGCCCGAGCATTGTGGCTACGGCGCCGTTCCAGGCGGAGGCGAGGGCGCTGGCGAAGGCTCCCGCGCCGAACCGGCCGCTTGGGATCACCCAGCGATAGGTGGTCGACGCGCCGACGCGCGGATCGTGCAAGGGCGCGACGAGCTTGGTCAGCCAGTGGCGCGGCAGGCGTACGTCCGAGTCGGTGAACGCAAAGACTTCGAATCTCTCCGGCACCGACTCGACGGCCCGCTGGAGATTGTGGACTTTTTCTCCGCAGTCTATGGGCGGTCCGGCGATCACGATGTGCACGCGTTCGTTCGCGGCCTTGACGCGCTCGATGACCTTGACGGCCGGATCAAGGCTTGTCGCGAGCGAAAAATAGATTTCGTAATTGGGATAGTCGAACTGCGCGAGCGCCGTGAGGTTTTCTTCGAGCCCCGGTTCGGCGCCTTTGCACGGGCAGATCACGGCGACGAGCGGCGCGTAAAACCCGGCATGAGAAGAAAGACGGCGACGGACCATGCGGGTCCATGCGTAACCCTCCCAAAGGGAGTGGAACCCCAGAGCGATCTGCAGGATCACCAGGATATAGAAGAGGTCCAGCACTGGCGCGAGGATAGCAAAATCGCCGAAAGACTTGCACTCCGGCCTTCGTTGACTTGCCTGATCCGCACAGGTACGTTGGGCTCGGGCGCGGCCCTAGCTAGCGGACGGATGTTCGCCGCAAGTTCAGTCGGCGCGGCGGCGGGAGAAAATCCTGCGCAGGATGCGGTCGGCGGCAGTATCGAGTTCGACCTGGAACTTGCCCGCCGCGCGGCGCGCCTGCTCCATCAACGAAGGATCGAGCAACATCGCCACGCGATCGACGAAGGGTCCGGATGCGGCCGGCCGCGATGCGCGTCCCGCCGGCCTTCGAGGTTGGCGCTCGGTGAGCTGCTCGCAGAGTTCGAGATCCCGCCAGAATCTCTCGGCATCCTCACGATTCCAGTCCAGAGATTGCCCTAACGCGACGAAAAACTCCTCGCGAAACAGATCGAGAAACGGAATTGCGAGCTCGAGGGCGGTTTGCTTCGCCGCTTTGCTTTTGCCCCGCCCCTTCCCTTTACGGGCTTTCCGCGGGCGGTTCGCGCCGCGCACGATGACGCTTACCTTCAGCCGCGCCGGCAGCGCGGCTTCGATGCGGAGCACCATTGCCAGGATGGCTTCGCGGCGAACCGTGGCAAGCTGTTCGCGATAGAACGCCGGATGATCGGCGCGGCCGGGGCGGCGATGCTCGGCCGCGTAGACGTCGAGGAAACGCGCGACCATCTCGTCGCGGTCGAGCGCGGCAAGCAGCAGCGCCGCGGCCTCGCGCGCGCGCATCACGAGTTCCCGGGGACGATAGGGCATCGGAGAGTTTCTACCTGTACGCGAATGCGCGGCGCGCCGCAATAGGAATCCCTTTGCCGGCGCAAAAGAAAAGGCCCGGGAAGCAACCCCGGGCCTTCTTTCTAATTCGGCTTTCGAGTTCCCGATCCGCTTAGTGCAGCGGACCCGCGACCGGGCGATCCTCGCCGGGCGTCCCGCTGGTTAGGGGCCGGACCGGCTTCTCGAACTTGCCGAGCGCGATGTCGAGAGCCTGCTCGACCGTGCGCACGAAGTGAATCTGGATTCCTTCGAGCATTTCCGGTTGCAGGTCCTCTTGAACGTTCGGCTCATTCTCCGAAGGCAGGATGACCTCGCGGATACCGGCGCGCTTGGCGCCGAGCACCTTCTCCTTCACTCCGCCGATCGGAAGAACGATACCCGAAAGCGAGATTTCTCCGGTCATCGCCACCTGCGGCCGGACGGGACGCCCGGTAAGCAAGCTTACGAGAGCGGTGACCATCGCGATGCCCGCCGACGGACCGTCCTTCGGAATCGCACCCGAGGGCACGTGAACGTGCAGGTCGAGCTTGCGGAAGAAATCCGGATCGATGCCGTAGCGATCGGAGTTCGAGCGCACCCAGCTCAGGGCCGCCCGCATGGACTCCTGCATCACCTCGCCCAGATGCCCGGTCATGGTGAACTGCTTCCCGCCGCGCATCTTGCTGGCTTCGATGAACACGATGTCGCCGCCCACGGGCGTCCAGACGAGCCCGACCGAAACGCCCGGCTTCTTGACGCGTTCTTCGACTTCCTTCTCAAGGCGGAACTTCGGGATGCCGAGAACCTCGCGGATCACCGCCGGCGTGACGACGAGCTTCTCCATCTTCCCTTCCGCCATGCGCCGGGCCTGCTTGCGCACCAGCGTGGCGATTTCGCGTTCGAGGTTCCGCACGCCCGCCTCCCGCGTGTAGTGGTGAATCAGGTCGTGCAGCGACTCGTCCGTGAATTCGATCTGCTCGGTGAGCGTAATTCCGTGTTCCTTCACCTGGCGCGGGATCAGGAAGCGCTTGGCGATGTGGACCTTCTCCTCCTCGGTGTAGCCGGGGAGTTCGAGAATCTCCATGCGGTCGCGGAGCGGCTCCGGAATCGGATCGAGCCAGTTCGCGGTCATCACGAACAGGACCTTCGATAGGTCGAACGGCACGTCGAGGTAGTGGTCGCGGAACGTCGAATTCTGTTCCGGGTCGAGCACTTCCATCAACGCCGCCGCCGGATCGCCGCGGAAATCGCGTCCGAGCTTATCAACCTCGTCCAGCATCAGGACGGGGTCCATCGTCTCGGCGCGGCGGATTCCCTGAATGATCTGGCCCGGGAGCGCCCCGATGTACGTGCGCCGGTGGCCGCGAAGCTCCGCTTCGTCGTGCATGCCGCCGAGGGAGATGCGTACGAATTTCCGGCCGGTCGCCCGCGCGATCGACTGCCCGAGCGAGGTCTTGCCGACGCCGGGAGGCCCGACAAAGCAGAGGATCGGGCCCTTCATTCCGGGCTGGAGCTTTTTCACGGCCAGGTAATCGAGGATGCGCTGCTTCACCTTTTCGAGGTCGTAGTGATCCTCGTCGAGGATTTCCTGCGCCTTGGCGATCTCGATGTGGTCTTCGCTCGTGCCGGAGGTTTTATTCCACGGCAGCGAGGTCATCCATTCAAGATACGTCCGCGAAACCATGTACTCGGCGGAGGCCGGAGTCATCTTGCCGAGCCGCTTCAGCTCGCGATCGCATTCCTTCTTCGCCTCGGCGGACATTCCCGATTCTTCGATTTTCTTGCGAAGCTCTTCAACTTCCGTCTGGGAGTCGTCGGATTCGCCCAACTCCTTCTGAATCGCCTTCATCTGCTCGCGCAGCAGGAACTCGCGCTGACTCTGGTTCACCTGCTCCTGAACCTGCTCGTGAATCTTGTTGCGCAGCTCAAGGACTTCTTTCTCCTTCGAAAGTTCGTTAACGAGCGTCTCCAGGCGCTTGCGGACGCTGAACGTCTCCAGCAGTTCCTGGCGCACCATCGTGTTGAGCGACGGAAGCGTCGAGGCAACGAAATCCGCCAGACGCGACGGCGAGTCGATATTCATGACTTCGTTCTGGAGATCGTCGGAAAGCTGCGGAGAACGCGCCACAACCTCGCGGAACAACTCCTGCACATTGCGTTCGAGCGCGGTCAGTTCGGCATCCCGCTCACCATTGGCGTCCGCCTGCATTTCGACGCGAGCGCGCAAAAAGGGCTTCACGCCAACCACTTCGATCACCCGGATGCGGTCCAAACCTTCGAGGAATGCCACAACGTTGCCGTTGGGCATGCGCACCATCTTGTGCACTTTGGCAAGCGTTCCAACGCCGTGCAGATCCGCGCCCGTGGGCGTCTCGACCCGCGGGTCAAGCTGCGCGACGACACCCAGAAGCTTCTCCGGGCCCTCCAGCGAATCGAGCAGCGCCAGGGAACTCTCCCGGCCGACAGGCAGGGGCATTACGGCGCCTGGGAACAGCACCGTGTCCCGCACGGGGAGAACAGCAAGTTCTGCTGGCAAAACCCTTGTTTGTTTATTCATTTTGGCCCCCTTGGGCACAGAGTCCGAAAGAGAATACCCAAGACATCTCGACAGCTTTATCGGCTGCCTTAAGCTTTAGATGCAGTAGGTAGAAAAAAGTATTCCTATCTTTCGCGTATCTCTGTAAACAGGGTTGAGTATATGCCACTAAGCTTAAAAATGCAAACTCGGCGATGGCCTCGGACGGCTTACCTCTTCACCATATTTTTTTGCAACATATTGTCTATAAGCAACTTATGAGTTCATGGCGCTCGCTTGAATGAATCCCGCACCAATTGCATCGCCTCGCCACGGCTGCTCAGCTTGCCGTTAAGTTGGGCCTCCTCGACTGCTTCCAGGATAGCCTTAAACGAGGGCCCGGGCATATAGCCCATCCGGACCAGATCGTCGCCGGTCAGGAGGCGAGGCGGGTGAACCTGTTCGGGCGGGGTTTCGGCAAGAAACCGCCGGACGTAGTCGTAGTTGTCGAGGTGGCCATGGCTTGAGGAACAGTCCAGGCGGTGCAGCTCCAGGTGCTCTTCGAAACGCTCGAGCCGGACGAAGCGCTTGAGGGTCGCAGGCTTCATCTGGGGGGCATCCTTGAACCGCAGGTGGTTGGCGACGAGGGCAGCGATCTGCGCAGTGTCCTCGTTCGAGAACCGCAGACGGCGGCAGATCTCCTCGGCCATGCGCGTGCCGACCTCGACGTGCTCGTCAAACCGGATGCGGCCGTTCGGACCGGACGGCGGCGTGAAGGTCGGCGGTTTGCCGACGTCGTGAAGCAGGACGCCCCACGCGAGCGTCGGCGAACAGCCCGGCTGAAGCTTTTCGAGCATGAGGAGCGTGTGAATCCAGACATCGCCTTCGGGATGGAATTGCGGCGGCTGCTCGACGCCCTTCATTCGGGCGATTTCCGGAAGAACCTCCTGGAGCAGGTGTGCCTCGTCGAGAAGCTCGAAGCCACGGCGCGCGGCGCCTTCGGTGAGGAGCTTGGTGATCTCGTCGCGAATTCGTTCGGCGGAAACCTGATGAATTTCCGGGGCGAGGCGCACGATCGCGGTGAAAGTAGCGGCCTCGATGGCGTATCGGAAGCGCGCCGCGAAACGGACGGCGCGAACCATGCGCAGCTTGTCCTCGCTAAAGCGGTCCGCGGGGCGGCCAATGGCGCGAATGATGCCAGCGCGAAGGTCGTCGCGGCCTCCCACGAAGTCGAGCACCTCGTTGGTTTCCGGGTCGAGCAGCAGCGCATTGATGGTGAAGTCGCGGCGCTTGACGTCTTCCTGCGGCGAAGTGGCGTAGACGACGCGATCGGGATGACGCCCGTCCGAGTAACCGATGTCGGAGCGAAACGTGGCGACCTCGACCTGCGCGGAATCGTTCCCGTCCGAATCTTCCGTGACGATGATGACCCCAAATTGCGCGCCGACCGCCAGGCTGCGCGGAAAAAGCTGCTGAACGCGGTCGGGCGTGGCATCCGTCGCGACATCGTAATCGGCGGGCGCGCGCCCGAGCAGAATGTCGCGCACACACCCGCCGACCAAGTAGGCCTGATGGCCCGCGCCTCGCAGGGTGCGGCAGACGCGATCGGCGAGCTCTCGAGCAGTCATAGCGTGATTATGGGCGAAACGGGGCGATGGAAGCGAGGGCGAAGGGCTCAGAGAATCCACTTAGGCACTCACATGAAGGACCAGGCAAGTGATATCGTCGTGCTGCCTGACGTCCCCGGCAAACGCGTTCACCTGCGTCATGACCCGCTGCAACGTATCCGCCGCACTCTCGGGCGGGGCCGACTGGATGCAAGCCACCAGACGCGACTCGCCGAATTCCTCACCCCGATCGCCCTCAGCCTCGACCACGCCGTCCGTAAAAATGACGAGCAGATCGCCGGGCTGAAGTTGAACGGTCGCCGACGCGTACGTCACTTCGCTCTGCGAAAAAAGGGGCAAGCCGAATGGAGGGCCGCCGGCCGACAACCGGTCGATTTGACCGGAAGCACGGCGAAGAATCGGATCATTGTGCCCCGCGTTTGTGTAGCGCATTTCGCGGGTTTGAGGATTGATCTGGGCGAGAAACGCGGTGGTGAACCGGCGCCCTTCCAGGCTGTGCGCGCGAGCATAGCGGTCGAGGCCGGTGACAATTTCTTCCAACGGCGCGGGCGTGGCGGAAAGAGCC
Source organism: Candidatus Acidiferrales bacterium (assembly GCA_049523255.1). GTDB lineage: Bacteria > Acidobacteriota > Terriglobia > Acidiferrales > UBA7541 > Palsa-295. The sequence goes on along the minus strand of JBEKNB010000029.1, from coordinate 8,695 downwards.
CGGAGGCTGGCTTGAAAGGTAGCCATCAACAGCGCTGCGGGAACGCTTTTCCCCGCAACGTCGGCAACGGCGATGAGTAGAGGTTGGATTCCGGTGGCGTCGGGCAAGGGCCGCACGAACGCGTCGTAATAATCGCCCGCGACGGTGTTTTGAGGACGCGTGGCAAAGGCAATGTCGAAGCCGGGAACATAAGGCGCTTTTTCCGGAACGAGCCATTGCTGAATCTCACGTGCGATTTCGAGGTCGCGCTTCATCGTCACGCGGTCAGCCAGCTCGACCGCCAACAGAACAAACAAGATTACAACGCCAAGGCCGCCGAGCTGAATGCCGAACTCTTTTCCATTGCCCCAGCGGACGTCGGGCTGAACCATCAGCAGGACGATGGCGATCAGCAAGAGCACGCGCCGGGCCGGTGAGAGCTTCATCAGCATTGCCTGGAACATGGCCCAGACCGAGAGCACGATCCGCTTGAATCTGCCTTTTGCCCGGCCGATTTCGTCCCAATCAACGTCTCTCGAGTAAAGGCCGTAACTGGCTTTGGCTTCCGAGAGGAACTGGCCCCAGAGCTGTTGGAGCTCGAAGCCTTCGGTCACACGCGCCCAGAAGGCCCGCACGCGGCGAGGTGCGCGCGCGGCGTTCGTTGTTGTGGTCATTGCCGCCACCGCCGTTCGTCGCGGCGATCGCGATTCGCGAGCGAGCCGCCGAGCTGGAGCTTCGAGAAACCGAAGCGGTCACGGAGTTGATCCGCCGCCCGCGCGAGGCGCTCGAGTTTTTCACGGCGTCCGGAGTCGATCAGATCGAGCTGGCCCGATCCCGCAGAAAAAGAGGAGAGGGCAACGCCCACGAGACGCAGCCGAGCGGAGCCGTTCCACGCGCCCGAGAAGAGATCGCCGATGGCTTTCAGGAAGACCGAGTCGAGGCCGGAAGGTTCGGCGAGCGTGCGGTTTCGGGTGATCGTCTTGAAATCGGCGAAACGGAGCGTGAGCGTGACGGTGCCGGCGTGAAGGCCGGCGTCACGGAGGCGCTTTGACGCCTTCTGGCAAAGATAGCTGAGCGTCGAGTGCAAGAGCTCGCGGTCGTTCGTATCCTCGCCGAAGGTCTGGTTGTGCGAGAGCGATTTCGGTTCTGCGTCGATGAAGAATTCGTAGGAGTCGATTCCGCGGGCCTTGCGGTAGAGAGCCGTGCCCCAGCGGCCGAAGGTCTCCTCGAGGCGAGCGAGCGAGACGGTTTGAAGCTGCGCGACAGTCTCGATGCGGATACCCTTCAGCGCCGCTTCGGTGGCGCGGCCGATGCCGGGGATTCTGCGAACGGCGAGCGGCGCGAGAAAAGCCTCTTCGCTGCCGGGCGGCACCCAGACGAGCCCCCGCGGCTTGGCCTGATCGCTCGCCACCTTGGCAACCAGGCGCGTGGCGCCGAGGCCGCCCGAGCACGGCAGGTTCGTCGTCGCGGTGATTTCGCGGAGAAGCTTGTGCGCGGCGGCCAGCGGAGGACCGAGCAGGCGCTCGGTGCCAGTAAGGTCGAGATACGCCTCGTCGATAGACGCCATTTCAACGATGGGAGAATACTTCGCGAGGATCGCGGCGACGCGGTCGCTCCATTCGCCATAGAGATCGTGATGGCCATCGAGGAAAACGGCCTGCGGGCAGAGTTTCGCCGCGGTGCGCAGCGGCATGGCGGAGTGGACACCGTAGCGGCGCGCTTCGTAGCTGGCGGAGGTGACGACGCCGCGCTGGTCGCTCCGGCCTCCGACGACCACCGGAAGACCTTTCAGCTCTGGCCGCGCGAGAAGCTCGACGGAGACGAAGAACGCGTCCATGTCGACGTGCAGGATCGAGGCGGACGAGTCCGACGCGAGAGGCGACGCCCCGGCAGGCGCGTCGTGCTTCGCGCGGAACTGGGCGAGCTTCGGCATGGCGTCAATATACCCCTGCAGACGAATAAAATGCGAAACTAACCGAACAAGAAAGGGGGTGGCAAATGTAGCGATTCGAACGGAGCAGCGGTCTTTGTTTGCAATGAGTTAGAACGTGCCCTACTCGACAGTGTAGCGATTCGAATTGGGGGCGGTTTGGGGCCTCATGACGCGCCGGCCGGCTCGGACTGACGCAAGGGCGAGCGGATGGCATCGCCTCCGGTGCCATCAGGTCCGGGCCCGACATCCGATGCTTCTTTTCGTGTCCCATAGTCTCCAATTTACGCTAACAGAAGGGAGGCGATTTGCAAGGACGAGGTTTCTATGGACTTTTTGTTTGCGTCCCGCCTGGACCGCAGCGGGAGTTAGACGCGCTCGGCGGCAAGGACGCGCGGGATACCGGCGAGGTCGTTCGTGATGCAGACGTTGGACCAGCCGGACTGCGCGGCGAAAATCGCACGGACACGATCGGCTGTGCCGTAGCCGAGCTCAAGTACGAGAATGCCCGGCGGGCGAAGGAGCGCGCGAGCCTGCTCGATGAGGCTTGGGTAAATCGCGACGCCGGTGGGCCCGCCGAAGAGAGCGGATGCCGGTTCGTGGTCGCGGACTTCACGAGGGAGCGTGGAGGCTTCGTTATGGGCGACGTAAGGAGGATTGCTCACAATCAAATCGAAGAGACGTGACTCGTGACTTGTGACTCGTGATTCGTGACCGGTGATTGGTGATTGGCGATTGGTGATTAGTGGTTCGGACAGGCAGGCGTCGAGCAAGTTTGTTTGCACGAAATGAATGCGATCAGCAACAGCATGGCGGGCGGCGTTGCGGCGGGCGACTTCGATGGCGGCCGCAGAGATGTCCGTTGCGAAGATTTCGGCGTGCGGCAACTCGTGCGCGAGGGCGACGGCGAGGCAGCCCGATCCGGTGCCCACGTCGGCGACGCGCAGTTGCGGGCTGGGAGCGCCGGTCTTAAGGTCAATCTTGATGCCGCGCGCGCCCAGGCGTTCGAGGGCAACTTCGACGACGTGTTCGGTTTCCGGGCGCGGGATGAGGACCGCCGGAGTGACCTCGAATTCGAGGCCCCAAAACTCCTGCTTGCCGGTGAGATATTGCGTCGGCTCGCCTGAGGCGCGGCGCGCGACGAGCACGAAGTACTTTTCGGCGACATCGGGATCGAGCGACGTTTCGGCGTGGGAATAGAGCCATGCGCGGTCGCGGCCGAGCGCGTGCAGAAGCAGGAGTTCCGCTGCGAGCGTGTGGGAGGGAACTTGCGCGGCGCGCAAGCGGGCGATTCCTTCTTTCAAGGCTGCGCGAAGATCCATCCCTTCACCGTTCTTAATGAATTGCGGCGCTGATACGAAGAGAGATTCCTCGCTGCGAGCGTGTGGCCCTGCGCTCGGAACGCCACCACCATTGATTTCGGTGCGACTCATGCTTCGACGAGTTCCTGCTTCAGGCGCTCGGATTCGAAGTGGGTGACGAGCGCATCGACGAGCGGGCCGAGCTTGCCGTCCATCACCTCGGTGAGCTGATGGAGCGTGAAGTTGATGCGGTGATCGGTGACGCGGTTCTGCGGGAAATTGTACGTGCGGATTTTTTCGGAGCGGTCGCCGGTCTTGATCTGGCCACGGCGCTCGGCGGCGATGGCTTCGTGCTGCTTGGACTGTTCCTGCTCGTAGAGGCGCGCGCGGAGTACGCGCATGGCCTTTGCGCGGTTTTTGATCTGCGATTTTTCGTCCTGCTGCGATACGACCAGGCCACTCGGAATGTGCGTGATGCGCACAGCAGAATAGGTGGTGTTGACGGACTGGCCGCCGGGGCCGGAGGAGCAGAACGTGTCTATGCGCAAGTCCTTCGGCTCGATCTTGATGTCGATTTCGTCCGCTTCGGGGAGGACGGCGACGGTGGCGGCGGAGGTGTGGATGCGTCCCTGCTGCTCTGTGGCGGGGACGCGTTGGACGCGGTGCACGCCGCTTTCGTATTTCAGCTTCGAGTAGACTTTGTAGCCCTGGATCGCGGCGACGATTTCTTTGACGCCACCGACCGACGAGGGCGAGCTTTCGAGAACCTCGACGCGCCAGCCCTGGGATTCAGCGTAGCGGGAGTACATTCGGAAGAGCTCGCCGGCGAAGAGAGAGGCTTCGTCACCGCCCGTGCCGGCGCGGATTTCGACGATGACGTTCTTTTCGTCGTTCGGATCTTTGGGAACGAGGAGAAACCTCAGTTCGCGCTCGACGGTGTCGCGGCGTTCATTGAGCGCGCGCTCTTCGTCGTACGCCATCTGCTTCATCTCAGCGTCGCCGGTTTCAGCGAGCAACTCGCGCGCGCCCCGCAAGCCCTTTTCGATTTCCTTCCACTCGCGGTACTTGGCGACAATCTCACCCAATTCGGAATGCGTCTTCGCGAGCCTCTGGTAGCGCGCCGAATCGGAATGAGCCTCGGGCGAAGAGATCTCCAGCGTCATTTCGTCGTAGCGAGATTCGATCTGGTCGAGTTTTTCGAAGAGCGTCAGATTTGCCATTGTCATGCACCCAGATAACAGAAAACAGAAATTGGAAAACAGGGAAATGCGATTGTGCGGCGCTCCGGGCGGAGCGGAACAGGAAGAGCTAATAGAAAGCGGCGAACATCGAACTCAACTGTAAGTATAACTGCCGGCGGGATGCGCGTCAAACGGGCCGAAAGCTGCTGTACCCGGGCCGCAACCCAAATGAATTGAACGGCACAGGGCGGGGTGGTAGGCTCGCCGGAGCGAAGCTAGAGACCGTCCTCCCATGAGCGCTACCGGAACAAAACTCGATCGCGCGACTTTCGTCTCCGAGCAGGCGCTTGCGACGGTGCGGCAGGTTCTGGGAGAGTTGGGAGCAGCGAGGGGGCTGGAAGAGCTGACGGCGCGCGGCCCGGCGGCACATCTTGAGCGCGAGTTAGGGCTCGGTAGCCTGGAGCGCGTCGAGTTGATGCTCCGGTTGGGCGACGCCTGCGGCGTGCGGTTGCCCGACCGGATCGTTGCCGAAGCCGAAACGGTCCAAGACCTGATCGAGGCACTCGTTTATGAGGGGTTGCGGGAGAATTTCGGAGAGCAGGCCGAGCGACCCGCGGCGGCAGCGGCCGTGGCGGGGGCGCCCAGACTCGAAGCGGCTGAACGTCGACCTGAGCACAGGGCGGAACTCGAGCGGCAGATCGGCGCGGCGGAAACGCTGACGGAAATCCTGCGGCTGCGCGGCCTTGGCGAGCCTGCTCGCGCTCACATCCATCTCTACGAAGAAGACTTGCAACCGCGCACGATCACGTTCGGAGAGCTTTACACCCGCGCTTCGAGGGTCGCGAGAGAGCTTTTGCGCCAAGGCTTGGAGCCGGGGCAGACGGTCGCGATCATGCTGCCGACGTGCGCGGAGTTTTTCTATACGTTTGCGGGAATCCTGCTTGCGGGCGGGATTCCGGTGCCGCTTTATCCTCCCTTTCGCGCGGATCGCATCACTGAATATGCAACGCGGCAGGCGAACATCCTGAGGAATGCGGAATCCCGGTTCATGTTCACGTTCCGACAGGCGGAGGGACTTGCGCGATTGCTCCAGCCGCAGGTGCCGACGCTTCGCGGGGTATTGAACGCGCAGCGGCTCGCGAGCGCCTCGGCTCCGGAAGAGGCGCCTTCGACCGAGTGGCGGCCGGTGAAACACCTATCGCACCAAGCGCGCGGCGGGGACATTGCGTTTCTGCAATACACGTCCGGATCGACCGGAGATCCGAAGGGTGTCACGCTGACGCATGCGAACCTGCTGGCGAATATCCGTTCGATCATCGCGGGGCTGGACGTGCGGCCGGCGGACGTGGCGGTGAGCTGGCTGCCGCTCTATCACGACATGGGACTGATCGGCGCGTGGTTCGTGCCGCTGTTTTCGGGCAATCCGGTGGTGGTGATGTCGCCGCTCGCCTTCCTGAGCCAGCCATCGCGGTGGCTGAGGGCAATTCACCGGCATCGCGGGACGATGAGCCCAGCGCCAAATTTCGCATACGAGCTTTGCGTGCGGAAAATTGCGGAGCAGGATCTCGAGGGACTCGATCTGAGTTCTTGGCGGGCGGCGCTCAACGGCGCGGAGCCCGTACACGCGGGCACAATCGAGCGGTTCGCAGCGCGCTTCGCGCCTTACGGTTTTCGCCGCGAGGCGTTCCTTCCCGTTTACGGGCTGGCGGAAGCGTCGCTCGCGGTGTCCGCGCCCAAGGTGGGATCGGGCTACAAGGTGGACCGCATCGAACGCGAAACGTTCGAGGCCGAGGGCCGCGCGATTCCCGCCGCACGGGAGTGCACCGCGGCGCTCGAGTTCGTGAGCGCGGGGAAACCGCTGCCGAACGTAGAAGTGCGGATCGTGGCGAACGAGGGTGAGGATGCCGACGAGCGGACCGAAGGACGACTGTGGTTCCGCAGCCCCTCGGCAACGAGCGGGTACTACCGGAATGAGGCGGCAACGAGCGAACTGGTGCGCGATGGAGGATGGCTCGATTCGGGCGACCGCGCGTACCTGGCGGACGGAGAGATTTACATCACCGGACGCGCAAAGGACGTGATCATCAAGGCGGGCCGCAATCTGTACCCCCACGAGATCGAGGAGATTGCGGGCCGGGTGCCGGGCGTGCGGGCGGGATGCGTGGTTGCGTTCGGCGCGCCGGATGCACGCAGCGCAACGGAACGGCTCGTCGTGGCGGCAGAAGTACGGAGCATGGCGGAAGCGAAGCGAGTGGTGGCCGAAATCACGCGCGAGGTGGATCAGGCAATCGGAGCGCCGCCGGATTCCGTCGAATTGCTTCCGCCACACTCGATTCCCAAGACCTCGAGCGGCAAATTGCGCCGCAGCGAGACGCGCCGGCTATTCCTCGAGGGGAAGCTTGGAAAGAAGGCCGCGCCTCCCTGGATGCAGGTCGCGAAACTGGCGCTGCGAAGCGCGGGGCCGCGTATGTTGACGTGGCTCAAGCGAGGAGGAAAACACGCAGGGGAATGCGTTTATGGCGTATGTGTGCTGGCCACATTCGGCGTCAGTTTGATAACGCTATGGCTGACGGTGGCGGTGACTTTCGACCGTCTGCGAGCGGCGCGGCTGACGCGGACGGCCACCCGGTGGATGCTCTACGCTGCGGGGATTCCGGTGCGGATCGAAGGAAAAGACGTGCTGGACGAAACCGCCAAGGGGGCCTGCATCTTCGCGCCGAATCACTCGAGCTATGTGGATGTGCTCGTGACGCTGGCGTTGTTGCCAGCCGGTGTGCGGTTCGTTGCGAAGGGCGAGACGCTGAAAATGCCGCTCGTCGGCACGATCGTGCGACGGACCGGGCAACTGGCATTCGACCGCAGCGATCCGCAGGAGCGCATCAAGCTGGCGGAGGAAGTCGATGCGGCGTTGCTGCGGGGAGAGTCGGTGGCGATCTATCCGGAGGGGACGTTCACGCCAACCGTGGGAATTCGGCCGTTTCACCTGGGAGCGTTCAAGGCCGCAACGGTGACGCAAAAACCGATTTGCCCCGTGGCGATTCGCGGCGCGCGACAGATTTTGAGAGACGGGACCCGTCTGCCGCGGCCGGGAAGAATCACCGTGACGTTCGGGCCGCTGGTAAGGCCCGATCCGAATACGGGCGACGACTGGCGCGAGGTCGTGCGGCTCCGCGACACCACGCGCGAGATCATCGCGCGGAATGTCGGTGAGCCATTGCTGTAGGAATCAGCGCTATGGGGAAATTGGGGGATGAATGAAAGTAGGAGGGTCCGAGTACAGATTCTGCGAACCGCTAGGCGCGCCCAGAGAGCGCGGCGGCGCGCCGCCCGTCTATCGACGCACCGTTGAAAACGGCATGGCCCTTGAAACAGCAGGCCTGATGCTCGGGAGGGACACCCGGGCTACTGTCTCGAGATGATCTGTGCTGACTTCTTGGCTTCTTGGCAGGGGCAAATCTTGATCATGGTAGCCCCAAGTTGCTGCTCCTAGCGCTCAGCCGGCTCTTCTCGTTACTTCCCCAACCAGAGAAGGCGGAGTTCTTGGCGGAAATACGAAAGGCGTCGTGAAATCCGTGGGGCCCAGACGACCGAGACTTCGGCTCGACTCGGATTCATACAAGAGACTCTGTCAGCAAGTATTGGAGCGCGACGGTTGGCGATGTTAGAACTGCGGAAGCCCAAACGATCTCCAAGTCCATCATATTCGCTCGCGAAGCTTGCTCGGGGATGATGTCGCCGAGAATCTTGTCACCCTTTGTAATGGCTGCCATCGCCAAGTTCATCTCCGTATTCGAGTCTTCAAGTGACATCTGCTTGGAGTTTTTCCAGCCCACTTCAACCGAACTGACCCAGGCGGCACAATTGGTCTTTTTGCAAAGTGGGGTGTGGACCTTCCTTGCGGGTGGGCCGGACGGTGATTCTCCCACGCCCTAGGATTTTGTTGGACACCGAATTGTGATGAAAATGAGTAAGACATCACGAGGAGGTGTCTATGAGCAAAGAGAGAGAACCAGCTTCGGGAGTCACGGAGGGAGTCCGCAGGGCGACCGGAGAGGCTCCCGAAGAGCGGCGCGACGGCCGGGGCCGGTGGTCGGCCAAACGCAAGTTTGCAGCGGTTCTCCGGCTGCTGCGCGGCGAAGACCTCGAAACACTTTCGCGCGAGTCGGGCGTGACCGCCGCGATGCTGTCCGGCTGGCGGGATCAGTTCCTGGAGGGCGGCGCAGCGAACTTGAAAGCGCGGGAAGCCGATGTCGAGAACGAAGAGGCCCAGCGGTTGAAATCCCTGGTGGCCGATCTGAGCATGA
>JBEKNB010000028.1:0-43858 GCA_049523255.1 Candidatus Acidiferrales bacterium | reverse complement strand
GCTTCTCCCCCCAAGCGCTGCCTTTGCTCCCTGTTCCGCTTCATCCTTCCAGCGGTAGTAGAGCGTCTGAGCGATTTCATATCTCCGACACGTCTCAGAGACGTTCCCGCTCTTCATCCCTTTCTTGCCCGCCCGGATGACGCTCTCGACTTCCTAGACACAGGTGAGCAGGTGCCGCACGGGTTCACAGAATTCCTGGCCAGCGTCGACGTAGTCGTGATCGGCCGCAGGACCTTCGAGGTCGTGATGAAGCTTGGACACTTGGCACTTTACGGGAAGAAGCCAGTGGTTGTACTGAGCAGCCGTCCGCTCGATTTGTCCTCGGTCGCAGGCGAGAATGTCGAACATACGTCGGGGGCGCCATACGAGATCAAAAAGCAGCTCAAGGCCCGGGGCTTCAAACATGTTTATGTAGACGGCGGCAGCACCATTCAGCGATTCCTCGCAGCCGGGTGCATCGACCGACTAGTGATCACGCGCGTGCCGGTGCTGATCGGGGCAGGCATCGCTCTGTTTGGTCCAGTGCCGCGCGACATCTGGCTTCGTCATATCGAAACACGTTCCTATACAGGCGGCCTGGTTCAGAGCGAATACGAGATTGACGCTGGAGAACATTCTTAATCGGGAGGAGCAAAACCCAGACGAGTCGGCTACTCGGAAGTTGACCTGGAGACTCGTGGGTCAGAAACGGGGTTCTGGGAAGTGCTGGAAGGCACGGTGAGTGTGCCCAAAAGAACTGTGACACGTGAGGGGGTCACCTCAACAACGAGGGAACAGGAAGGGAACAATAAGCTGCGAACACGGTGCAAAACCGTGATACAAGACGCAAGAAAGAGCCAACAGAATCAACTACATAGTATTTCTGGAGCAATCGGCAGGTCCCCGGTTCAAGTCCGGGCCTCGGCTCCATCCAACCTTCCGCTAGAGAAGCAGTTGCGGATTCTAGTTGGGAAGGGTAATTCCGTTCGTTGCAAACGTGTTGCAAGTTCCTTTTCTTAGCTTCGCTCCGGGCAGGTCCATCGCGTTGACTCCCGGCTCTGCGACGCTCTTGACATACACATTCATCGTGAGTCCGATCTTGCTGTGCCGCAAGGTCGCCTGAATCATCTTATCGTCCACGCGGATCGCGTGAAGGTTGGCGGCGAGCCCTCCGCGGAAGCTATGCCAGCCGCGCCACTCGAGAGTTTTGTCCAACTCGAACATGTGGCCTTCGGTCGTAATCGAATTTTGACTGTCGACACTTCACGCATTTTTCTATCGCTGGAATAATCACGCGCCGCGCGAGGTTATCCAGATTGGGAGGCTCTCCGTTTCCGGCTCGGAAGACAGGGCCAACCGCGACCTTGTCTATCCACTGAATCGCTGTCGTGCCGACGTGCAAACGTAGTTCGAAGCGCACGCGTCCTGGGCCATCGTGTCGCTGAAGCGACAGCAAACACTCAAGTTACCTCTCGCATGGTCGTGATGCGCCTCACGTTATCGTGTGATTAGAATCACGGCACTCACTCAGTGGACTGACTTAGATTATGAAGGAAGAACATCCACGAAAGGTTAGTTGCGAGCTTTCGAGAGGCGTGGGAGGCGAGGCAATGCCAGTGCTGCTATGAAGAACCTCAAGGATGCCGAGCACCTTCTCCGAGTAGCAGCGGTCTTCCTGGTCGCGATTGCCCTGTTCGCGATTCTGCGTTCTCACTTTGTTCCCCGCAGCTTTGGCGAGTATGGGCATTATCGCGGCGACGCCATTGGCGAGATCGCGGCCCTACCCGTGTCGTTCGCAGGCCATGGCGCGTGCGAGTCTTGTCACACCGACATTCTTGAGAAAAAAAAGGCCGGGAAGCACGCCGGGGTGTCCTGCGAGGCCTGCCATGGGCCGCTGGCGAAGCACGCGGATGACCCAACGGGCATCGTTCCGACCAAACTCGATACGGCTGTGCTGTGCGTCAAATGCCACGAAGCGAATCCGGCCAAGCCTCTCTGGTTTCCCCAAGTTGCCTCACAAGACCACTCGGCCGGGTTGCCATGTGACACCTGCCATCAACCTCACAGCCCGGTAATCGATTCCGGAGCCAAGAAATGAACATCACACGGCGCAAAGTGCTTATGCTGCTGCCCGCCGCCGCAGTGGCCTGGGAGTATGTCCTCGCCGGAACGCCCGAAGCAGCGCCGAATTACAACCGGACCCAGCACTGGTGGGCCATGCTGATCGACGTCACCAAGTGCATTGGCTGCGGGAACTGCGTGCGAGCTTGTGCGGTGGAGAATCACGTTCCTGAGGGTTACTTCCGGACATGGGTTGAGCGCTACCACGTCGACGACTGGCCCAGTGAGAATCCCATCGTGGACTCGCCGGACGGAGGCAAGCACGGCTTTCCTCCTAACGGCGAGAGTGGCGGGAAGAATTTTTTTGTGCCGAAAATGTGCAACCACTGTGCGGATTCCCCGTGTACGCAGGTGTGTCCCGTCGGAGCTACGTTTATGACTCCCGATGGGGTTGTGCTGATCGATCAGAAATATTGCCTTGGTTGCCGTTATTGCGTGCAGGCGTGTCCGTATGGATGCCGCTATATCAACCCCGACAAAAAGGTCGCAGAAAAATGCACGCTTTGCTATCACCGGATTACCAAGGGATTGACGACCGCATGCTGCGAGGCTTGCCCAACCGGGGCGCGCCAACTGGCGGATCTGAAGAACCCGAACGACCCGATCCATGAGTTTGTCAGGACGCACAGCGTGCAGGTGCTGAAACCCCACTTGGCCACAGGGGCGAAGGTTATCTATAACGGTCTGGACCGTTCAGTGCGATAGGGAGGCGCAGGAGTGCTATGCCCGTCGATGGCTTTATGTATCCGAACGAAGTGGAGCTCCAGTGGAGCGTGCTGATTGTGCTCTATCCATATCTCACCGGGCTGGTTGCCGGCGCATTCATTCTGGCTTCGCTGGAGCGGATTTTCGGGGTCGAAGCCGTGAAGCCGACGTACCGGCTTGCGCTGCTCACCGCGCTTGCGTTTTTGATCGTCGCCCCAATGCCGCTGCAGCTTCATCTGGGACACCCGGAGCGCTCGCTGGAAATGTACATGACGCCGCATCGGACTTCAGCGATGGCGATGTTCGGCTTCGTCTACCTCTGGTACTTAATGGCCGTTCTGGTGCTTGAAATCTGGCTGGAGTACCGGCGCGACATTGTGCTGATGGCGCAGTCCTCAACCGGGTGGAAGCGTTGGGTTTATCGCGTGCTGACGCTGGGCTCGCAAAACATCAGTCAGGGCGCACTGCGCGTTGACGAAAGAGTCGGGTGGGTAGTGACGCTGATCGGTATTCCGTCGGCTTTCCTGCTCCACGGGTATGTGGGCTTCATCTTCGGCTCGATCAAGGCAAACCCCTGGTGGTCCTCACCGCTGATGCCGGTAGTGTTCCTCTTCTCGGCGATGGTCTCCGGGATCGCAGCGGTGCTGTTGGTTTATATGCTCGCATCGTGGCTTCGGAAGCAGAAGCCGGACATGCGCTGCCTGGACACAGTGGCCCGATACCTTCTTTATACGTTCATTATCGACTTCACCCTGGAAATGCTGGATCTGATTCATCGAATCTACGAGGCGGACGAATCCTTCCGCAGCCTCGATTTCATGCTGCATACGCGGCTGTACGTGTCGCAGGTGATCGTTCAGATTCTGCTTGGCACCGTGACACCGATTGCATTGCTGGCGGTGCCGCAAGTGGTGAAACTTTCCGAGGCTGTCCGGAAACGCATTTATGTTGTCGCGGGAACCCTGACGTTGATCGGAATCTTGGCCATGCGCTGGAATGTCGTCATTGGCGGCCAGCTCTTTTCGAAGAGTTTTCTGGGTTATACGACTTACAAAATGGGCATTATTTCACGGGAGGGACTGCTGATCGCTATCGGTCTCTTGATCCTTCCGTTATGCATTCTGTGGCTGCTGGTGAAGCTCTTGCCGCCTTGGCTGGAGAAAACTCCGCTGTCGATGTCTGAGGCCGCCCCCGCGGCCGGCACGGGCCCCGGCGATTGATTCTTGGTGGTAGGGAAAGTGTCTGTCGTGAGCTGTAACAGGAATCGCCGGCTACCAAGCGGACGCCGGCAAACCTCACGGCAGGCAAGAAGTTATATGATGAGCAAAGATATGGCGGGCCTTGCTTAGTGATCGTCGCCGTAAAGATACAACAAGAAAGGACCCATTAATGCGAATCCTGAATGGAAAGAAGTTTTGGTTCGTTGCTGTGATGGTCGCTCTGTCGGCCTCGGTCGCCATGGCTCAGCAGCCCCGGCCCGTCGACGACAACGCGCTACGGAACGCTGCCAAGAACGGGGACGAGTGGCTGACGAATGGCCGCGATTACGCGGCGACGCGGTACAGCCCGCTCAAGCAGATCGATACGACCAACGTGAGCCGGCTGGGGCTGGCCTGGTATTACGACACCGATTCTTTTCCGGGAACGGTCGAAGCAACCCCGATCATCTCGAATGGAACGCTCTACGGAACGGCGACCTGGAGCGTGGTTTTCGCGGTGGACGCGAGGACCGGAAAAGAAAAGTGGCGCTGGGACCCGAAAATCGGCCATCAGAATTTCCCGCCGGGATCAGCCGGAAAGCCCGACAAGGTTCGCACCGGACCGAGTATCTGCTGCGGTCCCGGAAACCGCGGAGTTGCCATTTACGACGGGAAAGTGTACGTGGGCCTTCTGGACGCAAGGCTGGTCGCGCTTGATGCGGAAACGGGCAAGGTCGTGTGGGACGTCCGCACTGCTGGTGCAAACGAAGATTACAGCATTACCGGCGCACCGCTCATCGCCAAAGGCAAGGTCATCATCGGCAACGGCGGCGGCGAATACGCCGTTCGCGGCTACATAACGGCCTACGACGCAGAAACAGGCAAGCAGCTGTGGCGCACCTACACGGTTCCGGGCGATCCATCCAAGCCATTCGAGAGCAAGGCCATGGAGGTCGCTGCGAAGACATGGACGGGAGACTGGTGGAAGTTGGGCGGGGGCGGCAACCCCTGGGATGGAATTTCCTACGACCCCGACCTCGACCTTCTGTACGTAGGCACGGGCCAGGGCGGCCCGTGGGTCGCAAAATATCGCAGCCCGCAAGACGGGGACAATCTGTACATATGCTCGATCCTCGCCCTGAAACCGGAGACGGGCGAGCAGGTTTGGTACTTCCAAACCACGCCGGGCGACGAGTGGGACTACGACTCGGTCCAGGGCATGACGCTCGCTGATTTAAAGATCAATGGGAAGACGCGGAAGGTACTCATGCAGGCCCCCAAGAACGGGTTCTTTTACGTGCTGGACCGCAAGACGGGCCAGTTTATCTCCGCCGCGCCTATCGTGAAGGTCACTTGGGCCACGGGTGTCGACCCGAAGACAGGTCGCCCGATTGAAGCTCCGAATATCCATAACTATGCCGACGGCGTGACGGTGTGGCCGGGTGCGGCAGGCGGACATAACTGGCCAGGGATGTCGTTCAATCCGAACACAGGGCTTGTTTACGTCCCGGCACTGGACAGCAGCTTCCACTATGTCCAGGCGACGGAGTTCAAGCCGGAGCTCGGGGTGTTCAACTGGGGAATTGTGTTCAGGCCGCCGGCTCCTCCGGCTCCCGGCCAGGCACCACCGCCGCAGCCGCCGCCGAGTCAACGGGGGGGATCCTTGGTAGCTTGGGACCCGACGACACAGACGGAGCGCTGGCGTGTTCCGCTGATGAACGGCGGCGTAATCGGCGGCGGAACGGTAACCACAGCCGGCAACCTTGTGTTCACGGCTTCCGGCGACGCAGATTTCGTGGCGTTCAGCGCAGACAAGGGTGAGAAACTTTGGTCGGTCAAGCTGGCTCCGCAGTTCGCGAATCCGGCGACGTACATGCTGGATGGGAAGCAGTACGTTTCGGTTCTCGCGGGCCGTGCTGGCAAAGCTCGCATATACACGTTCGCGTTGGACGCGAACGTCCCCATGCCGCCACCGCCAGTTACGGCCGCGCCCGCGCCATTTTCTCCGGGGGAAGAATGAGGAGTTGGACCCGCCAATCCTGAACGCGATATTCATAGAAAAACGTCTGCGGCCAGCTTGTGGGGGCTGGCCGCAGATTCACGTCAGACTTATTCGCCTCGCAACCGGCATTCCAAATCCTTGCGATCCGCAGAACTAAAACGTGAGAATTGGCCCGTCGATGGAAAGGGTGAACGCATGAACATCGACCGGCGAAAGATCTTGTCGATGCTGGGCATGTTTCCGGCGCTGCGGGCCGGCGCGGGTGCTAAATCGCCTCTTTGAGGAGGCAGTTTCCCCCGCCGACTCCTACTGACTGGTCTTCTTAGTGCTTATGAGGATGTTCTTCAGCGCGTCAGGGTCGTGCTTGAGTTCATTCTTCCCCGCCGGAAATTGATTCACCTGAAGCAGGTATGCAACGACATCGAGAGTAGCATCTGGGCTGAGCTTCCCCGGCTGATCCGGCGGCATCGTTGTATAAGTAAGCTCGAAGAGATCGTCCACCGTCTGTCCTTCCCAAGTCTGGGCGAACGCGTCGCCGACGAGCCCCTGGGCCTCGCCGCTCCCACTCAGGTCATCCATGTGACAATTAGCGCAGTTTTGGCTGTACTGCGCTTTGCCTCGCTTGGCTTGATCGTCGGTGTAAACCCCGTCCTGAGTTGTTTTCGTCGGCTTCGCGTCGGCCCGCGCCGCCCGCGCTGCGCCGCCTACGTATGCGGCAAACACGGCAGCCAGCCCGATGGCCAGCACGGCCACGCCATCCGTGACAGAATTTTTGCGCTTCGAAAAATCCACGTTTTTGGCCGAGTTCATATGATCGCTCTCCCCTTGAATCCTCAATTATTTGGTGCAGTTAAAAGGGCCCAACGGAATCGTAATCCGGAATTTCCTTTTGAGCTTCCCCTTCGCTCGAAAGCCTAGCCCTCCTGTCCCGTCGTGTCAACCGCACATCGCGCTGGCCATTTTCGGTGGTAGTGCAGCTCGTTATGGCCGTTCTGCGGAGCCGCTGTGCTGGTTTTGCCCGCCCCAGTATGCCTCGCCGCTGATCTTGTTCGATGCCATTATCAATGGCAAGCTGCGAAAACTCGTCGCCATGGCCTTGCGATGGGCTTCGAAATCCGGTCACCTACGAAGGGGACGGCAAGCAGTACCTCTTCGAAACGGCGGATAATGCTTAAGTTGTGTTCGCCTTGCCAGAAGTAGCATACAACTCCGATTTCGCCACAAGCTCCAGTAGAGTCTCCGTTGGCTGCGTGCCAACGCCGTTCTATGGCCTGCGTCCATGCTCTGGCCTCATTCTCCACAAAGTCCACAGGCCTTTGTCCTTTCATTCCGCCCCTGTCGTCCTAGCATGGGATGATAGGGCGTCGTTGAAGCCTCCTCCCCACTTGTCGAGTTACGGTTTTACTAGCGGCTATCCCCCGGACAGGCATCACACTCCATAGTGATCATCGTCACAGACGAGCGAATCCGTAATCGTCATCTTGCTAAATCAACGGGCAACCGATGGGGAAGGGTAAGGAGCCTGGGATCGCGCTGCGGCCGTAGGCACCGAATCGCCTTGACGAGTTGGCGGATTGTGGAAGGCACACCCCGCAAAACGGATTGCAGTCGTCTGTGTCATCTTGTGGGTCAGACAAGGGGGAAAGCATGGGAAACGAAGGGGGCACTTTCGTCGCGTATCAGGATGTTTGGCTATTGGACGGAGTACGGACTCCGTTTGTCGAATACAACACTGCGTTAGGTCTGGTTTCGCCGATTGATCTAGGGATCAAAGCAGCCCGCTCGCTGTTTGAACGGACTCAGATCGCACCGAAGGATGTGGATTCAGTGATCGGTGGCAGCGTTTCACAGACGAGTTTCGATGGCTACTTCCTGGCGCGGCATATCGGCTTATATTCCGGTGTTCCAGTGGACCGCCCAGCACTGATGGTGCAGCGTGTCTGCGGCACGGGGATCGAAACCATTAGCCAAGCTGCCGACGCGATTACTCTTCGAAAGATTTCCATGGCCCTATGCGCCGGAGCGGAGTCGATGAGCCGCAACCCCATCGCGGCGTACACACACCGCGGAGGGTTTCGCATGGGGCAAGTGGAGTTTAAAGACGCCCTTTGGGAGACGCTCCGCGACACGGCCCCCGACGTGACGATGGGGGAGACGGCGGAAACGGTCGCGGTGACTTACAACATCACGCGTGAGGACGCAGATCGCTTCGCCGAGACTAGCTTCGCGCGGGCTTTGGCCGCCCAGAAGAGCGGGTTCCTAGCGGGAGAAATCGTGCCCGTGGTCAGTGAGAAGTTTGAACTGCAGGGTTACAAGCCGCGAGGAATCCAGTTGCCGAAGGGAGTCGATCGAGTGGCTGACGACACGCACATTCGACCGTCGTCCTATGAGGCGCTCGCAAAAATCCGGCCGGCATTCGGCGGGGTTCAAACGGGAGGCAACAGCTCTGGGATCGTTGACGGCGCTGCCGCTGCGCTGGTAAGTTCCGGCGACTACGCCCGCTCGCGCGGATTTCAGCCGCTTGCTCGGGTTGCCTGTGTGGCAGCGGTCGGAGTGCCCCCCGAGGTCATGAGCATCGGACCGGTCCCCGCCATCCGCAGGTTGCTGAAGGGTGCCGGAATGACGCTCGATCAGATTGATCGGTTTGAAATCAATGAGGCATTCGCCGCCCAGACGATCGGCGTCGAACGTGAATTGAAGCTCGATCGCGCGAAGCTGAATGTGAATGGCGGCGCGATCGCCATCGGGCATCCACTTGCGGCGACGGGAGTGCGCCTTGCCATAACCGTCGCGCGCCAACTGCGCCACTCAAAACTGCGGTACGGCATCGCTTCAGCATGCATCGGCGGAGGGCAAGGCATCGCCATGCTGCTCGAAAATCCGGCCGGTCCAGCCTGATGCTGACCAATCGAAGGACGGTCCGCATCCAGTTCGGCGATTGCGACCCACACGGGATCGTGTTCTACCCCCGCTATTTCGAGTTTTTCGATGCTTGCACGGATGCCTTGTTTGAGCGGGCGGGACTGCCAAGGGAGAAAATGCTTCGGACCTATCACATCGACGGGATCCCCCTCGTCAATGTTCGAACCAGTTTCCTTCGGCCCTCACGCCACGGCGATACCGTCGTCATCGAATCCAGCTTTGCCGAGTGCGGACGGAGCAGCTTTTCCGTGTGCCACAAGCTATACAATGGAAAGGTGTTGGCCGTCGAGGGCGTCGAAAAACGGGTATGGGTCGTGCCAACCAAGAACACTCCATCCCGATTCAAAAGCCAAGCCATTCCGCAGGAGATCGTAGAAAGGTGTTGCGGCGTCCGGGGCCGGCAGCAGGCAAGCGGCAAAGCCCGTGGTGCGAGATTCCGGAAAGTCGGAGTGCGAGCGTGACAACGGAAAAGCAGTGGAACAAGCTGACGCCTGAAGAAAAGTTCCAAGAGCGAGCACGACAGTGGAAGTTTCCGGAGGGGTTACCGTTTGCCAGCCCGGACGTCGAGCGCGCCTACCAGAACCGCGTGCAGATGCTTCTTGATGCCGTCCAGCTTCGAAAGCCGGAGCGCATACCCGTATGTCCCTCGGCAGGCTTCTACCCATTTGCTTACGCCGGCGTGACGGCCGAAGACGCGATGTACGATTACGAGAAACTCGGCTACGCCGTCAAGAAGTACCACACCGATTTTATGCCGGACGTCAGGGGCAGTTCGCTGCTCTATGGTCCCGGCAAGGCCTTTGAGATACTCGATTACAAGCTGTATCGCTGGCCGGGCCATGGCCTGCCGCCCACGTCGCATTACCAATGCGTGGAAGACGAGTACATGCGGGCCGACGAGTACGATCTCTTGAGCAATGACCCGACCGACTTTTTCTTGCGCCGCTACCTCCCGCGTATATTTGCGACACTCGGCCCTTGGCAGACGCTGGACACGCTCACGGACATCCAGGAGTTGCCCTATACGGGTCCGTCCTTGGTTCCCTTCGGTTCGCCAGAGATGGAGGAAGCCTGCAAGCGACTACTGGAAGCCGGTCGGGCTGCGCGCGACTGGCTTCAGGCGTGTGTCGCCATCGATCGCGCGACGATGGCGAACCTCGGCCTTCCCGGGTTTTCAGGCGGCTTTACGAAAGCACCGTTTGACACGATCGGCGACACGCTGCGTGGCACACGGGCGATCATGCTCGACAAGTTCCGCCAGCCCAAGAAGCTGCAAGCCGCCGTGGAGAGGCTCGTGCCAATCGCCATCGATTGCGCCGTGCGCTCTGCGGCCAAAGGCCGAAACCCACTCGTTTTCATCCCTCTCCACAAGGGCGCGGATGCCTTCATGTCAAGTGCGGATTTTCGGACTTTCTATTGGCCGACGTTGAAAGCCGTGATCCTCGGGATGATTCAAGAGGGCCTCGTTCCCATTCTTTTCGCGGAGGGCAGTTACGACAAACGGCTCGACATTGTCGCAGACCCTGACATTCCAGCTGGCAAGACGCTGTGGACGTTTGATCGCACCGACCTCCGGGAAGTGAAGAAACGTTTTGCCGGCTGGGCCTGCATCGGCGGCAACGTGCCTGTCTCCATGCTCCAGTCTGCCGGACCCGAAGACGTCAAGACCCACGTCCAGCGCTTGATCGACGACGTGGGTCGGGACGGCGGTTACATCCTCTCGACCAGCGCACCGATGTACGATGCCAAACCGGAGAATTTGCACGCGCTCATCGAGACTGGCAAAAAATACGGCGTGTGACGAAAAGGCTTAGGTAGTTCAAGGGAAGACAACAGGAGACAACAATGGATACTGTTGCGCTGTTCGCTTTACTGATTGATTTGTCTGTCAAGCAAGACGCGATGATTGCTGCCTTGCAAAAGAAAGGCATCCTTTCACTGGCAGAAGTAAATGAAGAGCTGCCCTCCTCACTTCAAAAAGTACAGGTACACGTTGATGCTGCGAAAAAGCATTACTCTCAGCTTGTGCTTTCCCTAAAGGGACGAGAGTCGTGATATTGCCTGTTGCCTCACGGTTCGCTGCGGTGTGTGATCGGCGGTTGCGGCGAACCCTTCCAATTGGCCCAAGAATCCGTCGCAAAACCCGTTGCGAGTTGCGCCGCAGACCGTGCCCGAATTGCGCCGACAAACAAAGGGTGTGTTTGACTCAAAGTAAAGAGGATGGAGACGAACTACCCCCATTCGTAATCGGCAGGTTCCTGGTTCAAGTTTCGAATCAGACAGCGGATCGCTTAGCCAGGGGAATAGCCGCAGGGCGGCCCGGGGAACCAGCCTCGCCTGTCTCGAATACCGTGATTTCTTTGGGCACAATGAAAACGACTTCGTCCTTCACGAGATGAAGGTCGCGGAATCGCTCCTGGGACATTTCGATATGAACCGGAGCGCCCCACTCTGTAACCGCTTCCACTTTGACCAGGGGACCGGCCGCGTTGATGTGCTTGGTGGTGGCGCGGAAGTGATTTGCGCCGTTCGGTTGGCGCGTAATTTCGAGCGAATGAGGCCGCACAAAAACCAGATGGTCGCTCGCGGTCTGCTGGATGTAGGTGGTGCCGTTGTCGATCCGGCCGTGAAACAGATTTACGCTGCCCAGGAAATTGTAAACAAACGAGCTGGCCGGGTGATTGTATATCTCGTCGGGGCTGCCGATCTGTTCGATCTGACCGGCGTTCATAACGGCGACTCGATCGGCTAGTTCCAGCGCCTCTTCCTGGTCATGGGTAACGAAAACACTGGTGATGTGAACTTCGTCGTGCAGTTGCCGCAGCCACCTCCGCAATTCCTGCCGGACCTTGGCGTCCAGCGCGCCGAAAGGCTCGTCCAGGAGCAACACGCTCGGCTCCACAGCCAGCGCGCGTGCCAAAGCAACGCGCTGCCGCTGGCCCCCGGAAAGCTGCGAGGGATAACGTCCGGCCTGATTCTGCAGTTGAATGAGCCCCAGCAACTCCTCGACCTTGGCGCGAATCTGCGCCTTGGACGGCCGCAACCGCCGCGGCCGCGCTCGCAAGCCGAATGCGATGTTCTCAAACACGGTGAGATGCCGGAACAGCGCGTAGTGCTGAAAGACGAAGCCGACGCGCCGTTCGCGGGCGCTCTGGTCGGTGATGTCCTTGCCGTCGAACTGCACGGTTCCCGAGTCGGCGAATTCCAGCCCGGCGATGATCCGCAAAAGCGTCGTCTTTCCGGAGCCGGAGGGGCCCAGTAGAGCCACGAGCTCGCCCGTGGGTATCTCCAGGTCGACATTCTTCAACGCCTGAAAGTGGCCGAAATTCTTCGTAACGTCGCGCACGCTGATGCTCATGAATTCTCTTCCCCGCCGCTGAGAGCCTGCTGTTTCAACTGTTGGCTTGATTTCCATTCCACCACGCTCTTGACCACAAGAGTCATTAAGGCCAGGAGGGCCAGCAGCGAAGCCACCGCGAATGCCGAAACGAATTGGTAATCGTTGTAGAGAATCTCGATGTGCAGCGGCATCGTGTCGGTGAGTCCGCGAATGTGGCCGGAAACAACCGACACCGCGCCAAACTCCCCCATGGCCCGCGCATTGCAGAGAATCACGCCGTACAACAGGGCCCACTTGACGTTCGGCAAAGTCACTCGGAAAAACGTCTGCCATCCGCTGGCGCCAAGGGTCAAGGCGGCCTCTTCTTCGTCGTTGCCCTGCGCTTGGATCATCGGGAGCAGCTCTCGCGCGACGAACGGAAACGTAACAAAGATCGTCGCAAGGACGATTCCCGGAACCGCGAAGATGATCCGAATGTTGTGCGCGATCAGCCAGGGACCGAGAAGCCCCTGCAAGCCAAACAGCAGCACGTAGATCAATCCCGAGACCACCGGAGAAACGGAGAACGGGAGATCGATCAACGTGATCAAGACGCCTTTCCCCCTGAAGTCAAATTTTCCAATGACCCATGCGGCGGCAACACCGAACACCATGTTGAGAGGCACGGCGATACCGGCAGACAGCAACGTCAGGCGGATGGCCGCCAGCGTATCCGGGTCTCGAAAGGTCTGGAAATAGAAGGCGAAACCCTTGTGAAGGGCCGTGACAAAGACCACACCGAGAGGAATAAAGAGAAAGATGCCAAGAAACAGCAGCGCCGCGGCAATGAGCAGCCACCGCACCACCGCCGGTTCGGAGGTTGCTTTCGTCGCGACGTAACCGGAAACCGGTGCAATCCGGATACTCGATGCGGCCGATCCAGCCATGGACGGATCTTCGGGCGGCAGGAACGAGCCGCCTTACTTGCTGCCTCCCTTTTCCCATGCAGGCTTAAGATCTGCGTTCAGAGGTCCGAAATCCCTCGCCGATCCAGCTTCCCGGCGGCTGCCGCTCCACACCTGAAGAAGATTAATGACCAACAAAAACACGAACGACACGACGAGCATGGCCACGGCGATGGCCGTCGCGCCCGTGTAGTCATATTCCTGCAATTTCGTGATGATCAGGAGCGGCGTGATCTCGGTTTTCATCGGCATGTTGCCCGCGATAAAAATCACCGAGCCGTATTCGCCGACGGCGCGCCCGAAAGCCATGGCAAAGCCGGTTATTGCGGCGGGCCAAATCGTCGGCAGCAGCACCTTGATGAACGTTTGCCAGCGACCGGCTCCAAGACTCGCCGCCGCCTCTTCGAGCTCCTTGTCCAAGTCTTCGAGCACCGGCTGCACCGTCCGCACGACGAATGGCAGGCCGATAAACGTGAGTGCGATCGTCACTCCCAATGGAGTGTAGGCCGCGTGGATTCCGATGGATTCCAATGGCTTCCCGAGCCAGCCGTTGGGCGCATAAATTGTGGTGAGGGCAATGCCAGCCACCGCCGTTGGCAGGGCAAATGGCAGATCTACCACTGAGTCAAACAGACGCCTCCCCGGGAAGCTGTAACGCACCAGCACCCAAGCTACGAGAACGCCGAACACCAGGTTGATCAGAGCCGCAATCAGGGATGCTCCGAAGCTGAGGCGGTAGGAAGCCAGCGCCCGCGGAGAAGCCACAACGTGCCAAAACTGGTGCCAGGTCAGTGCGGACGCCTTCAGAAACATGGCCGCGAGTGGAATCAACACGATCAGGCACAAGTAGAAAACTGTGTAGCCCAGCGCCAATCCGAAGCCGGGCAAGATACTGCGTTGCTTGAAAACGATAGACATTGACTCCCGCTTCCGCCTGCGAATCCTGATAAACATCACCCGCGCACAAACTTGTCCAACAAACTCGTCAGAGGCCGCGCGAGTGCGACGGCCCCCGACGCTTCCAGCTCAATCCATCTTCCGTTTGCAATGCATGCCGCCCGTGTCTTCGCCTATTGCGGCTGGTAAATCTGGTCAAACACTCCTCCGTCGGCGAAATGAACGGTCTGGGCCTTGTGCCAGTCGCCGACGACATCCGCCAGCGTGAACAGCTTCACCTTCGGGAACGTCGAGGCATACTTCTTGGCCACCGATTCCAGCCGCGGGCGGTAGAAATTCCGGGCAGCGATCTCCTGCCCCTCAGGCGTGTAGAGGTACTGGAGATAAGCCTCGGCTACGGCCCGAGTGCCTCTCTTGTCCACGACGCTGTCCACGATCGACACCGGAGGTTCCGCCAGGATGCTCTGAGACGGCACGACGATCTGGACCTTGTCGGGACCTAGCTCTTTGACGGAAAGGAGTGCCTCATTTTCCCACGCCAGGAGAACGTCACCGATGCCTCGTTCGACGAACGTCGTGGTAGATCCACGAGCTCCTGAGTCGAGCACCGGAACGTTCTTGTAAAGTTTTGTGATGAAGTCCCGTGCTGCGGCGTCGTTCTTGCCCGACTTGAGGTAAGCGTAGCCCCAAGCTGCTAAGTAGGCCCAGCGCGCGCCACCTGACGTTTTGGGATTGGGCGTGATAACCGCGATTCCGGGTTTCACGACGTCGTCCCAATCCTTTATGTTTTTCGGATTACCCTTCCGCACCAGAAAAACAATGGTGGACGTGTACGGCGTGCTGTTATTCGGAAGCCGCGATTGCCAGTTCGGCGGAATCAGTTTGGCTTTCTCGGAGATGGCATCAATGTCGTACGCCAATGCCAGCGTAACGACGTCGGCCTGCAACCCATCGATCACCGAGCGGGCCTGGGCCCCCGAACCGCCGTGCGATTGCTGGATGGTAACGTCTTGGCCAGTCTTGGCTTTCCAATACTTCACGAAGGCTGCGTTGTAGTCCTGATAGAGCTCGCGTGTCGGATCGTATGAAACGTTGAGAAGCGTCAGGTTCTGGGCGTGCGCGTGCGCGTGCGCGTGCACGCCCAGCCCCAGAATCAAACCGACCGCAACGATCACCGCGCTCAGCTTCTGAAGCGCCTTCATTG
Organism: Candidatus Acidiferrales bacterium; assembly: GCA_049523255.1. Classification (GTDB taxonomy): domain Bacteria; phylum Acidobacteriota; class Terriglobia; order Acidiferrales; family UBA7541; genus Palsa-295. Next base: position 28,545 of record JBEKNB010000028.1, on the reverse strand, counting down.
TGAGTCTCTCCTTTATGGTCGCCAATGAGGTTCTTGAGTTCATGATCTCTCCTAGAACGTGTAGATCAGGTCGAACTGCAGCCGCTTGAGGAAGTCTTCCGGCGGTTTGGTGCTGCCGAAATTGAGCGGGCGTCCGAAGAGTCCGGTGAAGGACAGTTGGACGTTGGGATGAACTTCGTAGATCACCATGGCGCGATGCTCGGTCACGTTGCTGCCTTGGCGGATGTCGCTGTAGTCGAAGTTCGAGAGAACCGCTTCACGCTCGATGAACATTCGCGTGTAATCAAACTGCCAGTCTCCTCGTTTCTGCGCCCGACCGACTTGCACTTCCCCCCAATAGCCGCGGCGCTGGTTCGGATCGCAGGGGAAGTTGGTCGATTGCGTGTAATGAAGGGAAGCGGTGTTCGCCGGGGCGGCGAGAATGTGATCTACGTTAGCGCACGCCTCCGTGTTTTGAACGTAGTCGCCGATGACAGCGATCGGCCACTTGTCGGAGGGAGTGGTGACGTCGAAGCGAGCCAGCGAGTCAAACAAGCCGAATTTGGACGCAAACTGCGCATTCGTCACGGTCGTGACGCCGGTCGGATAGGACGTCCCGCCGATCGTCACCTCGTTCGTGGAAGTCGTCGTAACAATCGAGTTTTGCACGGTGTTGCCGGTCCCGAGCGGTAGAAGACCCGTGAGCGGCGTTTGCGGGTTCTTCGAGCTTGCTTTCGCCAGAGCAAGCGCGATCGGGTCGGCATTGTGATAGTTGTAGAAACCGGAGAAAGCCCCGAATTTCAGCCAGGAAGCAAGTTGCCATGTGGTCTGTATCTGGCCGCCGTAGACCGCGCTCGCAACGAGGCTCTGGTTGGTGAGGGAAACGCCGGCGACCTGCGAAAACGGCAGTTCGAAGCCCACAAACGCGATCTTTTTCAGCACGGGCGTCGAGTTCAAATTAAAGACCAGAGTTTCGGCGGCCCCCTCTGAATTGAGATCCTTGTCCCAAGTGAGTTCGGTGTTGTACCAAGGGTACCCAAATTTCCCGCCGATGAGTGTCAGGGAGTGGAACTCGTGCGGCGAGTAGTCAACGAACGCCTTGTCGATGGCGATCGCCTTCCGCGTGTAGAAACCGGTTACGGTCTGATTCGTGGACGTTGGATCGTTGATATCACCCGAGGCCAGCGAAAACCCCCCGGCAAAGTCGTCGTTTAGCTTGGCATTGACGTTGAATCGCAGGCGAAAGCGTTCCCGGTTCTGATCGAGAGATTGATTAGCAGGCCCGCCGAAGAACGGCTCGTCGCGCAATCGAAAATCTCCGCTCAACGAGAACGGACCAAAGTTCTTGAGCCTGTCTTCGAGGTTGCCGATCCGGTTGGACAGGTCCTGGGGCGTCTGAGCCTGCTGCCCCTGCGTTAAGGACGGGGTGGAAACAACCGCAGCGGCGGTGGAGGACTCTAGAGTGGGAGCGGCGTCTGGAGCTATTCCCAGCTTCTCTTCGAGGCTTGTGATGCGCGCAAGCTCGTCGTGCAAAGCCGTCCGCTCCGCATCGACTTCTTGACTATGCGCGGCGAACTGCTGGGCCTGAGCCTGGACGGCTTCCCTTAGCTCCTGGAGTTCGAGCGCAATAGGCGAGTTCAGATCAGGCGCTGCGGCGCTTCCTTTCGCGGCTCCCGCCGTGCTGCCGGAAGATGTTGGGCCGGCGCCCGTACCACCGGAAGATGCCGTATCTCCAGCCAGAGCAATGGTCGCAACTCCTCCGACGCTCAAACTGAGCGCCAGTGCAATGGCGAGTCGTTTCGATTTCAGTCGTAACTGTGAAGGCATTGAAGTCTCCTGAGATTTGTTGGCTTCAACCTCCAGTGGGCTGGTCGGTTGGCCGGGCATGTTTCCGTGCTCCCCTCCCGTTGTTCGAGTCGGGTGGTTCTCTTCGGCGCTCCCTATGCCGAACTTTTTCGAATCCGTTCGGTCTTATTCAGCTCCACGATTCGCCCGTCGTGAACGGTAAGGACTACGGAGCCGTAGCGAATGCCCCGCAGCGCCAGCGCAACTTCGCGCAACAACTCCCGCTCGCTCGTGGATAAATCACGCTCCCAATCCTGTGTGGTTGCTGTGCTCATTGGCCTTTCCTCGCGCCTTCTTCCCGGACCCGCGGAAAATCAAGCGGTTGCAGCCCGGCCCTAGGTGAAAAATGGAACTTCTCTTGGTTTTGCTAACGGATTGACTGCGACGGGAACCTAGTTGCGGCTACGACAACACAGATCGGAGAGTGTGGCGTGGTCGAGGATGTTCGCGGTGGCATTGCGAACATCCAGCAAAATGCGGAATAGAGGACGATGCTTCGAATCGCTCTTGACACGCTGCCGCAGGGACTCCGCATCTTCGAACGGAGCCAGCGGACCATCGATCTTGCGAATCACTTCACCCAGCGAGATGTCCCCCGGGGACCTCTTCAGTTGGTAACCTCCGTGGGCCCCTCGGAGGCTGTCCACGAACCGCGCCCGCTTGAGGTCCAGAAGGATCGCCTCCAGAAACTTTTCCGGCAACTGTTCCTCGGCGGCGATGTCCTTGATTTTGACAACGCCGGTGGGATGCTGCGCGAGCACGGTCAGCGCCCTCAGGGCGTACAGTCCTCTTTGTGAGATTCTCATGATCGTTCGATTCTATTTGTTCCCTATTAATTTGGCAAAGTCTATCAAGTTACTAGACTATGTCAAGCAAAACTTCTGTGGAGAGATCCTCTGCCTGCCCAGATTCTTGCGCACATCGGCGATCTGCTCGATTGGGCGTTGTCACTGGCAAGGGGCGCGCAGGAATGGCACAACTCTGGTCCCCTGCCCTGTAAGGAAGGCGTCAACGCTTCTGCAGGCGGGCCGGGCGGGCGGAAAACTACCTCAGCCCCGAGATCACGGCCGACCGCGTCGGACCGGAAGAGAGCGTGCCCAAGAGAGAGTTCGACTGAGCGGGGCAAGCCAAAACCTGGTGTTTGGATGATTGTCGGCGCGAAGCGCCGATCCGGCAAAGCACAAGAATAAAATAGCCGGGCGACACCGGCTGAGGGACCCGAATCGCCCGGCCTTTTCTCACCCATCTCCGCAGGGTCTGGGTAAGAACTTGTTATGCGTTATGCGGCGTTTTCGCCGTTCCGCATGAATTCGTAGCGTTCGATCGCTGCTGCCACTCCGATTTCTCCCGAATGCTCCGGGCTGCTGCGCAATACGCGACCCAGACAGCGGACGCGGACCGGCCCAGCCTGGGTCAGTTCGTGTGGAAGTGTCATGACAATCTCGACCGGCGAGCCGCTCTTCAACCCTTTGGGCAGGAGGAAGTAGATACCGCGCGAGCTCACCTCGCGGGATTCCGTAGCCGCCTCGCCTACGACCGATTCATCGGTCCATCGGACTGTCAGCGGCAGCCGCATCAGAAATCGCCGCGATACTCGTCTTTCTTTCGAAGACACTGGATAAGTCCTCCATGTACGCGAATAGAATAGAGCTGCGCCGCATTCGCGCCAATAGAGCAAAGGAGCCAATTCTGTAGGGCTAATTTAGTACACGAGTACTGGAGCCAATTTGCGCGGGAGAGTCTACCCCGCGAACACTTCTGGGTGGTTACTGCCCGTTCAGAACAATCTGCGGGGACAAAAGGAAGCGCTTATCCCCAACATTTTATTGAGGTTACGCCTGGTCAATGAGACGGTGGTGGATGGCGTAAAGGGCCAATTCGAGGCGGTCGGAAACGCCGAGCTTGTCGAAGATATTGTGGAGATGGTTTTTGACGGTCTGCTCGCTGATAAACAGCTTCTCGCCGATTTCGCGGTTTCGGAAGCCCTGCGCCACGAGCTGAACGATCTCCTTCTCGCGGTCGCTCAGCAACGGCTTTTCCCGGCGCGACCCCGCTTCGGCAGACTTCTTGAACGCGTCGATCACCTCGGCGGTCATGCGATTGTCGAGCCAGATCTCGCCGTCGGAGACCTTGCGAATGGCCTTGACCAGCAGGTCGCTGGCGGACTGCTTGAGCACCACGCCGCGGGCGCCTAGACGCATCGCCCGGACGACGTCCCGGTCGTCCTCTGCCGCTGTCAGGACGATCACCCGGGTGGGTGTCGAATCGAAATTGACCTCTTCCAGAACGCCCAAGCCGTCCTTTTCGGGCATTCGAAGATCGAGCAGCAGGATGTCGGGCTTCAACTTGGCGAGCATTTTCGTGCACTCGACCCCGTTCGAAGCCTCTCCCACAATCTGTAGCTCTTCTGCACCTTCGAGCAGCTTGCGGAGGCCGTCGCGAAAGATAGCGTGATCGTCCGCGACCAGGATTCGAATCGCCTGTTTTGCTTTGCTCATCTTAATTGAATGGAATCTCGACTGTCAGACGCGCCCCGTGCCCCGGATTCGACTCCACCGTCAGCGTGCCCCCGACGCTTCGTGTCCGTTCCTTGATCGAAATCGGACCAAGACGCAACCGGTCCAGCTCTTCGCTCGTGTATCGCCCGGAGAAGCTAAAACCCCGCCCATTGTCATCAACGACGAGAGAGACTTTTGCCTCGTCTTGTTTCAGTTTTACCACGACGTGGCTGGCCTCCGCATGCTTTTTTATGTTGTGAAGTGCCTCACGGTAAATCTGGAAAAGCTCGCGGCAAATGCGGTCCGGCAGGCGTAAATTTCGATCCTCGATGAACAGATCGACCCCGAGACCGTATTCGATTCGGAACCGCTCCGCAAATCCCTGCATCATTTCGCGCATATCCGCGCTCTCGACGCGCACCGGACGCATGTCTGTCACCATCCGGCGCAGCTCGTCGCTCTCCTCCTGTACCGTCTTCTGGAGGCCCCCGAGCTCTTCGCACACCTGCTCCGGCTTGTGCGGGAGTTTCTGCCGCAGGACGTTGAGCTGTATCTTCAGGCTGAGCAGCGTCTGCAGAATCCCGTCGTGCAGGTCCCGCGAAATGCGGCTGCGCTCCGATTCGACGGCATGGCTCCGGAGGCTGCGCAAAAGGAACACATTCTCGAGCGGCGGCCCCACGTGGCGGACGATCTGCTCGAGCCACCGCAAATCCCCGGCGGAAAACCGCCGGCGCGGCTCGCGAGGATTGCACAGCAGAACGCGTCCGGCCGGACGGCCGCCCGAATCGATCGTGACCGCGAGCAAGGATCGCGCCCCGAATTCCTCGCGAGCTGCGTCGGACGGCGATGGCGCTCGAACGCGCTGGCCCGTCCGGCGGTCCCATCCGAATCCCTCGCCCTTCTCACCGCTGAACTCCCAGCCGATCGATACTTCCAGCGTGTCCAACAGGAAAGCTTCCGAGCGCGACAGCGGAAGCGTCTCCGGAGGGCGCGCCTCCGGTTCGCCTGGGCGGCGGACCTTCCACACGAAGATTCGCTCAAGATCGTCGTCGCGGATCGCGAGACACGCCTGTTCGCACTCGAACGCCGTGGACATTTCCCCGAGCGCCTGCTGGATGGAATCCGTCAACCCGCGGTCGAACCGCAGCACGCCCGTGATTTTCTCGAGGAACTGCTGCCGTCCAAGATATTCCCTTTCGCGCGCGCCGAGATACCCCATGGCGAGCCCAGAAACGATTGTCCCGAACCCGATGGCGACCCAGTGCCATATGCCTTGCCAGCGAAACGCTTCCTCTCTGGCCACGCGGATGATGATTCCCACTGTAGCCAGGCCCACGAGAGCCAGGATTGCCCGCTCGTTTCCGCGCGTCGCCAGCGCAAATACGGCGAACAAAAAGAGGAACCAGAAGGCCGTGACCGAGGGCGTAAAGTAAACGAACACCGCCAGTACCGCGAAATCCACAGCCAGAGGGATTCGAAACCGCGCTTCGCCGAATACGCGTTCGGCAAGTGCGGCGCTTAGCGCGACCACCAGATAAGCGGATAGGATGACGATCGACGCACGTCGCACCGGCGCCGGCGACGTCTCCAGCAGAGCGACGAGCGATAGCGCCGCGATTACGGCCCGCGCCAGCGTGACCTGCCGTTCCAGGTATAAGCGTTCGGTGTTGTCGAGAGCCATCGGCGGGCGACTTCCTTTCAAAGTCTAACAACCCCTCGCCCGGGCGCAATCCGGCCGCGAAGGCGTGTCGTCTTTTGGTAATCGCACTCGCGCGCGTGGCGCGCGCGACCTTTACGCGAAACACTTGCTTCCCGCATTTGACATTAGGTGCATAATCGTGGCAGAAGGACCAGATCGAGGGGCCGCCGGTTTGTTGGAGCGATACACGCAAAGAGAAGTGGGTCGCATCCTGGGTGTGGATGCGGGCCGCTTGCGCTATTGGGAACGCCTGAAGCTGGTGCGTCCGCAGGCGCGCTGGGGGGAAAAGTTCTATAGCTTCGGCGACCTCGTCGCGCTCCGCACGGTCAAGCGCCTTACAGACAACCAGATTCCCGCCCGGCGAGTCAAACGCGCGGTCGCGCTCGTCGAACAGCAGTTCGGCGAAGCCCCGCTGCCCCTTCAAGCGCTGCGTTTCCTCGAGCAGGGCCGCGACGTTCTGGTGATTCCGCCCGGCGCCGCCTGGCCGTTCAGCCCCATCAAGCAGCAGTGGGCTTTTCCCTTCGGCACCACTGGGCTCGCGGCAAAGATCCATTCGATGGTGGGCCCGACGCCGGAGGATCTGTTTCAATCGGCGCTCGATTGCGAAACGAACCCTGAGACCCTGCCTGAGGCCATCGAGAACTATCGCCACGTGATCGATCTCGCGCCCGATTGGGTGGACGCGCATATCAACCTGGGCGTGTCACTGTATCAACTGGGCAAGACCGACGAGGCGCGCGCCGAATTTCTGGCGGCTGTTCGGATCGATCCTCTGAACGGAATTGCGCGGTACAACCTTGGTTGCGTTCTCGAAGAGCAGGGCGAGATCGACGCTGCGATTGAGCATCTTCGCCGCGCCGCTCGGGCCATGCCGGCCCACGCGGACGTCCATTTCAACCTGGCGCTCGCTTACGAGAAGCGCGGCGAACGCCGCCTCGCCCGCGAGCAGTGGATGCTCTACCTGCGTTACGCGCCCAACGGCCTGTGGGCCGATCAGGCGCGCGCGCACCTAAAACAGTGTTCTCCGCACCGCAAGCGCTCCGCCCCAATTCCCTTTCCCCGCAAGGCCTAGCCGCCGCCCGCCGGATCGGCCGATAAATCGCCCCGCGGAGGCGACTCCTTAGCGCATTCAATCCTGCGGTTGAATGGCCCACGACCTTGGTATAATGTGAAACGTCATCCCTGGTGAGCGTAGCTCAGCTGGTAGAGCATCGGTCTGTGGCACCGAGGGTCGTGGGTTCAAATCCCATCGCTCACCCCACTTTTGCCCCTGTATCCCGCGCAGACGGCCGGCCTGAAAATTCGCTATAATCCGCGCCCGAACAATGCCAAATCCGATATTCAACGATAACAGGCTAAAGCTCGGCACCTTCTGCACCAATACGATCCCCAACATGACGTTCGTGCCCGAGGTCCTGCATCCGACCTGGGCGAATTCCCTGGCGATGGCGCGTCTTGCTGACGACGCCGGCCTCGAAGCCATCGTCCCCATCGCGCGCTGGAAGGGCTATCTCGACGGCAAACCCGATCATCCGTCGAACGACGTGCTCGACGTTTTCGCCTGGGCCGCCGGTCTCGCGCAGGCGACTCGCCACACGGCTGTTTTCGCCACGTCCCACGCGCCTACCTCACACCCTCTCGTCGTCGCCAAGCAGTCCGCCACGATCGACGCGATTTCGGGCGGCCGCTTTGCGCTGAATGTGGTCGGCGGCTGGAACCGGCGCGAGTTCGACATGTTCGGCATCAACCTGCTCGAGCACGACCAGCGCTACGTATACCTCGAGGAGTGGCTCCAGATCCTTCGCAAACTCTGGACGGATCCCACGGAATTCGACTACGAATCGAAGAATTTCCACATGAAGAAAGCGATCTCTCGGCCCCAGCCGCTTCAGAAGGGCGGCATCCCGATCATGAACGCAGCGCTTTCACCCACGGGCATGCGCTTCTCCGCCAAGAACTCGCAGATCGGCCTGATCAGCCCGCACGGCAATACCCCGGAAGAGTGGCGTCCCCAGGTGGAAGCGTATAAAAAGATGGCGCGCGAGGAGTTCGGCCGCGAAATCCAGCTTTGGACCAACGTCTCTGTCGTCCAGCGCGATACGCAGAAAGAGGCGGAGGACTACCTGCACCGCTACTCGGTCGAATATCTCGACACCGAGGTTCTCGATAGCATCATGCTCACGATCAGCACCGAGAACAACATTCCGCTCGGATCGGAGCGCCTCGCGTTCATGCGCCGGCGCATGGCTGTCGGCGCCGGGCACCCCCTCATCGGCAGCCCACAGAGCATCGCCGAACAACTGCAAGCCATCTCGCGCATCGGCATCGACGGCGTCATCATGACATGGGTCGACTACATTGATGGCGTCAAGCGGTTCACCCGCGAAGTCCTGCCCCTGCTCGAGCAGGCCGGCCTACGGAAACCCTTCGGACGCCCCGCCTGACACCTAAGCAGGCGGTCGCCACCTGTGATAGCAATCACCGCAGATAGCATCGTGGGTCACCGCCGGCACGCGCTCCTCCTGTTGTCTTCGTCGAAATCCTGCGCGAAGCGCGACACCTCGTCCCAGCGCGTCAGCCCGTGGTCGCGGCTGGTGTCGGTCGGGCCTCCTCCTTGCCGCGAGATCCGCTTCATCACCCACCGGAGAAGCGGGTTGTATTCGCGGTAATTCAGCGCGCCCGGAAAGCTCGCGATCCACTCGGGCGTCCACGCGACCTGGTCCAGGAATCTCCGCACCGGTCCGAGCGATTCGGCGTACGCCTCGCCCGTCCCGGGCGTCGCGGTCAGGCACGCCGAAAAGAACCCGGTCGATTTCGCGCTCATCAGTTCGCCGCGATTCTCCCGCACAAACTTTCGCACGGCCTCGTCATGACGTTTCTGCGGGTTACTCTTTTTGCGGACTACTTGCGCTACCGCCCAAAATGACGAGAACCGAAACTCAGAGCTTCGTTCCCGTCATTTCCAAATCCCATTCAGAATCATCGCAAGCCGCACGCCCGCCTTCGCCAACTGCTCCCGGACGACCGGCGCCGCCGCATCCTGATACGTCTGCCCCAATTCCTCATGCAACGCCAGCATCCTGCCGGACACGTCGTTGTCATCCTTGCACGAGTTCACTGGTACGGGCAATTCCACTTTGATCTTCTGCGGCAGACTTCCGTAGGTCGTCTGCTCCGCCTTCTGGTGACTCTCCCACGCCCAATCGTCGAAATTCACTCCGGCTTTCTTCCACGCCGCCGCGCGCGATTGGAACTCCGCGTCCAGTTCCGCCGCGAATTGATCGGCCGTCTCGCCCTTCGCAATCGTCTCGACGATGTCCGTATCCCACACCGAGTGCAGGTTCGGCGAATACGCGCCCGCGTCCGCGTTGACCAGATGCGTCTGCTTCTCGAAGTAGTTCACCGGGACGCAGTTCCCTCCCCTGTCGTTGTTCGTCGTGGCGTGCAGCGGCTGGTGAATGTCCCCCGCAAAGTGAATGATGAACCGCAGCGCCTCCGCCTGCTTCTTCGGATCGCTCCCCGGGGTCCGCAGGATCGTCACCTGGTCCTCAAGCGCGGAAACCACGCACCCGGCGGGAGAACAATACTGGTCGATCCCGCTCCGCGAAGCCCCGCGCGGAATGTCGATAAAATGCCAACCGCCGGTGCTTGGATCGATTGCCCGGTAGTCGTCCGCCCACGTCGAAGCGTCCGCCATTGGATCGAGCCCCGCGTTCTGGCAGTAGCGTTTCAGCGCGGGATCGATGGGATTGTCCGTCAGAATCTTTTCCACCATCGCCAGCGCCCGTGGGTTCAGATGCGTCTTCGCGATCAGCGCGACCGTCTCATGCCCCTTGCAGCCCCACGCCTTTGCGCCCGGCGCGGCAACCGTCCCCGCGACCACGAAAGCCACGACCACCACGAAAGAAATCCGCCGCCGGATCAGCCCAATGATTGCCACAACCATCGCGCGCTCCCCTTTGCAAAAGTCCACAGGCCTTTTCACTTGCGCTCGCGCCCTCTCTTGCTAGCCTAGTTTGGTGATGATCAAAATTGCAAGCTTCGGCCACGGACACCGGGACAAAAGTCCACAGGCTTTTCCACTTGCACTCGCGCCTCTTCTTGTTAGCCTAGTTCCGTGATGATTAGGACCGTACATTTCGGGCACCAACGCCGGGCACCCCGCCTCGGCAAGGCCGCAGTCTGCCCGCCATCACGGCGCCCGCGCGGTGCGCGACCTTAGTCCTTGTGGGGCGGGGCTTTAGCCGCGCCGTAAGAACTGCCGCGCGAGGTGCGGAATCAGGTCGACATACGGTGTCGATCAAAAATGCTCCAAACGATGGCGACACACTCAGATCGGCACAAACTCGAAAGGGTCGCCGGCCGCGCCCTTTGCCACCCCATCGTGTACAATGGCGAGCTTGCGCCCGCCCCTTTCGGCGCTCCTGACATGGTGACTCTCCAAACAATCAAAGCCGCGCGCGACCGCATCCGCGACTCGATTTTTCTTTCGCCGTTCATGCGCTCCGAGACTTTCTCGAAGCTCACCGGCAACTCGATCTACTTCAAGCTCGAAAACCTTCAGATGACCGGCTCCTACAAGGAGCGCGGCGCTCTCAACAAGATCCTTCTCCTCACCGAAGACGAGAAGCGCCGCGGCGTGATCGCCGCATCCGCGGGCAACCACGCGCAGGCCGTCGCCTACCACGCGACCAAGCGCGGAATCGCGGCGCGGATCTGCATGCCGCTGACGACCCCGATCGTGAAGGTTTCGGCCACGCGCGAATACGGCGCCGAAGTGATTCTCGCCGGCACGAACTACGACGAGACCTGCCAGGAAGCGCTCCGCCGCTGCGAGGAGCAGCATCTCACCTTCATTCATCCCTTCGACGACGAAGCGGTGATCGCCGGCCAGGGAACGCTCGGAATCGAGATGCTCGAGCAGCAGCCCGATATCGAGGTCTTGTTGATTCCCATCGGCGGAGGCGGCCTCATTTCCGGCATCGCCTGCGCCGCCAAGGAAACCAATCCGAAAATCCAGGTGATCGGGGTTCAGACCTCGAAGCTGCCTTCGATGAAGGCGGCCCTCGAGCATGGCGGGCCCGTTACTTTGCCTCCGAGGGTCACGATCGCGGACGGCATCGCCGTGCGTTGTGCCGGCTCCATCACGTATCCCATCGTAAAGAAATACGTGGACGACATCGTGACCGTGGACGACGAGGAGATCGCGAACGCAATTCTTCTGCTCCTCGAAAAGGAAAAAACGCTCGCCGAAGGCGCGGGAGCCGTTGCGACCGCCGCCATCATCCAGCGCCGCATTCCGCATCGCGGCAAGAAGATTGGAGTTTTCGTCGGCGGCGGAAATATCGACGTCTCCCTGCTCTCGCGCATCATCGAGCGCGGCCTCGTGCAGGACGGCCGCCTCGTCAGATTGCGCATTCACCTGCCGGACCATCCCGGCGCGCTCCAGCGTCTCGCCGGCGTCATCGCCGACCAGAAGGCCAACATCGTCGAAACCCAGTACGATCGCGCCTACTACGGCGTCCTGCTCGGCGATACCGTGATCGACATCACGATGGAGACGCGCGGCCCCGACCACATCGCGGAGCTCACCGCCGCCCTGAATCAAGCCGGTTACCAGTACGAACGAGTCCTGTAATGAGCGGCCGCAAACTCAACCTGCGCGAGGTTCGGGAAGTCCTGCGCGAAATTTCGTTCAGCAAGATGCTCGGGATCCGGATTTCGCACCTGCATCGCGATGGCATCACCATCGAATGCGACGTCAGGAAGAGCTTTCTGAACAATGCGGGCTCGCTGCACGGCGGCGTCAGCGCGGCGCTCGCGGACGTGGCGGTCGGAGTCGCCGTCTATCGCCACTTGGGAAGCCACCGCCCGATCACAACCGTTGAGATGAAGATCAACTATTTTCGCCCGGTCACCGAAGGCCGAATCTTCGCCCGCTCACAACTGCTTCGCATTGGATCCACGTTGTGCATTGGCCGCGTCGACATCACCGACGCGAAGTCGCAGTCGGTCGGCACCGCCCTCGTCACCTACATGCTGATCGGCGCTCCGCAGACCGTTTCCGCATGATTCTTTACTGCTGAAGGCAGCTCATGTTCGCGAAACGCACGAATTGGAAACTCGAAGAAAACGCGTACACGCGCGCGCTGCGCAAGCATCGCGAAGCCGGTAAGCACATTCTCGATTTGACCGCTTCGAATCCGACCACCTGCGGATTCCAATATGACGAAGCCGCGATCCTGTCAGCTCTGCGCTCTCCCACCGCGCTCCATTACAATCCCGACCCGAAGGGCTTGCGATCCGCGCGGAAAGCGGTGGTTCAGTATTACGAGGAAAAGGGCGCACACGTGGACCCGGAGCGTCTCCTTCTCACCACCGGGACGAGCGAGGCGTATTCCTTTCTCTTCCGCTTGCTGTGCGAGCCCGGCGATGAGGTCCTGATCGCGGATCCAAGCTACCCGCTATTCGAGTTTCTCGCCACGATTCAGGACGTGACGCTGCGCCCGTTTCATCTCGTTTACGATCACGGCTGGCAGATCGACTTCGCAAGCCTGCGCAACGCCATCGGCGCGCGGACGCGCGCGGTCGTGCTCGTCCATCCGAATAATCCGACCGGCCACTTCATCGCGGAGGGCGAAGCCCGCGAGTTGAACGCCATTTGCGCGGAACATGAGCTCGCCCTGATTGTCGACGAAGTCTTCCTCGACTACGAAATGCGCGCGCCAACCGCGCAGAAAAAGAAGCATGGCAGTTTCGTGTCCAACGCGGGAACGCTCACTTTCGTGCTGAGCGGCCTCAGCAAAATCTCCGCCCTGCCGCAGATGAAAGTGGGATGGATCGCAGCGAGCGGTCCGGATTCAGCTGTGCGCGATGCGATGGCGCGGCTCGAGGTAATCGCCGACACATATCTGTCGTTGAACGCGCCTCTGCAATGCGCGCTGCCGGCGCTGCTCGCGCAGCGTCACGCGATGCAGCCGCAGCTCATGGCGCGAATTGAGGCGAACCTGCTCGAGTTGGACGAACAACTCGGGCGGCAGAAGCTGGCGTCGCGACTTGAAGTCGAGGGCGGGTGGTACGCAGTGCTGCGCGTTCCGGCGGTGCAACCCGATGAAGCGCTCGCGATCCGTCTGCTGGAAGAACGGTCGGTGCTGGTTCATCCCGGGCATTTCTACGATTTTCGCGACGAAGGCTATCTCGTCGCGAGCCTGTTGCCGCCCGCCGATGAGTTCGCCGAAGGGGCGCGCCGATTGCTCGGGTTCGTCAACAAATGATTCGCGCGGAGAGGACCGATCAAGAAGGAGTGGCAGCCGCTACTTCATCCCAAAACAAATTCGGCACGAGCAGATGTGCTCCGCTCATGCCGAACCCGGGATTCCCGGTGAGACTGTTACTTCTTCTTCCCTAGCGTATGGACGTACGCCACTAGCGCCTTGACCTGGTCCTTGCTCAGCGTGTTCTTGAACGGGGGCATATTGTTCTTCCCGTCCAAGATCTGCGTTTCGATCTGTGCGTCCGTCAGTTTCTGGACCGGGTCCGACCGGAGATCGGGAGCCTTCAGGCTCTTTCCAGTGGGCGTGCCGCTGCCGTCCGCCCCGTGGCAAATGACGCAATTCGATTTGAATGCCGTTTCGCCGAGGTCGTCGGCCGCCTTGGCCACCGCGCTCGACGCAAGACTGAAAACCGTCAAAACAAGAAAAGCCCCAAGGGCCGTCGCAAGCCGCACCGCCCGCGGGAATGAAGACTTCCGAATGGCGTTTGAACTAAAAATGTTTGAGGACATGCACTCCTTCTTGACGAACATCCAACCTCCTCGTAACGAGATTTGCATGGACTGGGCGCGGCAGCTGTCGCCGGGCTTATGAATATTCTGCACTAGCCGCCCGCCGTCTGCAAACGGAATCGGGGTGTGCCGTGTCGGGTTGCCGTTGGCACGAATCCAAAGTAAACTGTTGTACGATGTGAAGGCAATTCGGGGCGTAGCGCAGCCTGGCTAGCGCGCCTGGTTCGGGACCAGGAGGTCGGTGGTTCAAATCCACTCGCCCCGACCATTCTTTTCAAAGAGTTACCTCGGACTCGTGGTCTTTCATCCACAGCACTGTAGATAAAATTGTAGATAGTCAACGCCTCCAAGCTTAATTCCTCGATGACCTCAGCATGGTCGAAAGGACCTGCTCCAAACTTGCTCTTCAGCACGCCAGTGCGTTAGGCTGCGACGATTGTGGCGGACCCAAAAGCAGCGGGCATTGGTCTCGACACTTCTGCATTCACATGGGAACGAGCTCCGACGAGAATGTGAAGCAACTCAGGGACGCTCTCGATGCCACTGGCGTCCATCTCCAGTCGCTATCGGTAAATCTCCGGGCCTTCTGGGCGCAGGTTAAGGAAGTCAACCAGTTATTGGTTTTGGGAATGAACGACCGGGGTCAGAGGTGCCCCCGGCGTTGGCCCGCTTAAAGTACCTTTTCCAAGTTCCATCCCGTTGTCTCGCGCCTACCTATTACAATCCGACCAACGATCGCATCGTCGCGGATCGAATAAAGCAAGCCTGCCTGCCGTGGTCTAAGCCCAAGCCAGTTCCTAGTTTCAACGGCAACGGCTAGGTGGTAGCCGTCAGGAGACGATTGGGCGCCCTCAATTCTGCAGCGGCCACTGAGGCTATCCGAAGCGTGCGCCAGTATCCGCGGCCAGAGCTCCGACCTGTCTGCCTTTCTCTGGACACCGTCCAGGAGATTGACCAGGGGTTCGAGACGAGTATTCGCATTTGTGGTCATGTATTCAAAGTGTGCCGGCACACTCGTGAGGCGGCAGTTTCTGAGATCGTCGGGATGACACCTGCGACCACTCCATGTGCAGGATCTTCCCTCTTGGGGGATGCAATAGGTTCCAGTTGCTGACCGTATTGCCTCGGTTTCAAGCAGGAGCGCTCCGGAAACACTGCTTGAAACAAACAGTCTCTTCAGCGCCTTCTTCCCACTCACCGCGGACTGTTCGAGTTCTGAAGGCAAAACCCTTTTGCCAGTTACTTCACATTGGGCAAGGAGTCCGGGCATGACGATCTTCCCAGTCGCCTCACACTTTTCGGCTTCGGTTGGTAAAAGGGGTTGGTTCGTCTCCGCACAGAAAATGAACTCTTGGCGGTGACCCGTCTTTCCAGAAACAGCCGAGGATAGCTTCTCGTCTGCACGGTATCGTTTTCCGGACACCTGACTTGTCGCGAGCTCTTCCTTAAGAGCCTCGGCACCGGTGAATTCACAAGTTGCAAAGTATTGTGGTTCAGCGCGCTTCCCGCTTACCGCCGACGTTTTCAAACTCGAGCTCACGACCAGTTGGCCCGTGACCGCCGATCGCTCTGCCTCATCCTTCAGGACGCGTCTTCCGGTTAAGGCGCACGTGACCGTGTATTCGGGGAGAGCCATCCTGACACTTGTTTCGGACTTCACAAGAAGATGCCGTAGTACTTCCAAACCACTCATTTCGCATCGCGATAGGCAATCACTTGGAGCGCTTTTCCCCGTCTGGGCGCACTGACGAACTTCCGGGGCATCTGTAATCTCGTTCTCCGATGGAACAAAAGAAATCGCGCTCTTATATTCGGGACCGGAACCAAGATCGTAAGACACCGCCAGCTTCACTTTTCGGTGCACGATACCTTCGAGACCCACTAGAAGCACCTCTACCCGCGGCGTAAAGTCGTCTTCGATCTTTTTCCGCTTCCGAGGATCGTCTCCGGCGGCTTCGAGTTCTTCTGTGCGTCGATCGGTGTAAAAGCGGCAGAATTCAGCAACCCCCTCGTCTGACCTTGCCTTGTCGGCGAGATGCTGAGGGTCAACCCCAAATGATTTCGGGTCGTCGATCTGGTCGGGGAGAGGAACGATCGCGGCGAAGCTAGTCTTGATCCAATGGTCATTCGGCCCAAGCGGAATCTCAACTAGGCGTTCATAGCTAAGCGCTCGCTCGATTCCCTGCTTGCCCTGATCACTGATCTGGCTGGGGACGGATGCCGTTTCTTCCGTCTCATGCTCCGCTCGCGCGCGACCCTGAGCGCAGAAATCCTGTTCTTGCGAAAGCAGCTGGCTTTCTATGAAGAACGGCAGACGCAGCCGAGACGATTGAACGACTCCGCCCGTTTCTCGCTCGTGGTTTGGTCTCGGCTGTTCGATTGGAAAGATGCCTTGGTGATCGTCAGGCCCGAGACCCTGATCGGCTGGCACCGCAAGGGTTTCAAGCTGTTCTGGCGATGGAAGTCTCAAGCCGGTCGTCCACGACTTCCTGAGAACATTCGTAAGCTCATCGTCCGAATGGCTCAGGACAATCCGACTTGGGGACAGGCTCGCGTGGCAGCCGAGCTATCGGTGAAGCTTGGCATCTATGTTTCTCCGCGCACCGTGCGCGCCTATTGGCCTCCCGAACCTGATCGACGAGGCCCACGCGGAACCTCGTCGCAGCACTGGAGGACCTTTGTTCGCAATCACGCCCAGTCCGTCATCGCCTGCGATTTTCTGGTCGTGGTGACCGCCCGATTCCGAACTCTTTACGTATTCGTCCTCATGGAGGTGGGGACACGGCGTATCGTGCGCTGCAATGTCACCGGACACCCAACGGCCGAGTGGACCTTGCAGCAATTTCGAGAAGCAATTCCAAGCGATCACTCCTACCGGTTTCTCATTCGCGACCGCGACTCGATCTTCTCGGCAGAAGTGGACGACCAGCTCAAGGCTTTTGGGCTGAGGGTGTTGCGCACGCCCGCGCGAGCCCCGCAGGCGAACGCCTACTGCGAACGGCTGGTCGGAACCGTACGGCGCGAGTGTTTGGACTTTATGATTCCGTTCGGCGAGGCACATCTCCAACGAATCCTGAAGCAGTGGGTCAACCACTACAACCAAGGGCGACCTCACCTGAGCTTAGGGCCGGGGATTCCCGAACCCGCTGAGATGCTCTTCCCTCCGCAACCCCACGGCAGACATTTCTCAGCCAACGATTGCAAGGTCGCGGCTCGAGGGATCCTCGGCGGGCTGCATCACGAATACCGGTGGGAAAGGATCGCCGCGTGAAAGACGGACTACTGAGAAGACGCCGCACTCTGATCACGTCTCCTCTCGAATGGCAGATGACCGCCGCACCGGTGTCTCATCCGGTCATTCCCGTCCTCGCCGAACGCGGTGGCACGCAGCTCACTACACCACGCGCAACAGTCCTCGTGGATACGCGAGAGCAGAATCCATTCAATTTCTCACGCTTCAAGGGATGGTTCGCGGGAATCGAAAAGAAAGCGCTCCCGCTGGGAGACTATTCCATCGCCGGGTTGGAAGATGTCTGCGTGGTGGAGCGGAAGGATCTCTCGGATCTCGTCCACTCCTGCACGGTCGAACGGACTGCCTTCATCAACCGCCTTCGGCTCATGGCTCGGAACCCCCTTCGCTTGTTGGTGGTGACGAGCACGCTCAGTCAGGTGAAATCTGCCTATGCACACGCGAGCGTTGACCCGAACCGGACGACCCAATTCTTGGTGGCCGTGCTTGCTGGGCTGCAGGTGCCTTTCGTTTGCAGCGAGACGCACGAGTTGGGAGAGGAACTCGTTGGCTTGTACCTGTACCAGGTTCATCTCTACCACTGGCTGGAGTCCAACGATTACGGCCGGTTTCTCGTAGACAATGATCTATAAAGGTTGAGCCGATGGTTTGTCACTCGTATCGGTCAGACTTCGAAGCTGGATGGAATTTTTGCGCACCACAGACACGACGAAGCTTAGCTGATTGGCTCGGCCGGGCAGACGTCCTACTGCTCCGATTTTAGGGCGAACAGTTTTTCAATGGTTTTGAGCGGATAGAACAGACGGTTTGGCTGGGATGGGAGCGGAATAAAACCATGGAGCAGGTAGAACTTGCGAGCCCGCTCATCCTTCGCATCGACCAGGATCACCGCGGATGCGATTTCACGGGCGTTTGCAAGAACCCGCTTGAAGGCATCCACAAGCAGCAGTTCGCCGATGCCCTGTCCGCGGAATTGACTGTTTACTGCGAGTCTGCCCAACAGCGTCGCAGGCACGCTCGGATATCGAGGGAGTTTCTTTGCGACATGGGCGGGCAGATCGGCTAGCTGCACCACGTGAGCGGACAGGGTATAGAATCCGGCGATTGCCTCGCCGTCAGGTGTTATGACGAAGGCAGCCGCGACCTTCTTGGCGATGTCCTGGCTGGCTTGTTTCTGAAGGTAGCGATCTAATGCGTCGACACCACACGAAAAAGCAGCCCGATCATGCTTTTCTCCGAGGGGCTCGATGCGATACTGACCCTCGTTCTGCTCTCGATTCACGAAGCACGCACTCGGCTCTTATAACGCCGCACCGCAGCCTTCATGCGTCGGCTCGGAGCAGGGGGACGCAGCAGTGCCTGCACAAACACATCGCGGTCCCGGCGGGACAATGTCCAGACTTCGTGCTGTTCGATGGCGCGCACGGCGGCTTCATCAGCGCTGGAAACCATGAAATCCGAAATCGAAGTGCCTTGGAGGCTTGCTGCGTATTCTATGCGGCGCTTCTGCACAGGATTGAGCCGGGCTTCAACGCGCTCGATTTTGCGACTCGACTTGTGGTTCTTTTTTAGTCCAAGATCCATGTTATCGTCCTTGAGTCCTCGATGTACGGCAGTTTACCGTACATGGTGGAGAAAGGCAACTGTAGATAAAATCGTGTCGGTCAAAGCCTCCAAGTTCATTAAGTTTCCACAGGTTTCAACTGACGAGCCGCAACGCCTTCAATAGGAATCACTTAGAAACCACAAGAATCTATAGGCCTCAACAAAGCTCGGAATCTGGTTCGGGACCAGGAGGCCGGTGGTTCAAATCCACTCGCCCCGACCATTCTTTTCAATGATTTATTCGAGCCTTCTGGTTTTTCGTTCTCATCGCTGTAGATGATTTTGTAGATGGTCAGAGCCTCCAGATTCAACACACAGATTTGATCAGTCCTGTTCCGCCGTTTTACATCGAATATATGCTGTCCCTACCAAGAACTACATCCGTTGGCCTCTAACGACCCGCAGGCTCTGCGAAATCCCAACTTCCACGTGATTTGATGCGAAAACTTTGGCAACTGAGTTGAGTTCCGTGATTGGAGGGAAGGAACTGCCTTGGAGCCCAAGGAAAACGACGGCGTATGGCTCACGCCGCGATTCGTTCGTAGCGATGGTGCAGCCCGCCAACTTGCGGGATCTCCACGATCCGACCCATTGCCGTATGCTGGATCGGTCGACTGACTGGCGAGTCCTTGTTCAGCACAACCGAGTTTTTGGTAGGGACACCCTGACATTTCGGAATTGATAATCCGCGCTTTCTTGCGCGGTACAACCGCGTAATCCACTCAGTTGCCGCCATTCACCGAGCATTAACGTCCGGTTCTTAGTTCAGACATGCGGAAGCATTACTTAGATATGGCGAGTTCGAGTGGGTGGATGGGCTGGAGGACGACCGGGGATGGTAGCCGGCGCAGACAATTCATGAGGGGTGTGTTATGACACGACCGTTACGGGTGTGTTTGGCGTGTGCCGCGACTCTTTTTCTTGCAGTGTTCATATTCTTTCCGAGCGCAGGATATGCCCAGCAGACGCTCGGCTCCATCAACGGCATTGTGACGGACTCCACCGGTGCGGTAGTGCAGCAGGCGGGCGTCAGCATTCGCAACGTCGGCACAAACCTGGTGGTCACGGCAGAAACGAAGGATGACGGGTCGTTCAGCGTCGTCGACCTGCCGATTGGCACGTATGAAGTCACATTCACCAAGACGGGATTTCAGAAGGTTGTGTATCCGCAGATTCTGGTTCAAGGAAACTTGACGACTACAGTCAAGGCGACACTCCAACCCGGTGAACTCACGACCTCCATTACAGTGGAAGCGACGCCTCTATTGAATGAGACTGACACTTCCAACGGCTACACGCTGGGCAGCGACTTGATTCAATCCATTCCGCTCGGAACAGGTAGCTTCACGCAGCTCGCCGTTCTCGCGCCTGGCACCAGTGCGGACTTCCTTTCCGGTTCGGGCAGCAACGATGGTCTCGGCAACCAAGGGATCTGGGCCAACGGCCAGCGCGACACCAGCAACAGCTTCACGTTCAACTCGGTGAACGCGAACAACCTGTTCAACGGAAACTCGACAAGCAACATTGCCGACAGCCGGTTCACGCTGAACACGGGCGAAATTTTCGGCGCCGGCGGCCAGGTGCAAACCAATACTTCGGTCTTTGACGCGATCGGCGAGGGCTTGCCGACACCGCCCGTTGAAACCATTCAAGAGTTGCACGTCACAACGTCGATGTACGACGCGTCCATGGGGCAAAACAGCGGCGCGCACATCGAATTGACCACGATATCCGGAACCAACGCCTACCACGGCAAGGCTTACGAGTATTTCCAGAACAATGCCTTGGACGCGGCACCGACGTTCCTACAGCCGAATACATTCTTCAGCGGCGCCCCGCCACTTCACAGAAATGTCTTTGGCGGAACCCTCGGTGGGCCGATCAAGAAGGACAAGCTTTTCTTCTTCGCTTCTTATCAGCGGCAACAGATAAGCGACGCCTTGAACGGCGCGTTCAGTGGCGTACCCACGCTTCCTGGTCTGACCGACACGAACCGGGATGCCACGGACCTCGTGAATTTGGTCAATTACGACTCTGGGTTTACGAACACTTACGGTACCTGTACGGGCAGCAAATGCCTCACCGTGGCTAAAGTGGATCCGGTGGCTCTTAGTCTCGTCCAATTGAAACTGAAGAGCGGGCAGTTCCTCATCCCCTCGGCAGGTGTTGGGCTGAAAAATCCGGACGAGAACCCTTTCCAACGGTACAACTCCGCCATCTCCGGTCCACCAAGCACGTTTGACGCGGATCAGGCGAACGCGAATATTGATTACGACTTCAGTTCGAATGATCGCCTCGCTGCAAAGTACTATTTTCAGAACAACCCATCGACGAGTCCTTTCGCGGTCAGCTTGACGGCGGGGTTTCCTCAAACCCTACAGGCGGGCAGCCAGGTCTTCTCGCTCGACAACATTACAGTGCTGACGCCGAACACAACTTGGGAGCAGAGGTTCGGCTTCATTCGCCAGATTGCCAGCGCCACCACAAACCAATCTCTTACGCCAAGCTCCATAGGGATCGCTCTGCCGAGCAACGCACTCTTCCCCGGAATCAACATCGACAATGCGGATGCCGGAGCGACGCTTGCTGCAGGCGGGACGGTGGGACTTCATTCGGGGAATGAGCTGAAAGTCGGCCCATCGACGAACTTCGCAAACGCGGGCGTCTTCCAGAATCAATTTGAGGGGTCGTCCAAGTATAGCTGGGTGCTGGGACGGCATACGCTCTCCTTCGGCGGCACTTTTGACTACGCCCAACTCAACGTCGAGAACCGCGAAAACGACGTTGCGGAATTCACGTTTCGGACCTTCGCGGACTTCCTCACTGGCTTATTGGGGTCGGACGAGAGCGGCGGGTTGCTCCTCGACGGTGAGACAAACCGCCATTTCCGCTCCAAACAGGCCGGCCTGTATGCCCAGGACGCCTTCAAAGTGACATCGAATATCAGCGTCACATATGGCCTGCGCTGGGATTGGGATGGGCCTTTGTATGAAACGAACGGCCTAATGACCAGCTTTTACCCCCAAGACTACGGGTACGATCTCGCAACCGACTCCTTCAATGCGGTGAACGGCACTCCGGGCATCGGCATCGTCGTGGCGGGAAACAACCGGACGCTTGGCACGAAAGGCGTCAGCGATTCGACGCTCACGGGCCGCCAGTGGGGTTTCGCTCCGCGGCTCGGAATCGCGTGGAGCCCCTATAAGAATTTTGTGGTTCGCGCGGGCTTCGGCATGTTCTACGACCGCGGCGAGTACTTTACGGAACTGTCGACCAGCGCCGGACTCGGCATCAGCGGGCCTTTCAGCGTAACCACCCAGGAGCCTTTTACGATCCCGATCAGTGCCGACTGCGGTGCTGCTTCGCCGACCTGCTCTACCGGTTGCACCACTGCATTGAAATGCCTATCCAGCACGCCGTTCGGGACTTCGCTTCCGGCTCCGCCAACTTCCCTGGCGGACATCGCCGGGCTCGTGCCCAACATGCGTGCGATGGCCGGGTGCAACCAGGCTAGTGCCCCCGGACTCCAACAAATGGGCCAGCCTTATTGCAACGTCAATGCGTATCCGCCCCCGCGTTCTTTTCTCTTCGGCGGATACGATCCGGCCAACAAGCTGCCCTACTCGGAAAACTGGAGCCTGGACCTGCAATGGCAGCCGCAAAACAATCTCGTGCTGACGTTAGGCTACGTCGGGAATCGCGGTGTTCATCTGGTCCTGCCGATCCCGTTCAATCAGCCGGAAATCGCCACCCCGACGCACCCTGTCAACAACCAGATCTATTCCTACGGTTACGTGGCGGCCGGTGGTCCTGCTGGCGGCTGCGATGATTATAACGATGCTTCGAGCACATGCTTTCAACTTCCGACGGAAGAGACGCAGACAACGGTCGGCGATTACGCTGCGTCGGACGGCAATACAGCCCTCCGCACGCCTTACGTCGGTATCAACCCGAACGCCGATTTATGGAAGGCGGAAGGCATTTCCACGTACAACGCCCTGCAATTCAGCGTCACCAAGAAAATGAGCCACGGCTTACAGGTCAATGCGTCCTACACCTACTCTCATTCTCTGGATGAAGGAAGCGGGCTTGGATCCGGGATTTTCTTTAACGGCAACAACCCTCTGGATCCGCGAACTTCCTACTCCTCGTCCGATTTCGACCGCCCCCACGTGTTTATCATCAGCTATCTCTATAATCTCCCCACGATCAAGCATGCTTCCGGATTCCTCAATGCCGCGGCAAATGGCTGGGGCATTACGGGAATCACCGTCGCGGAAAGCGGCGAACCATTCAGTGTCATCGATTTTACGGGAGTCGCGGGCGGCATCTATTACAGCTCGGACGACTACATTACGAATCCCATTCTGCCGCTTGCACCGGGAGTCACGCCAGGCGAAGCAATGTCACGAGCCGGCGGTGGAGGGAACCTGGTGAACGGCCAGCCGTATGTAAATCCGAACTTGTTCTCTGTTCCTTCGCTCTCGCCGGGGCAGGATGGCGTGCCCCCCTGCCAGACGATCAGCGGCTACCAGGTTTGCGACAACTATGAAACCGGTTTCGGCACGACGGGCCGCAACGTCTTCCGCTCGCCGTTCCAGACTCGCTTCGACTTCTCGATCTACAAGAACTTCAAACTAAGTGAGCGGTTCAACCTGAAGTTCGAAACCGACGCATTCAATCTCTTCAATCATCCGAGCCTGGATGCGCCCAATACCGACTTCGAGCTGAACCCGTGCTACAACCCCGTGCCGTGCTACAGCACCACGCCGCCACCTTCGAAGGGCTTCGGTGTGATTTCAAACACGATCGGAAGCAACCGCTTTTTGCAGATGTCGCTGCACCTGACGTTCTAGCGCTTCCTGTCCCTCGCCAAAATCTCATCCGCGCCGAAAATGGCGCGATTCCCAGTTGCGAGCGTGCAACGCAAAGCGCGAGTGCAACCAGAGAAAACTTCATCGACGCCGCGATCCTCGGTGGCGGCGGCCTATGAACGGGTCGGGCACATATTTAAGGATGGAGTTCGGGCGTGCGGTTTTCGGAACCACACTCGGATCAGGCCGCTCGATCATAACGATGGTGCAGCCCGCCGAGTCGCTCATGAGAGAGACGCAACCGGAGGCTACGGGGAGCAAATGCTCCCGGCCGGTGTTCCCTTCCCGAGTCCCAGGTGCGTACGGTCCTCGTGATAGTAGCCGACGTATTCGGAGAGCAGTCGCTTCAGATGGCGTTCATTCACCGCAATAATGTGATCCAGCAGGTCTCGTCGGCAGCTTTCAACCCAACGCTCCGCGACGCCATTCTGCCAGGGACTTTCGAAGGAGGTCCGTACAGGGCTGATCTTCAGAGCACGAACGGCTACCAGGACTTCCAATCCATATTTCCCATCCCGGTCGAAGATCAGAAACCTAGGAGCTGACCCAAACGGAAACGCCTCCCGCAACTGCTGAACGGTCCACAGGCTCGTCGGATGTTTCGTGACGTTGAAGTGCAGAATCCGCCTACGATCGTGGCTGATGACGAAGAAGCAGTAGAGCACGCCGAAGGTGATCGTGGGGACGGTGAAGAAGTCCATCGCGGCAATCGCCTCGCGATGATTGCGCAGAAAGGCCAGCCAGCGCTTGGCTGGTTCGGGATCTCGCGGCGCTCGTTTCATCCAACGGGAAATGGTTCGCTCCGAGACATCAAAACCCAGCATGAGGAGCTCCCCGTGGATCCGTGGGGCGCCCCAAGTTGGATTCTCGGCCACCATGCGGAAGATCAACTCGCGAACTTCTTTCGGAGTCTGTCTTCGCCCAACTTGCCTCCTGACTTTCGAGATCAACCTCCAATACATCTGAAAACCGGCCCGGTACCACCGGACCACCGTCTCGGGCGTGACCACGATGAGCGCTTCTTTCCACTTTGACCAGAACCGACGGACGGCAATCCAGAAAAGCTTGTCGAAGATGCTGAGGCTCGGCCGCGGACGGCGCCGCTTCAGCACGGCGAGTTGCTGTCGGAGCACGAAGTTCTCGAAGACGAGATCCCGGCGGCTACGGAAGAGGCGAAAGAGCGCTCCGAACCAGAGCAAGAACAGGTTGAACATGGGCCAGAGTTATAACAGAACATTGGCGGCGGGGCGGCCGCTATGTTATTCATTTCAAAGCCGGCCAGAATTTTGGCGAGGCACAGAGAAAGGGGTCGAATGCTTCTATAGCCCGCAGTTGTATGTAGCTTGACAACCCTTCAGATACAAGTTGGTTTCCATCAGATCAGGGCTAGGGAGTGGAAGACTTTAGAAATGCAATCGGATCAAACAGATATATATCGAACCCGGAAGCGTTCGAATCACGAATCTTCTTGAGCCGCAGATCTAACAGGACCTCCCATGATGTTGTGGGATCAAGAGCGGATTTGCGGACCGCTTCATCCGCAGCCAGGATCCAGGCAATTCGCGGTGCCGCGAAACTGGTCCCACAGATGGCGGAGCCAAGCACTTCGCCGTCAAACGCCGTCGCCATGGCCTCGTCCGCGACATTAGCACCAACAAAGGACGAGCTACACGGAAAATCTGATTCTCCCGGACGGCGATTCATTACTGCAAGAGTATCCTTGTGATTGGTGCTTCGTTCGGCGAAATCGAGATGTGAAGAGATAACGTTTAGATTCGCATTACCTGCTGCTGCGAGAACAATACCGTTCAGTGGGTCGGGATAATAGACGTGATACTCGTCGTGTGGGACGGTCCAGGATTCGTTCACAAAGACGACTGTGTGATTTTCGTTGGCGTATAAGTTTCCGAGGTCCAGGATCGCATCCAGAATCGACTTATCTGTAAGGACCTCGTCGCCACTCCACTTCTCTGGGTACGACTTGCTTATAGTATTCTCCGCGGTTTCCCGGGACCGTTTGATTAGATCCTTCGGGGGTTTGACTTGTTTGTTCGAATAATTGGTGAATCCTCTGAGGTATTCCGTTTGCAGAAGGTCCGTCAGAACGGGAGTCGCGTTCTGTTCCTTTGTGAGCGGCACATAGATAATTTTGATACGATTTGTGGGATCGAGGGCGTGAAATTCCGCCAATGAGCGCTTGACGTATTTGCAGTGCGGGTTGGAAGGTTCTTCAAAGGGTTTCAGAGCACTTGGACTTCCTAGATTGCGACCGAAAAAACGCTTCTGTGCAAAATGGACGAGCTGATTGAGGGCCTGCCTAGAGGCCGCGTATTCCGTCGGATCGGGCCAGCCCGTGTCGAGAACGAACACAAGGACGTCACGTTGGGCATTGGCTGCAAGAAGGTTTCGGATGTATTCGCGTTGTGAATCGCTCAGCACAAGATGGTCGACCGCTGCGTCGACGGCAGGGGTTCGATTCCCGCCCAAAGTCATCGTGATCGGGTAGTTGAAAAAATGAATTACAGCATCCTGCAAGGCCGGGTTCGTCAGAACAGTTTTCGCGAACGCGGCGGTGAACACGAAATCCATCGCGTGATGTTGCGCGGCGGGCCGGCCGAGGCTGGACACGGTCGGGCTTCCGACAAATTCGAAATCCGATACACTCTCCGCTTGGTTCTTTTTGGGCACCACCGAAGACAACGGAACAACAGACAGAATCGGAATAGTGTTCAGAGCGTTGCCCGGATTGAACTTTTCGAGAGCTTTTGGCGGAAGCTCGGGTACCAGGATAGTGCCGGATCTAAGACGCTCTGGCTCCGTGACGCGATTCGCATCGAGAATGGCCTGTTCGATCAGCTTAAAGGTTTTCGGAAGATAACTCGGAGAGTCATCGTTGTACGTCGAGACCCGGTATTCACGCAGGATCAGCGTGCTCAAATTGTCGTTTTTCCCAAACGGAATGCGACGCTGCGGCAACCCGTGGATGATAGCCGCGATCTGCCGCAAGCTCAACTCTGAATCATCGTAAGCGGTGTTAACGATAATTTGAACAAGCACTTGCTTGTCTGCCGCTGGTTCATCCGCTTGCGCCCAACTGGAAACCGAAATCGTTGCGACGACGGCCATCCAGAGGGTCAGCATCGGAGCAAGAGTCGTTTTTCGCATTACCGCCTCCGGTTTCCGCGGATTTTGCAGGGAATATCAATGAAAAGCTATGTGAGCAAGCGCGGCGACTTTCGCGAGCTTATAGCAAGAAGTTAGAGTGTCAAGTATTTTATCTCCGCTGGCTCAAAGTATCGTGCAAGGCGATATAGATCTTCGTATCTATTTATTAGTTGACTCTATTAGTCCATTTGTGGTCTGATTCGCGGCCAATATCCACGGTGTGGCACGCTGACTGACTAATAATCGAGTTGTTCTCTCCTCGGACCGATGGTGGTTCTGGAGTAGGGACGGCTCTTTGGCGGAGGTGTAAGGTGCCCCGGTGCGTCCTGGTCGCGATGCTGCTTCTAAGCGCTGTTTTGGTAGTGGGGCGCGGACTTTCCGCACAGGGAGTAGCTGTGCGCGACGATCCCAATGGTCGTAATGCTTGGTTCCTGCGCGGTCGACTGGTCAGCGCTGTAGGACTGGCTGAAGCGGGCTCACCTGCGGACCGATTGATATCCTCATTTCAACAGCTGAGGGGACGCACGTCCTCTCTTCCCGCTCCGAGGGTGGGACTTGCAGCTGGGGCATTCCCCACTTGGACGGCGCTAGGTCCCAGTCCAGAGTCGAGTTCTTGGGGGCCGGTGACCGGACGGGTGACGAGCTTGGCCGTGGATTTGGCTCATGATCCAACAGGAAACACTCTGTATGTTGGGACCGCATTCGGCGGTTTGTGGAAGAGCACGAACGCGCAGAGTACGGATCCAGGCAGCCCACCTCACTTTGAACCATTGGTCGACGCCGATCACTGGTACAGCTTGTCGATTGGAAGCGTTGCGCTGGACACAAGCACGAATCCGCCGACGATTTACGTGGGTACTGGAGAAGCTAACAACTCCCTCGACAGTTACTACGGCGTTGGCATTTTGAAGTCGTTGGACGGTGGTGTTACCTGGACGGGACCCATCGCTACCGCTTCCGATGTACAGCACAGCCGCACGTTCAGCTTTATGGGTGGCTCTGTCTCGAAAATCTTGATCGATCCCCACGACCAGAACATATTGCTGGCCGCCGTCGGCAGCGCATCGCAGGCGGCGGAAAGGCAGCCCGACGTCGGAGTGTACGAATCGCATGATGGCGGTTTGTCTTGGGTGCAGACCTTGAATTTGGTCGATGCGCAACAGGTTGCACACGACTGTACCGACCTTATCTACGAGCCCACACAAGGCGTTTACTACGCGGCCCTGCGAGGCTTAGGGATTTATCGCTATAAGATCGGCCAGAACTGGGTCGCTACCGGCTCACCATTCCCAGGACAAGTCCTTAGCACCGACAATTTCTATCGGGTCTCTCTTGCTGCGAGAACGAAGGGAGGAGTGACCACGATCTGGATGCTGACTGCCAACCAAACGGGAAGCCCCTGGCCAGGGACCGCAGCCGACACCGGCCTTGCTGAATCCGTTGATGGCGGGACAAGCTGGCGTTCGTTGACCATGCCTACTGCCGCATTCGGCGACAACCAGAACGGTTGGCAGGGTTGGTATGACCAATATCTAAGTGCAGTACAAGACAGCGACGATCTCATCCTGGGAGGGATCGACGTATGGATCACGCATTCCCCGAATGGAATGCAAACCAGCTGGAGCAAATCTTACGAATTCGTATTCAGACGGCAGCGTGGTTCATCCAGACCAGCATGCGCTCGTTGTGGTTGACGGAAAGAAATGGATTATCGGAAATGACGGAGGTGTAGGGCTCCCCGCTAATTTAGACGTTCAGGGCCTCGTTTTTAGTTAGAGCTGCAAAAGCCAAGAAGGCCTCGTGCGGGGTGCGGTTTTCGACTCCGCGGTGAGGCCGGTCGTGATTGT
>JBEKNB010000027.1:0-82117 GCA_049523255.1 Candidatus Acidiferrales bacterium | reverse complement strand
GCTCACAAAAGAGTGCGGATGGAAGGATGGCGACAGAGGCGGCTCAGCTTGAAAACAAAAAATCCACGTAAGTAAAAACAAAACTGTCTTGACTCTAACCGGCCTTCTCATGGAAGGAGTTATCCGCCCCCTGATCCTCAAGTCACACACTTTCGGAGCATAATCAACACTGATTGCGGTTGCCCGCAGCCTAAAGAGGTTTCAGAAGAGCCACCACGTGAACCATCACAAGCGAATGCACCCTCCCGACTGCCCGTTCTGTCAGGCGGCCTGATGTGGTACAATGCAGTTGCGTTTGTTGCTCTTGTCAAACCTTTGGATTTACTTGAGGTCTGCAGGTCATACACTTGCAGGCCTTTTTTTATTGCCTGAAGGCTGGGAACGGCTCCAAATAGCTCAAATAGAAGAGAGAATCAAGTGAGAGAACAAGGAACAGTGAAGTGGTTCAATGCAGCTAAGGGATTCGGATTCATCCAGCGCCAGTCGGGCGAGGATGTTTTCGTCCACTTTTCCGCCATCACGGCGGAAGGGTACAAATCGCTGAACGAAGGCCAGGCGGTTGAATTCGAAGTGACTAAGGGCCCTAAGGGCCTACAGGCTTCGAACGTCGCTGGTCTGTAGTTTGCGGGGGCGGATCCGCCGTTGGCGGGCTCGCCCCTTTTTTCTTTGGGGGGGAGCCGATGATCACCACACCAATCGGACAAGTAGGGTACTAGGATAAGGAGGTAATCCGACTAACCGGGAGTTAGCTAACAACCGGCCCAGCGAAGAAGGGAACGCACAGCTTCGGGAGTACATCTTTTAAGGGTGTCTCCGATTTAATTCTGTCTCAGCACTAGTTCTCCCTCAAGGGGATCCCACACCTTTGGCGCCGTCGACCATCCAATCCAAAGTCTGTCCAGGGTCAAGGGAAGAATCGAGCTGGACGAGACCCTTTGTGCTGCCGCCAGGATCGAAATGCAGGCGCGAACCGGGAGCCATTTCATACTTGTACCTGCGAGCCTCCGTTCCGTTCTTGTTCAGGATGCGGACCGTCAAAGTGATTTCCGACAGGCTCCAGTCAGAGTTATTAAGCACGTCGCATTCAAGGGTGACAAAAGGTGTGGGCGAGCATTTGAGCGTGACTTTTGCCAGCTCACGTGGCGGGATGTCTGTAGGGTCAGGTTCTGGCGTGGCGCTCACTACCTCCCAGCCGAAGGTAGATAACATCTCTACTCGCCTTGATATCCTGTGAATTCGGATTGGATAGACGGTTTGGCCAATTCGCCGCTCGCCACGCTCATATCGTGTGGGCCAGATGAACCATGCGAAAAGGGCCACGGCTAATAGAGCGCCTAGCGTATTTAAAACTTCTCTCATCGCTTTTGTTCTGTCTTCTACTGGAATCATCCGATTCGCACCCTAGCGTCGGTCTGCAGGCCCCGCTCCGCGTAATCTGGTAAGCTCGTCGATTTTTCGAAAGTCTTTCGCGCGGTAGATTTGACCCTCTGGAGTCATGTTGGCATTGTCCAGCAGCTGGCAAACGTCTGAGGAGAATTATGCGGGCGATGTTTTTCAAACGCTCATAGGAACTCTTGGGTGGATAGACCCCCGACCGTTATCTCCTCACGGTGCAACCGGGACCCGATTTCAGATCATTCCCGCTTGTCGGGTGTCGGGTTGCTGGGCGCGGGGCTGTTCCCCCGGTTCTGGCCAACACGAGGAACCTGTCTGCCAGGCGGGACGTGCGTCAGGGTATGCACGTAACGCAGCTTGCCCTTCTCTATGCGGAAGAGGTGGGTATCCGGCAATCCGCCGACACCGAACGTGCAGAACGCGACAACGGCTCCGATATTCTCGTCGACGATGAAGCGCCGCGCCACAATATTGACGCCCGCCGGCACGCCGACCGAGCAGCTATCGTCGGGGAGACCTTTCCCGGTACGGAGACCGCCTTCGGTCCTGTTGCACGGATATCCCCACGGCACGAGATCGAGCTTCTTTTCCAAGAAAGCATCGAGATAGGCATTGGCCGCGGCAACCAGGGTATCGCGGCTATCGCGCTGTCCCGGCGGAATCACTCCCCAGTCCTCAGAGGGCGACCACTTGTAGTAGTTATCGGCGTTGAATAGCCAGTCGCCTTGCTGCGTTACCAGCGATTCGATCTCTGCGATTTTGTCGTGATTTATCCTGAGGCGCGTGCCGATGACGTACGGGTGGCTTTGGTCCGTAACGATCACTTCGGTAAATGTCTGACACGTTGCCGTGTCAATCAAGGTGCGATGAAAATCGATCTTCAGCGGCTTTTGAATGACGCCCGTTTTGATATCGACGACCTGCATGTTTTCGATATAAGCAAGCCCGTTCGCCAGCGGCATGCCGGAAGGATCGCCCTTGCTTTGAGCCTCAATGTAGAGATTGGTCGCAGCTTGCAGGCCGTCCCACGTGCAGGCCACTTGCGCGAAACTCGCCGCCGGCGCCAACAGTACGGCCGAGAGCACGATCCACTTACAAGGAATACGACTCATCGAACTCCTCCCATTTCATTTGTGGTTTGCGAGCGAGTCTACCACCGAATCACGGGGTCTGAATCGGCATCAGGGTACACCAAACGGCTAGGTCCTGATTAACGCTCTGGTTCGAGGGTGAGTATCCATTACCGCGTTAGGCGGAGCGTGTGCTTTGGGCACCGAGTCTCTTGATTAACCATATGCCCCCCTCGGACAACCAGAAAAAGCTATAGGCCGCGAGTCTCAGATAGAACCATGGTTGGCACAGCACAACCACTCTGCTTGTTTGCGTCAGAAGCCGATGGACGTCGTCACGCCAACGAGATGAATCTGCAGAAATGCGAACATCGCGGATCCTCACTCCAATACACGGGCTGGGTGTCAGAAAGAATTTCTCCCCTCCCTCCAGTCGCGGGGAAGTGTTTTTTCTTGACATCCCCTTATATAGAACGCGGTAATCCGACAAGTGCCATGGCTCCAAACCGACCGATTGCCCTCTTCTTTCGTAAAGGCCATGGCACTGCCGTGTCCGCCCTACCGCCCCGGCTCCAGAATCAATTTCTGCACGCGCCAGTTCAGCAGCTCCGCTACGTACAACGTGTTCTCCGAAGGGCACGCAATCTCGTGTATCCACCCGAACTGCTTGAGTTGCTTGCCCGATTCGCCGAGCACGCCAAGCACCCTTCCGTCGAGCGTCAGCTTGTAGATCCTCCCTGGAAAGGCATCCGAGCTGTACAACACCTGCTTCGGCCCCGGCGTGATGCAAATCGCCCACGGAGCTCCCGGCGCCATTGTTCCCGTCGTTGCCGTCGGCCTCGGGCCGATTGCCGGGTGCGCGTTCGGCGGCGCTGGCACGTCGATCGTGATCTGCCGCAGGAATGTCCCGTCGCCGTCGAATACTTGTATCCGCCGGTTGCCGCGGTCCGCCACGTAGACGTTCCCCTTCCCATCGACCGCGATGCTGTGCGGCGTGTTGAACTGCCCCGGCCCGTCGCCCGGTTCACCCCACGACTTCACCCAGTCGCCGTTCTTGTCCACTTTCGCGACGCGCGAATTGATGTAGCCGTCGCTGATATACGTATTCCCGGTCGCGTCCCAAGCCACGTCGGTCACCTGGCGGAACATTCCGTCCACGGGCGGGAGCGGCGGCCGGATGTGCTTCACCGGCCCCGTTCCCTCGTCGGATGCTTCCTGCTTGCGCCCGAAGACCATCGCCACACGCCCCGCGGGATCGAATTTGATCACCATGTCCGAGCCTTTGTCCGTCGCCCAGATATTGTCTTCTGCATCGACTTTCACTGTGTGCGCGAACGACCACGCGTACAGGTTGTGCCCGATCTCCCGCACGAAGCGGCCGTTCCCGTCGAATTCCAGCAGTTGTGCGGCGCTCGCCCCATACGCCGGCCCTGTCGTATTGCCGCGCGAAAAAACGAATACGTGACCCTTCGAATTTACCGCCACACCGGACACTTCGCCGAGATACAGGTCCGGCGGCAGCTTCAGGAAATCCGGCACGGAACGGTACGGAATTTCCGGCACCGGCGCCTGCTGTGCAAAAAGGGAACCGGCGAGCAGAAAGAACAGCACACATGCGGAGCCTCTCATCTTTGCCTCCGGACGCGAATTTCAGGGCCCGCGAGTATAGCCCATAGCCGTTCCGCCGGATTCTCCGCATCGTCAGAAGCCGCGCCGCAGTGGGAGCAAAATTATTCCGGGTTTCGTCGGAGGCTGGAAAAACGAGAGCTCCCTGGTAGTGATCGTGAGCGCGATCGCTCCGTGCCAATTCTGTGGTGATCCGGCAATCGGGCCCGCAGATTACGACGTTGCCGCCCCTGTCTAACAAACGGTTTGAAAGAGAAGTGAGAAGCAGCATGCTCTGGGCGGAATCAGGAAACTTCTGGGCGCAGCACTCCGACGATGGCGTCGTACAGTTTGTCGATCTGTGTGGATTTGCAGACATACGCGTCCCCCCCGCTCGTTTCACACTTTCCGCAAGTAGGCCGAAATCATGCATCGAGAAGACGACGATCTTAACCGACGGCGCGAGCCGCCGGATTTCCCGCGTCGCCTCGACTCCGTTCATGAGCGGCATGGTCAGATCGAGAACGACAACGTCCGGCTTCAGACTCAGCGTCTTCTCCACGGCTTCTTGGCCGTTCGTGGCCTCGCCGCAGATCTCGACCGACGGCTTTGTTTCCAGGTAGCGCCGGATGCCTTGGCGCACAACGTCGTGATCGTCAACCAGCAGAATTCGTACCGGCATAACGGGACTGGGGTTCTGGCCCATTGCTTTCGCTTCAACAGCGATTAAGCAAAAATACTGAAGAATCCGGTCCGGCACTATACAGCATTGCCTGTAGAGTTCGGCCTTCTGTGTTTTTCCCCGGTCCCTTGGCTCCTCGTCCGCGAAGCGCCCCCTCTCTCCTCGAACTCGAGCAGTTGCGCGGCGCTTGGTTAGTAGGTATTCCCCATCGTGTTTCCGCGCGAAAAAATGCACGCGTGTCCGCTGGAATTCGCTGTCACGCCCGAGACGGCGTTTGACATGCGGACAATCCGGGCTTATGGTGGGCTCGAATAACCGCGACATGCGAGGTGTAAACGGGGAATTCTGCTTACATCCGAGAGGTGACCCATGACTCATACGCCAGCCCTAAGCCGTGATTCAGCGCAAGGTGTGGAAGGAAAATCTGTCCCTCGCAACATCCTCGTCAGATTCGCGTTTCTGGCCGCAGCGGCTCTGTTGATGCTTTCGGTCCCGCCGCTTTTCGCGCAGGGCTCGCCAAGTATCACCTCGGTCGATCCGCCCTCCGGCAAGGTCAGCGACACGATCACCGTCACCGGAACGAATTTGGCGAAGCCTCACGTCTCCGCCGTTTTTCTCTCGGACCGCACAACCGATCATAAGGCGACAGTCGTGGAAGAAACTGACGACAAAATCGTCCTGAAGGTGCCCCAGGTCTCGCCCGGCGATTACAACATTTCCGTTCAGGTGGGCAATTCAATCTTCATCCAGCCCGTCCGCTTCACCGTGCAGCAGTAGCGCGTCCGGCGTTTTGCCTTTTCCTTTGTAGCGCTGGCATCCTGTCGGCTTATTTTCCTCGGTCCCGCGGGGTCCGAAGTTCTTTACACCAACAACCGTTTGAAATTTTCCCCGCAATGTGGCAGCCTGAAATTGGTTTTGCGAATGAACGAAAGAGAAAGGGAAAGGACGAGGGCGAAGGATGAGACGCGACGCTGGGTTCAGTTTCGCAGACGCATTGTCTTGCAGCGCCCTCGGCATGTTCCGTCTCAACCACGAACCGGGCTCTCAGCGCACGGTCGGCACCCGACGCCGGGACACTCTTCACCAGCCGTTCGTCACGAATCGCCCGCCACTGCACGATGCGACAAGCATCGTCATCCCGCCTGCCCTGACGAAGGAAGGAAGCGAACAGCGTGCGCCGGGGGATCTCTCTCCCGCCTCGAACTACTGCCTTCTACCCGTCACTGACTGTCGAGCAAAAATCTCTGTAAATTATTGAAAACAAAAGACGGTGGTGCCTCTTACCCGTCACTGAAAAGGGGGTCTGGTGAACGCGTTTTGCACCGCGATTGCCCCTCGAAAATCGGCAAATAGGGAGTAAACTAGCCGCCGTTTTGGGGGGGCGCCGCGACGGCGCGCAGGCGACTCGATGGGTGAGGGGAAAACAGGATGAAACGGCGAACGTTCATCAGTTCTGGCATTGGGCTTGGGACATTGGCTGCGGGCGCTCTCGTGAGCGGCCGGCTCGCCGCCGCGCTGGCGGAAGACTCGCAGGCCACGCCGGGGGCGGTTGTGGAAACGACTGCGGGAAAAGTGCGCGGCACCGTGCAGGGCAAAGTCCACGCCTTCAAAGGCGTGCCCTACGGCGCTTCGACCGAGGGGGCAAACCGCTTCATGCCGCCCGTCAAACGGCAGCCGTGGACCAACGTGCGCGAGGCGTATACGCTGGGTCTCCGGTCTCCGCAGCGCCCCAGCGATTTTCACGGACAGGTGCCCATGGAGTTCGACGTGATGTGCCCCAACGAACCAATGGGCGAGGACTGCCTCGTTCTCAACGTCTGGACCCCCGAACCCAGACGCGGACACAAACGGCCCGTGATGGTATGGCTGCACGGCGGCGGTTTCACGTCCGGATCGGCCGGCTTCACCTGCTATGACGGCACCGAGCTCGCGAGAAAGCACGATGCCGTCTTGGTCGGCGTCAATCACCGCCTCACGATTTTTGGTTTTCTCTATCTCGCCGATGTCGGCGGCGAGAAATATGCGCACGCGAGCAACGTCGGAATGCTCGACATCGTCGCCGCGCTTGAATGGGTGCGGGACAATATCGAGGCGTTCGGCGGCGATCCCGGCAACGTCACGATTTTCGGGCAGTCCGGCGGAGGTGGCAAAGTTAGCGCCCTGATGGCGATGCCGCCCGCCAAGGGGCTCTTCCATCGTGCGATCGTTGAGAGTGGCGCGGACGTGAAGGGAGTGTCGCGGGACGCGGCCACCAAGGGTGCGGAGGCCTTCCTCGCGAAGCTCGGCCTCAAGCCCGATCAGGTCGACGAACTTCAGAAGCTTTCCGTTGATCAGCTCCTCGCGGGAATCCCCGGCGGCGGTTTTCCCGGCCCGGGCGGACTACCCCTTGCTCCGGTTGTCGATGGCTCCACGCTGCCCACCGATCCCTTCGATCCCGCTGCGCCGGCCATTTCCGCGGATGTTCCGCTGTTGATCGGCACCGTCGAAACCGAAGTTGCGTTCTTTCCGGGCCAGCAGCTCGACCCGATTGACGACGCCACTTTGCACGCGCGCATCAAGCAGACCGTCCGCAAAGCAGACGACGCTCAGGTGGATCAGCTCATCGCCGCCTATAAGAAGGGCCGGCCCAGCGCAACCAATACCGATCTGTTTTTGATTATCGCCTCGGACGCCACGTTCCGCGCCGGCGTGGTCACCGAGGCAGAGCGCAAGGCCGCGCAAGGCAAGGGAGCGGTCTATCAGTATTACTTCATGTGGAGGTCGCCGGTGCACGACGGCAAGCTGCGGTCGTTCCACACTCTGGAAATTCCGTTCGTTTTTGACAATGTGGACCTCGCGAAATCCATGACGGGAGATGGTGAAGACCGCTACGCGCTCGCGAGCAAAGTCAGCGGCGCGTGGGTCGCCTTCGCGCGCACCGGAAACCCGAACCATCCCGGCCTGCCGAACTGGCCTGCGTTCGACAACACGCAGCGCGCGACGATGATCCTCAACAACGAGTGCAGAGCCGTCAACGATCCCTACGGCGAGGAGCAGCGGCTGCTCCACTCGCTGCAAAACGGGTAGGCGCTTCAGTAAGACTCTTCGAGTAGGTCCAGAATTTCGGCGCGGGTCACCGGCCGGTCGACGACCTGCAATCGCGCGAAGTGATGCTCGATAGTCCCGGCGATTTCGCCGACTTCCTTTTCCGGCACGCCGGCGTCGCGTAGCCGGTGCGGCACGTCGAATTGCGCGATGAACTTCGCCGTGCGTTCCGCGCATTCGAGTGCCACCGGCTTCGGGTCCGCCGGATCGAACTCGATCCCGAAACCTTCTGCGATCGGGCCGAACCGCTGCGGCGCGATGTGCGCCATGAAGCGCATCACGTGGGGCAGGGTGATGCACGACGTGATGCCGTGCGGCACGTCCCACCGCGGTCCGATCTGGTGCCCGAGGGCGTGCGACAGTCCGAAGCCGGTGTTCAGCGCACCGAAGATCGAAAACCAACTCGCCGTCTGGCAGTAGCCGCGATGCGCGAGCTGCTCCGCGCCGCTCGTCTGGATCGAGGGAGCGAGATGCGCGTCGAGCAGCGCGATCGCTTTCGACGCGAGCGTGTCGCTCATGATGTGGTGCCGCGTCGAGTAGATCGACTCAATGGCGTGATCGAGCGAGCGCATGCCCGTGGCGACCCAGAGCCACGCGGGCGTGTCGAGCGCGAGCACCGGATCGTTAATGACGGTTCGCGCGGCGATACGGGGATCTCCCACTCCCTCCTTCACCCGCGTGTTTTCGTCGGTCACTCCCGCCACGGCCGTGTACTCCCCCGCGGAGAGCGTTGTCGGAACCGCAAGGTGAACCATGTCGCGGATAGCGGAAGTGCCCGAGGCCGCGCCGGCCTGCGCCGGGATGGGATCACGGCCGGTGAGGCAGACGTACGTCGCGACCTTCGCTGCGTCGATCGGGCTGCCCCCGCCGAAGCTGACCAGGCAATCCGCGTTCGTGCGCTCGATCTCGGCCAGCAGGGCGCGGACCGCGCTCAATGGGACGTGCTGTCGCGCGCCGGTGAATACGGCGGCGCAGCGCGAGCCGAGCGCTCGCGTGACCCTTGCGAGCAGCGGGGAAGCGCCGAGCGTCTTGCCGGTGACGATGACCGCTCGCCGGAGATCGCGGCGCTCGAGCTCGTTTTCCAGGAGTTCAATTTTTCCCGGGCCGGAAATCACGCGTTCGAGGCGGCTCAGATTGAATTCGCCGATGGGAGCATCCATGGAGTTGTTTTCCTCGTACGGATTCTACTTCAGAAATAGAGTTTCGCCGCCAGTTGAACCAAGCGCGAATCGGCCGCGCTGACAACGCGCCCAAAAGTGGCGTCGTTAACCTCGCGATCGACAGATGCGGGACCGTAAAACTGGGCGTGGCTGAACACATTAAGAGAGGATATATAATATCGGAAATAGTCGCCGACATCTGGCAAGGATGGAAAGCGTACGGGAGGAGTAGGATGAGAAACATCCTGTCGAGATTCTTGGCTGTGGGCTTTGCCATTCTGCTGATCTCAATCCCAATTTTTGCGCATCACGGCACTTCGAGGTACGACCTAAGCAAAACCATCACCCTCAGCGGCACAATCACCGGTTTCGATTGGGTCAATCCCCATTGTCTTGTCTATATGGACGTAAAAGCCGAGAACGGTATGGTTCAGCACTGGACTATCGAGCTTGCGTCTCCATTCGCCATGTCTCACGCAGGCTGGTCGAAACATTCACTGATGCTCGGGGACTCCGTTGTGGCCGAAACTCATCCCGCCAAGAGCGGTATCACTCTGGGCATCAGCTCCATTTCCAGGTCTGTGATGAAGTTTATGGTTAACGGTAAACCGGTTTCCGCGATCTGAAAGGCATGCTCGCCGGGCTGTTCTGCGCGAGCAAGACTCAAAACGTAAACTTGAGCGCGGCCTGCATTAGCCGCGGCGGCCCGGCGTTCACCACTTGGCCGAACAGAGCGCTGGAAAAATCGCCATTGACAGCCGCAGGCCCGAAGAACTGGGTGTGATTGAAAACATTGAAAGCCTCCAGCCGAAACTGCAACGCCTTTGACTCCGAAAATTGGAAAGACTTCAACAGAGCTAGATCGGTGTTGAATAGGCCGGGCCCGTAGAAGAATCGCCGTCTGGAATTTCCGAAGGTCCCCAAAGCGTTAGCGCCAAATAACGAGGTATTAAAGTATGGCCGACCATTCCGCGGATTCCCGTTAAGGCCCAGAGGGCCGCCAGCAAAGTCCGGCAAATCGGCACTATGATTATTCACTCCATTCGGCAGGCTTCCCATCAGTGAGTTGTCCAGGTCGGTGGAGATGGTTACTGGGAAACCAGAGCTAGCTCGGGTGATTCCCGAAACCGCCCATCCTTGCGTCAATACGCTCGCACGAGATGTCAGGCGTTCTAGCGGCAGCCGATACTCGTACGTAGCAACGAAGTTGTGCCTCAGATCGAAGGCGGAAAGCCCTCGCGTTGCATTGAAGTTAAAAGGATCGAGAATGTCGGCGAGGCTCGATGCTTGGTCAATGGACTTGCTATACGTATATCCCAGCGTTAGATCCAGAGTCTTTCCCGAACGCCGGACACTGGCTTGAAACGAATTGTAATTCGAGTTAGCGACGCTCCCCTCGTAGTCGTCATTGCTGAATGCTGAACCCAACGGTCCTCGTGTGCCATACACAGTCTGGCCGCCAGCGGTAACGTACGTCGTATCCTCTCCATTTGGCCCGCAGGTGGGCGATCCCGGCGCCACTTCGTCCGGTTGGCTCAACGACAGACAAAGAGCCGCATTGCCGGGATTGGCGGAATATACGGCAAGGAGATGGTGGGCCTGCGAGCCGACATAATTCAAGCTGAGGACCGCGGCTCCGGGCAGCTGGCGTTCGATTGAGAGGAAGTAATTTTCAGCGTATGGAAATGTATTGGTCGGAGGAGGGGCCGTCATTCCCGCAATCGGTTCGAACTGCGAAAAATCTATGCTCGGATTAGGATGCTTCACGGATGCATTCAGCGGGGGAAACGTCAAAGGAAACGGATTTACGTGAACAGAGCCGTCCGACGCCGTGATAAAGGGTGTAGCGAAGAGCGTGTCGTTTCCGGTGTAGCTCAAGCCGTAGGGAGGTTGAGGTTCGTCAAACGCGATCGTATTTCCCTGGATCACCGAATAGAAGATGCCGTATCCGGTGCGGATGCTTGTCTTTCCCGTAGCTCCGATAATCTTTCCCAGAATTCCGTTCGACTTCGTGGGCGAGTAGGCCAAACCGATCCGCGGGGCAAAACGGTTTCTTTCGGGAACCAACGTATTGGGCACTCCTGCATCGGTCGGGTAGACGAGGCTGGTTGGAGCCGTCGGATAAACTTTGGACTGCTCTCCCAGGATGAAGGTAGGGGTCTGGTTTTGCTTTTCGGACCAATACTGCATCAGTTCCCAACGGAGCCCATAATTTAAGGTAAGACTCGGCTTGATCCTCCAGCTATCCTGCACAAAAGCCGCGGGGTACTTGTGGCGCCCCCAGTAATGCTGTGAATCAGCCTGATTGTAGTTCGTCGAAACCCCGATCAGGAAATCCGCGAAGTCGAGGCCGGTTTCGGTGCCAGAGAAAAGAAACGATCCATTGAAAGTGGGATTCGGATTGACGTTGATCTGCTCGACGCTGAGTTCGAAACCTGCCTTCAGGGTGTGGTTTTCCCGGACCGTCGAAAAATTGTCGGATCCGGTAAAGGTGTTGTTCGCCTGCGCCAGGTTCGTGATGGGCACACCGATGACGAATGAATTGAAGATCGTATTCTCGATGCCCTCAATCGCCGGCGCCAGTGGAACAATGCCGGGAGTTCCGATACCCGTTTCAAAACCTTGAGACGCCAGGCTCGGCCCCACACCGCCAATGGGCTGGCCCACGACATTTGCGCTTCGCATGAAGCTGAAGTGAACCTCGTTCACACTGCCAACGCCGAAGGTCTTCGTGTCGGCCAGATTGATCAGTTGTGAGCGGCCTGTATTTAAGGCGTTGAAGCCCGGGACATTCGCGCCTCCCTGCCCGGTTGGGTAAGGATTGTTCAGCGTGAAGTCGTCCAAGAAATAGTATGCGGAGAGCTGTCCCCAGCGTTGATTGTTGCCGTCAATGCGGAAACTCGTTTTATCGTCCCGCAAGTCCTGCCCCTGGGACGCGGTTGTAAAAGTGGAAGGTCCATCATTCGGAAGAGGGATGTAATTTTTCGAATTCAGATTCAGATATCGGGCCGGCGCCGACCAGGCTGCCTTTGGAATCACAGCGCCCGGAAACACACACGTGCTTGAAGTGCAACCTGGAGTGTAATAAGGCTCGTTGGAGGTCACTGGATAGCCGAGTTCTCCCGTGAGGATACTGGCGAGGTTCGGGCCTCCTACGGTTCCCGTAAGCGGGCTAGGACCAGTCCCATCGGGCCCGGCGATAAAATCACCCGCCCGGTAGGCGAGCGAAGGAACGGCGATGAGCCCCGTGTCGATGGCCTGGGCCATCCGCGTGCCCTGATAGTCTGCAAAGAAAAACACTTTGCTCTTCTCGATCGGTCCGCCTGTGGTGCCACCAAATTGATTTTGCCGGAAGAAGCCGCGCGTCGGGGAAAAGTAATTGCGGGCATCGAGCAGCGTGTTTCGCAGAAACTCGAATGCGCTGCCATGCAGCTGATTGGTTCCGGATTTGGTCACCACGTTCACGATGCCGCCGCTGTAATCGCCGTACTCCGCATCGAAGTTATTGGTCAATATCCGGAACTCTGCAATTGAATCGAGATCGGGCACGATCGCAGTCCCACCGTTCATCAATTCTTTAACGTCACCTCCATTGATCATGTAACCGTTGGCGTCCTCGCGCTGGCCGCTGATGGACTGGTTGCCGGGATTCAAATCGCCTGAGGGAGCAATCGCTACCGTGGCCCCTGCCATGACGATCGAATTGGGCTGCTGGGTTGACATGGGCACAATCCCCGGCTGCAGAGCCAGGAGATCCGTAAAACTTCGGCCGTTTAAGGCGACCCCTGTGATCTCAGCGCCCGTCACAACCTGGCCCACCTGCGTGCTTTCGGTTTCCACCTGGACCGCCGTACCGGAGACAACTATCTCTTGCGCTTGCTCTCCAATGGTCAGTTCCTGATCGACCCGAAGCTCCGTGTTGACGTCAATAACCAAGCCCGTCCGCTTATACGGTTTGAATCCCTCGTGAATAATTTCGAGCTCGTAACGTCCTACGGGGAGGTTGGTGAAGGCGTAGAATCCCTCGCTACTGCTGGTAGTCGTTTGCGCAATCGTGGTGTCCAGATTGCGAATGGTGACCGCGGCGCCGGGGATCGCGCCGCCATTTGCATCGGTTATCGTGCCGGAGATGCTTCCGCCAGTGGCAGCCCAGACGGATCCCGAAAGGAGAACCACGAGAAGGGCAAGGATCGGAAGCCCTTCCGTCCACCGAGCGTTTGAAAAGTGTGGTTTTTGGCCGGGGGACAAGCGAAGCTCTCTTTTGCGCCGAACGCGCTGCCACTATTATCGCGGTTTTCTGCGGGCAACAAAACGATATCCGCGGCGCGGCTGCGCAGGGGCTACGCCCGCCGCCGAAGGAATGGCGCAAGAAAGGCGCGGCCCCCTTGCGCAGGCGTTCGGGCGCTATACGTAGCCGATGGAACGCCCGCCGAGGCCAACGCCGGCCCACAGCGCGAGGGAAACGAAGGCCGCCAGCCAGCGCCACACCGGCGAGACGCGGGTCTCGTCGGACGTCGTCAGTTTACGATGGATCGTGAAAGTGAAAACGAGCGCGAGCAGGAGGAACAGCATCTTGTAGCGAAAGCCTGTATTGCCGTACATCTTCACGGCTTCCGTGGAGAAAAGAAGGAATCCCGAGACAAACATCACTGCGAGACTGCCGAGCATCCACGGCCGGACATCCTCGGCGAGTTCGGCGATGGGCTCGTCTTGAAATCGGAAGCCGATGAGGCGGAGATTGAGGATCAGAATCGTGCCGCCCAGGACCCCGAGAGCCAGCAGATGGAATATCTCGACGAAAGGGAAGAGCCAGACGGAGTCGCGCACCCCGTGGCCCCAGTAGGAGTTGTTGCACCACTGGCAGAAGTGCAAGATCAGCGTCCTAAGCCACATTTTGGGAAAACCTCCTCGTCCGGCTCACCGCAGGGGCCTCATGGAGGCGGAAGGACGTAGGCGATCGCACGCCCCGCGGCGACGATGGCAACCCACAGCACAATCGAGACGATCGCCGCCATCTTGGCTCCGCCCGGCGTTTTCGGAGCCAGATCCCACTCGGCGACCTTGCGGCCGATGGTGGCGTTGAAGATCAGCACGTTCAAACCAGCGAGCACAAGAAATATCATCTTGGCGCGAAAGAAAATCGTGCTGTAGAAAGACGGCGGGTCGCCGGAGAAGAGAAGCAGGCCAGAGACGATCATGACCGCGAAGCCCACGAACAAGCACGGGTTGAGCTGCCGCAAAACCTCCGAAACACGCCTGTGCCGCAAGCAGACTCCGAGAAGACGCAGGTCCAGCAGGACGGCGAACCCGAGAAACAGCGTCAAGGTGAGAACGTGGATGGTCTCGACGATGGGCTCGGCCCATATCGACTCGCGCATCACGGTGCTGAAGCGCGTATCGTGGAG
Organism: Candidatus Acidiferrales bacterium; assembly: GCA_049523255.1. Lineage (GTDB taxonomy): Bacteria > Acidobacteriota > Terriglobia > Acidiferrales > UBA7541 > Palsa-295. Next base: position 67,716 of record JBEKNB010000027.1, on the reverse strand, counting down.
CCACTGGAGGAAGTTAGCGAACCACATCCGGGACCCTCGGCGAGGCCTTCGCCGTGATGCCTGCGACCGTGCGACTCGTCATTTCGCCTCGCAGGGCGTGGGATTCCAGCCGGAGGCGTCAGGAAGTTTCTTGAAATGCGAGCTGGTGATGAACTGCTGATAGAGATACTGCGGGTCGGTGACGATTGCAGTCACGACGAGCCATGTATCGCCGTTGGCTTCCTTGAAGCTGTCGAAGTATTCCTCGAGGACCGCATTCGCGCTGTAGGGGGCTCCATTTTTGCGGAGGTATCCCGGGCGCATCTGCGTGGTGACGACCTTGAGATAGCCCTCGAGGCCGATCCTCGGGGCCGCCGCGTCCTTCGAAAGAACCGTGGGCAATTGGAACGCGCCGCCCTGACGGAAGCCTTGCCAGGAGGCTACGGAATAGCCCTGCCATTGAGGAGTCCCGTTCAACGGAGGAGTGCCGCCGAAGTGGAAGAGACGCGTTTGGGTTCCGGCGTCGGTATCGATGCGAAGGGTGTTGTCGTCCTGCCAGGTGATGTGGATGCGCTCCGGCACGCGCATGATTGCGGCGGCGCCGTAAGAACGGCACTGATTGCCGCTAGCCTCGTCCTTGGCCGGATCCCAGGAGAGCGCCACCTGCGTGCCCTCCCGCGTGAGGGGAACGCCGCCGTAGTCACCCTTGTCCGGCGTGATCATGCGGAAGCGCCAGTCCTCCGTGACGACGGATACCCAGTATCCGGTGAGATCGAGCGGGGCGATCAGCCGATAGTTGGGCGGGCCAGCAGCGGGGGGAGGTGGCCCGAACTGCGCGCCAGCGCGGCCAGGCACGGCAAGCGACAACAGCGCCAGAAAAACGAATGGCAGGGCAGTGAGCGTTTTCAGAATTTTGCAGTTCATTCCCGTCGTCCCCCCCAACGAGCCCAGACCTACCTACATGATTACGCCTTCCCATTTCCATCCATCGGACGGACGGACGAGCTTGTGCAGACGAATCCGATGCTCCGACGGGTCGCGGCCCGGATTGCCGGTGGCGATCACATGGTCGCCCGGCTTCAGCGTGTCACGCGTCACATGCTCGCGGTCGAGTTGCGCGCCGCCGCCCCATTCGATGGACCAGGTTTGCATCACGCCCTTGTCGTCGGGGGCCTGGATTTTGACGAACGAGTGAGGATTGCGGAAGAGGAACTGAGTCAGGGTGCCCTCAACGGTGATCTCCCGGTCCACGAAATAGGTGGCGGCAAAGGAGTGGTGGGCGCTAGCCGCGCCAGCCCAGACGAGCGTTGCGGCAACGAATAGAGCCAATAGCCTGTACTTCATAACGATCCCCCCTGAGAACGATCCGAAATCCAATTGATCAAGATTAGCGCCGGCGCGCGGCTTGCGCTAATCCTTTTTCGCAAGGCTTTTGTATACCGCTTCGACAAACATGTCGGGCGTCCAGGTAGGATTGGCGCCGTAACGCGGATCGTAGTCACGCGTGGGCCTGGCCGCCTTCACCTGCTCGAGCGTCATGCCTTTGTTGATCATGTCCTGAATACGATCGCGAATGATGGTCACCATTTCCTGGTAGAAGACGACGTCGGATTGGTCGCAGAGGCGCCCGTGGCCGGGAATGACCATCGTGCCGCCTTCCTGCGTAGGTCCGGGAGTGGCGAGTTCAATGATGCGATTCAGACCTTCGATGAGTCCCTGGATGTTGCCGCCGCGCTGGAGATCGACTCTGGGATAGCTGGTGGTGACGAAAATGTCGCCCGTGCTGATCACGTCGGAGCGATGAAAGAAGACGATGCTGTCGCCGTCGGTGTGCGCGTTAGGCTGGTGGATGACCTGAACCGCTTCACCGTTGAAGAAAAGTTTTCTTTCGGGAGTGGTGTAGGATTCCGTCGGCCAGGCGCCCTGAGGCGTTGCTGTCTGGTTGTTGCCGGTGGATGCGCTCATCCTGTCGAGCACCGTTTGAAACGCAAGCACCGTGGCCTGGTTTCCCGCACTGGCGCCAATATCGCCGACAACGTTGCCGCCGGCGATCGTGTTACCCGCTTTGGCGATGGCTTCGTTGCCGCCGGTGTGGTCGGCGTGGACGTGAGTGTTAATGATGTAGCGGATCGGCTTGTCGGTGATCGAGCGGATCGCAGCGAGGACTTTGTCGCTGGTGCCGGCGAGGCCCGTGTCAACCAGCAGGACACCGTCGTCGCCAACCTGCACGCTGATGTTGCCACCCGCGCCCACGAGCATGTAGACCTTGCCCTGGACGGCCAGGACGTGAACCTCGACGTTCGCGGGATTCTGAGTTTGCGGAGCGGGAGGCGGAGCCTGCTGGGAGTACGCGATTTGCGAGAGGCCGACGATGGCGAAGAGCGAGGCGGCCGCGGGAATCAGGAGCGCGCGCAGGCCCTTCGCGGATTCGAGCGGCTTGGTTGTCGTCATGCGTTGCTCCTGTTCCTTAGAAGGGACATCTTCATCCGCCAGGCGCATTTTTGGAGGGGCGCGGCAGCGTCTTCATGGTTTTCATTTTCGATTTGTATTCCGGGTACATCGTTTCCGCCCCGCCCCGCGCCGCCTGGGGAGGTATGCCATATTTGGCGGGGAATTCATCGAGAAAAGTGTTGGTCCCCGGCAGATGAGCCGGCACAGAACCCGCGGGCCGGTCGACTTCGTCGACGGATTCGCAGGGCCATGGAGCGATCTGCTGCTGAGGGTCGAAGACGAAGTCGGTGGTGCGAATGAAAGGCTCGGTTAGATAAACGGGATCGTAGGTGATGACGGCGACGGTCAAATAGTTGCCGTGGCGGAGGAAATGCTCGCTGACAGTCGCCTGATCGCTGCGTGGAATCCCGTTGCGGCGAATCCAGTTTTCTTTTAGGTGGTCCGTGAAGACCGTGAGGGTGTTACCCTCCCATTTGCCGGTGGAGAAACCGAGCCAGGTGTGAGGCGCATAGTCCGGCGGATGCGGGCGGCCGTCCATGTAAATCGTGCGGTAGGCGTTGTAGGCCGAGATGTAGATGTGATAGGCGATGACCTGCTGCGTGGCCGTGTCCACTTCCTTCCAGATGCGGACGTTCGAGGGGCCACGCCACGCATAATCGGCGCCGTGGGCGCGGCACTGGTTCTCGGGAATTTCCACGATGGCGGCGTCCCAAGTGTCGCCCTGCATGCGGGCGGCGTCATTGATGGGGAGACCAAGATAGTCGCCGATTTCCGGGCCCGGTATGCGCTCGAGCCAGTCCTCATGAAATCGAGGCGACCATTCTCCCGAAGGGTCCATCTGTGCAAGCGCCGGAACAGCGAACAGCGCCCAGAGCAGCAGCAGCGGACCTGCAATCTTCACGAGTTTAATTCCATCCACTTTCGTGCTCCTGAAGTGACTCAACTCCGCGCAGCCGCGCCGGATGTGACGGAAGGCTCGGCGCGAATCGGAGAATCAACCCTGGCAGGAAGGAACATGATCGACGAGCAGCACCGCCCCCAATTGTTCGCTCTCCGCAAGCAAGACGCCTTCGACGGAGCGCCTTGGCAGACCGGAAAGCCAACCCCACGCACATTGATGGCGGCGTGTCCCCAGACCGCCGCCGAGGTGCGAAATTCAGTCCCGTTCAATTCTTCGGCGTGTCGCCGCCGATGAACGTCGCCGACGTGCGCCTGGATGGTGCGGGCACGCCGGGAGTAGCAGCCGGAGCGGGAGTTGATACGGGCGCATTTCGCGCGATCGGCGCACCCTGCTGGGCCGTGGCAAAGTTGGACTCCGGAACCTTGATCGGGTCGAGCATCGTCATGATCTCCGCTCGCCGATGCTCGAACCATGGCGGCAAAAGCAGTTGCCTGCCGAGCTGATCGGCCGGTTCATCGAGAGCGAATCCGCCGGGAGTCGTAGCCGCGACCTCGACCAGAATTCCGCCGGGGCAGCGGCAATAGACCGAGTGAAAGTAGACGCGGTCTTTGATCTCCGAGGCGTCGGTGTAACCCAATTCCTCGTAGAGAGCCTTCTGTTCCGCAAGGGCCTCGTCGGTGCCCACATCCAAAGCAAGATGATGCGCAGTGCCCGCGCCGAAGATCCAGCTCCCTTGGGGGCGATCCGGCTCGTGAACCAGAATCACCGTTCTCGCGGTTCCGCCAGTTCCGATCTCGAAGCGGTGGTACTGGCCTTCCGTGCCGGTCTTGCGAAAGCCAAGCGCATCAACAAAAAATCGCTCCGTCTCGGGAACTTCCTGAACCGAGAGCACAGCGCCATAGAATCCGCGCGTGGTAACGTCAGAACTGATCTCATCGGTCGTCCAGCCTTTCCTGGCGTCCGAGGAGTCCTCGACCACTTCCAACTGGAGGCCGGCGGGGTGCTCGAATCGGACGAAGGCTTGTCCGAACCGCTCTTGGACTCCACCGTGCTTGGTCTTGTGGCGGTTCAGATGCTCGACCCAGAACTTGGCCGTTCCCTTGGGGATGGTATAGGCGGTCGCCGAGATCTGGCCGGAGCCAGGGCGCCCTTTCACTCTTTTGTACGAGAACGTGGTGGCGACGGAGCCGGGCTCCGCGTCGGCATTGGAATAGTAGAGGTGATAGTGCGCGTAGCGGCCATCGAAGAGGATGGTTTGCTTGATCATCCGCTGGCCGGCTACTTTGGTGAAAAAGTCGATATCCTCCTGCGCGCCGCTGGCGCACAGCGTGATGTGGTGGATGCCTTTGACTAATGACATGTTCGGTTACCTCCTTGGAGCGCGGCTTTCCCCCTGCAGCGCGGGCATCATACGCCAACCGGGCGCCAAGAGACAAGACGCCGGGGGGTATCGAGAGGTAGGGGTTTGCCGTCTGCGGCGAACCGGCACTCCCCGGCCCACCAAGCTCACCCCGCGTCCTAGATTCCCAGAAGATTTGCCTGCAGCTTTGTGTAGCCGTGCTCGACTGCCCATAGATTGAGGGGGATCGTCGCAAGTTCGTCGACCACAGGGAGGGCGTGGCCGTTCTTGGTTAAGTCGACGGTCTTAATGTAAGCGCGGCAGGTATCACAGGCCTCGACGCGCACGTGGCCGAAATCCTGCGCCGTATAGACGGCCAGCTTGTGCACATCCTCTTCGCCGCAAGCGGGGCAGACGATTCGGCGATAGGCCCATTCATTCGCGCAGAGCGCGCAAATCAAGGATCGCTTGGCGCCGTCGCCCTCCGGCCGAAGAGCTCCCACCTGGGGTTTGGAAGAGCAGAGTGGGCATCGGGACGGCGTCGCGTGAATCGGATCGTGTTGAGTGTGGTCCGCCAGGTACTCGGCGTACGGTTGCAAAAACGTCCACGAAAGCAGCGTTTCCGCGGGCTCGAGGTGAGACGGCGAATCCGTACTGTCCTGCCAGAAGTCCGCGAGTATCTCCTGCCAACGCGTCGCATTGGCGGCACGCAGCCTGCTTGCCGCCTCCGAAAGAAGGACGGGAGCGTCCTTCTCGATCGAAGAAAGGAAGACCGGGAACAGCGGAAGGAGCAAAAAGGAGTCGAACTCGTGGCGAAGCGTGCCTGGCGCGCGCATCTTCTTCTGCGTGCCGCACGCGGCTTGGATTTCCGCGTAGAGCGATTCTTGAACCTCGACGACACGTCGGTAGAAGCGGAGGCCCTCGGAAGCAAACACGTGGCTTGAGGCAAGATCATCGGCGCGGCGAATGCGCGCGTCCCACTTCGAGCCTTTCACTTACTAACCGCGGATTGCCGCAGAACCTTCTCGTACCAGAGACGATGAAACGAGCGTGCCCAGTCCTGCGTCACGTCCCCGCGGACGATGGAATGGAGAGCCCCTCCCTCGATGGCAAGTCCCATGTACAGATGGATCATGAACAGCGCAATCGTCAGAAGCGCCGCAACCGGATGAACGATCACTGCAATGTAACGGAGAAACCTTAGGCTCCAGGGAATGTACTGCGGAAACCAAAGGACCAGGCCGGATAGAAGCAGTAAAAGCCCGCACCAGAAGAATCCCCAGAATAGAGATTTCTGGCCGCCATTGAAACGATCGACCTTGGGTACCTGCTCATCCTCGTTCGTTATATAGTGTGGCAAGGCGCGCCACCATTCTTTGTCCACCTCGGTCTCCCGCATTTGATCTGCCCAGGTCTGATACATCCAGATCGTAGCGGTGACGAAAAGCAATCCGGCCCACGGGTGCAGCTCGCGCGAAATCGTGGGGCCTCCGAGCACAACCGCAATCCAAAAGAGCCACGGCGACCAAAATGCGAGGCCAGTCAGAAGCAGATAGACATAGGAGATGGCCGCGGCCCAGTGCATCAGGCGTTCGCGGAACGTGTACCGGAGAATTCGCCCGTTTGGAAGAAGATGGGCCTCGTCGTTCATCGTTGGTCACCTTGTGCAGGCTGCTTGGGATGCTCTTCCACTTCCTCAGTTTTAGCGCCGAAGCGGAGATAGTGAATGGCCAGGCCCGCCAAACCGCCCAGGATGGCGAAATTGCCGAGCCACTTCAGGGGCTTCTTCCAGAGTTGCACGGTCCATGGAATTGACGGATCTTTGGGCAATCCGCCATACGCTTCGGGGTTCGTCGCATCGTGCAGCACGTAGATCACGTGCGTGCCTCCGACGCCCGTCGGATCGTACACGCCGGCGTTGGCAAAACCGGAATGCTCGCGGAGCTGTTCTGCCCGATTCTCCGCGAGAAACTTCATATCGTCCTTCGACCCGAAGTGCAGGCAGCCCGTAGGGCAGGACTTGATGCAGGCGGGCTCCAGGCCTTGACCGACGCGGTCGGAGCAGAGCGTGCACTTGAAGACTTTCCGGGCCGTCGGGCTGAATTTCGGGATGTTAAACGGGCAGCCGGTCATGCAGTAGCCGCAGCCGATGCAATGATCCTGCTGAAAATCGACGATGCCGTTTGCGTATTGAATGATCGCGCCATCGGCAGGGCACGCCGCGAGACACCCCGGCTCCTCGCAGTGCATGCACTGATCCTTCCGCATGAGCAGCATCAGTCCGTGATCCGGGTCTTCGTGCTCGTTGAAGCGGATCAGGTTCCAATAATTCCACGCCGTGTCGGGCATGGTCTGGTAGGAATTGTCGAATTTCGTCTCGCTGAACGTGTAGCCATTCCATTCGAGGCACGCAACCTCGCACGCCTTGCATCCGATGCAGGTAGTTGTGTCGATCAGCTTGCAGACGTCGTAATCGCGGCTGAAGCCCTCCCCGGGCGCGGGACCCGCGTGGCCTGAAATTCGCCGAATTTCCATCGTCGCCTGGGCCATCGTGGTCTCCTAAGCCTTCTCGACTTTGACAAGGAAGCCCTTGAACTCAGGGGTATAGGCGTTGGGATCGACCACCGTCGGCGACAGCAGATTTGCGGGCGTGCGGGCGTCTAGACCCTCGTCTTCCTTGATCCCACGGAAGCCTTGATGGATCGGCAGGCCAATTTGATAAACCTGCTTGCCGTCGATCGTCATCGGCTTGATGCGACGCGTGACGAACGCCTTCGCGATGTACGTGCCGCGAGCGCTGGTGATTTTGATTTTTTCGCCGCCGTCGATGCCGTATTCCTTCGCCATCTCCACCGAAATCTCCACGAACGGCTCCGGGATGAGCTGCACGTTCATCGGATTGTTCTTCGTCCAGTAGTGGTATTGCTCCGTCAGGCGATACGTCGTGCAGATGACGTTGAATTGATCGGGTGTACCGAACCTGTCTGCCGGAGTCGTGAGTTTCTTCACTACCGGATTGTTCGACTGGTTCGGATGCAGCGGATTTTGGATCGGACTTTCAATAGGCTCGTAGTGTTCGGGGAACGGCCCGTCCGCGAAAGCCGCCAGCGGACCGAAGATTCGTCCCACGCCTTCCGGATTCATGATGAACGGGCCCATGTGATCTTTTGGATTCGAATCCGGTTTGAAGTCGGGCACGTCGTTTCCGACCCACTTTTGGCCGGATTCGCTCCACCAGACTTGCCTCCGAGTCGCGTCCCACGGCTTCCCGTCGGAATCGCACGACGCGCGATTGTAAAGCACGCGGCGATTGGCCGGCCATGACCACGCCCAATTAGGATAAATGCCCAGACCCGAGGGATCTTCCGTGCCGCGGCGCTGAATTTGGGCGCCGGCCTCGGTCCAGGAGCCACAGTAGAGCCAGTTTCCGCACGATGTGCTGCCATCGTCCTTCAGCCACGCGAAGCCTGGCAACTGCTGCCCGCTCTTGATCTCCTGCTGGGTTTTTTCGTCCTTCAGATCCGCCAGCGCCTTGCCGTTGATTTCCCTTGCAACTTCGGAAAGAGAAGGATGTTGCGGTTCCGTGTAGCCCCAGGTGGCGTTTAGGACGGGATCGGGAAACTTACCGCCCTCTTTCTTGTATAGATCGCGCACGCGCAGAAAAATCTGAGCCAGAATGTCCTGGTCGATCCGCGCGTCTCCCGGCGGTGGCAGGGCAATGTTCTTCCACTGAAGCCAGCGCGCGGAGTTCGTCATGCTGCCGTCTTTTTCCGCGAAGCCCGCGCAGGGAAGGCGGTACACGGTTGTCTTGATATCCTTCATCTCGTCCGTGCTGATACCGGGAGCCCGCCAGAACTCGCTCGTTTCGTCCGGGTAGATTTCACCCACGACAAGCCAATCCGCCTTCTTCAGTGCTTCGATATTCTTGTTGGTGTCGGGGCCGATCATCACGCCGTTCATCCCGATTGCGAACATGCCTTTCACGTTGCCGCGGTACATGTTGTCCCAGATTTGGGTCCACGAATAGTTGCGGTCAATCTTCGGGAGATAGTCGAACGCAAAATCGTTTTGTTTCGTTGCCGCGTCGCCGAACATCGCTTTCAGCAGGGAAACGACGAACTTGGGCGTGTTCGACCAATAGTTGAACGAGTCCCAGCTCGTGGGCTTGGATGCTGTAGGCGTAATGCGCTTCAGATAGGCGGCGAGATCGGTGTCGCTCGGATTCGGCATCTTCAGGTAGCCGGGAAGATTGTCGAAAATTCCTGCCATGTCCGTCGCGCCCTGAATGTTCGAGTGGCCCCGGAGCGCGTTTACGCCGCCGCCCGCTCGGCCGACGTTGCCCATCAAGAGCTGCAGCATTGCGGCGGTGCGGATGATCTGTGTCCCGAACGTGTGTTGCGTCCAGCCGACTGCGTAGATAATGGTCGCCACCTTCTTTACGTCGCCGTCCTTGCGGATGGATGTGAAGAAATCGGCGGCCTTGAGGAATTGGTCCTTGGGAATTCCAGTGATCCGCTCGACCATTTCCGGCGTGTAGCGCGAGTATTGCTTCTTCAAAAGCTGGAACACACATCGCGGATGTTGCAATCCAAGGTCATGAGCGACGTTGGCCGGCAGCGCCGGTGGGGGCGCCGCCTGGCCTGGCTTCTCGGCGGGCGCAGCCGCAGGCTTTTGCTGCGGAGGTTCGCCAGCATCTGCCGCCTTGCCGGTCAGGTCGCCGCCTTCTTCGTAGTTCCAGGTCGACTTGTCGTAGGTGTGCGTTGTGGCATCAAACCCCGAATAAAGCCCGTCCTCGGGCAGTTTGAAGCCGTCCTTCACGATGAACGCTGCATTCGTGTAGTTGACGAGGTAGTCTTTCGCGATTCGATTATTCTGCAGCGCGTAGTTGATCAGGCCGCCAAGAAAAGCGATGTCGGCCCCGGCGCGAATCTGAAGGAAGAGATCGGCCTGGGATGCGGTCCGCGTGAAACGCGGATCGACCACGATGATTTTGGCGTTCCGGTTGCGTTTCGCTTCGACGACCCACTTGAATCCGCACGGATGGTTCTCGGCGGGATTACCGCCCATGATCAACATCATGTCGGCGTTCTTGATGTCGATCCATCCGTTCGTCATCGCCCCGCGTCCGAATGTTGGTCCCAAACTTGAGACCGTGGGGCCGTGTCAAACCCGGGCCTGGTTTTCCAGGTAGCAGACCCCCATGCTGCGCATCATCTTGACGACCAGGTAATTGAACTCGTTCGTGTCCGTGCAGCCTCCAGTGAAGGCGATCCCCTCGCAGCGGTTGACGGTTTTTCCGTTGGCATCCTTCTCGACAAACGTGTCGTCGCGCGTTCTCTTCACGCGCTGGGCAATTTCGCTGAGCGCATCGTTCCAGGAGATATCTTCCCAGTCTGTTCCGCCCGGCCGGCGCACTTGCGGTTTGAGCAGGCGCCTCGGGTTCAGGATGTCCTGTTCGAGCGAGGCTCCCTTGGGGCACAACGTTCCGCGGTTAATGGGATGATCGGGGTCGCCCTCGACGTGGACGACCTGCGGAGTAACGTTCTTCGCCTTGTCGCCGATCGTGTAGATGATGACGCCGCAGCTCACCGAGCAGTATGGGCACGTCGACCGCGTCTCCGTAGCTCGCGCGATCTTCAGCTCGCGGAGTTGCGCGTAGGCTGGCTTGAGATCGAACCCAAGCACGCTGGCGCTTGCCCCGCCGACGGCTGCGATCTTCAGGAAGTTTCGACGAGTGGTTTCCATCTCTCTTCCTCCTGCCCTCTGCCTCCCTGTCACCCTTGGGCAAAGGCGTTAGAATCCAACGCGGGCCGATTGCCGCTTCGACTGCCAATCTCGACCTCGACACAGCACCGACAAAATGTTTGATGCATTCCGATCCACTTTGGAGACATCATTATTTGAATGAATATGCAGGGAATACCCGATCGGCGGGAAGGGAATCCCGGAGGGCAGAGTCGCTACGGGGCGTGGGTCTCGCAAGGAACATCCTCCCTCAGGAGCGAGAAAAAATCGCGGCAATTATGCCCCCGCCCACCACGCGTGTCAATTGAGGGTTCACGCTCGCCCGACCTTGCTTCAAAATACAGCAGACGCGCTGTGGGCCGCGCGCATGCGGTACAATCCGCAGTCGCGGGCGGCGGAGAAGGCGGTCGGCGCCCCGGTCGATTGACTAAGTAAGAATGTGATGATCTTTCGCCCAAATCGAATCCCGGCCCTGCTGCTTGCCGCGAGTATCTTCTCGCTCGCTGTTGCAGGCTGTTCCCACCCCTCCGCCGATGACGACGCGGCCGGCACTTCTTCCGCCAAAGCCGACGTAACCCTCACGCGCGTCGTGCGCGCGGATATTTCCGAGATGCTCACATTGACCGGCACCGCCGCAGCTCCGCCGAACCAGGACGTGCGCGTCAGCGCTCTCGTCGCGGGACGGATTGCGGACCTGGGCGTCGCCGAAGGCGACCCGGTGCGCACTGGCCAGGTGCTGGCGAAGCTCGACGATCGTCCCTACCGCGATCAGCTCCAGCAGGCGGAGGCAGCCGCGCAGCAGGCCAAAGCCAGCCTCGACAATGTGCTGCTCACGCGCAAACGCGACGAGGACCTGTTCCAGCGCGGCATTGTGGCGCGCAAGGAACTTGAGGACGCGCGGACGCAGGAAACCGTCGCCACTGCGGCTTTGCGGCAATCCGAGGCCGCGCTCGAGCTGGCGCGCTTGCAGCTCGCGCGCACTCAGATTCTCTCGCCGCTGAATGGATGGGTGGCCAAGCGCTTCGTCAGCGTCGGCGAGCAGGTGGACGGCACCGCCGCCCAGCCTATCGTTGAAGTGGCGGATCTGCGCGAGGTCGAATTCTTGGCGAACACCCCTGCCGGGTATCTTGCGAAGCTGAAGCCGGGCGAACGCGTCGACGTAAAGAGCGGCGCCGTGGGCGCGCAAGAGTTCGTCGGGCATGTGGTTGCCATTTCGCCCGCCGTCGATCCCGCGACTGGCGTTGGCGTGGTTCGGATTCGCGTGCCGAATTCAGGCGGGCTGTTGCGTCTGGGAATGTTTCTCACGGCGGAGGTTGCCGTCGATACGCACGCTCACGCTCTCACCGTCGAGCCGGAGGCTGTCTATCGCGATCAGGCGGGTCAGCCGCGCATCTTTCTTGTGAACCAGGATGCGGCAACCGCCCTCCCCGTGAAGCTTGGGATCGAAACCAGGGATCGCGTCGAACTCATTGACTCGCCCGGCGTGAAAGAAGGCGACACCATCATCCGCACGGGCGGCTACGGCCTTGGCGACAAAGCCGCCATTCGCGTCACGTCCGGCCCAGGGCAATGAACGTCGTTCGCTTCTGCCGCGAAAATCGCTACGCCGTCTATCTGTTGACTGCGTTTCTCACCGTGGCCGGCATCGTCGCGGCCTTCCATCTCCCCAACAACATCTATCCCGAGCTGAATTTCCCGCGCATCGTCATCCTCGCGCATTCCGGCGACCTCGCGCCGGACACGATGCTGCTCACCGTCACGCGGCCGATCGAAGAGTTCGTCAGCGCCACGCCGGGCGTGCGCCGCGTCGACTCGAAGACGATCCGCGGCAACACCGAAATCTACCTCCTCTTCCAGCCGGACGCCGACATGCAGTACGCCCTGCAGCTCGTTCAAGCGCGCATCGGCGAAGCCCGCAGCTCGCTTCCTCCGGACGCCGAAATTCAGGTCGAGCGCGTCTCTCCCGCCGTGTTCCCCGTTCTCAGTCTGATCTTGAACGGCAACGTGCCCGAAGCCGATCTCCGCGACGATGCCTACTACATCCTGCGCCCTCTCTTCAGCCGCATCCCTGGCGTGGGGACCATCCAGGTGCAAGGGACGGACACGCACGAAGTGTCCGTGATCGTGGACCCGCAACAGATGCTCGCCCACCGCCTCTCTCTCGTGGACATTGCCAACGAGTTGCGCGACACCAATCAGGTGGCGTCCGTGGGCCGCCTGTCAAAGGACTATTCGCAGTATCTCGTCCTCGCCACCAGCCAGTTTACAAACCTCGACGACATCCGCAACACGGTCGTCGCGATTGACAACGGCGCGCCCGTCCGCGTGCGCGACGTGGCCGACGTCCGCTTCGGCGTCGCCGATCACCAGACGCTGATCACCGGCAACGGCCAGCCCGCGGCGCTCATCAACATCTCCCGCCAGATCGGCGGAAACATTCTTCAGCTCGCGCAACAGGTCAAGGACCAGGTCCGCAATTTGGGTTCCGCCATCCCTGCCACGCTTCACATCTCCGTCGTTTACGACCTCGCGGAATTCGTCTCGGAGTCGATCGGCAGCGTGCGCGATGCCATCGTGATCGGCGCGGTGCTCGCCGTTCTGATCCTTTTCGTCTTCCTCCGCGACGGGCGGACGACCCTGGTGGCCGCCGCCTCGCTGCCGCTTTCCGTCATCGGAACGTTTTTCTTCCTGAAAGTATTCGGCGGCACGCTGAACCTGATGTCGCTCGGCGGGCTCGCCATCGCCATCGGACTCGTCATCGACGATGCAGTGGTCGTCATTGAAAACATCTATCGCCACTTGGCGCTGGGTGAATCGCGCGAGGCCGCCGCGGAGCGCGGGACGCAGGAGCTGATTGGCCCGGTCGTCGGTTCCACGGCAACGACTCTGATTGTCTTCCTCCCGCTCAGCCTCTTGAAGGGCGTCGTTGGCGAATTCTTTTCCGCGCTTTGCCTTACGCTCGGAATTTCGGTCCTCCTTTCTCTCGTATTTGCCGTGGCCCTCATACCGCTCCTCTCGCAGCGATATCTTTCTGGCTCGGCGCGTCACACGGAGCAGGCGGCCGAATTCATCGCGCCCGTGAACCGCGTCTATGAAAGGACCGTGCGCTGGTCGCTGAATCACCGCGCCCTTGTCGGCTGCATCGCGCTGGGTTCCGTGGTGCTCGGCGTCGTTCTGTTTACGCAGCTTGAAACGGGGTTCCTGCCCGAAATGGATGAGGGCGGCTACGTCCTCGACTATCGCACGCCAGCGGGCACCTCGTTGGACGAAACGAACCGCATCCTAGAGCAAGTCGAGCAGCGCATCGCGAAGATGCCGGAGACCGCAGCCTTTTCCCGGCGCACCGGCGCCGAACTCGGCTTATACGCCACCGAGCAGAATACGGGCGATATCCTGGTGAAACTTAAGCCGCGTTCGGAACGCAAGCGCAGCGCTGACGAAGTGATGGACGACATGCGCGCCCAGATTGTCCAGAACATCCCGGGAATCGACGTTGAGTTCACCCAGATCCTTCAGGACATGATCGGCGACCTCGAAGGCTCGCCCGAGCCCATCGAGATCAAACTCTTCGGCAACGACATGGGTGTGCTCCAGCAGGTCGCGGATCAGATCGGCCCGCGCCTCGAGAAGATTCCCGGCATTGTGGACTTCAAGGGTCTTCAGAAGGGCAATCCCGAGATCGTCTTTCACGTGGATGCCGCGCTCGCCGGTCGTGCTGGACTTTCCGTCGATCAGGTCACGCAGCAGGTCAGTGCCGGACTTTTGGGCCTCACGGAAACGCAGTTGCGCCAGGCGGATCGCACCGTGGACGTTCGCGTCCGCTTTCCCGACGCCTTCCGTTACAACTACTCTGACATCCAGCAATTCCCGGTCGTTACGCCTGCGAAGCAGATCGTTCCGCTCTCAACGCTCGCCCGTGTGGAGCAGGTGCACGGCGACAACCAATTGCAGCGGGAAAACCAGCGCCTGATGGTCACGTTGACCGCGCGCCTCGAAAACCGCGACCTGGGCAGCGCCATCGTCGACGTGCGGAAGATGATGGCCGGGATAGCGTTGCCGGCGGGAACGACCTACGAGATCGGCGGTCAGTATGAGAGCCAGCAGAGTTCTTTCCACGATCTGCTCTACGTGCTTGCGCTGGCCTTGGCCGCTGTATTCAGCGTCCTCGTGATTCAGTTTCGCGCGTTTGCTCCGGCGCTGATTATTCTTTCGGCGGCGCCGCTTTCGCTCGTCGGCGTGTTTGCCATGCTGCTCGTCACCGGGACGGCGCTCAACGTGTCGTCGTTCATGGGAATCATCCTGATGGTGGGGCTCGTTGTGAAGAATGGGATCATTCTCTTCGAATACGTGCAAAAGCTTTGCGAAGAAGGTATGCCGCTGGACGAGGCGCTGGTGGCCGCGGGGAAAATCCGCATTCGTCCGATCCTGATGACGACGCTGGCTACGCTTTTTGGGCTGCTGCCCCTGTCGCTCGGCCTCGGCTCTGGCGCGGAGCTTCAGAAGCCGCTTGCCCTCGCCGTCATCGGCGGCCTGCTGCTTTCTACGTTTATTACGCTCCTCGTCATGCCCGTCCTTTACTCACTCCTTCAACGCAAGGCCGCCGCCTGAAGTCGAGAATCTTTGTAGGTCGCGGCTTCGGCCGCGACGTAAGCCGCAAAATCGTGCGGGGCTTTAGCCCCTGAAGTTCCGGTTTTGCTTCATTTCGTGAAGCCGATCCACCGCCCGAAACCCACTACGAAGATCCACAAAACCAGCGATAACCCCCCGGCGATCTTTGCGGCGCGCGGCGTGCGTGGCGCTCGGTCCCAGCTCGCCACGCCGCGATAAGTCCACAACTCGAAGATCGCGATGTTCACGGCCGCAAGCAGCAGCGTCAGCATCTTCATTCGAAAAGGGAAGTTGTGATAGTACTTCGTCGCGCTGGAGCTGAATAGCAGCGCCCCTGCAATCGCGGCGCAGATAAAGCTGGTCCGCGTCCAGGGCATCACTTCCTCGTACATCTCCTTCACGCTGCGGTCCCGCGACGCCGCGTTCAGCAGCCGAAGATCGAACATCGTGATCGACCCCACGAAGATTAGGATCGACAGAACGTGCAGAGTCTCGATCGTCGGAAATAACCACGTGGATTCGCGAATGGCGGTTGCGACCTGCGTGCTTTCAAGCCATGCGCAAAACCGAAGGATGGGCATCTAAATCAGTTTCCCCGGGGTCCCGGAGCGTGCTGCTTCGAGGGCGCGTTCTTCACACATAGGCGATCCAGCGCCCCGCGCTCACGATTCCGATCCACAGCAGCAGCGAGACGAAGCCCGCCAATCGCGCCGCGACCTTCCGCGTCTCCCAGTACGTGTCGTTCTTCCTGCTTAGGCGCTGGACGATCAACGTAATCACGATCACTGTCGCCAGCATCGCCATCTTCGCTCGAAACACCGGGTTCAGAAGCTCGCGTTCCGGTTCTCCGGTGATCAGGATGGCTCCCGTCGTGGCCAGCACGGCGAGCCCCCGCCACACCCAAGGGACGAACCTGCCGATCATCCGCGAAACCGGCTGCCGCCGGGCGGCCAGCCCCATCAACCGCAGGTCGAGCATGGCCATGGAGGAGAGCACCAACGACACGCAGAGAATATGAACCGTCTGCACGGCCGGAATGATCCACAGGATCGTCTGTATCTTCAGGCTCACAGGCGTGTTCGAGAGCCAGTCGCAGAACGCTTGCACCGTCATGGGTGGTCGCACCCCAAAAATCGCGAACGCATAGTACTCCGCTGTCATCCCTTCTGTCGATTGGATTGCGCCGGGAACGCCATTCAGGAGAATGGCGCTGTGATCGGCTGCGTCTTCGGCTCTCGCTTGAGCGTGCATGAGGTGTCCGCTGAAACTAGGATGCGACCGTTAGTTCCGAGTGGTCGACAACGCACCGTGCCCCGCGTGATAATGATAGCCATGACCTCGACCACCGCGTTTGCCAAAGGACAGTTTGCCCAGACACCTGAATTCGAACAGACTCTCGACCGTCTGGCCGAAGTCGCGGTGCGCGCCGGACTGGGACTCGCGCCCGGACAAGAGCTGGTGATGACCGCGCCGCTGGATGCGATCCCCCTGGCGCGGCGCATCACGGAGCATGCCTATAAAGCGGGTGCCTCCCTTGTCACCGCGTTGTTCTCTGACGAGAAGTCGGCGCTGCTTCGCTATCGCTACGGTCCCGACGCCAGCTTCGACGCCGCCGCATCGTGGCTCTACGAAGGCATGGCCCAGGCATACCGGAGTGGCGCGGCGCGGCTGGCGATCGCCGGCAACGATCCTTCCCTCCTCTCGCAGGAGGATCCGGAAAAGGTAAGCCGAGTGAATCGCGCGACGTCGAAAGCATACCGCCCGGCACTGGAACTGATTGCGCGCCACGAGATCAACTGGACGATCGTAGCCTGCGCCACTCCCGCGTGGGCAGCGGCAGTATTCCCCGATCTGCCGCAGGACGAAGCGCTGGCCCGGCTTTGGGACGCCATC
Organism: Candidatus Acidiferrales bacterium; assembly: GCA_049523255.1. Classification (GTDB taxonomy): domain Bacteria; phylum Acidobacteriota; class Terriglobia; order Acidiferrales; family UBA7541; genus Palsa-295. The sequence goes on along the minus strand of JBEKNB010000027.1, from coordinate 50,800 downwards.
TTCGCCGCGTCGCGTGTAGACCGGACGGATCCAGTGGCCGCGTGGAAAGAGCACGACGCGAACCTGCACGCTCGCGCCGCCCGGCTGAACGAGAAGCGCTTTTCGGCTTTGCACTTCCGGGGGCCCGGCACGGATCTCCGCGTCGGTCTTGCCGACGGTCACCTCTGGCTTGGCGGCGGCACCACGGCGGGAAACGGACGCTACTGCATTCCCAATATGCCGACCGAGGAGGTATTCACTACTCCGCACAAGGATCGCGTGGAAGGGCGGGTGACCAGCACCAAGCCGCTGTCGCATCAGGGGACGATGATCGACGAGATTTCTGTGCGATTTGAAGCCGGGCGAATTGTCGAAGCCCACGCTGCGCGCGGCGAACAAGTCCTGCAGCGCATGATCGAGACGGACCAGGGAGCGCGCCGGCTCGGCGAAGTGGCTCTCGTGCCGCACTCGTCGCCGATCGCGTCCAGCGGATTGCTCTTCCTGAATACCCTTTTCGACGAAAACGCCGCCTGTCACATCGCTCTGGGGCAGGCCTACAGCACATGCCTGAAGGATGGTGACAGCCTCACTCCGGAACAACTGGCGTCGCGCGGTGCGAACAACAGTCTGATTCACGTCGACTGGATGATTGGATCGAATCACATAGATGTAGACGGTATTAGCGCGACGGGTGAGTCGGAGCCGGTGATGCGCGCCGGAGAGTGGGTTTAGAGTTCGCCCTCGTCTGCCTGCGCCGGGAACGCCATTCTCCTGAATGGTGCTGTGACCATCTGCGTCTTCGGCTCTCGTGCCAGCTTGCACTCCGGAACTGTTCGTTCCGAGTAGACGACGATAGGCCCAGAACATTAGCTTTCACTTCCCACAACCCCGTTTATGGCCAACTAAAGCCACTTGTCCGGTAATCCGGGCGGTCTCAATGGGTCGACGCAACACTAGCTCAAAGTCCACGAACACTGCCCTGCTTAGGTTCTGATTGAGTACAGCCTTATAGATCGGTTCCCTAGAGGAAGTATCGTCGGATCAACTGATTAGATGGTGTTGCATCGACCGGTTGAGCTGGCACGACTTATCAGGACTTGGCTCACCTGAACCGCCCACAGGAAGCGAAAGCCCTAAAGCATTCACCTGAAGGCGGCCGCGGCATAGCCGCTGCTAGCGCCAGAGCCATTCCAGGAACAGCACGATTGAAGATTCGACTCCATCGCTCACGTTGTGCCCGATGATCGCGGCGGTGAGGCTGCCCGATTTTTCCCGCCAGTAGGCGTATAGGATCCCGAACGCGATCGCATAAAGCTGCTGCGCCAGCGCCGCCCAAAACGGCCGCACCCAGAAATTGCTCACGTGCGCCAGCGCGAACAGCCCCGCCAGCACGACGCCGGCCGCATGCATGTCGTAGCTGCCGATGCGAATCCGCCCCGTCGTCCGCTGCATCAGGAAAGTTTGCAACAGCCCGCGAAACGGAATCTCCTCCGTGAATCCCACGTAAACGAATTCAAATATCAGCCACCCGGTGATGTTCACTGGAGTCAGCGGATAACTTTCCGGCGGCTTGTGCGCCAGCAGCGACGGCAAATAGTCCGCCACGGTCATCAGTACGCCGAAGAAAATCCCCCAGCCGATCGAAGCGGCCACGTACGATTTTCCCCGCGGCTTCTGCAGGCCGTATTCCCCCATCCGCCCTTTGCTCAGCAGAGCGATCAGGATCAGCGCCACCAGAGTCATCACCGCATGATCGAAAAAGAGAGCGATCCACGGCATAGCCATCGCGCGGTCCATACCGATCCGCTTGCCGACCCACACGTGGACCATCGCGTCGGGAACGAGAACGGCGAACGCCAGGCCAATGGTCGCAAGAGTCCAAAGGACCCAATTGCCCAACCACTTTACCGTAGGAGACATCGCGCGGAATTATACCGCCGGTGCGCCGAGGGAACGCGCTAACCGGAGTGCGCCGTGAAAAGACGCTGGTCCTCAGCGGGAGAGAAATCCCGCCCGGGAGCTGGTTCGTTCCACCCGGTAGCAATCGAAGCAGCAGCGGAGGCAACGAAGCTGCTGAAGCCTTCGGTGTAGAAGGTCGCATAGGCGACTCGGCGAGCATGCAGGCCGTAACGTGAGTAAACGCTGAGCAGGCCTCGAAAAGCGTAATGCAGGGGCCGACCCGCCTCCGATTCGGGGAAGGCCGAAGACGATGGAATGGTATGAGCGAACAAGATTCCATCGGACCTGCCGGGGTAGTGGCGACGGCATGCAGGCAAAGGGGACCAGACGCAACACGGGAAGCCCCCCGCGGTGATCGCGGTATGGATCAACTGGCAGCTCGCGAGAGACGGGCCGGGCCGTGAGGGGTGGCGGAGAGGCTCGTAGTACCGACGAAGCCGGGTAACTCCGGTGGAGGGAAGGTGCCTCAGTTGAAAGGAAACGCAAGAAGCGACAAAGGACCGAGGGATTGGCGATGAGCCTAACAACTCCACCCAGTGTTCAGAAGTTGCAGACGGCGTTGCACGACAAAGCGAAGGGATCGCCCAACTTTCGCTTCTATGCTCTGTACGACAAGGTGCACCGAGAAGATGTTCTGGCCTTCGCCTATGAATGTTGCAAAGCCAATGGCGGAGCAGCAGGAGTAGATGGCCAGACCTTGGAGGACATCGAAGAGTATGGGGTGAAGAAGTGGTTGGACGAACTGGCGCGAGAGCTGAAAAGTAGGACGTATCGACCGCAGCCTGTACGGCGGGTGTGGATACCCAAACCGGACGGGAAGAAGAGGCCGTTAGGAGTGCCCGCGATCAAAGATCGCGTAGCACAGACGGCGGCAGTTTTGGTGCTCGAACCGATATTCGAGGCCGACCTGCAGCCGGAACAGTACGCCTATCGGCCAGACCGCAGCGCGTTGGATGCCGTGAGGCAAGTCCACAAGCTGCTCAACACCGGCCACGGACAAATTGTAGACGCTGACTTGAGCGGCTACTTCGATAGCATTCCCCACGCTGACCTGATGACGTCGGTGGCTCGAAGGATCGTCGACGGAGCGATGCTGCATCTGATCAAGATGTGGCTGGAAGTTCCGGTCGAAGAGACCGACGAGAAAGGGAATAAGCATCGGAGTACGCGCAATCGGGATGAGGGACAAGGAACCCCACAAGGAGCCCCCATCAGCCCGTTGCTAAGCAACTTGTACATGCGTCGATTCGTGCTGGGATGGAAGAATCTCGGACACGAGAAGCGTCTGGAAGCACGCATCGTTAACTACGCCGATGACTTGGTGATCTGCTGCCGTGGTCGAGCGGAAGAAGCGCTGGCCATCATGCGGAACATCATGACGAAGCTGAAGCTGACGGTGAATGAAACGAAGACGCGGGTCTGTAAACTGCCGGAAGAGAAGTTCGACTTTCTGGGGTACACGTTTGGTCGGTGCTATTCGCCGAAGACAGGGCGCGCGTACATGGGTACGGTTCCCTCGAAGAAGCGGGTGATCCGCATCTGCGAGACGATTAGCGAAATGACTGGACGGGATCAAATCCTGCTGGACCAGGAGATGGTGGTAGCGAAGCTCAACCGTACGATGATCGGGTGGGCCAACTACTTCTGTCTTGGACCAGTCAGCCAAGCCTACCGAGCTGTGGACGGCCATGCTCGCAAGAGGCTGCGACAGTGGCTGTGTCGAAAGCACAGTATCTCGTGGCGGGCGACCCAGAAGTTCTCGGACGTCGTTCTCCACGATGAGCTGGGCCTAGCCCGTCTCACCAGACGGACTAGCAGTCTTCCGTGGGCGACATCGTGAGACTTTCTCCGAGAGCCGGATGCGGGCAATCCGCAAGTCCGGTTCGATGAGCGGGGTGTGAAGACGGAAGCATGGTCCAGCTAGTGAGGCACCGACAGACGAAAGAGTCGGCAACGGATAGGCTGCACCTAACCCACCGCGTCACACCTCGACTCCACCAAGTGGGTCCCAGTACGAGCTTGTCCGGCAATCCCGCTGACTGTCCAGAAGTCCGGTTGTGGGAAGTAGGAAGCTCCATTTGGAGTTTACCTCGGATTGCGGTCGAGTGTCGGCGCACCCGGAAGTTGCCTCCTCGTTCGGACTCGCCGGACGTTGACGCGAAGCCAAAACATTCGTAAAGTGGCACCCGTCACGGCCAACCATCACAGCTGGGTGGATCAAAAAAAGGGGGAGAGATGACCCGAACGAGACGGAGTCTTGCCGCGAGCTTCGCGTTCGCTCTCAGTTGCATCGTGGCCGCGCCCGGTGCGCCCGCCCAGCAAAAGGCGGCCGCGCCGGTGTTTCCCGAAGGCGCCCTTGCGCCCGACAATCTGGCCAAACCGCGCCCCAAGCCGCCGTTCAATCTGACGGGCACTTGGACGGTCGATCTCAGCGCCGGCTTCAGCTCGTTCATGTTCGGCCCGCCCTATCCGAAGTTCATGCCCGAGGCCCAGGCGGCGTATGACGAGGCGAAAAAATACGCTGCTGAACACAAGCCGTATCGCGACGACATCGGCCATTGTTATCCCGCGGGCATGCCGATGATCATGACCCGCGTCTGGCCGATTGCGATGATCCAGCTTCCCACCGCCATCTACATGGTCAGCGGCTTTGAAAACGCCCTTCGCATCATCTATATCGACGGCCGTCCGCACACCGATCCCGATATCGTCGTTCGCACGTTCAACGGAGACTCCGTCGGGCATTGGGAAGGCGATACGCTCGTCGTGGACACGAACAGCATGGTCACCGATCACCATTGGATTGATACGGGTCTTCCGGTGAGCGATGAATTCCACATGATCGAGCGCATGCGCCTGGTCAATGGCGGGAAGAGCCTGGAAATCAAGTATCAGATGTGGGACCCGAAGAATTGGGAAGGGGAGTGGGACAGCACCAAGCACTGGATTCGCGTAGACGACACCGACATCACCGAAGTCGAATGCACTCCCGACCTCAACGAGCACTTGCTTAGCACTCACTGATCGCCGACCCGTCATTCTGAGCGTAGCGTCCCGGCGCTTTTTCTTACCGGAGATTGGCTTTGTCAATCTTCGGTCCGGGACGCGCAGTCGAAGAATCTCTCTTCGTGGCAGTTTGACGGGCGCACGTGCAGTATCGGCACCGCACTCCGCCTTGATTTCTAATCGACACAAAAGTACAGGTCAACGGCACCTGTACCTTTCCTGTACTTTAGGGAGCTGTTTTCCTTCGTCCCGCTTCGCTAGCGTCGCAAGCGGAGGTGTGGACGTTGGAATTCGGAAGAAAAGCTCGACGCGGTGCTTCGATGGATCTCGGAGGTCGAAGCTCGCCTCGGTTCGTGAGTCGCGAACCCCGAGTCGGGCTTCAGGCGCTTTGCCCCACAGCCACCGACCGCCGATTGCCAATTGCAGTCCTAATCGACACACTTCGGGTGGGCATCGCTGAACTTCTCGCGGCGCTCTTGACGAGGCGCCGAATCGCTCTTTGACAATTTTACAACTTGGCAGGCGGGGATTTCTGGCACGCAGGAAATCCCGGATCGCTCAACCGCCTAGTAAGGGGAACTGCTGCCCGGCTGCTTGGGCTGCGCCCGGTATGCGGGGTCGGCGAGCGTCGTTCCGTCGGCCAGCTTCACGAATACGAAACTGCCGCCCTTGTCGCCGTTCCTCAACGGGTGGATCACGATCGTCACCTTGTCGCCAGGCTTGAGCGTTGTGGACTTCCACCCCTGCTTCGCGAGATTGTTCGGGCTGTTGCACTCGACGCTCCACCGGTCCGAGCCGCCGCTGTCGTTTGGGACGTCGATCTGGATCCAGCTGTGGGGATTCGTCCACTCGAACTGCACGACCGTGCCGGTCAACGGAACCTGCTTGTCCCGATCGAACATCGCCGCGGAATGGTGGGCCGATGCGGTGCCCGCGACGATAAGCAGGACGGCGCTCAAGCATGCGATCAGTGAAGTTTTCATCGTTTTGCTCCCCGCTCTTCCAAGGTCGTTTACGAACCTCTTCTACTGCGTCCGGAATCTCGCTCGGGCGTTCACGGTTGCGCCTTTGCCGCCGCTCGGAACGCCGCCTCATCCAGCACCTGGCCGTCCGGGAGTGTCAGGGATATGAAGAGCCCGCCCTTCTCGCCGCTCCTCAGGGGCCAGAACATGATCGTGACTTTGTCACCGGGCTTCAGGCTGCTCGACTTCCAGCCCTGCCGTGCGAGATTGTTCGGACTGTTGCACTCGATGCTCCAGTGATCCGTTCCGCCGCTGCTGTTTGCCACGTCGATCTCGATCCAACTGTGCGGATTGGTCCACTGAAACTGCGTGACCGTGGCCGCCGTCGTGATCTTCTTCGAGCGGTCGAACATCGCGAAGGAATGATGCGCGGACGCCGAAGCCGCGAACAGGACGATCAGCGCACCCAAGCACGCCACCCGGGACTTCTTCATCGTGGGTCCCCCAACAGCAAACTCTGTCTTACGGTGTATTCCACCCTCGGCCCTGCGACTCCCCCAGAGAATGCAAATACTATAATATGCGTCAAGACAGATAGCCATTCCTTGGTGCACAATGGCTGCCTTTGACCGTCGGGGGACGAGCTTGCGGCTGCAATGGGGCGGCCGCTGCTCTCGGAATGGAGAAAACATGAGGCTTCCAGTCGCAGTGGTTGCTGCGTGGTCCGCCTTGGCGGTGCTCGGTGCTGTCTGCCAGGGCCAGACGGCGAGCATGCCGGCGAATCCTGAGAACGCGAAGTCTCGATCCGCCGCGTACACTGCGCTCGGGTCGCTGCCGGATTGGGGCGGTATCTGGACGTTCAACTTCGGCGGCCTCGGTGCGAAAGCCGAGCAGCCGGTTTTGACTCCGACGGCGGCGGCCGAGCTGAAGGTGCTAGAAGACGAAGAAGCGAAGAATGAGGAGCCGCCGACGGAAAGCGCGAACTGCGTGCCGCCGGGCATGCCAACGATCATGTTTCAGCCGTACGACATCGAGTTTCTGTTTACGCCCGGTCGCGTGACGATCATTCAGGAAGCCTACATGCAGGTGCGCCGCGTGTTCACCGACGGGCGCGGCCATCCGGCCGACCTCGATCCCACGTTCAACGGCCATTCAATCGGGCACTGGGAAGGCGACACCTTGGTCGTGGACACCGTCGGGTTGGGCCACCGATTGCCGCTCGGTTTCAACCGGCTTCAGCACGGCCCCAACCTGCACGTCGTAGAACGTATCCACCTCATTGATCCCGATACGCTGGAAGACGCCATGACTCTCACGGACCCGGACGTCCTCGAGAAGCCGTGGCACATGGTTAGAACGTTCCATCGTCACCGGGATCTCGACCAGTTGGAATTCATCTGCGAAGAAAACAATCGCAATCCCATCGACAAGACTGGGCAGGTTTCCACGATCCTTCCCAAGTGAACCGGGAATTGCGTTTTCAGTGAAGAGTTGCGTTCTGGAGGCCGGATGTCTGGGCGGCGGCGTTGTCATGCGCGCTCGCGGCCGGCGCGTTTTCCGCGATCTTGTAGTCTTTGTACTCGATGGAAAGAAGCGCGTGACCTCCGAGGCGTATCCAACTCTCCGTCTTGTTTTCGGCGGGAAGCCAGAAGTCATCGATCTTTTCGTACCGGTGCCGCACCTCGCTTTTCTTGATCCAAAACGAGGGATTTTTCGCCGGCTCGGCCTCGATGCGGGTTACCGCGAAGTCGTTCGCATCCACCCATATCGTTCCGCGGTAGAGAAACTTGTTGGCGGTCTTCGGCGCGACGTTGAGGACATACTGCGTGTTGTCTCGAGACGTCTCCGCATCCGCCAGAGTGAAATTATAATTCCGGGAGCTTAACGCCGTGCGCTGGCGGTTCTCCTCGTCGGACGCTTCCTTTTCTCCCTGCAACAGCCCCTTGAGAACGTGGTCGATGACGAACTTGGAGCCGCTCTGCGACACGACCGTGAACTCCTTATCGGCGGGCGAAGCGTAGCTGACGTTGACCACCATCTCGGCGTCGTGGCTGCCGAAGAAGCCGTTATATTGCACGTGATACACGCGCGTGCCCTGGAAACCCCGCAATGCCGCCTCGCGCTCGCGGTTGCGTTCTTCGAGATGCGCGACGATTTGATCCACGGTCAGCGGCGCCTTTTGGACCGCCTGCGGTGGCGCTTCCGCTTGCTGCGCCGTCGACGAGGGCACGCGCAACAGGGCGAATCCCGCGCACAGCAGGAAAAGAGCAGTCTTCCTTCGTTTCGCGCAAAGCATGTTCCGGAATCCTCCTCTTATGCCTTCGACAAACGAGCATCTCTCAACCGAGACGCGGAGCGGCGACCGTGGGCTGGGGCCGGACCCCGGCGTTCTTCCGCTTCGTGGCGCAGTTTCGAAGGCCGCGCTCGTAGTCCGCGTAGACGCCTTCAAAGATTGTATCCCACGAAGCATCGAGGGCACAGGCCCTCGCGGCTTCGCGCATCCGCAGCAGTTCTTGCGGTCGGGCAGCCAGGTACCGGATGTGAGAGACGAACTCGCCCGCATTCCTGGCAACGAACCCGGTTTCGCCGTGCTTGACGATGAACTGCGGCCCGCCGCCATCCGTCACGACCGCCGGCACCCCGGAGGCCAGGGCCTCCAGAACCACATTCCCGAAAGTGTCCGTACGCGACGGAAAGACGAAGACATCCATGTTCGCGTAGGCGCGCGCCAGGGCCTCTCCCTTGAGCACACCTGTAAAATCGGCACTCTGCATGTTGGCCTTGAGCCAGGGCTCTTCCGCTCCCTGGCCGACGACCGAGAACCGGAAATCGCGGAAGCCGGTTTTCCTCAGAGCCCGTTCCAGCGCCACGAGGAACCGGATGTTCTTTTCCACGGTCAGCCGGCCGACGTACCCGACGACGAATTGGTCGCCGCTCCGGTCGCGCCGCTCCGGCGTGAAGAGCGCCGTATCCACGCCGCGGTACATCGGATAAACGGGCTTGCCGGTTCCTTCTTCCAGCAGGCGCATGAGCTCCGGGTTCGGAGCGAAGAGCACCTGAGCGATTTTGTAAAAGCGCAGAATGGCCGACAGGCTAGACTCGCGGATCACAGCCCCCATTCGCTCTCGCGCCCGCCTCGGGAAAAACCGGAAAAGCCCAGACGCCCGCTGCTCGGCGTACTGGTGCAGGTTCGTGTGCCACGAAGCGGCGAGCGGAACCCGCAAGCGGTGCGCGACCAGCGCTCCGAGCTGCCCCACGTCGCTTGGCCCCGTGATGTGAACGACATCGGGATCGAACGAGCGGACTGCGTCGGCAGCCCGCTCGTAGTGGCGCCAAAACGCCAAATCGAAGTCGTGCTTCTTGTCCACCGGGAAACCGATTCGCCCGCGGCGGCGCATCATCCTGATGACGGGGCCGTCGGTTTGAATCCTGTCCTCGGCTCCCCCGCAGACGGTCAGGAAGGCGAATCCGCGCCTTCGCGCGAACGCCTCAAATTGCCGGCTCGTGTTCGCCACGCCGTCGATCTCGTCGTAGGTGTCCGGAAAGAACGCGACCCGTAGCTTTTCCTCCATTGCGATGCGGCCTCCCGCCCTCTGCCGAGGGCAAACTGCATTTCGTGTTCGGGTTTGGCGAGCGCGACCTGCACCGCCCGCCGGACTGGCTCCATCTCGAGCATGCGCACGGTGGAGAGGAAGATTTCAATGAAGGCCGGCGGCTTATTCCACAGAGTCGCCAGCGGGCGCAGGACGCCGTTGCGGTCGGGATGAAACACGCGATCGTCCCAGCGACGCGCGCCGAACGGGTAGTCGGGGTACTCCCGGATGGCGTCCAGGAGCGATTGAAGCATGCGAAGCGCGAATGGCTCCGCGTACTGAGGCATAAAAAGGACGTGGCAGCGACGCCGCTGCCGCACCTCGTGGACGAACTCGGGGAAGGTCCCGGCGTCCGTGAGGTTCACGACCGCGCTGGGTTCGGCGCCGTGCCGGTCGCCGCCGCCGATGACGAGTTGATTCCATCTCTCCGCGAAGTCCAGCACGGCCTGATTTTCCTCCCAGCTACGCAGACCGCCGAGTTCAAAGGCGTGAATGAACATGCCGACTTTTGCGACAAAGTCGCAAACCGTAGAGACATGCCGCTGCTTACCGATGCCCGCGAGATCCCACATGGGATGATTCAGGACAACCAGCACATCAGGATCGTCGTGCAGCATCTTGAATAGATCGGGAAGATGCTGCTCCACGGGATTCTTCGTATAGTCCGCCAACTGCCCCATGATGGCTTCCGCGCGGTCGCCGGGAAGGTTGTGAATCCCTACATGCAGCGTCGTGTCCTGATAGGGGACGCTCCATTCGACCGAGACGGGAATACAGCGCGTCTCCGGAAGGATGCGCAACAGCATCGGCGCTTCGATGCTGTCGTGATCCGTGAGAGAAACCATGCTAGCGAGGCCGAGCCCACGCTCGATCTGGTCACGCTCGAGCTGAAAGGCCGCGAGAGGCGGAAGAGGGGGCGTCCAGTGCGCCCTGCCGAAATCGACTGTAATCGCGGCCTCGGTCTGGGCCCGCCTCTCCTGCGTAGCCAGCGCGAGCCGGAGGATAGGGTTCCGAGCGGCGTAGTCGCCAATGAAGTAGAGCCCCTCTCTTGAGTGGTTGGTATGGCCATGCAACGAAACCGCCGCGCGATGCTCCCTCGCCGCGTTGGGTTCCTTCCAGAGGCAGGTCAGTGTGCTCCGCAAATTTCCCTCCTGTTGGATTGCCTGCTTGCGGGCACAGACTGCCAGCGCATACTGAACGCCAGGTTACGCGGCGGATATTTTTCGTTTTAAGATCTTATGAGTCACGAGTTACGAGATCGTGGGCTTTAAGCAGGTTTTCATCGCCCTTTAACCTCAGGAACAAATGCCGGTGCCCTATACTTCGGGCTTTGGAACATCAACTCCAGCAAAGCCACGGTAACTCGCACGACCTCGCCAAGAACTCGCCGGGCCGTTCCTTCTTCCACGTACTGTCAGGCCTTCTGCGCCGACCCCAGCGCGTGCTCTTCCTGTGGAACTGGAAATCGGCAGGGCTGAGCATTCTCCTGCGCGCTCCGATCTTTCTCGCCGCCACAATTCGCGGCGGGCTCGCCGCAACCGTTTCCGCGCTTCTGACCGAGTGTTTGTTTTGCGCGGTGACGGCGGGATTTTATGGCGCGGTGGTTCAAAACTTGCGCGACGCCGAACCGCAATGGCTGACCGGCCTGTTTCTGATCGTGGTCGTTCCGGCGATTTTCCAGGGACTGGAGTTTGTTCTTCACCGGCTTCACGGGACGCCGCATTTGCGGCTGGCGGAGATCGCGTCGGTTGCGGTCAGTGCTGTTTCGTCGCTTTTCAATTGGTATGCGATGAGGCGGGGCGCGCTGCTGGTGGGCGGAGAAGGCCGCAGTTTTGGATCCGACTTGCGCCGGCTGCCCGGGCTCCTGCTCGCTTTCACGGCCGCGCTGCCGCGCTGGGCGGGACGGCGAAAAAAGAGCGCGGGGAGTTCAGAAAATGGCGTGTCGCGGACTCGGTCTGCTGATTGTTGAAGAAGGAGTGTGCTGTGCGGCTCAAAACTTTGCATCTGACGAACTCGTGGCATGAAACCTCCGGGGGAATCGCCACGTTCTACCGCGCGTTGATGGATGCAGCAAACCGGAGGGGTCACAGCATCCGGCTCGTCGTCCCCGGAGAAGACGATCGGGTGGAAGAGACCGGTGAGTTCGGCAGAATCTACCACGTGAAGGCACCGCGGGCGCGGTTCAACTCCCAGTACCGAATGATCTACCCGAGGCAGTTTCTTCCGGCCGGGAGTTCGCTCCAGAGAATCCTCGCTGCGGAGCGCCCCGATCTTGTCGAAATCTGCGACAAGTACACGCTCAACTATCTGGGTGCCTTGCTCCGGCGGGGCCTTTTGCGGACGCTGGACTTCCGGCCCATCGTCGTGGGTCTTAGCTGCGAGCGCATGGACGACAATTTCCGGACCTACGTCGGGCGCATACCTTTTGCGCGGAGGTTTTGCGCGGCCTACATGAGGTGGATCTACTTTCCGTTCTTCGATCATCACATCGCAAACTCCGCGTATACCGCAGAAGAATTGCGAGCGGCATCGCAAGGCCAGATGGTTCCGCGCAACATCTGGATTCGGCCGATGGGCATCGACCTGCGGCATCTGTCCCCGGCGCGAAGATCACGCGAGGCGCGACGGCAACTCCAGCAGAAGTGCGGAGGCAGCGACGAGAGCGTCTTTCTGCTCTATGCAGGCCGCCTGGCGCCGGAGAAAAATCTGCCGTTGCTCTTCGATCTAGTCATGCGGCTCGCGAAACATGCGGGGCGGGACTACCGGCTTGTGGTGGCCGGAGACGGAATGGAGCGGCGGCGCTGGGAGGAGTTCTGCCAGAAGCACGTTCCCGGGCGAGCGTCGTTCCTGGGACACATCAAGAAGTCGGATGAATTGGCCGATTTGACGGCCAATGCCGACGTGTTCGTTCACCCGAACCCACACGAGCCGTTCGGGATCGCCCCGCTGGAGGCCATGGCATCTGGTCTGCCTTTGGTTGCGCCGGACAGTGGAGGCGTCACGTCGTACGCGACCCCGGAGAACTCCTGGCTTGCACGGCCGGACGAAAGGAGTTTCGCGTCGGCCGTCGAGGCGGTGCTCGAAAACGAGGCGGAGAGAAATCGCCGCGTACACAACGCGTTGCAAACGGCCGAGCAGTATCGCTGGGAGACGGTGGCTGCTTTATTTCTCGATCTTTACGGCGAATTGCATGGCGCCGCGATGACACAAAGCGAGATGCTGCCGCTCCCTGCTTTCCGTTCCACGCCGGCTGAAGGCCTGGGACTGACGTGGTCTCGAGGAGTCTCGCGATCAGCGGAAAAAATCTTCTCACTGGCATCGACGGTGTTTCTGCGTTCGAGGTCCTGAGTTCACGCAAGATACGGCTCTTTTTGGGCCCCCCGGACAAGGGCGACCAGACCTAAAGGTATTCCGCGCAAGGCCGATCAGTTCAGTTCTGGTCTGTTCCGGGCCAGCAGTGCGGGTGCTCGATGGCGGCGTAGGGGAGGGTTGGAAGCTTGAGTTTGCAAGTTTGCCAGGTGTGGCGCTTGTTCCATTCGCACGAGTCCAATTATGCGCATCCTTGTCGTTGAAGACGATCGTCCCATGGCCAGTTTCTTGAGCGAGGGCCTGCAGGCGGAGCAGTACGCGGTCGATGTCGCCGCCGACGGCGCAGAAGCCAGACATATGGCGGAGATCGGCGACTATGACCTAGTGATTCTTGATATCAACCTCCCGAAATTGACGGGTTTCGAGGTCCTGAAAGAGGTCAGGCAAAAGAATCCCAATATCACAATTTTGCTCCTCACAGACAGCAACCAGGCTCTGGATCGGGCAAAAGTGCTCGATATGGGCGCGGACGACTACCTGACCAAGCCGCTTTCGCTTACGGAGCTATCCGCCCGCATCCGAGCGCTGATGCGGCGGAGCGGCCAGCCATTCGAGGCGGTGCTGAAAGTCGAAGACGTTGTGCTCGATCGAGTGCGCCACGTAGTTCGGCGCAATGGGCAGGGCATCGACCTGACCCCGAAGGAGTTCGGCTTGCTGGAATTCCTGATGCGGAACGCCGGACATCGAGTGACGCGCGACATGATCGTCGAAAACGTCTGGAAACTGGGGTTCGACACGCATACAAACGTCGTGGATGTTTACATCAGCTATCTCCGGAAAAAGATCGATGCAGGCCACGAACGGAAATTGATTCGCACGATTCGAGGGGTAGGCTATCAGGTCGGACGCCCGAAAGAAGAAAGCCGAACACAGCCTCACTGATTCGAGCGGCCGGCTTCCTGAGGATTGAGGCAGGCGCCTTCGGTTTAGGTCGACGAGGGCCGACGAGGCACACGGCGCCAAGCCCTCTCCATTCCAAAGAAAAAGAAATGAGGTGACAAGGAAATGATGATAGAACGCGGTGCGCATTCGGGGGCCACTCCGCGAGAAATAAGGTATATTTGTAGATGTAATCAAGATTGGTTGCGAATGGATCGTCGGGATCCAATCGGAGAAGGCTAGAAATATGGTCACGGGCCCTGCCACGCATCCGGTAGAAGTGGATGAACTCGAGGAAATCTGGGAGTGGATTGAGTCATTCGATGCCGTCGTAGAAGAAGGCAAGCCAGGTCTGGCGTCGAGGATTCTGCAAGAAATCCGAAGCAGAGCGCTGTCTTCCGGCGTGTTGGTGCCGTTTACGGCGAACACGCCGTACGTGAACACGATTCACTTGAGCCAGCAGGCCGCCTTCCCCGGCGACCAGGAAATCGAACGAAAAATCAAAAGCCTGGTGCGCTGGAACGCTCTTGCCATGGTCGTTCGGGCCAACCGCGTGGAGCACAATATCGGGGGGCATATCTCCACTTACGGGTCGGTCGCGACTCTGTTCGAAGTGGGATTCGATCATTTCTTCCGGGCACGCACCGAAGATTTTGAGGGCGATACGATCTATTTCCAGGGCCACGCTGCGCCAGGCGTATATGCCCGCGCGTTCCTCGAGGGGCGCCTCTCGAAAGAGAATCTCGAGAATTTCCGCCGGGAGCTCAAGCCAGGGGGCGGACTATCGTCGTATCCGCATCCGTGGCTGATGCCTGACTTCTGGGAATTCCCCACGGTCTCGATGGGCCTGAGCCCGATCATGGCGATTTACCAGGCTCGCTTTAACCGCTATCTAGAAGATCGAGGGCTGAAACCGGTTACGGATGCCAAGGTTTGGGCATTCCTGGGAGACGGCGAAACGGATGAGCCAGAGGCCCTTGGCGCAATCACTCTCGCGTCCCGCGAAAACCTCGACAACCTCATCTTTGTGGTTAACTGCAATCTTCAGCGGCTCGACGGGCCGGTGCGCGGCAATGGCAGTATCGTTCAGGAATTGGAGGCCGCATTCCGCGGTGCTGGCTGGAATGTCATAAAGGTCATTTGGGGTTCCGACTGGGATCCGCTGTTCGCCCAGGATGTGGATGGGTTGCTCGCCAAGCGCCTGGGGGAGATGGTCGACGGCGAATATCAGAAACTCGTCGTCGAATCGGGCGCCTATATCCGGCAGCATGTTTTCGGGTCCGACCCGCGGCTGCTGAAAATGGTCGAGAACATTCCGGACGAAAAGCTTCGCACATTGCGTCAGGGTGGACACGATCCAAAGAAGGTCTACACGGCTTACAAGGCTGCGGTCGGACACAAGGGGTCACCGACGGTTATTCTCGCCCGCACTATCAAGGGTTATGGTCTCGGCGAAGCCGGGGAGGGACGCAACGTCACTCACCAGCAGAAGAAGGTCGATGAAGCGACCCTCCGGGAGTTCCTGGAACGCTTTGGTCTGTCAATCCGAGAGGATCAAATTGCCGAAGTACCGTTTTACCGTCCGCCTGAAGCCAGCCCTGAAATTCAATACCTGCGCTCCTGTCGTGAAAGGCTGGGCGGGTACGTGCCGCGACGCAAGGTGCGCTCGAAGCCGTTGCTGGCGAATCACGGCGAGCTGTTCGAAGAATTCCTGACCGGAAGCGAAGGCCGGGAAGTTTCGACGACCATGGCGTTCGTCGCGATGCTGCGAAAGATGCTGCGCGATCCGGAAATCGGCAAATTGATTGTCCCCATCGTTCCGGATGAAGCGCGCACTTTTGGCATGGAATCCCTGTTTCGACTGGTTGGAATCTACAGCAGCCGAGGGCAGCTCTACGAACCGGTGGATATCAATACGCTGCTCTATTACAAAGAGGCCAAGGACGGCCAGATACTGGAAGAGGGCATCACGGAAGCCGGATCGATGTCTTCATTTATAGCTGCGGGGTCCGCGTATGCCACTCACGGGATCAACACGATTCCTTTTTTCATCTTTTACTCGATGTTCGGGCTACAGCGCGTCTGCGATTTGATCTGGGCCGCCGCGGACACACGATGCCGCGGATTCCTTTTGGGAGGCACGGCCGGGCGCACCACGCTGGCCGGGGAAGGTCTGCAACACCAGGACGGCAACAGCCACGTGCTCGCGCTCCCGATACCTACGCTTCAGGCGTACGATCCCGCGTTTGCTTACGAAGTCGCCACGATCATCGAGGACGGCATCGACCGGATGTACAGGCAGGGCGAGAGCATCTTCTATTACATCACCGTGATGAACGAGCCCTACGCCATGCCTTCCATGCCGCCCGGATCGCGCGAAGGCATTCTGAAGGGGATGTACCGCTACAAGGCCGCCAATAACGGCAAGTCGAAGCTGCGGGCTCAGCTTTTCGGGAGCGGGGCGATTCTTCGCGAGGTGCTGCGCGCCCAGGAAATCCTGGAAGAGAAATACAAAGTGGCGGCGGATGTCTGGAGCGTCACGAGCTACAAGGCGCTTTACAGCGACGGAATCGACGCGGAGCGATGGAATCTTCTGCACCCAACGGAAAAACCGCGCGTGCCTTATATTTCCGAGTGCCTTGCCGACGCTCCCGGCGTTCTTGTGGCCGCAACGGACTATTTGAAAGCGCTGCCGAATCTCGTAAGCCAGTGGATGCCAAGGCGCGTGGCGTCGCTCGGGACCGACGGATTCGGCCGAAGCGAAAGCCGGGAGTCGCTTCGTAACTTTTTCGAAGTGGACGCTCGCTTTATCACATTGGCGACTCTCCATGAGTTGCAGCGTGAAGGGAAGATCCAGGCTTCCGTGGTTCAGCAGGCGATCAAGGACCTTGAAATCGATCCCGAAAAGGCCAACCCGCTCACCACGTGAACCCGGGTCCGCGTCGCGCGGGCTTTAGGCCTTCTCTCTTGACGAAGTCGAGCGATTTCCGCAACAATCGTGACAGCAGGTCAGCGGGGCTGCGTTCAAGCAACGCAGTCTGGGCTCAAGGTTTGGCTGATTAAGAACGACTGAGGCGCGTTCCAATAGACCAGAAACGAGGTAATTGACATGGGTAAGATTGTGGCAGCAATGGGGACTGTCCATGCCCCGCAGCTCTTCGACCGGCCACCGAGCGAGGACCCCGCGCAACTCGATGCCGACATTGCCGCGATGCGTCAGATCGGCAAGGATCTCGAGGAAAGCAAGCCAGATGCCGTGATCGTGATCGGCAGCGACCATCTCGAGACATTCTTCCTCAGTTCCGTTCCTACGTTCGCCATCCTGTCGGGTGAGTACTCCCACGCTGAGTTTGCCGGCCGGAAGTACGAACTGCCAATCCACCAGGGCTTGGCCGAAGACTTGTTGGACAAGCTCATGAAGGCCGGCTTCGACCTGGGCTACTCGCAGGACGCCGTCCTCGGACATGCGTTCGCGGCTGTATACGAATGGGTGATCGAGAAGCGTCCCATTCCCGTCGTCCCAATTTTCGTGAATGCGTATCTCCCACCCTTGCCGACGGCGCGGCGCTGCGCGGAGCTGGGGAAGGCGATCGCGAAGGTTATCGCGGACCGTCCCGAGCGAGTCGCAATCGTTGCCAGCGGAGGGATGTCGCATTTTCCTGGCACGTGGAAATACCCGAAACCGGACTTCGAGTTCGACCACTGGGCCATCGCTCAAATGGAGAAGGGAAATCACCAGGCGCTCATCAACCTGACCAACGAGCAACTGGATGAGGTCGGCAACACGGAGATGCTTTCGTGGATGATCATGTTCGGCGCGATCGGAAATCAGCCGGGCGAGCTGGTCACCTATCAGCCGACGTGGCATCACGGCCATGCGGTGATGCGCTTCCTCCCCCACAAGGGAACGGGTCCGTCCAAGGAAGGCGCCGAGGCGGCCGCCAAGTACGAATTCAAGGGTGGCTACGAATTCTACAAGCACCCGTCTCCGGCGGCATACAAGCTGAACAAGGTTCTCTACGACAGCCGGTTCAAGCGCGAATTGAGGCTCCGGCTTGTACACGATCTTCCGTCCGTGGCGAAGGAGTACGGCATGACGCCCGAGGAAGCGAAGGTGCTGGAGACTCTCCAGGACGACGATATCGAGAAGTTCAGAGACGGGCAGGTCCATCCACTCGTGACGGCGGGCGCGCATCCGCTTGGAATGTGGATGGCTGTTATCCGGATGCACGCGGAATTGCGCAAGCTTCGTGCCGCTGGTGTCAAACCTGAAGGCGAGAAGGCGGGCGCGACCCAGTAAGTCGCGCTACGCACCAAGACCCATGACGTTCTCGTTCCCCGGAGGGCAGTTTTGGGCCTCCGTGGGCGAGGAGTGTGCCGTCGCGATGAGCGTTGGGGATCGCCGAAAATTCGAAGTGAGGGAGAACACATGAAGGTTGGCGTTGCTGGACAAGGCGCTTTTGGCGTGAAGCATTTGGAGGCCCTGGCCAACATTCCGGGCACTGAAGTCATCACGCTGGCAGGCGGAAACCCGGCCGCCACGGAAGAAGTGGCGAAGCGATTCAAGATTCCTCATTGGACGGGCGATCTAGCCGAGAGCCTGAAGCAGCCGGGCCTGGAAGCGATGATCCTCGCGACGCCCACGGGGATGCACGCGAAGCAGGGCGAGCAGTGCATGCGGGCCGGCAAGCACGTGCACATCGAGATTCCCATCGCGGACTCGCTGGCGGATTCCGAACGTCTGGTGAAGGCTCAGAAGGAAACCGGCGTCGTCTGCATGGGCGGCCACACGCGCCGCTTCAACCCCAGCCACCAGTACGTCCACAAGAAGATCAAGGCCGGGGAGCTGAAGGTCCAGCAGATGAACGTGCAGACCTACTTCTTCCGGCGCACGAACATGAACGCGGCCGGGCAGCCCAGAAGCTGGACCGATCATCTGCTGTGGCACCACGCATGCCACACGGTAGACCTGTTCCAGTATCAGACCGGCGAACTCGTTTCCGACTGTTACGCCGTGCAGGGCCCGATGCACCCGGAGCTGAAGATCGCCATGGACATGGGGATCGTGATGAAGGTGCCGTCGGGAGCGATCTGCACGCTGTCGCTGTCGTTCAACAACAAGGGACCGCTGGGCACGCGCTTCCGCTACATCTGCGACAACGGCACGTTCCAGGCCTACTACGACGATCTGGTGGACGGAGAAGACAAGAAGATCGACCTGTCCAACGTGGCTGTGTCGATGAACGGCATCGAGCTTCAGGACCGCGAGTTCTTCGCCGCGATCAAGGAAAAGCGCGAGCCGAACGCCAGCGTCGCGCAGTGCTTTACCGCCATGCAGGTTCTCGATCGGTTGGAGAAAATCCTCAACTCAGCGGCGAAAGCCAGTTCAAAGGCCTAGCCCTGGGGCGCGGCCTTCAACTTCCCATCGAGAGCGGAATGGAGCCGCTCCTCATCCAGTGCGCGCTCCCATTTTGCAACCACGATCGTGGCGACCGCGTTGCCGACTACATTCGTCGGCGTCAAACCTTCCGACATGAGCCGGTGAATCCCGAGCACGAGAGCCACGCTCGCCACGGGTATCGTTCCCGTTGAAGCGATCGTCGCAGCCAGCACAACGAAAGCGGCACCGGCGACGCCGGCCGCTCCCTTCGACGACAATAGCAAGACCGCGAGAAGCCCAAGCTGCTGCCAGAGACCTAACTTTGTGTTCGTGGCTTGGGCCAAGAACACTGCTGTAGTGGCAAGGTAGAGGCAGGTCCCGTCGAGGTTGAAGGAATAGCCTGTTGGGATCACCAAGCCGACGATGCTCTCCTCGCATCCCAAATTCTCAAGCTTGCGGATCAACTGAGGCAAAACGGTTTCGGAGGAGGTCGTTGCAAAGACGATCAAGATCTCCTCACGGATGTAGCGGATCAGCTTGAACAGGCTGAAGCCGCACCAGTGCGCGACCGGCCATAGAACACCAAATACGAAGATGAGGCAGGTCACATAGAAGCCTCCGAGCAGCTTGCCCAGCGAGACCAGGGAACCCGCGCCGAACTTCCCGACGGTGAACGCGATCGCGCCGAAGGCGCCGAGAGGCGCTGCCCACATGACGATTCCGACTACTGAAAACAGCATTCGCGATGCTGCCTCGATGAAATCGATAACCGGCTTGCCTCGGTCTCCCACCTGCGTGAGCGCGAATGCGCAAAGCACGGAAACGAGAAGAACCTGAAGGACATTGCCCTCGGTGAAGGCCCCGACGAACGTCGTGGGAATGATGTTCATGAGAAACTGCGTCACTCCCACGTTCTCCGGGTGCGCAACATAGGTCTGCACGGCGGACGTGTCCACGTGCGTGAGATCGACGTTCATCCCGCGCCCGGGCTTCCAGAGATTGACGGCAACGAGTCCGATAACCAGGGCGATCGTGGTCAGCACCTCGAAGTAGACGATCGCTTTCAGAGCGACGCGCCCGACTCGCGCCACATCGACCATACGCGCGATTCCGTGAACGACAGTGCAAAAGATGATCGGCGCGATCAGCATGCGGATCGCCTTGATGAAGGCATCCCCGAGCGGCTGCATGCGCACGCCTAGACGGGGATAAAATTGACCCAGAATGATCCCCAAGACCATGGCGACGAGAACTTGAACCCAGAGATGCCTGTACCAGGGCTTTCGGCGACCGCGATTGTCTAATTTGTTGGTGACCGCAGGATCAGTAGCCATCGGCAGCTTTCTCGCGTTCACAAGGAGATTCGGGCATCGAGAAGTAAGGCTATCGGCATACAAACGTCGATCACTTCTGCAAGCATCAAAGGCCGCGAATGTATCACAGGAATTGAGAAAGTATCTAGCGAGGCTAGGTAAGAATGACAGAATGAAGCGTCGGGACGCTCCGCTCAGAATGACCATCTGTGCCAGGCAGTAACCCTGTCCAGGCATCTGAATTCTTGCTTTTGGAATCTCACTGACCGTAAGATCAGTTTGAGGGCGAGTCATCAGTAGGTTTTTCGGCTCGCCGCCGATCCATGTGTTCGCATGGTCAGGCGAGCAATGAAATGCAAATGAGCAGCGATCCGCTGAGACGACACTGGCAGCTGAAAATGGGGCTGAGCATAGCCGTCGTCATGCTGGTCATCGCGGTGGCTGGCCTCTCGACGGCCGCGAAGAACGGTCAGTACTTCTCCCCAAAGAGTCCGATTCGAAGTATCTCCATCTCAACAAAGATGAATGTGACCCGCACTCCGGTCGTTTTTACCGGAGAGCCAGTACAACCGGTCGCTCGAATTGTTCATTTGCAGCCTCCGATTCAGGCCAGTCGCCTCGAGGAGGCCGTGATTTCGCCGGTACCGCGAGTTACTGTCACAGCGTCGACACGGCATCGCGCTCCGCCAATCCCCATCGCCTAGCAGTCCCTCGCCGTTTAGCAACTCAATAGACCGGACCAGCTTTATCTAATCAGCCCTTTGATGTGTGATCCCTACTCATTTAGGGACGGGAGTGGCCATGACACCCGATCGATTGCCGACGGCCCAGCTGGAGCAGTATCGCCGGCTGAGCACCTGCATTGTTGCCAGCGCTATTGAAACGTTTCACGTGCGGCTGCCCAACACGGGCTTCGCGCATTCGAGCATCCAGTGCATTTTCAAGGACCAGCCACCGATGATCGGGTACGCCGCGACGGCCCGGATCCGCAGCTCCAATCCTCGGATGGAAGCGGGCAAGTCCTACGACTATTACGAACGGACGGATTGGTGGAACAACATCCTCACGGCGCCGGCTCCACGCGTGGTGGTGATTGAAGACGTGGATGATCCTCCGGGTTTGGGGGCGTTTGTCGGCGAGGTGCATGCGAATCTTCTGTTGGCTCTCGGGTGCGTTGGGGTTGTCACGAACGGAGCGGTGCGGGACATTCCCGACATCCAACCGACCGAGTTCCAGATGTTCGCAGGGAATGTTTCGGTCTCCCACGCGTATTCGCACGTATTCGATTTCGGCTGCCCGGTCGAAGTCGGCGGCCTCAAGGTACGGCCCGGCGATCTGATCCACGGCGATTGCCACGGTGTTCAAACAGTTCCGTTGGAAATCGCGAGCCAGGTTCCTGCCATGGCGCGCCGGATCAGAGAGCGCCGGCAATACCTGATCGGATTGCGCCGGTCCGCCGACTTCTCTCTCGAGAAACTTCGCCAGGTAATTCAGGAGACGGTAATCAAGCCATGAGAATTCGCAACCATAAACGCTCAAGGTTCCCGAGCAAGTCGAGTAGATCGATGATAATCCGACAGGAATCGAAGTGGAGACGACTCGTGCGAGCGAGGCAGGCGCTACCCGCAATACTCATCACGGCCGGACTTCTCGCAGGTTGCGGTTCGGGTGGAAAGGCCGACGCTGGCAACGCCGCCACACCGCGCGTGGCGGTGGTCAAAGTGACGCGGCGAGATCTCTCGAGCACTCTCGAAATCGCTTCGGAGTTTCAGCCTTTTCAGGAGATCGACGTCTACGCGAAGGTCTCCGGATACGTCAAGAAACTCCACGTGGACTGGGGGACGCATGTCCGCGAGGGTCAAGTCATGGCGGTCCTCGAAATACCTGAGCTCGAACAGCAAATTCACCACGACCAAGCCACTCTGGACCAAGCGCAAGAGGAGTTGAATCGCACGCAGTCCGCATATGCGGTCGCGCATATTACATACCAGCGCCTCGCCGGTGTGCAGAAGAGCCGCCCGGAGCTCATCTCTCAGGAAGATATCGACGTCGCGCAGGGTAAGGATCTTGAAGCAAATGCGGGGGTGTCCGCCGCGCGGCAAGCATTGCTCGGAGCGAAGGCCGCCTTGGAGAAGGACCAGACACTCTACGGGTACGCACGCATGAATGCCCCCTTCGATGGCGTCGTGACCAAAATGTATGCGTACACTGGAGCTTTGCTTCCGGCCGGAACGTCGTCGAACATCGGGAACTCGGCTCTGTGCCATCTCTCGCAAAACAATCTGCTACGGCTCGTCATCCCCGTGCCGGAGAGAGCGGTGGCCGACGTACATCTTGGAGAGACGATCGCCGTGCGCGTGAGTACTATCAACCAGACGTTCGACGGAAAAATCGCCCGTGTTTCCGAACAGATCGACATGGATACGCGCACGATGTATACGGAAGTGGACGTGCCGAACGCCCAGTATGTACTCGTCCCGGGAATGTATGCCACGGTGGAGATTCCGCTGCACACAGCTCACAACGTCCTCGCAGTGCCAACTCAGGCCGTGCAAACTTCCGGGGAAGGCCACGGCTCCGTGCTCGTGGTGAACAGCGACAACAAGATTGAGAAGCGCGACGTGACCCTGGGCCTCGAAAGCGCAACGGAAGTGGAGATCCTTTCCGGCGTCAAGGAAAACGAGCAGGTAGTGTTCGGCGAGCAATCCCAGTACAAGCCCGATGAACGAGTGATGCCCACGCTCATTACGCCGGCGGAAGTGGAGTAGAGGCCCATGTCATCTTTCTCCTTGCGGCACCCGTACTTCATCATCGTGATTTGTCTTTTTGTCTGCGTGCTGGGCGTGACGAGCGGCGTGCAGATGCCCGTCGACATGTTTCCGCCGATCAACATTCCGGTGGTGGAAGTGGCCACTTTTTACAGCGGCATGCCGCCGCAGCAAATCGAAGCGGACATCACCGATACGTTTGAACGCTTCTTCACGCTCGGCAGCGGCATTGACCACATGGAATCGCGCTCGATGTCGGGCGTCAGCCTGATCAAGGTGTATTTCCAGCCAGGGACGGACGCCAATGCGGACGTGACTCAGATTTCAAATCTCGCCATGGCTGACCTGCGGCGTCTTCCCGAAGGCACGCTTCCGCCGGTCGTCATGAGCATGGATGCGTCAAGCCTTCCCGTTTGTCTGCTGACGGTGGACGGCAAAGGCCTTAGCGAGACCCAGCTTCATGACTACCTTCAATTCCAGATACGGAATCAGATTGCCGGCGTTCCCGGAGCGACCGTGCCCCCGCCTTACGGAGGCCGAACTCGCCAAATCATGGTCTACGTGGACCCGCTGAAACTACAAGCGAACCAGATGAGCCCGATGGATGTGGCGCGGGCGACGGACCTCGGGAATCTGATCCTTCCCGCGGGAGACGTGCGGATCGGTCCCACGGACTACAACCTGTACACGAACGCGCAGGTGCCGAGCGCGAAGGCCCTCAACGACATTCCCTTGAAGACGGAAGGAACAAAATCGGTTTTCATTTCGGATGTTGGCAAGGCGGTGGACGGCTCGGCCTTGCAGTACAACGTCGTTCTGGTGAATGGCCAGCGATCGGTGTACGTGCCCATCCTGAAGCAGGGAGGCGATACCAACACGATCGCGGTGGTGGCCGGAATCCGAAAGGCGATTCAGACCCTCCGCGATATTCCCGCGGAGATGAAGACGCATGTCGTTTTCGATCAGTCGTTGTTCGTCAAGCAGGCGATTTCCACGGTATTGCGCGAGGGCGGAATCGGCTTACTGCTCACGGCGGTGATGATATTGGTGTTTTTGGGCAGCCTGCGCGCGACGGCTGCCGTCTTTCTTTCGATCCCCCTCTCCGTCATGGCTACCTTATTCGTCCTCCACATCGGAAACGCGACGATCAACAGTATGGTGCTTAGCGGATTGGCCCTGGCGTTTTCACGTCTAATCGACAACTCCGTGATCGTTTTGGAAAACATCTTTCGCCATGTTGAGCTCGGGGAGCGTCCTGCCGTGGCTTCCGAAAAGGGAGCGAACGAAGTGGGCCTCGCGGTGTTGGCGATTACGATCGTCACAGTCGTCGTGTTT
The DNA here is from genome assembly GCA_049523255.1 of Candidatus Acidiferrales bacterium. Lineage (GTDB taxonomy): Bacteria > Acidobacteriota > Terriglobia > Acidiferrales > UBA7541 > Palsa-295. The sequence goes on along the minus strand of JBEKNB010000027.1, from coordinate 26,257 downwards.
TTCCCCGTGACGCTGCTTTTTGGCGTGAGCAAATTTCTGTTTACGGCCCTTGCGCTCGCGGTGGTGATTTCACTGTGTGCGTCTTATTTCGTCGCGGTTTCCGTTGTGCCGCTCTATTGCGCCTACGCTCTGCGGGGTGACGAGCACAGCGAGAAGAGCGAAAGTACGTCCCCAAAGGGATGGGGTCCAAAATTCCATGCCGCGTTCAACCACCGCTTTGAACAAATGCTCGGCGTCTACGACCGGTGGGTACAGAAGACGCTCGCACGCCCGCGGGAAGTCGTTTGGGGCTTCTTGGGAGTGTTCGGCTTAAGCCTCGCGTTGTACCCGCTGGTCGGCGTTTCGTTCTTTCCGCGCACGGATGCCGGGCAGTTCGTGATCAACGTAAAGGCGCCGACGGGAACGCGGCTGGAGCTGACCGAGAACTACCTCAAAAAGGTAGAGAACATCGTACGCCAGGTCGTTCGCCCCGGAGATTTGGGCGCCATCGTATCGAATATCGGAGTGACGCCGGACCTTTCGGCGCTGTCGACACCGAACTCGGCGATGCACACGGGTTTCGTCGAAGTCGGCCTACAGGAAGACCATAAAATCGGCAGCTTCACGTACATGAATCAGGTTCGAGATCGGGTTGAAGCGGAGATCCCCGAGCTCCGCACCTACTTTCAGTCGGGAGGATTGGTGGACTCAGTTTTGAACCAAGGTATGCCCGCTCCCATCGACGTCCAGGTCAGTGGGATGGATTTGCAAGCCGCCGATGACATCGCTTTGGACCTGGCAAGGAAGTTTCAAGCGCTTCCGGGCGTATCGGACGTATACATCCCGCAGGACATGGACTATCCGGCGTTGCAGGTGAACGTCAATCGCGCGCGCGCGGGCGAACTCGGCCTGAATCCGAAGGAGGTGGTCGACAACCTGATTACGTCCCTCACTTCAGATGCCATGATCGCGCCGAGCTATTGGGTGGATCCGGAGAGTGGCAACAACTATTTTGTGACCGTGCAGTACCCGGAGGATCAAGTGAAGTCGCTTGAGGACTTGAAAACGATGCCTCTGCGCGCGCCGAGCTTAAAATTGCCCACCTATTTGAATCAGGTCGCGGACATTACTCCAATCCTCACTCCTACCGAAGTCGATCACTACCAACTTCAGCGCACGATCGATGTGTACATCGCGCCATCCGGAGAAGATCTTGGAAAGCCGTACAAGGAGATTTCGAAGATCGTTGGTGAGACGCAGCTTCCTCCCAACCTTCGCATCAACATTCGTGGGCTCGTAAACACGATGAACTCGTCGTTCCGCAGCTTTGGGTTTGGGCTGATCCTCGCGATCCTGTTGGTTTATCTTGTCCTCGTCGCGCAGTTTTCGTCCTTCGTGGATCCGTTCCTCATCGTACTCGCGATTCCGACCGGCCTCGTGGGAGTGATGCTGACACTGGCGTTTACAGACACCACCCTGAATATTCAGTCTCTCATGGGCATCATCATGCTCACCGGCATGGTCGTATCGAACAGCATCCTGATCGTGGACTTCGCCAACCGGCTCCGCCAGGAAGGATACGGCATTCGCGAAGCGGTCGCCCATTCCTGCCGCATCCGCCTCCGGCCGATTCTCATGACATCACTCGCCACCGTCGTGGGGCTTCTCCCTATGGCGTTGAAACTGGAAACTGGAAGCGAGGCGTACGCCCCGCTTGCGCGCGTGATTATCGGGGGCCTTATTGTTTCAGTGATCTTGACGATTTTCGTGGTTCCCGCCGCGTACCTCTTGGTCTACGAGCGTCGCTCGCGGTCGCAAGCATCGGCGGCCGTGGAGGAGGCGTGATGAAAAAGTGCCATTCCGTGATTGCGTTCTGCCTTTCCCTCTGTTCGATCGCCACAGCGGCGTGGGCGCAGTCCGCCCAGCCGCAAACGCTCACTCTTCAGGAAGCGGAAAGGCTTGCGATCCAGAATCATCCCCAGATCCAGGCAGCGACCGATCTGGCGTCGGCGGCCAAGGCGCAGGTTACGCAAGAGCGTTCCGCCTATTACCCGACGGCGTACGGCAGCGTAACGGGCGCCGACGCGGAGAACAACAGTCGCATCACCGCCGGCGCCTTGAACAACCCGATCATCTACGAGCGTTACGCGAACGGCGTCACCGTGTCCCAGCTCGTTACTGATTTCGGCCGGACCCACGAGCTCGTGAAAAGTTCGAGCCTGCATGCCCAAGCCACGCAGGAGAACGTGGTCACGACACGGGCCGACGTCCTCCTGCGCGTGGACGATGCCTATTTTTCCGTGCTGAAATCGCAGGCCGTATTGACGGTTGCCCAGGAGACAGTCAAAGATCGTCAACTCGTGGCCGACCAAGTCGGAGAGCTTGCTAAGAACAAAATTAAATCGGGACTCGATGTCAGCTTTGCGAATGTCGATCTCGCTCAGGCGCAACTGCTGCTGGTGCAGACCCAGAACGATCTTGAAGCATCGTACGCGGAGCTATCCGCCGCACTGGGTTACGCCGACACAAGGACATTCCAGTTGGCGGACGAGCCGATACCGCCCGCCCCGCCCGTAAGTTTTCCCGATCTCCTGCAACAAGCCCTGAAGGACCGGCCGGAGCTGATCAGCCTGCATCTCGACGCGGATTCGGCTCATAGCTATGCCACGGCTGAGCGCGATCTTTGGTTCCCGACGGTTTCGGCTGCCGGGGCAGCCGGACTAACACCCTACGGTGCGGACCAACTTAGTCCGCGCTATGCCGCGGCCGGGTTCAACGTGAATATCCCTATCTTCAATGGGCATCTGTTTGGCGCACTGCGAAGTGAGGCGAATTCGCGCGCTCGAGCCGAGGACGACTATCTCCGCGATCTGCAGGACCAGGTTGCCCGGGACGTTCGCAGGGCCTGGCTCGACGCAAATTCTGCTTTTCAGCGCATCGCGCTCACCGATCAGCTTCTGAAGCAGGCAACAGACGCGCTGGATCTAGCGCAGGCGCGCTACAAATTGGGCCTTAGTTCGATCATTGAACTCAGCCAGGCCCAATTGAATCTAACGCAGGCCGAGCTTCAGTCTGCTAGCGCCAAGTATGACTACGAGGCACAGATATCGCGGCTGAACTTCGAGATAGGGTCTCTGCACTAAAAATTTGCCAAGGCCGCCGGGAGATAAGCCCGAAAAGTTGAAGCCCAGAACGTTGGGCGGGGCCAGTTCGTTAAGGACCTTTGCTAAGACGGCGGAAGTACTCGGCAATTGCGTCCTCGTAGCCAGGAGGCATGGGGAGAGACTCGCTGTTGCGCACCTGTCCGGATTGCTTGCCGTCCAGATCGCGCCGCAACTGCAATTCCAGCTTATCGATGTCGCTGAGCACCTGGCTGTGCAGTTCCTCGACGATGGCCGGATTGCCGGGGAAGCGGCTCGGATCCAAGCGCTGCATTTCGCGAATGAGTTCCTGAACCTGGCGAAGGGTCTCGGGGTCGTCCTTCACCGCTTGGCGAAGGTTGTCGAGCTCCGTCACGCTTTCTCGATAAGCGCGCTCGGGAGGGACGGGCGAAGTATCGGGCGCGGAGGGTTCCGGAAGCTGGCCGAGATTGTTGCCCGTGTTCACTCCGCCGTAAACGGGGCCGTACTGCGCGCCACCGCCATTGACGAAGTTCCCTGTCGCTCCGTTCGCATTCGCCTCAGTGGTCCCGGATTGCCGACCGCCAGAAGCATTTCGCCCGCCTAAACTTCGGTCCAGAGCCTCCAGCCGATTGCGAAGGCTCTCCACTCGATCGAGCGCACTTTGCGAATTTCCGCGATTCTCGCCGCCACCGATAGCCTGCTGCGCCTCGCGCACTTGCCGGCTGAGCTGTTGCAGGTCGGAGCCAATCTGCGATTCGCTGCCATTGCGGTCCGGATTCACGCCGCGACGGAGCCAATCCGCACTTCTTTGCATGCGTGTATCCAGATCGGACTGATCCAGTTCGCGCAAAGCATCGCGCAGCTTCGAGGCCGCGGCCCGATCGTTCGAGGACAAGTCGCGCACGGCGTCTCGCATCTTTTTTTCTACATTCGACAGATCGTCCGCCAGGCGCTGGCGATCATCGGCCAGGGTTTGCGGGCTATCGTTTCCCGCGCCCTCCGTGGAACCCTGGCCGCGCGACACCGCGTGTATTCGGTCGGTTTGATTCCGCTGCTCGTTCGCAAGACGATCGGCCTCGCCAGCAAGTGCATCGAGGCGTCCAGACTGTTGTTGGCGTTGCGCGCCTCCAAGCAAACTTGTGGCGTCGCGAAGCCGCTGGGCGGCGCGGCGGGCATCGGCCTGGTTTTGCGGCTGGGAGGAAGCGCGCCGCATGTCTTCATTCGCCTGACGGAGCTGATTGAGGGCCTGCTGGATGCGTGGGTCCGATGCACTGCCGCCTTGGCCGGTTTGCGATTGGCCCGAGGACTGTCCGCCCGATGCATTCGCCGCCTGACTGTTTCGCGAGAGCTGCTCGATCTGGCGCTGCAATTGCTCGGCGTCGCGGCGCAACATCTCCTGTTGCCAGCGCTGTTCGGGCGTCTGACCATTATTGCTCTGCGATGCCAGCTCGTCCTGACGACGAGCTAACTCATCGAGCTTGCGGAGCGCTTCATCAATTTGTTCGGCGCGCTGGCTTCCCGATTCCGCTGTCTGAGCGGTCTCGTACTGATTTTTTTGAGTATCGAGCTCCAGATCGAACAGGCTGGCAAGATCACGCCCGGCGGTTCCGGCGCCGCCTCCGTTGGCGCTGCCGGCATTTCCGAAAGCGACCTCAATCTGGCGAAAAGTTGCCTCTGCGCGAAGCAGATATTGCAGAGCTTTTTGCTCTTCCGGGATCGCATCTTTCCATTTCTGCTGCTGTAGTTTTTGAGACGCGGGACCCATCGCTTGAGCCGCGGCATTCATGTCGTTCTGGAAGCCGGTGAACTCGTCATTCTGTGCAATCAGGCCGCGCATCTGGATACGCCCGGCGAGCGAGATTGCCTGATCGCGCAGCTTGGACTGAACGCCGGACAAAAACTTCGCGTTCTCAGCGGGGCTTTGCGCGGAGCCGTTCTTGTCACCGAGCTGTTTCCAGGTCGCACCGATGATTTCCTTTTGGCGCTGCGAAATCTCGTCGGGCGCGTTGCCGCCGCCTCCTCCACCGCCACCCATTTGTTGGGATTGAGAGTATTCGCGCTCGAACGGCTCCGCCTGAATGAAGAACATATCGGTTCTGGATTCGGCATGCGCGTCCTTGGCTGTGGCATAAACGCTGACGATGTCTCCCGGCACCACTTTGAAGTTTTCGAGAGAAATCGTCGTCGATCCTTCGGCCGCCTTATCGCCCTTTTGCTTCAGGAGGCTCACGGTTTGTTCAGCGCCGCCATTGACCGAGTAGTGGAGGTCAAAATCGCTCAGCCCAAATTGATCGTCCGCCTTGACCGAGACGGTGACCTCTTCGATGGGGCTCGCGTGGTAGTCGCCGCCCGGCCTTGAGATAACAACCTCAGGCGGGTTCGCCTTGCTCGCCTCAATGAAAAAATCCTCGGAGATGCGGACAGGCTGATCGCGGTCGAGTGCGGCAACGTGATACGTGCCGTCCTTATCGATGCGCACCACACCCTTGTAGAGATTGCCTGCGGCATGGGAGAGCGAAATCTGCCGATCATCGTCGAGGACGAGAACACCGTTGCTTAAGGCACGATCGGTCGTGATCTCGATGTTCGCTTCGGTGCCTTCGATGGCATGGAGATCCCCGCCGTGGTCCTCGGTAACCGGCTGCATGCCTGTCCACGAAGGGAAGTGGTACGTTACGCGAATCTGTTTGACGGAAGGCATATCCGTCACGCGAATATTGAAATGGCGAGAATGCAGCGGCCCGGCTTCGACGTAGTACTCGACGCCCTCAGGGAGCCCGGCAAACAAAAACTGAAAGCCGGAGGCTCCGGGCTGCGGCTGCATCGAGAGCTGTTCCCACTTGGAAGTGCTTTCGTAACGCGCGTAGATGCGAACTCCGTTGATCTGGATGCCGCGAGGCTGAACTATGACAAGCTGGTCGGCATTGCGGCGCACGGTGACATCACCAGGGCTGACGCGAATGTCGTAGAGAGGAGCGGCGCCGGCGTCGCCTGTCCATAGAAGCGCAGAGCCATAGCCGAGGTATCCGGGCCCGGCCAGGATCATCCAGATCAGAACTCCGAGCGAACTGAGAGCGACGCCAACCGAAGCGAGCAGTTTCTTGTTCGGAACCACCAGCGCCAGCTGGGTTTCGCCAACCACTGCCAACGTGTCGGCGGCCAGGAGCTCAGCGAATGGCTCATGATCGCCGGAGCCGCGCTCAGCCAAAGTAATCAGACGCTGCTGAAAGCGGGGAAAGGCCGCTTCAGTCTGCCAGGCGGCGCGACGGCGGTTCAGGCGCAGCAGGGGAAAGACGCAACCGAACGCGACACCGCACGCTAGGACAAGGACGAGGATGGCACGGGCTCCCGTCACGCTCGCCCCGGAAAATGCCAGCGCATTGGTGATCAGGACGAGGACGACGGTCGTGAACAGCGCGGACAAAGCCAAAATAGCAGTGCCAAGGAGGAGCGCGCGAAGCCGCAATCGCCGCTTCAACTTCTCAATGTAAGCGTCGAGCTGCTCACGAGCGGTCACGGTTTTTCCGTCTGTGTCGTAAGGTACCGAACGGCCAGCAGCGACTCGGCCAGCGCGGCCGCAAGCACCAAAAGCATAGCGTACCACCAAAGGCTCCGCGGTTTCGCGTGATCCTGTCCTTCTGCGGCACTGGACTCTTGCTGAGAATCAGAGCCACTCTTCCCGCGCCAGAGCGCAAGAATATCGTCCGGGATGATTTCGAGGTCAGACTCAAGACGATCCGCGTTCACGCCTACAAGATCGTGGCGGCCGTTCGCCAAGCGAAGCTCGTAGAAACCTGCGCTCGTCAATTGAAACGACTGGGCGGACGCTGCCTCCTGCAGCGAGAGGGGCCGGTGACCCGCAGGGTCAATAACTTCCACGCTCACGGCCTCGTCTCTGGTCGTGCGAAGCTCCAGAAACGAATCCACCAGCCGGGAGCCATTGCGGTCCTCGGTTCCGGAGAGGTATCGGGCGGTCTGCTTGACGAACGGAACGAAGACAGGCTGAACCGGGAAATCGTTTGTCAGATTGTCCAAGCCGGAGGCAAAGAGCAAGGCGTGTCCCTCTCCAATTTTCTTGTCCAGAAGAAGAGGCGTCCCGTCGGCGAGCCTGACGATGACGCGGGAACCCGACGGATCGACCGCGACCGCGTAGTAAAACTTGACGCCCGCCCAGCCGTCGCTGCCCTGCATCGACGGATGGGAAGAGTCGCTTTCACCAACGGTAAGGAATCGCTCAGCGTCTCGCGAATAGTCGTGCGCTTCCAGGATACTGTCACCGAAGACAGGAATGCGCGGACGGTGGGCTGCGGACGTTCCCGCCGCGATCAACACACTCCCGCCACCGCGAACATATTGCACCAAGTCATTCTCGAACTGCGATGGCAACGAAAGCGGATCGGAAAGGACTACGAATGCGTATTTCGAGAGTACGATACCGGAAACCCGTTCCGCCGCGACGCTATCGAGCGTGAAGGACGACTCGGCCGCCGAAGCCAACGCTCCTCCGAAGAATAATGGGGAGCGAGAGTCCGTCGATTCATGAACGAAAAGAACAGGTTGGGGGTCAGATCGCTCGACCGCAAACAGATACGCGTCGTCGGCAGACAGAGAGTCCGCCGAATCGATCCTCACTTCACAGCGGCTCAAACCATAAGGCACATTGAGAGACTGAAATTCGACGGTAGCGCGCCCTCCCGCAGGCACGTCCACTTTGCGCGCGTCAATTGTTTTTCCATTTACGACGAGTGAGGCTGTCCGCGTAGCTGCCGAAGTATGATAACCGGCGATTACTGCTTCAACGTGTGCCCTCTCGGGATCCCAGACCTGGCTCGGAGCATGAATGCTCTCGACAGCCCAGTTCGGCTGCGTATCTTTCGCAACGGAATGGAGAAAGAGAAAAACATTGGACGGCAGAGCCATCTCGGCAAAGCTCGCGGGCATATCGGTTTTCTGCATGTCGCTGAACAGATGCAACGCGACATAGGTATGCGTGGTCTCCTGCATCGAGCGAACCGCGCGAGCGAGTTCACTGAAGCTTCCACGTGAGTCGCCGGGTTCGATGCTTTCGACGGCCGCACGCAGCGCGGCGGGATCCTGGACCGGTTGAGTCAGGATGTGCAGCTGCGAGCCGAGTGCTGCGATTTGGGCGCGTTCTGCCGGGTTCCGCGAGTCCAAGAGCGAGATGGCTTCGCGCTTGGCCTCGGCCAGACGCGAGCCGGAGCGCATGCTGAACGAATTGTCGACCACAACGAGGATGAGCTTGTCGCCCGATGTGCTTGCCGCCGTGCGCTTGATGTATGGATTGGCAAAAGCAAGCGCCAGAAGCACCAGCACGGCAAGCCGCAGCGACAACAAGACCAAATAGCGGAGCCTGCGATGATGGATCGAGCTCTGGGTTCGCTGCTCGAAAAACATCAACGAACTAAACGGATGCGGCGTGGCCGTGTGGCGCCGAAGGAGATGGAGGTAGAGCGGCAACCCAACAGCAGCCGCGCCAATCAGGAACCAGGGAGAAAGGAAACCCATTCAGTTTCTCCTCTGCCGAACCGTGAGGTATGCCCTCAGCGCACTATCCAGCGGCTGGTCCGTTACGAGGAGGCAATAATCCATCCCCGCGCCTCGGGCGGAATCGCGCAGAGCCGCGATGTGCTCCTGGATCCTTTTCGGATATTCGTCCCCCGCATATTCGGGAGTCACTTCCATATGAGCATCTGTTTCCAGATCGACAAAAATTGCGGGTCCGCCGAGGTCAGGCTGAATTTCCCTGGGGTCGAGGACATGAAAGAGGACAACCTCGTTTCCGTGAAAATGGAGCGGCTCGATGGTCCGTATGATCTGTTCGGGTGCCTCGTAGAAATCGGAAATGATGAGAACAAGGCCTCGACGCTGCAGGAATTGCTGAAAATGATGGAGCGGCTTGGCAAAATTCGTTCGAGCGCGCGGCTCGGCGAGTTCGAGTCCGTGCAGGAGCCGGTTGATTTGTCCCTGCCGGGTGGAGGGCCGAATGTAGTTCCGGACTTCGTCATCGAAGACGATCAGCCCCGCGGCGTCGCGTTGATTGTGGATCGCCAAATAGAACAGGGAAGCGGCCGCAAAGCGCGCATAGTCCATCTTGCTTATTTTGCGAGAGGCATAGTTCATCGAATTGCTTGCATCGAGCAGGACCGTGAGCTGGCTGTTGGTTTCTCCCCGATACCTCTTCAGATAAGCGCGCTCGGTGCGGGCAAAAACATTCCAGTCCACATGGCGAAGATCGTCGCCTGGTGAATACGCGCGGTATTCGGCAAACTCCTGGCTGAAACCAAAGTCGGGAGACCTGTGCAAACCGGCAACAAATCCATCCACTACAGTCTTGGCGATGAGATCGAGACTCGAAATCTCGGCCAGAACCGACGGATCAAGGAAACGTTGCACGATCAGGCCCCTTTCGGAGGAGGCATGTGCTCGAGAAGGCGCCGGAGGATGTCATCCGAATCGGTGCGGTCGGATTCCGCGTGGAAGTTCAGCAGTATGCGGTGGCGTAGCACGGGAATGGCCAGCGCTGTGATGTCTTCGTAGGTGACGTGGTAGCGGCGGCGAGCCAGGGCGCGGGCCTTGGCTGAAAGAACGATGAACTGGGCTGCGCGGACGCTTGCCCCGTAGTTTACGTACTTCTTCACGAATTCAGGGGCCTCGGCATTCTTCGGCCGCGTGGCGCGCACCAGATTGACAGCGTATTGTGCAAGCGAGTCGGCGATCGGCACCATGCGGACCAACTTCTGGAAATCGAGAATCTCCTCGGCGTTTGTGACCGCCTGTACCTCCGCGACGTGCGTCGTCGTGGTGAGGTCCACCACCTTCACTTCGTCGTCGGCGCTCAGATAGTCGAGGATGGTGTTGAACAGGAAGCGATCGAGTTGAGCCTCGGGCAACGGGTAAGTGCCCTCCAGTTCGATCGGATTCTGCGTGGCGAGAACGAAAAACGGCAGAGGCAGTTTGTAGTGGTTGCCCCGGATCGTGCAGGAGAGTTCCTGCATGGCTTCGAGCAAAGCGGACTGCGTCTTTGGGGGCGTGCGATTGATCTCGTCAGCCAGCAAAACATTGCCGAAGATCGGGCCGGGCACAAACGTCCAAACACGCCTGCCGGTTCCGGGATCTTCTTCAATGATATCCGTTCCTGTGATGTCGGAAGGCATCAGGTCCGGCGTAAATTGAATTCTGCGAAAAACCAGCCCCAGCGTTTGGGAGATCGTACGCACCATCAAAGTTTTCGCTGTGCCGGGGAGCCCCGTGATCAAGCAGTGGCCGCCGACAAACAGTCCGATGAGAATCTGATCCAGCACTTCGTCCTGACCGACGATGACTTGGCGAACCTGAGCGAGGATGCCGTCGCGCACGAGGTGGAAGCGCGAGACCCGCCTCTGCAATTCAGCCGACTCCAGCTTGACTTCCGTGGGCGTGGCCATCCTTCATTTCCCCTTCTCGGAATCTTGTAACTGCAAGAGCAATTTTTGGGCGGGGCGATAATCTGGTGCCTCTTCGAGTGTTTGCAGGACGTTCTCCTTGGCCTTGTCCCTCTGGCCCGCGGCAAAATAGGCTTGGGCCAGATTGAACTGGGCCGAGGCCTTATCGAGGGGTTGCGTGGCCAGCACCGCCGTGTATTCGCGGATCGCTCCTGGATAGTTCCCTTGTGCGAACCACAAATCCCCTAGATGCCGGTGAAGCTGCTCATCGTTGACTGGATAGATGTAGTTGATCCGGTCCAATGTTGCTGCAGCTTCCTTCGGAGTTCCCATGTCTTCTTCGAGAGACGCAAGCTTCTTAAGCGTCACGGGGTTGTGTCCTCCGATTGTTTCGTAGTCCGTGAGCGCCGCCGTCGCCGCTTGTTTGTTTCCTTTTGCCAGGTAGGCCTCCGCCAGGAATTCATAGACGTTCGCATCATATACGTAGTCCGGATAGAGGCGGCGAACTTCCTCTCCCTCCTGGATGACTTGATCGTATTGATGATTTTTCGCCAGCATCGCCACGTCCTTCAAACCCTTGCGCCACTCGTCGAAGTCGGCGGCTTCCTTACCAACGTCTTTGTCGAGCCATGCGAGGAATTGCCGGTCAAAATCTTCTGGTTTCAGGCCAAGCTCGTGCTGGATTGCGTCTGATGTGGTTTCAAGCTTCGCAAAGGAGTGCACCATGTCGAGCAGCTTGTCCGCCCCCCAGCGGCTTTGAATGTAGTCACAGATTCGCCCGGCCTGATAATACGAGACGATCACCTGCGCTTCGTATTCGGGCCGGACAAAACCGCGGTCGAGCTCCGCGACAGGCAGCAATCTCCTGTCGCGAATGGCGACCAAGACCTCGGGTGTGACGCGATCGCCCCATTCGGGCGAAGCCTGCGTTTCCTCATGCACGGCAAGGCCTTCCGTGAACCACCGCGGCACGCGATGGTTCGTCGCGGTAAGGATGAATACGTGGCTCATTTCGTGCCAAAGCGTGCTCGCCCAATTGAAGTCACCTGGCTTGCGGCCCGACGGGCTATCCATCGCGACGACCTCTCCAAAAGTCACGCCGAGCGCGCCGAGGCCGGGCACTCCCAGCGTGCGCACGGCGAAATCTTCGTGGTCGGCGTAGACCTCCACTTGAACGGGGCCCGGAAGCTTCATTTTGTATTTCTTTTCGTATGTCGCCATCGATCGCTTGATCTCGGCTTCAAAGTAAGGGAAAAGCAGATCCGCTTCCTTCTTCTGAAGCTTCAGAATCGAGGTTTCATCTTTGAAGGTCACGAAGTTTTTGTAACTCTCGAGCAGTCGGAGGCTGTTGGCCGTCGCGGCGTCCCGGTAGCCGTTGTCGTAGCACATTGCGAGCTGCCGGCGCGGTTCGTCCTCTTCACCCAGCCGCATTAGATTGATGCCGAGTTGCGAACGGGCGGACCAGAGCTGCGGATCTGCCTCGATTGCTTTGCGGTAATATGCCACGCCATCTTCGTATCGCCGGTTGAGCACGAGGTGATGAGCCACGAGGGCATATCCCTCGCCATAAGCCGGGTTTACCTGGCGAATTTTTTCAAGCCAGGCATCCGGCGATCGATCCGCCAGAACCTCCACCGCGGCATGAATCGCCATCGCGTCCAGAGCGTCCGCTGAAAGCTGGATGGCCTCATCCGCTTGATGCACCGCCTCAGCCGTGTCCGAGTCCTCCAACGCGAGGTTGGCCATCAGCTCGTGGGCCTCGACCAGTTTGGGATCGAGTTCGAGCGCTTTCGCACCCCACTCGATCGCCTTGCTGTCAAAGCCGTCGGCGCTTACCAGCGCAAGGCCGAGGTAGGCTTGCGCGTTTTTCGGGTCTCTCGCCAGCGCTTCCTTGAACAGATCCTCGGCATCGGCGTTGTTGAATCGCTCGTGCAGCAGGCGGCCCCAGCGAACGCGGTACACAGCGTTGCCGTCGGATTGGGAGACGGCCAGACGAAACTGATCGTTGGCCTGCTGATACATTTTGAGTCCCCAGTATCCTTCGGCGCGAAGGTAGGGATCGCGTTCCCTCGTCAAGGCGTCATAGCAGGCGTGAGCTTCCGCGTTGCGCCCGTGCTTGCTGAGCATGCGGCATTCATTCGGTGTGCTGGCACGGCCGATCCAGGGAGCGGCGACAAATAGCGCGCAGAGAATCGACGCTCGAACGCATCGGTTCACTTGTCCAGCTCCTCTTGAACTCGTGCCAGTTCAACCAGCGCGGCCGTAAGTTGCTCCCGGTAGTCGTCTTGAGACATCGCCGCCTTTTGATACTTGAGTGTATCGATCTTTTGTTCCAGTTCTTCCTTCTTCGCCAGCAGTTCACGCTTGGCCGGATCGGAAAACTCTTTCTGGGCAGCGCCAAAACGAACGAGGGGAAAACTGGAAAGGAACAGACCCTCGCCAGTCTCCGTTGATGGCGCCCGCACCGCGTCATTCTTGCCCGTATCCTCAAATACGGCGTGTTCTGTTGCCAGGCGCTTTTGCGATTCGTAGAAGGAAGCGGTTTTGCTGGCGGCGTACTGGAATGCCTCAAGCGCGCTGATTGTATCGTTCTTGTTTACGTCCGCCGTCGGATCACGCAATGCCTCAACCCAGTAACGGGCAAACACGGTGGCGTTTTTCTCGGTGCCGCTTTTTGTGGCCGCGATGACGGCTCGTCCAGGCCTATCAAGAGCCGCAATGGAACCGCCGCTCGAGCTGGTCGTATTCACAATCAGTTGGCGCTTCGCAGGAATGCGATCGCACAGAGCCGCAAGTTCGCTGCCCGAAATGTCCGGACCGGGAAGATTGAATTTGTAACCGAGCCCATCGAACGAACCATGACCGATCAGGATCAGCACAAAATCGTCTTCCGGCTTAATTTGATGGGCAACGAGGCCGAATGTCTCCTCGAGATGCGCGCGGGTGGCGTCGGCGCCCGTCAGGGTAAAGACGTGAATGTCGCCGCCGGAAGTCTTTAGGATTCGGTCGAGGTCGGTCGCTGTCGCCGTAAAGCGTTGTTCGTAGTCAGGTTCTCCACCGAGGCCCGCGACGGTTATGCAATACGTTCCAGCCCGGGCGGAAAGAACCGACGAAAACAGAGCGCAAATACTCGCCGCCAGGAACCATAGCCTCTTCACACGATCCCCCATCTGCGCCGCAGCAGCCACTCAGCGGAACGCAGCAGAATGATGGTGAGAAAAACCACAGGTAGATCCCATAGCTCCTTGGTTTCGCGCATCGTGATTCCCCCTTCGGAGTAAGGAATCTGGTCGGCTAATTTTGAAAGTTCTTCCGGCCGCCAATAGCGCCCGCCCGTCTGCGCGGAGAGCCTTTCAAGAAGATCGCGATTCTGCTCCGTATGAAAGTTCTCGGCCACTCCATCCATTCGCCGAAAACTCAATACGTCGTGGCCGAGTTGTTCGTTGCCTTTTTGGGCGGTCACCTCGGCGACATAGGAACCCGCCTTTTCCGCTGTCCAATCAGCCTGAAAAGAATCCGGCGTGTCTGGGACGGGGGTCATGTCAACCATATCTGTGATGCCGTCTGGACCGATGATGTGAGCTTCAACCCGCGCATCGGGCGAAGGAACGTAGTCCACATCGCGGACGTCCGCAAACAATCGAATGTGCCCGTCATCAAACAGCGTCTGGTTCGGCGTCGATGCCACCACGCGTCCCGGCGTATCCGAGACGAGCCAGCGCAGCAGTTGCTGCCAGAACATGTCGTGGCTCGTGTCGCCCAACGGCATGCTCATCTGCCACCGCCACGTACCGGAGGTTGCTAATACCGCCGTTCGCCCCCGTCCGTAGTTTTCTGTGATCAGCATGGGAAGCTTGCGGCCCCCTGCCGTCATTTCGGCGAGTACTGCGGCGCCGGGTTTGGGAATGCCTGCTTCCTGATAATCCATGAGGTAGGGAAGTTTTTTCCAGCGCTGCACGTTGGCTAGTGGGTCGTCAACGAGGCGGCAGATGATGCTGTCTGCGCCGGTCGGCGTCAGTTCGGCTGTCGCCAAAGCGCGGTGAAAAGTGTTTTTCTTGTCCGGCAGCACTACCGGAAGCAGATCGACAAGACTCGATCCGCCCCAGACCCCGTCAGCCAGCGAAGAGCGCCCGCCGAGCCAGAGAAGACCGCCGCCGCGCCGATCGACAAACTCCCGAATCAAGTCCTGCTGGGTTGGCGTGAAATAACCGGCTTCCACCGAGCCAATGATAATCCCCTGGTAGCCGAAAAGGTCTTCCGCACGCGTTGGAAAGCCGTCGGCCAATTCCTTGGGATCGCTGATGCCCTGGCGGTAGATTTTGTTTTCCGTTGTCCGCAGCATGGAGACGATCTGGACGATTTGGTCATCGTCTTCGGCGCGTCGGATGAATTTGTATTCCCAGCGGGGTTCTCCTTCGATATAGAGGATGCGCCGCTTGTCCGAGTCCACATTCACGAGACGCGTAACGCTATTGTTCAGGCTGTTTCGTTCGCCCGGCATTGGGTTGATCGCGAACTCGAGGGACTTCGCTCCGGCCGTGCCCGCATTGAAAAGGAGATTCTCGGTTTGTATTTTGCCGTCGGCAGCAAACGTAATGTCGCGTGACGCAAGTACGTTGTCGCCATCGCGAACGGTCAGCGTGCCCTTTTGTCCCGCGTACCCGCGCTGATGAAAACTAACCGTCGCCGACAACCGCGAGTCAGCAAGAGCTCGGGGTGGGAGTATGGCATCGTCGATCTCGACGTCGGGCGAAATGGTTTCCTGTCCGAAGCCGACCGCATGTATTGGAATGTGCCGGTTGCGGAGAGCTGAAATCGTTTCCAGGTCAATCCCACCGGCATTGTCGGAGCCGTCGCTGAGCAGGACAATTGCGCCAATCGGCAAGTCGTTGGTGTCGGCGGCCAGCTGTTTCAGGCTGTCTCCGATGTGGGTCGCAGGCGCCGCTGGCGCGGCGATGTCTTGCAAACTGGAGACGTGCGTCAGGTGACTATCGAGCCGGTATAAACGTGTTTGGAATTTTTCCTGCAATTGCGCCAATACGCCGTTGCGGAGAGCTCTGGCTGCTTGTTCTTCTCGGGTAGTCCCGCCCTCCGCGATCCCCATGCTGCGGGAATCGTCGATCAGGACCGCGACGATGTTTTGCTGGGGTTTCAGTTCCGCAATCACAATCGCAGGTTGCCACAGCAGAACCAAAACCAAGCAAACGAGGAGCGACTCGAGGAGCCAGATTAAGGCGGCTTGCCAATCTTTCAGGTTATGAGAAGCATGCGCCAGGCGCGAATAAATTCGCCATCCCAGAACGGCGATCGCTCCGGCAGCCAGAAGACACAAAATCCACTTTGGCCAGTTGCCGAGGAGGACAAACTCGCCCTTTGAAAAAACCGCGATCGGATACTTGAAAAAGAATTCAAACATCGTTCGCACAACCGCGAGCCCCGATCGCGGTCCCACGCCCGCCCGTTAGTGCGTCATGCCGTACATGATGTAATCGAGACCCACGCGAAACGCCATGGACGCAAATCGCTCGGGATACTCGGGCATGTCGGCCCACTCCCAGGCGTCTCCCAGATGCATGTTGTGGCAGATGGCCACCATGATGCGGCCCTTGTCGTCGCGGATCGCGCGCCATTTGGGCACGTATCCATCCTTCTCGTAAGTCCGGCCCGTGACGACGTACTGTTCTCCCGGTACCTGAAAACGTTCTCCGATGTCATACAGGACGTGGAAAATCTCATCGTTGTCTTTCAGATCCTCGATGGGCCGGTCAGGAAAGACCATGCGCATGCCGGCCATGAACCTGTCCCAATCCGCCGTCCCATGGAAGTCGTCCACCATCAGGAAGCCGCCCTTTAGGAGATATTCCCGGAGCCGTTTTGCTTCCGCATCCGTGAAGGTCCAATTCGCTACCTGGACCGCATAAATCCAGGGATAATTGAAGATGTCATCGCTATCAAGATCGACGACTTGCTCCGTCGATCTTGCCTGAATTCGAGTAAGGCGGCGCAAGGCCATCAAGAACTGCCGGTCTGCCTTCGGATAATCCCGAGACCAACTGGCGCCATATCCGTAACCATAGCCATAGCCGCCCCCACCGTAGACGTCGGTCCTGGAGTTGTACCGCAGCCGGGACCAGTAAAACTCAGCCGGTTCGTTGCTATTACCGGAAGTGTAGGAATATGAAGGACCTTGCCGCTGGGACCACGGCAACCCGCGGCCCTGAAAAGCAATTACGCCACCGGCTAGCGCCAGGGGGAGAACCACTGCGGAAATGCGCCGAAGAGATCTCATCGGATCCCTCAGAGCCTCAGAGCGTAACAGATTGGAATCCTCATCTTCAATACCACGCGATCGCCCAGCAATCTCCATTCAGGCCAGAGAGCTCGCGATCCCGTTGTTTCGTTTATCCGGCGCCCACTTGTATGTGCCGATTCAGTCGTGAGAGGATTTTCTCCTTACGCTGCTGGCGCGCCCTGGAGGAATTTGTGAAACGAAGGGAGCTTATGGAATTGGGAGGTGCGGCGCTGCTATGGGCAGGCAGCAGCAGGTACTTGCCCGGACAAACCCAGCAGACTCCGATGCCGATGCCGGCGCAAGCATCGTCTCCCAATTCCGCTGCCGTACGGCCGGAAGAAGCAAATTCTGCCGATTTCACGCTCCGAATTGCACCCATTGCTCTCGAGCTGGCCCCGAGCCGCTTCATCAGCACAATCGGATACAACGGCACCTCTCCCGGCCCGATTCTTCGCATGCGCGAAGGCAAGCCTGTCAAGATCGACGTGATCAACGACACGGATGCCTCGGAGCTGGTCCACTGGCACGGCCTGTTCGTCTCGCCTGAGGTGGACGGTGCCGAAGAAGAAGGCACGCCCATGATACCTCCCGGGAGCCGTCGTCGTTATGAATTCACTCCCCGTCCTGCGGGAACGCGCTGGTATCACTCTCATGCAATGGCCGGCGCCGATCTTCACCGCGGCACCTATACAGGACAGTATGGTTTTCTGATGATCGATTCGGGGAACGACCCAGGGCAATACGATCAGGAGATCTTCCTCGCTTTGCGCGATTGGGAGCCCTTTTTCACGGATCAGATGGAAAATGAGGCCGCGGAAGGTGGCGGACTTGGGCCTGAACCCGAAAAGCCCAATCTTCTCGATACCCGCCCGAATGGGCTGGAAGTTACGTCTCAACTTTTTTCAATCAACGACAAAGCCTTGGGCGCTGGCGAGCCCATTCGCGTCCGGGCCGGGGAACGCGTTCTCGTTCACGTGCTCAACGCAAGCGCCATCGAGAACCGCACGATTGCGCTGTCGAGCCATCAATTTCGTGTCGTCGCGATGGATGGCAATAAGGTCCCATCGCCGCAATCCGTCGAAGTGCTCGAGTTGGGCCCGGGCGAACGTATTGACGCCTATGTCGAGATGAATCAGCCTGGCGTGTGGATTCTGGGATCGACGGACGACAACACTCGCAATGCCGGATTGGGCGTAGTTGTTGAATATGCGAATCAGCACCGTGAGCCGCAATGGGTTGCGCCCTCGAAGCCGGTATGGGACTACACAGTCTTCGGCCACGACGCAGTTTCGTCCGCTCCCGAACACACGATCGACATGATCTTCGAAAAAATCCCGAGCGGCGCCGGCCAATTCAATCTTTGGCACGTCAATGGGAAGCCGTACCCTCATGACCGCGAATTCGTGCTTCAGGAAGGTGCGCGCTACCGTCTCATTTTCCGCAATCGTACGGATGATTCGCATCCGGTTCACCTGCACCGCCACCTGTTCGAGCTGGTTGACGTGAATGGAAAGCCCACCGCAGGACTTATGAAGGACACCGTCATCGTTCCCCTCTACGGTCGTGTCTCCGCCGACTTGGTGGCGAATCAGCCCGGGCTATCGTTGTTTCACTGCCACATCCAGCAGCACATGGACTACGGCTTCAAAGCGTTGTTCCGTTATGCGTAGCTGACTTTCTCGCCGCAACCGCAGAGCTTCATTTCTCCACGAGAGATTTCGTGTCCTGGCTGCGCGCCCAGAGCTGGCGGAGCCTGCGCATCGCGTCGAGCCCCTTCAGTTCGGTGAAGTCTTTGAGTGTCTGCAACACGGCGTTGTCATCCGGCAACATCCGAAAATCATTCCACGGTGTTCCCATGATCGTGTCGAATCCGAGCGGCACCGCAAGCGTCAGGAATGCATTCTCGACGAGTTGGCGCAACGGGAAGCCGTCGAATTTCAGTGGCGGCAGCATGTTCCCGATGTTCGTCATTCCACCCATGATGTGAACGCCCTTGAGCTCAGGATCTTTGCCGATCGAGCGGATGGCTTCGAGCGCCATCTTCGTGAGCCCTTCGAGGTCCGATATCAGGCTGTGGATCGTGACGTCAACCAGGATGTCCCCACGGCTGAATCCGCATTCCTGAGTCAGCTTCGCCGTCATGCGCCGCGCCACGCCGAGCACTTCGCTCGTCAGCTTGTTGGATTTTGCCGAGCCGTCTTCCAGCCGCTCCGACGCCATCAGGACGACTTGGAACGGACAAATCTTCACGAGGTCCAGCATTTCCTGCCGCGTCTCGGCGAGTGAATTCACGACCGGCTTGCGACCTTTGGCTTTTGCCGGATCGTACGCCTTCAGACACACCTCTTGCACAGCCGCACTCGGATAGTCGAAGCAAAGAGGCACATCCACCGCCGCCTGCAGTGCCTTGATCACTTCCGTGAGAAAATGAAAATCCTTGTATCCCCGCGGCCCGATTGTAACGTCGAGACACCACGCTCCGGCCTGTACCTGGCGCACTGCCAAAGCCTGTAAGCCGGCGATATCTTCGGCCTCGATAAGCGCTCTCGTGGTTTTGAAACCCGGATTGATGCGGTCGCCAATGATGCTCACACCCGGAATTGCCATGATTGCCTCCTCTCAGTGTTTCTTGTGCTCGGGAAAACCCATCGCGTGCATGAAAGCCGTGTTGAAACGTACCGATCCAGCAAGTTCGAAGTAGTGGCTGCTTGCCGCGATGCTCTGGGCGGTAGCACGATGCGGGTACGACACAAGCGCCAGCTTCGCCCCGATTCCCGCCGCGTTGCCAACTTGTGCGAAACGATCGAGCGGTAGATCGGGCAGCATGCCGATCGCCACGGCACTCGCAAGATCGACATAGTTCCCGAAGGCTCCGGCGATGATCACTTGTTCGATCTCTTCTTCGCGCAACCCGGCGTCTTCGAGCAGCACTTGAATCCCAGCCTGAATCGCGCCCTTGGCAAGCTGTACCGCGCGGACGTCGCGCTGGCTGAACACGATGGCCGCTCCCTGGGCCTCGCGTTCGTCCGCGAGCACGAATTCAGGTTGCCCGTCGTGAATGCGCACCCGCGGGTGTTCTTTCGTCATGCGGCCCGTCGGACTCACCACGCCGGCCAGATAAAGCTGCGCGGTCGCATCGAGTACTCCTGATCCACAAATTCCAACGGGGGGCGCATTCCCAATTGTCTTGATGCTTACTTGGTCGCCGGAAATCTCCACGGATTCAATCGCTCCCGGCGCCGAGCGCATCCCGCAACGAATGTGCCCGCCTTCCAAGGCCGGTCCCGAGGGACACGCAATGCTTAGAAGCCGGCCCTTGTGGATCAGCGATATCTCCGTGTTCGTGCCAATGTCGAGTGCCACGACCGTCTTTTCTTCGTGGTCGCTGCCGATCGCAAGCAGCATCGCGGTGTGGTCGCCGCCCACGAACCCCGCGATGTTGGGCAACAGGTGGATATAGGCGCCGGGCATGGCCTTGAGACCGATGTCGCGCGCCTTTACGTCCGTCGCGCTCGCAGACGCCGCCACGAAAGGCACTGCTCCGAGATACTCAACGGGAAGTTGCAGAAACAAGTGGTGCATAACCGTGTTACCCGCCACAACTACGTCCGCGATTTGCTCGGGGCCGAGCGACTGCGATTCACACAGTTCGCGAGCCGCCTCGTTGATTCCGGCTACGACCAGGTCGTGCAATTGTTTCCGGATCTCGGGAGATGACCGCGCCTTGCCGATGCGCGTGATTACGTCTCCGCCGTAACTCGCCTGGGGGTTCTCCATCGCGCGGCTTGCGAGTGTTCGGCCGTTGCGCAAATCGACGAGAAGCACGCCGATGTTGCTCGTGCCGATGTCAACCGCGAGCCCCGGCAATGGTCCTTTCCCTGGCGGAAGCACGCCGATTACTTCACCAAATCGCACGATCGCTACGACCTGCCCGCCGTGCGTTCGCAGTGTGCCGGGCAGGTGACGCAACACGTCGAGGTCGATTCTCGAGCAGGTACCCGGCCATTTTTCGTTCAGGGCGTTTATGAGCCGGTGGTCATCGGCAACGGGGTATTCCAGAGTTGGGGCCGCAACCGTAACCGGATACAGCCGAACGGCCGGGTCGGGACGCACCCATACGTCTTCACTCTCAACTTCGGTGCGCAGCGGCACCGCACGGGCGCGCGCCGAAACTTCTACCCGGCAGTCGCCGCACGCGAGCGTCTGGCAAGCCCGTCGCCAGTTGTTTGCGAGCTCCTCGGACGAAAAAAACTCAAGATCCTGCTGTGACGGCGGCTCAACCGGGCCTTGCGTCACCTGAACCACACACGATTGGCACAGCCCGCGACCACCGCATACACTGGCGATCCGCGCGCCAGCGCGCCGCGCCGTATCCAGCAGGGTTTCGGCCGGGAGACTCCAAATGTGCTGTCCACCAGGCTCGAACGTGACCCAGTGGCCTGTTCGCGGCGATTCCTGCACGCGGCTCACGTCGCAACCTCGGCCATCTTCGGCTGCCGGTGAGGACACCGTTCCCGCGCCCCGCACCGCGCGCAACGCTCGCCGCGGCTCCACTTCAGCATTCGGGCCCCAAAGCCCACCACCATCGACAAGCTCTTGCGCGGGATAAGCATGCCGGTGGTTGTCGGCGAAACGCCGATGTTGCCACCGCCGGCAAGTTCCACGACTGCCGCCTGCTGCGAAATCTCAAAGCCGTCTTCGCCGGGATTCAGCACGCCGCTGGCCTCAAGACCATGTTGCGCTGCCTCGGCCTGCATCGACTCTTCGAGCTGGTCGCCCAGGCGAAACAGCGCCAGCGTCCCGATCTCGTCGAGCAGCACGGCTCGCAGTCGATCGTTCGCCGCAAACCCTTCGCTCACGTGTTTCTCAACTGCGTCGCCGATCGTGCAAACTCCGGCCGCCACTTGAGTAGCGCCCGGCAGGTAATGGCCGAGCATGCGTGAAGAAATCCGGGAGCCGCCCCGCAGCTCGAGCCACTCTTGCCCTCTCTTGACGACGGGCCAGACCTGGAAACTGCTCTTGGGCTGGATCCAATGCCCGGCTTCGATCTGCGCGAGTAGCTCGGAAAGCAACGCCACCATGCGCGCCGAAACCAATCTCGCGCGCCGGGAACCCCAGGCGGAAGTTACGTCCTCGACCGTCAAGCGCAGCCGCGGATATGTGATTACCGGCATGCAGCCCTTCAGTACATGCACTCCTTTGCGAACTGGTACATGGCCAACACGTTATCTGGATTGGCCTCGTCCGGAACGCCCACGCCGGCGTCCAAGATGAAGCCGCCTCCGTCGCCCACGACGTCGAAGAGCTTCTTGCAATACTCGCGCACATCGTTCGGCGTACCGGCGATCAGCATCGACGCAGGCACATTCCCGCGGATGCAGACCGTGCCGCGCAACGCTTCTTTGGCCTTAAACATATTTGTGCGTTCGAAGAAATAAACGCATTTGCCCGGCGGCACGTCCTTAATCACTTCCAACCGCGTCGTGCAGTCTCCTTCCCACAGTACATGGGGATAGATTCCCGCTTCGATCAGAGTCAGCAGCACTTTTTGGAACTGCGGCCAAAAGAACGTTGTAAATTGTTTTGGCGACATGAACCCATCCAGCCCCCAGTGCAGCGGAATGAATATCATGTTTCCACCCATCGCCTTGACGGCTGCGATTCCGGCGCGCGGAATCAATATCGTTAGCCGGTCCATCAAGCTCAGCAGTTTGTCCTTGTTGCGGAATAGGTCCAGCATCGCGCCCTTGGAGCCTCGCAAATAGTCCGCGGCCACGTCGAAAGGTGCGTGGCTCGTGCCGTGTGCCGCGAGCGGGAACCCGAGATCCTTCAGTTCCTCAACCATGCGGCCCTGAACGGCGCGCATCTTTTGAATCTCTTCGCCCGCGCGGATCAGCGTTTCCAGCGCGCGGCGCACTTCGGGTCGAGCGTACGCTTCCATCGACTGAATGATTCGCGTGTGGAGTACACCGGGGTACATCGGCAATTGCGAAAGCGGCTCCAGCGCGCCGGCGATCCGCGGCATGTACTTGTGGAGCATGAAACCTGTTGGGTCGAGTAGGTACTCCTCGTATTCGTCCGCCGCCATGTATTGGGCGTCCAAATACTGAAAGGGAACATTGTCGGAAAGCCCTTTGTGACCCGGCCATTCCAGTTGCTTGTAGTCGAGGACTTCCATGGTGGGGCCGAACGCCACCAGGGCATGTACGGGGTGGAAGGCGTCAGGCTCGAGGTCGACGACAGCTTTACGCGTCGCCGCGGCGAGACCCTCATAGTCATACATCGCCTCGCGGCACGTCATCCCGCAGTACCGCGCGACCCAGAAATGCGAAAACAGAATCGTGGGCAGCCGATCGGGCTCCCGGAGCTCAATCGCATCGATCAGACGCTTTTGCCGCTGCTCATAGAGCGCGGATGCCGACGTCAGCTGGCTCCCCGCACTCACGCAGGAATCCACTGCTTACAGAGAGATACCGCTTCCATCGCATTCAGGCCGAAAGCGTCAGCACCGGTGTAGTTCCTTATCGTCTCGTCCACCTGCCCGCCGCCGATCATGATCTTGACGTTGTCCCGCAGGCCTGCCTCTTTGATCGCTCCGACGGTCTCCTTCATCGCGTCGAACGCAAGCGTCAAGAAGCCGCTGAGGCCCACGACCCTCGGCTTGTGTTCCTTGATGCTGTCAACAAAGTTCGCAATCGGCACGTCGATGCCGAGGTCGATCACCTTGAAGCCGTTGATTTCGAGCATGAACGTGACGATGTTCTTGCCGATGTCGTGCAAATCGCCTTGTACCGTTCCGATGATCACCGTGCCGACGGTCTTGTCGCCCGATGTGTCCTGTTTGATCAGAGGCTTGGCCATGTCCCCGATCGCCTTAAGCATTTCACCGGCTAACATCAGCTCGGGCAGGAAGTACTCGCCTTCTTCGTAGCGCTTGCCCACGATCTCCATAGCCTCCCGGCAGTGGCCCAGCAGCTTGACCGGGTCGTATCCGCTGTCGAGCATCTCGCGGGCCAGCTTTACGGAATCCTCTTCCTGCATGTCTGCAATTTGCTGGACCAACTGCTTGCCTTTGTCGTCCAAGATGGCCTCCTCGTTTTTTCAAACTCGCGCGTGTTGCATTCGGAAGCGCCAGGCGCCCTTCGAGGCGCGCCTGGCGGGATTAAGATCGTAAGTACTGTGCTAACGCGAATGAGGTTGAGGTCTTTGGCATGGACAGGTGCGGCGAATCCAGCTACCGCCCTACCTCTTTACCTCGAAATAGATGCGCGTCGTCGCGCGGTACTCGACGACCTTCTTGTCGTCCAGTGCCATTTCGAATTCCGCTATGCGCGCCCATTTCATACCGCGGACAGTCTTGGCCGCCTCGGCCACAGCATTCTCAGCGGCCCTGGCAAAGCCTTCCTTCGATGTTCCAACGATCTCTATGACTTTCTCTGGCATGTTTGCCTCCTTGTGGTGCGAGAAGTATACCCAAACGCGACCAAGAAGCTAAGCACTGGATAGGTCGCTGGGCTGCCCGTGCCGGGTGAGTGCTGTTAGGTTGCTGCACTCGCTGGAGCGCCTTGCATCGCCGCCATGTTCTCAGCGTGGCGCGGGCGATAGTTCGATTCGAAGTCGCCCCAGAAACCGAGAGGGCGGTCAGTAACCCGGACTTGGTTGTTCTTATCCTGGCCGATCACGATGTACTTGTGCCACTCGGGTGGATCGTTCTCGGGATAATCGACTCGGTTGAAGCTAAGTACTTCGCTGCTGGCCTTGCGCGCTTTCGAGGCATGTACGATCATCTGCGCACAGGTCAGAATGTCGATGACGTCCAGCGTCCGCATCAGTTGGTGTGGGTTGCCGGCCGACACGCGCGAAATTTCGTTCTGCTCGATGTCAGCGAGCCAGATCTCAGCGAGCTTAAGCAGTTCTTCGTTCTTCAACTCGGCGCAGTAGTTCTGCATCACGCGGGCAACGCCGATGTTCAGTTCCTTCCAGTCGATACTGTCGGAGGTCTCAGTCAGCGGCGCGTAGACCCGCTCTTTCTCCCTTTCGATTTGCGCGGTGTCGAGGGCAGCATGGCTCACGCTGCGTGCATACAGCGCCGCGCGTGCGCCCGCGTAGCGGCCAGTCGTTGCCGCGTTCACGTGATCCTGGCTACCGAATAGAAGATCACCGGCGCCAAACAGGCCGGGAATGTTCGACATCAGGTCCCAGTCGACCAACATGCCGCCGGCGACGCCAATTTCGCCAAACGTCCGCTCCTGCGGCGCGACGAATTCCCTCATTCCCTGGCCACGAAGGAAATCGTAGGTTTGCAGCATGTCCTTCGCCGGGTCAAAACCGGCTCGCTCGTAGGTCTGGACGATGGG
Organism: Candidatus Acidiferrales bacterium; assembly: GCA_049523255.1. Lineage (GTDB taxonomy): Bacteria > Acidobacteriota > Terriglobia > Acidiferrales > UBA7541 > Palsa-295. The sequence goes on along the minus strand of JBEKNB010000027.1, from coordinate 1,065 downwards.
AATGCGGGTCTTGCCTTCTTGGCCGACCATCAGGCCCCAGATAGCCTCCCGTTCGTACCAGGGCATACTGGTAAGGTCCGCATAGAAGGGCGGTGTGAACTCGCCCTTCATCATCCGCGCCTCGAGGTCCGGAATCAGCTTCGGCCCGGCGTACTTTTTCAGCCCGGGATGGGGTTGCGACGCGTTGCCGCCTCCCATAAGGAAGAACTTCTGGCCTTCGGCTGGGCGGCAGCGCTCATCGACGGTGGAGAGCACCTTGCCATTGCAGTCCACCCACGGTACCTCTTTGTCATTGGCATCTACAATTGTGCATGGATACCACGTGTTGATGGCATTGCCAGTGCCGTATGCCGGGTAGGAGTAAGGGCTGGCAAATGGCGAGCGGATGGTCTTCTCCATCAAGGTGAACTCGGCGCCGATGCGCCACCCCATGGCATAGCCGTTGCCCACGTTTGAGCCTCCGCGATGCGCGGCGGCGCCGCGGTGCTCGGAAGTAAACGTGAATATGCGCTGTGGCCGGTTGGTGGCCACGATCACGGCCTTGGCCCGCACCACCACAAACGCGCCCGTGTGACAGTCGACGCCGATAGCTCCGATCACGCGGGCGCCATGCGCGCCGCCTTCGGTGAGCAGCGCTGTGGCGCTGGTGCGATCAAGCAGTTCGACTCCGAGGCGTTTGCATTCGCGGCGCAGCAGCGGCTTGTAATTGGCGCCCCAGACGCGGATTGTGTACGGATTGTCGTAGGCGTAGGCGAAGAGCAGCTTGGTCCTATCATCGCGGAATGGGGCGCCTTTGAACTCGTCGTCCGTATCGCGGATCTTTCCGCCCATGGCTTCCATCTCGAGCAGGGTTTCGTAGGCCGAGGACGCGTGGATGTAGGTGGAAATGCCACTGCGGTAGCCGAAATGGTTTTCAACCAGCGCGCTGGTCATCTCCTCAGGTGTAATCGTGGAGCAGGGATTGTCGGCGGCATACCCCCAGTGATCAACGCCGGTGCCACCGGCGCCGCTACGCCGCGTGTCGGCTTTCTCCATGATCGTAACTTTGGCGCCGCTACGGCGGGC
>JBEKNB010000026.1:0-59719 GCA_049523255.1 Candidatus Acidiferrales bacterium | reverse complement strand
GTGATGCCGGGAGACAACGTATCGGCGGAGATCACGTTGATCACGCCGGTGGCGTTGGAGAAGGGGCTGCGGTTCGCGATTCGCGAAGGCGGCCACACGGTCGGCGCCGGCGCCGTCACGGAGATTATCGAGTAACCCATGCCCAACGGAGAAAAAATTCGGATTCGTTTGAAGGCGTACGATCACCGCATCCTCGATCAATCGACGAAAGAGATTGTCGATACGGCGAAGCGCACTGGCGCGGACGTTGCCGGTCCAATCCCGCTGCCCACGGTGATCAACCGCTGGACGGTCTTGCGGTCACCGCACGTGGACAAGAAATCGCGCGAGCAGTTCGAAATGCGCACGCACAAGCGCTTGATCGACATTCTCGAGCCCACGCCGGACACGGTGGATGCGCTCATGAAGCTCGACCTGCCGCCGGGCGTCGACGTCGAGATCAAGGCCTTCGGGCGAGAACACGCCGTCAAGTAGCGGCGGCGCAAGAGAGAAGGAAAGAGCGAGAGAAATGGGAGTCAACGGCATACTCGGAATCAAGCTGGGCATGACGCAGATCTTTGCCGACGACGGCACGGCCGTACCGTGCACGGTGCTGCAGGCAGGGCCGTGCGTGGTGGTCCAGCGGCGCACGAAGGACAAGGACGGCTATGACGCCGTGCAGTTGGGCCTCGTCGAATTCATCAAGCCGCAGCGCGTGAATAAGGCCATGACCGGCCATTTCAAAAAAGCAAACGTTGCACCCATGCGATATCTCGGCGAATTTCGAATCGAGGATTCAAAGGACGAAACGAAGCCGGGCGACCGCGTTCTGATCGACGGATTCAAAGTCGGCGAGTACGTGGACGTGAGCGGCGTGAGCAAGGGCAAGGGATTTCAGGGCGGCGTGAAGCGTTGGCACTTCCGCGGCGGCGACGCCTCGCACGGTTCGATGTTTCATCGCGCGCCCGGCGGCATCGGCGCGAGCTCGTTTCCATCGCGTGTCTGGCCGGGACAGCATTTTCCCGGGCACATGGGGAACGAGCGGAAGACTTCGAAGAACCTGCGCGTCGTGAAGATCGATGCGGAAGAAAATCTGCTGTTGGTGCGCGGCGCCGTGCCCGGCCCCGAGGGCGCCTACATTCTGATTCGCAAGGCCAAAGCGGCCCTTTAGAGATAGAGAGACGAGAGACGACAATGCCCGTTGTGGACGTGAAGAATCTCGATGGCAAGACGGTCGGCCAGGTAGAGCTTGCCGACGATGTGTTCGCGGCCGAGGTCAACCCGCACTTGCTGCACGAGACGGTGCGGCACCATCTGGCGGGCGAGCGCGCCGGAACGCATAAGACGAAGGACAAGAGCGAAGTGAGCGGCGCCGGCAGAAAGCTCTGGCGGCAAAAGGGCACGGGGCGGGCGCGCGTCGGCTCGATTCGTTCGCCGCTGTGGCGCCATGGCGGCACGGTACACGGGCCCACCCCGCGGAGCTACGACTACGCGCTGCCGAAGAAGATGGTTGTGGGTGGGCTGCGCTCGGCGCTATCCGCGAAACTCGCGCAGCAGAAACTGACGGTCGTGGACGGCTGGAAACTCGATTCGCACAAGACGAAGCCGTTCCGCCAGACGCTCTTGAAGCTCGATGGCGAAATGCGCACGATTTTGCTGGTCGAAAACGGCGAGAACGCGAATCTGGAGCGCGCGAGCCGCAACCTCGAGGGCGTGACGCTTCTGCCGACCGCTGCACTTGGCACGTACGACCTGATGCGGCACGACCATCTGATGCTTTCGCGCGAAGCGGCCGTGAAACTGAGCCGGGCGCTTTCGGCGACGAAATCCGGCGAGACTGCTCCTGAGAACGAGGCGGTTTCGGCCGAGGCGGCAAAGCCGGCGCCGGCCAAGGCTGCAAAGAAGGTAACCGCGCCGAAGGCGGCGAAAAAGCCTGCGGCGGCGAAGAAGCCGAAGGCTGCGCCCAAGGCGAAAAAGGAAAAGGATTAGTCGATGGCGACCAGGCTCTATCAGGTGATCCGGCGGCCCATCATCACCGAGAAGGGACTCGGCGTGAAGGAAACGCAGCACACCGTCGTGTTCGAAGTGGCCAAGGACGCCACGAAGACCGAAATCAAGGAAGCGGTGCAGCGCGTCTTCAAGGTCAAGGTTGATCACGTGCGCACCGCGATCTATCACGGGAAGCTTCGCCGCCGCGGCCGGTCCGAGGGCTTCCGGAGCGACTGGAAGAAGGCGTACGTGCGGCTGGCACCCGGCGAAAAAATGATCGAGTACGCGGAGAATTTGTAGGGTCTGTCACGGGCAAGAGGCAACCATGGCACTAAAAACATTTAAACCATACACACCGTCGCGGCGATTTCTGACGATGCTCGACAAGAGCGAGATCACCAAGCAAACGCCGGAAAAATCGCTGAGCGAATCAAAGAAGCGCACTGGCGGACGCAACTCTCACGGCGAAGTAACGTCGTGGCACCGCGGCGGCGGGCACGCAAGGAAGTACCGCTCGATCGATTTTCGACGCGACAAAACCGGAATCCCGGCGAAGGTTGCCGCCATCGAATACGATCCGAACCGATCGTCGCGGATCGCGCTGCTGCACTACGCGGACGGCGAGAAGCGCTACATCCTGCAGCCGGTCGGCCTCGAAGTCGGCATGACGGTGCAGAACGGCGAGGGCGCGGACATTCTTCCCGGCAACGCGCTGAAGTTCCGGCACATCCCGCCGGGCACGATGGTGCACAACCTCGAGCTCTTTCCCGGCAAGGGGGGTCAAGTGGTGCGTGCGGCAGGCGGAGCGGCGCAGCTTCTGAGCAAGGAGGGCGAAACGGCCCTGGTGAAGCTGCCTTCCGGAGAAACGAGAAAATTCAGCGTGGACTGCATGGCCACGATCGGCCAGCTCGGGAATCTGGACCACGAGAATGTGACCTACGGGAAAGCGGGGCGCACGCGGTGGCACGGCAAGCGCCCGACCGTACGCGGCGTGGCGATGAACCCGGTGGACCACCCGCACGGCGGCGGTGAAGGCCGCGTAAAGGGCAACCACCCGCAGACTCCCTGGGGATTTCCAACTCTGGGCGCGAAGACGCGAAAGAAGCGTAAGAGCGACCGGATGATTGTCGAACGGCGCAAGCCGTAGAAAGTTTTGGGGCAGTAAAAATGAACCCGGCGCGGCGGGGAATAGAGAGCACCCTTATGACAGCCAGCAGAACGTCTCGACGTTCGACTCGGCGAGCGGCGCGTGCGCGGAAAGCGGTTCCGCGGCGCGCGGCGAAGCCGGTCGCGAAGTCGTCCGCCAAGCCCGCCGGAAGAGTGTCGAAGCTCACGCCCCCGCCGCAGGTGTTGTACCGCTTCTGCCGCGCCGGCTGGGCCGTGATTGTTGACACGGTACCGAATGCGCAGGGGACGCGGTTTGTGTGTCCCTTTTGCTCGGTTTCGCACCGGGTTTCGGGTCCGGTGCGGGGATTCCGCAAGCTTCGCCGCGCGCAATGGGTGAAGCTGCGCCGCGTGGAGGAATAGGAAAACCGATGCCGCGTTCGCTCAAGAAGGGACCGTTCATCGACAGCCACTTGCAGAAGAAGGTGGAGGCGCTGAACGCGCGCAACGAGAAGAAAGTGGTGAGGACGTGGTCGCGCCGCTCGACGATTTTGCCCGAGATGGTGGGCCACACGATCGCCGTGCACAACGGGAAGAAGTTCATCCCGGTGTACATCACCGAACAGATGGTGGGGCACAAGCTCGGCGAGTTCTCGCCGACGCGCACCTTCAAGGGCCACGCCGTGAAGGCGGCGCTCGAGAGGGCGGCCGCGGCAGCGGGCGCTCCGGCTGCGGCACCGGCCGCGGCACCGAAGGCGTAGCGGGGCGAGGATAAAGGCATAGACGAATGGCGACGGCAATGGAAGCGCAAAATCAGATCGCGGGAATGGCGAACACGCGGTTCGTCCGCGTTTCGCCGCAGAAGGCCCGGCTCGTCGTGGACTTGATTCGCGGGCAGCGCGCCGAAGATGCTTTGCAGACTCTACGGTTCACGAAGAAGCGCGTGGCGCGGGAGGTCGAAAAGACGCTGCGCAGCGCTATCGCCAACGCCGAGCGCAAGGCGGACGACGCGGGGGCATCGCTCGACGTGGACGCGCTGTTCGTAACGCGCTGTTGCGTCAACGAAGGGCCGCGTTGGAAGCGGATGCGTCCGGCGCCGATGGGGCGCGGCTTCCGCTACCAGAAGCGCACGAGCCACATCGTCGTCGAGGTGTCCGAGCACCACCGGGCCGCAGAACACCGCGCGGCAGCGGCGGCGGCCGAGGAAGCGGCGTCGAAGGGCGTCAAGGGCGCCGTCCGGAAGGCCCGCAAGGCGATCGAGAAGCGCGCGAAGGAAGCGCAGAAGAGAAAGAAGTAGGAGGCGAGTTTGGGCCAGAAAACACATCCGTACGGGTTTCGCCTGGGCTACAACAAGGGCTGGAAGTCGCGCTGGTTCGCGAAGAAGGAGTATGCGGACCTGCTGCACGAAGATGTTGCTCTTCGCAAGCAGTTGAAAGAGCGGCTGAAATCCGCGGGCGTGGACACCATCGAAATCGAACGCGCAGCCAACAAGCTCGTCGTGCGGATCTACACGGCCCGCCCCGGCATCATCATCGGCCGTAAGGGTTCGGAAATCGACAAGCTGAAGAGCGAAGTGCAGAAGCGCACGAACCGGGAGGTGCACATAGACATCCAGGAAGTGCACCGGCCCGAACTCAATGCGCAACTCGTAGCGGAATCGATTGCGCTGCAGCTCGAAAAGCGCGTGGCGTTTCGCCGGGCGATGCGCAAGGCGGTCGATTCGGCGCTGCGGTTTGGCTGTAAGGGCATCAAAGTCCGCGTAGCCGGGCGGCTGAACGGCGCGGAAATCGCACGCAAGGAGTGGTACCTGCAAGGACGGCTGCCGCTGCAGACCCTGCGGGCGGACATCGATTTCGGCACCGCCGAGGCGCACACAACCTACGGACTGATTGGCGTGAAGTGCTGGGTCTATCAGGGCGAAAAAATCCCGCAGCGCGGGAAGCCCGGATTGGGCGCGGAAGCATAGAGAAACGGACGATCGATCATGTTGATGCCGAAAAAAGTGAAGTACCGCAAGCAGCAGCGCGGGCGGCGCACCGGAAAGGCGTGGCGGGGCGGGGCGCTCGCGTTTGGCGAGTACGGATTGAAGGCGCTCGAGCCGGCCTGGATCACCGACCGGCAGATTGAGGCGGCGCGCGTGGCGATCACGCGGTTCATCAAGCGCGGCGGAAAGCTTTGGATTCGCGTGTTTCCGGACAAGCCATTCACGAAGAAGCCGGCCGAAACGCGCATGGGCAAGGGCAAAGGGCCACCGGAGCGCTGGGTGGCGGTGGTGAAGCCAGGGCGCATTATGTTCGAGATGTCGGGCGTGGATCGGGCGACGGCGACCGAAGCGATGGAACTCGCGGCCAACAAGCTGCCGATCGCGACCAAGTTCGTCAGCCGGGCGGAGGAGCTCTGATGGCGCGGAGCATCGAGAAATACCGCGAGATGAACGCGAACGAGCTTGAAATCCAGCAGCGCGAGCTCGCCGAGCAGATTTTCCGCCTGCGTTTTCAACTTTCGTCCGGGCAATCCGAAGGTTTGAAGAAGCTGCGGGAAGCGAAGCGGGACCTTGCGCGTGTGAAGACGCTTCTGCGCGAGAACGAATTGAGGAAGGCGTAATGGCGAACGAAACGGCAACAGGCGCTCAGGAAGCGGTTCGCGAGCGAGGCGCGCGGCAGGAGTTGGTCGGAATCGTGACCAGCGCCAAGATGCAAAAGACGATCGTGGTGAAGGTTCGGCGCACCACGCAGCACCCGCTGTATCAGCGGGTGATCCGGTCGGCGAAAAAGTATTACGCGCACGACGAAGCCGGGGAAGCGCGCATCGGCGATACGGTACGGATCGTTTCCACGCGCCCGCTTTCCAAACTCAAGCGCTGGCGGCTCAAGGAAGTTGTAGCGCGCTCGACGCGCGTGGCCTGAGCCGGAACGAATAGGGGAGTACGACAATGGTTCAGATGCGGACATGGCTGACGGTGGCGGATAACTCCGGCGCGCGCCAGTTGACCTGCATCCTTCCGATCGGAGGGGATGCGGGGCTGACGGCCGGGCTGGGCGACGTCATCACGGCGGCGGTGAAGGAAGCCGCACCGGATAGCCAGATCAAGAAGGGCACAGTCGTGCGCGCCGTCGTGGTGCGCACCAGAAAAGAGCATCGGCGGAAGGATGGCACCTACGTCCGGTTCGACGACAACGCCGCCGTGCTCATCAACGATGCGAACGAACCGGTCGGGACGCGCGTCTTCGGTCCGGTGGCCCGCGAGCTGCGCGACAAGAAGTTCACGAAGATCGTGTCGCTCGCTCCGGAAGTGTGGTAGCGATGAGAGAAACCAACCAGAATCCGGCGCCGCTCGGCATCCGACACGGCGATACGGTGAAAGTGATGGCGGGGCGGTCGAAGGGCAAGACCGGCAAGGTGCTTTCGGTCGATCCCGTGAAGCGCAGGGTGACGGTCGAGCACGCGAACATGATGAAGCGTCATACGCGGCCGAACCCGTCGAAGAACATCAAGGGTGGCATCCTCGAGAAGGAAGGCCCGCTCCACGTTTCGAACGTGATGCTGGTCTGCCCGGGATGCGGCAAGCATGCGCGAGTGGGACACACGAAACTGCCCGACGGCACGAAAGTGCGCGTCTGCCGGCGCTGCAATCAGACGTTTGAGAACTAGAATTCGAGGCTGACGGAAAATGGCGAGCAGGCTCCACGATAAGTACCGCAACGAGGTGATGCCGGGGCTCACGAAGCGCTTCGGCTACAAGAATTCGATGGCCGTGCCGCGGGTAAAGAAAGTGACGCTGAACATCGGCCTCGGCGAGGCGAGCCAGAACGTGAAGTTGCTCGATACGGCCGCGGTCGAGCTCGGGCAGATCGCCGGGCAAAAGCCGGTGATCACGCGCGCCAAGAAGTCGATCGCGAATTTCAAAATCCGCAAGGGCATGGCGATCGGCTGCATGGTGACGCTGCGCGGCGAGCGGATGTACGAATTCCTCGACCGCCTGTCGGCCATCGTGCTGCCGCGCGTGCGCGACTTCAAGGGCTTGCCGCCGAACTCGTTCGACGGTCGCGGAAACTACACGCTGGGCTTGAAGGACCAGCTCGTGTTTCCGGAAATTGATTACACGCGGGTGGACAAGATCAAGGGTATGAACATCACGATCACGACGACGGCCCGAAGCGACGAAGAGGGGCGCGAGCTGCTGAAACTGCTCGGCGTGCCCTTCCGCACGAATTAGCGGATTCAAGGAGAGCGACAAAGCATGGCTCGAGACAGTCAGTTTGCAAAGATGAAGCGGAAGCTGAAGTACAAGATCCGCCAGCGGAACCGCTGCCGGATCTGCGGCCGTGCCCGCGGCTTCCTCCGGAAATTCGAGATGTGCCGCATCTGCTTCCGCGGACTTGCGCTCAAGGGTGAAATCCCGGGCGTGGTGAAGGCGAGCTGGTGAAAACGAGATGACCACCGATCCCATCGCCGACATGCTCACCCGGATTCGCAACGCCGTGCGCGCGAAGCATCCGCGCGTCGATTTACCGTCCTCGAAAATGAAGGTCGAGATTGCCCGCATCCTGAAGGACGAGGGCTATCTCGTGAATTTCAAGGTCGTGGACGAAAAGGGCAAGAAGACGCTGCGCGTTTTCCTGCGCTACACGCCGGACCGCCATGGCGTCATCACCGACCTGAAGCGCATTTCGCGGCCCGGCTCCCGACGCTACGTCGGGAAATTCGGCATTCGCGCGGTCGTCGGGGGGATGGGGATCGCAATTCTTTCCACGCCCCGCGGTTTGATGACCGGTCAGGCCGCGCGCAAGGAAGGCGTGGGCGGCGAACTGCTGTGCGAAGTGTGGTAGAGATTTTGGTCCGAACGGAGTTTCGATAAAGCCATGTCGCGAATTGGAAACAAGCTGATTCCGGTGCCATCCGGCGTGAAGATTCAGATCAATGACGCTGCCATCGAAGTGCACGGTCCGAAGGGCAAGATGACGGTGCCGGTGCCGCGGGGAATTCACTTCGAGCAGAAGGAAGGCACCCTCGTCGCCAAGCGCGAGACGGAAGACCATCGCGCGCTGCACGGCCTCGCGCGGGCGCTCGTAGCCAACGCCGTTACCGGCGTCACCCAGGGATTCAAGAAGGATCTCGATATCGTGGGCGTCGGCTATCGCGCCGAGGTGAAGGGCAAGAACGTCGTCTTTGCGCTCGGCTACTCGCACCCGGTGGAATTCCCGATTCCCGAGGGCATCCAGATCGTTGTGGAGAAGCAGACGCACGTGACGGTTTCCGGCGCCGACAAGGGGCAGGTGGGCCAGGTCGCGGCGAACCTCCGCGCGCTTCGCCCGCCCGATCCGTACAAGCAGAAGGGCGTTCGCATCACCGGCGAGCGGCTCAAGAAGAAGGCCGGAAAAGCGGGCGCGAAGACAGCAGCCGCTTAAGCGGCGCGCTCGTCCGGGGCCAGAGCAAAAAGGAGAACGAGAGTGGCAGCACCGGTTCGAAGGTTATCGCGCGAGGCGCATCGCCAGCGCATTCACGTGCGCATGCGCAAGAGGATTTCGGGCACGCCCGAGCGGCCGCGGCTGTGCGTGCATCGTTCGACGCGCCACATCCGCGCGCAGGTCGTCGACGACGCGTCGGGCCGCACGATCGTCTCCGCCAGTTCACTCGACAAGGACGTCCGCGCCCAGATTAAGGGCGGCGGCAACATCGCCGCTTCGAAAGTCGTCGGCAAGGTCGTGGCCCAACGCGCCCTCGAGAAGGGCGTCGAAAAAGTTGTGTTTGACCGCGGTGGCTATCAGTATCACGGCCGCGTGCAGGCGCTAGCCGAAGCGGCCCGGGAGGCGGGCCTGAAGTTCTGAAAACTATGCCGAAACAAGAACTCAAAGACACGCTTGCCGTTCGCCGACCCATCGAGGCCAACCAGGCGAACCTGAAGGATCAGGTCGTCTCGATCAATCGCGTCACGAAAGTTGTGAAGGGCGGCAAGAACCTGAGCTTCTCCGCGCTCGTCGTTGTGGGCGATCAGGGCGGCCACGCCGGCTTCGGCATGGGCAAGGCCCGCGAAGTCCCCATGGCCATCCGCAAGGCGATCGAGCAGGCGAAGAAAAACATGGTGAAGCTCAACCTGAAGGGCTCGACGATCCCGCACCAGGTGATGGGCTACTACGGCTCGGGCCGGGTGTTGCTCAAGCCCGCGCCTGAAGGAACAGGCGTGATCGCGGGTGGCCCGGTTCGAGCGGTGATGGAGGTTGCGGGAATCCAGAACGTGCTCACGAAATCTCTGGGCACTTCGAATCCGCACAACGTCATCAAGGCCACGTTCGACGCGCTGCTGCACCTCAAAGACGCGGCTCGCGTGGCGGAATCGCGCGGCAGGGGCACCGAGGAGCCGGCCGCGGCATCCTCGTAGCGGAACGGCGAAACTATTATGGCAACAGCGAAAAGCACATCGGGAACTTTGAAAATCAAGTGGGTGCGCAGCTTCATCGGCTGCCCGCGCGACATGCGGCAGACGATTCGCGGCCTCGGCTTCCGGCGCATGCAGCAGGTGGTCGAGCGCCCGGACACGCCCGAGGTTCGCGGCATGATTGCGAAGGTACACCATCTTGTGAAAGTCCAGGGCTAAGGGAACATGGCGAAGACACCGACACTCTCGAATCTGAAGCCGCCGCGCGGCTCGCGGCACCGCAAAGTGCGCGTCGGCCGCGGCATGGGCTCGAAGCTCGGAAAGACCTCGGGCGCGGGCAACAAGGGACAGCAGTCCCGCCGCGGGTATTCGCGCCGCGCGGGGTTTGAAGGCGGGCAGATGCCTCTGCACCGGCGCCTGCCCAAGCGCGGTTTCTCGAGCCCGTTTCCGAAAACGTTCGCCGTCGTCAACGTCGAAAGCCTCAACGCTTTCGCAGCGGGCGACACGGTGACGCCGGAATCGCTCACCGGCCGCGGAATCGTTCGCGCGAGGCGCGACGGAGTCAAGATTCTCGGCGACGGTGAACTGAAGATTGCATTGACGGTGCGCGCGCACGCCTTCAGCAAGTCGGCGGAGGAAAAAATCGCGCGTGCCGGAGGGAAGGCCGAACTCCTGAAATGAAGAAGCTGGTCGAGGCGTTTCGGAACATTTTCAGCACGCCGGATCTGCGCAAGCGCGTGTTGTTCACGCTTGGGCTGCTGGCCGTGTACCGCCTTGGCTCGCGCATTCCCACGCCCGGAATCAACGTCGACATTCTCCAGCAGCTCTTCGAGCAGAACAGGGGCTCGGTGCTGGGACTCATCGACCTGTTCAGCGGCGGCAATCTTCGCCGCTTGACGATTTTCGCGCTCGGCATCATGCCGTACATCACGGCCTCGATCATTCTGCAACTGCTCGTCGTCGTTTGGCCTTACCTCGAGCGCCTGCAAAAAGAGGGCGAACTCGGGCGGCGCAAGATCACGCAGTACACGCGCTATCTCACGATCATCTTGAGCGCGTTTCAATCTTTTACGATCGCGCTGACGCTGCAGCGCGAGGGGCTGTCCGGGCAGTCGCTCGTGTATCACCCCGGCCCGCGGTTCATTCTGATGACGATGCTGACGCTGACGACCGGCTCGGCGTTCATCATGTGGCTCGGCGAGCAGATCAGCGACCGCGGCATCGGCAATGGAATGTCGCTGATCATCTTTGCGGGAATCGTCGTCGGCCTCCCGCCCGCGCTGAAGGACCTCTGGGACAAGGCGCAGACCCAACAGTGGGGCTCGTTCACGCCGATCGCGCTGATCGGCCTGGTCGTTTTAATGGCGGCGGTGATCGCGTTCATCGTTCTGGTCGAAGGCGGCCAGCGCCGCATTCCTGTGCAGTACGCCAAGCGCGTCATGGGACGCAAGGTGATGGGCGGGCAGATGACGTATCTCCCGCTGCGCGTGAACTCCGGCGGCGTGATTCCGCCGATTTTCGCGAGCTCGCTGCTCACGTTTCCGCAGACGGCGGCGCTGATCTTTCAGAACAAGTCGTCGCACTTTCAGAGCTTCGCGAAAATGATCAGTTGGGGCGAGCCGCTTTACACGCTGCTGTACGTCTCCCTGATCATCTTTTTCGCGTTCTTTTACGTGGGAATCATTTTCAATCCCACGGAGCTGGCCGACAACATGCGCAAGTACGGGGGGTTCATTCCCGGCATTCGTCCCGGGCGGAATACGTCCGAGTACATCAACCGCATCCTTTCGCGCCTGACGTTGGTCGGTGGTGTGTACCTGGCGATCGTCTGCCTGCTGCCCGAATGGATGATCGCCGGAATTCATCTCCAGCACCTGCCGGTCTGGCTCGGCGGCAACTGGTTCGACCAGCATATGTGGAACTTTGTGCTATACGGTCTCGGCGTGCAGTTTTATTTCGGCGGCACTTCACTGCTGATCGTCGTCGGCGTGGCAATGGACACGGTCCAGCAACTCGAGGCCCAACTTGTGATGCGGAACTACGAAGGGTTTGTCCGGAAGGGCCGGGTGCGGAGTCGTCGCGGTTAATTCCTGTTTCGGCGTGGAAGATGGCTCTCAATAGAGCGTTGATTTTCCTAGGGCCTCCGGGAGCCGGTAAGGGCACCCAGGCGAAGTGGGTCGCTCAAAACTGCGGCATGCCGCATCTCTCGACGGGCGACATGTTCCGCGAGGCCATCAGCCACGGCACCGAGCTTGGCCGGACCGTGAAGCCGATCATGGAGCGCGGCGACCTGGTCCCGGACGACCTTGTGATGAAGATGGTCGAGGAAAGGCTGGCGCAGCCTGATTGTGGGCGGGGTTTCGTTTTCGACGGGTTTCCCCGGACGCTGCCGCAGGCCCGGGATCTCGACGCCATCCTCGATGCCCGTGGCTTCGGCAAGCCGGTGGTGATCGACTTTTGCGTGAGCCCGGAGACTCTGGTAAAGCGGCTGGCGGGCCGTAGGATGTGCAGCATCGGCGGCGAGATTTACAATATTTTCGACGCTCCGCCGCGAGTGGCCGGCATCTGCGATAAGGACGGCGGCAAGCTCGTGCAGCGCCCCGACGACCGGCCCGAAGTTGTGAAGGAGCGCCTGGTGACGTACGAGCGCCAGACGAAGCCGCTGACAGACTATTATCGCGGCCGTGGCGTTCTGACTGCCGTGGACGCTTCGGCGAACGTACAGGAAGTGGGCCGCGCCGTGGAAGAGATTGTGAAACGCGCGGAAAAGCGTGATGGTCATCTGTAAATCGCCGGCCGAGCTCGAAAAAATGCACCGAGCTGGATTGATCGTCTGGGGGGCGCTCGAGAAGATGCGAGCGATGGTTCGTCCGGGCCTCACGACGAAGGAACTCGACGAGTTCGCCGAAAGCTACTGCGCCGAACATGGCGCGCGGCCGGCGTTCAAGGGTTATCGGGGATATCCGGGTTCGGTCTGCACGTCGATCAACCAGGAGGTCGTGCACGGAATCCCTTCGCCGTCCCGGCGGCTGCGCGAGGGTGACATCCTGTCGATGGATTTTGGCGTCGAGCTGGACGGATACTTCGCGGACGCCGCGCTGACGGTGCCCGTCGGCAAGATCGCGCCGGAGCGGGAAAAGCTGTTGCGCGTGACGCGCGAATCGCTCGAGCAGGGGATCGACAAGGTCCGGCTCGGCAACCGCCTCGGGGACGTTTCCTCGGCGGTCCAGCAGTGCGTCGAGAAGAGCGGCTTTTCGGTTGTGCGCGAGTTCGTGGGTCACGGGATCGGAACGAGGATGCACGAGGATCCGCAAGTGCCGAACTACGGCGCGCCGGGCAGCGGGCCGCGCCTTCAGGAAGGCATGGTCATCGCGATCGAGCCGATGGTGAATTCCGGTGGCCCGGGCGTCCGGCTGCTCGAGGACGAATGGACGGCGGTCACCACGGACGGCAGCGATTCGGCGCATTTCGAGCATACCGTCGCCGTCACGAACAACGGGCCGTGGATTCTGACTCGCCCGAAGGAAGCGAAAGGGCCGGTTTGGTAGCGATGTTTTGCGGCTTTAGGATCGAGACGGAAAGAATTTGCAGGGGCGCTGCTTGCTGCGCCCTTTTGGGAGCACATGGCCAGACCTAGAAGACCGGAGCCGGAAAAGAAGAAGCCGGGTGAAGGAAGCGGCAAGGAAGACGCCATCGAGGTGATGGCCACCGTTGTCGAGCCGCTGCCGAACGCTATGTTCCGCGTCGAGTTGGAAAACAAGCACCAGGTGCTCGCTCACATATCGGGAAAGATGAGGAAGAATTTCATCCGCATCCTTCCCGGAGATCGCGTCGCGGTCGAGCTTTCGCCTTACGACCTCACGCGCGGCCGGATCGTTTACCGGTACAAGTAGGAGTCCAAGACATGAAGGTTCGGGCATCGGTCAAGAAGATTTGCATGAAGTGCAAGATCGTTCATCGGCGCGGTGTGGTGCGCGTGATCTGCGTGAATCCGAAGCACCGCCAGCGCCAGGGTTAGAGGAGAAAACTTATGGCTCGCATTGCAGGTGTGGATCTGCCGCCCAACAAGCGGTTGTGGATCGGGCTGACGGCGATCTACGGGATCGGTCAGCAGCGCGCGCGTTCGCTCGCCGAGAAGGCGAAAGTGGACGCGACGAAGAAGATCAAGGATCTGACGGAAGAGGAAGTGACGCGGCTGCGCGCGGCCATCGAAGCCGAAGGCCGGGTCGAGGGCGATCTCCGCAAGGAGATGCAGATGAACATCCGGCGGCTGATCGAAATTCAGTGCTACCGGGGCTTGCGCCACCGCCGGAATCTTCCGGTGCGCGGCCAGCGGACGCACACGAACGCCCGCACGCGGAAGGGCCCGCGGAAGGGTGCGGTCGCCGCAAAGAAGAAGGTGGCGGCGCGCAAGTAAGGCTCGGCAGTTCCTAGTCGGTTTGCAGGGGCGCTTGCTGCGCCCCGTGGAAAGGTGGAGTAAATATCGTGGCAAAAGAACCTCAGGACGCAGCGGCTGCACCGGCAGCGGGAAAACCGTCCAAGCGCAAGAAAGAGTTTAGGAAGAAGAAGGAAAAGCGCGTCGTCCCGCACGGCGTCGTGTGCATTCAGGCGACGTTCAACAACACGATCGTCACGCTCACCGATCCGGACGGCCGCGCGGTGAGTTGGGCTTCCGCCGGCTCCGTCGGATTCAAAGGTTCGCGCAAGGGCACGCCCTACGCGGCGCAGCAGGCGGCCATGACCGCCGCGGGCGTCGCGCGCGACCAGTACGGGATGAAGTCCGTGGAAGTGCGCGTCAAGGGGCCCGGGGCGGGACGCGAATCCGCGGTCCGCGCGCTGGCCTCGTCCGGGCTGCACATCAACGCGATCAAGGATGTGACGCCTGTGCCGCACAACGGCTGCCGCCCGCCGAAGCGCCGCAGAGTGTAGGTGGAGAGTTACCAGATTTGTAGGGGCGCTGCTCGCTGCGCCCTTGGTTTTGGAGTGGAAGCAAAGGAGACAAGCACTTGGCAAGACATCGTGAAGCGGTTTGCCGGCTGTGCCGCAGGGAAGGGCAGAAGCTTTTCCTGAAGGGCCTCCGGTGTTTTACGGAAAAATGCGCCATCGAAAAGCGCAATTTCATTCCCGGCCAGCACGGCCAAGCGCGCCGCGCCAAGATGGTCGGCTACGGCGTGCAGTTGCGCGAAAAGCAGAAGGTGAAGCGCACCTACGGCCTGCTCGAGCGGCAGTTCCGCTCGTACTTCGAGAAGTCCGTGCGCGCCAAGGGCCCGACCGGATCGAACCTCATCGTGATGCTCGAACGGCGTCTCGATAACGTGGTCTATCGCATGGGGCTCGCGGGATCGCGCGCGCAGGCGCGCCAGCTCGTGCTCCACGGCCACGTTCGCGTGAAGGGACACAAGGTGAACATCCCGAGCTACCTTGTGCAGGTGGGCGACGACATTGCGCTCAAGGAAAAGATGCACCAGAACGCCATGGTGCTCGACGCGCGCAACCTCGCGCAGACCCAGGGCCTGGCGCCGTGGCTCGACATCGACCGCGAAAACTTCAAGGCGCGCGTCGTGGCGCTACCGCGCCGCGAGGACGTGCAGACGCCGCCGATGAACGAACAGCTCATCGTCGAGTTGTACTCGAAGTAGCGAAGGGTTCCATTTTCTCGGAAGGGTTGTGGGTCCGCCGAGGGCGGGCCGGAAGGAAGGGCGAATATGTGGAAGGGCTTTCAGAAACCAAAGAGGCTGGCGGCGGAACCCGAGTCGCTGACGGACAAGTACGGGAAGTTCTCGGCGCAGCCGTTCGAGCGAGGCTGGGGAACGACGGTCGGCAACGCGCTGCGGCGCGCCCTGCTCAGCTCGATTGAAGGCGCGGCCATCACCGCGGTGAAAATCGAAGGCGTGCTGCACGAATTCTCGCCGATTCCGGGCGTGGTCGAGGACGCAACCGACATCATTCTCAACCTGAAGCAGGTCCCGCTGAAGCTGAATACGGACCAGCCGAAGACGATCACGCTCAACGTGGACGTGCCCGGCCCGGTCACCTCCGCGAAGATCGAAGAGGACGCGGACATCGCCGTGCTCGACAAGAACGTCTATATCGCCACGGTGAGTGAGGGCGGCAAACTCGAACTCGAGTTGCGCGTGAAGAACGGACGGGGCTACGTTGCCGCCGACCGCAACTTCGACGAAGACTTGCCGATCGGCTACATTCCGATCGACTCGGTCCATTCGCCGGTCCGCAAGGTCAACTATGCCGTGGAAGCCGCGCGCCTCGGGCAGATGACCGATTACGAGAAGCTGACGCTCGAGGTCTGGACCAACGCCGCGATCACGCCGCAGGATTCGATCGGCCTTGCCGCGAAGCTCATCAAAGACCACATGAGCATTTTCATCAACTTCGAGGAGCAGCCCGAGCTTCCGGAAGAGGCGATTGAAAACTACGCCGACCCGCGCCTCGAGTTCCTCGATCGTTCGGTCGAGGAACTCGAACTCTCGGTGCGGTCCTACAACTGCCTGAAGAACGCGAACATCCAGAATTTGCGGGAGCTCGTCCAGAAGACCGAGTCCGAGATGCTGAAGACCAAGAACTTCGGGCGCAAGTCGCTCAACGAGATCAAGGACATCCTGCACAAGATGGGCCTGAGCCTCGGAATGAAGTTCGACGAGCACGGCCGCGTCATCTGGCCGCCGCTCCCGAGCCAGACCGCGCCGCCGCCTTCGGAAGAGGAGGCTTCGGCTCTCTAGGCCGCGCACATGAGACACCTCAAAGCAGGATTCAAACTCGGACGCCAGCCGGCGCATCGCCGCGCGACGCTCCGCAATCTGGTGACGAACCTGATCGAGAAGGAGCGCATTCAGACCACGGTCCTCCGCGCGAAGGCCGCTCGCCCGCTTGCCGAGCGCATGATCACGCTCGGCAAGCGCGATTCGCTCCATTCCCGGCGGCAGGCCGCCGCGTTCCTGATGACACCGGGCGCTACAAAAAAGCTCTTCGCCGACCTCGCGCCGCGCTTCGCCGATCGTCCCGGAGGCTACACACGGATCATTCGCACGGGCTGGCGAATCGGCGATGGCGCGGAGCTCGCGATCCTCGAATTCATCGGCTCGGAACTGAAGAAGAAAGAAAAGAAGCCGAAGAAGGCCGCAGCGGAAGAAGCGCCGGAGGAGAAGGAAGCAGCCGCCGAGAAGTAGCCGTTCGCGCTTTCGAGCCGGTTTCAAGGCCAGTCCCGGACGCAACGGGACTGGCCTTCGTATTTCAGGTCCCGATCCCGCCCACTTTTCCGTTGCGCTCTTCCCGCACGTGAAACCACAGCGCGAATAGCGCGGCGACCGCCTGCGCGGCTACTCCTCCGGTCGTATCGAGAAGCACGTCGGAAACAGCCGGCGTGCGCCCCGGCACGAAGGACTGATGGAATTCATCGAGGGCCGCGTATCCGGCAACCAGCAGGACGGCGATTACCGCCCACGCGAGCCGCGCCTCGTGCCGCCCGGCGCGGATTCCCCGGAGTATCAGCAAGCTCAGAATAAAGTATTCGATGAAATGGCCGCATTTGCGAATGATGTGGTGCATGAAAGCGAGTGTTTGCGGCGGGGCGTGCGGGAAAAGCCAGTGCAGGACCGGAATGATGATGCGGCCCGTGTTCTCGGACGTGAACGCATGAGTCGAAAAGCCCGAAATTACGAGAGCCCAAAGCAGCGCCGGCCACCATCGCGCGAGCCAGCGCACTCTATCGCTTTCCTCTGATTTTCGTCATGGATCTTTCGGTTTGCCTGGGCCGCGCTACTCGAGACGGTAATTGGGCGCCTCGCGTGTGATGATCACGTCGTGAACGTGGCTTTCGCGCAGGCCCGCCTGGGAGATTCGGATGAATTTGCCCCGCTCGTGCAGTTCCTTCAGATTCTGGACACCGCAGTATCCCATCCCGCTGCGCAGGCCTCCCACGAGCTGCTCGACGAGACCCGAGAGGGGGCCTTTGTACGGAACCTGGCCTTCGATTCCTTCGGGGACAGACTTGCCGCGCTCGGCGCCTTCCTGGGCGTAGCGGTCGGCGGAGCCGGCTTCCATTGCGCCGATGGAGCCCATTCCGCGGTAGGACTTGAAGGTGCGGCCCTGGTAGAGAATCGTCTCGCCGGGCGATTCCTCAGTGCCGGCAAACAGACTGCCGATCATCACAGACGAAGCGCCTGCGGCGATGGCCTTCGTGATGTCACCGGAGAACTTGATTCCGCCGTCGGCGATGAGCGGGACGCCGCTGCCCTGGGCGGCGCGCGAACAGTCGGCGATCGCCGTGATCTGGGGCACGCCCGCGCCCGTGACGACGCGCGTCGTACAGATCGAGCCCGGGCCGATCCCGACTTTCAGCGCGTCGACGCCGAGCGAGATCAGGTCGCGCGTCGCTTCGGCGGTGGCGACATTGCCGGCAATGAGTTGTATGTCGGGCAGGCGGTGCTTCACGGCCTTGATCGCGTCCATCACGCGGGTGGTGTGGCCGTGCGCGGTGTCGATGGCCAGTACGTCCACTTTTTTGCGCGCCATCTCCTCGGCGCGCTCGAGGAAATCGGCCGTCGCTCCAATCGCGGCGCCGACGCGTAGCCGGCCCTGTTCGTCCTTGGCCGCGTTCGGGAATTCCATCTTCTTCTGGATGTCCTTGACGGTGATGAGGCCCTTGAGATTAAAGTCCTTGTCCACGACGAGGAGCTTTTCGATTCGGTGCTGCTGGAGCATGCGTTCGGCTTCCTCGAGCGTGGTGCCGACCGGCACGGTGATGAGGTTCTCCTTCGTCATCACGTTGCTGACGGGTTGATTGAGATTGCGCTCGAAACGCAGATCGCGGTTGGTGAGGATGCCGACCAGGCGTTGCCCGCGGGTGACCGGAAGGCCCGAGACTTTGTACTTGTTCATGATTTCGAGGGCCTGGCGGACGGTCAATTCGGGCGAGATGGTGACGGGATCGACGATCATGCCGCTCTCCGAGCGCTTCACGCGATCCACTTCCTCGGCTTGCCGGTCGATGCTCATGTTGCGGTGGACGAACCCGATGCCGCCTTGGCGCGCGATGGCGATGGCGAGGCGCGCGTCCGTGACGGTATCCATCGCGGCGGCGACGATGGGAATGTTCAGCGCGATCCTGCGCGAAAGAAACGTGCGCGTATCCGCGTCCGCCGGCAACACCGAAGACTTGCCGGGCAGCAGGAGCACGTCGTCAAACGTCAGCCCCTCTGGAATCGCACGGTCAGCGGCTCGCTCTCCCGCGATTTCTTCGTTGGTCGACACAAAGAGGGCTTCTCTAGCCATGGGCTTTTCTCCCCATAAACGCGAAAGCCCAGCGGGGCGCGCCGGGCTTGAAAAAGTTTCCCTTGTAGAGGGCGACTGTCATGAATCAATTCGTCATTTTAGGCCCATGAGGAGATGAATGCAAGGCGAGGCGGCGCGAGTACTGCCCTGATTTCGGCGTAAAGTTCATTCGGACAGACTTCGAGGATACTAAAAAATATTCTACGCCGAGGCTGAAGAGCACGCAAGTGGTTTTGCGTGCAACGAAAAGTCGTCCACGGTAAGACGCGAAAGTTTACTGGCCCCAGGCAAGCCAGCCGGCTCCAAAGAACGTAACGACGAGAGCCCCGCGACCCATGCCGAGGACTCTTTCCGCCTGAAATGAAGGATCCAACATGGTCATCCCGACACTGAAGAATGACTACTGAGCCGGCGGAGCCGTGGCCGGAGAATCCGTGGTCACGATGAAGATCTCGACGAAAGGAGATGCGTGCGCGTCGATGAGATGGCCGCCCTCGGTGCTGCCGTCCGAAAAGCTGACGACGGCGTGGGCGTGCACGTAGACCTTTCCGCCTTGAAGCGCAATGTTGCCGAGCAGCGACGCCAGTTCGCACTTTCGATCGATGGGGATCGGCTTGACGCCTCCTTTGTCCGGGTCGCCCCAGCCGAGCGTGGCGGTCGCGAGGCCGCCGATCCCCGTGATGTAGCCGGACGTGATGTGATTTTTCTCGGCGAACTCCGTCAGGCCGGACATCACTTCGTCCCCCGAGCCGAAGGTCACTTCGAACGTCCGGGATGCGATGGCAGGAACCTGCTGGCCTCTCATTTTCGGTGCCAGGCCTCTCGCAGTGACGGGCCCCGGCCGGACGTAGCCGTCGGGCAAAGGCTGCTGCTGCGCGCGGAGCGAAACCCCGGCGGCCAATGCCAGTGCGGTCGCGAAGAGAAGAGAGAAAAGAACGCTGCGACGAATCGTAGAATTCATGTCGAGCTCCTTAGGCAAGATTCCGTTCAGGGAGAAATTGCGAGGCCGACCGTTCGATTTCAGTTTTGGAAGGCCCCATATGCGCAGATTCGGCGGACCGCTCAGGGGTGGATTCTAACGCAAAAGCAAGCGGGTCGCCGACGGGCAGAAAGTTGTAATCCGGGTTACATCGCGCGATGACACCGCGCTGCGACCCGTTCTACATGCTGGGGCAGGAAAGGAGCAAGATTCGCGAGGACCCTGCGGCGCTGATTACGGGTCTATTGAAACAGGCATCCGGCAAATGGGGACTTCCCGAATCTCGTGAAACGCGGGGAGGAATCGGGCATTCCTCCCCGCGCCACGGGAAGTTCACTCGCCTTACTGCAACGGACTGATGGTCGTTGGGCACAGCGCGCTCGCAGCTGTGGCCAAGGAGCCCGTAGGATCGAACCGGATCACACCGGAAGCATCCGAGCAGAAGCTGCGCTGCCCGGTGGTACCGGTCGTGACCGGCACGGCCGTGACGACGTAGCCGTCGGAATAGCCGTAGCCGCCGCTGCATGAGCTGGATGTGCTGTTCAGCTGCACCGAGCCGGTCTGCCACGCAAACAGGTAGCCGCTCTTGGTGCCGCTGGTCAGCACAGTGTCAAGCAGCTCCGCATTGGTGCAGCCCACGGCGTTTGCGGTGGTGGTGCCGATCGCCGTCAAAGACGGCGGGAAACCGTTGCCGTACGTCGAGTTGTACGTGCTGGCGGCGGTGTTGATGGTACGGACCGAGCCGACTGCCGAGGCCTCGTTCGCCGCCATGCGGGAGCGAAGCAGGTTGGGAATTGCGATGGCCGCGATGATCAGAATGATCGCTACGACGATCAACAACTCAATCAATGAGAAGCCTTTTTCCTTGCCACGCATTGTCTCTCTCCTGGTTTCGAATCTCCTCAGTGAGCACGCGCGAAATCCCAAGTATGAACGTTGCGCCTAAATTCCCAGTGATCATGGCAAGATGTGTGCCAAAGCCAGCCCATCTATTAACCGTGACGTCACATTCTCTTAGGGCCCGCCGTCTCAGAAGGATACGGCGATTCGCCGGGTTTTTCGCGGATCGGGTGGGAACCCAAGCCGCCCGGTGGGCGCAGATGTGACATTCTGCGACAGTCGAAAATGGCACAGAAAGTTATCTAGTGTATAACTGTAGATTTGAAATATAAATAAGGGAACCGTTCGGCCGATGCGGGGGGGGGGCCGAAGTTGCGCGAAATGGGCGGAGTGCCTGCCATCGACGATCACTCGCCTGACTGACGCGTGCGCATCAGCTTTGACGGGTCGTAGCCTGTGCCGGCGATCTTGCGCGTGATCTGCTCGTACTGGGCGTCACTCATCGCAGGGGTGCGGCTGAGAATCCAGAGATACTTGCGCGAAGGCTCGCCGACGACGGCGTATTTGTATTCGGGGTCGAGGTCGATGATCCAGTAGTTGCCATAGAAAGGCCAGAAGAACGTGACCTTGAGTTTGGCATTCGAGGTCCTGTCGGCAATTCTTGCGGTTCCTTCAATCTTTTTCAGGTTCCCTTGTTTGGTGCGGCAGGCGTTGACCACCTTGATCTTGCCGTCGTCTCGCAGCGTATACGTTGCGGTCGTATCCCGATTGCAGCTTCTCTGGAAGCGGTTGGCATAGCGGGCGACCTCGTACCACGTTCCGGTGTAGCGCTGCAAATCGACTTGAGGGACGGCCCGTAATTCGCGGTCAGCGGCCCATTTCGCGAAATTCGTCAAACCCAAGGCGAACAAAGCAATCATGATTGTCATTCCTAACTTGATCACTTTCGCATTTCTCCAGGTTCGAAGTGCAGTGTCTCACTCATTGGTCGGATTGTCGCGCGGAATGGCGGGGAGCGCTGGCATTCGCGCCGAAAATGAGGCAGCCGCGCGATGCCGTGGCCATGCTCGGAACCCTGCCTAATCAGGCACGTCCAGCAGCCGGGAAAGACCGGAATCTCCCGGACCATGAGCAAGTTGCATGAAATTCGAGGAGTGCCTACCATGGAACGTTGTGAAAGAATTCGAACCACACTGGGGATTACGCAACGGTCATGTGATGACGATCGCCGGGACGTTCTGGCGGCGCCGATTTCCGCGCCTGCCGGAGGGCGCCCCGAGGCTGTTTGAGACCGAGCCGGGGACGCAGGTGCGCGGCGACTGCCACTGGCAGGAGGCTCCGCGCGAACGCCCGACACTGATCCTGCTGCATGGTCTCGAGGGCTCGAGCGAATCAGAATATGTCCTCGGCACGGCGGAGAAGGCGTGGGCTGCGGGCTTCAACGTGGTGCGGCTGAACCAGCGGAACTGCGGCGGCACGGAGAGCCTGACCGAGTCGCTCTACCATTCCGGTTTGAGCCGCGACATCCGCGCCGTGGTGCTCGAACTCATCGAGCGCGACCGGCTGCCCAAAATATTCGCGGCGGGATTCTCGATGGGCGGCAACCTAGTGCTGAAGATGGCGGGAGAGTTCGCGGAGGCGGCGCCGCGCGAGGTGCGCGGGTTTGTTGCAGTGGCGCCGGCGTTCGATCTGGCGGCTTGCGCCGACGCGCTCGAATTGCCGGAGAATTTTCTGTACGAGCGCCACTTCGTGAGGCGATTGAAGCGGCGGATGCGCCACAAGGCGAGTCTTTTTCCCGAGCGGTACGCCGACGGGCTGAAAAGGGAATTGGCTCGCGTCCGGAGCGTGCGCGATTTCGACGATTTGATCACGGCACGCTTCTGCGGCTTTCGCGACGCGGCCGATTACTACGCGCAGTCGAGCGCGATGCGAGTGCTCGGCGCGATCCGGAAACCCACGCTGATTGTGACGGCGGAGGACGATCCGTTCGTGCCGTTCGCGAATTTCGAGAATGCGGCGCTGCGCGGGAATCCTTACATCCGGGTAGTTGCCACGCGATACGGGGGACACTGCGCGCATATTTCGCGGGAGGACGGGGACGAGCGATTCTGGGCGGAGGCGCGGATCGTGGAGTTCTGCGCGGAACATTCAACCGCCGGGGATTGAAACGACACGACCCCTTCTACTGGAGGCGCTTCACGGCTTCGAGCGCGAGTTCGTGGAGGCCGGCGCCACCGTGGGCGACGTATTCGACGATCTGCTTGCGCATCCGGGGCTCCCAGAACTGCCGGAAATGGTCCGTGACACCGGCCACGGCTTCCTCTTTGGGATAGCTGGCGAAGAAGAGGGCGATCTGGTTCGCCATGTGAACCATGTTTTCGGATTCCATCGCTCAGTCGTTTGCGGTCGATTCTTTCTCGATCCGCGTGGTCAAGCGGCGCGTCTGGCGATAGTGCTCCTGCCACTCGGATATGTGTCTCGCGAGCTGGACCTGCACCGCCGTCACCTTGTACTCGGGACAGTTCGTAGCCCAATCGGAGAACTCGGTGGTGACGACATTCGCGCCGGTCATCGCATGGTGGAATGTGGTGTAGACGACACCCGGTTGCATGCGCTCCGATATGCGGGCCGGCAGGGTGATCTCCCCCTCGCGGCTGGCGAGCGAAACCAGGTCACCTTCCTTGATACCGCGGTTCTCGGCGTCGGACGGATGAATCTCGAGCACGTCCATGTCGTGCCAGACGTTGTTGGCCGTGCGGCGCGTCTGGGCGCCGACGTTGTATTGCGAGAGGATGCGCCCTGTGGTCAGGATCAGCGGGAAACGGCCGGTCGTCCGCTCGTCGGTGGGCACGAATTCGGTAATCATGAAGCGGCCCTTGCCGCGGACGAACCCGCCGATGTGCATCACGGGAGTGCCTTCGGGAGCCTTGTCGTTGCAGGGCCACTGGATGCTGCCCAGCCGGTCGAGCTTTTCATAGCTGACGCCAGCAAAAGTAGGAGTGAGCCGGGCGATCTCGTCCATGATTTCAGACGGATGGTTGTAATGCATCGGGTATCCGAGTGCTTCCGAGAGCGCGATTGTGGCTTCCCAATCGGCTTTCCCGGCCATGGGAGGGATGGCCTTCCGCACGCGGCTGATGCGCCGTTCCGCGTTCGTAAACGTTCCATCCTTTTCCAGGAAGGACGATCCGGGCAGGAAGACGTGCGCGTAGCTGGCGGTCTCATTCACGAACAGGTCCTGGACGACCACGCACTCCATTGCGGCCAGACCGGCAGAGATATGCTGCGTGTTCGGGTCGGACTGAACGATGTCTTCGCCCTGAATGTAAATGCCCTTGAACGTGCCGTCGATCGCCGCATCAATCATGTTCGGGATGCGCAGACCAGGCTCGGCCTGGAGGTGGACTTTCCAGGCGCCTTCGAACGACTCGCGCACGGCGGTCTCCGAGACGTGTCGGTATCCGGGGAATTCGTGCGGGAACGAGCCCATGTCGCAGGAGCCCTGCACGTTGTTCTGTCCGCGCAGCGGACTGATGCCGGCGCCGTTCTTGCCGATGTTGCCCGTCGCCATGGCGAGATTGGCCATGCCCATCACCATCGTAGAGCCCTGGCTGTGTTCGGTGACGCCGAGACCGTAGTAGATCGCACCATTACCGCCGGTTGCGTACAAACGCGCGGCGGCGCGGACATCGGCAGCCGGCACACCTGTGAATGCTTCGGTGGCTTCGGGTGAGTTGCGCTCTTCCGCCACGAATTTGCGCCACAGTTCGAACGCGGCGACATCGCAGCGCTCCTTCACGTACGTTTCGTTCACCAGGCCTTCCGTTACCACCACGTGCGCGAGGGCATTGATCATCGCGACGTTCGTGCCGGGCAGCAGAGGCAGGTGATAGTCGGCCTGGACGTGAGGCGATTTGACGAGATCGATACGGCGCGGATCGACGATGATGAGCCGGGCGCCCTCCCGCAGCCTCCGCTTCATTTGCGACGCAAAGACCGGATGTGCGTCCGTCGGGTTCGCGCCGATGATCATGATCACATCAGCCGCTTCCACTGAGTCAAAGTCCTGCGTTCCAGCCGAGGTGCCGAATGTCGTCTTCAAGCCATAGCCCGTGGGGGAATGGCAGACGCGCGCGCACGTGTCGGTGTTGTTGTTGCCGAAGGCGGCGCGGATCATCTTCTGGACTAGGTAGGTTTCTTCGTTGGTGCAGCGCGAAGACGTAATCCCGCCGATCGAATCGCGTCCGTACTTTGCCTGGATGCGCTTGAACTCACTGGCGGCGTGGCCGATGGCTTCTTCCCAGCTCACTTCGCGCCACGGGTCGGTAATCTTGGCGCGGATCATCGGCTTCGTAATGCGATCTTTGTGCGTGGCGTAGCCCCACGCGAACCGGCCTTTCACACAAGAGTGACCGTGATTCGCCTTGCCGTCCTTGAAGGGCATCATGCGTACGACTTCATCACCCCGCAACTCGGCTTTGAAGGAGCAGCCCACGCCGCAATACGCGCACGTCGTAACCACGCTGCGATCCGGCTGACCTCGCTGAATGACGGTCTTTTCGAGAAGGCTGTTCGTCGGACAGGCCTGTACACATGCTCCGCAGGAAACGCACTCCGATTCGATGAACGGCTTGTCGCCGGCCGAAACATGAGAAGCGAAGCCTCGCCCGTCGATGGTCAAGGCGAAAGTGCCCTGAACCTCATCGCACGCGCGCACGCAACGCGAGCAGACGATGCACTTCGCGGGGTCGAAGGTGAAATATGGATTCGACTCGTCCTTTTCGGAGTTCAGGTGATTTCGACCCGCGAAACCATAACGGACCTCGCCGAGGCCGACGGTCACCGCCATCTCTTGAAACTCGGAGTTCACGCCAGCGGAGGCGTTGAGCGCATCGGGCGGAAAATCGGAAGCGTAAAGCTCCATCACGCCGCGGCGCAGCTTGGCCAGCTTTGGCGAGTTCGTCCGTACCTTCATGCCAGCCTCGGCGGGGGTCGTACAGGATGCGGGTGTGCCGCGCCGCCCTTCGATCTCAACCAGGCAAAGGCGGCAAGAGCCAAACGGCTCCAAGTTATCGCTCGCGCAAAGCTTGGGTATTTGAACACCCGCTTCGGCAGCTACGCGCATGAGCGATGTGCCAACAGGCACGGTGACTGACTTGCCGTCGACCTCGAGCGTGACGCTCGCTTGCGAGGCCCGGTGAGGGGTGCCGTAGTCTACTTCTCGAATCAGCGCCATGATTGTGTCTCCTGGGCCTTGCTGGAACCGTTTACCGGTGGGGGAGTCGCCGCCTTATGAAAATCTTCCGGAAAATGGCGAATCGCACTCTGCACGGGGAACGGTATGAGTCCGCCCAGCGCGCATAGCGAGCCGTCCGTCAGCACTTCGCACAGATCGTCAAGCAATTCGAGATTCTGCATCCTATCCTGATTGGCGATGATCCTGTCAATCACCTCGACGCCACGCGTCGAGCCGACACGACAAGGCGTGCACTTGCCGCAGCTTTCGACCGCGCAGAACTCCATCGCGAAGCGCGCTTGCCGGGCGAGATCCACCGTGTCGTCGAACACCACGATTCCTCCATGTCCCAGCATACCCTTTCGCTCGGCAAACGCTTCGTAGTCGAGGGGTGTGTCGAGAAGTGATTCCGGGAAATAAGCTCCAAGAGGTCCGCCCGCCTGAACGGCGCGCAGAGGACGCCCCGAGGCCGTGCCGCCGCCGAAATCATAGATGGCCTGGCGCAGCGTGAGGCCGAACGCTTTTTCGACCAGGCCGGCGCGCTTTACGTTTCCGGCAAGTTGGATCGTGAGCGTGCCGCGGGATTTGCCCATGCCGAAGTTCTTATAGTACTCGCCGCCTTTGTCGAGAATGATCGGGATGGTGGCAAGCGAGATAACGTTGTTGACCACGGTGGGTTTGCCGAACAAGCCTTCGATGGCGGGGAGCGGTGGCTTGAACCGGATCTGGCCGCGCTTGCCTTCGAGGCTTTCGAGCAACGAGGTTTCTTCGCCGCAGATGTACGCTCCGGCGCCGAGGCGCACGGCGAGATCGAACCTTTTACCGCTGCCGGCGACATTCGCGCCGAGATAACCCTTGTCGTAAGCGATAGCGATCGCGCGCTGGAGAGTGCGGAAGGCGTGGGGATACTCCGAGCGAATGTAGATGTATCCGCTCGTGGCGTCGACGGCGATTCCCGCGATGGTCATGCCTTCGATCAACACGAACGGATCGCCTTCCATGATCATGCGGTCGGCGTACGTGCCGCTGTCGCCCTCGTCCGCGTTGCAGACAACATACTTTTGATCCGCCGGAGTGTTCAGAACGGTTCGCCATTTGATTCCGGTGGGGAATCCCGCGCCGCCGCGCCCACGAAGTCCGGAGTTCGTGACCTCTTCCACAATCGTCTCGCGCGTGAGCATGAGAGCTTTTTCGAGGCCGCGGTAACCACCGTGGCTCACGTAGTCGGAAAGTGAAAGAGGATCGGTGATTCCGCAGCGTGCGAAGGTCAACCGCTCCTGCTGCTTGAGATATGGAATTTCTTCGGTAAGACCCAGGCAAAGCTTATGAGGCTTGCCATCGAGGAATCCCGCGTCGAACAGGCCCGGCACGGCATCCGCCGATACGGGGCCGTAAGCGATTCGACCGCGGGGCGTCTCGACTTCGATGAGCGGCTCGAGCCAGAACATGCCGCGCGAACCGTTGCGGACGATCGTCACGTCCAGCCGCCGCGATGCAACCTGATCCGCCATCGCTTTCGCAACAGCATCGGCGCCAACCGAAAGCGCCGCCGCATCACGGGGAATGTAGACCTTAAGGCTCATGCGCGCCTCTTCGCGTCGTCGATCAGGAAATCGGCAACTTCCGACGAAACGCGGCCGTAGAGCTTGCCATCCAGCATGACGGCAGGGGACAGAGCACAGTTTCCGAGGCAGTAGACGGCTTCGACCGTGAAGCTCTGATCGCCCGTGGTCTGGCCGAGGTTCACTCCGAGCCGATTTTCAACGTGCCGGATCATGCTATCGCAGCCCATCGACTGGCAAGCTTCTGCCCGACACATCTTCAGAACGTGTTTTCCGGGAGGGCTATGGCGAAAGTCGTGATAGAAGCTGATCACGCCGTGCACTTCGGCGTGGGAAAGATTGAGCGCTTCGGCGATGAGCGGAACGGCCGCCTTGTCGATGTACCCGAATTCGTCCTGAAGAGCGTGCAGGATCGGGAGGAGGGCCCCGGGGAGGTGTTCCAGTTCCTGGATGCGGGCGAGGGCGCGGTCGGTATCCCAGCCTTGCTCGGTGCTCATTCGAGACCGTCCTTAACTTGGCCTAAATCACACACTTCCGATGCCGGCCCAGCCCCAAGAATCAGCGGGCTCCAGGGCAAATTCTAGCATATGCAACTACGGCCGGACTCCAGTTTTTGCGCCGGCAGGACCATGCCACTCGGCACGCCCGCGCAGGGCCACGCCACCCCGCGTCTTTTGGTGGTGCTCCGGTCGAAACCGCTCCGCAAGGGACGAGCATCAGGAGCGAAATCGGATGACATCTTTGACGAAGCAACATCAGTTTTGAGTGGACACGCCGGGCCGTTCTCATTCAAATTAGGAGCGTAGTACAGTGGCACGAGGCGGTGGGACGCCTGAGGGGGTCATAGGCGATGAGGCATGTTGGATTTCTGTTCGGGGCCATCTTTCTTTTCGCGGCGGGTGCCAGCGCACAGGCAATCCGGTGGCAGCATCCACTACACCCGCGGCGGACGCGACCTATGCGTTCGTTCCCGCGACAGCCACGCCAGCCAGTTCGCCGCTCGCGAGTTCATCCGTATCCAGCGAGCCGGCCGATCAACGGCCAACCGTGCAGGGCGTTTTCCAGACCTACAACTGGGAGGCGTACGCCGGCTATACGTTTTTCCGCTTTTACTTGACGCCCCAGTTCACGAACAATATGAACGGTCTAAACCTCGGCCTCGTCTGGTACCCGGGGGGAAGATGGTTCGGCCCGGACGGGGAGTTTATCGGCACGTTCGGTTCCTCGGGACCCTACACCACGAAGTTCGTGGCGGGCATGGGAGGTGGGCGAGTCCGGTGGGCCGCGCGGAATGAGCTCGAGGTCTGGGCACATGGCCTCGCGGGCATTTCGAATTTCCTGCCGCAGACGGCGCTCGGCAGTCAGTCGTCCTTCGTTTATGAGGTTGGCGGGGGCGTAGATCTCAATGTCCACCACAAGCGGATCGCTTTGCGCGTTTCCGGAGATATGATCGGGACGCGCTACTTCACCACATATCAGTACAGCCCGAAGATTTCGGCCGGCTTCGTCTTCAAGTACTAAGGCGTTTGTTTTCCGGGCCGAGCCGTCGCCGACCGCGAGCACCTCGCACGCCACTGGCGCGACGATTGATTTTCCGCTTCGCCGCGCGTACAAATTCAGATTCAGGTTTAACCAAGGGGCCATTCCGATGAGCTTGTTCAGCGAGCTGAAGATTCGCGACGTCACGCTGCGCCACCGAATCATTGTCTCTCCCATGTGCGAGTACTCGAGCGCGGACGGCTTCGCCAACGATTGGCACCTCGTGCATCTGGGGAGCCGGGCAGTCGGCGGCGCCGCGCTCGTGTTGACGGAGGCGACGGCCGTGACGCCCGAAGGCCGGATCAGCCCGCACGATCTGGGAATCTGGAAGGACGAGCACATCGAGCCGCTTGCGCGGATCACGCGTTTCATCCTGAGCCAGGGATCCATTCCGGGCATGCAACTCGCGCACGCAGGGCGAAAGGGAAGCACGCGGCGGCCGTGGGAGCAGCCGTCCGGCGCTGTGCCGGAGGCCGAAGGAGGGTGGAAGCCGGTTGCGCCCAGCGCGATTGCCTTCGATCCGACGTATGCCGTTCCCACAGCCCTGGACGAGCGGGGAATTCGGGCGATCGTGCAAGGCTTCGCCGATGCGGCGCGCCGCGCGCTCGAAGCGGGTTTCCAGGTGGTGGAAATACACGGCGCGCACGGCTACCTGATTCACGAGTTCCTTTCGCCGCTCGCGAACAAGCGCACGGATGCTTACGGCGGGTCGCTCGAGAACCGCACGCGCTTTCTGCGCGAGGTGGTTTCGGCGGTGCGGCGCGTTTGGCCGGAGCGGCTGCCGCTGTTTGTCCGCATCTCCGCGACCGATTGGGCCGAAGGAGGCTGGGACCTGGAGCAGTCCGTGGAACTGGTCCGGCAGATCGGACCGCTGGGCGTGGACTTGATCGATTCCTCATCGGGCGGCACGGTTCCCGGCGCGCGCATCCCGATGGCGCCGGGCTACCAGGTGCCGTTCGCCGCGGCAATCCGCCAGAGAACCGGCATCCTCACCGGAGCCGTGGGGCTGATCACATCACGGGAACAGGCCGAAGCGATCATCAGCGAGGGCAAAGCCGATGCGGTGCTACTCGCGAGAGAGTTTTTGCGTCATCCCTACTGGCCGCTCGCGGCGGCGCGCGAAGCGGGACATCCCCTCGCGTGGCCGGCGCAATACCTGCGCGCGGCGCCGGACGGCACTCCCATCCGCGAAGCGGCCGAGGGATTCGAAGCCGAGCGCCCCGCCGCGAAAGTCCGATAGCACTCTCAGCCGATCCTTCACGAAGCGCGCTTAGGCGCGCCTGATCCGATCCAGCGCGCGCCCGAGGAAGAAGCGGGCCTCCGCGAGCCTCAGCAGCCACGTCCCCGCAAAGTAGACGACTCCGTACGGCCCGAGGACCAGAACCGCGACAAGAATCGGCGAGTGGCGGTACCCGAAGTAGCGCACGAATGAATAGCGCACCGCCAGGCCCGCCGCGGCAGCCGCGACCGCAGCCAGCCAAAGCTTGGCGAGGTATTCGCCCGGGAGCCCCGTGGGCCCGATCCGGCGGTTCAGAGTGCGCCGGAGAAGAGTGAACTCAATCCACGAAGCGATCCCCGCTGAAATTGTCAGGCCCGCGACGCCCCAGCGCGGCTCGATGCCGAGCGCGCGCGGCAGCGGCAGCGCGCAGAGGTAGCCCAGGATCGTCGTGAGGATGACGCGAACGACGGCGAACGCCAGCGGCGTGCGCGTGTCGCGCAGGGCGTAGTAGGCGGACGAGTAGAGTCGGCCGAGCGTCTGAGCGAGCAGCCCGACCGTCGAACCCGCGAGAATGCCCCACACGTACGTCGCGTCGGCTTGCGTGAAGCGCCCCGTGCGATAGATGGCGCCGACGATCACGTTGCCCAGCGCGAGAAACGCGGCCACGGAAGGCACGACGAAAAATGCGATCTGGCGCAGGCCTTCGTCGAGCCGCCAGCGCAGCGTCCCGGCAACCTCGTCCTCGCTGCCGATCGCGCCGGACATCTGGGGCAGTTCGGCGGCGGAAACCGACATGCCGAAGAGGCTGACGGGCAGCAGGTAGAGCGTCTGAGCGTTGGCAAGAGCCGCGACGGCGCCCGTCGGCAGGTAGCTTGCGAGCAGGGCGTCGATGTAGGCGCTGATCTGCACCACGCCGCGGCCGACGAACACGGGAAAGAAATTCCTCACGACCGTCTTCACATTGTGCGCGCGATAACTCAGTGAGAGGCGGAGCCCGCCGAGCAGCCGCAGAACGACCGGCAACTGCGCTGCCACCTGTAGCGCGCTGCCGATCACGGAGCCCCACGCGAGAACAACCGCGAGATCGATTTGGCCGTAACGCCGCCCGAAGCTCCACATCGTGGCGATCATCGCCGCGTTCCAGATGACGCCTGCGGAATAGGAAAGAAAGAAACGGCGGTGACTATTCAGAATCCCGAGGCACCATGCGGAAAGGACCAGCAGCCCCACGCCCGGGAAGAGGATGCGCACCAGGCGAACTGCCAGCTCGCGCTTTTCGCCGTGGAAGCCCGGCGCGATCGCGTCGATCAGGTAGGGAGTCGCCAGCACGCCGAAGAGCACGAGAATCGAAGTGCTCAATATGAGAAGCGCTGCTACGGCGCCCGCCGTGCGCCGCGCCTCTTCGTCATCATCGCGGGCGAGAAGTCCCGCATACACGGGAATGAAGGAAGCGGAAAGCACGCCTTCGCCGAACAGGTTTTGCAGGAAATTCGGGATTCGCAGCGCCACGCGAAATGCGTCGGCCGCGTCGGACAGACCGAAATAGTGCGCGAAGACGCGGTCGCGGACGAGTCCGGCGACGCGGCTCAGAAAAATTCCCGCCGCCACCAGAAACGCGAAGCGCTTCGAGCCAGCCTGACGGGAGTCGTTCATCCCCGGATTTGTCGCGAGCGAAGTCGAGAGGGCGTGCGCATGGGTGCGAAGAAACTCATTACAAGAGTTACACGCGGAGATGTCAACTTCGATTCTGCGCGCTGTGCGTTGTTGATAGCTCGGCTTTGGCACACCTTTGGCGTGAGGAGTCGCGACTGGGGGCGCCGGCAGCGGATGTTCTAGGGTGCGGGCTCCAACACCGGATGAAGAGTGATCTGGCGGTCTTTCAGGACTTCAAGGTCGCGCTCCCAGCTTTTCTTGCCTGGCGTCTTGATCTCTACATGGTGCGAACCGACTGGAAGACTGACGGTCGCGGGAGCCTGCCCGAAGAACTTTCCATCCACATAGATTTCCGAGCCCGGATTATCTGAAGTAAAACTCACTCGTCCCACTTGTTCTTCCGAGCCCGGAGCCTGCACCGTCGTCGCTGACGGGTAGAATCGATGCAGCGCGGTCAATACGTCGTCCGAGCTCAAGGCGAAAGCAATCCCATTAATTGCGTTACCTCCCGCGTCTAATTCGCCCCGCATCGTGTTTATGCCGACGACGTCGCCATGCGCATCGAGGAGCGGTCCGCCACTGTTGCCGTGATTGATGGAGGCATCTGTTTGAAGCCAGGTCCCTGGCTGATCGTCAACTCCAGATCTCACGGCGCTGATGATCCCCCTCGTTACGGTTTCCTCCAACCCGACGGGGCTTCCGATCGCTATTACAGTTTCTCCGACGCGAATCCGATCCAAGCCCGCAAGCCTGAGATATGGAAACCCTGTCCCCTCGACCTTGACCAGAGCGAAGTCACGACTCGAATCAACGTAAACGACCTTTCCCAGTAACTTACTTCCGTTTCGGAAGACGACATCAATCGAAGCCTCGCCCTCAACCACATGATGATTTGTGGCGATCACGCCTGTTTCTGTGATTAGGAAGCCGGATCCTAAGCCGTCAGAGTCTTGAAGTGTCACGACAGCGGGACTAGCGTTCTCGACAATCTCCTCAGTCGAGATTTCGGGGCGTAGGTCCACCTCGCCTCCACGCTCAATCCTTGTTTTGATGGCGCCTGTGAACACTGTCGAAGCCGGTTGTAGCGTCGTTTCAATGTGGTTTGTCTTGAGCACCCAATACTTGCCATGCTCGCGGCCATTTAATGCGACCCATTCAAATGGTCCATCCGTCACCTTGAGCTCATGCGACGTGTAGCCGTCTTTGTAGATTCGAATCGTCATGGAATGTTCGAGTCTTTGCCCGAACACGGTGTGAGTCTTGTGAAAATATCCACCAGGATACTTGACGTGATAAGGAGTCGTACCAACCACAACGCCGTCGATTTCCACGGTGGCGCCCGGGGGCGCACTGGTGATCGTCAGAGTTTCGGCATGCGTTCGCGAGGCGAGCAGCGGAAGCGCCAGTAGCGCGAGCGATGCAAGTAGACAGTGTTGCCTCGATGGCCGCATCGGAGACCTCCGAGGAATTTAGATTTTGCGAACGATCTCACTTGCCGCTGCGGAGTGTCAAGTGCGGGAACTACGTAGGCGCAGTTCCTGCAGCTAAATATCTTGATTGCAAATAGTTGCGGCGCATCCCCGCCCCAGCTAAGGCGCAAGCGGGTGGAAGATTTCTTCGAGATAGTTCGGATGGCTCGAATCGCGCTCGAGGTGCGGGTAACGCAGGCCGCCGCGGTAATCGATGGCGTAGGTTTCGATTTCCGCGCCGTTGGCAACGATCAGTCGGATCGGCGCGGTCGCGGCCTTGGCTGCGTCAATGGCGTCTTTTAGCGTTTCGGCCGAGTACTGCTGCCCGTTGACGGCGGTGATTTTCATTCCCGGCCCGATGCCGGCTTTGTACGACGGGCCGTCGTAAATGACGTCCTCGACCGAGCCATCCTCGGAGAGTATCAATCCAATTGAAAACATCAGGTTCACGCGCTTGTGGACAGTTTCCTTGACCGCTTCGATTTCATTCGGTCGGTCGTTATAGATCACTTTCCACCCGCTGTTTTCCAAGGCTTCGGTGGGGGTATCCGGCGCGAAGGAGTCGAGGCGCGTCCGAAGGAATCCTGCCCAATCATACGGAGCGAGGCCATTCAGAGTGGCAACCACGTCATCGAAAGTATAGGTTTTCAGCACCGGCTCGCCGCCCGGCCCGCCGTAGAAGATGCGGCAGAAATCGTCCATCGATTTCTTGTCGTTAGTCAGGCGGCGCAGCGTTGTATCCACGTCGAGCCAGAGAAGTTCGCTTTCTTCGTAAAAGTCGACGCCGCGGCGCCAGTTTTGCCAGTCGATATCGGCGTCGTAAAGAAATGGAGCCGCGTCGGCGGTGTCCTGAAGCGAGCGCCACGCGCGGCCTGGTTCGGTTCCCCATTCGGCGGCCACGCGCGCCAGGTCTTCGCGCGATTGCTGCAGGTTGCGGAGCCCGCTGCGCGCCGCGAGCACCTCGCCGAGATACTCCGTAAGGCCCTCGTAGACCCACAGCAGATCGTCTTTCATGGGCTCGTGGTAGTCCAGCGTGGTGAGATCGGCGGGGCGGCGATACTTTCCGTTCCACGAATGGACGAACTCGTGAGGGAGCAGATCGGCGAAGTTGATGCGTTCCGATTCGTCGATCAGGCTGCGCGCGTCGTCGCGGTCATCGCTGGACTCGTGGTGTTCGAGGCCGAAGTGGGCGACATCGTCGCTTAGAGTGACGAGAAAATGATAGTCGCGATAGTGACGCACGCCGAAGAGCGCGCCCGTCTCCGCGACGAGCCGGCGAAAGTGCATCTCCATCTCGGGCGTCATCGCCAGCGCAGCCGCGCTGTCCGCTGCGATGTCAATCTCGTGCGAAGGGGACTCGCCCGGCGTGAGCTGAACCACGCGGAAATAGCGTCCGGCGAGCACGGGCGAATCGACGAGCGTGTCGAGCGCCACCGGCGGGAAGTTGATCGTGTCGCCGTTTTGCTTTGCGCCGGGCAGAGCCGTCGCGAATTTCCAACCGGGCGGAAGGCGGAGGCTCGGCGCGTACGTCAGTTCGCTCACCGGAAAGCCCTTCGGATACAGCACTACCTGGTTCCAGCTCAGCACGTTGAGAAAAGCCGTTGCGGAAGCGCCCGCGGAGTACCCGGTCGTCGGCGCGGACAGAAGAAAATCGAGATCGATGTCGAGCGAGCTTACGCCCTGCGGAATATCAAGATGGAATGCGAACATGTCGAGGAGATCGCGCCGCCAGGGAAGCATCTTTCCATTCGCGATGAATTTCAGCCCTGCCACGTCGATGATCGGGCCATCCCCCATGTGCTCGCCCGGAATCCATTCCGGGTAGTACAGCACGAGCGGCCCGGGCTGGACGGGCATTTCCATGTGGGCGTGCATGATCTTCTGCGGCGCCCGAGTCGCGTCTACCTCGATTCGAATCGCGCCGGGCGCTGTCTGCGCGTGAAGCGGTGCGGCTGCGGCGAGCACCAGAAACGCATAGCAGATCACTAGAAACGCATTCTTAGGCGAGCGTCCAGTCATTCATCACCTTTCGACCGCAAACCTATGCTAGCCGCAAACTATCCGGCGCCCAAAGAAAAACCCGGGGAAAAAGTCTGCGTAACAACCGCCGCGGATTGCCGATGCAAGCCTTCCGGGCTCCCTGGATTTGACGCCGGCTTCGCGTAACCGTTTCCCCTCGACTTCGTCAAATCTCTTCGGACAACAGGACGGATTAAGACGCCTTGACAGTGGTGCTTCCATCGTATTAGCTAACACACGGTTTCGAACGGGGGAGGGCCGCGGATATGACCGCAAAGTGCAAGTCGTGGATTGTTGTTATGGCTTTCGCGCTCGGCATTTGCGGGTGGGCTCCGTCGCTTGCGGCGCAATTTGGACCGCCCCCGCCTCCGCCGCACTCACCGCATCCCAAGCCGACACCCGAGAGCATCGCGCAAGGCAAGACGCTGTTTGAAGGAACTTGCGCGGCCTGCCATGGCATCGATGGCAGCGGCGCCAATGGCCCCAACATTCGGGAAGCCGCGACCAACCTTGGTCCCGAAGGCCTCTATAGCACGCTCTACGGCGGGGCAACAGGCTCTGGCATGCCGAGCTTCTCGCAACTGGGCCAGGACAAAATCTGGCTGCTTGTGAATTACGTCAGCTCGCTCGGCCACGAAACCGCGGGGATAGCGTTCGGCGACCCGGAAAAGGGCAAGGAACTCTATAGTTCGAACGGCTGCGCGAGCTGCCACATCATCGCGGGGCAGGGCAGAAGCCCGGGGCCGGACCTGACCAAAATCGGCTCGCAGCGCACCGCTTCTTTTCTGCACGACGTGTTGCTGGATCCCGGCGGCCATCTGCCGCCTACCGACGTCGCACTGCAGGAAAGAGCGTCGTATCCCGCCTACGTGATGTATCGCGTGGTCATGGCTGACGGCAAGGTTGTCGAGGGCATGCGCGTGGACGAGGATTCGTTCACGCTTCAGCTCAGAGATCGGGATGGCCGCATCCACTTCATCCGGAAGCTCGAGGCCAAGAAGATTGAAGTGGAGCCCGGAAAGAGCT
Source organism: Candidatus Acidiferrales bacterium (assembly GCA_049523255.1). Classification (GTDB taxonomy): domain Bacteria; phylum Acidobacteriota; class Terriglobia; order Acidiferrales; family UBA7541; genus Palsa-295. The sequence goes on along the minus strand of JBEKNB010000026.1, from coordinate 23,441 downwards.
TCATGCCCAGCTATAAAGACAAGCTCACCGACACGCAATTGGGCGATCTGGTCTCCTACCTTGCCAGCCTGGGAGGCGCGCAATGAAAACGAGCAGATACATTCTTTGCGGTTTTGTCCTGCTGGCACTGGTGCTGGGAGGCCGCGCGCGATCCTGGGCCCAGAATGTGACCTATGACGAGATTCTGCATTCCGCAAGTCATCCGGAGAATTGGCTGACCTACGGCGGCAACTACGCGTCCCAGCGTTTCTCGGAGCTGAAACAGGTCAACATGCGAAACGTCGGCTCTCTGAAGATGCAGTGGGTCTACCAGCTCCGGCGGCAAGGTATCTTCGAGTCTTCTCCGATCGTGGTGGACGGCTTGATGTACGTTACCGAGCCGCCGACGACGGTGACGGCGCTCGATGTGCGCACGGGCAAGCCGGTGTGGAGATGGACGGCGGACCTGCCGAGGAATCTTCTTACCATCGGCCTGTTTCCCACAAACCGCGGAGTGGCCATTCTCGGCGACACTGTGTACGTCGCGACCATTGACGCGCACTTGGTCGCGCTCGACGCGAAGACCGGCGCCGTGCGCTGGAATGTGGAGATCGGGAGCAATAAAGAGTCCGTCGCGGTCACGCAAGCCCCGCTCGCCATCAACGGGAAGATCGTCGTCGGAATGGGAGGAGGCGAAGGCGGCCTTCGCGGCTACATCGATGCCTACGATGCCAAGGACGGCCATCGACTGTGGCGGCTCTATACCATTCCCACCAAGGGCGAACCCGGCGTGGAAACCTGGGAGGACGAGAGCTACAAATACGGCGGCGCCACCACGTGGAACACCGGAGCGTACGATCCCGAGACGAACACGCTCTACTGGGGCACCGGCAACCCGGCTCCGGACTGGAACGGCGACGCGCGCAAGGGCGACAATCTTTACTCCTGCTCGCTGCTGGCTATCGACGCCGACACGGGGAAAATGAAATGGTATTTCCAGTTTTCGCCGCACGAAACTCACGATTGGGATGCGTCCGAGCCGCCGATTCTCTTCGATGCCACCATCAACGGCAAGAAGCGGAAGATCGTGGCGCAGGCCAATCGCAACACTTTCTACTACGTCCTCGACCGCGAAACGGGCGAATTCCTCGCCGGGCAAGCGTATGCGAAGCAGACGTGGGCCAAGGGACTCGACGCGAAGGGGCGGCCAATCGAGTTGCCCAACATCGACCCGACCCCGCAGGGAAATCTGATTTATCCGAGCATCACGGGATCGGTGAACTGGACGAGTTCGTCCTACAGCCCGCTGACCGGACTTTTCTACGTTAATACCCGCGAGCAGGGCGCTTACTACTTCAAGGGTCACCCGCAGATGGACCCCAACAACCCGCTCGACATCGGAGGCGGCGGCGGCCAAAAACTGGTCGGCGGGGATCAGGCCTACAGCGCCGTTCGCGCCCTCGAAAACACCACGGGGAAGATGAAGTGGCAGTTCAAGATGGTGGGAGACTCATGGACGGGCACGCTCGCGACGGCCGGCGGTCTGGTATTTTGCGCGGACGCCGGGGGCAATTTCTTCGCACTCGACGCCGAGACCGGCAAACCCCTTTGGAGCGTTCAACTGGGGAATTCTGTTCGGGCCAATCCGATCACGTACGCGGTGGACGGCAAACAGTATTTCGAGGCTGCGTCGGGTAACTCGGTCTTCGTATTTAGCTTGCCGTAGGCGGCGCCGCTGGCAGGCGCGGCGGAAGGAGCGCGAATGAAGCTGCTCGATTGGGCTAGTAGGTTCTCGCGGCGGGGTTTTCTAGCTGGCGGTGCCGCCACGATTGCCGCCGTCGCAGTTACCGGGCCGGCCGTTCTGGCCGACCCCAAGGCCGCACCGGCTGCGGAACCTCAAGGCCTCCAACCCGAACAAACTCGCGTACTCCTGAAATTCGTACGTGACCTTTTCCCCCACGATCGGTTGGCGGATTCCTTCTATGCCAAGGCCATCGCCCCGCTCGAGGATGAAGCCGCGAAGGATTCGTCCGCGAGGAAACTCCTGGCCGATGGCGTTAGTCAGCTCAACAGGCTTGCCAAGGCGGTCGGCGGCAGTGGATACGCGGATGTGCCGGATGAGAAGGCGCGCGTTGCGGTCATCCAGCAGATCGAAGGCGGCGCGTTTTTCTCGAAAGTCTACGGCACGACTCTCGTGACGCTGTATAACCAGCCGGAGGTTTGGCCGCTGTTTGGCTATGAAGGCCCGTCATCGGATAAGGGCGGCTACCTGCACCGCGGCTTCAACGACATCGACTGGCTGTGAGGGTGACAATGCCTGCGAAATTCAATCAGGACGATTCCTCCGTGGTCGTGATCGTCGGTTCCGGCGCCGGCGGCGGTGTGCTGGCGAACGAGCTGGCGCAAAAGGGAATTTCCGTCGTGGTTCTCGAAGCCGGAAAGCGCATCGAGATCACCGATTTCCGGAACGACGAAGTCGCGATGTTCAGCTTGTTTACGTGGCTCGATCCGCGCACGACATCGGGTTCGTGGTCCGTCGCGAAGACCTCCCCGGATTTGCCGATCTGGATCTGCAAACTCGTTGGTGGGACAACCGTGCATTGGGGCGCTTGCGCGTTGCGCTTTCAGGAGCATGAGTTCAAGACGAGAACGCGCTACGGCGATGTTGCGGGCGCGAACTTGCTCGACTGGCCCGTCGACCTGAAGGAGATGGCGCCCTACTACGATCGCGCGGAACTCCGAATGGGCGTCACAGGGACACACGGAATTCCGCGCCTCCCGGCCAGCAATCACGGCAAGGTACTGTTCGCCGGCGCCAAGAAAGTCGGCTACACGAAGTTTCAAACAACAAACATGGCCATCAATCCTGTGCCCCGCGACGGGCGCGCTTCGTGCCAGCAGACCGGCTTCTGCGTTCAGGGCTGCACCTTTGGCGCGAAGTGGTCCACGCTCTACATCGATATCCCGCAAGCAGAGGCCACGGGAAAAGCCGAAATCCGGGCGGAGTCGCAGGTGCTGCGCATCGAGCACGACGCTTCCGGGAAAGTAAACGCCGTTGTCTATGCCGATGCCTCGGGCACATTGCAACGGCAGAAGGCGCGCGCGGTCGCCGTGGCGGCGAATTCGATCGAAAGCCCGCGGCTTTTGCTCAACTCGTCTTCGAGCATGTTCCCGCAAGGGTTGGCGAATTCCTCGGGGCAGGTCGGGAAGAACTACATGCGCCACACGACCGGCGCGGTGTTCGCGGCCTATGAGAAGCCCGTTCACATGTACCGCGGAACCGCGCAGTCCGGGATCGTGATGGACGAGGCGCGGCTCGACCCGACGCGCGGCTTCGTCGGCGGCTATCAGTTCGAGTTGCTCCCGCAGGGTTTGCCGAGTTTCTCGCAGACCATTATTCCCGGCGGCTGGGGCCGCGACCGCGCGTGGATCGTGGACAATTACGCGAACCTCGCGGGCCTGTGGATCATCGGCGAGGATCTGCCGCGCGAGACCAACCGGATCACGCTCCACCCGGACAAGAAGGACAAATTCGGCATGCCGATCCCGAACATCCACTGCGATGACCATCCGAACGACGTCGCGATGCGAAACCACGGTTACAAGCAGGCGGACGCCTTGTACACCTCGATCGGGGCAAAGAAGACCGTCCACGTCTCTCCGTATCCTTCGACGCACAACATGGGCACGAACCGCATGTCGGAGAAGCCGCAGGACGGCGTGGTCAACCGGTTCGGCCAGTCGCACGACGTGAAGAACCTGTTCGTATCGGACGGGAGCCAGTTCGCGTCGAGCGGCGGCGAAAACCCCACGCTGACGATCGTCGCGCTCGCCATACGCCAGGCCGAATACATCGCCGATCGGATGGCCAAGGGCGAAATCTGAGGCCGGCAACCCACGATGCGTAAGCTGCGGCTTTCGATGGCATGCTCGAACTATGACCGCACGCGCGCGCTTTTCGAGGGGCGCGTTCCTGTGGACGGAATCGAGCTGACCTGCCTGAACCTGCCGATCGAAGAAATCTTCTTCCGCATGCTGCGGCATCATGAATTCGACGTGGCGGAGATGTCGCTGTCGTCGTACACGCTGTCGCTCTTCGCGGAGAATCCCAGGCTGATTGCGATTCCGGTGTTTCCGTCGCGGTTCTTCCGGCACTCGTGCATTTTCATCCATCGTGACAGCGGAATTCGCGAGCCGCGCGATCTGATCGGCAAGCGCGTGGGCACGCCGGAATATCAGATGACGGCCGGCGTGTGGATTCGCGGCATCCTGAGCGACGAGTACAAGGTTCCCGTCACGAGTGTTACTTATTTTCGCGGCGGGGAAGAGGAGCCGGGGCGGCCGGAAAAGCTTCGCTTGTCGCTGCCGCCCGAAATCCGGCTCGAGTCGATCCCGCCGAAGAAGACACTCTCGGCGATGCTGGAGGCGGGAGAAATCGACGCGCTGTATACGGCGCGCATGCCGTCGTCGTTCGTGCGCGGCTCGGGAAAGGTGCGACGGCTGTTCGAGAATTATGAGCAGGTCGAGCGCGACTACTTTTTGAAGACGAAGATTTTTCCCATCATGCACACCGTCGTGATCCGCCGCGACGTATACGAGAAATCCCCGTGGGTCGCGCAGTCGCTTTACAAGGCTTTCGCGAAGGCGCAGCAGGAGGCTTATCGCGAGCTGTACGAAACGGGCGCGCTGAACGTCATGCTGCCGTGGCTGGTGCAGCACGTGGAGGACACGCGGGCGCTGATGGGGACGGACTTCTGGCCCTACGGGCTGGAACCGAACGCGCACACGCTGGACACGTTCCTGCGCTACTCGTTCGAGCAGGGCCTCTCGAAACGGCCTTTGAAACCCACCGAGCTCTTCGCGCCGGAAACGCTGGAATCTTTCAAGGTGTAGCCCGCCGGCAGTTGCACGCGCTAGCGCGAGCGTCCTCGGGCGATATGTGGTCGCCAAAGGCCCCCGATTCCATTGACGGGTAAGAGGCACCACGATCGTTTGTTTTGAGGAAGTTACAGCGAAATCTACTCGGCAGCCAGTGACGGGTAAGAGGCAGCGGTCGAAGCGGGAAGACGGGAAGAGAGGTCCCTCGACTCGCGATGCTCGCTCGGGACGACGACCCTCGCCGGGTCGTCGATTAGAAAGTGTACGCATCGTTTGTTTCCAAGGAGTTGCAGCCGTTTCTAATCGCCGGAGTGTCGATTAGAAAGGCCGTGATTCGTGTGGCCGCTTTCAGGCGGGCGCAGGTCAGGACACCCCGTGTCGATTTGATTGAGTGCAGCGAACGCGACGCGCGGTAGACGGACCGGCGCCACCCCGGGTTGCCGGGGCCGTTTGTCTTTGTCGATGATGTTTTCTCGTTGCGCATCGCTGCTTCGACGCTAGCACACGGCGGCGCCAAATGGACTGTCCCGGAGTACAGAAAGAGGCCAGGCGCAAATTCGCGCTCCGGTAGCTTTGCTGAAGTCGCGAGCCCTCCAACGGCGGCATTTCGGAGGCGTGCGCGGACGATCGAGGGTGCTTTATGTCGCTGTCAATTCGCCGGATGAAACTGTGGTAGCATCCGGCTTCGGAGGGCCGTCGTGCGTTTCGTCTTTCTCGGACTGGCTTTAATTTTTGTGCTCATATGGGCTTTTGCGTTCGTAGCTTTTCATGTCGCGGGCTTCCTGATACATATTTTCCTGATTCTAGCGGTGGTGTTCTTCGTCGTGCATCTTCTGCGGCCTCGCCGGGCGCCATGAGCGCTTCGGTCTGATGGGATGTGTTTGGCTTCGCAGAGGCAGTTCCGCGCCGCTCCGGCACCTCGCGCGCCGACGCCTGAGAAGCACTAGAGGTTCGCGCGAAGTCACGCACCCTTCTTGAAAGACGAAAGGTCGGCACCCTCAAATTCATCCGGGGCCTGATCAAGATCGGGTGTGAGTTGCTCACCGCAGCCACAGGGGTGTGCCCACCCGCCCGCTCCCACCGCGTGGGATGCCTCGCGATGAGCGATCGGGCAGGACTGGAGACTCCATAGCGACTCCGGCTGCTGGCATCAATTGAGCGAGCCTTCTGCCTCTTCAGATCTGCCCCAGTCCAGTCTCAGGTTCGGTCTCGGAGCACCCTAAAAAGATTTCGGAACTTTTCCTGGACTACGGGTTAAGACAATGCAGATGGCTAGCTCCTAAGCGCATGCCCTAAGGCTTCTAGGAACCTAGCCACACCACGGAGGCGGCTCCCACAAGCCGCCTCCTGTTTTCAGGTTCAACAGCAAAACATACATCAATCCGGCCCAGAGGAAGCGGGCACCGGAGTAGAGGCGCTGGAAGGCAACGGTTGCTTTGTCATCCGGACAAGTTCTTCCAGTGCGTGCTCAGTTTCGAAGCGGCCATCGGCGCGCAGCTTTAATTGCTGCCCTCCCCATTGAACTTCATCGCCAAAAAATCCAGCTATCCACATTAAAAAGGTCAGCACGTCTTGGACGGGAAGAAGCAACCATGTCACGACGGAGATTGGTGAAGATAACACCCAAGCTGAGGTTAACCAGGCGCTCAGAGCGCGGAATACGGCAGTCACTGGGACGAGGGGCCAGGTTCTGTGGTCCGCTAAGCACAGCAACAAAACCAAAGGCACTGGATTGGTGAAGATTTCACCCCAGTAGCCCGCCGGGCGAGAACGCTTCGTGCTTCGCGCCCAGCGAAGTCGATGCTGCATGTTGGCCCGGAAGGATTGACTGCCAATGCGATGCTCGATGACATGCGACGAAAGAAGAACGCGGTGACCTTGTTCCGCGGCCCGCTGCCCGAGAACGAAATCCTCGGCGAGAAACTCGCCAAGCTCTTGGAACCCGCCCATACGTTCAATCACTTCCCGCCGAGCGGCGATCGTAGGACCAAGGGCGAATTTCATTCCCTCAAGCATACGAGCCACAAGAACACCACCCAAAAACTCGGTGTTCATGCCGATGGACTCGAGGCGCGACCATAGGCTGCAACCCGCCGTGGCCCGATAGGGGCAGGTGAACACTCCCACGGATTCATCGTGAAACTCCGCCGCGATGGTACGAAGCATGTCGGGCATGACTCGCACGTCGCTGTCGATCATCACCAATAGATCGTGCTCGGCGTGGGCGATCAAGAAGTTCAAGCTGTGGGCCTTGGCGTTGGGCACGGGTGATTCACCGGTGACGACCAGCCTTGCGGCAGGGCCGTCCGGGAATTCAGCGCGTATTCTTTCGAACACCTCAACGGCTGGGTCGTTGGCTCGATAAACGGCGATAAGAATCTCGAAATCTGGATAGTCCTGAACGAAGCAACTGCGCAGATTTTCTTCCGTGTCTTGATCTGCACCATGAAGCGGACGCAAGATGCTAATCCCCGGTGTGTGATGCAACACAGGCGGAGGCACACTGAGGTAGTTGCGCACCGCGAAAATCGTCAGCACGCAGTAAGTCAGAGATCCTAGAAGCAGAGCCGACAGCAGAACAGTTAGGATATGGATGAGATTCAAACGCACCCTCCCATGATGGAGCCCGAGGCCCCCACGCATGCCGAAGGCATGATCGTTTTGTTGCTCAAGGGAGAGACACACCCCAAGTAACAGGGCCTGCTCCATCTTCCTTCTTAAAGAACGTCGGCTCGCGGATGGATTGATGCGCGGGCTAGTCCTTTTGAGTCGGCCCCCCACAGGGCTGCTCAGAAAGGTGAAGCTTGGCGATTACCATCAACTGCTTACATGGGTTGCACAGCGGCCAATACAGCGCCCGGAATAACAGGGCTTGCTCCATCTTTCTTAAAGAACATCGGCTCGCGGATGGATTGATGCGCGGGCTAGTCCTTTTGAGTCGGCCCCCCACAGGGCTGCTCAGAAAGGTGAAGCTTGGCGATTACAAAATCGACTGCTTATACAAGCGACCCAGCAGCTGATACGGCGCCGTTGGGACAACAGGAAGCCCTAAGTGCGGTGAACTGCACCCCCACAAACTATTCTGAGTCGTTTCACAGGTCAAGAGCTTTTTGAAGGGGTTCGCTCCCTGTACGAATAGGCAACGCGTGGTCGATCAGTTGGACTGCAGGGAGGCAACATTGTTATGCGATCACATTTGAGGGCTTTTAAGTAACCACGGGGCTCAACAGTACCAGAAGTTATCGGCTGCAACATAGTCGGCAGTTGCGATAGAATCCCGGCCAAAAGTCCGATGCTCGACCCTACCAAAAATCAGCTTCTAACGCGGGTGGGCTGCGGCACGCCGATGGGCGATCTGCTGCGCCGCTACTGGATGCCTATCGCAGCGGTCAGCGAGTTTGAGAACGAAACCATCAAGCCCGTGCGACTGATGGGCGAGGATCTGACCCTTTACAAGGACATGAGCGGCACCTTCGGTTTGGTGGATCGCCACTGCCCGCATCGCTGCGCCGATATGTCCTACGGATTCGTCGAGCAGTGCGGGCTGCGCTGCAACTACCACGGCTGGCTCTTCGATCGGGACGGCCGCTGCATCGAGCAGCCCTACGAAGACGTCGCGCAGCCCGAGGCGCGGTACCGCGAGAAGGTCCGCATCAAGGCGTATCCGGTGGAGGCGAGGGCGGGGCTGATCTGGGCGTATCTGGGTCCGGAGCCGGCGCCGCTAGTGCCGAACTGGGAGCCGTTCACGTGGAAGAACGGCTTCGTGCAGATCGTGTTTGCCGACGTACCATGCAACTGGCTTCAGTGCCAGGAAAACTCCGTCGATCCGCTGCATTTCGAGTGGATGCACATGAACTGGAGCGTGCGGCTGGCGGACAAGGGCGGGAAGTATTCGCCGCGGCACCTGAAGCTGGCGTTTGAGGAGTTCGACTACGGCATCGTCTACCGGCGCATCCGCGAGGGCATGAGCGAAAACGATCCGATGTGGAAGGTCGGGCGCGTGTGCCTGTGGCCGAATGCGCTTTTCACCGGCGATCACTTCGAATGGCGCGTGCCGATCGACGACGAGAACACGCTGAGCGTGACCTGGTGCTTCAGCCGCGTCCCCAAGGGGCGCGAGCCGTACGTGCAGGAGCAAATCCCGGCGTGGCACGGCCCCGTGCGCGACGCCGAAACCGGGCGCTGGATTTCGAGCCACGTGATGAACCAGGATTTCATCGCGTGGATGGGGCAGGGAACGATCGCCGATCGCACGCGGGAGCACCTCGGCACGAGCGACGCGGGGATCATCATGCTGCGGCAGCGGTTCCTGAAGGATATCGAGGCCATCGCGCGCGGCGAGGACCCGAAGGCGACGATTCGCGACTCGGAGGTTAATCGCTGCGTCAGTCTCCCGATTGCGGACCGCAAGAACCTCGTCGAAGGCCTGACGCTCGAGCAGATCGCGAAGCATCCGCTCGCCGGCGGCCAGTTGAAGGACTACGTATTTCAGGCCGGGCAGCCCCGCGAAGTCCGCAAGGCCTACGCCGCCGCGATGGGCCTTTCGAAGTGACTGTCGTCGCGTCCGCTGAGGACTAGGGACTTCTCATGGATTCAGTTTTTCTGCTCTGGTATGTTTGCGCGCCTGACGGCGCGGATGACAATGAACTTTTGATCGGTGTTTATAGCAGTGAGGACGAGGCAAAGGCCGCCATCGAGCGCCTCAAAGACAAGCCTGGATTTGTAAACGCACCGGACGGATTTCGGATTCATCCCTATAAAATGAACCGCGATAGCTGGACAGAGGGTTTCGTTCTTGATTGAAGAACTTAGATGAGCCTTGATCCGAACACGAACCCAGGTTACCTGCGTATCGCCACGGAAGAAGCGTTCGCTCCCGCTGAACTGCTCGCGCGCTGGAAAGTGTTGCTCCAGCAAAAAGCGAATCTCGATCCCGGCTTCGTGGGCCAGTGGGAATATTTTCTCGGCGAAAGCCTGCGCGCGAAGGGCATCGCTTCGCGCCTCGCGGATATCGGCGAGCAGCGAATCCGCGACATGGATGACACGGGCATCGCAAGGCAGGTTCTCAGCTTGACGAACCCCGGCGTGCAGATTTTCGATGCGGCGACGGGAACCGCGCTGGCAACGTCGCTGAACGACCAATTGGCGGAGGCGATTCGAAAACATCCGGACCGATTCTCCGGTCTGGCAGCCATCGCGCCTCAGAATCCGGCGGGCGCGGCCAAGGAACTCGAGAGGAGCGTCCGGAAGCTGGGGCTGAAGGGCGCCATCATCAACTCCCACACGCACGGTGAATATCTCGACGACCCGAAATTCTGGGATATTTTCGCGGCGGTGGAATCGCTGAACGTCCCCATTTATTTGCATCCGAGCACTCCTTCCGCGCGGATGTACGCGCCGTTTGCGGAGTGGGGACTCGAAGGGGCCATCTACGGCTTTGCCGTGGAGACGAGCCTGCATCTGCTGCGAATTATTTTGAGCGGCGTCTTCGATCGTTTCCCGGGGCTGCGGATGGTCGTGGGACATCTGGGGGAAGGCCTGCCCTATTGGTTCTTCCGGCTGGATTTTTTTCACCGGGCGAATGTCGCGACCAGCAGGTATCCGAACGTGAAGAAGCTGAACAAGAAGCCGAGCGACTACTTGAAAGAAAACATCTGGGTTACCACGAGCGGCATGGCCTGGGAGCCGCCGATCTTGTACTGCCAGAAGGTGCTCGGCGCGGATCGCGTGCTCTACGCGATGGACTATCCCTACCAGTTTGTCCCGGAAGAAGTGAAAGTCACCGACGACCTGCCGATCAGCGATAGCGACAAGAAGAAGCTGTACCAGTCCAACGCCGAAAAGGTTTTCGATCTCCGCTATTAGCTCTGGAGGTGCTTTGGGCGAAAGCACGCCCTGATCCACTTTTCAAGTATCTTTCGAATTTCTCGGTGAGCTGTTTTTCAGGTAGAGCGACGTACACCATTAGCTTCCAAGGTCTGAATTTGTTGTGTGAATGGATTTGCCCGCGTTGTGTTGGCCGAGACGTATTCGCAGATTGTGCGTGTAGCGGGTTTTTCGCAGCGGCCTCTATTCCGGGCCGAATGCGAGTAGCACATTGCCCGGCATACCAAAGAGTGCGCCGTACCCGGAATCCACAAATACCATGCCTCCCGCGACGGCGGAGCCTGTGCCATCGATTGAGCCCCCCCTGGCCGGCACCTTGTTGACGGTGTCAAATTCTCGTGCTGTGTTGTAATCCCACAGAATCTTGCCGTCCGTGCTCGAATACGCGCGGAAATGACCGTCATCCGCGCCGGAGAAGACCACTCCGGGTATGGCCGTCACGGCCGCGGACTGCGCCGGGCTGCAGCGCGGAGTGGTGCAACCGCCTGGAGCGGGAAGAGCCTCCCACACCTTTTCGCCGGTGGCGATTTGAAGCGCGAACAGCCCGCCGCCTGCTTTTGGATCCGGTATGGTTCCCTCGGGGCCTCCACCGAACTCGAGATCCGAAAGCGCCTCATAGACGAGTTTGCTGTCAGCCGCCGGCCCCCATTCGATTCCGCCGAGCGCGCCGCCCTTGCCGATGCGAGTCTGCCAGAGAAGCTGCCCTTCCTTGTCCGGGTCAAGCCCATACACCACTCCGGATTTTTGAGAGATGATCAGCACACGTTGTCCATTCGCGAGCGTGCGCAGCGTGGGCGAAGCGCCAAAGTCGTAGTCGGGCCCGGACTTTTCGGGGCAATTGCTTTTGTCGTCGCGCAGGCAACTGATGTTGTAGGTGTCCTCGGCGGTGATCTGGTGCGACCAGACGATTTTGCCGGTCTTGAGATCGAAGGCCAGGATGGCGTCGCTATTGAACGTATGCGGATCGGAATAGTTGTTGCTGGCTCCGATATAGAGGAGTTGGCGCTGCGTGTCGACCGTGGGCGACGACCACAGGGCTGCCCCGGATGGGCCCCATCGCTGCGCGCCGTTTTCGGCCTTCTTGGTAGGCTGCGGCGGATCGGGGATGGTGTAGCTTCTCCAGACCTGTTTTCCGGTAGCCGCATCGAGCGCGACCATCATGCCGCGGAAGGTGCAACATTCATACCGCGGATCGGCCGCCATCCATTCCTCGCGAGATGCCACGGGCACATACAGCCGGCCCTTGTACAGTCTCGGAGCTCCGGTGACGCGCGCGTAGGGGTGATCGCTCACTCGGGTTTTCCAGACTAATTTCCCGGTAACGGCATCCACTGCATAGACGTTTGCCCGAAGGTCTCCGAAGTAGGCCAGATGGCCGGGGCCGATGGTTACAGCCGTGCGAACGCCTGCATCCGCTTGAAAGCTCCAATACGTGCAGCCCGTCGAGGCGTCGAGCGAATAGACCCCGCCGAGGGGACCGCCGACGTACACGCGTCCACCTGCCACAACGGGTTGAGAGAAAGCTGCGAAGCCGCCTGGAAATCCGAAGGCCCACTTCAGCTTCAGATTCGGAATCTGGGCTACCGTCAGGCCTGCCGCATCGGCCCGCTGAAACCGGCTGTTCTCCAAATCCACTCCCCAACCGTTCCACTGCGGACCCGAGAAGTCTTTCGGCACCGGCCCGGAGCATCGGCCTGCGGACGTCGCCGCAAGCCCGGAGCTGGCGAGGGGTCTACCGGTGATGTATTCCGCGACGGCCGCGCGCTGGGGGGCGGTTAGACGAGCACCCTGGGCGTGCATGACGCCAGCAGCGAGCATGTGGACGATATACTCCGGAGCGGCGGCCTTCATGACGTAGTGGTTCAGATACGGAGGCCCGCCAGCCTCGTGGCAGGAGGCACAGCTCTTCGCGTAAATATCCGCGCCGTTCGCGGCGGATCCGGCTACCGGAGTGGCCGCCGTCGGGGTGCCTGATTCTGCGGCCTCCGTCGCACCGCTCGTTGAAAGGGAGAGAATGTAAGCAACCAAGTCCGCGACCTGTTCTTGACTGTAAGTGTTCTTGAACGCGGGCATCGTCGTGCCGGGCTTACCGTTGGAGATGACACTCGTGACGTCAACCGCAGTCAGACTGCGGTTGCGGAAGCCGGGCGCAGCAGCACCCTTCCCTTCCGCGCCATGGCAGAAGCCGCAAGAAGCCGCGAACAGCTTCTTGCCCGCCTCCACACGCTGTGGCTCGCTTCGAGAGACGGCCCTCTCCGTCGCAGCTTGACTTGCCTCCGCGGCCGGAACAGAGCGCAGACCGAGCATCGCGCAACAACCAACGGCGACTAGGCTCATCATCGGCCGGATCGACCGCCGTCGTGGGCGCTGGGATGGCAGCGCTCTTTGCCGGAGCTCACTCATGACATGCTCTTTAGCTTCCATACGCACCTGCCTGCTCTTGGTTCAGTAATGTCACGCGCACCGGCTGCCCCAGCATGCGCTGGAAAGTCCTTACAGGCTGAGACTATTCGATACAGTTGCGCAACTCTGTCTCGATCCATTCCATTCCTACCAGTACTCCACTTCTCCGATAAGCGCGTTACACGGCCAAGTGAGCGACACCGGTGGCGTCAATCGAGTTTCAATTCTGTCAATCCGAGCGTGACAGTAACCGACGCCCCAAGCTCGACCGATAAGAACGGGACGTCTCAAGAGTGGTGATCGGCTACCTCGGGGACTGCACGATCTGTGGCGACGGTTTCCGGATCATCTCCAAGAGGGCAGCCCGGTCAGGCTTGAGCAGCTCGTCTACAACCTGCTTGTTGACGTTCGCGACGATGATTTGCCCAACTTCTGTCTGCACGTCCGAGAAGATTCCCATGCTCTTCATCTTCTGTGTCTGGAACTCGTTATCCTCGGTCGGAGTGAGGTAGTGCACGGCGCTAGCTTTGTAGCGGTGGATCAGAAACAGTTGGACGAGCGTCATTATTCGCTTCTTGCGCAGCGGCGCGACCGTGTTCTGGTCGCGAACCGAGAGGAAGTTCCGGCCGCGACGGTCCTGGACAGGGGCGAAGATGATGTTAGCGAGCTTTTGACCAGTGGGCTCATCGAGCAGACTCAGTTCCAACAGTTCCGAGCCGGCCGTTTGGGGACGCAGCTCGACCCGAATCTTCGCCGGATGCTCCCAGTGCTTCCTCCACTCCACGAGCCACTCCGCCAGCAGCTTGGGGGGGACCTCGGTCTGAACTAGGTGCTGGTAGTGTGTCGATCCCTTACCCATCGCCTTCGTTGCCGCGGTACGTCCCGACGAAGCCATCAATGCGCCGTCCAGCCGCGGTCCTCCCACAAGCGTCTGCGGTGTGCGATAGGGAGACTCCAGCAGCCTGAACTTGCGCTGCAGGCGCGCCAGCGCCAACATCCCGTCCTCCTTTAACGCAGTCGCGAACTCCTCGGCGGCCAAGCCATCGATCTGGTGTCCACCGTAAGTGATGAAGTTGAAGACGAACCCGAGCTTTCCGAGTTCCTCCGGGAACCGCTTCATCTCCTCGTTGCTCATGCCCGTGGTGTCCCAGTTGAACGACGGCGACAAATTGTACGCCAGCATCTTGTCGGGAAATTCTGCGTGGATTGCATGCGCGAACTTCCTGGCGTCCTCCAGGTCCGCCGTCTTGGTCTCCATCCACAACATGTCCGCAAAGGGCGCCACAGCCAGCGATCTGGTGATGGCATAATCGATCCCGCTCTGGATTTGATAGAAACCTTCCGGGGTCTTGGGCAGCTCACAATCCCAGACGACCTGGATACCCATGGACTTCGCCCGCTCGCGCACTTCATAGAAGGAAGCGCGTTTTGAGAACGCCAGCCATTCCTCGACGCTCATGTCGAAATGTTCGCCTTCGTCCGTGCGAGACTTCATCACGTCGGCGACCGCCTGCCCATAGGACTTCAGCCCGGCTTTTGTCTGCCAGATTTCCACATAGCGCGTGTCGATCTTCTCGAGCGCAGCGTCGAGCTCCGTTGCCGATGCATGCCTGAGGCCCTGGGCAGTCTCCGTGATCATCGACATGAGTCCGACCTGCCCAAGCCAAGCAGAGGTTGCCCGGTACTCGGTCTCCGACACGGCGAACAGGAGGTGTCCACGGACCTCGACCCCCAATTCGAATAACGTTCTCAGAATGGCTAGATAGCCAACGCGGTAACTCGGCAGCTCGACGTTCGTTGCGCCGAGGATGACGGGTTGGTCTCGCTCGTCGCTACGATTCTCGAGAAACGTTGCCGCTTCGGCATCGGTTCGGGCCACAAGGATGCCAGGGACCCGCATGATGTCGAGCTGCAGGCGGGCCGCGTTTAGACGCCGAATCTGCTCGTCCTGGGCGACGAGCACCTTACCGGCCTGGTGGCCGCACTTCTTCGCTCCGGGCTTCTGGTCTTCAATATGGTAGCCCGGAACCCCGGCTTCCACGAAGCGGCGGATCAGGTTACGTACGTGCGCATCCCCACCGTGGCCAGTATCTGCATCGGCGATGATAAAGGGTCGATAATCGACTGCCGGAGTCGCATTGCGCTCTTCTTCGCTCATCCGTATGCGCGCGAAGTGTTGATTCTTGTCGGCTGTGAGAAGTGCTCGGACTAACCCGGCTGCCTCGTCTGGCACCTGGCTGAGCGGGTAGCTTGCCAGGTCCGGTCCTGGATCCTCTGAGAGCGAACCCTTGGCCGAGGTCGCCCAGCCGCCGAGGTAAATGCCCTCTATCCCCATCCGTTTGAGTGTAACCGCCTGGCCCGGGGAATAGGGACCGAAGGTCGTGATCTGCTTGCGCTGCTCGAACAGCGCGCGCAGAAGCGCGTAGAACTCCTCGGCTGTCCGTTGCGCAACGGAGCAGTCGTTGGAAATCGTACCCTGTTGTTCAGCCACCTCACGCGGAGAGTAGAGGCGGATGATGCCAGCGAACCGGGGGCTCGCGAACCATTGCTTGGCGGCCGCCACCTGCTGGTCGAATGTGCTCATAACGTCTCCTCTCTCTTGGCGCGATGAATTCAAGATCTCCTTCTTGAATTGGAAAACGGCGTGTATTCTACACCAGCTCGCCGTGAATTCATTGGTCGGCGGCTCGCCATCCGTCCCCGTGTCGTGTGCCCGCTCTCTTGCGGTCCCCAGGGCTTATCGGTTGGGAGGTCGGACACGACCCTACGCCCCGTCGTATTTGCATTTAACTGGTTACCTCCTGCGCCTGGTTGTGCCATTCTTGGACGCACGGAAGAGCGTCAAGTGTGTCCACGGATTCATGCTGCCCGACCACGACCGCCCCGCCTTCTGGGAGTGGAGCACGCCTCAATAGAGATTGAAAACCTGTAGGGTCCCTCGCCCCAATTCTGGTCGACCGCAGAATCAGAGTGTTGGAGTAGGCAAATCGTCGCTAACGGATGGGGCGTCTATACAACGATAAGCCTCATATACACTATTAGTATATTTTGGAGGCGGGGGGAGTCGAACCCCCGTCCGAGAAGCCTTGCAACTCGAAGACTACATGCTTATCCCGTTCCGAAGGTTTCGCCGGAGGAACTCAGAGCGGGCAAGACGCGCCGCCAGCTAGTCCGATGATCTCGCCGCCGCATTACGGACCGAAACGCGACGGCCAGCCTACTGTGTGACGCCTCATCTCAACCGCGCAGGCGACGGTTGAGGAGACGCGCTACCTAATTTTATTTAGGCAGCGAGAGCCAACTGTGAGTTGCCAGTTGTTTTGTTTCACCCGATTACGGGCAGGTGACGCCCGGCATGCCTTCGAGCCGCGACAGCTTCCGTCGAAACCGTGTCGCCCCCGTTGGTACCATTATGATAGCACTGACGCCCCTGCGCCGCCAAATTTGGGCAGGGGAGACGAGTGCGAGACGGCGACCACCTGCTGCGAGACCCATTCGACAGCCTCAGGGCGGGGAAGCAATGCAAAGGTAGTGCGTCAGGAGTTGCAGATCCAGCACTTCTACAAGGCAGATCTTGCGTACGGGACCGGCGTGGCGAAAGGGCTCGGGCTCAACGTCGAGGCTCGCGCCGCCGAAGGGGTTCCTGCGGACTGAACAATCTCAACTCACAGTAGGGGCGGGAGAAATCCCGCCCCTGAAATCCGCTCGCATCGAGTCATCGCGTCAGCCAAGTGATCAGCGCCGAATATTGAGGGTATTGTGCGATCAGTTCGGCGCGCTTCCCTGCGTCGTAATCCTGCGGATCAAAGCCGGGCGCCATCGTAGTTCCCATCAACGCAAATCGTCCTCCGGGAGCGAGGCGCGAGCCCTGCCAGACACCGCCGGGCACCACGTGTTGAAGGCGCATACCAGTCGCGAGATCCTGCCCTAGGAGTACCGCCTCGCCGGTTCCATCCGGCTTCAACTGAATCATCTCGACCGGGTCACCCAGGTAGAAGTGATAGACCTCGTCGCCTCGCAGGCGATGCAGGGCCGAGAACGTGTCCGGCGTCAGCATGTAGTAGATCGCCGTGGAAACCGACCGGTCGCTCGGATACGACCCGGCGAGCGCCCCTTTGGCGACCACGTCCTTCGATCGGTAGCTCTCCGCGAAAAAACCGCCTTCGACAGGAAGAGGCTGCATCTTGAGCAGGTTGCGTATCTGTTCGGCTGTCAGCATGGCGTCGAAGATACGAACCGGCGGCAGGGAAGGCAAGTGAAACGTGGGAGGTCCAGCCTGTGCTGGCGCGGGCTCTCGGTATTGGAACGCGCGGCCGGAATGCCAGTTGACACCCTCAGATGCCGTTTCCATAATCGCCAATAGCGGGGAAATGTTGTGAAAGAAAGCCAAAAATCACTCGAACACGCTCTCGAAGACGCAGTTTCCCGGGCTCTACGCGACAATCTGGCGCCGCTCCAGCGCACCGCGGACGAACTCCACGAAGCCTACGCCGATCTCGTGGCAGCCTGCTCGTCGACCCGGCCGAGCAACGCTCTCCCCGCCATGCTCCGCGCGCAGACGGCAGCTTCGGCGCTTGCCGCGGGGCTTTCCGTGCTCTCGAATTTCGTGGCCGTTGCGCTGAACCCGCGCGAACGCGGCGACGCCGACGAGCAGGCCGCAGCGCTGGCGTCCGCCGTAGCCGCGGCCGAAGTCGAAGCCGAGGTTGGAGCCGAAACTGAAACCGAAACCGAAACCGAAACCGAAACCGAAACCGAAACCGAAACCGAAACCGAAGTAGCAGAAGAACAACAACAGCCAGAGCACCCGGAACCGCGCGTCCAGGCCGAGCCGGTTGAGTTGCCGCTGGTCCCCGAGGCGGAACCGCCTGCGGAAGTCGCCGTTGAGGAAACTGCCGCCGTACAGGTGGCTGTCGCCGAAGCGCCGGCTTTTGACGTTGCGGCGCTCCCCACTGAACTGGGAGACCTGCACCGCCGCGCGAACCGGGTAGCCAAAGTCGCCATGCAGGACATTCGATTACTCCGGCCCGAGGATGTTCGATTGGGCCGCGAGCACAGGGATATCTGTCATCGGTTGCGAAGTGATCTCGACAAAGCCCGTAAGGAATACGACCGCCGCTTCCGCGCGATTTCGGATCATCCGGTGGACTATTTCCATCATTGGATGGTGGAAATCCTCGCCGAGGGTGATGGCGAGGCCCTCGGAGAATATCCTTATCCTTCGCCCGTCCTGCGGCACTAAAATAGGAGCTATGCGATTCTCCGCCCGAGTTGCTTGCGCGGCCAGCGTGTTGCTGGTTTTGTGTTCGGCCTGCTTCGCGCGGACCGGCGCCAAGCCCGCGCCTGCGAGCCGCGTCCTCTTCACGCAGAAGCAGCTCGAGAAGTTGTCGCGGGATCTGAAGCAACACGACTCTTTTTCTGCCTACGCGCAACTCAGCTCCGTCGCCGCCCAGAAGTCCTCGGGTGTCCTCGGACTCCGCGCGGCACTGGCGCTCGGCTACTACGACTACAGCAAGGCACGCTATCCGGACGCGGCGAAGTGGCTGGGCCGTGCGAAAAACGACCCGTTGCTCGGTGATTACGCGCTCTATTGGTCCGCCGAAACCGATCTGGCTCTCGGCCACAGCGCCGAGGCGCTCGCCGAACTCCAGCAGCTCCGCCAGGTTTTTCCGGACTCCGTGATGACCGAGCAGGCCCTCGCATCCCTCGCCACGGCGGCGATCGCGTCAAAACGCTCCGCTGACGCCGTAACCGCGCTCGATGCCTTCGCGCTCACGCCGCAAAGACCGGCACTGCTTTTCCTGCGCGGCGAGGCGCACGAGCAGGCCGGACAGACCACCGAGGCGGCCGCTGATTATCAGGCTGTTTACACGCGTTTCCCGACGAGCGACCAGGGCCGCGAAGCAGGCGTGAAGCTCGATTTCCTGCGCCGCAGCATTGGCGTTCAAATCCCGCCGCTGCTCCCGGATGCGCGGCTCGCTCACGCCGAAGCCCTCTTCTCCGCGAAAATCTGGACGGACGCACGCAACGAATATGCCGCCATCCTGCCGGAGCTTCCCGGCGCCGACCACGAGCGCGCCCAGTTGCGTATTCTGGAGTGCGGAATGTCCCTCGGAGCGGGGCCATCGGAAGTGATGGCGTTGCAGATCTCCGATCCGGATGTTGACGCGGAGCGATCCGACGCGCTTGCCGAGTTTTACCGCAGCCGGCAGCAGGAAGCGGAGATGATTGCGGCCGTTGAAGCCGCGGCCTCGCGCGCGCCTTCGAGTCACTGGACCGAGGATGCGCTCTTCACTGTGGGGAATTACTACTGGGTGCAGCTCGACCGCGACCGCGCCTCCAGCTATTACAAGCGGCTCGATCAATACTTCCCGACCTCGGCCGATGCGTTGCAGGCGCAGTGGCGTGTCACGTGGACGGCCGTACTCAAGCGGCAACCCGAGGCCGCCGCAATGCTGCTGGAGCATCTGAAGCGCTTTCCGGGCTCGCCCTACAGCGCCGACGCGCTCTATTGGCTCGGCCGCCTCGCCGAGGAAGTGGGCGTCGAACCCCTCGCGCGAACCTATTACCAAAAACTGACGGAACGATATTCGCAGAATTATTTCGCGAGCCTGGGCGCCGCTCGCCTACGCGCGCTGGGTGCAGGGCCGATGCAGGACCCGGATGTGATCTCGTTGATTCCTTCCGCACCCGACCCGCCGAATCTGGACGCGAAGGTTCCTGCGTCTGCCATGGAGCGGAAGGCGCGCGCCGATGCGTTGGAATCGATCGGCTTCGATTCCTCCGCGGAACTCGAGCTGCGGGCGGCTTACGCGGCCACGGGCGAGCCGCGCTTGATGTTCGAGGCGGCGCAGGCGGCCCTTGCCGCCAGCCGTTACGGCGGCGCGATCGTCGCCGTCCGGCAAATCTATCCGCAGCTCGAATCGCGGACGTTCGCCGACGTGCCGCGTGAAGTCTGGCTGACGGCCTATGCGCTTCCGTTCGAGCCGTCCATCCGGCGGTGGTCGGGCAAGGCGGGTGTCGACCCCATGCTGGTTGCCGGTCTCATTCGCCAGGAATCGGCGTTCGATGCCGACGCGCATTCCGTGGCGAACGCATTCGGCTTGATGCAGCTCCTGCCGAAGACGGCGCGGCGCCTCGCGACGCAGGAGAAAATCCGCTATACGCGCGCGCGGCTCGTCGATCCGGATTACAATGTCAGGCTCGGAACGGCCTATTTCGCGGGTCTGCGAAAGCAGTTCGGCAGCGTCGAAGCGGCACTCGCCGCGTACAATGCGGGAGAAGATCGCGTAACGTCGTGGACGGCGGGGCAGAACTATCGCGAGACGGCCGAATTCGTCGAGTCGATTCCGTTCACGGAGACCCGGCAGTACGTTCAGATCGTGACGCGCAACGCGAACATTTATCGCCGGCTCTACGGAGACCAACACCAAAATGAACCCCGCGCAGCCCAAACGGGCCGTGGTCACTAGTCCGAGACTTTCCACCAAGGCCGAACGCTTCACCGAATCCGTTATCCGCGAAATGACGCGCCTGGCGATCCGGCACGGCGCCGTGAATCTCTCGCAGGGCTTTCCCGATTTCCCCGCGCCCGCGGAAATCAAGCGCGCCGCGCAGGAGGCGATCGCGGCGGACGTCAACCAGTACGCGATCACCTGGGGCGCGAAGCGATTCCGCGAAGCGATCGCCGAAAAATTCCAGCGCACGCAGGGAGTGGCGGTCGATCCGGAACGCGAGATCACGGTTTGCTGCGGCTCCACCGAAGCCATGATCTCCGCCATGATGGCGATCATCAACCCCGGCGACGAAGTGGTGGTCTTCGAGCCGTTCTATGAAAACTACGGCCCGGACGCGATCCTTTCCGGCGCGACGCCGCGCTTCGTAAGACTCCGGCCGCCCGATTGGACGTTTGATCCCGACGAACTGGCCGCGGCTTTCGGGCCGGCGACGAAGGCGATCATCCTCAACACGCCGAACAATCCCACGGGAAAAGTGTTTGAGCGCTCCGAATTGGAGCGCATCCGCGACCTCTGCGCGCAATGGAACGCTTTCGCGATTACGGACGAAATCTACGAGCACATGCTCTATGACGGAGCGCGGCATATCTCGCTCGCGACTCTGGACGGGATGCGCGAGCGCACGATTACGATCAATGCGCTCTCGAAGACGTATAGCGTTACGGGCTGGCGGGTCGGCTGGGCCATCGCTGCGCCAGAAGTGACCGCCGCGATTCGCAAGGTGCACGATTTTGTCACCGTCGGCGCCGCGGCGCCGTTGCAGGAAGCAGGCATCGTCGCGATGCAATTTCCGCAAAGCTATTACGATACGCTCGCGCGCGAATATCTCGCCCGCCGCGACCGCATGTTGGGAATTCTCTCCGGCGCCGGTTTTCGTTGCTTCAAGCCGCGCGGCGCGTACTACATCATGACGGACATCTCCGCGTTCGGCTTTCCCGACGACGTCGCTTTCGCGAAGTATCTGGTGGAAAAGATCGGCGTGGCGGCGGTGCCGGGCTCGAGCTTCTACTTGAATCCCGCCGACGGGCGGAACCACCTGCGCTTCACGTTCTGCAAGAAGGAAACCACGTTTCAGGCCGCCGCCGAGCGTCTGGCGAAGCTGAAGCCCGCAAAGTAGCCACCCGTTGAGGCTACGCGCTCAAATCAAATGACTGTTGGTAGGCTGGAATTGTCACCGACGGCCAGTGGTACTGGCTCGCGATCGCATTGCGCAATCCGTTGAGGCCGCCGGGCTCGCCGTGCACAAGAAACGTCTGGCGCGGCGGCGCCTGAAAGCCGGAGAGCCAGCGAATCAGTTCGCTTCTTCCGGCGTGTGCGGAGAGTTGTCCGATCTCGACGATCTGCGCCCGCACCGGGACCTGCTCGTGGTGGATGCGAAGATACTTCGCGCCCTCGAGCAGCGCGCGCCCGCCGGAGCCTTCGGCCTGATAACCCACGAGCAGAACCGTGCTGCGTGAATCCGGCAACCGGTGCGCCAGATGGTGCTTGATCCGGCCGCCGGTGATCATCCCGCTCGCCGAAATGATGATGCACGGTGAAACCACGTCGTTGATCTTCTTTGAATCTTCCACCGTGGAGGTCATGTGGACTTCGTGCGTGTTCAGCGGATCGGGGTCGGCCTGCGGTTTCAGGTCATGGTCTCCACTGTGGCGGACATATATGTCGGTGATGTGGATGGCCATGGGGCTGTCCAGATACACGGGCAGGTGCGGAATCCGCTGCTGTTCTTCGAGTACGCGCATGTAATACAGCAGCAATTGCGTTCGATCGACCGCGAATGCGGGAATCACCACGGCGCCCCCGCGTTTGGCCGTGCTGTTGATAACGTCGGCGAGTTCATCCGCGACGGCGCCCGCCGGATGTTCGCGATCGCCGTACGTTGACTCGCAGAGCAGAAAGTCCGCGCGCGTGGGCGGCTCAGGGTCTTTCAGGATGGGCTGATCGTAGCGCCCAACGTCCCCTGAGAAGACGACCAGTGTTTGCTTCCCGTTTTCAGTGATCGTCAACTCCAGCCACGTGGCGCCCAGGATGTGCCCTACATCGTGCGGACGAACCGAAAGCTGCGGGCTGATGGCGAAGGCGTCGTTGCTCGGGATTTCGCGAAACTGTTTGAGCGCCGCCTGCGATTCCGGAACGGTGTAAAGCGGCAGTGGCGGCTTGTGAGCGCTGTAGCCTTTCTTCGCGGCATACCGCGCGTCTTCTTCCTGCAAGTGAGCCGAATCGGGGAGAAGCAGTTCGCAGAGTTCGCGCGTCGCCGAATTCGAGTAGATCGCCCCGCGAAAGCCGTCGCGCACGAGCCGCGGCAGATAGCCCGTGTGATCGATGTGCGCGTGCGTCAGCAGCACCCAGTCGATCGTGGCGGGGTCGATCGGAAGGCGTTCCCAATTGCGCTGCTTCAGTTCCTTCGATCCTTCGAAGAGCCCGCAATCGACCAGCAGCCGCTTGCCTCCCGCTTCGATCAGGTACTTCGAGCCTGTGACGGTCCCTGCCGCGCCCAGAAAAGTAATCTTGGCCATAGGGACGTTATTCTAAGGTCGGTCCTGGCCAGAATGGCAATATCTTTACGCCTTGTAGCGCGTTGTGCATTCGCAAAAGCGGAGCCCTCGCAGGGCCTTTTTCGCGGTCTTACCTTGGACGATTTTGCATTCATAAATAATTACTAGGGAAGCCTAGGCACATCGTATCCCCCTGAGTCGTTGAGGTAGTAATCCAGAATGACGGGTGGAAGCAAGCAGAGTTCGAGGGGCGAGCGGGGCGCGAGCCGCTCGATGATTTGCCAAG
>JBEKNB010000025.1:0-66403 GCA_049523255.1 Candidatus Acidiferrales bacterium | reverse complement strand
CAGGCGGGAATTACAGATCATATTTGGACAGTCCAAGAGCTTCTGACATGGGCCGGAGACTGAAATGGCTTGCCAAATTCATACGGTCGCCACCATCATCAACACGGAATTAGAGCAGCACCAGCTTCTGGCATAGCGCCCCCCTGAGGAAACGTGATGAAGCGTCTGGCGTGCTGGTTTGTTACCTGTGCGATCCTGGTTTCGGTGGCTATTCTTGGCGGCTGCGGCGGCGCCGCGACCATCACCCTGACCTTCCCCGGCGGGACGGCTTTGGCGATTGACCAAGGCCAGAGCATCACGATCAACGTCACCGCGACGAACGATGGCGGTGACGGTGTGAACTGGGCATGCACGGGCGCTGCCTGCACGACGCTGGCGAGCATGACAACCACCTCGGTGCAGTTCAACGCAACAGGCGCGACCGGCACAGCCACCATCACCGCGACATCGATCAAGAACACCACCATCACGAAAAGCGTCACGATCACCGTCAATGCCCTGCCGAGCGTCACCACAACGCAGGGGCAGCTCACGGTGGCCACAGCCGGGGTCGCCTACAGTTTCGCGTTCACGGCCACGGGCGGCTCCGGGAACCTCACTTGGAGCGCCACGGGGCTTAGCGACGGCCTCTCGATGAGTGCGAGCGGCACCATTTCCGGCACGCCGACGACGCAGGGAACGGTCACATTCACCGTTACCGTAAAGGATTCGAGCGCAGCGGGACAGGAGTCGCAGACCAGCGGGACGCTCACCATCACCGTCAATCCCGCGCCGGTGCTGAGCATCAGCAAGAGCCACGTGGGCAGTTTCACGCAAGGCCAGCAGAACGCGACCTATACCGTAACGGTATCGAACGCGATAGGAGCAGGACCGACCGTTGGAACGGTGACGGTAACTGAAAGCGTTCCGTCAGGCGAGACGCTTGTCTCAATGGCCGGAACGGGTTGGACCTGCCCGGCGAACGGAACCACCTGCACGCGCGGCGACGCTCTCGCAGCCGGATCGAGCTATCCCCCGATCACGGTGACCGTGAACGTGACGGCCAACGCGACAACGCCGCAGGTCAATCATGTCGGCGTTTCGGGCGGCGGATCAGCAAGTGCGAATGGCACCGATTCAACCGTAATTATCTCGCCTGTGCTGAGCATCACCAAGACTCACGTAGGCAGCTTCACGCAAGGCGAGCAGAACGCCACCTACACGGTCACGGTCTCCAACATAGGAACGGCATCGACCAGCGGGACGGTGACGGTGACCGAGACGGTTCCGTCAGGCGAGACACTTGTCTCAATGGCCGGAACGGGTTGGACCTGCCCGGCGAACGGAACCACTTGCACGCGCAGCGACGCCCTTCCGATCGCATCCAGCTACCCGACGATCACGGTAACCGTGAATGTGTCGGCAACCGCACCCACGCCGCAGAACAACCAAGTCAGCGTCTCTGGCGGCGGATCGGCGAGTGCGAACACCAGCGACTCGACAGTCATCGTCGAGCCGGTGCTGGGCATCACCAAGACGCATACGGGCAACTTCACGCAAGGCCAGCAGAATGCCACCTACACGGTGACGGTCTCCAACTCGGGGACGGCACCGACCAGCGGGACGGTGACGGTGACCGAGACGGTTCCTTCAGGCGAAACGCTTGTCTCGATGGCGGGAACAGGCTGGAGCTGCTCAAGCAACACCTGCAACCGCAGCGACGCCCTCGCGATCGCATCCAGCTACCCCGCGATCACAGTGACCGTGAATGTGGCGGCAAGCGCGACCTCGCCGCAGAACAACCAGGTCAGCGTCTCGGGCGGCGGATCGGCGACGGCCAATGGCAGCGACTCGACCACCATTGTCGAGCCGGTGCTGAGCATCACCAAGACGCACACGGGCAACTTCGCGGTGAGCCAACAGAACGCAACCTATACCGTGACGGTCACCAATAACGGCACGGCGGCGACCAATGGGACAACCGTGGAGGTTACGGACACGATTCCCTCAGGTGAAACGCTCGTCTCGATGGCAGGGACGGGCTGGACCTGCCCGGGTGGCGGAGGCGCGAACACCTGCGATCGAAGCGACTCGCTGGCTGGGAGCGGCGCGAGCTATCCGACGATCACGGTGACCGTGAATGTTGCGGCAAATGCGACTTCGCCGCAGAACAACCAGGTCAGCGTCTCGGGCGGCGGATCGGTGACGGCCAATGCCAGCGATTCGACCACGATCACCGGCGGTTCGTCCGCCGAGAATTGCACGGGCGCGCCAACGGGCCATGAATCCACGCTCAATGGCCACTACGTTTTCCTTTTCCAGGGATGGAGCGGCAGCGGCACGGGAACCCCGCAAGCGTATGTGGCTAGCTTTGCCGCCGACGGATCGGGGCACATCACAAATCTCGGTTCGGGCGTGGGCGGCGAAGTGGACACTAACGGCCTCGGCTCAAACGGCCTACAGCACTTCACCCTCAACTCAACTAGCGCGGATGCGACAGCCCTGTACACCGTCGGCGAGGATCCTACGGGCGCAGGAGACCTCGGCTGCGTCGTGCTTACACAAAGCGGCTCCCCAGGGCCAAGCAACGCAGCCACATTCCGCTTCTCGCTCGGCAAGAAGAACGGCAGCAGCATCTACACCAAGGGCCGGATCATCGAGTTCGATGACACCACGGGAACCGGATCGCGAGGCTCCGGCGTCATGCTGCTTCAAACGACGCCCTTCGCCACCCAGGCCCAGAGCTACGCGTTTGGGGCCAGCGGCTGGGATTCGACCGGGAGATCGATAGCGTCGGGTGGCTTCGTCACAGTCAGTTCCAACGGAACCATAACAAACCTCACTTCCGACTTCGACGACGCAGGTACCGTCGATGACGGCCTTGCCGGACCAATCCTCGGTGTGGCCGGGAGCAACGGGTCCGTCGGCACGCCCGATGCCACGGCTGGCCGGTCAATCGTGACTACCAATTTCCAGATCGGCTCCAACACGGCCACCTCCAACTTCGCGGCATATCAGGTCGACTCGAATGAGTATTTCTACATCTCGACCGATGCCGTGTCGTCCAATATTCCGCTTCTCTCCGGCAGAATTATCGCTACCCACGCCGCCGGAGGCTTCAGTAATTCGTCGCTAAGCGGCAACTACGTCATCCACGGAACCGGGAACGACGGCGGAATCGCGACTGCGTCCCTCGGCCCGTTCACCCTCTCGAGCGGAACAATCAGTGGAACAATCTACAACTACGAGTCGGGGAGCGCGGAATCGACGTCGACTCCCAGCGGGACCTATGCGGTCGCTTCCCAGTCCGGACGCACACCGCTCAGCGGTTCCAACATCGGAAACCATCCGCCGATTCTCTACGTGACCACGCCCAGCTCCTCGACCGAGCCAATCTCCGCGTTTCTCGTGGGAACTGACTCTTCCGGACTGTTCGGTTTCGTGGAGGCATCGAGCGGAACGTTCACAACCGCCGGATTGGCCGGGAACTACTTCTTGGCAACGGAGAATCCCGGCGACAACACGGTCAGTGACTCGGTCGGGGTTCTGACCATCACGTCTTTAGGAGCCATTACCGGAACGCAGGACAAGAGCGGGAGCGCGGGCCTCTCCACGGGCTCTCTCAGCGGCAACACCGTTACGATCACCGATTCGAACGGCACAGGTAACTTGGGCACCAACACCTTCGCCATCACCAATGGGGAGAGCATCTTCTTCTTCGATGCAGGCACACCTCAAGGCAGCAGTTCGGCGAAGATCAACGTGATTGAGAAGCAGTAATATCAGCCGTTCCGAGGATCAAGAAGGGCCGGCGCGGGTGGGTGCCGGCCCTTCTTGTTTGTTTCGTCGCCGGCTTGGCTCTTCCCTAACGCGCGGGGCTTACTTGGCGGCATTCGTGGCTCGGATTCCCGAGTCCCTCTCGTCGCGGAACGGGAGCTTGAATTTGCGCGCGATCTCCGGCCAAAACTCGCGGAGCACGTCGTAACCAATGTTCTGGGCCACGGAGGTGCCCACACCCTCCGCCGTCGGAGCGAAGCCGCGGCGGCGATCCGGGTGGTAGACGTTACTCAGCGCGAGCGCGCTCGTCGTCCCCAGCCATTCGGAGTAGTTGGGCATCTCCGTGCCGTCTTCCCTGTGGGCGACGACTGCATGCTCCGCCGCATGAAGGAACCGCCTCCCGAAGGAGCCATGCGCTAGGCGGTAGTAACGCGGGTCCTCTGAAAATATCGCAGGGTATGCAAAGTCACTAAAAAAGTCGGACTGGGCCTGATCGATGAGATTAAATCCAACGCGCTTGCCATAGCCCGCCGCGCCCTGCCCGTAGGAAGGATCGTCGTTCTCCGCCTGGCTGATCCCCGAATTGAATGCAGCGCCTAGAAACGTGACCGGGTCGATCGTATCGTTGAGGAACAGAATGAATTTGTCTTTCAGTTCGAGAGTGCAAAGCTTTGCCCCCGGCTTGTAGTTCCGCGGATGCACCGACTTGCGTTCCAATCTCCGCCCGAACACGCCCACGACTTTCTCCAGCGGTCCGCGATAGTCCTGCCAACTCACCACCTGCGGCGGCTGAATGCAAGTGGGCGCGACGTTTTGCTGGGTTTGGGTTTGCGCGGGTGCAGGCGCATTGGGCGGCTGTTGCTGCTCCGGAGGGGGTTCCTGCGCACGGACCGTGGCGCAACCGGTGACAGCCATCAGCAGACCGATTCCTGCCCAGGCGCCCCAGGCACAATGTAGTGCGCAATGTACTGCGCGAGCGATGGGTTGCTTGCCCTCTTCTCCCAGGGTTGCTGCTGCGGCATTGTATCAGCCTCCGGCCTCAACGGGAGCGGCGGCAAAGGCAAGACTAGCGCTGGGCGGGCTTGGGGCCGGAATCGGAAGCGGCGCTAGCGTTCGAGACGCTGGCCGGGCCAGGCGGCGGGGTGGAGGATTGGGGCTGCGGCGTCGGCGAGGCGGAACAGCACGACGAAGCGGGCTTGTCCCCCGGCGAAAGAGAGCCCGGCGACGACATGGAACAACAGGCCGGCGTGACGGGCCTGGGCGCCGCGACTCCGGCGATGGCTGACCCGAGCCCAAGCTTTTGCAGCGTCGGGGCATCGAGTTTGCCCGTGGCGTCGATGCCGTTGGCAGACTGGAATTTCTGCACGGCCTCGATCGTGTTCGAATCCCACTTGCCGTTGGGGTCCCCCGCATAATAGCCGCTGCGGGCGAGCGCCGACTGAATCTCCGAGATGCGATCGGGCGTCGGCGCCTTCTGCATGGGCTCGCGCCTCGCGCGGCGACTCTTGCTTTTCTTGTGGCTGGTTTTTCGGCTGGTCGAAACCGGCGCCGAGGAAGCCGTCGAGGAGCTCGCCTGCCGGGCGATTGCGGAGGTTGCGGCCGTCATGGACACGCATGCAAACGCGAGCGATGCGGCCACGGACAGCCATTTCATCGATGTCTTCATTAGAGGGAAGGCTCGGCTCGCCAAACACCGCCCCCGTGGCGAGCACGTCCAATTATCGCGGCTCGGCCCACAGCCCACAACATGCGAGCCGCGCGAGTGCGCCTATCTTGCAACGCTCAAAGGTCGGCCGCCCCTATTGCGCCTGCGCCGACGGCACGGCCCCTGCCAGATAGAGCGTCAACACCCGATCGTTGTCCGAACGCCGCGCGATCCTGAAGAGCACGTCGTCGCCGGGCTTGAGCTTCGCCATCTGCGCCTTGTAGTCCGCCAGCGAAGCCACCGGCACGTGGTTGACTTCGATCACCACGTCCCCGCGCGAGAAGCCGACGTCCTCGGCAAAGCTCGCGGGATCGACCTGCGTGACGACCGCCCCCGTCAGCTTGCCCATGCCGAGCTTGTGCGCGAGATCAGGAGTCAGCTCTTCGACGTGCAGGCCGAACTGGTTGGCTTCCTCGCCCTGGTCGGGCTGTTCACCGCTGTCCTGCGCCGACTGCGGGAAAATCTTGGAGCGGTCGGCGACCGTGAGCGTTACGTCCTTCGCTTCCTTGTCGCGAACGTATCGGAGCTGCACCGACTGGCCGATGGGCGTCTGTGCGATCGGGTTGACGAGATCGGCTCCAGTGTGCACCGGCTGCCCGTTCACGGTGGTGATCACGTCGCCCGCCTTCAGTCCTACCTTGTCGGCCGGGCTGCCCGGTTCGACGGCCTCGACCACGATGCCGTACGGCGCGCCAAGTTCCTTCATCAAAATCGGGTTATTGCTGTTCTCATCCTGGAAGGTGACGCCGATCGAGCCGCGGACTACCTTTCCGGACGTGACGAGCTGGTTGTAGACCGTGATCGCTGTATTCGAGGGAAGCGCGAAACCGACGCCTTCAAAGCCGCGGCTGCCCGTGTAGATCGCCGTGTTGATGCCGATCACTTCGCCCGCCATGCTCACCAGCGGGCCGCCGGAGTTGCCGGGGTTGATCGCGGCGTCGGTCTGAACGAAGCGCTGGAACTGGTGGCCGACGTTCGAACGGTCCTTGGCGCTGACGATCCCCGCCGTCACCGTGGAATTCAGACCAAAGGGACTGCCAAACGCGAGAACCCAGTCGCCCACCTGCACGCCGTCGGAATTGCCGAGCTTCGCGACCGGAAGCTCATGGTCGGCTTCGATCTTGATGACGGCCAGGTCGGTGTCTTTGTCGCTGCCGATGACGCGCGCACTGTAGCGGGTTGCATCGCCGTCCATGGTCACCTGAATCTTGGTCGCCCCGTCGATCACGTGGTCGTTCGTGAGGATAAAGCCCTTCTTGTCCACGATGACGCCAGAGCCCAGGCTGCGCTCCGCGTCCGGCGCGTTATCAGGCGAATCGAAGAAGCGATCGAAGAAATCCTGGAAGGGATCATTTTCGCCGTGCGGCGTCTTCCCCGAACTCTTGGGCTTTTCGACGATCTGCGTGGTCGAGATGTTGACCACCGCCGGCCCCAGGCTCTTCGTGATGCTGGCAAATACGCCGGACAGCGAAACGGGATCGGGCACCGCCAGCAACGACGCTCCCGTGGGGCCCTGCGCGCGAGTGGCCAGCGCGCGAACCGAAAGCACCGAGCCGATCAGAATGCCGACGCCCAGCGTCAGCGCAACGAGGAGGGATGCAAAAACTTTGCGGCGTCTTACCCAGTTCCATAATTCCTGAAGTTCAATCCCCATCCTCGTACTCCTTTTCCGCGTTCCCTGCCCGATCGTTTGAGTATAACACTCCTCATAAGATCGCAAGCTCGGGACAAAACGGCCCGGTTGCCGTTGTCGCCACGGCACAACAATTCGATGCCGCCGGCGGTGCCTGGGCTTCTCAAAACAGGGATCGGCCGCTAAAGTTTGCCAAAGTGCGGCCCGGTGGATAGAGTTGTCACCGCCTTGGGGGTGGTTTTGGGGCGGGTTGGGGCGGAACGGGACACCAGCCTCATTTACTCAAGCATTGACTCAGGAGCAGGGGCGGCACGCATGAAAGTGGACTTTGGCGTCATCGATCACGTCGATAGGCAGGACCGGCCCATCCACGAAACGTATGACAGCCGCTTGAAGCTGCTTGAACTCTACGACAAGGCCGGCTTCAGCACCTATCACCTGACTGAGCATCACTTTACGCCGCTCGGGCTCGTCCCCTCACCCCTGATTTTCATGGCCGCAGCGTCGCGGATCACGGAGCGAATCCGGTTCGCGCCGCTGGTCCTGATCGCCACGCTGTATAACCCGCTGCGCCTGGCGGCGGAAATCTGCATGGTCGATCATCTGACCAAGGGGCGATTCGAGATCGGCACCGGCCGCGGGGTCTCTCCGCTCGAGCTCGGGTTTTACAACGTGAGCGAGGCCGAGGCGCCCGCCATCTACTCCGAGGCGATGGCGGTGCTGATGGCGGCCCTGACGCAGGACGTGGTCGACTATCACGGCAAGTATTTCAACTTCACGAACGTCCCGATCGAAATGAAGCCGCTGCAACGACCGCATCCGCCGCTCTGGTACGCGACGAACAGTCCGGAGAGCGCCGCGCGAGCCGCGCGCCAGAACATGAATATCGTCACGCTGCTCCCCGCCGCCGGCGCCCGCAAGGTGATCGCCGAATACGTCGAGGCGTGGCAGGCCGCGCATGGCGCGCGGAGCATCATGCCCAGGGCCGGCATCACGCGGTTGATTTACGTCGGCGAAAACGAACAGCAGGCCGAAGAGCGCGGCATGTTCGGGTTCAGCGGCTTCTACGACAAGATCGCCTATCTCTGGCGGAAGTACGACGTGAAACACCCGGCTCTCTCCGAGGTGTCGCACGGAAACAAAGACATGATCATCACGGGCACACCGGCAACCGTGCGACAAACGATCGAACGGCAGTTGGAAGAATCCGGCGCGAACTATTTCGTCCCGCGCTTTGCCTACGGCGATCTCACGCACGAAGAAAGCGTCCGTTCGCTCGAACTCTTCACGCACGAAGTGATGCCGCACTTCCGGAAGTAGCTTGGCTGCGAGGATGGTGGAGGGCACAAAACCGCGCTCACGCGGGCTTGCGCGCCGCCATCCAGAGCGAATCGCTCGTCGGCAGACGATCGAGCAACGGACGCGGCAACGGCTCGAATCCGGCTTCGCGAAGCATTTTGCCGAGCGTTGCCGGAGTGAAATAGTTGCAGTGCGCGGGGATGTGGTAGCCGCACCAGTCCATGCCCATCACGCGGCGGTTCCAGCTCGCGTAGTTCGGAGTTTTAATCACGGTGACGCCGCCCGGCTTGAGTACGCGATACGCGGCGCGGAGTCCCGCGAGCGGCTGCCATTCGTGCTCGATGTATCCGAATTGCGTGACGATGTCGAAGGCCTGCTCCGGCAGGACGCGCTCCGCCACCTCCGTCACCGGCCCTTCGAAGATTTTCTCCGGCGAAGTTCGCTGCCGCGAAAGCTCGGCGCCCTGCGGGCTCAGCTCGATTCCCGTCACGTCGAAGTGCTTCGCCGCCTGCGCGAGGAAACGCCCGTCGCCGCAGCCGAAATCGACGAGCTTCCCTTCCCTCCTCCAGCGCAGCATCTGCGAGAGCAGGCGTTCGGTCGGCTCGGGACGCAGCCAGCTCGTGCAGCGCGAGAGGAAGACCATCACGGGCTGTTTTTCCTTGCGCCGCGAGGACTCCTTCGTGTATTCCTCAACCCAGTCGTGCTCCCTGGCCTGCACGTCGTAGGGAAGCTCGCTTCCGAGAAAAACCATCTCGCAGCGAGCGCACTGGACGATATCCCACCGGTCGCGGCGCTCGAGCAGCTTGCGCTCCAGCCCGCCGCACAGCGGGCACGGCCGTTTCGTGGCGCCGGTCGAATCGTTTGAATCGCGTTGGGAGGGGCACACGGTCGCGGACGCCTCGAAAAGAATCCGTGATTCTAGCACGCGAAAAGTCCCAGGCGGGCGAATCGAACGCCGCGCCCGCAACATCGAATCGCAGAAGATGAGCGCCGTCACGGCGGGGGCGCCATCATTGCAACGGTATCTCAAGTGGAGAGGAGACAACCTGTGAGCAACATCGCGCTCTTTGGATCAACCGGCATGATCGGGCAGCGCATCCTAAGCGAGGCGCTTTCGCGCGGGCACAACGTCACCGCGATTGTGCGCGACCCGTCGAGAATCTCCGATAAGCGGCCCAATTTGACCATCAAGGCGGGCGATATCCTGAAGCCCGACAGCGTCGCGGCTGCGGCAGTTGGACACGACGTGGTCGTCAGCGCCTACGGCCCGCCTGCAACCGATCCTCAGCAGGTGGTCGCGGCGGCCGGGTCGTTGATCGAGGGAATCAAGACCGCGAACCAGAAAAGCGGCAAATCAATCCGGCTCATCATGGTGGGCGGCGCCGCAAGCCTCGAGGTTACGCCCGGCGTAATCCTTCTCGACGCGCCGAATTTTCCCCCGGCCTGGAAAGGGATTGCGTCCGCGCACCGCGACGCGCTCAACCTGCTGCGAAAGGAAGCTACCGGGGCCGGAATCGAGTGGACCTGCTTCAGCCCTGCCGCCTTGATCCAGCCGGGCGAACGCACCGGGAAACACCGCACCGGCACCGACCAACTCGTCGCGGACGCCAACGGCGAAAGCCGCATCTCCGCCGAGGACTACGCCGTCGCGCTCCTCGATGAAATCGAGAAGCCGCAATTCATCGGCAGGCGCTTCACCGCCGCCTACTGAACTCCCGCGTTCACCACTTCGGGTTTCCGCAGGTGAAGTTGGCGGCGTCGTACGGATCGCCGCTTCCCTTGTAAATGGCCACCTGCGGGTAGGGACACGCCGGATGCGTCCGGTCAACCTCGCTCCCGACCTTGTGCGAGTTAACGATTTTGTCCGGCGCGACATTCGTCTCGCGCCATTTCTCGACTACAGCCAGGGCGTCGAACGTGCCGTTGTCGCCCATCCCGAATCCGGGGCACATGCCCATGCCCGGCACCATAAACAGGCGCACGAAATCATGCGTCTGACTCGCGCCGCCCATGGCCGCCAAAACGCTGTCGTAGTAGTCGATCATGCTTCGCGGGGGAATGATCGCCTCATCCCACGATTGGTAGATCAGCAGCTTTCCGCCGTGGTCCTTGAACGCCTTCAGATTCGGATCGTTCGAGTTCAGTAGCGCGCCGTCCTTCGAGTCGGCCAAACGCGTATCGCGGTCCACGTCGAACGTGCGGAAGTCCCAATTCGGATTTTCGAAAACGATGCTCTTGAAAAACCCGGTGCTGATGCTCAGCGGCTCGGGACCCGCGGCCATCAATCCCCACCCAAGCTCGCTGCCGGGATCGAAACCGGGATAGATTGGCTTGCCGTCCGCGAACTTCGGCCCGGCGTAAATCAGCTTTGCCGTTTCGATCTGCGGCCCGGTGAGGCAGGACGGCAGATCCGCCTTGCCCGGGCACCGGATGGTCTCCGGATTGAAGTGGCAGCGCGTGGGGTCTTCGATGAAACCATCGCGAACGCCGTCGAGAGCGTCGCACGCGTCCAGCGCCGCGCGATGGATCACGGGATACTTGCTGGGCGGGATGTAGCCCGGCGCCTTCACTCCATTCTTGAGCGATACCCACGTGGTGTACTCGGACATCGCCTGGAGGTGGGTGATGTAGTACGCGGGATCGCCTGCGGCGATTCCGTCAAAGTCCGTGGGGTACTTCTGCGCTTCGGTCAGCGCTTGGTTGCCTCCTTCGTGGCAACTGCTCCAGAAGGACAGTTTTGCAGACTTCCCGTAATACGCCTGAACGAGCTGCTTGGCCGCGACGGTCGTTTCGTGGACCGCGCGGTGTCCCCAGTCCGCAACCTTTTCCGGGTGTCCGATGGCCCAGACGTCGGGCGCTTCGCTGGTCGCGCCCACGTCCGAGTGACCCGTGTCAGTCGATGCACTGGCGGAGCCGCGGGCGACCTCGCGGCTCAATCCCGCGTAGCTGATCGATCCGATGAATCCGGGGTTCCCGATGCCGATGTAGTTCCCGTCCCAGTTCGCAGGTAACGGGAGCCACACCTCGAATCCAATATGCGAATCGCTCGTCGGCGCCGAAAAGCCGGCCACGCGGCAGAACGGAACCGAAACCTTCAGACCGGCGGGAGTCCCGAATCTTCCGCCCGTGCTCGGTACTTCGAAATCCGGCGGCGTGCTGATCGACGTCGCCAGCGTGATCGTGACGTGTGGAATATTGAGCGACGCCAGACTCTCACACGACTGCTGCGCCCCCGCGCCCGGCGCAACAAACAAGAACCCGGCTAGCACGGCCAGACAAAACATTACGGACAGACGACGCCTCATCGAATCCCCCCTGCGCGGCGCTGCTAATTTTCTAGACTCTTGGCCGCGCTTTCGACACGATTCCCGATCCAACCAGCATTCCCCGATTCGGTCGCGGATTATACACCCGTTCTTCAACCATCAAGCCCTTACGCACGCGTCAGTCGGCTAACCGGAAACCGGCCCAAGTCCACAGGGGCTCGCGCTTGCAATTTTTGTGCGTCGTGCTAGCTTGTTTGAAGGGGGTTTGGGTGCTGCCCAAACTCACGAAGATTGTTTTGTGAAGGATTGCGAAGGAGCTGAACGTGGCGACGCAGCACGAGGACAGATTGGAAGTCAGGACCGGCTGTTGGTGGCGAACCGAAAGCCGCAGCCGCATCGCCTTCGTCTGCCACGCCCCCTCTCTTTCGCCCCTCAGTTCAGCCCTCCAACGCATCGAAATTCGAATCGCTACACTGTCGAGTAGAGACCGATCTAACTGATTGAAAACAAACCATGAGAACCAATTCGAATCGCTACACTTCGGGGCCCCAAACGGCACGGTCACAATTTGGGCCGCAGCTCGCTGGAGAGCGGCGAGCTCCCGGCTCGAAGAACTATGGGACGAGTCGAACGCGCACGACCGTATCCTCCTTTCTTCGTATCCTTTTCCGGTTCGAGACCGCGCACAACCGAATTTATATCGATCGCAACAATTATAAATTGGACTTGCGAGCGCCAGGGGAGAACACTGGCGATATGAACGCAACGCCTGACGCCAATCTAAGGAGTCCGATCTAACTCATGGCTCCGCGCACGCTTTACGAAAAGATCTGGGACGCACACGTCGTCCACGAAGAGCCCGGCCAACCCTCGCTGATCTACATCGACCGTCACTTAATCCACGAGGGCACCTCGCCTCAGGCGTTCGCCGGACTGAAAGCAGCGGGACGAAAAGTCCGCCAGCCGGAGCTGACCTTCGCGGTGATGGATCATTCCGTCTCGACGAAAAACCGCGCACTGCCGCTGCTCGATCCCGACGCCGTCGCGCAGTTCGAGGCGCTCGCGCACAACTGCCAGGAGTCCGGCATCAACCTCTTCGACATGCAGAGCCGCAATCAGGGAATCGTGCACGTGATCGGCCCGGAACTCGGCATCACGCAACCCGGCTGCACGATCGTCTGCGGCGATAGCCACACGTCCACGCACGGCGCGCTCGGCGCGCTGGCGTTCGGCATCGGCACCAGCGAAGTCGAGCACGTGCTCGCCACGCAGTGTCTCTCTCAATATAAATCGAAGACGCTGAAAATCGACGTGCAGGGCAAGCGCCCCCGCGGCGTCACGGCGAAGGACATCATTCTCGCCATCATCGGCAAAATCGGGATCGCCGGCGGAAACGGCCACGTGGCGGAATACACGGGCGAAGCGGTGCGCGGGCTTTCGATGGAAGGCCGCATGACGATGTGCAACATGACGATCGAAGGCGGCGCGCGCGCCGGAATGGTCGCGCCGGACGACACCACGTTCGCCTATCTCGAAGGCAAGCCGTTCGTCCCGCGCGGGAAAGATTTTCAGGAGGCGGTCGATTACTGGAAATCGCTCGCGACTGATCCCGGCGCGAAGTATGACGACACGGTCACGCTGCGCGCCGACGATCTCGCGCCGATGGTCACCTGGGGCACAAATCCCGGCATGGTCACGCAGGTGACGAGCCGCGTGCCCGACCCAACATCGTTTCGAGATCCCGTCGACCGCAAGGCCGCCGAAGGCGCGCTCGCCTACATGGACCTCAAGCCGGGCACGCCCATCGAGGACATTCCCGTGGACCGCGTCTTCATCGGCTCGTGCACGAACTCGCGGATCGAGGATCTGCGCGCGGCCGCGCGCGTCGTCTCCGGAAAGCACGTCGCGAAATCGCTCAAGCAGGCGCTCGTGGTCCCCGGTTCGCGCGTCGTGAAGTTCCAGGCGGAAAAAGAAGGCCTCGATAAAATCTTCCGCGATGCCGGATTCGAATGGCGTGACGCCGGTTGTAGCATGTGCATCGGCATGAACGACGACGTGCTGCCGAGCGGCGAGCGCTCCGCCAGCACTTCAAATCGCAACTTCGAAGGACGCCAGGGCAAGGGCAGCCGGACGCATCTGGTGAGCCCGGTGATGGCCGCCGCGGCGGCAATCGAAGGCCACTTTGTGGACATCCGCAAGTGGCAGGGCATGGACGGAGCCGAATAACGATGCAACCCTTCACAAAACATACGGGTCTCGTCGCGCCGATCGATCGCGTCAACGTCGATACGGACCAGATGGTGCCGAAGCAGTTCCTCAAGCTCCTAACGCGCCAGGGCTACGGCCGAATCCTGTTCTACGACTGGCGCTACCTCCCGGGCGAAAAGCCGAATCCCGATTTCGTCTTGAACTTTCCGCGCTACAAGGGAGCGAGCGTCCTGATCGCGCGCGCGAATTTCGGCTGTGGGTCGAGCCGCGAGCACGCGCCGTGGGCCATCCTCGATTATGGCTTTCGCGCCATTCTCGCGCCGAGCTACGCTGACATTTTCTACAACAACTGCTTCAAGAACGGCATCCTGCCCGTCACTCTCACGGACGAGCAGATGAACGAGATCTTCAAGCGCACCGAACAGAACGAAGGTTATCGCGTCACCGTCGATCTCGAACAGCAGATCGTCACGGACGACAAGGGCCTGCGCTATTCCTTCACCGTCGATCCGTTCCGCCGTGAATGCCTGCTGAAGGGTCTCGACGACATCGGCCTCACGCTCGTCCACGAGCCCGAAATCGCCGCCTACGAAAAGAAGAACCTGCGCATCCCCGTGATGCACGAGCAGCTCGACGTGAAGTACCACCACAACTAGCCGCGCGGGGCTCCGTCTCCCTTCGACTATTTCGCACGCGCCGTTCTGATGAAGGCGACGACAAACAGGACGCCGAGAAGGCCGTGGGTCGCGGCGTTCGCCGCCAATTGCGGTCGCGTCGTTTGCCCTTTCGTGTAGAGCACCAGAAGCGTCAGCATCCAGAGCGCCTTTTCAAGCACCGCCGGAATCATTAGCAACCGAAACTGCTTCGGATTCCAGCCAATCAGGAAGAAGGCGACCTGCCACGCCACAAGCGTCGCGAGTAGACCGTAGTAGGTAGCGGATCCTGGCGTGCGATATAGCGGGATGATCGCGGCCGCGCCGAAAGCTCCTGCAATCCAAAATACGGCCCTTGCGAATTTCATCTTGAGTTCACTCTCCCTTTAAGCCGCAACATCCCTGATGTGCGTGGCGATGTACCACTGATTGTCGAACGGGTCCGCAATAGCTTCAGCCTATTCCGCTGATTGCTTTTTCAATAGGCAAATACCCTGCCACGGACGCGAACCCTGTTTGCCCTTGGACTCCGGCAGCAGCGCCATCAAGCGCATTTGAAAAGGCAGTCGTTTCAGACGCGCCCCTGTTTTCAACAGCGAACGGACATCGACGGGCGTCCACCCGTAGCGCTCAAAAAAAAGAGGCCCTTC
The DNA here is from genome assembly GCA_049523255.1 of Candidatus Acidiferrales bacterium. Taxonomy (GTDB): domain Bacteria; phylum Acidobacteriota; class Terriglobia; order Acidiferrales; family UBA7541; genus Palsa-295. Next base: position 51,233 of record JBEKNB010000025.1, on the reverse strand, counting down.
CTCGGGGCCGAACTTCAGCAAGGCGCCACTCCTCCCCAGTTGGGGGTTCACAACTTTCTGGGCCATGCGTAACAAACCTGGCGAAACCAAGTCAAGCACCCAGCGGTGAAGACCGGGAACGGCCGCCAGGTCCTGAGCCAGTGCGCCAACCTCCTCAGCGGTTAGATAGAGGATGAGGCCTTCGGTGACAACCAGCACCTTGCTCCCGCCTTCAACCAGTTTTTCGAGGACGCGCCGCCGAGCCGTCCGGTCGGAGAGATCAAGCGGCGCGCGCTCAAGCGAACACGCCGGCTTTTCATCGCGGAGAATTTCTTCCTTGTAGGACAGGATGTCCGGAAAGGTCCACCTCGATCCATCGAAGTGACGCAGGCAACTCCATCCGGTAGGGCCTCGCGTCCAGGCCTGCGGCCAGGTTGATGACCAGATCGACTCCCTGCTGAACCTGTTCGCTGATGAATGAATCGAAGAGATATGTGCGCGCCGCCCATGTCCAGGCTACTTCGTCACCGAACGACATGGACTTGGCGATTCGCTCGCCGCGTTCGCCTGCCAGCCGCCGCGCGAGAGGATCGCGAAACACCGCGTCGGGCCGCTCCGTCTCTCGCGCGCGATACACGGCGACCCACAGTGCCGTGTCCGAAATATTCCGGATTAGGGGTCCGGTGCCGCTCATCGGTGGCCCTCCCGGCGGGACAATACCATATCAGAGGGAAACGTCCTTGATGTGCGTGGCAATGTACCACGTGTTGCCGAACGGATCTTTCACTCCGCCGTTGCGGTCGCCGTAGGGCTGGTCGGCCGGAGGATTGAGCGAGGTGGCCCCGGCCTTGAGCGCGCGGTCGTAGACGGCGTCCACATCGGGGACGTACAGATAGAAAGTGCTGGGCATCGGCTGATAGGGACCGTGCGCTTCGCCCATTTCGACTACCGAGTCTCCCACGCGGACCTCGGCGTGATGCACCACGCCGTCGGGAGACGCGTACTTCGCCTTCTCCTCGGCCCCGAATGCGCGCTTCATGAAGTCGATCATCGGCTCGGCGCGCAGCGGGTGCAGGTAGACGTTTACGTTGTTCAGCCCCTTGGGCACGTGAGAGGGGCCTCTGTGCGTCGCGATATACCAGTGGTTACCGAATGCGTCTTTCACGCCGGCGCCGCGCTCGCCGTAATCGTGATCCTGCGGTTCGCCGATCGAAGTTGCTCCGGCTTCGAGGGCTTTTTGATAGACGGCGTCCGTGTCGGTCACATAGACGTGGAGCGCCTGCGGGCTGGGCGCGCCGGTAAATTCGCGGCCGGGAATGCCTCCGCCCATCATCAACATCGAATCGCCGATGCGGACCTCCCCGTGGACACCGCCCGCCGAACCCACACCGCGAAACGTCTCCTCGGCTCCAAACGCTTGCTTGGCGAACTCAATCAGTGCCGGCCCGTCGATTGCGACAACGTACGGCGTGACTGTATGGAAGCCCTCGCGGACGGGTTTGACTCCAGTAGCCGCCATTGTTGCTCTCCTTGCCAATTCGGCCTTTAGGTGTGCCTTGAAATCCGGGCGCGGAAGATTGTGCAGGTCGCGGATGACCTCGATTACGGGCGCCAACTTCATATCGAACGGGCGCGCGGCATCGGACTGCGAAAGCGGCGCATCCGGGCGCCCAAGGAGCGCCTCAACGACTTTGTCGAGTTGTTCGCTCAGCGTTTGCTTAGCCATTTCCCTTACCTACAGTCCGCTTCGTGCGCAGCGGCTTTGCCATGCTCTCCCGTAGATTCTGCAATCCGCGAAATTGAAGCTGTTTCACCGCGCCTTCGCTGCGCTTGATTTCCTTCGCGATCTCGCGAATGCTGCGCCCTTCCGCAAAGCGCATCTCGATGACGCGCCGCTGGTCCGCCGGCAATTTCGCGACCAAGGTGAACAGGCGGGCCTGGCGCTCGATCTCTTCCGGATTCGCAGCGGCGGAATTGTCCCGAGGATCGTCCGCTATCGGAGTTCCCTGCTCTTTCGCCGCGCGCTGCCAGCGATCTGCAATCGCATTAGAAGCGATCTTGTAAAGCCACGCCGCAAAGGGCGCACCGCGCCATTCGAATTTCCTGATGTTGGCAAGCGCATCGCGGAAAACCTCGGCGGTCACATCCTCAGCATCATCGCGATTGTGCACACGCCGGGTGACGAACGCATACACGCGTTCAAAGTTCCCTTCGTAAAGCTCCGTGAAGCGGGCGGGGTCCTTCTGCGCCCCCTCGATCAGAAGCTGCTCGCGAGCATCTTTCTTCGGTGGCATCGATGCGTGTCTTCTCTAAGATAAACCGCGGCGGCGCAGAAAGGTTACGGTCCAAAATGCGGCAGCCCGGCTACTCGATGGCGCGAGCGACCGGCTCGGGCGATTCGCCCACGGCGGGCGCGGGGCCCTTCAGCTCCGCGAGCAAAATCCCGGCGAAAATGAGCGCTGCGCCGATCAACGCGCGTCTGCCAAACTGCTCGCGAGCCAGCAGCCAGGAGGTCAGCGCCGCGAAAACCGGCTCGAGGCTAACCAGGATCGCCGTGTGCGACGGTGACGTATGTTGCTGCGCCCATGTCTGGAACGAGAAGCCGATCACCGTCGATCCGATGGAGGTGACCAGGACCGCAACGATTACCGTGCCGTTCCACACGAGCCGTGGCTGTTCCCATCCGGCAAGCGCGAGGAACGGGAGCGCTAGAGTCGCTAACACCGCGGTGGTGGCAACCTGCAGGAATGCGAGCGCCCCGACGGAGTGATCTCCCACATGCCGCCCGATGAAAATGATGTGCAGCGCGAACATCACCGCGCAGCCGAAAACGATCGGATCGCCGCGATTCAGCGCGCCGAGGCCTCCCGAAGGCACCGTCAGAAAGTAGAGGCCCGCGAACGCCGCCGCCCCTCCGGCCCATATCCAGACGGTAATGCGCCGGCGTCCAAACGCCGCGAGCAGCAACGGCACCAGCACCACGCACATGCCCGTGATGAATGCAGCTTTTGCGGGCGTCGTGTATTGCAGGCCGAAAGTCTGAAAAATGTAGCCGCCAAACATGAAGAGGCCGATCTGCACGCCCGCCCACGCGGTTTTCAGGTTCAGCCGCCGTACCGAGCGCCAGAAGATGATCCCCATCAGCGCCGCGGCCAAACTGAACCGCACGGCGATGTACACAACGACCGATACATCGGAGAGCGCGTCCTTGACCAGCACGAACGTAGCTCCCCAGATGAGCGTGCAGAAACTGAGAGCGAGGTCTGCGCGCGCGCGTTGGCTCGATGTTGTCATTTGCCGGTCACGGCGCGTCCGAGTCTATGCGGCGGGCGGCGCAACGGCAAGGCAATGGACCATGCAGGATCTGCGCGAACAGACGATCAGGCAGGCGTGCAACAGCGAGACTCTAGGGCTGAATGCCGGCGAGGGCGACCGTCGCGAGAAACAGCCGCTTCAGGCCAAGCTCGCGTCCGGCGGGGTCATACCACTCTTCGGGTGTGTGCGATCCGCCGCCGCTGCCTCCGCCGCCAAGCGCGACAGCAGGAATGCCCAGCGAGAGCGGGATGTTTGCGTCGGTCGAGCTGCGTTCGAGGCGGGAGCGATTGCCGAGGTAGCTGTCCACGCTGCGGATCGTGGCAATCAGGGGCGAGTCACCGGGAAGCTTCCCGGCGGGACGCGCGCCGACCGACCGGAAATTCAATTGCAGCGCGTCGCCGGCGGCATCCGAATCGGCAAGCTCTTCGCGAACACCTGCCTGCATCGCGTCGCGCAGCGCGGATTCCAGGCGGCTGAGTTCGCCTTCCTCCTCCGAGCGGAGGTCCACCTTCACGATGACGCGTGCCGGAATCGAATTCACCGACGTGCCGCCTTCGATGACGCCGAAATTGAACGAGCTACGCGGCGCATCCGGCACGCGCACGGCGGAAAACCGGACGATGCCGCGCGCCAGGGCCGTGATCGGATTCGGATTGCCGAAGTCGGACCAGCTATGGCCGCCGGGGCCGGCGACGCTCACTTCAAAGCGGCGCGAAGCGATGCCCTGCGTGGTGATGTAATCGGTGGACGGCCCATCGACGGCGATTACCGCGGCCAGGCGCGAACTGTAGGCGCCCACCAGCGCGCGAATCCCGCGCAAGTTCCCTTCGCCTTCTTCGCCGACGTCTCCGGCCAGAACGATCGTCTTCTTCGTGCGCAGGCCCGATTCCGAAAGAGCGCGCGACAGTCCCGCGAGAGCCGCAAGACCCGCGCCGTTGTCGGAGATTCCCGGGGCGGAAAGGCGGTTGCCGGCCCGCTTCACGCGCACGTCGGTATCCGCTGGAAACACGGTGTCGAGATGCGCGACCAGGAGGACGACGCTCGCCGCGTCCCGCGCCACGTCCGAACCGGGGCGCTCGCCGATCACGTTCCCCGTCTTGTCCGTGCGAACCTCCAGCCCGCTCGCCGCAAAGATTTCCTTGAGGGCTTCGCCGCGGCGCGCTTCGCCGAATTCCGGCGCGGGAATTTCCGTGAGGCGAATCTGCTGATCGGTCACCCAGCGGGAGTTTTTCTCGAGCCATCCGAGACCGCGTGCGCAGCGCGAGTCCTCGGCGAGTTTTCCCACGGAATCTTCGGTCGCGCGCGCAGAAAAGGTGGCCATCGAAAACAAGATACAGTAGATGAAGGCGAGTTTCACGAGATTCGTGCGGCGGATTTTATCGCCAGTCGTCGAGGATGTACACGCCGGCGCGGTTGTAGCCGCAGGACGCACCGCCGGTTTCCATCGCGACTCCCTGCGATTCGGGGCGAAACCCGGCCGAGATCATGGCCTGAAAAGCCTCGCGGCGCGCCACATTCACGCCCGCGGTGATCTTCTGCGCCCAGGCGGAACGCGCAAACTCCTCGACGGCCTCGAGCAGGCGCGCGAAATTTGCCTCCACGCGCGGGCCGGGCCGCGCCGCCGCGAATTTCACGTAGCAGACGCCGGTGCCGGCTTCGGTGTGCGGGCCCGTGTGGCACACCGCGAAGGCCGCGAGTTTCGCGTCGTCCCACACAAGGATCGTGTTGCCCAGCTTCTGTTCGGCAACGGCGCGGATTTCCCGCGCGACGTCGAGCCCTTCGAAGATCGCGTCCGTCACTTCGCGGCACGCGGCAACGAGCGGCTCGCGGTCGGCCAGCTTTGTCTCCGAGAAACGCGAGGTGTCCGGCGGCGCCGGCTTTGGCGCACCCGCGACGCCTTTCGCCATGTTCGACACGAGGTCGCGCGGCCAGAAGCCGAACCTTTGATACAGCGCCATGTGTTTCGGGCTGTGCGCGAACGTGTAGAGGCCCATGTGCCGGTTGCCCCAAAGGCGAAACATCTCCATCGTGGCGCCCATAAGCTGCTGCGCGACGCCGCGGTTCCAGTATTCCGGCTCGACCGTCAGCGGGCCCAAGAATCCGAAGCTGCCCCAGTTGGTTGCGAAGCTCGACCCGATCAGCTTGCCATTGTGCTCGGCGGCAAGAACCGCGGAAGGGTCGGCCCTCCAGCGGGTGCGCGCGTAGTCAGCGTCGCCCATGAACTGGCCCGGGTTGGGCATGCCAAGAAACGTGCCGAAAGCTACGCGGATGATGCGGTCCGCCTCCGGCAGCTCGTGTTCTGCGAGCGGCCGGACGATCACTTCGGCGCGGGGCTGGATTTGCGGTGTCGCCATAGGTCTATTAGAACTTCGAAAGCCGCCCCTGGCAAGCGGTGTCGCTAGCGCCGCGCGGGCGAATGAACCAGCGCGAGGATCTCGCCTTCGCTTAGGATGCGCGCCGACTGCTTGGCCGCCGTGAGGATCCGTTCGACCAGCTCGTCGCTCGCGGGGATGCCGCGCTTCCCGAGCCAAAACACCACATTCGACCGCCCGCTCATCGGCCCGACTTCGATCACCTGCTCGAGACCAAAGAGGTGCGCCGGCACGCCGCTGTAGATCGCGTCCGCCAGTTTCGAATCGTGCTTCTTGTTGGCCTTGGCGATGGCAGCAGCGTGCACTCCGGTGGCCGTGCGAAAGGCATCGCGCCCCACCACCGGATAGTTCGGCGGGATCACCGTGTCCGTCGCGCGCGCGATCGTCTCCGAGTATTTCTTGAGTTGCGAGAGGTCGCGGTCGATCAGCCCGAGCAGGCGCAGGTTGACGAGCATCACTTCCATCGGCGTGTTCCCAACGCGCTCGCCCAGCGCTAGCGCGCAGCCGTGCACTTGGTCCGCGCCCGCAGCGATTGCGGCGAGCGAATTCGCGACGGCCAGACCGCGGTCGTTGTGCCCGTGCCAGTCCACGCGGATTTCCTCGCCCGACGGCCGCACGACCTCATCGATCACGAAGTTCACCAGGTTAAATGCGCCGCGCGGCGTCGCGTGCCCCACGGTGTCGCACAGAACGATCGCGCCGGCGCCCGCGCGAATCGCCGTCGAGTAGAGCGCCACGACCGTCGATGGGTCGGTGCGAATCGTGTCTTCGGTCACGTACATCACCGGCAGCCCGGCCGACACCGCGAACTCGACGGACTCTTCCGTCGTGCGCTTCAGGTGATCCACGGTCCAGTCTTCGACGAGCCGCCGGATCGGGCTCGATCCGAGAAACATGGCCGCTTCGATCGGCTGGCCCACGCGCTCGCAGACGTCGATCATCGCCTGGATGTCCTGCTTGTGCGTGCGCCCGCCCATGTTCGCGCGAATCTTCATGCTCGAGCCGGTGATTTCACGCGCCAGCGCTTCGGTATCCGCAAACGCGCGCGGGCCGGCGCCCGGCAGACCGATATTTACCAGGTCGATGCCGAGCGCCTCCATCAGGTGCAAGATTTCGATTTTCTCGCCGATCGAAGGGTCGCGCACGGACGGATTCTGCAAGCCGTCGCGCAGCGTCTCGTCGTTGAGCATCACGCGCCGGCCCGGCGGAATTTCAGGGCCGGAGTGCGTGTTCCAATCGTAGATGAGTTCGTCGTTCATCGGACGCGCGCCGCCATCCTCATGCGGCGATTCTACATGAAACGAAAGCGGAAGGCGGCGGCCGCGAACTAAGACGCCGTCACGCGCCGGCGCGCGGCCACCAACGCCAGCGAATCCGTGGGATCGGGATATTCGAGCGAAACGAGGTACAGGCCCTCCGGCGGCATCGTCGGGCCCGACCGCGAACGGTCCCGCGCCTCGAACAACTGCGGAATATCGCCCGGGGCAATCCTTCCCTTCCCGGCCTCGATCAGCGTCCCCACGATCTTGCGCACCATGTAGCGCAGGAACGACTGCCCGCGCACCACGTACGCGATCTCCTCGCGCTCCGCCTCCCGCACGATCTCCGACGAGTGGATCACGCGCACCACGGTGCGGTCGCGGTCGTCCTCTTCCGAGCCTGACGATGCCGCGAACGATGTGAAATCGTGCTCGCCCTCGAACTGCCTCGCGGCGGCGACCATGGCGTCCTCATCGAGCGGCCACGGATAGTGCAGCGCGCGGCGGTGCTCGAAAGGCGGCAGCACGCGCCCGCGATAAATCCGGTAGCGGTAGGTCTTCCCCTGCGCCTGCCACCGCGCGTGAAATTCCTGGCTAACTTCTTCGGCCGCGACGATCCGAATCGCGGGCGGCAACAGCGCGTTCATGGCACGTTGAAATTCCATCGCGGATAGCGCCGACTGCGTCTTGAAATGCGCCACCTGCGCCAGCGCATGGACGCCCGCATCTGTCCGGCTGGCTCCGTGCACGGTGATCTTCTCCTGCGTGATCTTGCGCACGGCGTCGTGGAGCGCCCCCTGGATCGTGGGCACACCGGGCTGGAACTGCCAGCCGTGGAAGTCCGCGCCGTCGTACGCGATGGTGAGTTTGATGTTGCGCATACCGCCCTGGGGCGATTATCGCACGGGAGGCGCGCGGCGCGGGCGGTTCGAGGCGCACCGGAAGGCGGCAGCGGCGCAAGAAATTGGCTGGAGAAAAAAAGAGGGGGCCCTTGCTTGGGATCAAGGGCCCCCATGGGCCGCGTTCCTTGTGGTCCGGTCTAGGCGTGACCGGACCTGGGGTCATCCATCCTAGCTTCCCTCTCAGAGGCAGGTGGGAACGGCCCGCGCCGCCCCGTGAACTGGGCCCCTTCCTCCCCATTCACGCGACGGTTCGGATCGTTGGAACGCGACCCGGGCTCCTCGTACTGCAAATGATCGGCCCATTGCCTATTGGGCTTTACGACTATTTTTCAATGACTTCGAGATGCCCACTGCCGCTGTGCCCCGCCCCGGATTCCCATTTCGGGAATTGGCTTCCCGCAATGGCCCGTCGCACCATGGAAATAACAACCCTCTGCTCACCTCATTGTGCCCCGCCCGTCTCTGCTTCATAATGGGTTGGGTATCCGCGAAGGCATGAAAAGATCATCCATCATCGTGTTGGCCCTTGCGGCATGTGCGGTTCTTCTCGCTGGCGTCGCGGCGGTCCGCGCGCGCCGTGTTTCCGCAGCCAATCGGTCCACCGCCGAACATCGCCCGCCCGCGGCACAGCAGCAGGGCGAATCGGATGGCGACGATCCGGTCACCGCCATCCGCCTTGCGCGCAATCCCTCGCCCATGCCGCCCTTTCTCGTCAATGACCTCGACGGCAACGTCATTTCCACGGCGAGTCTTCGCGGAAAGGTTGTTTTGCTGAATTTCTGGGCTACCTGGTGCCCGCCCTGCCGCGACGAACTCCCGGAAATGATCGGACTGGCCAACCGCTACAAGGACCGGCTCGAAATCATTGGCGCGTCAATGGACGACTCGCCGCCCTCCGAGGTCGCGGCGTTCGCCAAGGAGGCCGGGATGAACTACCCGATTGTCATGGGCAGCCGCATCTCGGATGAATACGGCGGCGTCCCGGCGCTGCCGACTTCCTTCGTGATCGATACCAACGGCCGCGTCGTGCAAAAGCACGTCGGACTGTTCCCTGTGGCCGTCTACGAGAGCGAGATTCGCGCCCTTCTCGGCCTGCCTGTCAGCCTTCCCGTCGAGACCTTCAACGACACGGGCCAGATCTTCCTGAAGAACGCTGCCCTCGCCACCGATCTCCCCGGCGTTGATTTCACCGGACTCACGCCCGCGGAGAAGCGCGCGGCGCTCAAGCGGATGAACACGCAAATCTGCACCTGTGGCTGCAAGCTCACGATCGCCCAGTGCCGCATCAATGACGAAACCTGCTCCACCAGCCAGGGACTCGCCGTAAAGATCGTTCGCGCGATCATCGCGGCTCGGACCTCACACACAGCCTCCGCCGTCAGGCAGTAGCTTTACCCTTCCTCGCTCCAGCCCGGCCGCTCGCCCGGTCTGGCTAGCCCCTCGGTAGCGGGCCGGCTTCCGGCTAACGGCTTTATCCGGAGTTGAGCGACATAATCGGCGAACGGTTGTGCATGTCACAGTAGTCTGTGACAGCCGTCACAGCAATATTACAGAATCGAGTTCATGTGTTGTTGGGGGGAGGTGAAAAGCCGCGAGAGGTGTACCATGGCACAAAATCAAGGACAGGCCCTGCTCAACGCTCTGAAGTTGGAGCTGAAGTTCTACGAGCTAGGTGGGTACAAACCGGTTCGGGGAAGGCTTCCGGCGCGCGCAGGCGAGAATGATCCGATTTCGATTCTCTCTTTCCACGAAAACATACCGGAGTCGCGCAAAGAGCTTTCGGTCTTCCGGGATTCTCCTTCGTGCCTGAACTATGGCTTGCCAGAGAGAGAGCATCCATGTTCGGAGTGCTGGCTCATCGATTTCGTTCCGGCTGAGAAGCGAGGCGAAGCGGTCCCGTGCCACCATATTCCGCTGAACGAACGCGGAGATACCGTGGCGACCCTCGGGGGGCCGGGTGACGCGCCGGACGTTGAGGAAGCCGTGCTCGATTGGCTTCGCAGGACGATTCACCAGCTCGAAGGGGCACCTCCGCAATCGCAACAGCCGGCGGCGTGAGGCTAGGGAAATCGCTGACTGCCGGCGAATTGCTACCGAACCTGCCCGGCTAACCGGAGAAGTGAAATTTACTTCTCAAATACGCGAGCAGGCGTGATATCGCAGGGCGTGAATTCAAGTCGATTTTCCATCGGGGCGGGTTGGACTCGCCGTTCCTCTCACGAAACAAGAATCACAAACCCTCGTGCCGTCTTTTAGCGTGAAGTCAACTCTTCGGCCCGTGTCAATCTCCGCCCCACATTTTCCGCATCGGTCTTCGTTTGATTCGGGCATGAGCATCTTCCTATTTGATCACGGGTCGCGATTCGAGCACACCCTATGTCTGGTTACCGCGCTTGTCGGGACCCAGTGCTTTGAAATGGCGTATTCGACGCGATTCGAAAGAGTTTTCTCAAAGCTGGTGTGACAAGGCCCGCGAGCGGGCCTTGTCACAAACCGCAGCCGTCAGCGATGGGCCCCGCCTCTGAAACCACCACCGTGAAATCCACCATGCGGCTCGAAACCGTGTCCGTACGGCCCATGGAAATCCCCAAAATGGTGAGGCGCGTGGCCCCAATAACCGTAGTAAAAGAAGGGAGACCGATAGACTATAATCGGCGAATAGAAGCCCCAGCCGAATGGACTGTAAAAGATTCCGTCAGCTGGAATAAACGTCCAGACTCCAAACCACGGATCCCAATACCACCCCGTGCCGTACCAGCCGGGACCATACCAGCCCGGTCCTGGGCCAATATAACCGCGCGCTTCATCGACAGTAGCCTCCGACAGATATCCCGACCGCAGAGCGCTCCAACGAAAGAAATCATCTTCGTACTGACGAGTATCGAAGCCCTGCGCCTTCAGTTTGCCGGCGGCATTGAGCGTAAGCTCTCGCTCTCCTGTCAGCTTGATGTTCTGGCCTTTGGCATAGACCTGCGCGGTGCCCTTGAATACACGAACCTGCTCGTGGTCTGCATCGAAGTCATACAGCCCATTCTTCAACAACTGCGTGCTCACATCGTTTTGATCGATTCGAATATTGTTTTCTTTGCGGATGTCCAGGACCTCCACCATGGCGCGGCCCTTGTCCAACTCAACCTCGGTGTTGGCCAAATCCGGTGAGATCATCTTCACGGAACTGTTGTCGGCTACCCTCAGGAAAACACCCGGCGTCAGTAGAATCTCAACCTTGCCAGCCTGAGTTGTAAGCGACTGCCCTTTGTCCAGTTCGACCGAACCCACTGAGTCGGGACTCAGAGCTTCGTTGCCAATCGAGGCTTTACCCTCGACGTAGTTGATGTCGCCCGGACGCGCCGGGTGTGAATTCTGGGTCTGACCGCGCGCAGGACCAGATACTTCCGTTCCCAATAGCAGGGCGGCAACTGCTATGGCTGTTATGAAAAAAGTTCTCATTGTTTTGCCCTCCATTTTGTTAGATGCAACATTCTCGCTCGCCGGCACCGAGCTAAAACCCGCGTCTCAACGCGTCGCGCCAAACTTCCGGTTGGGGGGCAGTCAGGGCGGGGCGCGAATCGTAGTGCGTTCCCGCCCCGCTACTTTTCTGGCCGCTATGCTGTTTTAGGCTCGATGCGAACTGCCCTGGCATGGGCTGCCTTAGGCAGTTCGATGTTCAAAATGCCATCTTTCAAAATCGCGCTCACCTTCGAGCTGTCAACCTCCGCTGGCAGGTCAACGACCCGTAGGATCTCCTTCGCGCACCGCTCGGAGTAGATGGTCTTGCCCTTCTTGCTTTCTTCTTGGGCTTCGTGTTTACCGGAGATCGTCAGCTTCCGTGGTTCGACATCGATCTCGAGTTCCTTGGCGCTGAACCCCGGCACTTCTGCCCGAACTGTTAGGTTGTCATTGGATTCTGCAATTTCCAGGTGTACGGGGTGAAGCAGTTCGGACTCGGCACGGAACCAATCCTCCAACTCGTGGCCGAGCCACCTGCCATTACTGTCAAATATCTCGAATGCTCTGCGAGCGAGCGCGTCGTGGGTTTGCTGGATCTGGTCGAAAACATCGCTGGTGGCGGACTGTTTGACTGGTACAGGCCCCTTGGCCGGCTGCATTGCTGTTGCTGCTTGTGGGTTCATCTGTGTCCTCTCGAATTGGGTTTCCCCTGACTACACCCCGACTGCCAGTTAGATTGCCGAGAACCGTGGCGTCACACTTCGGTCTGCGGGATGTATGTCTTGCGGCACAGGAACCGTCGCCCATGGTGGGCACGGCGGAAGGTGTGTGACTAGACGCTCGGAGTATACACCCGTTTCCGCCACCGACTGTACGATCGCTCGGCCTCGATTCAGATAACGGCGGCGACTAGTGATTGCAGCTAGGCCCGGATGTCGGTTTATCGGAAACTGACCCCTACGAGCCCCTCGCCGCGTTGATTTCGATATTGCCCCGCGTGATACGATTCGAACGCCATAAGAACCGTTTTGCTTTTGATCTGCTCCAACATCTTCAAGCCTCCGCGGTACGGCAGCAGCAGGATTACCCTTCCTCGCTCCAGCCCGGCCGCTCGCCCGGTCTGGCTAGCCCCTCGGTAGCGGGTCGGTTCCCGGTTCCCGCACTTATCGGGACTTGAGACTTGCCGTAGATGAGCCACTGTTGCTGAGCCAACCGAGCCAGCAGTGTCACATACATTGGGGGTTAACTCGTGGCCGGTTCAGGCACAGGGTCCGCTTCGAGGGACTCTCGAACTGCCCGGACGAGATCATTTAGTGTGAGGGGTTTCTGCAGGAGTCGCCAGCCTTGCTTCAGGAGATCATCGTGCTTAGCCGCAAACTCGGAGTAGCCGGACATGTACACCACTTTCACATCTGGACAAAGCGCAACGACGCGATCAGCCACTTGAGGGCCGCTCATTCCCGGCATCACCACGTCCGTCAGGAGCAGCTCGATCTCCCGGGATCTTTGCCCCGCAATCCTCAAGGCTTCCGTCCCGTTAGCTGCCTCCAGAACGGTATAGCCGCGCCCTGTAAGCGAATGCAGGATGAGCGTGCGCAGCGCTTCGTCGTCCTCGACAAGCAAGATCGTTCCCGAGCCACTCTCAGTTCCGCCGCTATCATGAACCGTTACTTCCGCGGTCTTTTTCTTGGTCCGAGGCAGCAGCACTTCAAACGTCGAGCCCTTTCCAGGCTCGCTGGTGACCCAAATGAAGCCGCCGCTTTGTTTCACGATTCCGTATACAGTTGCCAAACCCAGGCCCGTTCCCTTGCCCTGCTCCTTGGTGGTGAAGAACGGCTCGAAGATGCGCGATTGGATCGCAGCATCCATGCCCACGCCAGTATCGGTAACGGCAAGCCGGACGTACGGGCCGGGCGACATTTCCGGGTGCCGGCGAGCGCAAGCCTCGTCCACGTCCACGTTCGCGGTCTCAAGAATGATTTTCCCGCCCTGCGGCATGGCATCACGGGCGTTCACTACAAGGTTCACGATCACCTGTTCGATTTGTCCCTGATCTGCCTTCACCTGCCCTAGCTTCGGGTCGAGTATGTCGATCAGCTCGATATCTTCGTTGATCAAGCGCCTCAGCATTTTCTGCAGATCGTCCGCTACCGAGTTCAGGTTCAGCACCTTGGGCTCCAGAACCTGCTGGCGGCTGAATGCCAAGAGCTGTCGCGTGAGCGATGCGGCTCGGCGTCCAGCTCTGCCGATTTCCTCAGCCTTTTTACGAAGAGGATCGCTCGCATCCAGCCGGTCCGCAAGATCGCCCGCATAGCCCATGATCACCATCAGCAGGTTGTTGAAATCGTGCGCCACTCCGCCTGCCAGTTTTCCGACAGCTTCCATTTTTTGCGCGCGCTGCAACTGTTCTTCGAGCTGTCGCCGCTCGGTGACGTCTTGCGAGATTCCAAAGGCGCCAGTGACGCGCCCCTCGCTATCCTGAAGGAGGCTGAGGCTGAGGGAAACCGGCATGTCCGGTCCTTTCTTGCGACGTTGCAGACATTCCCCTCTCCATTTGCCCTCGCTAAACATGCTGGTCCGAATCTCTTCGGCCAGACTTGCCGGATTACTCGCCGAGACGAGCGTTTCGTCGAATGACTTTCCCAACAGTTCCTCTTCCCGGTACCCAGTGGCCTTAAGAAGAGCCTGATTCACAAACGAAGCACAGCCTTTCTCGTCTGTCATGCAGATCATTTCCCGGTTGATTTCCAGCGCGTGGGCAAGCCGCACGGCACGATCTTCCACCTGTCGTTGCTCGGTAATGTCTTGTGAAACCCCAAAGTTGCCGGTGACACGGCCCTCGCTGTCTCGGAGAACGCTGATACTCAGGGAAACAGGCAGGTCGGAACCGTCCTTGCGGCGCACCAGACATTCCCCTCTCCATTTGCCCTCGTGACTGAGGCTCGCTCTAAATTCTTCGGCCAGGCTTGTGGGATTACTCGGGGACAAAAGTGTTTCGCGGAAGGTTTTGCCAAGGATCTCCTCCTCACGGAACCCAGTAGCTTGGAGGAGGGCCCGATTTACGAACACGGCTCGGCCTTCCGCATCGCTCATGGAGATCATGTCCTTGTTGTTCTCCATCGCGTGGGCGAGCCGCAAGAGGCGTTCCTCGGAACGCTTGTTTTCGGTGATATCACGAGCGGCCAGGTAGAAACATTGCTCGGAAGGTGACGAGATCGAGGACCACGAGAGCCACCTGTAAGAGCCGTCCTTGCACCGGAGGCGGTTTTCAAACGAAGTTGTCGGGATGCCGGCAAAAGCTTTCTCGATATCCGCAAGCGTAGCCACGCGATCGTCCGGGTGAAGGAATGCGGTGGGCGATTCCGCCATCAGCTCTTCCGGAGAATAGCCGAGTGTCCTTTCCCACGAAGAGTTCACGAACTTAAGTCGGTCGTCGAACCCGAGCACAGCAAGCAGGTCATGCGTGACGTCGAATAGCCGGCCGAAATGATTGAGCAGCGGGAAATTGGCGGAGGCCGGAGTCGGAACTGCCCCGCTTGCCGAAAGAGGCCCATGATCTTCGCTGCCTTGGTTATTCATACATGCTCGGTATTCACTTACGTTAGGCCGGCCGCTAGTATCAAGCAATAGTACGATCGATTTACTGCCGCTGAGTCGGCTAGGTGGTGTCACTGCGTGGCGCCGCAGGGTGCGCTACAGCAACTAATCCTTGTGGTCCCAGAGCTGCAACTCCCGATTAATCGCGTTATCGGAAACTGACCCCTACGAGCCCCTCGCCGCGTTGATTTCGATATTGCCCCGCATGATACGATTCGAACGCCATGAGAACCGTTCTGCTTTTGATCTGCTCCAACATCTTCATGACGATTGCCTGGTACGGCCACCTGAAATACCGCAAAGCTCCGCTCTTCGCCGCGATCGTCGTCAGCTGGCTGATCGCCTTCGCCGAATACTGCTTTCAAGTCCCGGCGAACCGCATCGGCTACGGTGAATTCACAGGCTTTCAGTTGAAGATTATCCAGGAAGTCGTCACGCTTTGTGTGTTCGTCGTCTTCGCGTGGGTCTACCTGGGCGAACGCGTCAAGTGGAACCACGCTGTCTCGTTCGCGTTTCTGCTTGGCGCCGTGGCTTTCGCCTTCTGGGGAAAGCTGTAACGCCTTCGGGAGACTGCGGCCGGAATGTGCGGATGTCCGGCCGGGGGCGCCCGCGCCGGGCGGGGCGGGCGCCGCAAGCGGCCGGCCTTAAGAGTTCTTACCTGTCGTACTCCAGACAAATTCGTAGCTGACGGATCGCTTCATCGGTGGCGCGAAGCGCTTCCACGCGATGTCCGCCGAAATCGTGATTGGCGTGCTGCAAATGTTCCCGAGCTCTCTGAAGCGCGCCAATCGCCTCGCGGATTTCGGGATGAGGCTCGGGCGCCGGTGCAGCCGCCGCCCCGGGTTGCGGTTGCGGCGCGTGCGGCGCCGCCGGCGCTGCCGCGGGAAAAGTGAGGGCGAAAACGAGCGTCAAAACCGCGACCACTCCAAGAAACCAGTTCTTCATAGAACGTTCCTCCTGATTTGAACTTTCGTCTGGCCGATTAAGTTGAGTTGGGTCCCAAGAATCTCCAGATATTACCGCGCCGGCGCGCGCTGCGCTCTGACGTCCTTCACCCATGTCACGAAACAATCAAGCGCCGGACTGGCTCAGACGTCGCGGACCGCGTTGGTGCGCGGCTTCAGCAGCGATGGGTTGAGGATGGGAATCAGCGCGACGAAATCGCGCATCAGCATGTTCCGCAATTCCGCGAACTCTCTGTGCTCCAGCGCCGGCGCAAAACACGCGGGCAGCTCACGTCCGCCGCGCGAAGGGTCGAGTCCGAGGCAACGCAGGAAGCTCGCGAGATACAGTTCCTCGGGACTCGACTCGTCCCAGGAATTCCGCTCTTCGCCCGCCTCGGCCAATTTTGATTCGTCGCGCCCGAAAAGTTCAGCCACGCCGCCCGGCTGTTGCCGCAGCAACCACATGTAGACCACCACCTTCAAGCGTTCCGTGCCGAGCAGGATTGCCGCTTCCTCCGCGCCCGCGATCGACCCTTCCGGCGAAAGCACCAGCGAAGCACTTAGCTTCATCACCAGGGATTCTAGGTCGGAATGCGCGCGAATCTCTTCGGCGACCGCCGCGGGATCAACCGTTTCGTCTTCGAGCAGGCGCATCCATCGCGCAACCGTCTCCAGCGGAACCTTGCGGCCAGCCCAGCGCGCCTTCGACTGCTTTTCGGCCTTGCGCCGGGGGCACATCAGACGGCTGCGGCCTTCGCGGTCATAGGCGCGGTTGCGCGCTGCGGGCCCGGCTTCGGCCGCAGACGCCCTTCGGTGAGCTCCCGCAGCCGCACGCGCAGACGCGCGAGCGCTGCCGAATGAATCTGCGAAACGCGGGACTCCCCAACGCCGAGCGCCGCGCCCACGCGCTTCATCGTGAGCTCCTCGAAGTGGTAGAGCGCCATCACCTGGCGCTCGCGCTCCGAAAGCTCGCCGATGGCCATTTCCAGCAGCCCCGCTATTTCCGAGCGCAGCGCCTGCTGATACGGGTCCTCGCAGGTCGAACCGGCGCGAGGCTGAACCCTTTCGTCGCTGCCCGGCTCGTTCACCTCGGCTTGCAGGCTTCTGACGTCCAGACCGCGCAGGTCGCTCCGAAGCCTTTGCAAGGTCCCGAGGCCGACGCCGAGCTCGGCCGCAATCTCCGGCTCGCTCGGATCGCGCCCGAATCGCGCCTTGCAGATGTGAATGGCCTGGTCGAAACGCCGCGCCTGACGCCGCAGCGCCCGCGGACTCCAGTCGACCTGGCGAAGGCTGTCGAGAATGGCGCCGCGAATGCGGAACTCGGCGTAATGCTTGAGCTGGACGTTCTTCGTGGGATCGAATTTCCGCACGGCGTCCAACAGGCCGAGAATCCCGGCGTGGACCAGATCCTCGAGGAGCACCTGCGGCGGTAAACGGTCGTGGATGCGCCGCGCAATATATTGCACGTGCTCCATGTGCTCGAGCACTATCTGCTGGCGCCGCGCTTCGTCGAGCTCGTTGACGGATGGAACCGCCGCGACGACCTCTTCCACCGGCGCGCCGGACGCATCCGAATCCGCCGTGACTCGATCGCCCCAAACCTTCGCGGCGGCCTGCGCGATCGGCGACGCGGGATCGAACTCGTCCATCCGCGGTCCGTCCGTGCTCGCGCACAGACTGCATGAAGCCTCTTTCGCCTCGATGCTCCTCGCGTCCCGCTTGCGCGCGTACCCTGCACTTGACGCTGACATGCTCCGCCCTCCCAATAGATCGATTCGAGCCTGCACCTGATGCACACGGCGAATCCGCGTCAATCAGATGCTGTCCAATTCGATACACAGTTCGTTGCGTCAGAAGGGGGAACTGCGAGATGTACCATTTGAATTTAATGAAGCGCCGGTAGCGTGTCAAAGGCAAATTTACGCAAGGTTAAACAGTTGCGAGAAATGAGAAGCTCCCATCGGGCCTTACGGATGCGTCATTTTTTCGGGTCGCACGATCTCGTCGAACTCCTTTTCCGTCAGGTAGCCGAGCTTGAGGGCCGCTTCGCGCAGGCTCAACTTTTCGTGGTGGGCTTTCTTGGCAATCTCCGCGGCCTTGTCGTAGCCGATCTTGGGCGTCAGCGCGGTGACGAGCATCAGCGAGCTGTTCACGTAGTGCGCGATGCGCCCGGCGTCGATCTCCATTCCGGCGACGCAGTGCTCGCGGAACGAGCGGCACGCGTCGGTAAGGAGGCGCACCGAGTGCAGAAAGTTGTGGATGATCACCGGCTTGAAGACGTTCAGCTCGAAATTTCCCTGCGAGCCGGCGAAGCCGATCGCGGCGTCGTTGCCCATCACCTGCACGGCGACCATGGTCATGGCCTCGGACTGCGTGGGATTCACTTTTCCGGGCATGATCGACGAGCCCGGCTCGTTCTCAGGCAGCACCAGCTCTCCCAGGCCGGCGCGCGGCCCAGAAGCGAGCCAGCGGACGTCGTTCGCGATTTTCATCAGCGAGGCGGCCAGCGTCTTGAGCGCGCCGCTCGCGAAAACGATCTCATCGTGCGCGGAAAGCGCGGCGAATTTGTTCGGGTGCGATTCGAACGGCAGGCCGGTCAGCTCCGAAATTTTCTTCGCGGCGCGCTCGGCGAATTCCGGATGGGCGTTTAGGCCCGTTCCGACGGCCGTGCCGCCGATGGCGAGGTCGTATAGCCCCCAGAGGGTCTCCCCGACCCGGTCGATATCGCGACCGAGCAGGCTCACCCAACCGGATATTTCCTGGCCGACGGTGAGCGGCGTGGCGTCCATCAGGTGCGTGCGGCCGATCTTGACCACGCTCGCGAATTCGCGAGCCTTCGCGTCGAGGGCGTCGCGCAAGCACTCGACGGAAGGAATCAGGTCCTGCGCGACGCGCGAAGCCGCCGCGATGTGCATGGCGGTGGGAAACGTGTCGTTCGAGGACTGCGACAGGTTGACGTCGTCGTTGGGATGAATGGGTTTCTTGCTGCCCATCACGCCGCCGGCAATTTCGATCGCGCGGTTCGAGATGACTTCGTTCGCGTTCATATTGGTCTGCGTGCCGCTGCCGGTCTGCCAGATGCGCAGCGGAAAGTGCTCGTTGAGTTTTCCGGCGATCACTTCGTCGGCAGCCTGAACGATCAGCCCGGCCTTCTCGGCCGAGAGTTTGCCAAGGTCCTGGTTGACGAGCGCCGCAGCCTTTTTCAGGATTCCGAACGCGCGGATCAGCTCGGGCGGCATCGTGTCCGTGCCGATTTCGAAATGGATCAACGAGCGGGCGGTCTGTGCGCCGTAGTAGCGGTCGGCGAGAACTTCGATCTTGCCCATGCTGTCGGATTCGATCCGAGTTTTTGTTGTTGGCGCTGCTGGTGCAGGCGACACTTTGGCGTCCACGCGGTCTTCCCTCCTTGCGGCTTCCGGGGTGACGCCAACAGCATACTGCGGAATCGCCCTCGCGCGCATCTCCTCTCGCGCCGCCGTTCGGGAGCAGTGAAGGGTGAAATTGTACCCCTTGCTACCGTGTCGATTAGAATGTGCGCCCATCGTTTGTTTCCAAGAAGTTGCAGCCGTTTCTAATCGCCAGAGTGTCGATTAGAACGCCGTGATTTGCTGCGGCCATTCGGGACCGGCAAACGCGCTCAGAAAGACCCCTTTTCCATTGACGGGTAAGAGGCACCACGATCGTTTGTTCTGAATGAGTTACAGCGAAATCTGCTCGGCAGCCAGTGACGGGTAGAAGGCAGAGATGGGACGGGCCCCGCGACTCGCGCTGCCCGCTCGGGACGGCGACCATCGCCGGGTCATCGGAGGCGGAGCATATGACTGCGGAGACACGCCCGCGTCCTTCCCCGCCGCCGGGGCCGTTCGTTTTTGTCGATGATGTTTTTTCTTTGCGCATCGCTGCTTCGACGCTAGCACACAGCTGCGCCATGCGAAACTGTACCGGAGTACAGAAATTCAGGCGGGAAAACCTGCGCTCGGGGAGAAGTTGGGTGGGCATGCCGATGGCCATCGTCCTAAAGCCTCATGTCCGCTAGGTATTTTCCACACTAGAAATCGCTTCGGGCTTGACGGCACAATAGTCCTTGACCGATATATCCTAGTACTAGGATACTTGAAATGGCAAGGCCGACACAGGCATCCAGCGAAAAGCCGCTCTTCTGGGTCGGTTCGTCAAAGCGAGACTTGCTGGCATTTCCGGAGGAAGTGAAAGACGACCTCGGCGTGGCCTTGAGTGTCGCTCAGTTTGGCGGCAAGCACCCCGGCGCAAAACCGTGGAAGGGAGAAGGCCCCGGCGTACTCGAAATCGTCGAGGATAACCGGGGAGACACGTATCGGGCGGTTTACACCGTTAGATTTGAAGGCGCAATCTATGTGCTCCACGCGTTTCAGAAGAAATCGCCGAGCGGCAGAAAGACATCGAGGACGGATACCGAACTGATCGCTCAACGGCTCCGCATGGCCAGGCAAGACTACGAGGTGCGATATGGCAAGGCGAAAGAATAAACCGGAAATCACTCCCAGTTCAGGCAATGTTTTCGCCGACCTACGCCTACCAAATGCGGAGGAAAAGCAAACAAAGGCGCGCCTTGCCGTCGCCATCAACCAGATCATCGCGGGACAAGAGCTTTCGCAGGTGGCGGCAGCGCGGCGCTTGAAAATCAATCAGCCCAAGATTTCAGCGCTGGCCAATTACCGCCTTGAAGGTTTCTCCGTCGAGCGGCTGATGCATTTCCTTACTGCACTCGACCGCGACATCGAAATCCTCATCCGCCCGAAGCCTCGCTCGCGCAGGGCAGCGCGAATCCTCGTCACCGCCGCGTGATTTGGGGCCTTGCGCCCGATGCCTGCGCCTGCAGTCCAGTATGGATATCTCGCTATTGCGCTGCAGTACTTTATCTATAATACTGCTACTCTAATAAACTGTGAGGTGTCCTCATGAGTAGTGCTGCCGCTCCTGCCCAACCCAGCCTAGGCAGTGATCTTTGGGCTCTAGCCCAACGGACTGCGGGGGGTCGCGGATTTCAGTTCAGCCCGGAATGTGCCAGCGAAGTGCAGAATCTTATCCAAAGCGGCGTCGCGACATTGGCTCAGGACGGCGCTTTGGGTAACGCCGCGGCGATTGCCGAAGCAAAGAATGCGGTAGATCGGCTGGTCGACAAGATAATTGAATTTGCAATTGAACAGCAACGTCGTCAGACCATCAAAGGAACTGAGGCAGCCAGCACAAACATGCTGCATGGGCATAACTTCTTCAGCGCTCGCATGTGGTTTTGTCCCTGCTACCCATTCTGTTAAGGTTTCGCGATGAATGAGCGCCAAAAGAAGGCCTTCGATTTCGCGGCGGATCTCACCAAGCAGCTGATCACTCTATCGACCGGAATTGTAACGATTACTCTACTGCTTTCCAAAGATTTTTTCGGACCGCGGCTCCTTGCCGTTGCGGCTTGGGCATTCTACCTGTTCTCAACGGTTTTTGGCTTGTGGGCATTGATGGCTCTCACTGGCACCCTCGCTCCAGTAAGAACGAGGAAAGCGAGAAGAAACGCTTCTGGGACCTCGACATCCTCTGCTTCCACCGATGACAAAGAAGAAGAGGAGTTTGAAATTGGCGACAACGTCCGGAAGCCATCCACGCTGCAAATCCTAAGCTTTGGTTTGGCAACTGTGCTGACTCTCGCCTACGTGTGCGCCACTTTTCTCCATCCAGCGAAGGCCGCCCCTCCCCCAGTGAACAATTGCTGTTGTGCGTGCCAACCAACTTCCCCCGCCCGCTGAAGGCGGGTGGCCAGTCGTTGCGCCGCATGTCTGGGATTGCTAGAAGGGAATGTCGTCATCAACGTCCATTGCCTCAGGTCCACCGCCTGATGCCGACTCCTGCGACGGCGACAGGATTTCGACTAGCCGTTCGCCCTGTGCTAGTAGCTGGTCGTAGGTCATGACCATCATCCCCGAGAAACGTCGATTCAGACCGTGTAGAGCACGGAGCTTTAGTTCATCCCAATCGTGTGATCGTCCGATTACGACAATGGCTCTTGGATGATAGGCGACAATCTCTGGGTGATCCCGGAGTCCATTCGCAGCTACTTCATGGAGGACGTCGAGGTACCGGTGGCACTGTCCAATCGCCTTGGCAACATCCGACGAGAAGTAATAATTGCGATGCGCGTCGTCAAACTGCAAAACACTCATGTCAGGCCTCTTCAGCTCAATTAAGTCTCGATAGCCTGCGATTACAGTTGGTAGAAGTAAATCGAGGCGGTCACCCGTGGAAATAGCTCGAACGAGGTCTCTGACAACATACGCGTTACCAAACGCCCATGAGTGATTCTCGCACCAAGCTTGATAAACACTCTCATCGCACTCGCCGCTCATCAAGTTCTCGCGGAGTTTCGAAACCGCCTTCTGCATCTCGCTTAGCCGTATTGCGCCCCGCAACGCCGTGAGGAGTTGGGCACTCAACTCGGCGTTTCCTAAGTGCTCTATTATTTCCGGTTGACCGAGCACTTTGGCAAGCGCTTGTGCGACTTTGACTGGATCGTGAGTTCCCAGTTGGGCCGTGCCCTCGGACAGGCGCACGACCAAATAGCTCCCGTCCTCACCAGTTTGGGCGACCTCTAGATGGGCCTGAATCGCACTAAGAAGTTTTCGTGTAGCTTCTTCAGTCAAGGACAAAGACTTTTCTTCAATTACCGCCCAACTGTACGGGGGATCTCTCTTCAAGTACGAGACAAGCTTGATTGCCAGTTCTGTGTGATCGGTGTGGGGAATGAAGAACGGAACGACCACGACTCTTCGTCGTGAGGAATCTCGGAGGATTACAGGATCGCCGTATTTTACCCTTCCGGACTTCGCCGAGTGTGTCGTGATAGTCTCGAAATCATCGTTTCCCTCAGTCATATTGGCTTAGATATTACCCCATTGCCTGTCTTTTGGGGAGCGCCGGGTGGCCCATGCGCCGAGGTCGATGGCTAAGTCGGGCCGAAGTTGCGAGCCGGGGCACCCCTCGCTTATGCTGACCTACAAGCGATGAGCCCAACTACAGCATCCAAAGAGGGCAAGCCGAGCGAGCTACTTACGAAGGTCGAAGAGTTGCTGGGTGGCCTAATCGCTGCCGCAACGAGCGGCGGATTTGGTAACGAAGAATATCAGCGTCTAAGAAAGCAACTGCTCGCCGTCCCGCGGGTGAAGGAACAACTTCCAAGCTTCCTGAGAACGTGCCGGGACACAGGTGCCTTCTGGAGTTTCATCAAACCCGTGCACCCGCAGTGGGAGGGACGCAGACAGTACCTTCGTAATGCCTTTGAGCCGGCCATCAGTATGCTCGAAACCGAAGCGGCCTCTCCGACTGAGGAGAACGTTTCGAAGGCTATCGCCAAGCTCGATTCGGAGCATGTCGCGGAGGCTTGGCGCAAAGCGCTCGATCGCATGAATGACGATCCAGAGGGTGCTATCACGGCCGCTCGAACGCTCGTCGAGTCGGTTTGCAAACACGTTTTGGATGAGGGCCGAATAGACTACGACGAGAAAGATGATCTGCCGAAGCTTTATGGCTTGACGGCTGAGCTATTGAACCTGAGCCCTAGCCAACATACAGAGCAAATCTTCAAACAAATACTGGGCGGCTGCAAATCCGTCGTCGAAGGCCTTGGAGCGCTGCGAAACAAGCTTAGCGACGCACACGGCAAGGGTAAGAAAGCACCGAAGCCCTCTCCTCGCCACGCTGAATTGGCGGTAAACCTCGCTGGCAGTATGGCCACCTTCATTGTCTCAACCTGGGAAGCGCGGAGTGTCGTCTCCAAACACTGAAAGGGCTAGGCGTCCTCCTCGCCCACTGCCGACAATTCCAGAACAAACCTTGCCGGATTGTCGTCACCCGGTTTTCGACACTGGCGAGCCAACGCCTCCTGCTCTCCAGTGTCGAGCGCGGGCATCTGCGACCGCGCTCGGAGAAGGGCGCAAGCCGACCCGCCTGAAGGCGGCCGCTACGAAGGCTAAAGTCGATCTGGGAGCCCTTCCTGGCCGGGCATCCGTCACGGCGGACTCTGCCCTAGGCGGCGAGGGGGAGAGTTTTGCGCGCGGCGATTTCCGCCTCGGCCTGCAACCAATCTTCCAGGGCGTGGCCGTCACGTTTACCGCGCCGCTCGTAGAGTTCGTAGGCCCGCAGGCGAATTTGGTCTTCCTCCTCGTCGAAGGTGGCATCCAAGCGGCGGAAGAGCGTCTTCCATTCATCGAGGCTCAGGAGCGGCGGGAACTGCCCGCCACGCTGGGTGTTGCTCTGGCCGTAGGCCCAAAACGTGGGAAGAACCTGCTCCTTGCCCGTTTCGACCTCGCGGAGCACTAGCAGGAACGGGTCGTAATGCTCTTCGTCGGCGAGGCGCGTCCTTAAGCGAACCGCTCGCGTGACGATGAAGCTGTATTCCTTTTTGCTGGGATCGCTCGCGTAGGCGTGGCTGATTTTGTATTGAAGCTGCTTGCCGCACTTCTTGCAGACACCGATGGGCCGCGCCTCGGAGAGAGCAATGGCGGCCTCGTGAATCGGAATCGACTTCGTGGAATGGCCGTCTGGACAACTGATCCCAGAGGGCATGAGTTGGACCTCCCCGACGGTGACCTCGTTCGGTCACCTTGGATGCAATGAAGTTTACATCGAACGATTCGGATTGGGTCGTCGTCTTTTGGATCGATTGGAGAAATATCAGGTAGGGCACAACTGAAGGCGTGCCCTGACGGAAGGAAGAGAGATTCCTCGCCCGCCGCGGCGGACTCGGAATGACAACGAAGTACGGGATTGCGGGCGCAGGTGTTGGATCGGGCGGCAGCCGTCGCGAGCCATTTCCAGAATCCGGCTCGCGACGGCATCCCGCCCGCGTTACAGCGAACAACTAAAACAGCGGCTGTATGTCCGCAAAGACATGGCTCACCAAGGTTGAATTGGTTACATGGCACGCGAAGCAGTTCGAACCGTTCGCGACAAACGCAGTGGTGCCTTGCTGGTACGTTTCCATTGTGGTGTTGTTCAATTGGCTGGTGCCGACCGTGTTCCCGCCCGTGTTTCCAGGGTTTCCGAAATTACTGGTGGGAGAGGCTCCTCCGATGGTCCAGGTCGCCCCGGTCATGAAGTAATTGTTGCGCACGTCGCCGCTCGGCATCATCGAGCTAATGCTGTTGTTGATGGAAATGATTTCGGTGTTCGAAGCGGCGGCAGTGGAGTCCAGAGGGTTTGGAGATGCGTTTGCAGCCCCACCCCACGGCTTGATCCGCATCGTATCGCTCGGGCTGATGGTTTGACCGGAAACGGCTGTGATGTCGGCACCCGTCAGGTTTTGCGCGTGCACAATATTGAATGGGCCGCCAGAGCCGCTCGTGGAGAACAGCCAGGTTCCCGCCGTATTTTGAGGCACCGTCTTGGTTCCGGCGGTCGAGTTATACGAGTAGGCCGCATTGGGCGCGTTGCCGAAGTGTTCGAAGGTGGACCATATCATTTCCGGATGCCCCGCCGTGCTTCCGACCACGTGGATGCCGACCAGGGCCAGCTCCACCGTTTTCTGGCCGGTCACGGTCCAACTGGTGCTACTCGACGTGTTGTAGGTCGGTATGGTCGCTTGCATCGTGATATAGCTGCTCAGGTTGGGGAGTCCTGCGGCCTCGATCCATGCCGATTTCACTTCGATGGCCAGGGCGTTGGGATCGGGGAATGTCACCCCGTGCGCCGAGGCGAAAGCCGTGATCTGGGCCAGATTCGCCGCCGTGGTCGGAAATGAGTTGCTCGGGGTAATCTTGCCGTCCTTCGCTCCGGTGAGGAAGTAGGCGTAGACGTCATTCACGATGGTGGCGTAGTAAACGAGCGAGCCGTTCTGCGCTACCAAGACACTCAGGTCAGCCTGGCCTTCTTCGGTGTCAATCACGTTGCCTGATGAATCCAGGAAAATCGGAATCCGGTTGATAATGATCCGTCTGACCGTGCGCACCTGGGCCGCAGCCTTCAGGGTTAGCGCCTGAGTTGCGATCGTCTTGCCAGCCTTGTCCAGGAAGACTGGTTTCCCGTTGGCTCCGAGTCGCACGCTTTCGATCGCGATCATCTTGCCTGCCTTGCTGCGGATGAGCGGCTTCGTGGCGGGCTCGACCTGCGTGCTTTCGATCTCGAACAGTCTTCCGGCTGTGTCCGTAATGACCGGCAGATTGTGAGGGCCCACCTGCGCAGCCCGCAAGGGGAAGGCCCTGATCAGGCCCGGCGTGTGCGGAATCAAGGTGCGCTGGCCACTCGCGTTGAGGGGCGAAACATCATAAAAGGTCGGCGAGTCGAAGATTCGCCCGCCACCGCCGCCATAGGTGGCTGGGGCCGGCGAAGTGAGCCACAGGAACATCTGCTTCGACCACTGGTAGAAGCTGCAATTCGGGACATTGGGAAAGGTGACACTGTTTGCGGGATTCACGACTCCGTTGAGAGTCACTGTCCCCGATTGGAACCAACCTGCGAATGTCGCGGCTGAGACGGTGCAGGTAGCCTGAGCGTCAGTTGGAATAGATTGTGCGGTTGCCGGAGATGTCCATGCCGATGCAACTGCCATCAGCATCAGTGCTGCGGCTGAAATACATACTGCCATTAGCTTGGTTCTCATGCTTTCGCTCCTGCTTGGATTTGGCCCGCAAGCGGTAGCACAGTATATACATCTCTATAATATGTCAAGATATGCTAATACGCGCGTATGGGGATATCTCCGGGGCCCTCGTCAGGATCAGTTCCACCACGGCACACGACCGCGGGCGGGCCGCTGAACTGCCCGCCTCCCGACTTCATCGGGGCGGGTTCCGGCGGGCGCTGCGAAAATCGACACCGCCGCGGAATGACGGAATAGGGATCCCTCGTCGGCCAAAGACCGGCCTCCTCGGAATGACAGGAAGTGAGGGCGCGGGTGTTGAACGGGCGGCGCGTTGCCAAGGATCGTTGCGCGAAAAGCCCCAATCTCACAAAGCGAGGATTGGAGCACCCGAAAAACCGGAAACTAGGCGCGGGCGACGCGGTTCGCGAGCCAGTCGCCCACTTCGCGAGTGGTGAGCGATCCGCCGAGATCCGTGGTGGTCTTGCTTGCGCGGATGGCGGCGCGAACGGCGTCGTCTATGGCCTGCGCTTCCGCTTTCCATCCGAGATAGGCGAACATCATCGCCGCAGCCAACACAGCGCCCATCGGATTGGCGATGTTTTTTCCGGCGATGAGCGGCGCGGAGCCATGAACCGGTTCGAACAGCGAAACCTGGCCCGGATGAATATTGCCGGAGGGCGAAAGCCCGATTCCTCCCGCGAGCTGCGCGCCGAGATCGCTGGCGATGTCGCCGAAGAGGTTGCAGGTGACGATCACGTCGAACTGCGATGGATCGCGGACCATCTGCATCACGAGATTGTCGATGTAGAGGTGGCTGGCCTCGATCCCGGGGTACTCGCGGCGGACTTCGGCGAAAACGCGCTGCCAGAGATCGTGGCCGAAGGCGAGAGCGTTGGCCTTGTCGCTCATGCAGACGCGCCGGAGGCCGCGCTGGCGCGCGAAATCGAACGCGTAGCGCAGGATGCGCTCGACTCCCTTGCGCGTGTTGATGTCCTCCTGCGTGGCGATTTCGTCGGGCGTGCCCTTCTTGAAAAATCCGCCCATGCCGACGTAGAGGCCCTCAGTGTTCTCGCGCAGGACGGTGAAGTGAATGTCTTTCTCCGTGCGGTCCTTGAGCGGCGTGAGACGCGAATCGAAGAGCACGCAGGGCCGCACGTTGACGTACAGGTCGAGCTTGAAGCGCAGACCGAGCAGGATATCCGCGCCGTGCTGGTTGCCCGGCACGCGCGGATCGCCTAGCGCGCCGAGGAGAATCGCGTCGTAATCGCGGCGGAACATTTCGGGCGCGTCGGCCGGCAGCGTGGTGCCGTCGCGCAGGTAGCGATCCGCGCCCCAATCGAATTCGGCGAGCTCGACTTCGCGGCCGCCCGCAGCCGCCGCAGCCTTCAACACCTTCACGGCCTCCGGGATCACTTCCTTGCCGATGCCGTCACCGGGGATCAGGGCGACGCGCTTGCGGGATGAAGATGCGGTTTCCGTCATTCCGTCGCGGAAGCTAGCACGCGTGCCGGATCGTGTCAAACTGAGGAAAGGATGATCCATTCAGGGCAATTCAGATCGATTCAGATATGCGACCCATTGAAGAAGTTGTTATATACTCCCGGCGGGCCGAAGCTGAGGGGTGGGAATCCCGGCCCGTCGGTTCAGATCAGGCAAGCTTCGTGGCGGCGAACGCGTCGCTGCAAACAATCCGATTTCAATTCCAAAGCATATTTCGAGGAGGCAGCAGATGAAGAAGTTTCTTGCGGCTGTTGGACTGGCGGCGATTTTGGCGGTCCCGTCGTTTGCGGCGACCACAACCTGGCAAATCGATCCGATGCACACGAACGCGCAATTCACCGTGCGGCACCTGGGGATTTCGAACGTGCAGGGCGAATTCACAAAGATCAGCGGCACGGTGATGCTTGACGATACGGACATCTCGAAGTCGAGCGTCAGCGTAACGATTGACGCCACTTCGATCGACACGCGCGTATCGAGGCGCGACGACGACCTCAAGAGCGAGCACTTCCTGAACGTCGCGCAGTTTCCCACGATCACGTTTCAATCGACGAAGGTAGCCCAGAGCGGCAACGGCCTTGCTGTGACCGGCAACCTGACGATTCGCGGCGTGACGAAGGAAGTGACGCTCGATGTGACCGGCCCCACCGCTCCCGTCAAGGCCATGGGTGGACTCCGCCGCGGCGCAGCGGCCTCCACGAAAATCAACCGGCAGGATTTTGGCGTGAGCGCGGACCCCGGAATGGTGGGTGACGAGCTCGCGATCCAGATCGACCTGGAAATGACGGCCCCGGCGCCGGCACCAGCGCAGTAGCCTTTCGCCACCACCACCGCAAGACTTCCCGGCCCGGAGGCGTGAACCTCCGGGCCGCTGCGTTTTTCCATTCGCCCGCTTCCCTACGAAGTTCTCTCCACAAGAAACACGCCGACCAACACCAGCGCCCCGCCCGATACGAGATGCCCGGTCGGGCGCTCTCCCAAAAACGCCATCGAGAGCAAGATCACGATGAAGGGCTGCAGGTAGTTCACGGCCGCGACCCGCGAAGGCTCCATGTGGCGCAGGAGCCAGTAGAAAAGCGTGTACGCCGCGACCGAACTGAAAACCGCCATGTAACCCAGCCCCGCCCATCCGGCCCAGCCGACGCTCTTCCAATCGAGTGCGATCGCCTGCCGGACGGCGAGAGGGAGCAACATCACGGAGGAGGCGGCCAGCGTGAACGTGTTGAACGAAACCGCGTCGTACTTTGCGGGACCCGTGCGGCCCATCATTCTCTTGCCGAGGACGCTGTAGACCGCGAAGCCCGCGATGCCGATGAGGGTGATCACGTCGCCCACGATGGACGGCGTGCCCCCGGTTGAGCCGGGCTCCGCCTCAAGCAGCAGAACGCCGACAAGGGCAACCGCCATCCCGGCGATTTTCGCGGGCGTGAACGCCTCGAGCTTCATGGCCCGCGCAAACAGCAAAACGAGAATGGGCGCGAGCGCCACGATCAGAACCGAGCGCTCCGAAGTCGTGTAGTTCAGGCCAACCGTGTAGAAGCCCTGATTCAAGATGACGCCGAGAAAACCGAGGTAGGTAAAGGTCCAGAGATCGCGTAGGCGCAGCGGACTCCGGTCGCGGCGCGAGAAGTAGATGGCCAGCATCAGGACTGTCGCCAGCTCGATGCGAATCGACGCGAGCGACAGCGGATCCATGTGACGCAAGGCAATCTTGCCCGCCGTGTAGTTGAAGCACCAGACGAGCAGCATCGCGGCGAGTCCCAGGGCCAGCAGAAGAGAACTCGGGCGGCGAGGGGCGACCGAAGCGGATGGCGCGGTCGTTGCGGTTGCACTTGTCGTGGAAGAGGAGGCCAAAATCTATTCGAGGACCTCGCGGCGCTTGGTGAGCGACTCGATGCGGTCGATTCGCGGCGCGTAGCCGATGCCGGGCGCGAGCGGCACGCGAATCGTCCCCTGCGGCGAGACATCCACCTCCGGCTCGATGATGTCCTCGCTCCAGTAGCGGCGGCTGGCTGAGACGTCGCCGGGAAGCGAGAAATTCGCGAGCGACGACATCGCGATGTTGTGCGCGCGGCCGATCCCCGATTCGAGCATTCCGCCGCACCACACGGGGATCGACTTCGCCTGGCAGAGGTCGTGAACCTGCCGCGCGGGAGTGTGGCCGCCCACACGCCCGAGTTTGATGTTGATGATGCGGCACGCGCCCATTTCGATTGCGGCGCGCGCGTGTTCCACATCGTGGATGCATTCGTCGAGGCAGATCGGCGTATCGAGCTGGCGCTGAAGTTGCGCGTGAGAAAAGATGTCGTCCCAGCCGAGCGGCTGCTCGATCATCATCAGGTGAAATGCGTCGAGCCGCTTCAGCAGCGGCGCGTCTTCGAGGCGGTACGCCGAGTTTGCGTCCACCATGAGACGCACACGCGGAAAGCGCTGGCGCAGAACGCGCGCCGGCTCGACATCCAGCCCCGGCTTTATTTTGATCTTGATGCGCTGGTACCCGGCGGCCAGCGCCTCTTCAACTTTCGCGATGAGACCGTCCGTCGTCGGCTGGATGCCGATCGAAACGCCGCAGGAAACTTCGTCGCGCGTGCCACCCAGGAGCCTCGCGAGCGGAACGTTGCTCTGCCTCGCTTCCGCGTCCCATAGCGCCGTCTCGAGCGCCGCCTTGGCCATGTTGTGGCCGCGGACCGGAGAGAACAGATCCCACACCTCTCGCGCGGCGGTGATTTCCCTGCCCCGCACCAGTGGCCACAGATAATCGCGAAGGATGAGCCACGCGGTCTCGACCGTCTCGTAGGAGTAAAACGGATTTTCACCCGCTGTCGACTCGCCCCAACCGACAACGCCATCCACGCCCGCTTCGACCAGCAGGATGCGGCGCAGATCCGACTTCCCGAAGCTCGTCTCGAACGGCGAGAGCAGCCGAAGGTGGATTTCCCGAAGCGTGATCCTGCGAACTCGCATTGTTTTCCCTCAGCTTTCGCCGGGCGGCGGAAGCCGCAAGCCGGCGATCGAGGCCGCCGGCTCGAGAATATATTCCGTCGCGCCCCCGCGCGTCTCGACGCCCGTGGCAACGTAGTCCTTTGCGAACCATTTCCGGAACTCCGCGCGCACGCGGGCCTGGATCCGCACCGCCTCCGCGCGATCGCTCGTGCAAATGGCGGCGAAATTCGTGGGAACTTCGATGCGCGCGGCTGGATTCTTGAGCGGCATCGGGTCATCGGCGAGAATCGCCTTCACTCGCGCGGAGTCGAGCCACCATTCCGCCACGAGCCGATCGGTCGGGAGGCCTCCATGCAGAGGGCTCGCCGTGACGCCATAGCAATCGGGAATATAGCGGCGGGCGACCGCTCCGAGGCGCTCGAAATTGAAATGCGCGTTCTTCAATTCGAGCGGGTCGAAGGTCCACTCGACCAGGTCGATACCGCGCTTGAGCGCATCCTGACGCTGGAAGAACTTCAGCCGGCGCCCCACGCCGCTGTCGCGAAATTCGGGAAGCACGGCGGTCATGTGCGAGTGCAGGAATGGCTTACCGGAGCGCACACCCGCAAGCGCCAGCGTAAAGCCGATCATCTTTGCGCCGCTCGCGGCGCCGTCAAACGCCCCGAGCACCTGCCCTCCCGTATGGTGCGCGACCACGAAGATGGCGGATGGCATAGCGATCTCCTCGCCCCAGATCGCGTGCTCGAGGCGAACGCATTCCTCGTATTCCGCGAGGGCCGCGCAGTGGCGGATTTCGATTTCAGGTGCGGGACGAGGCTGAGTCATCACGAGCGAGAACAGAGTATAAGGGAAACTTCCGGTGAGATTCACTGGAAACGGATGCAAGCGGCGCCGACGAGGCTTGCCGCCGCGTCAGAGCGGCTTCGTGCCGGCGAAGAACGCCAGTTCGCGCCACTTCCAGTGGCAGTCGACATCCTGGAAACCGATCTCGCGCAGCCACCGCAACTGCGTCTCGAGATCGAGCAGCTTATTCGACGGGTCCTCGTTCGCCGTGGAAATCGCCCGCAGGAACGCGGCGTGAAGCCCCGAGGTCGGCGATGCCACGTGCTCGAGGTTGCAGAAGACGCCTCCGGGCGCGAGCAGGTCGAATACCTCGGCGTACAGGGCGCGCTTCCGTTCGTGCGGCACGTGGTGAATCGCAAAGCTGGAAATGACCGCGTCGAAACGGCCCATCGCCGGCAGCTTTCGCTCGAGATCGTGCGCGACTATGGTGACGCTTGGGTCGCTTCCGAAGGTCTCGCCGAGCGCCTCCAGCATCGTCGGTGAAAAATCGAGCGCGACGAACTGAGCGTCGGGCCGCGCGGCCTTCACCAGCGCCAGCAGCCGGCCGGCGCCGCTTCCCAGATCGAGAATGCGCTTCGCGTCAGGCGGCACGAACTCGAGGAGAGTGGCTTCGCCCTCAACGCGGTGAGGAATCGAATCCGCGCGCCGGAGATACTCGAGCGCGTGGTCGGGGGATGACCACAGATTCACTTCGGGCGATGTCGCCATGCCCCCCAGTTTTCTCCGCTGGAGCATTAAAGTCCAATTTATATTTATTTCGATGGATATAAGTTTTGTTGCGCCGGCTTTCGTCCGGGGAAGGCGGGAAAGAAGTCTGAAGAAGAGATGCTAGTCGTGCTGTTTGGACTCGTCCCAGAGCACTTCCATCCGTTCGCGCGGGAGATCGGCGAGGGGGCGGCCTTCGCGCTCGGCCGCCGACTCCATCCACTGAAAGCGCCGCTTGAATTTACGATTCGCGTTCTTCAGCGCGATCTCCGGATCGACGCCTAGGAAGCGGGCGATATTGACCCCTACGAAGAGAAGGTCGCCGATTTCTTCCTCGATGTGCTGCGTCAATTCCGTATTCTTGGGTGCGGACTTCAAACCCGCCCCTACAACCGGCCACGGCAGAAGTGATTGAAGTTCGCGCTTCTCTTCCTCGAGCTTTTCGAGGATGCCCGAGAGGTTCTCCCAGTCGAAACCGATCCGCGCCGCGCGGCGGGTCAACTCGCCGGCCTCGAGCAGCGCCGGAAGCGACCGTGGCACGCCAGCCAGGATCGAGTCTTCCGCGGCCTTCCCTTCCCCTGCTCGCTCCTCGCGCTTGATCTGCTCCCAGTTCTTCAGAACGGCCGCCGAGGTCTTCGCCTCCACGTTGCCGAAGACATGCGGATGCCGCCGGACCATTTTTGTGTGCACCGATTCGATCACGTCGGAAATCGTGAATCGGCCGGCCTCTTCGGCGAGGATCGCATGGAAGATCACCTGAAGGAGCAGATCGCCGAGTTCCGAGGCAAATTCCCCCGGATTGCCCGAATCCATCGCGTCGAGAACTTCATAACTCTCTTCGATCAGAAATTTCCGGAGCGATGCGTGCGTTTGCTCGCGGTCCCACGGGCATCCATTTGGCCCGCAAAGCCGCGCCTGAAGCGCGACCAGCTTCGCAAACCATTTTCCCGCGGCCCTGTCCCGCGCGCTAACGTCGATGCGGGCCCGCGCCGAAGCGCGGCGGCGTGGCCGCTTTCGCGCGCGCCGTTTTCTCGAATTCTTTCGTTTCGCCGCCATGAAATGTTTGCTAGACCTTTCGCTTGGCACACGCCAATTTACAGGGCGCGACGACCCGCCGCAACTCCGGTCCTGCCGGGGGAGTCTGGCTTGTAGCTACTGAGGGCGGATGCTAGAATTTCACATTCAAGCCTTTCATCAACACTGAGGACTTCACAAAGTGGCCGACCCCAAGCAGGACGAGAGCTTTAAGGTAGTAGACCGGCGGATGTTCACCGAACAGGGTGAGCTGCGCAAGGATGCCGTTGAGCAGGAGCGCCGCGACGAAGAGGCCGCGAGCGCCCGGAAGGCCGCCGCGCCGACGGCCGCGAAGTCTGCTCCGGCAACACCCGGCTCCGCGGCCCCGGCTCCTCCAGCCGACGCGCCACCGGCTGAGGCAGCCGATTCGATTGCGCCGTCGCGCAGTTTCCAGATGCTGGTTGATTTTCTTGCCCGGAATGCCGCGGCGATGCTCGGCGGAATGGCCGATCCGCGAACCGGTCAGCCGTTTCTCGACCTCGAAGGGGCGCGGGAAATGATCGACATGCTCGATATGCTGCGGGAAAAGACGCGCGGAAACGTCGCGAAGGCCGACGATGAGTTGGTCATCGAGGTGGCCGGCAGCCTGAAGCTGACGTTTATGGAACTGTCGAAAGCAGCCGCCGAAGCCATGGCAAACAAGGCCGGAAAGCGGTAACCACGCGGATTGGTGGAATTTGGTTCGAGTCTGCGGCTTTGACGCGCGGTTCGTAATCCTTCCTGCGAATTCATGCCTTCACTCCAACTGACGGTCCTTGGATCGGGCACCTCGATGGGCGTGCCGACGCTCGGCTGCCACTGCGCCGTCTGCGAGTCGCCCGACCCGCACGACAAACGGACTCGCCCCTCGGTGTTGCTCTCGTATGACGGGCGAAACGTGGTCATCGATACTACGCCGGATTTTCGATACCAAGCGATGCGCGCCCGGATCGACCGGCTCGACGCTGTTCTTTTCACGCACGGGCACGCAGACCACGTCATGGGGCTCGACGACATTCGTCCGTACAACATGAAGCAGCGAGGGGTCGTGCCGATCTATGCATCCGCGGACACGCTCGCGATTCTGCGGCGCCAGTTCTCATACATTTTCGACGATGCGCCGGCGGAGAGCACGGTGCCGCTCGTCGCTCTGCACACGATCGACGGGCCGTTTGATCTGTTTGGCACGCGGATTATTCCCATCCCCGCGATGCACGGCTCGCAGGGAGTGCTGGGATTCCGTTTCGGCAAGGCAGCCTATCTCACGGACTTCAGCCGCGTGCCCGAAAGCTCCAAGCCGCTGCTCGCCGAGCTTGATGATTTCATACTCGACGCGCTCCGGTACGTCCCGCATCCCACGCATTCGACCGTCGAGCAGTCTCTGGCCCTGGTGCGCGAACTGAAACCAAAGCGCGCTTGGTTCACGCACATCTGCCACGATCTAAGCCACGCCGAGGCAAACGCCCGGTTGCCGGAAAACGTGCGCCTGTCCTACGACGGGCTCCAATTCGAGGTTCGAATCTGATGGCGCTGGCGGTTCTGCATTCGGAGGCCGAATGGGTGGCGCGATTCGGCGAGCCGCGGAGGCCCGCCGTCTTGACGGTCGGAAACTTCGACGGAGTCCACCTCGGCCATCAGAAAATTCTGGGCACCGTTGGAGCGCTGGCCCGGCAAACGAACCGCGTGCCGGCGCTGCTGACGTTTTACCCGCATCCTTCCAAGGTGCTGAGGCCTTCGGAGGCCCCACGGCTACTGATGACGCTCGATCAGCGTCTGGACGCGATCGGCGAAACCGGGATTGAAGCGGCGCTCGTGCTGCGTTTCGACGCCGAACTGGCGAATGTGAGCGCGGAAGATTTCGTCCGGCGGTTTCTCGTTGAAACATTGGCCGCTCAAGTCGTTCTGGTCGGAGGAGATTTTCGCTTCGGGCACCGCCAAGCGGGAGACGTGAAGTTGCTCGCGGAGCTTGGCAAGCACTGGGGATTCGCGGTTGAAGTCGTCCCACCCGTGATCGAAAACGGCATCGTCGTTTCGAGTTCGGCAATTCGCAGCGTCGTGTATGAAGGCCGCGTCGAGGAAGCGCGGCTCCTTCTCGGGCGGCCGTACGCGCTCGCGGGCGAGATTCGAACGGGCACGGGCCAGGGACGCAGCCTGGTCGTTCCGACGCTGAATCTGGCGACCGAGCAGGAAGCGCTGCCGAAAAACGGCGTGTACGCGACAGAGGCGATCGTCAACGGCAAGGAGTACCGGGCGGCAACGAACGTGGGCACGCGGCCGACGTTCGACGGGGCTCGCGTGACGATTGAATCCTACCTTTTCGATTTCAACGAAAACCTTACCGGCGGCAAGATGGAAGTACGCTTCTGGTCGCGGCTCCGCGACGAACGCAAATTTTCGGGCCCCGATGCGCTGCGCGGACAGGTGCTCAAGGATATCGAAGCGGCGAAGGATTATTTCCGGGAGTTGGAAACCAAGAGCCCTTAGCGCGCGGCAGTTACCGCTTTTCGCGGCAGTCGTCGCACAGGCCGCCGATTTCGGTGCGGCTGACTGTAATTTCGATGCCGCAGTCGCGCGAAATCTGGGCCTTCAGGTCTTCGTAGAGCTGGCTTTCGAACTCGCGCACTTTTCCGCAGCGGATGCATGCGACGTGGATGTGGTCGCGCTCGGCGTGGCTTTCGTAATAGTGGCGGTGGCCTCGAAGATGCAGCAGGTCCAGCTCGTCGATCAGGCCATGCCTTTTCAGCAGGTCGAGCGTGCGGTAGACGGTCACTCGTGTGATGCCGGCGTCGATTTTCTGCGCTTGATCGAGGATCTCGGCCGCATCCATATGGCGCGCGGCGGACTCCATCACCTGGAGCACCACGCGGCGCTGGCGCGTCAGGCGGATTCCGCGCGCGCCCAGCTCTCGCTGGAGATGCCCGGCCGGCTCGTGAACGTTGATGCGTTCGCCGGTTGAGACCCGATGTGCAGGCGTGGCGGCCATGGAATTCTCCGGGACAGTATATCAGATGCCGTTCGACCGGGCGGGATGCCACACGCGCGCCCGCGGAAATGTGAGGGTTGGCTGTTACTGGCCGCGCGTCTGAATGACCCGCAGGATGTCGCTATACATCACGAAAGCAAAAATCCCCAGGAGAAACACCAGTCCGACCTGGACGAAGCGCTCCTTAAAGGAAAGGCTTAGGTCGCGTCCGAGCGTTCCCTCGATCGCGAGCATCAACACGTGCCCGCCATCGAGGATGGGGATCGGCATGAGATTGAGCAGGCCGAGGTTCAGGCTGATTGCGGCCGTTAGCTCGAGAAGCGTCAGCGGGCCGCTCTTGGCGGCTTGACCGGACAGCTGAACGATGCCCACCGGACCAGCCAGATCGTGCACGGAAACCTTGCCATTAAAGAGTCCGACGAGAACGCCACCGATTTGCCGCGTCTCGAAAACCGTTTCCAGCACCGCATCTCCGGCGGAAGCCACGATGCCGCGGCGCACGAACCTCTCCGGAACGCTCCAGGCCCCGATCATCCAGGTCATCTGGCCGGACTCCGGATTCTTCATGTAAACGGGCGTGATCGAAATGGGAAGCTCCTGGCCGTCGCGCCGGACGACCAAGTGGATCGTTTGGCCGGCGGAGCCATGGATGCCATCGATGAAATCTTCCCACGTGCTGAGGGGCTTGCCTTCCATCGCGACAATTGTGTCGCCTGCCTTCAGCCCAGCCCGCTCTGCCGGCGATCCGGCCTGGATGTTATCCACCATCGAGGGCCGGTACGGCATGCCCTTCACGGTGTAAATTCCCCAGAGGATCATCAACGTCACGAGGATGTTCATCACGGGGCCCGCAATGGCGATGAGGAAGCGCTGCCAGCGCGGGCGGGAAAGGAACTCGTACGGAGCACCTGTGCGCTCCTCGACCGGGTTGTCGCCCGCCATGCGGACGTAACCGCCAAGCGGCAGCGCGCTGACGCGATAGTCCGTGTCGCCGCGCTTCACACCCCACAGCCGCGTACCGAAGCCGATCGAGAACACGTCCACGCGAACTCCGCAAAGCTTCGCCGCGACGAAGTGCCCCCATTCGTGAACCAGAACCAGCACGCCCAGAACAACGGCGCCAGCAATCACATCCCGTAAGAAATTAGTAGCCATTTGATCCTTGATTTGTATTCTACAAAAATCCGGGCACGTTTGGAATGAGTCACGCGAAAGACACGTACCAAACGTGCACTCCGGGGGCGCCGGCGAGTTCTCGCCCGCTACGAGCGCCGTTTGACCTCGAGCCGCGCCAGCCGCCGCGCCTCGGCATCGGCCGCCAGGACGTCGTCGATGTTCCGGAGACCGCCGCGCGGCATGTCTTCCAGCACGCGCTCGATCACCGCCGCAATTCCCGGAAACGGCAGCTTGCGATCGAGAAACGCCGCCACGGCGATTTCGTCCGCCGCATTCAGGGCGCAGGGGAGAGGCCCCCCCTCGCAAATCGCCGCTTTCGCCAGCTCCAGGCACCGGAACTTCCGCGCCGGAACCTCCTCGAAGTCGAGCCTCTTCAACGTGGCCCAATCGAGTTCACAATTCTTAGATGCAACTCGCTCGGGATAAGTTAGCGCGTACTGGATGGGCATGCGCATGTCCGTTGGACCCAATTGCGCCAGAATGGAGCCGTCGACAAACTCCACCATCGAGTGAATTGTGGACTGCGGATGGATCACAACCTGCACGTTGTCCAGTTCCATGCCGAAGAGCCAGCAGGCCTCGATGACCTCGAAGCCCTTGTTCATCAGCGTGGCGGAATCGATCGTAATCCTCCGGCCCATCTTCCAGTTCGGGTGCGCCAGAGCCTGCTTCGGAGTCACCTTCGCCAGGCGCGACACCGGCGTCTTGCGAAACGGCCCGCCCGAGGCCGTCAGGACCAGCCGCTTCACTTCGCGGTGTTTTCCCGCGCGCAGGCACTGATGGATGGCATTGTGCTCACTGTCAACGGGCAGCAGCGAAACGCCATGCCGCTCCACCGCCGCCATCACGACCTCCCCGGCCGCCACCAGAACCTCTTTGTTGGCGAGAGCGATGTTCTTGCCCTGCTCGATCGCCTTGTACGTGGCTGGCAGGCCGACGACTCCGACGGCGGCCGACACCAGCGTTTCGGCTTCGGGATGGGTCGCCACGCGCTCGATGCCTTCGACCCCGAACGAAATTTCCGGCGTCGCCGCTCCCTGGCCCCGGCCGCGATCGCTCTGCAATGCGGCGCGCAATTCCGCAGCATCCGCTTCGGTGGCAACCGAAACCACCTTCGGCCGGTGGCTCGCAATCTGGCTCGCGACGAGCTTCACGTTCGACCCGGCCGCGAGAGCGACCACTTCGAATCGGCCCGGCAGCGAATCCACGACGTTCAGACACTGCCGCCCGATCGAGCCGGTGGAACCCAGGATGGCGATGCGTTTCATGCGCCGCTCATTCTATAGGCTTTCTTGAGTTTTGCGAAACACGCCCCGTTGTTTCGGACCGGAACAGTTAATTTCGCTCCGACAATTACCCGCAGCAGCCGAACCGGTGCTACATTGTTGGCGCTCCGGAAAACCTGACCGCTAAGGAGAAGATTCGACGATGAACACCATGCGCGGATTCTCGCTCGCCGCCCTCTTGATTGTACTCGGCCTCGGATTCGCTGCGAGCGCGCAGCCGGCGCCCGACAAGCACCCCGCGTATTTGCACGCTCTGGGGAACCTTCGTTACGCCCGAGCCCTCATAGCGCACCCGGATAGCAGCGTACTGCACGATCCGGAAAAGGCAGCGATGGATGAGATCGAAGAAGCCATCGCGGAGCTGAAGGCCGCCGCCATCGACGACGGCAAGAGCCTCGACGATCACCCGGGGATCGACTCGCACCTGCGCTGGATCCCGCGCTTGAACAAGGCCGCCGACGTGCTCAATAAGGCGCACGATGACGTCCAGAAAGAGGAAGACGACGCGGCCACGCAGGGTTTGCAGAGCCGCATACTCGAGCACATCGGCAAAGCTCATCGGCACGTGGAAGAGGCAATTGCTACCGAACAGTAGTTTCGCAAAGGCTTACATCCGAATTACGCGCGACTCGGCAGCC
Organism: Candidatus Acidiferrales bacterium; assembly: GCA_049523255.1. GTDB lineage: Bacteria > Acidobacteriota > Terriglobia > Acidiferrales > UBA7541 > Palsa-295. The sequence continues at coordinate 11,685 of JBEKNB010000025.1, read as the reverse complement.
TAGCGGCCAGCCGAATCGCGCGGTGTGATACGATGAATGTGAAGTCCTGGGAACGAGCACACACTTGAGCACACCTTCTTTGTTGGCCATTCCGCTGGGCGGTCTGGGCGAGTTCGGCATGAACATGCTCGCTCTCCGTTGCGGCGATGACATCATCGTGATCGACGCGGGCCTGATGTTCCCCGAGCAGGAGCTGCTCGGAGTCGATATCGTCATTCCCGACATCACCTACTTGAAGCAGAACAAGCGCATGGTCCGCGCGCTGATTCTGACGCACGCGCACGAAGACCACATCGGCGCGGTTCCTTACATCCTGGGCGACCTCGATGTCCCGGTCTACGGGACGCAATTCACACTCGCGCTCGTGCGGAAAAAGCTCGAGGAGCACGGCCTACTCGACTCGGCCCGGCTCCGCGAAGTCGCGCCCGGCGACACGACGTCCATCGGCCCGTTCCAGATCGAGTATCTGCGTGTCACGCACAGCACCATCGACTGCGTGGCGCTCGCCGTCCGCACTCCCGTGGGCGTGATCATCCACACCGGCGATTTCAAGATCGACCCCACACCCGTTGACGGAAAACCTTTCGATCTGCACGCATTCGCGCGCTACGGACAGGAAGGAGTCCTCGCGCTCTTCAGCGACAGCACCAACGTCGAGCGCCCCGGCTTCACCCCCTCCGAGCGCGCCGTCGTCGTGCGGCTCGAGGAGCTCTTCCGCGCCGCGCCGGAGAAGATCATCGTCTCCTGCTTCTCAAGTTCGATTCATCGCATCCAGCAGGTCATCGACATCGCCCGCTCGCTCGGGCGCAAGATCGGGTTCGTCGGGCGCAGCATGGTCGACAACATCGAGATCGCCCACGGCCTCGGCAAGCTCCGCATCCCGGATGGCAGCATCGTGCGGCCGCAAGACATTCGCACCTTCGATCCCAAGCGCCTCGTCGTCCTCGCCAGCGGGACGCAGGCGGAGCCCATGTCGGCGCTCTCGCGGATCGCGGTCGACAACCACCGCCTGATGAGCGTCGGAGAGAACGACACGGTGATCCTTTCGGCGCGCATCATCCCCGGAAACGAAAAGGCGATTTTCCGCATGATCGACCACCTTTTCCGCCGGCAGGTGCTGGTCTATTACGAAGGCGGCCGCTCGGCGCCGATCCACGTTTCCGGCCACGCGAGCCAGGAAGAGATGAAAATCCTGCTCCAGCTCGCACGCCCGAAATATTTCATCCCCATCCATGGCGAGTATCGCCATCTGTTCCGCCACGCGGCGCTCGCCGAACAGGTCGGAGCCGTTTCCGGCGAGATATTTCTCCTCGAGAGCGGGCACCCGATCGAGTTCACAGCCGATGGGCGCGCGTACCGGCGCGAGCCTGTCCCCGCCGGGCGCGTGATGGTCGATTCGGGCTCGCTCGAAGAGGTCGAGGACGTCGTGATCCGCGACCGGCGCCACCTCTCCGAAGACGGCGTGGTCGTCCCGATCATCGCTATCGACAAACACACCGGGAAGGTTGAAATCTCGCCGGAAATCGTCACGCGCGGATTCCTGCCGAGCGACGACGGCCAGGACATTCTGATCAAGGCCCGGGAAGTGATCCTCAAGACGATCGAGCAATCCAGCCCCGAAGAGAAAATGGACTGGAGCGTCATCAAGGAAAAGATACGCGTCGATCTGAAGCGTTACCTGAACAAACAAACCTCCAAGCGTCCCCTTATCCTGCCTGTCATTCTGGAAGTGTAGGGTGCATCCGAGCTGCCGGTCTCGACCGCCTCTCTTTGTGACTCTGTGACTCCGTGGCTTCAAATCTCACACTGCGCACCTACCGGCCCGCAGACTTCGAGACCCTCTTCCGGATCGACCAGGCCTGCTACGAACCCGCCATCGCCTATTCCCGGCGCGAACTGCGGAATTACCTGCGGTTCCCGGGCGCGGAGTGTGTCGTCGCGGAGGCGGCGAAGCCCAAAAGAGCCATCGCCGGGTTTTGCATCACGGCCCACGAGGACGATTGGGGATACATCGTCACCCTCGACGTTCTGGAGGCCTACCGGCGCGGTGGCGTCGGTTCCCTGCTTCTCCGCGAAGTGGAGCGCAGGCTCGTTGCGAACGGTACGAAAGAGATAGCGCTCGAAACGGCAATTGACAACGCGCCCGCAATTGCCTTCTGGCAAAAGCACGGATATCGTACTCGAGGCGTCAGGAAAGGCTACTATCCGGGCGGCCGCGACGCGTTTTCAATGGCCAAGCTCCTCGCCGGACGCGCACGTTCATGATTTCGATGCGGTTTCCGGCCGGCTCTACGCGAGCCGTGCCCATGCGTCCGAACTTAACGTAATCAGGAAGGCGGGATTGCGCTCATGTCACTTTTGCACGTGATCATTCTTGCTGTGGTGCAGGGTTTGGCCGAATTGCTTCCTGTCTCGAGCTCTGCTCACGTGATCGTGGCGGAAAAGCTGATGCGCATGAACCCCACCGCGCCCGAAATGACCCTGCTACTGGTCATGCTCCACACCGGGACGATGCTCGCGGTAATTGTCTACTTCTGGCGGCGATGGAGCCGCGCTTTCTTTCAGAGCGCGGCCGATTTCAAGAGATTCGCCGTCGCGCTGATCTTAGCCACGGTCTTGACGGGCGTCGTCGGCGGCGTACTGACCGAAGCCATCGAAAAATTGGCGTTCCGCGACCAGCCGCATGCGTGGGTCGAACAGCTATTCGGCCGTCTCGACCTGATCGCTTCGGCCCTCGCCGCAGGGGGCATTCTCATTCTGTTTGCGGGCCTGTGGGAAAGGCGCTCCCGCGCTCAAGATCCGGCCGCCTCCGAGATGACTCCCAAGCAGTCTCTGTGGATCGGGGCCGTGCAGGGCCTGTGCCTTCCCTTTCGCGGATTTTCCCGCTCCGGCGCAACCATCTCGACCGGCATGATCTCCGGCGTGCCGAAGGTACGAGCCGAGGATTTCAGTTTCGCCCTCGCGGTGATCCTCACCCCCGCCGCCGATGCGCGCGAGGCGTGGCGGCTGATTCAGACGCAGCACGGTCACCTTGGCTCGATGCTGACGTCCGCCGTCGTGCCCAGCATCCTCGGAGCTGTCTTCGCGTTTCTTGCCGGCTTGCTGGCGCTGAAATGGCTGAGCCGCTGGCTTGAGACCGGGCGCTGGTATCTCTTCGGCGTCTACTGTCTGGTTGCCGCTTTCGTCGTGGCACTCCTGTATCATGCCGGCTACTGAGGACAAGAAACTTCCGGCAAAAGACGGGGAATCTGCAAAATAAAGTACCAGGCACGCAGCAACGTGAGAGAGCTAGTGCTAGCGAATGCGCATCGCCGACGTTCTTAGTCTATTTCAGGTTTGTATGCGAGGGTGCGATCAACCAATTCGTCAGAGAGCGGTTGGTCGCCGTAGAAACCGCGTGATTCAGGAGGCGGCGCGACTAGGCGGATCACCTGCTTCAGCCGCTCCGGCTGAAATGGCTTTGTGATGCATACGACGACGGCCCCGAGCTTCTGGCTCTCCGCGTAATGTGCCGGTTGCGCGGAACGAGTCAGCAGGATCACCGGTACACGCGCCAGCCGTTCATCCCGCCTGATGATGATGGAAAGATCCCGGCCGGAAATATCCTCGGCCTCAATTTCGGCGACGAAGACATCCGGTACATTCGCTTTCAGGAACTCCAGCGCATTGCTTCCGGTCTTGACGGCCACGAACGTGTACCCTTGCTGCTCGAGCATGTTGCGCATGGCATCTGCCGTAGCGGGATCGGGTTCGAAGGCGAGTACCATGGGCGGCTTCTGCTCGTTGGCCGACTCGTTGATGATTGCGCCCTCATGATAGCGCGAGGGGGTCGCGCGCCTTTCCGTCTTGTCACCTGACGCAGCCGCATTTTTCTTGGCGGTGAGAAAATGCACGGCGACGGCGACTTTTCCGTGTGGCTGCGCTACCACCCGAACCACTTCGGCAGGCTGCGACTGATTCTGGGCGCCCGGCCCGCTCGAATACGGGAAGGTGACATCGAGCAGTTGGCCCTTTTCATAGGATCTGGAACGTCCGACGAGGAGCATGCCATCGCGGGACACATCCACGGTCTTGCACACTTCTTCGAAGGATTCTGCTGAGTTCATGCCACGGACGTGTACCTGCGCCGTGATTTTTGCCCGGCGCCGGGATCGCCTGTCCGTCCTCTCGGCCCCCTGGGGGGTTTGCTGCTCCGATTCACCTGAAACGACGTTGTTTAGTCGCATCAGTCATCTCCGTTCGAAAGCCAAAGGTACTCTACGGCAGGTTAGGCGGGTCCCACTATGTGACAAATGGTACCTTAGTACCGATTTGAAACAGATGTTTCCGGTCGGGCACGTCAAGGACACAACGCCGCGCGGCTCGATATTCGAAACGTAGTTTTTGTACCAATTCTGTACTTCGGTACACCCAATTCAAAGCAGGGATCGTGCTAGCGTGAATCGGCACGATGAACGCGAATCGAAAACTCGACCGAAGCACCAGCCGGGCGCTGACGCCTCTCGGTATCTCCCTGCGGTCCCGGATTGCCGGCGCGCGAACCGTGATTTCTAATCGCTACACTGGGCGACTAGAACCATGCTAAGCCACTGCAAACACAAGGCCGGCTCCGGTTTGAATCGCTACACATCCGGCCCCGTTTCAGGTTGCGCAATCGGAAGCACACCCGTCAAAGATCGCTGTTTACTCCCGAACCTTGTTTGCTATAGTCATGCCGTTCCTCAAGCTGGGCTCCGCGCGATAGCGCCCGCGCGACCCAGGCAGGCCTTCCCCTATCCAGCCATGGAAAGCTCTCTTGGTCCCGCTCGACGGGACTCGAGAGGGTAAACGGAGATGCTTTGTGCGCGTTCTGACACCAACAGAAAACAAGCGGTTCAACGAACTCATCGGCTTTGTCGGCCTTAGCTTGGCGGTTTTGTTGGCACTGAGCCTGTTGTCCTATTCCCCGCTCGACCCGTCGTTCAACGTCTCGGGACCCTTGCCCGGCGGGGGGCCGGCGCGGAACTGGATCGGACCGGTCGGCGCGCACATGGCCGACCTGTTTTTTCAGCTCTGCGGCTATGCGGCGTTTCTCTTCCCTATCGGGATATTCCTCGTCGCGATGCGCTGGTTTCGCAGCCACACGATTGGAGCGCCGGTCGCAAAGCTCGTAGGGGCCGGAATGCTCCTTACCTCGCTCTCCGCCGAGTTGAAGCTCATCCACATGCCGGACATCCGCGGCGCGCTGCCGGCCGGAGGGCTGCTCGGAACGGTGCTAGCCGAGGGCTTGCGCGCAGCCTTCAACCCGCTGGGCGCGAATCTTGTGGCCCTGGCCGCCCTTCTGACCGCGCTGTTTCTGGCCACCAGCTTCTCGTTTCACACGGCGGTCGGATGGATGAAGAAACCGATGGCCGGCGAAGGACTGCTCGGCAAGTGGATCGCGTGGGCGAAAGAATGGCGCGAGGAGCGCGAGTCCGCGCGACTGCGCAAGCGAGTCGAGGAAATCAAAATTGCGGGCCGCCCCCCGGTGGCGCAACAGCGAGTCTCAACCAAGGAAATTGATGAAGACGAGGAAGAAGAAACCGCCGAACGCGCCGAGCCCATGCTGGCGGAGCGCGGCCCGACAGTAATCAAATTCCACGACCCGGAGACGGCTCCCCCGCCGAAAAAACAGAGCGCCGAGCCGAAAATCTCGCGCGGGCGGACCAGCTACAAGCTTCCTCCGCCGAACTTGCTGCATTCCGCCGAGCGCGGCGAAAAAATGGATGAAGGCGAGTTGAAGGAGTGCGCGCGCGCAATCGAGCAGAAATGCGCCGAGTTCGACGTCGCCGGCCACATCACGCAGATCAATCCCGGCCCAGTGGTCACCACCTTCGAATTCAAACCGGAAGCGGGAATCAAGTACAGCCGGATCACGGGCCTTGGCGACGATCTCTGCCTCGCTTTGCGTGCGGAGTCGATTCTGATCGAGCGCATTCCGGGCAAATCAACCGTCGGCATTGAGGTGCCGAACGCGCGGCGGGAAACCATCGCCCTGCGCGACGTCATCGAGTCACCCGAATTCTCGCACTCACCCTCGAAGCTGACCCTGCCGATGGGAAAAGACCTGATCGGGCGCATCCGCGCGGCGGACCTGACGCAGATGCCGCATCTTCTGATCGCGGGCTCCACGGGAACCGGCAAGAGCGTCTTCATCAATTCCCTTCTGATGGGCATGCTCTACAAGGCCACGCCGGATGAGTTGAAGCTGGTGCTCGTTGACCCGAAACAGCTCGAACTCGGGCTCTACGCCGATATTCCGCACCTCTTTACGCCGGTCGTCACCGATCCAAAGGTGGCGGCGAACGTCCTGCGCAACGCGACGCGCGAGATGGAGCGCCGGCTGAAACTGCTCGCGCAGCGCAGTGTCCGGAACATCGAACAGTACAACCGCACCTTCGAAAAGGGCCAGTCGCTTTCGCTGTTTGACAACGCCGAGGACGCCGAACATCGTCCGCTCCCCTACCTCGTGATCGTGATCGACGAGTTGGCCGACCTGATGATGGTGGATACGAATGGCGTAGAGGAGTCGATCACGCGCCTCGCGCAAATGGCGCGCGCGGTCGGAATTCATCTGATCCTCGCGACGCAGCGGCCTTCCGTGGATGTCATCACGGGCCTGATCAAGGCGAATTTCCCGGCTCGCATTTCGTTCCGGGTAGCGAGCAAGGTGGACTCGCGGACGATTCTGGACACAAACGGATCGGAATCCCTCCTCGGCAAGGGCGACATGCTCTACTTGCCCGCCGGATCGTCGAGGCTGCACCGCATTCACGGGCCGTACGTCCACGAAGCCGAAGTCTCGGCCGTGGCGAATTTCTGGCGCGAACAGGCCAAAGCGATCTACAACGAAGAGCTGCTCAAGCCGCCACGGGATGAAAACGCGATCGGCGGCGGAGACGCGGTCGACGGGGGCGAAGAGGTGGACGACGATCTCTATCAGGATGCCGTCCGCGTCGTCTGCGAGATGGGACGCGCTTCGACTTCCACTCTCCAGCGGCGGCTTCGCGTGGGCTACGGCCGAGCGGCGCGCCTGATCGACCTGATGGAGAAGGACGGAATCGTCGGGCCCGCCGACGGATCAAGGCCGCGCGAAGTGCTCAAGAAGAAAGATTGGATTCGCGAGTTCGACGAATCCATGAAGTGACGACCCAGATGGGGTCGTCATCCCGAGCAAGCACCCTGAGAAAGGGCTCTCTCTTTCGGCCACTCTGCGCTTTTCCCTTTCCACTGCACCGCGCTTTCCGTAAAATCGGATGTTGTTCCGGTGCCGAGGTAGCTCACCGGTAGAGCGCGGCCCTGAAAAGGCCGGCGTAGGCAGTTCAACTCTGCCCCTCGGCACCACCTTCGCATTTTCACCCCCGTTCCGATCGCCCACTTCTTTTGTGTTGCGCCTGCGGGATGGCGGTGTTACATTTTCACCCTCAATTGTTAGGCGTTTCGTCCCCCGAAACGTTGTCTCTAGAAACACTGCCAAATGAAGTCTCGCCGAATCCGGGGCCTGTGTTTGTGCGGGGGGCTGCTTGCAGGCTCAATCGTAGCGGCTGCGACAACCTGCGCCGCACAAACAAGCGTACTGACGCAGCACAACGACAATTCCCGCACCGGGCTGAACCCGAACGAGACGATCCTCACGACTTCGAACGTCAATGTAAATCAGTTCGGCAAACTGTTTTCGCTGCCGGTGGATGGTCAAGTATACGCGCAGCCCTTGTACGTGCCGAACGTCACGTTCCCCGGAAACGTCATTCACAACGTGCTGATCGTGGCCACGGAGAACGACAGCGTCTATGCGTTTGACGCCGACTCTAACAAGGGTGCCAACGCGGCTCCGCTCTGGAAGGCCAGCTTGATCGACCAGCAGCACGGCGCCGCCGCAGGCGAAACTCCGATCAACAACTCGGCTGTCATAACGGGATGCAACGCCATCTCACCGCAGATCGGCATTACTGGCACGCCGGTGATTGATATGGCCACGCCTCCGACACCGACGATCTACGTCCTCGCAAAATCCATCAACGGATCCATCTACACCGATCGGCTTCACGCTCTCGACATCACCACCGGCAACGAAAAACCGCAGGGTCCCGTGGCTATCACAGCAACGGTGACCGGCACGGGGGATCTGAGCGCAAATGGAACCTTGTCTTTTGATCCTCAGTACCAGTTCAACCGCGCGGCACTCCTGCTTTTGAACGGCAACGTTTACATTCCCTACGCCTCGGTGTGCTACGGCACATTTCATGGCTGGATCTTCAGTTATGACGAATCCTCGTTCGCTCCCAAGAGCTCCTTTGCCACGACGCCAAATGGCCTCCGCGGCGGAATCTGGTTGTCGGGAGGAGGAATGGCGGCCGACAGCAACGGATATGTTTACGCGGTGACGGGAGACGGCACATTTGACACGACCGTGCCGATCGCGGACTTCGGCGACAGCATCCTCAAATTGTCGACAAACAGCGCTGAAGGCAAAGGCTATCTGGTTCTCTCCGATTACTTCACGCCGTACGATCAGGCGAACCTGCTCACAAACGATATCGATCTCGGCGCCGGAGCCGCGCTGCTGCTTCCCGATCAGCAGTCCGGCACTCACCCGCATTTGCTCGTACAGGCCGGCAAGGAAGGGCGGATTTATCTGGTCGATCGCGACCAATTGACCAGTAATCCCTCCAGTCCCGGCCAGCCCGAGCATTACTGTTCGGGCTGCACGAGCGATCCCCAGGTCGTGCAGGAGTCGCCAACCGATATCGGCGGAATCTGGGGAATGCCGGCATTCTGGAATAACAACGTCTACTTCTGGGGCAACAAGGATGTGCTGAAGTCCATTCCCCTTTCAGGCGGCCTCCTGGACTACACCCACGTGACGGCGGGGACGCTCACGAGCGGCTATCCGCCTCCGATTCCAACCGTGTCGTCAGACGGGACGCTTGCGGGCACGGCGATCCTCTGGGCAATCGACGCATCAGCCGCAGGCGCAGCCGGACCGGCGGTACTCTACGCTTACGACGCCTCGAATCTTTCGAATCTCCTGTGGACGAGTTCCCAAGCTTCCAACAGCCGCGATCGGGCGGGCAATGCCGTCAAGTTTGCAACGCCGACGATCGTCAACGGCAAGGTGTACATCGGCGCGTCGAGCGAGGTGGATGTCTACGGCCTGCTGCCCGCTACAACGGTGCCAAACGCGGTTTTGACCATCACGAAGACTCATACGGGGAGTTTCACACAGGGCGAGCAAGGCGCAAGTTACACGGTGACAGTTTCGAACGCAGCAAACGCGTCTTCGACGAGCGGGACCGTGACGGTCACTGAAACGCTGCCTTCCGGACTGTCACTCGCATCCATGGCGGGCAGCGGATGGTCCTGCACAGCGAACGTTTGCACGCGCGGCGATGTCCTGAGCGCAGGAGCAGCCTATCCGCCCATCACGGTGATCGTGGATGTCGCGAGCGACGCCAACTCTCCGCAACAGAACGAGGTGAGCGTGTCCGGAGGAGGGGCGTCAGGAGCGAGTGCAAGCGACTGGACGCCAATTGCCATAGCCGCATCGTCCGCAGCGGTCGTGTTGCCAACAAGCGGGACGCCGCAGACCGCCACCGTAAACACTCCGTTCGTCATGCCGCTGGAAGCGACGGTGACAGACAGCCTAGGAGAGTTAATCAGCGGCGCGATGGTGACGTTCACAGCTCCGGCGAGCGGGACTAGAGGGACATTCCCGGGCATTGCGAACGCCGCCACGGCGACGACAAATGCACAAGGCGTGGCCACCTCACCATCGTTCACGGCAAACAACACAACCGGTTCGTATGTCGTCAACGCAACGGTGTCGGGTGTATCGAGCCCGGCAAGCTTCTCGCTCACGAATGTGAACAGCTCCGCCACCTTCATTGGTTCCGATCAAACGACCGAAGGGAATTGGATCGGTGTTTACGGCCAGGATGGATATTCCCTCGCAAATTCCACCCTCAGTCTCCCGGGCAACGTTCCACCACAACGCCTTCCCGCATACGTTCAGGCGTTCAGCCCCGAGAATGAGCTGACTTACATCTGGGCATCACCAACATGGGACTCAAGAGGATTGGAAACCGATACGTACGGAGATCGGACGGCGCAAACCTGGTACAACATTCCGAGCTTCAGCTTGGACCTCAATATTACCGGCGGAGCGCCGCAGCGGGTCGCCTTCTACGCCGTCGATTTTTCAATGAAGAGCAGAGTTGAAACGATTCAAATCGTGGATGCAAGCACGAACGCCGTTCTGGACCAGGAAAGCATTTCAAATTTCGTGAACGGAATCTATTTGATTTGGACGATTTCCGGGCACGTTACGATCAACGTGATCTGCGACGGGGGCGAGAACGCGGTTGTCAGCGGCTTATTTTTTGGAGGAACCAGCAGCGCGAGTCCGGTGGGAGCTCGCATCAACCCGCAAGCAGTAAATCTGACCAGCAATCAGGCGCAACAATTCACGGCCGCGGTGATCGGCGCCACGAACCAGAGCGTGACGTGGTCCTACACGCCTACGGTAGGAACCCTCACTCCCTCCGGTTTGTATGTTGCTCCGGAGGCCATCGCTCCGCAAACGCTCTTCGTAACGGCCACCAGCGTTGCGAACCCCAGTGTGTCCGCAACCGCGATCGTTAATCTGACGGGTGGCGCGACTGCCACCTTCGTTGGTTCGGATACGACAACTCAGGGGAATTGGCGGGGAGTCTGGGGGAGCGATGGGTATGTCGTGGCCGCGGATTCTCAAGCCCTGCCGGTCTATGCCTCTTTTTCCGCCCAGAACGAATCGAGCTCGGTCTGGAATTCGAATACGACCGATCCACGAGCCCTCGAAACGGGCAATGGCCAGGGCCGGATCGCGGCGTCGTGGTTCAGTAATTCGCCTTTCAGCTTCAGCGTAAATTTCGCGGACGCGAAGCCGCACGAACTCGCGCTCTATGCTCTGGACTGGGACAACCAAGGAAGAGCGGAGACGATCCAGATTGTGGACGCGGCGACGGGCACCCAACTCGACACGCGCAGCCTCTCGAATTTCAGCAACGGCGTCTACCTGATCTGGAACGTCTCCGGCAACATTAAAATCAACATAACGTCTGCGGGCGGTCCCAACGGCGTCCTCAGCGGGTTTTTTTTCGGGGGTGCATCGGAGAGCGTGATCGTAAACCCACAGAGTGTAAGCCTCACGGCGGGTCAGACAGCGCAGTTCGGCGCCACGGTGAGCGGTACGGCAAACCAGTCCGTCGCGTGGGCCATCACTTCGGTGACTCCGGCGGGGGCTGCCCCGGGCAGCTTTTCGACGACCACGGCGGGGCTCTATCAGGCACCGGGGACGTTGGCGGCGGCTGAGACAATCACGGTGACAGCGACCACCGCAGACGGCCTGGGCTCCGGCAGTGCGACTGTCAATCTCGGCCCGTCCGGAACCACCTCCACGAGCGCGACATACATGGGGACGAACACGACGACAGAGGGAAACTGGCAGAGTTTGTACGGAGCCGATGGATACGCCCTGGCGAGCGTCACGCAAAGCCTTCCTTCCTACGCCACGCTGACTTTCCAGAGTGCCACCGTCTGGGTCTGGAATCCCTCGACCACCGATCCCAGGGCCCTGAAACTCCCCGGTGGGTCCGGAGCAACTGCAGCGACCTGGTACAACAATCCAAG
>JBEKNB010000024.1:0-73977 GCA_049523255.1 Candidatus Acidiferrales bacterium | reverse complement strand
TACAATCACGACCGGCCTCACCGCGGAGTCGAAAACCGCACCCCGCACGAGGCCTTCTTGGCTTTTGCAGCTCTAACTAAAAACGAGGCCCTGAACGTCTAAATTAGCGGGGAGCCCTACATGAGTGTGCACGACGCCTCACCGGCTCAAGGGCAAATGGCATTAGCAAATGACTCTCCGGAGTGGAACCTCAATCAATGTCTCATTGGCAGGAATGATATTCCGAACGGAGGACGGATTATCTCCTACAAGGATAGGCCGACCGGTTCAGTCTCTATACAAATCAGCGATCAGCCTCAGCAATAAACCCGTCAATTTAGCGAGGCTTTCGTTCATCCCCATCCAGTGGCCATTCTTCGGCGAGGATGGCGTAGAGGTAAGAGTCGCGCCACTCGTTTTTTTCGAACGCGTTTTTGCGGAAGTGGGCCTGGCGGCGCATGCCGATTTTTTCCATCACGCGATAGGACGCGTGATTGCGGATATCGCAGGTTGCCCAGACGCGATGCAAATGCAGGTCGCGAAACGCGGCGTCGAGAATCGCGCGTCCGGCTTCCGTCATGTAGCCGCGGCCCCAGTAGCTGCGATTGAGGACGTAGCCGATGTCGGCGCTGCGATTGGCTTCGTCCTTGATGCGAAGGCCGATCGAGCCGATCAGCCGATGGTCCTCCTTTCGTTCGATGGCGAGCTCAACGCCGGGACGCGGCCAGCGCTCTTGCGCTTTCAGCAGGCCTTCGAGGAAGGTGTGCGTCGCCTCGGGCGTGTTCGGTCCCCAGATCATCAGGCGCACGACTTCGGGGTCCGAGGCGTACTCGTGGATGTGGCTCTCGTCGCCGGCACGGAATTCGCGCAGAACCAAGCGTTTGGTCTCGATGGGAAACCAAGGGCTCATTCCCGCATCTTAGCGGGCCACGTAGGGCCGAACAAGGACGGCTCCGCATGATCGCGGCCCCAGGCAGAAAACCGACCGGGTAAATTGGCGCCCGCTCCAAACCCCCTTCCGAATCGCTACACCTGTGTCGATTAGAACGTCCGCAATTCACACTTGGGAAAAGGTTTGCGGGCGCGTTCGCCGAACTCGATTTGCATCGTGTGGTAGCGTGAAAATAGGGCTCTCGCTTGGGGAATCCAAGCCGTCGGCTGAGCCTGAGGAGGAAGGGCGAAATGCCGGAGAGCAATGATGTCGGTTTGCCGGGGCTGAAAGCAAGGATCCGATCCGCATGTCTGGTAATCCTGCGAACGCCTCTCCGGTTGTTAATCGACACGCAGGCGATTAGAAAATGACGCAAATCCATCAAAACACTCGCCGTCGGCCGTTTCTAATCGACACGGATCCGGGTGTGCGCCTCAGCGCAAATCGACGGTTTTCATTCGCCTTATATTCGCCAATGGCGGTTCTGCTACAATGCCGAAATAGCACCATGGCGCGAACATCCATTTCGCAGGGAGCCGCGGAAAGAGGCTTTCCGTTGAACGCGGAGCAGCGGACGGCGGTGGAGCACGGCGAGGGGCCTCTGCTGGTGGTGGCGGGCGCGGGGACGGGGAAGACGCGCGTCATCACGGAGCGGATCGCCACGCTGCTCGCGTCCGACCCCAGCCTGGCCGGTGAGAACATCCTCGGGCTGACGTTCACGGACAAGGCCGCGGGCGAAATGAAGCATCGCGTCGTGAAGGCGGCCGGCGAGCGGGCCGAGGGGGTATGGCTCAGCACGTTCCATTCGTTCTGCGTGGAGAAGATTCTGCGCGCGGCGAACCCGGAGATCCAGCCGCTCGATGAAATCGACCACTTGATCCTCATGCGGCGGAACATCGCCGAACTTGGACTCGTGATCTTCCGCCGGCTGGCCGAGCCGGCGGAATTTCTGAAAGATTTTCAGGCGTTTTTTTCGCGCTGCCAGGACGAGCTGGTCACGCCCGACGATTACCAGCGATACGTCGAGGGGCTGCGGCGTGCGTACGAAGCGCGGAAGAGCGCGCTCGAGCCGGACGCGCGAGCGATCTCGGAAGATGAACTGGCGCGGCAGGAGGAACTGGCGCGCGTCTACCGCGTGAGCGAAAGGCTGCTGCGCGAACGAAACCTTCACACATTTGGCGCGCAACTGCTGCAGACGGTCGAACTGCTGCGCGGGGACGCCGAACTGCTCGGGCGGATGCGCGAGCAGTACCGCCACATCCTCGTGGACGAGTTTCAGGACACGAACATCGCGCAGCTCGAACTGCTCTGGCTGCTGGCCGGCGGCCGGCGGAACATCGTCGCGGTCGGCGACGACGACCAGGCGATCTACCGGTTCCGCGGGGCGTCGTTTGGAAGCTTCACGATCTTCCTGCAAAAGTTCTGCGGTGCCAGTAGCCTGCGCCCCGAAAACAACGAAAAAAAGTTTTTCGTATCGCTTTCGCGGAATTACCGCTCGACGCAACGCATCCTGCGCGTGGCGGGCGAGATGATCCGGAACAACGAGAGATCGTCTCTGCTGCCCGAAAAGAAACTCAGCACGGACAATGCCGAGGGCGAAAAAATACGCGTGGCGGAGTTCGCCGCGTTCGATGAAGAGGCGCACTGGGTCGCGTCCGAGATCGAAAGGCTGCACGAGGCGGGCGCGCCGTGGAGGAGCTTCGCGGTGCTCTACCGGAAGCACACGCACCGCAAGGAGCTTCTCGAGGCGCTGCGGCGGCGCGGGATTCCGTTCGTGATCCGCAAGGCGTCGATTCTTTCGAACACGCTGGTGCGCGACGTGCTGGCGTGGTTGAGGCTGATTGCCGTGCCGGCGGACAACGTGGCGTGCGCGCGTGTGTTGGCCGCCCCGTACTGGGGGCTCGAACCGCGCGACGTGGTGCGTCTGGCGGAGCGCGCGGAGAAGAACCGGCGGCGGCCGCTGTGGGATGAAGTCGAAGCGGCGCAAAACGAGGCCTTGCTCGGCGGGCAAGAAAAGACGCAGGACCGCCCGCGGCTCAGCGAACTCGTAAAAACGATGCGCGGGCTGCGGCAGAGCGCGCGGACGAAGACGGCGACGAAGCTGCTCGATGAACTGATCGCCGAGCTCGCGCTCGCTCCGCTGCCCTCGGAGACGGACCGGCAATACCTTGACCGGCTCGCCGAATTCGTGAAGGAGTGGGAGCGGAAAAGCGAGGGGAAACAGCTTCGCGATTTCATCGAGTATCTCGGTTACTTCCACGAGCTGGGCGGCGACGTCTGCCTCGAAGAGGAACTGGCCGACGACGCCGTGCAGTTGATGACGGTGCACGGCGCCAAGGGGCTTGAATTCCCGCATGTCTTCATCCTGCGGCTGAGCAAATACGATTTCCCTTCGAGCCCGCGAAAAGCCGTCTTCGAGTTTCCTCCCGACTTGATGAAGGAGGAACAGCCGAAAGGGGACTTTCAGATTCAGGAGGAGCGGCGGCTGTTTTACGTGGCGGTGACGCGCGCGCAGCGGCACCTGACGCTTTCGACGATCGTCAACCGCCGGAAGAAGCCCTCGCCATTCCTGGAAGACTTCCTGAGGAATCCCAAGATTCAGAGATTGGACACAGTGCAGTCCGCGCCGAAGGTGATCGTGCCGGCCGCGGCGGAGGCGCCCGCGATGTTGACCGATTCCGCCGATCTCGCGCCGCTGTTCCGGTCGCTCCGCGAGAATTCGCGGGCGTACTCGCGAATCGCGCTGTGGGCGAAGGCGTTCCATCCGCCGCGGCCTGAACCG
Organism: Candidatus Acidiferrales bacterium; assembly: GCA_049523255.1. Classification (GTDB taxonomy): domain Bacteria; phylum Acidobacteriota; class Terriglobia; order Acidiferrales; family UBA7541; genus Palsa-295. The sequence continues at coordinate 70,285 of JBEKNB010000024.1, read as the reverse complement.
CTGCAATTGAGCGCTTCGGCGATTGAAACGTACGACCATTGCCCGATGAAGTACCTCTTTCAGTACGTCTGGAGGATTCGCGGCGGTCCGCACTACCAGGCGCAGTTTGGAAACGTGATGCACACGACGATCAAGGAATTCGTCGGCGAGATGCGCAAGCAGAGGAAGGTGCCGTTCGAGGAAGTGATGGCGATCTTCGACCGCGAATGGACGTCGGCGGGATTTCCGGACGAGTATCAAGAAGAGGAATACCGCAAGGCCGGGCGCGAGCAATTGGAAGCGTTCTACGACAGCTATGTGGCGGCGCCGGCCGAGGTGCTGTATCAGGAGAAAGGGTTCGAGCTGCCGCTCGGGCACGACGTGGTGGTGACCGGGCGGATGGATCAGGTGAACCGCGTGGGCGAAAACGAAGTGGAGATCGTGGATTACAAGACCGGGCGACCGCGCGATGCGAAGAAAGCCGCGAGCGATCTCCAACTCAGCATCTACGCATTGGCGGCGCGCGAGGTGTTCGATCTCGATCCCACACGGCTCGTCTTCTACAATCTGGCGAACAACGAGGCCGTGGTCACTTCACGCGACGACAAGGCGCTGGCGGCCGCGAAGCAAAAAATTGCGGAAGTGGCGGATCAGATTCGCGCGGGGGAGTTCCCCGCGAAACCGGGCTTTTCCTGCAGCCATTGCGACTTCAAGCCGCTGTGCCCCGCCCACGAGCAGCTGATTACGATCGAGTCCACGGGGAAGACGGACTGAAGAGAGATCCCCCAGTTCGCAAACGCGCAAGCCTCAGAATGACGATGCAGGTTGGCTGCAAAACAAAAGCGGGGCAGCCTTGGCGACTGCCCCGCTTCAACTTTCCCTGAGGCCTCTTTTGAACCAGAAGCCCGGATCGGTTCCGCGCATGAACTACAGTGGAACTTTCTCCCGGCGAAAAAGCGCGCGCAAAATTTTGAATCGCGCTTCACTCGCTCATTCATCTATAAAGGCGGGCGCGAATGAAGTCAAGAAGAAAAAAGCCGCGCGCAGCTTTGCCGAAAAACATTCCAGCTCGTGTGCGGCGCGGCAAAATTCGGAGTGCGGCATCGCGTCAGCGGCCGACGCTGATGGCGCTCTGATAGTAGCCCGCCCGCGTCTTGATCGCGAGGCCGGGGCGTTCGACGCGCACTTCGATCGAGTGGAAATTCTTGGTCCGGTCGGCTTCCTGGGGAGAGAACGTGAGCGTATATTCGTTGCGCGCCTGCTCGGTCACGTCCGAGTAGAGACGCTCGAGGTCGGGCTGCTTCGATGCGAAGAACGTATCGCCGCCCGTCCCCGCCGCGTACTTATCAAGCGCGGAGACCCCACGCTGTACGAGGGAGCGGCCGACGGGAACCGAGCGGGTGATGGAGATCGAATAGACGGAGACGTCCGCCTCGAGCAAAGAGCGCAATGTTTCCTCGAACGTGTGCTGATTGTTGTGGGAATTGCTCCCGTCGGAGATGAGGAAGATAATCTTCCGGCGATCGCGCTGGCGCTCTTTGAGCATGCTGCCCGCGGCGTAGATTGCGTCGTCGAGGGCATCCGTATTGGCGGCGCGCTTGGAGCCGTGCAGCGGCAGGCCGACCCCAGTCGTAGCGTCCCGGCCGTTGATCATGGGGCCCGCGGTCGTCGGGTCGGAAATGGTCTGGGTGGGATGCGAGCCTAGTTCGAGGCGCTTGAGCTGGGTGAAGAGCTGATCGTTGTTTAAGGAAAAATCGAAAACCGTTTTCGGAAACTGGTCGTAGGTAATCAGAGCCACTTCATCACGGGGGCCGAAGCTGGCCGCGATGGCAGCGAGGCTTTTCTGCACCTGAGCAACGGCCCGATCGGGGAGATCGTTATCGATGACAACCACGGCGGACAGCGGCACGGCTTCCGAGGAGAAACGAGAAATCAGCTGCTCGACGCCGTCGGAAAAGATCCGAAAGTCGTCCTTTTGGAGATCGCCGACGAGCTGGCCCTTGTCATCCTTGACGGTCACGGGAACCACGACGGTTTCGGTACGCGTAACGATGGCCGGGGGCCGCTGGTTCTGCGGCGGGGAGACTTGTTGTGAGGCGCCGGCGGCCGGCTCCGGCGGTTTCGCCTGGGACTGCGCCTCAGCGGAAACGGCCAGAAGCAGAAGCACGGCCGGCAGCAGGAATCTTTGCATCATGAAAGCGCCTCGTTTCTCGCCCGCGGGCAACGCCGGGGACTCCCGCGTCTTTCGCGCGTCATCGGTTTCCGGCCAAACATCCGGCGGCGGGTCCGGCGCATCGTACCATTCTGAACGGTTCCCCAAGGAGATTATACAATGCGGCTGACCAGCCTCGCGGCAGGTATTGTGACTCTCGCTCTCGGCGCATATCCCGCTGCCAGCACGAATGCGACGCGCGCGGCCGCCGCTCCGCGCGGCGAAGCAGCGTCTTCGCAGGAATCCACCCCCGCAGGACCGCTCGGGACATCGCCCAACCGCGAGAGGCCCGAGATTCAGCAAGAGCAGCAGATCCCGCAATCGCAGCAGCCTCTGCAGGTGGCCACAACCGTGGTGAACGTGTTCGCCACGGTTCGCGACCACCACAACGCTATCGTCACCGACCTGACCAAGGACGATTTCAAAGTCTACGAAGACGGTGTGGAGCAAAAGGTTTCCTACTTCACAAAAGAAGTGGAGATGCCCATCACGCTGGGGCTGCTGATGGATACGAGCTACAGCATGCACAATATTCTCAGCGCGGAAAAGGACGCTGCGTCGAGATTCGTGCGGGAAGTGATGCGGAAGAGAGACGAAGCAATGGTGATCGACTTCGACACGGACGTGAATCTGCTGGCCGATTTCACGCAAGACCCGTCCATGCTCGACCGCGCGATTCATCGAGCGGAGATCAACGTCGACGCTTCCGGAATCGGCGGGACCGGCGGAACGATCCCTTCGCACGGCGGAGGAACCAATCTTTATGACGCGATCTATCTCGCCTGCCACGATGAGCTGGCGAGCGAAGCCGGACGCAAGGCCGTCATCATCTTGAGCGACGCGGAGGACACCGGTAGCAAGCTGAGCATCGAGGACGCCGTGGAAGCCGCGCAGCGCGCGGACGCCGTGATCCACGTCATCCTGATCACCGATTACAGCCAAACAGAGGGATATGGACCCGGAGTGGCGTCGAAAATGACCACGGAAACAGGCGGTCGCGTAATCAACGTGCGCAACGATAAGGGGCTCGAGAAGGCATTCGATGAAATCTCCGAAGAGCTGCGTTCGCAGTACGTGCTTGGCTACTACCCCGCGAATCCGAAGCGCGACGGCACGTTCCGCAAGATAAAGGTCGACGTCTCGCGGCCAGATGTGAAAATCCTCGCGCGTAAAGGGTATTACGCGCCGGTGCGCTAGGCGACAGCCAGAAAAGGGCGCAGCCCTCCCGCAGTTAGGCACGACTGCAAATCCGGAAATCGGCGCCGCGGCAACAACACAAAATACCGAAGGGAAGCCGGCGCGAATGCCGATGCGCGCCCTACCGGGGCGCGGAAGAAGCAGGGGGAGCCACCGCGTAGTAGCCTTTGCGCGTGCGAACGGTCAGGCCCTTGCGGTCCGTCTGAACTTCAATCCTGCGGTATTCCCCCTTCGTGGCCGGCGCCGTCGGCGAGTAAGCGATGTAATACTGGCTGCGTAGCTCGGTCCCGATGTCGAAAAACGACTGCGCGAGATCGTCCACGCGGTAAGGAAAGAAGGCCTGGCCTCCCGTCTGATCCGCAAACTGCTGCAGCACTTTGTCTCCCGGGTCCATCAGATACTTGCTTGGCTTGCTCGTATCGACGGAGAGCCAGTCCGTGTTCGTGCTCACCGTGTAGACAGCAGCCTCGGAGCGAATCGAGGCGTCGATGGCCTCGCTTAGCGCGCGATCGCTCAGGTCGTCGTTGCCGTCGCTGATCAAAACGATCACGCGGCGGACTTCCGTTTCGCCGGTCTTCGGCACCGGCGCCTGAGACAATTTCTGGGAAGCCATGAAGATGGCGTCGTTCAGGGCCGTGCCCCCTCCGGCGCGCTGGTCGTGGATCGCGGAAGTCAAAAGGGCGATATCACCCGTGTACTCCTGAATGATTTCGGGCTCGTTGTCGAAGGTCATGAGGAACGCCATGTCCTTGTTGCGGCGGATCACCTTGTTGAGGAAGTCGATCGCCGCATCCTTCTCGAATTCCAGGCGCGGGCGAATGCTGTTCGAGGTGTCCAGCAGGAGTCCGATGCGGAGCGGCAAGTCGGTCTCGCGACCAAAAAAGCGAATGTCCTGCGGCGCACCGTTCTCGAGAACTTTGAAATCGCTTTTGTCCAGGTCCGTGATGAAATCGTGATGGCGGTCCATCACCGTGACCACGAGGTGGACGAGCCCAGTCGTCGTGACAATCGCGGGCTCTTTGGAGGGTGCAAGGGGAGGGGGCTGCTGCGGATTCTGCTCCGGCTGCGCCGGCGAACCAGGGGCGCTTGACGCAGGAGGACCGGCCGGGGCAGGCGCTTGCTGCGTCTGCACGCGGCTCGCCGGGATCATGAGGAGCGCGACCAGCACAACGAGCGCGCGCGGGCGGCTTACGCGAAAATGTCGGGCGAAACGAGTCATCACGGCTGCGATTATAGGAACTCCCGCAACAAAGCGTCAATCGAGGAGGGATCGGCCTTCGCGGCGCGGCCGAGAGCCAGCAGGTAATCCCGAAGCTCGGCCGGTAGCGGTGCGCGCACGTCGATGCGTTCACCGGTTCGCGGGTGCTCGAAGGCAACACGCGCTGCGTGGAGGAAATTCCTCTCGAGTGTCGGAAGAAGCTCCGAGCCCACGCGCTCCTGGCGCGGCGCGCCATAGAGCGTGTCGCCGACTACGGGGCACCCGAGAGCGGAAAAATGGACGCGAATCTGATGCGTCCGGCCCGTGTGCAGGCCAGCTTCGACAAAAGTGAAGCCATCAATCCGCAGGCGCGCGCGCCAGTCCGTACGGGCGGGGCGGCCCTCGCGGCGGCGGGCCGTCATGCGCGAGCGGCGATGCAAATCGCGCGCGATGGGAAACTCGATGGCGCCCGCGTCTCCCTTGATTCTTCCATGAAGGAGCGCAACATAAGTCTTTTGAACGAGCCTGTCGCGAAAATCCTCGACCAGCCTCCTGTGAGCCTCGTCGGTACGCGCAATCACAACCGCGCCGGAGGTTCCTTTGTCGAGGCGATGAACGATCCCGGGACGCAGAGGACCGCCGACGGTGGATAGGCCCCCGATTCCGCCGAAGCGGTGAAGGAGCGCCGCTACCAACGTGCCGGCGTCCGCTCCGGCTCCCGGATGCACGATCATTCCGGCGGGCTTGTTGATCACGGCGAGATCCGCGTCTTCGTAGAGAATCTCAATGGGAATCGGTTCGGCCTCGACGCCCGCCGGTGGCGCAGGCGGAATCTCAACCGTGATCCTTTCGCCGGGCTCGACGCGGTGCGATGCCTTGCGCGCGGTTCCATCGACCTGCACGCGGCCCTCGTCCATCAGCAACTGCACCCGCGAGCGGCTCAGGGCCGGAAGCTGCGAGACAAGAAAGCGATCGAGGCGCTGACCAGCGTCTTCGGCGGAGACGATAAAAGAAGCGCTTTGGGCGACTGGATTCACGATGGGCATGGCGCGACTACGCCGGGCACGGCGCGCCGTGCCCCTACGAAACAAAAACGCAGGCGGGAAGACATGGATCGTCAGCGGGAGGCGGCGTGGGCCGCCTCGGGCGGGACCGGTGCGGCACCGCGCAGTCCGCGCCACCACAGGAACGCGCCCGCAAGGATCAACCCCACGCTGACGAGCTGCATCAGCGAAAACGAGTCGTGAAACATCATCGTGCGGCCCGGATCGGCGCGCAAAAACTCAATCGCGCCGCGCTCGATTCCGTACAGGATGAAATAGGCGCCGATCAGTTGGCCCGCAAAACGCTGCCGCGAGCCCAGCCAAATCAGGAGCAGAAAATTCAGGAACTCGGCGCCGGCTTCGTAAAGCTGCGTTGGGTGAAGCGAGACATTGAGCGGCGTTCCCGCAATTCTTTCGGCGATCGGGCTTGTGAAGGTGACACCCCACGGGAGCGACGTGGGCTTGCCGTAACAGCAGCCGGCCACAAAACATCCCACGCGGCCGATCGAGTGCCCGAGCGCAACGGGAGCAGCAGCCACATCGAGAACTCGGAGGAACGGCATCTTCTGGAAATGCGTGTAAAGAACGACCCAGAGAATCCCGCCGACGATGCCTCCGTAGAAAGTCCCGGCGGACTGGAACGTCTCGATGCTGAAAATCTCGCGCGGATTCGCGGCGTAGTAGTCCCACGCGCTGAAAACGAGCCAGAGCTTCGAGCTAACAAGGGCAACGAGAATCCCATAGACGCCCAGATTCCACACTTTTCTCGGATCCAGCCCCGCGCGCGGGGCCTGCCGATAGGCCCACCACAATCCGAGAAGGAATCCTGCCGCCGCCAGCACGCCGTAGGTGTAGACCGTGACGGGGCCGAGTTGAAAGAGAACCGGATGCATAACTAAGCCCGTTCGTGGGTTGGATGCCGCCAGTCGCGCAGGAGTTCGAGGATCACCAGACCCGCGCCCAGCACGATCGCGGAATCAGCCACGTTGAAAGTGTACCAGTGGTAGCTGCCGACGTGAAAATCGATGAAGTCGGTGACGCTGCGGCGGACGACGCGGTCGAGAACGTTGCCCGCCGCGCCACCCAGGATCAGCGTCATCCCGCATTGCCCGGGCCAGCCGCCGGCGCGGCCCGTGGCGAGCAGCCAGACGATCAGGCCGATCACGGCAACGGAGAATAGAATCAGCAGCGGCGCGCGCCAGGGCACTTCCGAATCCGCGAGCATTCCAAATGCGACACCGGAATTGCTCGTGTGGACCAGATTCAGGATGCCGGGAATCAAAATGCGAAATGAACCCGAAGGCATCACTCTGTCGACCGCGAATTTGGTGGCCTGGTCCGCGGCGAGCACCGCGGCGGCGAGAAGAGCGAGAGGCCCGGCCATGCGTGGCACCGGAGCCATCAGGGCTTGGCGCTCCCTGCCAGAACGCCGCCGTCACCTTCGATTTCGTTGAGCGCGCCGACGCAGCGCTCGCAGAGGGTCGGGTAGTCGGCGCTTTCGCCGACGTGCGTCGAATAGTTCCAGCAGCGCTCGCACTTCGAGCCGCGAGCTCGCTCGGCGCGAATGCTCAACGTTCCCGGCCCGGTCGCTGCCGCACCCCCATTTGCCGGAACGGTTTCCACCTCAACTTGGGAGACGATAAAAAATGCCGGAAGGTACGCGTCGTATTTCTGTAACAGATCTGCAAGACCGCCCGATGCGGTCAAGATAACGCGTGCCTCAAGGTTGGCCGAAATGGTCTTCTGAGCGCGCATCGGCTCCAGGGCCTTCAGAACGTCTTCCCTGACGGCGAGGAGGCGGTCCCAGTTTTTCGAGCGGGCCTCGTCGAGCGCATTTTCGAAAGGCTTGGCGTCGGGGAAATTGGACATGTGCACGCTCGCCGGCGAGGACGAACTCTGTGGAAGGTGCTTCCAGACTTCTTCTGATGTGAAAACGAGAATGGGTGCGATTAGACGGACGAGGGCTCGCGCGATGTGATAGATGGCGGTCTGGGCCGAGCGGCGGCCGCGATTGTTCGGTGCAAACGTATAGAGCCGGTCTTTCAGCACGTCGAAATAGAACGCGCTCAAGTCCACGGCGCAGAAATCGTGGAGCGCATGATAGACGCGATGGAATTCGAAATTCGCGTACCACTCGCAGCACTGGCGGATGAGCGCACCCGTGCGACGAAGCATCCATGCGTCCATTTCCCACATGTCGGCATCTTGAACCACGTCGCACGCGGGATCGAAATCGAAAAGATTCGAGAGGGCGAACCGGAACGTATTGCGAATCTTGCGATACGCCTCGGAAAGCTGGTTCATCATCGCCGGCGAATTGCGCATGTCCGCAGTGTAGTCCTGCGAAACGACCCAGAGGCGCAACATGTCGGCGCCCCACTTCTCGCAAATTTCCTTTGGGTAGAGCGCGTTGCCGAGCGACTTCGACATCGGCCTGCCGTTTTCGTCGAGCGTCCAGCCGTGGGTCACGACCTGCTTGTAGGGCGCTCCGTCGCGCGTGCCGATGCCGACCAGCAGCGAACTCTGAAACCAGCCGCGAAACTGGTCCGGGCCTTCGAGGTAGACGTCGGCGGGCCACTTGAGGCCGTCGCTTTCCTTGAGCACGGCGAGGTGCGTTGAGCCGGAATCGAACCAGACATCGAGAATGTCATTTTCCTTGCGCCACTTCGCCGCGCCGCACGAGCATTTCGTGCCGGGAGGCAGCAGCTCTTCCGCGGAGTGCGTGTACCAGGCGTCCGCGCCTTCGCGCTCGAAGAACGGCAGCACGTGCCGCAGCGCCTGAAAATCCTCGAGGCGTTTGCCGCAGGCATCGCAGTAAAAAACGATCAGCGGGACGCCCCAGAAGCGCTGCCGCGAGATGCACCAGTCCGGACGGTCCGCGACCATTTCGCGCATCCGCTCGCGGCCCCACTCCGGCAGCCATTTCACTTTGTTGATTTCCTCGAGCGCGCGGCCGCGAAGGTTGTTCTGGTCGAGGCCGATGAACCACTGTTCGGTGGCGCGGAAAATTACGGGATTGTGGCAGCGCCAGCAGCACGGATAGCTGTGGGTGAGCTTGCCTTCGCCGACGAGCATGCCGCGCTTCTTCAGCAGCTCGATGACGATCGGATTGGCCTCCCACACGGTCTTGCCCTTGTATTCGGGCAGGCCGTCGGTGAAGCGGCCGTCGTCATCTTGGGGCGCGTAGGCTTCGAGGCCATATTTCTGACCGGTGCGGAAATCGTCCGCGCCGTGGCCGGGTGCCGTGTGGACGATGCCGCTGCCCGCGTCGAGCGTCACATAATCAGCGAGAACACCGGGGACGCGAAGATCGAGAAACGGATGCTGGAACTCGATGCCCTCGAGGTCTTTTCCCTTCCACCCTCCGAGAACGTTGCCTGCGTCGAGCTTGAGTTCTTCCGCGAGAGCTTTCAGGCGCTCCTTCGCAAGCAGCAGCTTGCCCGCCGAAGTTTCAGCCACGACGTACTCGAAGTCAGGGTGGAACGCTAGGGCGCGGTTCGCCGGAAGAGTCCAGGGAGTTGTCGTCCAGATGAGGGCGCTGACGCCCTCACCAAACCGGCTCGATTTTGCGCTCGCGCTCACGGGAAACTTCACCCAGATCGACGGGCTGGTGTGGTCTTCGTATTCGACTTCGGCTTCGGCGAGCGCCGTGCGGTCGTGGATGCACCAGTAGACCGGCTTCAGCCCGCGATAGACGTAACCTTTTTCGAGGAAATCGAGAAACGCCCCGGCGATACACGCTTCCTGGCTCGGGTCCATCGTGAGATAGGGTTTGTCCCACCGGCCCAAAATACCGAGACGCTTGAAATCGCGTTTGTGCGCTTCCACAAACTCCGCCGCGAATTCGCGGCACATGCGGCGGAATTGGGCTGGGTCGACCTTGGTCGTCTTGCCTCCCAACTTCTTTTCGACCTGCGTTTCGATCGGAAGGCCGTGGCAGTCCCAGCCGGGAACATAGGGCGAGCGGAAACCGGCCATGGTCTTCGACTTCACGATCATGTCCTTCAGGACCTTGTTCAGTCCGGTGCCGAGGTGGATTTCACCGGTCGGATAGGGAGGCCCGTCGTGGAGCACGAAGAGCGGTGCGCCAGCCCGCGATTCCAGGATGCGCCGATACAACCCTGCATTCTCCCAGGCGGTCAATTGCTCGGGTTCGCGCTCGGGCAGCCGAGCTTTCATGGGAAAGTCGGTTTTCGGCAGGTTCAGGGTGCTTTTCAAATCGATGGTTTTCGCCATCCCGAGGAGTCGAGAAGCCCTTTCTTCGAAGCCCTTTCGCCCAAACACATCGTGTGGCGCGGGTTTGATTTCCTGTGCTAAAAGCGCGCGCGGCGGAAACCCGAATTTGCAGCTATCGACCGTATGTTACAATGAATCTGAAAGCATGTCAGCCGTGCACGGGGGCCATACATCCTTTTTTGCGGAAAAGCGTCTAACATTTGGTAGTCCGCGGAGAATCAAGGTAGCTCGCAATGTCAGACTTTAGCGCCAGACTCGACGAAGCAGGCCGTTCGGGCTCCGAACCAACGCTGCGCTTGGGCCGCTTGGCCTCGCCGGTCCACGAGTCTCATCTGAAGAGCCTGTTTTCGAACCTGCGTGACTTCCTTGCAGAGCGCCCTGTGAAGGTGCGCCCCGGCACGAGTACGGCGTTCGCGATGCCGAAATTCGGGGCGGGGCTGGCCGACAATGTCAGGGAATTCTTTCATTCGGGACCGCGCGGCCGTGTGAGTTCAGGGCTGCTCGTGAACTGGCAAGATGAGCCGAGCCTTTGGCAGAACCTGCGCGATTGGATCGCGCCGCCCAAACTGCCGCCCCTCAAGACAACCAGCCAGCCGGTTGCGGTGCCGGAGATCTGGTCGAAGAATCCTCAGTTCTCGCGGATGCAGGCGGTTTCGGTCGGCGTCCACGTGATCGCGATAGTGTTGATCGTGCTCGCGCCCCTGCTGCTGCCCGCGTGGCTTTCGCCGCCAACAACCAAGGCGAGTCCCATGGAGATGGTGCCAACGGACAGTAACATTTCACCTTATCTGAATAAGCTCGCTCCTTCGGCGCAGAAGGCCGGCGGCGGTGGCGGCCAACACGACAAGCTTCCCGCAGCGAAGGGCCGCTTGCCCAAGTTCTCCTACACCCAGATCGCGCGGCCTATGGTCAAGCCGCCGGAGCACCCGGAGATTGCCGTAACGCCAACCGTCCTCGGCAACCCGGCCCTTAACTTGCCGAACGTCAATATGTCGAACTGGGGCGACCCCCTGGGCAAGACCAACAACGATTCGATGGGCCAGGGGCGCGGCAACGGCGTTGGAAACGGGAATGGCAATGGAGTGGGCCCAGGCGAAGGGTGGAATACAGGCGGAGGCTATCCGAACGCGGGAACGGGCGGCTACGGCGTTCCCACCTGCCTCTATTGCCCGAGAGCCGACTACAGCGATGAAGCCATGAAGGTAAAGGTCCAGGGGGTTGTCGAACTCGTGGCGGTTGTTACCGCGGATGGGCGCGTGACGGACGTCCACGTGGCGAAGGGGCTTGGCTTTGGCCTCGACGAAAAGGCCATGGAAGCCGTGCGCACGTGGCGGCTCACGCCAGCGCGCGGTCCGGATGGCAGGTCCGCTGCGGTCCGGGAAATCATCGAAGTCCAATTCCAGCTGCTCTGATTCTCTCCCAACACGCAGCTTGGGGACGGTCGCCCTTATGGCCTTCTCAGGTTTACCAACTGGACCCAGGCGCATCAACGCAGGCTTCTTTGCGTTGCGGTCTGCTACGATGAGCGACATGAAGACTTCACTTGGGGCCGGAATTTTCCTATTTGCGGCGCTTATTGCGGTTGAGCCTTGCGCGGCTGCGCAGGAAGGCTCGATCGAGTTCGTCGCGCGCGCCACTCCATCAGGCGGTCTTGAGGAACCGGTCCGCGGGTTTCCTTTCTATCTCCTCAGCAAGAGCTTCGAGACCATCAGCCAGGAAGTGGACGCTTCCATTCCGCAGAACGACATGGACGCCTTCATCGACAAGCTGGAAGTCTCGCCGGAACTAAAGGCCTGGATGAAGAAACAACACTGGATCACGCTTTCGGGCGAGGATTTCATTCATAAGCTCAAGGTGCCAGATGTCATGGGCGTACCGGAATTCTACCAGGCGTACATGGAAAGGAATTCGGGCGACCAGTCGGCGGCCTTTCCGAAGCCAAAATTTAAGGCATCCGATAAAGTGAAAGACCCGGCGAAATACAAGAGGCTTTCGGCGGAATACATAGAGGCCGTCCGCAAATTCATGGAAGATAACCCTCAAAGCATTGACGGAATCGATCTCGGTCTGACCGAAATCGACCCGAGTCCGAAGTGGAAAGCGCTGGAAGCGAAGCGGGGGCCGGAGATTCGGCGCCGGGCACTGAATCTGGCGCAGTCGAAATACCTCGTCGCGCGCACGGAAACCAACCTCGACGGGCAAGGATATCTCCGCGGTCTTCCGCCTGGAAACTACTGGCTGAGCACGCTCGACGTTGCCGCCGAGGTTGGGGACGTGCGGCCGCGCTGGGACGTGGCCGTGACGTTGGGTCCCGGACAGACGCAATATGTTGCGCTCTCGAATGTCAACGCCGTGCAATCCTCGCGTCTCTCTCCCTGACATTCGCGAGCATGTCTGAAGCCGGCGAAATCGCACAATGGATTCAGGATCTGGCAAATCCCGATCTGTCGCAAAGAATCGCGTCTGCGACGCGACTCCATCTGGCGGGCTCCGCTCTATGCCTTTCCGCAACCAGTGAGTGGGCCAAGGATCTCGAGTTCCGCGAACTTGTGCTTCCCTTCCGCGTCGACGAGAACGGCCAGCCAAGCTCCGAGAAAACGCCGTTTGTCGTAGGTGTTGCTGTCTGGCCCAAGGATTTTGAGAAAATCCGGGCGGCCAACGGACATCCTCCCCTCGCCGACGTTCCGCCTGACCAAGATGCAATAGAGTTCGAATTGCGATTATTGCGATCGAAGCATCCGGACTTCGACATCCTGACGACGCGTGATCCGCATGGCCCCGGAGCAATCGCGCGATATCTGCAGAAATTCGGCGAAGGCATTCAACAGGTTGAAATCAACGTGACCAACGTGGACCGTGCAACGGAGATTCTCCGGGCACGGTTTGGCCTCGAGCCGGTTTATCCCGCGACGCGTCCGGGCGCCGATGGCACTCGTGTGAATTTCTTTCTCGTGTCCGCGCGAGACAGGAGGGTCCTGATCGAACTTGTGGAACCCGGACGCGGATTGCGGGGGAAAACGAGAGAAGCAGGTTCCTCGCCCGCCGCAGCGGAATGACAAATTAGCGGCGCGCGCCGCGCGAGGGAGCTATTCGCCGCTCTGCTCGAGGAGTTTTGCGACGAGCGCGGTCCATCCGGTCTGATGGCTCGCGCCGAGACCCGCGCCGGTCTCTCCATGAAAATATTCGTAAAAGAGAATCAGGTCGCGCCAGAACGGGTCGTCCTGAAATGCCGCGACATCCCCGTACACGGGGCGGCCTCCCTCGCGCCGTAGAAAAATTCGCGAAAGCCGACGCGAGAGTTCGCTGCTGGCATCCCAGAGCGTCAGCTTTTTCCCCGAGCCGGTCGGAAATTCCACCTGAAACTCGTCACCATAATAGTAGTGAACGCGTTGAATCGACTCTATGAGGAGAAAATTCATGGGGAACCACACGGGGCCGCGCCAGTTGGAGTTTCCGCCGAAAAGATCCGTGACGGATTCCGCGGGTTCGTAATCGACAGAATGAGAACGGCCGTCAACGTTCAGCACGAACGGGTGGTCCCGGTGGAATTTCGAAAGCGCCCGGACTCCATGGGGCGACAAAAACTCGTTTTCGTCTAAAAGATACCGGTAGATGCGTTCGAGCTTCTTGCGATTGGCGATCGTGAGCAACAAACGCGCGCCGCGTTCCGTACGGCGGCTCATGTCCACGTGCTCAGCCACATCCGCGTGATGGTCGAGAAACCAGCGCATACGGCGGGAGAAAGATGGCAACTTCTCAAGGTCCTCGGGCTCGAACGTCCCGACCGCAAAAAGTGGAACCAAGCCCACCATCGAGCGCGTTTTCATCGGGATGTGTTTGTTGTCGGAGAGGTGAAGGACGTCGTAGTAGAACCCGTCCTGCTCGCTCCACAATCCGATTCCCTCGCCCCCCATGTCGTTCATCGCCTGCGAAATGTAGACGAAATGTTCGAAGAATTTGCTGGCGACGTCTTCGTACGCCGGGTCCTCGTGGGCCAATTCCATGGCCATGGCCAGCATGTCCAGGCAGTACATCGCCATCCAACTGGTCCCGTCGGACTGCTCGATGATGTTTCCAGCGCTAAGCGGCATCGAGCGGTCGAACACCCCGATATTGTCAAGGCCTAGAAAGCCGCCCTGAAAAACGTTCTTTCCCTCGGGGTCCTTGCGATTCACCCACCATGTGAAGTTGAGCAAAAGCTTGTGGAACACGCGCTCGAGGAAGTTGCGGTCCGTCTTGCCGTTGACGCGGCCTTCAATCTTGTAGACGCGCCACGCCGCCCAGGCGTGCACCGGCGGATTGACGTCCGAGAAGTTCCATTCGTAGGCGGGGAGCTGGCCGTTGGGGTGCATGTACCATTCGCGCAGGAAGAGAATGAGCTGCTCCTTCGCGAACTGCGGATCGATCAGCGCCATCGCAACGCAGTGGAACGCAAGGTCCCAGGCGGCGTACCACGGGTACTCCCACTTGTCCGGCATGGATATGACGTCGGAGTTGTAGAGGTTCGTCCAGTCGTGATTGCGGCCGAATCTCCGGCCCGGATCGGGCGCGGGCTGCGTCGAATCACCAGCCAGCCACCGGCGGACATCGTAGTGATAGCTCTGCTTGCTCCACAGCAACCCCGCGAAGGCCTGCCGCTGGACCAACAGCGCGTCCTCGCTAAGCCCGGGGCCTCCCGCCCGCGCGTCATAGAACTCGTCCGCGTCCTTCTGGCGCTCGTGAAAGGCGGCGTCGAACTCCGGGCCGAAAAATTGCCCAGAGGGTTCCGAGGAGTCTGCAGGGTCGCGATCCATCAGGCGCAGGCGAAGTGTCCAGGCCTTCCCCGCCGGAATCTCGGATGCGTAGTGCGCGGCAGCCTTTGTCCCCCTCATCGCCGGGTTTACCGCGGCCCTTTCTCCGCCGACCACGTAGCGGTGGAAGGCGTCCTTTACGTAGGGTGTGCGATTCTTCTGTTCGTAAAGCCTTTCAGTATTCGTCTCGTTATTTGTAAAGAGCAACTCCGGCTCACCTTCGGCGAACAGCCATCGCTTGCCGTAGTGATAATCGCTCAGTTCCATGAGCGCGTTGCCCGCGGGGCCGTCGGCGCGCACGGCCTGCGGCATGTCGTACGGATCGCCCCAGCTCCAGCGGTTGCGAAACCACAGCGTGGGAAGCAGGTGTAACCACGCCGAGTCCGGGCCGCGATTCCAGGCGGTGATGCGAATCAGGATGTCCTCGGCGGACGCTTTCGCGTACTCGACGAATACGTCGAAGTAGCGGCTCTCGCGAAAAACGCCCGTGTCGATCAGTTCAAACTCGGGATCGTGCCGCGTCCGCCTCCGGTTTTCGGCGACGAGCTCGTCGTACGGGAATGCCGCCTGCGGATATTTGTAAAGGAACTTCAAGTAGGAGCTCGTCGGCGTGGCATCGAGGTAGTAGTAGTATTCCTTCACATCCTCGCCGTGATTCCCTTCGGTGCTGGTGAGACCGAAAAGGCGTTCCTTGAGGATGGGATCCTTCTCATTCCAGAGCGCCAAGGCAAAGCAGATATGCTGGTGGCGGTCGCAGATTCCGCCGATGCCGTCCTCGCCCCAACGATAGGCGCGCGAGCGGGCATGGTCGTGCGGAAAGTAGTGCCAGGCGTCCCCGCCGGCGCTGTAGTCCTCCCGGACGGTCCCCCACTGCCTCTCGGAAAGATAGGGACCCCATCGCTTCCAGTGAACCTCCCGCTCCACGCTGGCTTGCAGTCTCTGTTCTTCTTTGGTCATCTGGTCGTCCTGCCGGGCCTCGAAGCGGCCCAAGGAACTCTAGCGGTTCAAGCGGTGCGTGGCAAGGCGCACGGATTTTCTGTATTCTCGATCGACCGGAGATTCGGGGACGAAATCTGATTCTGACCCAGCCCAAAAGAGAAGCAACGCAACCGGCGGTCTCGGACGCGGCGTCCTGGCGGCGTCGCGCGCTGCTTTTCGTTGCACTGGCGGCGACGGCCGTGGTCTCGCCTATGCCGTTTCGCGGCGATGCCTCGGGCCACGACTTCCTGTTCCACCTCGCGTCGTGGATGGACGTGGCCGGCCAGTGGCGCGAAGGAATCTTCTATCCGCGATGGGCGGAGTGGGCGAATTGGGGATTCGGCGAGCCGCGATTTGTGTTTTATCCTCCGGCATCGTGGATCAGCGGAGCGGCGCTTGGGTCTATGTTGCCCTGGAGGATGGTCCCGGCGACCCTCATCTGGCTCACCCTGATCGCCGCGGGAATGGCGATGTGGAAACTCGCGCGCACGTGGCTCGCCGGCCCGCAGGCGGCCGTGGCAGCCGTTCTGTACGCGGTCAACCCGTATCATCTGGTGATCGTCTATTACCGCAGTGACTTTGCGGAGTTGATGGCCGCGGCACTGTTCCCGCTCCTTGTGTGGGCCGCGCTGCGCGCCGTGCAGAACGGATGGCGCGGCGTCCCTGCTCTTGCGGTTGTCTTTGCCGCAATCTGGCTTACAAATGCGCCCGCGGGCGTCATAGCGACGTATTCGCTCGCTCTGATCATCGTGGCTGCGTGCATCTTGCGCGGCAGCATTCGATCCGCCCTCGCTTGCGCGGCGGGCATGATCCTAGGATTCGGTCTCGCGGCCTTCTACATCTTGCCCGCTGCATGGGAGCAGCGCTGGGTGCAGATCGGCCTCATCGCGTCGGACGAGCTGCATCCCTCGCAGAATTTCCTTTTCGCACATGCCAACGATCCCGATTTCGTCGCATTCAATTGGAAAGTTTCCGCCGTGGCAATCGGTTTGATGTGTATCACCGCAGTCGCTGTGGCTCTCAGTGCAAGAAGGCGGCGGGAACTCCGCGAGGTCTGGTGGATTCTGGTCGGGCTCGCGGCGGCATCCGCGCTCCTGATGTTTCCGCTGACGGCCGTTTTGTGGCGGAGCCTGCCGAAACTGCAATTCGTACAATTCCCTTGGCGGTGGCTCGACGTCCTCGATCTGGCATTCGCGTTTTTCGTTGCAACTGCGCTGTTCGTTCGGCAGAGACGCGGCGCATCCTGGCTCGTCTTCGCCATCCTCGTCGCGGGCATTGGCGCCTCCGGCGTTGCAATGGCTCGAAATGCCTGGTGGGACACCCATGGCGCCCCCGTTCTGACAGATGCGATTCGCTCCATGCAAGGCTACGAAGGCACCGACGAATACATGCCCAATGGCTGCGACCGGTCTGAGTTGCCCGGCAATCCTGACCCGACTACGCGCGCGGACGGCGCATCCGCCACTCCCGCCGCACCGGTCGAGCAGGTCGATTCCGATTCCGGCGCGATCGTTCCCCTTGCTGACGCCCGAGTCGATATCGAAAGCTGGTCCGCCGAACGGAAGGCTTTTGCGGCGCGGGTCTCCGCACCTGTCACGCTCGCGCCGCGGCTGCTCGGCTATCCTGCGTGGCGAGTGCGGGTGGATGGGAAGGCAGCCCACGTCGATTCGCAACCCATGACTGCACAAGTGCTTCTGCCCCTGCCGCCAGGCACACATCGCGTCGAAATCGACTTCCGGCGAACATGGGATCGGAGGGCGGGCGGCGTGGTTTCCGCAATCGCATTCCTGGCACTGCTCGCGTGGGAGGGCGTGCTTTGGAGACGGAAAACGGGAAGCGTTATGTCAGCCGGCGATGCGTAAAGCGTTTCTCGCCATTGGCGTAAGGCGCGACCGTGTGGCCGGCGCCGTAAAGCTTGTACTTATAGGTCGTGAGGCCTTCGAGGCCCATCGGGCCGCGCGCGTGCAGCTTGTTCGTGCTGATGCCCACCTCCGCGCCGAATCCATAACGGAAGCCATCCGCAAAGCGCGTCGAGGCATTCTGGAAGACGCCCGCTGAGTCGACTTCATTCATGAATTTCTTCGCGGCTTCGGGATCCTCCGTCACAATCGCGTCCGTGTGATGAGAGCCGTAGTGGTTGATGTGGTCAATCGCTGCGTCGAGATCAGCGACAATTTTGATCGAGAGAATCAGGTCGCCGTACTCGGTCCGCCAGTCCTGCTCGGTGGCGGGCACGATGCTCTTATCCGGCACAAGCGCCAAGGTCTTGGTACAACCGCGAATCTCGACTCCCGCCTCCTGTAGCTTGGCGACGGCCTGCGGGAGGAACCCTTCCGCGATGGCCTCGTGAACCAACAGAGTCTCCACGGCGTTGCAGACGGCGGGATACTGCACTTTCGCGTCGTACGTGATGTCGATCGCCTTCTTGATGTCGGCGGCGCGGTCCACATAGACGTGACAGATTCCTTCGCCGTGCCCGAGCACCGGAATGCGGCTGTGCTCCATGATGAATCGAACCAACTCGTACGATCCGCGTGGGATGATCAAGTCCACATCCTGGTCTTGCGCTAAAAGCTCCAACACATCCGCACGAGTCTGAAGCAAGCTAATGGAATCCGCGGGAACCGATGGAAATCGCCCAAGGCATTCGCGCCAGATGGACACGAGCGTCTCGTTGGTTTGCGCCGCTTCCGAACCGCCCTTCAGGATGACGGCATTGCCTGATTTCAAAGCCAGCGACGCGAGCTGCGGGACGACGTCCGGACGCGATTCGAAAACTACGCCAATGACGCCCAACGGGCACGATTCCTTGTAGAGAACGAGGCCTTCGTCGAGTTCGGTGGCAGCAAGGCGCCGGCCAAGCGGGTCCTCGAGGCGAGCCACCTCGCGCACCTGTGTCGCCATCTGCGCGATCCCCGATTCCTTAACGCGAAGGCGCGCAAACATTGCGGACGACATCTTGCCCGCCGCGACCGCAGGCTCGGCGGCACGGCAGTCGGCTGCATTCGCTTCGAGAATCCGGCGGCCATTTTGCTCGATGGCCTGCGCGGCGGCCAGCAGCACTTCGCTGCGGGCCTCGGCGGAGAGCTTCGCGAGATGCCGCGATGCCGCCCTCGCCCGCCGGGCGATCGAGGCGACCGATGTGGCGCTGGCCTCAAGTTGGGTTGCGGTTTGCTCGCTCATGATTTTTGCAATAACACAATATTATCCCGTGTGACAAGGACCGGCGCCGCATCCCGGCCGCGCCCGCCTTTCTTACCTGCGGATTTTTCCGCTTCTTCGCTCGCACAGTTCGCGATGCCGCGCGCAAATTCGCGGCCCGCCGAATCGACAATGCTCACCACGTCCATCGGCGCGAAGTGGCTCTCGACTCGAATGATCCCCGACGCGAGCAGACTTGCCTTCCCCTGCGTGATGGCCCGATGGGCGCCCGCATCGACCACCACGCGTCCCCGGACATCCGCCGCATACGCGATCCAACGCCGTTTGCCGCGCATTCTCCGCGCCGGCAGGAAGGCCGTGCCCACTCCGTCTCCGGCAAAAATGCGGTCGAGCGTGTCCGGGTGGCTGCCGTTGGCGATCACAGCGATGCCACCGCAATTCATAGCGATCTCGGCGGCCTCGAGCTTCGTGCGCATGCCGCCGCGCCCGCTCGCCGAAGGCCCTGCGCCGAGAGCCTTCAGTTCCGGCGTCATCTCTTCGACTCGCGGAATAACCGCCGCGCCGCCGCCGTTAACTGACTCCTGGCGCAGCAAACCATCCACGTTGGTCAGAAGCACCAGAGCGTCGCCTTCGAGGCCGCTCATCACCAGCGCGGCCAACCGGTCGTTGTCGCTGAACGCGGCGGTGCGCGAGCCAGCCGCGAGCGGCTCGAGTTCGGCCGTCGAAACGGTGTCGTTTTCGTTGACGATGGGCAGAACCCCAAAGCCCATCAGCTTCTCCATCGTCTGCCGCAGATTCGAATACCGATGCCAGTTTGTGAAGTCCTCTTCGGTCAGTAGCACTTGGGCGATCTTGATGTCCCACCTGGAAAAGAGGCTCTTGTAAGCGTCCATCAGGAGGCCTTGGCCCACGGCGGCGCACGCCTGTTTTGTAACCAGGTCGTCCAACCGCGAGCGATGCAGCCCCAGCCAGCCTCGCCCGAGGCCTACGGCACCGGATGAGACCAGCACGACTTGGCGGCCGGTCTTCATGAAACCAGCGATCGAACGCACGATGGGCTCGACACGCTCCACGCAGAGTTCGCCTTCGGCTCCCGTGACCGTGGCCGTTCCGACCTTGATCACCAGCCGCCGCGCCGCCCGCAACTTTTCTCGTTCGGCTTCCATTCCGCGGTCTTCCTGGTTGGCTTACTTCTGTCAATTGTACCGAAATCGCCGATGTGTCGTCTGTCGTTTCTGTGGCTTCGTTCTGGCGCAGCGACGCGCATTTGGCTTCCAGGGCTTTATTCCACGCAAAGATTTCTTTAGGTCTAGTGCCGGAATCATGTTATATTTGTCGTGCGTTTGTTGCTCTTGTAACACCTTTAGATTCGATTGAAGGGGCTGCAAGTTCACACTTGCGGCCTTTTTTGTTTTACGGCTGGAGGCGGTCGAGCAGCACAAACAGCTTAAAAGAAAAGTGAGTAAATACGTGAAAGAACAAGGAACAGTGAAGTGGTTCAATGCCAGCAAGGGATTCGGGTTCATCCAGCGCCAGTCCGGCGAGGACGTTTTCGTCCATTTCTCCGCCATCCAGGCGGAGGGTTACAAGTCGCTGAACGAAGGCCAGGCGGTTGAATTCGAAGTCACCCGCGGCCCCAAGGGCCTGCAGGCTGCGAACGTCACCAGCCTCTAGTCAATGAAGGGCGGGCCGGCAAAATTGCCGGCCCGCCTTTTTTTTCGACAGTTGGGTTTGCTGTTGCGGGTGAAGTGATCCCAGACACTCCATGAGCGATAAGATTAGCGATAAGATCATCGTCCAGTTCGTCGGGTTCCAGTCAAAAACGCTAGTCCGCGAGTACACCTTTACCGTCCGAGAAGTGGCCACCGAACCGCGCGAATATACACTCACGATTCCCAACGAAGCCTTCGACTCCCACCGCGTGCGATATCAGGACGCGCCGGACGTCTGCTCTCACAAGCTGCATCGCGAACTCGCTGCGTCTGAAAACCATCCGCCCCAAACTCACTTTCGCCTGAGCGACGCAGAGTTGGACGAGTACCGCGTGGGCCATGCGCCCAAGCCGTTGAAATATCCCTACGCGCCGAAACCGGATCCGGACGCCTAGAGCCGCACGTTTTCTCCCTGTTTTCCCCCTCTTATCCACTTTGTAGCCAGTACGGAACAACCCTGGACACCTTCGGTCCAACTGCGGTTACACTTTCTGTTCAGCCTGCTTGCGCCCGCTTCCGGCAGCGATTTCGCGGTCCGGAAGCGTCACGCACGATCGGCCAGGGAAGGGGGAGATTCCGATGTCCGACATGAAAGCATCGATTCCGGGCGCCGCCGCCGATGGCGCCGATCGCCGTCGCTCGCAGCGAGTCAACATTACGATGCGGGTCCTCATCCGCGGCAAGGTCGGCGGGCAAAGCTTCGAGGAAGAAACCGCTACCGTCTCGGTCAACGCCCACGGCGGCATGATCCGTCTGGCGGCGAAAGTGACGCGAACACAGCGGATTTCTCTGATCAATCCTAAGACGACCGAAGAGATGCCCTGCACGGTGACTTTCGTCGGACAGAAGGAAAACGGAAAGACTGAAGTGGGCGTCGAGTTTGTTGAGCCGTCGCCTCTGTTCTGGCGTATCGCCTTTCCACCGGAAGATTGGGACCCCTCGGAACGCAAGCGCCCGGCCGCGGGCGTCCCTCACCCGCCCCTCCCCCCTCACCGCTAGGCACAGGGACCGTCATGATATGTTGTTCGCGGGCCAATGAGCTCGCGGAATGCGGACATTGACGCTGACATCCGACCGGAAAACTCTCGACGGACCCACGGGAAAATTGCCGGTGCTCGCCGACGCCGTTGGATTTTTGCGTGAGCATTGGCGACGATTGTTCGCGGTCTCGGCGCTCATCCTGGTTCCTTGCTTCTGGCACCGCCGCATCGTAGCGGGCGACCTCGGAAGCCACGTCTACAACGCCTGGCTCGCCCAACTGGTCCGACATGGGCAGGCGCCCGGCCTGTGGCTTGCGCGCCAGTGGACCAACGTGCTCTTCGATTTTCTCTTGAGTGGGTTCGGCGCGGTCTTCGGATGGTACGCAAGCGAAACAATTGCGGTCTGCATCGCTGTCCTGGTTTTTTTCTGGGGAATTTTCGCGCTCGTTTGTGCGGCGACGCAACGCGCGCCGTGGTATCTGGTGCCTTGCATCGCGCTGGCAACGTACGGCTACACTTTCCATATGGGGTTTTTCGACTACTACCTGGCGATCGGGTTGTCGTTCTTCAGTCTGGCGATCTTCTGGAGAGGCACGGCTTGGGAGCGGATGGTGGCGGTTGCGATCGCGCCGCTCGTCTTGCTCGCGCACCCCGTGGGATTGGTCTGGTTGGTCAGCGCGTCAATCTACGTAGGAACCGCGAGCATCCTGCCGCGACGCTGGCAGTTCCTGATGTTCGGTGCAGCTGTCGCGGTGCTATTCGCCGAGCACTACTATTTCCAGCGGCATTTCGAGGTCGAAGCCGCGCCGCATTCGCTTTTCTGGTTCAACGGCACCGACCAGCTGATTCTTTTCGGGAACCGCTACTGGATTCCGGCCGTGGCGCTGCTCGTATTTGCAGCCGTTGCGCTCGCAATCGACCTGCTGCGGCGACGGCGCGAACGCGGTCTCGCGCAATCCTACGGCATTCCGCTGCAACTCTATATCCTTGCGGTGCTGGCCGTACCCCTTTTGCCGCGCGGCATCCACTTTTCTCAGCACACGGCCCCGATTGCCTTGCTGACCGAACGACTGACCTCGGTTTCTCTCGTTCTCGTCTGCTGCATGCTCGGCGCAATGCGCCCGAGCAAATGGCACCTTGCCGGATCGGCTGCCGTCGCTGCCGTTTTCTTCGCGTTTTTGTATCGGGACACCGGAACCGTGAACAAAATGGAAGCGCAAGCCGAGCGGCTCGTCCGCACCCTCCCGGCGAACCAGCGGGTAATGGCGACGATCAAGGCCCCGCCCGATTCGCGCATTCTGATCCAGCACATGATCGATCGCGCCTGCGTGGGTCACTGTTTCAGCTACGGCAATTACGAGCCAAGCTCGAATGTGTTCCACGTGCGTGCCATCCCGGGCAATCCGTACGTCCTGACCACGTATGAGGACGCCGTGGACACGGAGAGTGGCGAGTACACGGTCCAACCGGAGGACCTGCCTGTTTATCAAGTCTACCAATGCAGCCTCAGCAGCACCGAACTTTGCATTCGCCCGCTTGAGGCAGGCGAGGAAAACGACCGTCTCGGCATCCATCCGGACGATGAGTGAGCCCATCGCTCACGCGCGTTCCGGGCGAGATGCGGGCCAGCCGATGCGGAATGAGGCCGGCGAATTAGAGGTGGCCTGCCGAGAAACTGGCCGATTTATTGAGCAAGCCGAAGGCGACCACGGCATTCGACGTGCCGACATAGACCTTCCCATTCGCAATTATGGGCGTGATGAACTTGTTGTTCGGAAACTGATCGCGCGTGCCGGCCTGATTGCTGTTGTAGAGTTCATTAGCCAAGTTCGTTGCATCGTACGCGTGGAGTACGCCCGTCCTTGCGGCCTCAACGGCCCAGACGATTCCGCTCGAAGTTCCATTCGCTGAAATGCTGGGTGTCGCTCCCGGATAACCGAATGATGTGCCGCTCTCTGACGCAGCCGGAGTCACAAGCCTGGCATTCAAGATCGAGAATGCCTTCAGATTATCGTCCACCGCGCCGTAATAAACCGTATTGCTGAAATATGCCGGCATCGCGTAGACCCCAGTGCCTCCCTCCAGCCCCGCGGCGGTCTCCTGATAGATCGCATGATCGTTGCTCGCACTGAACTTCCCCATCGAATCGCGATTCACAACGAAGATGAAAGTCTGCCCGCCGATGTTAACCTTCCCGGCGCCGACCGCCAGATGCCGGGTGGCGCCGGATTTGTCTTTCAGATCAGGCAGCACCAGGGCGCCTCCCGATCCAAGATCTCTGTCGGCGGCCGAATTCGCAACCGTGTCGTGCGGCGCAAAGTAATCGGCCACCGCAAGGTTGTTGCTTGCCCTGGCGAGCTTGATAAAAGCGTTGCCGTAGTCTCCGTTCGGCGGAAGACCACTCGAGTTCACCGGAGTATCAAACGTGCCGTTCGCATCGAGGAAGTAGATGTTCCCGGCTGAATCCGCGGCGAGTCCGGCGCCCGCCATCCAGATTGCGCCGCCGCTGCCATTGGGAGTGACGTTGAGCACGCTCGTCTGCTGCAACGTCGATTCGCGGTAGCCCATAACCCAGCCCGTGTAGTTCCCCACGTCGCAATGCGAGGTCCAGCTCAGATAGATCACGCCATTCAAGAGCAACAGGCCGCTGCGCTCCTCGTATTCGCCCGGATCGAACGTCGTTTGTCCGCGCAGATTGGGATACGTGGCCTGGATTTCTCTCGGCCCACCGTCGAGTTCCGCGTGAGTAACCAGATCGAGTGCGTGCAGTCGTTGGTGATAATGCCCGCCGGAATCCTTCGACATGGCGACCAGGAAGATCGTACCGTTGGGGCCCGCGCTCAGATCGATCACGGGCGTGGATGTGACTCCAATCTCAGGTGTGACCTGGTCGCAATTCCTCTTGTCGCTCGGGCTCTCCCCTGCCGTCACGGAAGCCTGCCAGAGCTGCACGAAAGTGTCCGCGTCGAATGCATAGACCAGATCGTGTTCGGTGGCGACGAACACGACGTTATGGGGCGCGCCATTGATGATCAGATTCGGGACATACAAAGGCTCGGCGTCCACGAGTCCGATGACTGGAAGCGTCCCAATTTTGCCAAAGTTGGAAGAATTGACGCTCGACGCCGTAAGGATCGTCTCGTTCAGATTCTGGCCCGTGCGCGCATTGTCATTGTGGTAGGTGAGGACAGCAACGTTTCCCGGCGAAAAAGGCGGTGCGGGTGCCGGGTCCGGGTTGGTCGAGGTCGAGCCCGAACCGCCACAGGAGCTTAAACCGAGCGCGGCCACAAAAACCGCCAGTACAATAATGGCAAGAACAATTCCCGAATCCAGCCTTGGTTTGAAGGACATGCTCCGAGGTCTGACTGCGCAAACGTAACAACGTTAGCGCTTACTTTTCTTGGATTTCCAGTATATACGATGCGATTGATCCTAGGCGGATTCGGGACTGGTGCGTTCCGGCCGCCTCACCGCGCTCGCGGCCGGCCGCTTGCGGCGCTCAACCACCCATGCAGCGAATCTCCATGCCAGAAGTATTCCCACGAGAAAACCATATGCGACCGGCTTCCGAACGTCGGATTTCACAAGCCAGTAGTAGTGAATCACGCCCAGCACGGCCGTCACGTAGATCGCGCGGTGGAGAAGCTGCCACCGTTTGCCGCCAAGACGGCGAATCCAGCCGGCAGTGGACGTGAGCGCGAGCGGAACCAGCAGGACGAAACCGATGAACCCGAGGGTGATAAACGGTCGCTTGTGCACGTCCTTCCACATGTCTGCCCAGTCAAAGAACTTGTCCAGACCGATCCAGGTTCCGAAATGGAGGCAGCCATAGAAAAAAGCGAACAGCCCAAGCATCCGCCGGAAGCGAATCAGCTGCGGCATGCGCAGAATTTTCCGAAGCGGCGTGATCGCCAGGGTTATCACCAGGAACCGAAGCGTCCAATCGCCCGTCCGGTGCGTGATGAACTCGATGGGATTTCCCGTGAGGTAGGTATCAAACGGCAAACCCTGAAACACCGCATGAACAATGCGCCAAACCAGCAACCCCAGCGGCACGAGACACAGCAGGAAGACCACAACCTTCGTCCATTTGCTCGTCAGAATCTTGTTCACGGCGCAGCCCTTAGAAATTCTTCCGCAAGTCCATGCCGGCGTAGAGACTCGCCACCTGGTCGCTGTAGCCGTTGAACATCAGCGTGGGTCGCTTGAAGAATTCCCCGAGACGCCGCTCTTTGGCCTGGCTCCAGCGCGGATGATCGACGTTGGGATTCACATTGGAATAGAAGCCGTACTCATTAGACGCGTAGAGGTTCCACGTAGTCGGCGGCTGGTCCTTGACGAATCGAATCTTCACGAGTGACTTGATGCTCTTGAACCCGTACTTCCAAGGAATGACCATCCGCACCGGCGCGCCGTCCTGATTGGGCAGCGTCTCGCCGTACATTCCCACACAGAGCAGCGCCAGGGGATTCATGGCCTCGTCAAGCCGCAGGCCTTCGACGTAGGGCAACTGGATTCCGGAGCCCGACCCCCATGGCATCTGCCGCGGGTCGTAGTAGCTCTCGAACGCAACGTATCTCGCCTTGGGAGTCGGCTGGACCAGCTTGGCGATGGTATTGAACGAATACCCGATCCACGGCACAACAATGGACCACGCTTCGACGCAGCGGTGCCGGTAGATGCGCTCCTCCAGGGGTGCCAGCTTCAGGATTTCGTCCATCGTGAACTTGCGGGGCTTGGCTACCTCTCCCTCGACGGAAACGCTCCACGGCGACGCCTGGAAGTTCTTCGCATTCTGCGACGGATCATTCTTGTCGGTGCCGAATTCGTAGTAATTGTTGTATGTCGTCACGGTGCTCTCGGGCGTGATCTTTTCGTCTGTGTTGTACGGCCCCTTGATCACCCCGCTCAGCTTCACCGGCACCGAACCCGTGCCGGGGCCCCCCAAAAGACCGGGGAGTTTCTTCCAGGCGGCTACGGCTCCCGTCGTCACCAGAAGCCCGAGCAGGAGGTTCCGGCGACCCATGTAAAAAGCCTTTGGCGTCACATCCGCGTAAGTCAAGTCCGGTGCGCGTTTGACGAGCATGAGTCCCTTCCTCCGCCCCAATCCGTCAGTAATGATAATACGCTTCCGATAAAACTTGGATGCTGGAACTTGCGGCAGGGACGCGAATACGTTGGCAGGACTGTACTTACTTGCTTTCGAGTTCCGCGAGCAAAGCCTCACGGAGGCGGGCTTGGTGCTCGGGCTTCAATTTTCCGCCCCCGGACGTCAGGTAGAAAACGTCGATCGCCATCTGCCCTTCGGTCTCGATGAGCGCGATCTCGATGTTGCAGTTCTCGCGCGAGAACTGCGAACTGATCCGGTAGAGGAGGCCGGGCCGGTCCTGGGTGATCACTTCGATCAGCGTCGTGTGCTCGGAACAGGTGTCGTCGACTGCGATTCTCGTGTCGATCTTCACTTTCGGCTCGACATTCTTCTCGGCCCGCAGCCTGTCCTTTAGCATGCGGTCGAGGTCGGCCTTGTCGATCAGGACGTCGTGAATGTTTTTCTTGAACCGCTCCCATTCGGGCAGGTTCAATTCAAGCGTCTGAAACCGGTCCGTGAAGAAGAAAGTGTCCACAACCACGCCGGCGCTGTTCGAGAACGCCGCCGCCTTCACGATGTTCATCCCCCAAGCCGCCAGCGCCCCGGCCATCTTGGCGAAAAGGAACGGACGGTCGCGCGTCACGAGGATCAGCTCGTACCAGTGGCGGCCCCGGGTCAACTCGATTTGCACCGGATCGTCGCCGAGATGACTCGCCATCTCCATGTGGCGGATCACGTCGCTCGCCGCCTGCGTCCGCAGATAACGGCGCGGCAAGCCATCAAGAAACCCTTCGAGCCGCTGCCCTGCCGCGGGAGCAAGCGTGCGGAGGTGCGTCATGACTTCCTCATCAAGGTCCACGTGCAGCCGCTCGTCCGCGCTTCGCATCATGAGGTTGGCCGTGCCGATGTAGAGCTGCCAGATGTTCTCCGCCTTCCACGGCGTGAGCGCCTCCGGGTTCACTGCCTTAATGTCGGCGTACGTCAGCAGGCAGAGCATTTTCAGCCGCTCGGGCGTCCCCATTTTCTCCGCCGTCTGGCGGATCGTTTCAGGGTCGAAGATATCGCGCCGCAGCGCGTTGCTGATGTCGAGATGGCGCTCGACCAGGAACAGAACCGTCTCGCGGTCGGGTGGATCCAGATCGAGCCGTGCGAGACAGGTTTCAGCAAATTCAAGGCTCGCGATAATGTGGTTGTCCGATTTCGTGCCCTTGCCCGTATCGTGCAGCAGCAGCGCCAGGTAGAGCAGGTCCGGCTGCTCGAGTTCGTCGAGCAACTCCGCGTAGCGCTGGTCCCACTTGGACTGCGACTTCCGCAGCGCGTGGAGGTTTTCGATGGCGACGAACGTGTGCTCGTCAACGGTGAACCGGTGGGAGTAGTCCCGGATGACGAGCGAATCGATCACTCCGAACTCCGGCACGAGTAGTGTGAGCAGGCCCAGCGAGTGCATCACCCGCAGCGCTTCTGCCGCGTGCGGGGCAAGCAGGATCTCCTGTAAATAGTGCCACGCCGCCACGCCTTTCGGCGGTTTGGCGGCGAGCGTCGGCAGGATCTCCTCCATCTGGTGTTCAGTGGCCGAGCTGAGGTTCAGGCCGTGCCGCGCCATGAAGCGAAACATCCGCAGCGGGAGTTCCGGATCCTGCAGCGATTCCTCTCGCTGCAGGAAAATCCTCCCATCGACGACGGCAAACTCGGCGTTCGAAAGCCGCGACCGCAGATTCTGAAACTGGCGGTAGAGCGACGGCCGCGCCGCGGGAAACTCCTCGAGAAGCTGCGCCGCCACCCGGTGAATCAACCGCGCGTGCCCGAAGTAGATTCGCATCCAATCCGATGCGCTGAGCGCATCGGCGCCCGGCGCGCCGATCTTCCGGGCGGCGGCTTCGTCCTGTGCGGCCCACGCGAGTGTGTTATCGTCTCGCCCGTGCCGGAAATGAAGAAAGCAGCGGACCGAGAGCAGAAATTCGAGAGCGGCGTCGAACTTCCGGCGGAGCCACGGAGGCAGCAGTTCCGCTTCATCGGGCCAGCCACTCTTCTCCTCCATCGCCGCGATCAGCGCAAGCCAGTGTGCGAGGTTGTGATCCCGCAGCCCGCCGGGGCCGTCCTTCACGTTCGGCTCAAGATGAAAAACCGTGTTCCCGAACTTGTTGTATCGGGCCCGCGTCAGGTCTGTCAGCCGCTGGACGATTGATCGCGATTCGCGCGACACGAGTTTCGGAATCGCATGGTCGTGCAGCCGCTCGAAAAGGCTCCGGTCGCCAGCAAGATAACGGCAATCGAGCAGCGAAATCGCAAATTCCGCGTTGTTCGGATCGAACTTCTCGCATTCGGCCAGCGTCCGCGTGGCCGGACTGAGCTTCAGCCGCAGATCCCAAATCTCCTGCGAGAAACTCCGGATGCGGTCATTGAGCTCGTGTTCGGTCCCTCCGCCGGAATGAAGAAACAAAATATCGATATCGGAATGAGGGAAGAGCCAGCGGCGGCCGAATCCGCCGAGTGCAAGCAGCGCAAAATTGCGAGGGCCTTCAGGGTCCGGCGAGATCACTTCCGTCCAGAGGCGGAGTGCGATCGACTCGACCAGCGCAGTGCGGCCGTGGATGGCGGCGAGGCCGTCACCCTTCGTGGAGAATCCCTCTTGCAGGCGCGCCGATCCTTCGACGTATAGATCGCGCAGTTCGCTTCCGAGTTTGGGTTTCGTGGACATACGTATCGGTTTCGGTTCTGATCCTGCGCGGCGCCTTGCCCGGTGGTGTTCATCGCGAATTTCCCGTGCGTCGCGGCTTCCTCATACATATCAAAGCGCGCTGTCGCCGCGCTCGTCATTGCGAATCCGGATGGCGTCGTCGACCTTCGACAAGAAGATCTTCCCATCGCCGATTTTCCCGGTGCGCGCCGCTGTTGCGATCGCCTGAACGGCCTTTTCCACCATCTCATCCGCCAGGACCATCTCGAGCTTGATCTTGGGGATGAGATCGACGGTGTATTCGCGTCCGCGGTAGAACTCCGTGTGGCCCTTCTGCCGGCCGTGTCCGCGGGCTTCAAGCACGGTCATGCCCTCGACGCCAATTTCATGAAGCGCGTCTTTCACCGGATCCAGCTTCGACGTTTGGATTATCGCTTCGATCTTTGTCATCGTGCCTCAGCCTCCCTGATTTTGTCACCAAGCCCAAAAGAGACTACGCCCAAATCCATGCGCTGGCTAGGTAGATGTCTCCCAGAGATAGCCCTCTTCGCCGTGCTGAGTCAGATCGAGACCTTGCACCTCCTCCTCCTGCGCCACGCGCAAGCCAATCGCCAAATCGACGATCTTGAGAATGATCAGCGTGCCCGCGATCGCCACCACCCACGCGATCGCTACGCCCACAAGCTGATTCAGGATCTGGTGCAAGTTGCCTTGAATTGCACCCGAAGGTAGCGTGTTGCCGTTTGCATCCTTGAAAATTGGATTGATCAGGCTCGAAGCGAATACGCCGGTCAGCAGCGCGCCGACCGTGCCTCCCGCCCCGTGCACTCCGAATGCGTCCAGTGAATCGTCGTAGCCGAACCGCGATTTAAACGCCGACGTCATCCAGAAGCAAAAGGCGCCTGCAATTAGGCCTATGATCAGGGCCGACATCGGACTTACGAATCCGGATGCCGGCGTGATTGCCACAAGGCCGGCGACCGCACCTGAAATCGCTCCGAGCGCACTCGGCTTTCCCCTCCGCATCCATTCCGCCCCGCTCCATCCGACCACGGCCGCCGCCGCCCCGAAATGCGTGGCCACGAACGCGCTCGTCGCCAAACCGCCGGCCGATAGCGCGCTGCCCGCGTTGAAGCCGAACCACCCGACCCACAGCAAGCACGCTCCGATGAAGCTGATGACCACGCTGTGCGGCGGCATCGTCTCCCTCGGATACCCGAGTCGCTTCCCGAGATAGAGCGCGGTGACAAGCGCCGATACCCCCGATGTGATGTGAACCACCGTGCCGCCCGCAAAGTCGAGCATCGGGAATCGCCCGCCCAGCGACGCGTTCAAGAATCCGCCCTTGCCCCAGACCATGTGGGCCATCGGGTCGTACACAAACAGCGACCAGAGCGTCAGGAACAGCAGCATCGCGCTGAACTTCATGCGCTCCGCGAACGCTCCCGTGATCAGCGCCGGCGTAACGATGGCAAACATCAGCTGGAAAACCATGTAAGTCTGCGCCGGAATCGTGGCCGAATAGGTGGCGTCTGGTTGCGTGCCCACGCCGCTCAAAAACATGTTATGGAGGCCGCCGATGAAGCTGTTCCCAGGCCCGAAAGCCAGGCTGTAGCCCACGATCGCCCAGATTACGGTGATCACGGCCATCATGGCGAAACTCTGCATCATGGTACCCAGCACGTTTTTCTTGCGCACCAGGCCGCCATAGAAAAGTGCCAGCCCCGGTCCCGTCATCAGCAGCACAAGCGCCGAACTGGCGAGCATCCAAGAATTGTCAGCGGAGCTCTTGGCATCTGCGGCCGTTTTCTCCACCGCCGTCAGCCGGTCCATATCAATCTCTGGAGCTACGAGCATTGCAGCGGCAGTCGATGGCGCTGCGCTGCCGGAAACCCGCGCAAACAGGGTGACCGGCGCCAGACAAAACAGCAAAAAAAGAACAACCGCGAATCGCTGGATTAACTGTTTTCGCACGAGGTGCGTCTCCCCCGGCAGACGGACGCCCCCACCCACACTATGAGCGTTCGCGCTACCTCTTCGGCAATCTATATTTTTATCTGTCGTATCGGCAATTGCTATCTAGTCCCAAACCTAGGGCATTATACACAGGGACGTTGGCGGTCAAAAATCGTATCGTCAGCCAGTCGAGCAAATCCGGAACACGGCCGAATACTTCCCTTATGTATTAAGTACGTGCTTCCATCCTTCGTTTCTGCGCCGTCCCGAGCCCGTCCGGGCATTCTGTAAGCGACACGTTTGGTTAGAACGGCTCTCCCGCGCGTCGCAACTTTTCGCTAGGGCCGGTGTTTCATCAGTCGTACGGCCTCCTCAGAGCACTCGGAGGCCGACACTTAAAATGAGAATTCATTCTAACGGAGGAAGGTCATCATGAAGACGAGAACACTTATTTTGAGTGGTGCGGCCCTCATCGCTCTGTGTATGCCTTCGGCATTCGCGCAGCAATCGACCACGGCCACCGCACCGGACCCGTCCATCGCACAGCGCAAGGACAACCAGCAGGACCGCATCGCCCAGGGCATCGATAGCGGACAGCTCACTGCCGGCGAAACCAAGAACCTCGAAACAAAGGAAGCAGCCCTCAACACAGAAGAGCACACGATGCGCTCGGAAGACGACGGCCATCTGACCGCTGCCGACCGCGTCGCGCTGAATAACCAGCAGAATCACCTGTCGAACCGGATCTACGACGACAAGCACAACGCGAACGTCGCCCACTACGGCAACAATGAAGTCGGCCAGCGCCGAGAGAATCAGCAGGATCGCATCGCGCAGGGGGTCAAGAGCGGCCAGCTGACTGCCGGCGAGACCGCGCGCCTCGAGGGACAGCAACAGAGCATCAACCGCGAGGATGCTGCGATGCGTCGCGCGAACGGTGGCACGCTCACCAGCGGCGACAAGGCGGCCCTGAACCATCGCCAGAACAACGCCTCGGCGAACATCTACAACAAGAAGCACAACGGCCGGACTACTCACCCGTAATCAGCAGCCCATTGGCAAAAGTGAGAAGTCCCCGGCCAGCGCGCCGGGGCTTCTCTTTCAGCCTGTATAGCCGCGCGGATGCCTTTGCCGCCATTCCCACTGCGAGCGCAAGATCGAGGACAGGTCGGACCTCACCGCCTTCCATCCGAGGACTTTTTGCCCCTTCGACGCATCGGCAACCAGGCTCGCGGGGTCTCCCGGTCGCGGTCCCTCGATGCGCATCGGAATCGGACGCCCTGTGACTTTCCGGGCGCATTCGATCACCTCCAGCACCGAGTAGCCATGTCCCGTGCCCAGATTGATGAAGTCGGATTTCCCTCCCTGTCGCAGATAATCGAGCGCGCAGATGTGTGCCTCCGCCAGATCGGACACGTGCACGTAGTCGCGGATGCACGTTCCATCCGGGGTCGGATAGTTGTTTCCGAACACCGCGACCTCTGCCTTTTCGCCCGCCGCTGCCGCGAGTACATTCGGCACCAGATGCGACTCCGGCTCATGGAACTCGCCTCGGCGCTCCGTCGCGCCGGCTGCGTTGAAGTAGCGCAGCGCCACGAACTTCAGCCCGTACGCATAATCGTACGAATCGAGCAGGCGCTCCATCACGAGTTTCGACCAGCCGTATGGATTCTTGGGCCATTGCGGCGTCGTCTCGGAAATCGGGATTTTTTCCGGCTCGCCGTAAGTGGCGCAGGTCGATGAAAACACCACATGCCGGACGCCCGCGGCAACCAACGCCCCTAAGAATGCAACGCCCTGCTCAACGTTATTCTCGAAGTACATCCGCGGCTCCGCCACCGACTCGCCCACATACGCGAGCGCGGCAAAGTGGATGCACGCGTCAATCTTGTGCTCTGTGGCGATGCGCGCCACCAGCGCGCGGTCCCCGACGGAGCCTCGATAAAACGGAATCGACTTCTCCAGCGAAGAACGGTGCCCTCGCGCCAGATCGTCCAGCACGACTACCTCTTCGCCCTTTGCCCGCAGGCATTCCACGGTCACGCCGCCGATGTAGCCTGCGCCGCCCGTCACGAGAATCGCCATCGCTCTCCATTCCGCCGGGCCGCAAGACGCTCGTGGCTCGGTGTCCCAGGCTTGGCCGATCTGCCTGTTTCTTCCGTCGACTCGCGATTATAGCTGAAGGTCCAACGGCAACGCCGAATCGGATTCAGGCATCGTGTAGTATCTCGCAGCAACATCGGACCGCCCCCGCGCGTAGTAACATAGACCATGGAAATGACAGCAGCCAATAACGGCGCCCCGGCAAACACCCCAACAAGTGATACCGCCGCCATCCGAACGGACCATCTTGTGCGCCATTACCAGATGGGATCCACGCTGGTTCGCGCCGTGGATGACGTGACCCTCAGCATCGTGCCCGCTGACTTCGTGGCCCTCCTCGGCAGCTCAGGCTCCGGCAAATCCACTTTGTTGAACCTGATGGCCGGCCTCGACCGGCCGAGCTCGGGGGCCATATTCGCCCACGGGCGCAATCTGGCGGAGATGAGTTCCGATGAGCTGGCGAAACATCGCAGTCACACCATCGGCATCGTCTTCCAGGCGTTCAATCTCCTCCCGCGCATGACCCTGGAGGAAAACGTCGAGCTGCCTCTGCGCTTGGCGGAGGTGGAACGCTCCGAGCGCGATTCCCGCGTCCGCGAAGCGGTCGAGCGCGTGCACCTCTCGGCCCGGCTTTCGCACCGGCCCAGCGAGCTTTCCGGCGGCGAGCAGCAGCGGGCCGCCCTCGCCCGCGCGCTGGTAAACCGGCCAACGATCCTTCTGGCGGACGAGCCCACCGGTAACCTCGACAGCGCCACCGGGGACGAAATCATGCTCCTGCTGCGCGAAATCAACGAAACCCTCGGCATGACGATCGTTATAGTCACCCATGAGCGCCCGCGCGCCGAGCGTTTCGCGCATCGTATGATCATGATGGGCGACGGCAAAATCACGAGCGACGGAGCCCCAGCGTGAAGACTCGCGACCTGATGGACCTGGCCGCCCGCAACCTGCGCGAGGCCCTTCTCCGGAATTTCCTTACCACGCTCGGAATCGGTGTCGGAGTCGCTTCGCTGGTCGCCATGCTCTCTCTCGGCGTCGGATTGCAGAATCTGGCGAACGATCGCCTCGCGAAATCCGGCCTCTTTGATGCCGTCATCGTCACTCCGCTCACGAATTTCGGCGGTTTTGAGCGCCCCCAGCAGCCCAGTCCGGGCCCTCCGCCGGTGGCTCGCCCTCTCGACGAAGATGCGCGCCACCAGATCGAAGCGCTGCCTAACGTCGTCGAAGTCTATCCCGAGATTCGTTTCCCCACGGAAATCCGTTTCGCCGGTAATCCCTATCCGACGATCGTCGCCGGAGTGCCGCCATCGGCTCGTGAGGGCGGCTCCTTCGATGACATGAAGGGCTCATTCTTCTCCAGTCCCTCCGCCAATGAGGCGATCCTGCAAATCGAGCTTGCCCGCCAGCTTTCAAGCCAGCCCGACGCGCTTCTGGGGCAGGAGATTGTGCTGCGTTATGCGGAACGCGAACCGCTCCCGGCGGATTCCGGCGGCGGCAATCCCGGTACCGGAGGTTTTTCCATTGTTCCGCGCGAGGAAAAACTGCGCATCGTGGGAATCGTCGAGACCGAACCGGCGGCGGGCGTCGGCTCCTTCGGCCGCGGACGCCTTCTGATCCCGTTGCAGGTCGCGGAAACGCTGCGCGCGGCGCAGACAAACGACCTGCGAGATCTTCTCCGCGACACGCCCGCCAAGCGGACCTACGACAACCTGACCGTCCGCGTGAAAGGCGCTCCGCAAGTGAAAGCCGTCGAAGACGCCGTGAAGCAGATGGGCTTCGGTGCTTTTTCGCTCCTCGACGCCACGCGCAACCTAGCTCTCGTCTTCACCGTCTTCGATCTGCTCCTCGGTATCTTCGGCAGCCTGGCCCTGATCGTCGCCTCGCTGGGAATCATCAACACTCTCGTCATGGCGATTCTCGAGCGCCGGCGCGAAATCGGCGTGCTGAAGGCGCTCGGCGCCGCCGACCGCGACGTCCGCCGGCTGTTCTTCGCCGAGGCCGCCGCGATGGGCCTCCTCGGCGGCCTTCTGGGCGTCACGATCGGCTGGCTGATCGGGCGCGCTATCAATTTCGGCACGGACGTCTACTTGACCCGCCGGCAACTGCCCTCGATCGCGGTCGCCGCCGTGCCTTGGTGGATGGTCGCCGCCGCAATCGCATTCTCGGTGGCTGTCAGCCTGGCGGCGGGGATCTATCCGGCGTCCCGCGCGGCGCGTCTGAATCCGGTCGAGGCGCTGCGGTATGAATAGAGCCCGCGGCCTTGCGCTGGCGTTGCTCTCGCTGGCCTGCTTCATGGCCGCTGCCCCTGCGCGCGCTGGCGGACGCGCCGAGTGCCGCTCGGTTCCCAGCAAGGTCCTTGGCCGTCCCGTTCCCTACTGCGTCCTCCTGCCCCCGGCTTACGACGCGGATAAAACGCGCCACTACCCGGTGCTTTACTTCCTGCACGGCATTGGCGAAAACGAGCAGGCCCTGCTCGACTCCGGCGGCTGGGACTTGATTCAGGATCTATCGGACAAAAAACAGATCGGCGAGTTCGTGATCGCGGCTCCCGCCGCAGACAGAACCTTCTACATCAACTCCCGCGACGGCCGCGTGCGCTACGAAGACTTCTTCATTCGCGAGTTCCTGCCCTTCGTCGAAAGCCACTATCGCATCGGACCGGGGCGCCGCAACCGCGGCATCGCCGGAATCTCCATGGGCGGCTACGGCGCGCTGCACCTGGCGTTTCGTTACCCTCAATTGTTCGAGTCGGTCAGCGCGAACAGCGCCGCGCTGATCGCCGCGTTGCCGCGCGTGCAGGCTGCGAGCCCTGGGCAAGCGGCGGTTCTCGCGCGCGTGCTGGGCTCTGCCTTTGGCAATCCGTTCGACCCCGCCTACTGGAATCGCAACAGCCCCTTCACGCTCGTGCGCAACGGCCCGCGGCCGGCGGGTCTGCGGATCTATTTCGACTGCGGCACCGAGGATGAGTACGGCTTCACTAGGGGCGCGCAGGCGTTTCACAACCTGCTGGCTTCGCGCGGCATCCCGCACGAATTCCATCTCTATCCCGGCGGGCACGATTGGAGCTACTTCGCGCTGCACTTCCCCGCCTCGCTCGAATTTCAGTCGAGCGCCTTCGGCCTCAAGCCGCAAAGATAACCGGCGGTCGGCTATACTTCTCCCGCTACGCCAGGAGCTTCCTTGCCGCTCGTCATCGACACACCGCACGCACTGAAGGATTTCATCGGCCGCGAACTCGGCGTGTCCGAGTGGTTCACCGTCACGCAGGACCGCATTCGCCGGTTCGCCGATTCGACCGAAGACCACCAGTGGATTCACGAAGACGCCGATCGTGCCCGGCGCGAGTCGCCCTACGGCACCGCCATCGCGCACGGCTTCCTCACGCTCTCGTTGATCGGCCACCTTGCACGGCAGGCGTTTGAAGTGCGCGGCGTGCGCCTGATCGTCAACTACGGACTGAACCGGGTCCGCTTCCCTTCCCCGGTACTTGCGGATTCGAGGATTCGCGCCCGCGTCGCACTGCAGTCGCTGAAGGAATTTCCCGATTGTTTCGAAGCCGCGCTTCTGGTCACTGTGGAAGGCGAGAATGCGCCGAAGCCGTGCTGTGTCGTCGAATGGCTCGTCCGCTACTACGTCTAGGAAGGATCAGGCTAATTTGAGGCGTGCACCGTTTCGCGCTGGAAGTCCGCAAACTTCTTCCCCGCCTCGGCCAGCCTCTTCAGCAGCGGGGCCGGTTCCCACAGCAGCCCGTGCTGCTCGTGAAATTCGCTGACGCGGTCGTAGACCTTCTTCAGCCCTACGGTATCGGCGTACCACATCGGCCCGCCGCGAAAAGCGGGAAAGCCGTAGCCGTTGACGTAGATCGTGTCGATATCGCCCGCGCGCAGCGCGTAGCCCTCCTCGAGAATCCGTACGCCCTCGTTCACCAGCGTATAGACGCACCGCTCGACGATCTCGGCCGCCGAAATCTGCCGCTGCGGCGTACCGGCCTCCGCATTCCACTTCCGCACGAGCGCCGTGGCTTCGGGATCGAGTGTCGCACGCCGTTCGGCGTCGTATTTGTACCAGCCCGAGCCGCTCTTCTGCCCCAGCCGCCCCATCTCGACGAAACGATCCTCGATGTAGGGATGCCGCGTCCCTGGCTTCGCGAGATGCCGGTACTCCTTGCGGATTCGGTACGCGATGTCGAGTCCGCCCAAATCTCCGACCGCGAGCGGCCCCATCGCCATGCCCCACTCGGTCAGCGCACCGTCAACGGCCTCCGGCGCCGCGCCCTCTTCCACCAAGAATTGCGCCTCGCGAATGTACGGCAGGAACATCCGGTTGCCAACGAACCCCTGGCAATTCCCGACCAGCACGCCTACCTTGCCCAGCTTCTTTGAAAGCTGCATGCACGTCGCGATCACGTCCTTGGCGGTTCGTCTTCCGCGCACGATTTCGAGCAGCCGCATCACGTTCGCCGGGCTGAAGAAGTGCATCCCGATCACGGCTTCCGGCCGCGAAGTCGTCGCCGCGATTTCGTCGATGTTCAGCGTCGACGTATTGCTCGAAAGGATCGCGCCTCGCTTACACACGCGGTCCAGCTCCGCGAAGACCGCCTTCTTCACTGGCATCGTCTCGAACACGGCCTCGATCACCATGTCCGCGCTCGCAAAGTCATCGTAGCTGAGCGTCGTCTTGATCAGCTTCATCCGCTCGTCCACTTGCGCCTGCGTGAACCGCCCGCGCTTCACCGAAGTCGCGTAGTTCTTTTGAATCGTTCCCAACCCCCGGTCGAGCGCCGCTTGATCCGCATCCTTCAGCACGACCGGAATCCCCGCGTTCGCGCACACCATCGCGATTCCGCCGCCCATGGTTCCCGCGCCGACGATCGCCACCGAGTTCACCGGAATCAGCGGCGTGTCTCTTGGGATGTCCGGAATCTTCGCCACTTCGCGTTCGGCGAAGAACACGTGAATCAGCGCCTTCGACTCGTCCGAGAAAAGGCACTTGTTGAACAGCCTCGCCTCCTCCTCGCATCCTTTGTCGAACGGCAGCTTCGTCGTCGCCTCGATCGCGTCGATGGCATCGAGTGGCGCGGGCAATCCCCGCTGTTTCTTCCGCACGGTCTCGCGCGCCGCGGCAAGGATCGGCGCATTTTCCGCCGGCGTTCCCAGTTTCTCGCTCCGCTCGCGCGTCTTCCGCACGGGCTTTCCCGCCACCTCTCGCGCAAACGCCACCGCGCCCGCCAGCAGATCGCCCTCGATCAGCTTGTCGATGATCCCCGCCTCGAGCGCTTCGCCTGCTTTCAGCGGCTTCCCGCTCGTGCACATCTCGACCGCTTTCGCGATGCCCGCCAGCCGCGGCAGCCGCTGCGTCCCGCCCGCGCCCGGAATGAT
The DNA here is from genome assembly GCA_049523255.1 of Candidatus Acidiferrales bacterium. GTDB lineage: Bacteria > Acidobacteriota > Terriglobia > Acidiferrales > UBA7541 > Palsa-295. The sequence continues at coordinate 31,595 of JBEKNB010000024.1, read as the reverse complement.
GCCGAGATTCACCTCGGGCTGGCCTACTTTGGCGTCCGGAGCAGCCACGCGGTAATGGCAGGACATGGCCACCTCGAGCCCTCCGCCGAGCGCGTTTCCGTGAATCGCCACCACCACCGGCTTACTGCAGTCCTCGATCTTCAGCAGGGTCGGCAGCAAGCGGATTCGCTCGCCCTTGCCCGACGTCATCTCGACGAACATGTTGATGTCCGCACCCGCAATGAACGTTCGACCGCCGCCGATCAGCACCGCCGCTCGTACGCTGTCGTCCTTATTGATTCGCGCGATCGCTTCTTCGATCCCTTCCGGCACGCCGCGGCTCAGCGCGTTGACCGGCGGGTTGTTGATCGTGATGATCGCGATATCTTTGTCCGTGCTGAACTGAACCAGTTCGCTCATATCGATTGGTTTCTCCGGGCGGGATAGTATTGCGTCCGCCATTTCGCTGCAATCCTTTTAATGTGCACTTCCGAATCCGACGCTACAGAATCTGCACCACCGGCGTCCCTGCCGACAAATTCACCACCGAAATCCGCGCTGCCACGTTCCGCGCCATCGCATAAAGGCTCTTCGCCCCCGGCGAATCCTCCCCCAGCGACGCCGCCGGCTTCCCCGTATCGCCCCCAATGCGGATCTGCGGATCGATCTCGATCTCGCCCAGAAACGGAATGCCGAACGTCTTCGCCATTTTCTCGCCTTCGCCGTGCCCGAAGACGTCGATCCGCCCCTGGCAGTGCGGGCACGCGAAATAGCTCATGTTTTCGACCACGCCCAGAATCTCGACGTTCACCTGCCGGAACATCTCGACCGCCTTGCGCACGTCCGCCAGCGCGACTGCCGACGGCGTCGTCACCACCACCGCCCCGCTCACCGACACGGTCTGAATCAGGCTCAACTGCACGTCGCCCGTCCCCGGCGGCAGATCCACCACGAGATAGTCGAGTTGCCCCCATCTCACGCTTCGCAGGAACTGCTGCATCACGCTGTGCAGCATCGGCCCGCGCCACACGAGCGGCTTGTCGCCCGGGTTCAGCAGCCCCATCGAGATCATCTTCACGCCGTAGGACTGCACCGGGATAATCGTCCGCTCGTCGAGCGCGCGCGGCTGTTCGTTCGTGCCCAGCATCAACGGGACATTCGGCCCGTACACATCCGCGTCCAGCAGCCCCACCGCCGCGCCCATGTTCTTCAGCGCGATCGCCAGGTTCACCGCGATCGTCGTCTTCCCCACGCCGCCCTTGCCGCTCGCTACCGCGACCAGATTCTTCACGCCCTCGATCGCCGCCTTGTCCTGCATCCGCTTCCCCTGTGGCACTGACACATCGAACTTCACCTCAACCGCGGTTACTCCGGGGACTTTCGCGAGCGCCGCGCGAATGTCTTTTTCGATCGTGCCCTTCAGAGGGGATCCATACGTCGTCAGCGTCACTCCCAGCGACACGGCCCCGTCGCTCACCTGGACGTTCTGCACCATGCCCAGCGTCACGAGGTCCTTGTGCAGCTCTGGGTCGATCACCCCGCGCAACGCGTCCATCACCGCCGCTTCGCTCGCCATCCGTGTCCTTTCGCCTGTAAGCCGCTGCCCTTGCCGACCCGCTCGATGCAGCGCAATCGCTAATGATAGACTGCTCGCGCGCACGCAGCAACCCGCGCGGCTAAACTGCTGGCCGCCACCGTGGCACGATCAGGCGGCGAGGTTCTGTCGCCCCCTCCCTTCCTCCTGATTTGCCTTTTGTGTTATAACGCCCGCAGCTTTCCTCAATCCCGCTTGTCTCCGATTGGCGGCTTGTTGGCATCGCTCGAAGGAGGCATTTTCGTCCGGGTGCGGAGGTCCCGATGAATACATCGGTCTTACATGACAACGTTGAACTCAAATCTCAAAGCCATCCTCAGGCGCTCCCGCAAGCGGCTGCGCGCCGCCACGCGCCTAAAACGATCGCCCAGGAGCTTCTCTCTCTCGCCGACGTGCGCATCGGTGGCGACCGTCCCTGGGACGTCGCCGTCCACGACGAACGCTTCTACGAGCGCGCACTCACGCAGGGCTCCCTGGGTCTCGGCGAGTCCTACATGGACGGCTGGTGGGACTCGGCCGACCTCGCCGAATTTTTCAGCAAGATCCTCGGCGCCGGCCTCGACGAAAAGGTGCCTTTCAACTGGGGCCTCGTCCGCCTCTTTATCAAGTCCCGCATTCTGAATCCCCAGCGAAAATCGAAGGCGCCCGTCAACGTCCGCCGCCACTACGACATCGGCAACGACCTCTACACGCGCATGCTCGGCCGCCGCATGGTCTACTCGTGCGCGAACTTTAAGCGCGCCTCCACTCTCGACGAAGCCGAGGACGCGAAATTCGATTTCATCGGCCGCAAATTGCGTCTCGAGCCCGGCATGAAGGTTCTCGACATCGGCTGTGGCTGGGGCGGCCTGTCGAAATACATGGCCGAACAACACGGCGCGCATGTCGTCGGAATCACGCTATCGAAGGAACAGGCACAGTTCGCGCGCAAGTCCTGCGCCGCGCTGCCCGTCGAAATCCGCCTCCAGGACTACCGCGACGTGCGCGAGACGTTCGACCGCGTCGTTTCCCTCGGCATGTTCGAGCACGTCGGCTGCAAGAACTATCGCACGTACATGGAAGTGGTCCGCCGCTGCCTGAAGCCCGGCGGCATCTTCTTTCTCGACACGATCGGCGCGAACACATCCACCTACTCCATGAACGAGTGGACCGACAAATACATCTTCCCCGGATCCATGCTTCCTTCGATCGAGCAGATTGGCGCGGCCATCGACGGCCTGTTCGTCATGGACGATTGGCAGAATTGGGGGGCCTTCTACGATCTCACCCTGATGGAGTGGTTCAGGAATTTCCACCAAAACTGGAACGCGATCGCGTCGAGCTACGGTGACCGCTTCTACCGCATGTGGAAGTACTATCTGCTTTCGAGCGCCGGCTCGTTCCGTTGCCGCATGCTCCAGCAGTGGATGATCGTCCTCTGCCGCTAGCCGCCGACAAGCAGCCTAATCTCCCACGTCACGCTTCTGGAGCCTGAAGTGCGGCTTGCGCTTTAGCCACAAATCCGCCATCAAACCGCCTTCCGCTTGATCGAAAACTTTATACGCTGCCAGCTTCACTCGGTCGTTGAACAGGAACCACGCGAGCGCATAGGCCCACACGAAAAGCGCCCAATGCCACCCGATCGGCGCCATGAATACGCCATAGACCGCGATCAATGTTGCCAGGAGTTGAGTGCCGAGAACCGCCCAGAAAAGAATCGCCGCCGGGCGGATGGCCCAGAATGGGCGTCGCGTTCGCGTGACGAAAATCGTCAGATGCCCCGCAACGGAGAGCTTGAGATACATCAGCGATTGGATCACGTCCCGTCCAAGATGGAAAACGCGCTCAGCCAGGTAGAAAAGCCCAAAGGAAGCAACCACACCGGCAATACCGAGCGTGCTGGCGATGCCCAGTACCATCGGCATATTCCAGGATTCCGGTGCGTTCGAATAGTGGACGCGATCGTACGCAATGGAAAGAATCGCGCCGTCATTCAGGATGGCCAGCAGCACGATCATCACCGCAGTCACGGGATAGAAATTGAACACCAGGATCGCAAGCGTCATGAACAATAGGACGCGGATCGTTTCCGCGATCCGGTAGATCGCGTAGCTGTTCATGCGCTGGAACATCTTTCGGCTTTCCTTGATCGCATCGATGATCACGGAAAGGCCCGGGTTCAGCAGCGCGATGTCCGCCGCAGCTCGGGCGGCGTCCGTGGCTCCCGAAACGGCGATTCCGGCATTCGCTTGCTTGAGCGCGGGAGCATCATTCACGCCGTCGCCCGTCATGCCGACAATGTGCTTCTCGCCTTGCAGCGCGCGGACGATGTGAAATTTGTGTTCCGGAAATACTTGAGCGAAGCCGTCGGCATCCTCGATCGCTTGGGTGATCGCGCTGGCCTCGAGATGTTTCGACTCCTCGAAAATGGCGGCGTCCACGATGTTCTGGCCTAATCCAAGTTGACGCGCCATTTCTTTGGCGATGGCCATCTGGTCGCCTGTGATCATCTTGACGTTGATGCCCATCTGCGACGCTGTCGCGATCATCTCTTTCGAATCGACTCGCGGGGGGTCGAAGAGCGGCAGGACACCCAGAAACTGCCACTGCCCATTTTGCTTGGTTCGAGCCACCCCCAGTGAGCGGAAGCCGCGAGCGGCAAATCCGTCTACGGCCTGTTTGACTTCGCTTTGAACCTGGCTCGCATCGGCGGCCAGTTCAAGGATCACCTGCACCGCGCCTTTTGCGACCCGGAACTGCGCCTGTTCCGGCCCGGCGACAATCGCCTCGGTGCGCTTATGTACGGGATCGAATGGCTGGAAGTGCACGATCTGGTATTTGTCAAGTTCGTGCCGGTCTTTCAGGCCGCTCAAAACGGCAAGGTCAATCGCGTCCTGGCTTTCGGCGCGAGAAGCGAGCGCGGAAGCGAGGACGACCTCGGACGGCTCGACACCGCTCACGCAGAAGGGATCGCCCAGTGTCAATTTGTTCTGCGTCAGCGTCCCGGTCTTGTCCGAGCAAAGAACATCGATCCCGGCCAGTTCCTCCATCGCGGCAGGTGAGTGACGATGGCCTGTTTCTCCGCCAGCTTTCGCGCACCAACGGCCATGGTCACGGAAAGAACGGCGGGCATCGCCACAGGGACGGCAGCAACAGTCAGGACGAGCGCAAATTGCAAGGTTGTGAGCATTTTGTCGCCGCGGAATAACGCCACGGCGAGGATCAGAACCACGAGGACGATGGCAACCACAATGAGGAAGTCGCCAATCTTCAGCACGGCGCGTTGAAAGTGGCTGACGACGTGTGCCGTCTCGACCAGATGCGCTGTCTTGCCGAAGTAGGTGTTCCCTCCCGTGGCATAGACCAGAGAGTCGGCCTCTCCTTGCTTGACGATCGATCCTGAATAGACTGCTTCGCTCGTCTTGCGTTCCACAGGCAACGATTCGCCTGTCAGGGCCGATTGATCCACCTCGATCGGGTCGCCTTTCAACAACCGCGCGTCGGCCGGCACGATTTCGCCGATGCGAATGCGCATCAAGTCGCCAGGGACGAGTTCCCGCGCGGCAACTGTTATCCACTTTCCGTCGCGCTTTACGCGGGCCTGTAGCGCCAGCTTGGCCTTGAGCGCGGCGATTGCGTTTCCCGCCTGATATTCTTCCCAAAATCCTACTCCGGCGTTCATCAGCAAAAGCGCGAGGATGATCCAGAAGTCTTCCCAATGGCGCACAACCGCGGAGAGCATCGCGGCTACTTCGATCATCCAGGGGATCGGCCCCCAGAAATAGGAGAGGAACTTGAGGAGCGGATGTGTTTTCTCTTCGGAGAGTTCGTTATAGCCGTATTGGGCCAGTCGAGTTTGAGCCTCGGTCTGGCTCAGTCCGTCTTCAGGGGCACGCAACTCCGCTCGAAGAGCTTCGAGCGGTGAAGTCTCGCCATCCGCATGCTGTTTGCTCGGATTGGTGGCCATCTTCTGTCACCGATCATTATTTCTACCCCATGATCATATCTCTTACCCGTGACCATGGTCACACAATGATCCATTCAGCCGAGCGCGGGTTCTCCTTTTCTCTGCGATGCGAAGGCGCCACTGCCTCATTCACTTGCCGTAGGCGCCTTTGTACCACTCCCAAGTGCGCTTCAGGCCGTCCTCGAAGTGAACCCGAGGCTCGTAGCCGAGGACTTTGCGTGCGAGCGAAATATCCGCCTGAGAATCGCGGATATCGCCCGCGCGCGGCGGATCGTACTTGGCCTGAATCTTCTTGTCGGTGATCTTCTCGAGCTGCTTCAGCACTTCGTTCAGCGTGATCCGCGCGCCCGTCCCGCCGTTGAACACTTTCCCGGACGCGCCGCTCGCCTCGCACGCCCGCAGCGTCTCGTCCACCACGTTGTCGATGTAGGTGAAATCGCGCGACTGCTCGCCATCGCCGTAGATCACCGGCGATTCCCCGTTCAGGATCGCGAGCATAAAGCGCGAAAGCACGCCCGAGTACTGCGAGGTCGGATCCTGCCGCGGCCCGAACACGTTGAAATAGCGCACCGACGCATTTTCGAGCCCGTACACACGCCCGAAAACCTGCGCGTAAAGCTCGCCGACGAACTTCGTTACGCCGTAGGGCGAAATCGGCTCGGGTTGCATCGCCTCGGTCTTCGGCAGCGTCGGCGTTTCCCCGTATGCCGACGACGACGCGGCATACACGAATCGCTTCACCTTCGCGTCGCGCGCCGCCACCAGCACGTTCAGCGTCCCGTCGATGTTCACCTTATTCGTTTCGAGCGGATCCTTCACGGACTTCGGGACGGATGTTCGCGCCGCCAAATGAATGACGTAATCCGTTCCCTTGCACGCCGCCTGCACGGTCGCGAGGTCGGTGATGCTGCCCACGCGAAAATCGATCTTGCTGCGCACGCCCGCGACGTTGTCTTCTTTCCCGGTCGAAAGGTCGTCGAGCACCGCGACGGAATGTCCCCGCCGCACGAGTTCGTCCACCATGTTCGAGCCGATGAAGCCTGCGCCGCCCGTCACAAGGTAACGCATTCGAAAAATCCTCCTCTGAGTCGACAGCGGGCGATGCGCGGACGGCCGGTTCCGCAACGAGCCCTTGGGATTTGATGATTACGCCGTCCGTTTTCAGGTACGCTTGACTATAGCCCGGCGGCTCGCGCGCGAGCAAGAATCCCGGCCCGCGTCCGTGCCCGCCGCGCAACATTCATGCGCGCCAAACACCATCGATGGAAGCTTGCTTTCGCCGTCCCGGCTGCCCTGGCGGTCATTCTGGCCGCGCTTCCGGCAGCCCCCGGGACGGTCGCGCCCGCCAAATCGCTCGCCATGCCGTTTCGCCCCGGCGAGACGCTGAACTATCGCGTCGCCTGGGCTGCTTTCTCGAGCGCGGCGACCGTGCAACTGACCGTGCCCGAGCAGCGTAATCTTTTCGGCTACGCGACCTGGCACTTCCGCGCGCAGGCGCACACGCTCAGCCCGGTCCGCTCGCTCTTGGCCATCGACGACCAGTTCGACTCCTACACGGATCAAGCGACGCTCGAAAGCCGCCAGTATGAGACTCATCTCAACGAACTGGGAAAAACCCAGGACGACGTCTTTCACTTCGCCCCGGCCGGGCAAGCGCCGCGCGCGCCGGGGCCGGTGGTCGTCGTCCTCGCCGGGACGCGCGACCCGCTCGGCACCCTCTACGCGCTGCGCCACGTGGACTGGAACCGCACGCCGGAATTCCGCGGTCCCGTCTACGACGGACGCGACATCTATCAACTCACCGCCCAGCGCGACGCCGCAACCGAAAACGTCCAGGTCGCCGCCGGCGCTTTTTCCTCTACCCGCGTTTCGGTCGCTCTGTTCCAAAATGAAAAGGAAGTTTCGGCCATTCATTTCACGGTTTGGTTTGCGAACGACGCGACGCGCACGCCCGTTTTGATGCAGGCGCAGCTCCCGTTCGGCAAGCTCCGCGCCGAACTCGTCTCGGCGTCGCACTAGCTTCGAGATTCGCAGCGGCGGATGAGATCAGCTTTCCGGAACGATCCAGTCCTCCGGCGGGAAGTCGATCTGCCAAAACGACGGCGAAGGCTTCACGAACTCGAGCCCGAGTTGCGTCCTTCCGGCGAGGGGCGCGCCCACGTGGACGACGCGGCACTCCAGCCACTGGTTTGTCGCCTTGTTCGAGACGGTGACGATCTGACCCATCGTCACCAGCGCCGCCAGGGAAATGAGCGCGCCGTGCGCGTTCACCACCAGAGTGCGCGTCTGCTCTTCGAACTCCTCGTCGGCGGTCGTCTTGCCCTTCACTCGAATCGGCACGCTGAGGAGCACGCGCATGCTCCGGCGGCGTGCGTCGGGCGTCACCGGTGACGTGTCCTCCTGGGCGATGGTGTGGCCGTCCATGAACGGTACGATAGGGCTACGGTAATCGCGTCACAATAGTACGAACGGCGTGTGGTTTCCGGTCAGTTAATACGCGGTCCGGAGCGGAACGGTTTCAGCAGTGAACCACTTTTTCGTGGCCTTGCTTCACGCGGCGCGTGGCGTTGCGTGTGTCCACGACGAGCTTCGCATTCTTCACGATCGCGTCGTAGTCGTATTGGGTGTGGTCGGTGGCGATGAGCACGCAATCGTACGCCGCCAAATTGGCGGGCGTCAGCTCGACGGAGCGCTTGTTCGAAAAGTCGTAGTGGCGCATCTTGAAAAGCGCCGGGAAGTACGGATCATTGTAGTCGATGTTCGCGCCGCGCCCGGTCAGCAGTTCGAGCAGCTTGAGGGAAGGCGATTCGCGCAGGTCGTCCACGTCCTTCTTGTAGGCGACGCCGAGCAGCAAAATCTTCGAGCCCTTGATGCTCTTCTGCCGCTCGTTCAGGGCGGCGGCCACGGCGTTCACCACGTGATAGGGCATTTCGGTGTTGATCTCGCCAGCCAGCTCGATGAACCGCGTCGCGAAATCGTATTCGCGCGCCTTCCACGAGAGGTAGTACGGATCGACCGGGATGCAGTGCCCGCCGAGTCCCGGCCCGGGATAGAAGGGCATGAATCCGAAAGGCTTCGTCGCGGCGCTGTCGATCACTTCCCAGATGTCGAGGTCCATTCGCAGGCAGAGCTGCTTCAGCTCGTTCACCAGCGCGATGTTCACGCAGCGGAAGATGTTTTCGAGCAGCTTCACCATTTCCGCCGCCCGGGTTGACGTGACCGGCACTACCTTCCCCACGATCTGCGCGTAAAGCCCCGCCGCGGCGCGCCCGCTTGGGGGATTGATCCCGCCGACCACCTTGGGAATCTGCGCCAGGCCGAAATTCTTGTTTCCGGGGTCCTCGCGCTCGGGGGAAAACGCGAGGTAGAAGTCCGTCGCGATATTTTCCGTGCCGGCGCCTCGCGCGATCGGGCATTTCAGCCCGCCCTTTTCGAGGATGGGCAGGACGAGCTCTTCGGTCGTGCCGGGGTAGGTGGTGCTCTCGAGCACGATCAACTGGTTCCGCTGGAGGTTCGGTGCGATGGCCTTGGCCGTGTCCTCGACGTACGTCAGGTCGGGCTCGCGCCTTTCGTCGAGCGGCGTCGGGACGCAGATCAGCACCGCATCCATATCCTTCAGCCGCGTGAAGTCGGTGGTCGCGTCAAAGTGCTTGGCCTCGACGTGCTCTTTGATCTTCGCCGCCGGGATGTGCTGGATGTACGACTGCCCCGCGTTCAGCTTGTCGACCTTGCTCTTGTCGAGGTCGAAGCCCGTCACACGCTGGCCCACATCCGCGAAGCGCAGCGCGAGTGGAAGCCCCACGTAGCCGCACCCGATGATTCCGACATGAACGCCCTTCCCTGCAAAGAACTCCGGCTTGCGCTCCGTGCTCATCCGTTTCCTCTCGTCGCCAAGATTGTGTGTGATTGCCGAAGCCGGCTCCCACCCGCGAAGGAAAAGCATAGCAGGAACGCCAACGGCTGAGAAACTTGCGTGGCGGCCGTGTGCTCAATTCCGACACTGCTTTCTTCGCCGCCAATTTTGTGCGCAAGTGGCAAATGAGACTTGTGTTGTCTGCAGATTGCGCCTATGCGCGTCATCGTCTCCTCCGGCTCCCGCCTTCCGTCCGCGCCCTCCCTTGCCGTCGCCATGGCTACCGCGGAGCCTCCCGCACTAAGTGGCCAAGTTTCAGAACTACCCGTCACCGGCTGCCAAGTAGAAATCGATGCAACTCCCTGAAAACAAAGGACGGCGCCTCCGGCTACCCGTCACTGGAACCGGGGGTCGTTGGACGCCGTTTCGTCGCACAAAAATCGCGGCGGAAGTGAGCGCGCGCAGCGTTCGTCGCACCGGTCTGTTTCAGGGAGCGGCTTTAGTAATCGCGATGAACGGTATCGGGCGAGAAGGCCGGCGAGCAGACGGAGATGTACTCGGCGCCGTCGGGGGTCGAGTACTGCACCCACTCGCCGCGATGGGCGATCACGGCCTGGCCGGCGGCTACGTCCAGGCTGCCGCCTTTGTACGTCACGCGCAGCGAGCCGCTGAGGACGAGCGTGTATTCGTCGAACCCGGGCGTCTGGCCGGGCTCGACCCATCCCGCGGGGCTGCGCATGTGCGCGACGCTGACCGCGTCGGTCTTCGAGTTGACGCGGCCGACGAATTCGTCGATGGTCTTCGGCTTGTTGCCCGCGGCCTGGACGCGGGTCGCTTGCGGGATCAAAGTCGGCATGGCCTTCCTTCCGGCGAGTCCGGTTTGCGACCGGTCGCCGCACTCCTAGATTTATCACAAAGAGCGCGCACCCGCGCGGCGAGTTCCGCGCGGCCTGAAAACGCTAAGAGCGCGGGGGGCCGGTCCTTGCGGGGAACGTGATGACGGGCCTCGGGCGATGCCAGAACGGGCCGAGTTCGTCCCGGATGAAGGAGACGGCGTGTTCGAGGTCGCGGACGAGCGTGTGAGGCGCCGCGCCGCACGCGTTGAGCTCGTCGCGCGTGGTGCTGTGGTGCGGGGAGACGAGAATCGTCGTGACGCCGGCGGTGAGGCCGGCGAGAATCTCCGGCGCGCCTGCGCCGATGAGAAACGACGCGGCGAGGTTGATGTTGCGCTCGTGCGCGGCGCGGAGGAGCAGGCCCGGCCGGGGCATGCGGCAGGAGCAGTCCGAGCGATACTCGGGCAGGAGGGCTTCCGGATGGTGGCGGCAGTAGAGGACGGCGTCAAGGCGGGCGTTGTCCCAGGCGAGGCAGGCGCGCATGGCTTCGTTGATGGCGTCGAGGACTGGCGGCGCGAGCGCGCCGTGCGCGATGCCCGGCTGGTTCGAAACGGCGATGGCGGGAAGGCCGAGGCGGTTGAGCGCGGCGATGGCCTCGCCGGCGCCGGCAATAATTTCGAATTCGGCGGGACTCGACGGAGGCTCGGCCGCTCCGTTTGGATTGTAGAGGTAGCGATTGATCACGCCATCGCGATTGAGAAAGACGGCGCGTCTTCTCATGTCATGGCGATTCCAAAATGAAACTGTTTGGTGCGATTTCTCCTGCGAACTTGCAAACCGCTGGCCAATCCAGCGCGGCACGCCGCGCTTTCCGATGCGGAGGACCGCGGCTGCGTTGTTATCCCTTCCCGGCTGCGCTATTCTGCCTTCAAGACGATGGTCGACATTCATTGCCACATACTTCCGGGCCTCGACGACGGCGCGGAGTCGTTCGAAGTCGCGTGCGCCATGGCGGAAATGGCGATCGAGGACGGGATCACGCATGTGATCGGCACGCCGCACGCGAGCGCGGATCATCAGTTCCTTCCCGAATTGGTAAGAGAGCGCCGGGATGAACTTCAGGCGCGGTTCGAAGGGCGGCTGGTGCTGGCCACCGGGTGCGACTTCCACCTGAGCTTCGAGAACCTTCAGGACATACGCCAGAACCCCGAGCGTTTCACGTTGAACCAGGAGAGCTACCTGCTGGTCGAGTTCGCGGACTATTCGATTCCGCCATCGCTCGACCAGGCGCTGCACGAGCTGCAGCTCGCCGGGTTGAGGCCGATCGTCACGCATCCGGAGCGGAATCCGCTGATCCGCGCGCAGCCCGACCGGCTATTTCGCTGGCGCCGGCAGGGGTGCTACGTGCAGGTGACGGCGCAGTCGCTCCTCGGCAAATTCGGGAAGGCCGCGCAGGAGGCGGCGGAGATGTGGCTCGACGCGGGGGCCGTGCACTTTCTTGCGAGTGACGCGCACAACGTGACGTCGCGCCCGCTGCGGCTGAAGGAGTGCTTCGATTACGTGGCGAGCACGCGCGGCGAAGACGTCGCGCAGGCGCTGCTCATCGCGAATCCGATGGCGGCGTTCGAAGGCAGCCCGCTGCCGTACGTTCCCGAACTGCCGGACGACGCGGGCACGGACGATTCCAGCGCGCCGGGAGGCGTGCCCGGCCGGCGCAAGCGCTTCTTTTTTTTCTAAGCGGGGCACGACAATGATGCGACTCCTGAGGGTGATTGCGGCAACTGCACTTCTGTTGTCTTCCTCGCCACGGATAAAGGCTCAAGCGCAGATTGTCGAAATCGCCGATTTGCAGCTGGCTGATTCCCTCTCTGGGCTTGTACAAGACCCCACAGGGGCTCCAGTACCTAAGGTTATCGTGCAAGAGTTCAGCTCTGGCTGGAAACGAGCGCTGCGGTCGACCCAGACCGACCCACGTGGAGTATTTTCACTTGCGCCCGTTCACGGGCGCCGGGTTTATTATCTGCAACTCTCGGCTGACGGGTTCAACCTCCTTCGCATCCGTGTTCAGGTGGACGCGAAACGCGGCAGCAAACTCAAACTGAAACTGGAAGTCGCGACATAAGTTTTCTGCCCTGGCGCCTGCATAACCAGCGTCAGCGCGAATTCTTCGGTCGTTTGGCACGCTTGGCGCGAGTTGCGAGCGCATCCGCCAGCGCGCGCCACGAAAACGGCTCGCCCGGCTTTTCACGGAGCCGCGCGGCGATCTCGTCCACGAGCCAGTCGTGGCGCTCGGCAGTCCTTTCGGTGAGCAGCGGGTCGATCCCCACGTCGGCGACCGCCTGCGCGGCTTCGCGCATTTCGGCGGCGCGGCGGCGGCCATGTTCGGCGACGCGGCTGATGAGATAGTCGGGCAGGTCGGCTTTCCATCCCATCGAGGGGTACGTCGCATCGAGCGACGCAAGGACGGCTTCCTCCGCCCCGTAGCGGCGCGCCGCGAACAGGCCTTCGATCGCAAGCGCCTCGAGACCCTTGATCAGCACGCTGCGGCACATCTTGACGGCGGATGCCACGCCGATGCGATCGCTTACCGCGGTCGCGTTCATGCCGGTCGACTGAAGGCGCGGGGCGAGTTCGGCCGCGCGCGCGCCGCCGAGCAGCATCGGAACCTTCAGGCGCTGCGGCGGAACGGGCGCCATCACCGCGGCTTCGACGAAATTCCCCCTGCTCTTCTCGAAGTGGCGCGCCTCCCTGCGTTTCGTTTCCGGCGAGACGGAGTTGATGTCGAGAAAGAACTGGCCGGAGCGGAGAAGCGGCGCGGCCTCGCGCGCGACGCTCGCAGCCGAGGAAGCCGTGACCGCGGAGATCACCAGCTCCGCATCGCGCAAACATTCCCGAAGATTCTCCTTCATGTGGACGTTGCAGTCGCGCGCTTTCGCCAGCATCGCGCCGCGGGCCTTTTTCGAGCGAAGCAGAATGTCGAACGCCGACACCTCGATGCCCCGGGCCGCAAGATCGCGCCCGAAGATTCCGCCGGCTTCGCCGAAGCCGACCAGCGCAATCCGCCGAAAAGGTTCGTCAGCCATGAAGTCGCTTCACGTGTGAAGGGTGATCGTGCCGCGCCGCTCGGCGAAGCGCCAGCCGTCTGTCGTGCGCACGTAGCGGTCGTAATAGGTGCCGAGCAGTTGCTTCGGGGACGCCTTGCGCCCTTCGGCGGTCTCGGGCTCGGCCGCGTCGGCGGTGAAGAGCAGGACGCGGCACGTTCCGGCGGCGGTTTCCGGCGTCTCGATACGCACGCGGATGTTGGAGATGATGTGCTGCGTCAGGCGAGTGCGCGGGCGCGAGGTGAACGTGGCGATGATGTTGTCGACGCCGCGGATCGTGTCCTGGGGATTCATCGGCAGGGTGAACGCGGCGTCTTCGGCGAAGATTTCGCGGAAGCGCGCGTATTCCTCGCTGTCCACGATTTCGGCGTACTCGATCGCCAGGGCGGCGCACGCCTGCTCGGCGTTTCGGATTTCGGCTTCGGTGAGCTGCGCCATAGTGGACCTCGCACGTCTCAGCAATTTTCAGCGATATTCGAGGCCCAGCTCCGCGATCTTCGCGCGCAAGCCGTAGATGTCCAGTCCGAGGTCGCCGCGGGCGAGCTGCTCGCGCGTCTTGTCTTCTTTTTTCACGCGCTGCTCCGATGCCGCAGCCACCTTCGCGGCGTCGGCTCGTTTCACGACCACGACGCCGTCATCATCCGCGACGATCACGTCGCCAGGATCGATGGACGCGCCCGCGCACACGATCGGGACGTTCACTGAGCCGAGTGTGGCTTTCACGGTTCCCTGCGAGCTGACGGCGCGGCTCCAGACGGGAAACTTCATTTCGGTCAATGGACCGACGTCGCGGCAGCCTGCCTCGATCACGAGTCCCTTCACGCCGTGCGCGCGCAGCGAAGTGGCGAGCAGCTCGCCGAAATAGCCGTCCGTGCAGGGCGAGGTCGGAGCGACCACCAGAATGCTGCCCGGCGTACAGACTTCGACGGCGACGTGAATCATCAGATTGTCGCCGGGCGGCAGCGAAACCGTGACCGCCGGACCAGCGATGGCCGCGCCGGGGTAAATCGGGCGCATATAAGAAGCGAGAAGGCCGATGCGCCCCTGCGCCTCGTGCGCCGTAGACACGCCGTATTTTTCAAGCGCGGCGACCGCATCTGCGGGCGGCAGCTCCACGCGCCGGACAACCGTTGGTTTGGTCATGATAGCTCCTCGGTCACATGCGGGAAGACAAGCCGGTAGGCTTCGCCGTGCTGGTTTTTCTTGACCACTCTTGCCGTTTTCTTCTTATCAGCCACAAAGGCACCTTTCTTAAAGCTCGGCTTGGAATTCTAGAGGGTGCGAAAGCGCGGCGTCAATCGGTGCACAAGCGGAGCGCCCGGAACCCCAGATCCTTTGCCAGGGCCTAGACTCCGCTACGCTTGAATCCAGCGGCTCGCACGGGGATAAACGCGCCGCGCGTTGACGGCATAAATCCGGGCCTTGTCGCCGGCGTTCAGCTTCGAATCGTCAACATAGCGCCGCGTATTGTCGTAATGATCGTGCGTCTCCTCGTTAACCACGCCGGGGAACGCACCGTCGCACTCCGAGCCGAACAGGATGTTGTCGAGCGAAACAGCGTCGAATAACATTTGCATGTTGAGGCCGTTGTACACGCAGGTATCGACGAAAACGTTGCCGTTCCCGAGGATCTCGTCCGGGCTCGCCCAGCTGTTGTACTTCGCGATCGCCCTCCAACGCCCGATCTGGCACGGCAACGCGCCGCCGCCATGCGGGATCAGAAATCGCAGACGCGGAAAATCCCGGAATAGATCCTTCGCCATCATGAGTTGCACGAAACCCGTAATATCGGCGACCAGATATTGGACGGCCGTATGCGGGAAGTTCTTATTGATCGATTCGCTGCCGTGCAGCACGAGCGGCACATCGAGCCCCTGCGCCGCTTCGAAAACCGGATAATTGTGCTTTCCGGTGAAGGGCTGGTTTTGCCAGCGGCCGCCGGTGCCGTCGGGATCAAAATTGAATGCGATGAAGCCTTCCTTGGTCCAACGCTCGATCTGTTTCGCGACCTGCTCGGATGGACACGAAGGATGTTGTCCGAGCATGCCGACCGGCGCAAAGCGGCCGGGAGTCAACCGACAGGCGCGAAGGATAAGGCCGTTGTTGAGATCGGCCCAGATGGCGTTCTGTTCGGTAGTGCCTTCATGCGTCGCCATGGCTTTCGCACGGGGAGAGGCGAATGCGACATCGATTCGGCGCGAGTCCATCAAGCTGACGACCTGCTCCAGACTCTTCTTAACGTCGGCATCCGAGATGTCGGGGAGGACATCGGGATTCTTTCCGGAAAGTTGCGCTTGGCGAAAGCCCTCCACTTCCGGGTGACGCGCAAGACGAACGAAGTGTTGGTGAGAGTCGATAATCATGTTCGCGGCTAGTTTAAACCCTTTCTATTCCCGGCTGGCGATTCTAGAGAAGCTGCGGGATGGCGTCAATCGGACAAGCCGGAGAACCACCCAGCCAGGGCGGCGGTTACGGCTTCGGGGCGCTCCATCGGGGCCATGTGGCCGCAGTTTTCGATGACGACGAGCTTCCCGTTCGAAAGCCGCGCCGCCATCTGCCGGTGCACGTCGAGCTGGCTCCATGCGTCCTCGCGCCCGCACAGCACGAGCGTCGGGCACCGCGCCGCCGCCAGCACGGGCGTCGCATCCGGCCGGGCGAGCAGGGCCTTGATCTGCCCGGCGAAAATCTCAGGAGACTTCCGGCCGAACATCTCGACAATGGACTCGATCAGGGGTGCGTCCGAAAGGCGCGAAGGATGAACCATCTTTTGTAGCCACGTGCGAGCCATGGCCCGCATTCCCTGTGTCCGCGCGATTTCGACGTAGCCATGCCGCTCCGCCTTCTCGCGCTCGCCGGCCTCGCCCGGAATCCACGGCTTGTAGGCGGTATCGAGGAGCGCCAGCCCGAGGACGCGCTCCGGCGCGCGCCGCACGATTTCCATCGCGACGCGGCCTCCCATCGAGTGTCCCGCGACCGCAAACCGTTCCGGCGCGCGTTCGAGCGCGACCCGCGCCATTTCCGGAATCGAATCGCTCGCGCCATAGTCCGCAATCTCAACGCCGGTGATCTCGCCGAGCGAGCGCGCCGGATGTTTCCACACCTCGGCATCGCAGGCCAAACCGGGGAGCAGCAGCAGATGGGGGAGAGCCATTGTCACGCGGGGGCCTGGAAAAGCCGAGTCGCGGACGCTTCGTCGCTTCCGCTCATCGCTTCGTGGCCACTTCCACGGGAGGCGTGCCGTAAGTGTGAAACGATTCGATCGTCTGGAGGCCCCACGCCTGGCCCTTCTTGCGTTCAGCTTCGGTCCAGCGAATCGGCTTCCAGTCCGGCGCCAGAATCAGGCGCGCTCCGGCATTGGCGATTTCCACGCGGTTGCCGCCGGGCTCGTACAGATACAAGAAGAACGTCTGTTGGATGGCGTGCTTGTGCGGCCCGGTCTCGATATGGACGCCGTTTTCGAGCGCGATGTCCGCCGCGATCAGCACCTCTTCGCGGCTGTTCACCGCGTACGTGATGTGGTGAAACCGTCCCTTCGTGCCGGTGTGGTCGGCTGTGTACGCGAAGTCGTAGCTCTTGTTCGTGCAGGTCATCCACATGGCGGCTTCCGTGCCGTTATCGAGGATGATCGTCTCCGTCAGCCGGAAGCCGAGGTACCTCTCGAAAAACTCGCGATTGGCTTTGATATCGACGGCCAGCCCGTTCCAGTGATCGAGGCGGCGCACGTTCATGCCGCGCGCGGGAAACCGCTGCGCCTGGTTCTTCAACGCAGGCCGCAGCTCGGGCGGCGCCTGATACCACTGCGTTTCGTAGTAGAGCTCGATCTTGTGCCCGTCCGGGTCCTGGCACAGGAACGCCGGGCCGTGCGCCAGATCGCCATCCGTCCAGCCGATGTCGAATCCCGATCCCTTCAGCGCCGCCACGCGCCGCTCGAGCGCTTGCGGGCTCCGCGCGCGGTACGCCACGTGGCCCATGCCCGGCAACTTCGATGCCGTCAGCTTCAACGAGTGGCGCTCGTAATCGTCATACGCGCGCAAGTAAACCGAGTCGCCTTCCCGGCCGCTCTCGGTCATCCCCATCACGTCGATGAAAAATCGCAGGCTTTCCTCCGGCCTCGGAGTCAGCAATTCCAAATGGCCCAAGTGGGCCAGATCCATGATCGGTTCGGTTTGCATGTCGCCTCGAATCGTTACGTACAATCAGCCAAAATAGAGTGCGCGCGGGGGGATGTCAACCCAACGCGCGGCAAAACGCGGTGGGTCAGTTTCCGATAGGCGCGCCAGCAGGTGCCCTATTTCTTGCGACGTCGTTTTGAGACCAAGGTCTGGTCAAGCCCGACTGACTTTCGCCAACGAAGTTCCGCCCTGATGGTGAAAAGTATTACCGAGGTACAGCTAATCGTATAGGCAGATAAAGCGGCATTGCCGGAAGAGCTTCGGGGGACGATGCCCACCGTGTCGCAGAATGAAAACAGCAGCAACAAGCTGCCGATACTGACAGTTCCGACCAGAACATAGCCGAGCCCGATCACAACTAGGTTTCGCACTTGTCGATAGGAACGGGTAAGCAATAGGTACCAGGCCACAACCCCTGCCCAGGCACTTCCGAGCAGCAGTCCTGCAAGGGTGACTGTCATTGGTTCTTTTCCGTCGCGGCACGTTCTAGCTCAGCGCTGCATCCTGCGGCAGGCCACAATAGTGACAATCGCGCCACCTTTTCTGTCTCTCCAAGGCACCCTTCCACTCCCATCTCCAGTAGTACAGTTTGCCGCACCGAGGGCACCGAAATCGATTCAGCCATATGCCAGCGGCAATATACGCAACGAACCAAGCTGGATAAACGAGAAGAATGGCGCCTGGGTACTTTGAAGACAGGAGTGCGGCCGCGAGGATCATCGGTATGAATAGAATTTGGATGGTCTTAAACACGGCCATTCTCCGTCGACGGTCTCGCCAAGCCGCTGCGTAACGTAATTCGTCAGTCACCTCCATAAACTAGCATGTCCAAAGCAGCTCTGTTACAGGCCAAAGCATCGCACTAGCCAAAGTGGCATCCGCTTGACAAGCCCGCGACGGCCCGCATATCGTCCTGCCGCGCGCCATCCTAGGCCATGCCTTGCAGCGCGCGCAAATCATGACGCGAACGCACGCGCCCGAGCATTCAAAAGCCAAGCACCGCCTGCGCCCCGTGCGCCTGCGCACTTCCGGCGCGTCGATGCACCGCCGCGCAGACGGTGCGATCATCATCCGCCCAGACGAGCCGCTCGAGCCCTACCCGCGCGTGCTCACCGAACGCCTGATCCATTGGGCGCGCGTGGCCCCGGATCGCGCCCTAGCCGCCAAGCGGCGCGACGGCGGCCCCTGGCGTTTCGTCACCTACCGAGAGGCGCTCGCGAAAGTTCGCAGTCTCGGCCAGGCCTTCCTCGACCGCAGCCTTTCCGCCGATCGCCCCGTTGTCATTTTGTCGGAGAACGACCCCGAGCACCTCCTCCTGATGTTTGCCGGGCAGCACGTGGGCGTTCCCACGGCCTCGATCGCGCCGCCTTATTCGCTCGTCTCGACCGACTTCGGGAAACTCAAGCACGTGATGAAAGTCTTGACGCCCGGGCTGGTGTTCGTCGCGAACGGCGAGCGCTATCGCCGCGCCCTCGATGCCGCCGTCGATCCCGATGTCCAGGTCGTCTTCGCGGAAGACCCCATCGCCCGCCGCGCCGCCATTTCGTTCGACGATCTCGCGGCCACCGCGCCCACGCCCGACGTGGAAGCCGCGCACGCCGCCATCGCGCCCGACGACGTCGCGAAATTCCTGTTCTCCTCCGGCTCCACGGGCATGCCGAAAGCGATCATCAACACGCACCGGATGATTTGCAGTAACCAGCAGATGATTTTGCAAGGTTTCCGCTTTCTCGGCGACGAGCCGCCCGTGCTCGTGGACTGGCTCCCCTGGAACCACACGGCCGGCGGCAATCACCAGACCGGCATGATTCTCTACAACGGCGGGACCTTCTATATCGACGACGGCAAGGCGACGGGCGCGGGCGTCTCCGTCACGGCGCGAAATTTGCGCGAAATCGCGCCGACGGTCTATTTCAATGTGCCGCGCGGATACGAAGAGCTGCTGCCTTATCTACGCGAAGACGCCGAGTTGCGCCGCAATTTCTTTAGCCGCCTCAAGTTCATGTTCTACGCCGGCGCGGGCATGTCGCAGGCCATCTGGGACGCGTACCGGGAACTCATGACCGAGACGTGCGGCGAGCGCATCCTGATGGCCACCGGCCTCGGCGCCACGGAGACCGCGCCCATGGCGCTGCAATGCACGTGGGACTCGGCGCAGGCGGGCGCCATCGGCATCCCGATGCCGGGCGTCGAGGCCAAGCTCGTGCCCGCTGGCGCGAAAATGGAGATTCGCGTCAAAGGGCCCAACGTGACTCCGGGCTACTGGAAGCGTCCCGACCTGACCAGCGACGCCTTCGACGAAGAGGGCTACTACAAGTTCGGCGACGCCGTTCGGTTCGTCGATCCGGACGACGTCAACAAAGGTCTCGTCTTCGACGGCCGCTTTGCCGAGGATTTCAAGCTCTCCACCGGGACGTGGGTCAGCGTCGGCCCTCTGCGAACGCACATCGCGCACTGGTTCGCGCCCTACGTTCGCGACGTGGTGATCGCGGGGCTTGACCGCGACTTCATCGGCGTCCTCCTGATTCCCGACCTCGACGCGTGCCGCGCCCTCGCTCCCGATCTGCCCGCCGGAGCCGCGGCCGCCGAAATCCTGGCGCACGAAGCCGTGGTGCAAGAGTTCACTTCGCTGCTCGAATCCTTCGCCGCGCGCTCCACCGGCAGCTCGAATCGCGTCGCGCGCGCGATTCTGCTCGACGAGCCGCCCTCGCTCGATCACGGCGAAATCACGGACAAGGCCTCGCTCAATCAGCGCGCGATTCTCGAGCGCCGCGCCGCGCTGGTCGAAGAACTGTACGCCGAGAATCCATCCCCCCGCGTCCTCCGCCTCCGCGAACCGTAACCCTGATTGCTAAAGGTTTGGATGTAGCGCCGCGGCCTTCAGCGCGGCATCGTCCTGCCCCTTCGTGAGCGTGGTCACACAACCGCGTGATCTCCGTCACCGAATGCCGATGCCGCCGAGTCTAGCCTCGCGCGCATGGCACAGATCGTTCTTGGCATGGCCTTGTCGCACGGCCCTATGCTTGCGACGACCCCCGAGCAGTGGACGCTGCGCGTACCGGCCGACCGCGCCGCCAAGCATCCTTTCCGAGGCCGTACTTGGACCTTCGAGGAACTGGTGGAACATCGCCGGGGCGAGCGGTTCGATTCGCAGATTGCGCTGGACGTCATGCGCACGCGCCACGCGGCCTGCCAGCAGGCGCTTGACCGGCTCGCCGAAACGTTTGCCGAAGTCAAACCCGATGTGGCCGTGATCTTCGGCAACGACCAGATGGAGATCTTCAACGAATCGCTGATTCCGGCGTTCGGCGTGATGTGGGGTCCGCGGATCGTCAATGCGGAAATGACGCCGGACCACCGGGCGAAGCTGCCTCCGGGCGTTGCCGAGGCCGTCCCGGGCCACATCCCACCGGGAGGCGCGACCTACGAAGGCGCGCCGGAAGTGGGGTCTCATATCATCCGGAGTCTGATGGCCGACTCGTTCGACGTGGCGACCCTGAAATCCTTCCCCGTCAATGAGACTCCGCACGCGTTCGGCTTCATCTACCGCCGCGTGATGCGCGACAAGCCGGTGCCGAGCGTTCCGTTGTTGCAGAACACCTTCTTCCCGCCGAATCAGCCCTCGGCGCGCCGCTGCTATGACTTTGGCTCCGCGGTGGCGAGGGCGATCCTCACCTGGAAGAACGACGCTCGCGTGGCCGTGTTTGCCTCCGGAGGCCTGTCACACTTCGTCATTGATGAACAGTTGGACCGGCCTTTCCTCGAGGCGCTAGGCAAGCGCAATGCCGTCGGCATCACCGGCATACGGGAAGAGCTGTTGCAGTCGGGCAATTCGGAGATCAAGAACTGGATTGCTCTCAGCGGCGCCATGGCCGCGACAGACTGCAAGTTCCAGCTTGTCGACTACGTGCCCTGCTATCGCTCGGAGGCCGGCACCGGCACGGCCAACGCCTTCGTCTACTGGCGCTAGCCGCGCGCCGCGCTCGTCGAAGAGATGTACGCCGAGAATCTATCGCCGCGCGTTCTCCGCCTCCCGGAACCATAGCGATTTCCCGAACGCCGCATCCTCGCTGCTCTCGGCCGAGTGCGAAATGTCCTTGTAGAAATATCGGAATATATATATACGTTAGCAACGTACCGTATGAGGTAAGGCATGACTTCGACGCCGGATCCCATTGTTCCGCAGGGCGAGCGCGCCTCCGTGCCCCGCAAGGCCCTCGCTCAAATGGGCCGCTCCCTGCGGAACGCAAGTAACGCGATCGCGGGCGCTTTCCAGTGGCTCACCCGCGACCCCCTGCTCAAGACCATCACGCTCTTCGCGGCGATCATTTTCGCTGCATTGGTCGCCGTCGCTATCGCTCTCACGTTGCGCTTCGTATCGCCCCACTCGCAAGTTACGGTTTCAACCTTCGAAGTGTTCCCGCCCGGCCAACAGGACAGCGTTCCCGCTGGAAAGGTGCTTGCCGATTTTGTCGTCGACAGCATGCACACCATCCTCGAACAAGCCTCTACCTTTTCTGGTAACGCCTATTCCAGCAAGAAGAGTTACAAGGCGATTCCCGACATGCCGCAAATCCCGGTTGACACCTCCTACGGCATTGAGATCAAGGGTGTGTCTTTGGATCAGTTGCTGGCCACCTGGGCCCATATCCGTTATCACGAGTTTCAGGTTTCCGGAGATCTGATCTCGACGCCCGACGCAACACCGGTCATAACTATGAGATATACGACCGCGGGTCGAGCCAAGAGCTTCGAGAAACCACTGCCACACATGGACTCTTCGACCGTCAAACAGACCGTCTTAACTCTTACCCTCGAAATGATTAAGGACATCAACCCCGAAGCAGCCGCCCGTTATCTCGCGTCTCAGGCTTACGCTTGCCAGACCGACTGCGGCAAAAGCTGGGACCCGGCGATTCAGTTCTGCTGGAAATGGACAAAGAGCAATCCCGAGAACGCTCAGGCACAATTTTATCTTGGGTACACTCTCGGGCACGCGGGACGCGGGGCTGACGCACTCGTATTTCTCGACCGCGCTCTTCAGCTCGACCCCGGCCTCGATGCTGCCTGGAACTTCAAAGGTGGCCTCTTGATCGATCGAGGGGATTTCGAGGATGCGAAGTCCGCACTCCAAGCCGCCCTCCGCGTCCGCAAAACCCCCAATCCGTTGATGAACCTAGGCATAATCGCTGTCCGCCAGGCGCGCTATCGGGAGGCCGAGAGCTACTACCGCCAGGCCGCCGCTCAGGATCCGGAAGATGTCGGCGCCTGGATGAATCTGGGAACCGCCCTCTTGTACCTTTCCAAGAATGCTAACGCCGCCGAGGCTTATCGCCATGCCTTCTACCTCCAGCCCGGGAACTCCTCTGCTCTGCAGGCCCTTGCGTTTTCCCTTGCACGGGAGGGCCAAACGGACGAGGCGCTCCGCGAGTGCGAATTGGCCGCGGGTTTGGATCCCGATGACGGCGGTCCCCTGCTCGTCGAGGGAATCGTGTTTCTGGGGGACAAGCAAGCCGATCGTGCAATTGAACAATTCAAAGCCGCGATCGGCAAGACTAACCCCTTCGAAGCCCACGTCCAGTTGGGTATCGCGTATCTGATACAAGGTGATCTGGATTCGGCATCCGCGAAATTCAGGCAGATCCTGTCTGCGTTCCCTCGGAATCCGGCTGCCCACTTCTTCCTGTCGAAGGTGCTCGAAGCCCAGGGGAATTTGCCAGACAGTCAGTCAGAAGCCAGCACATCCGAACAGGAGTTCCCGGGGTTTAAGAACAGCTCGTTGGACGTCCTGGAGTATCAGGATCTGTGTTGCACGGCTTCCGCTCCCGCGCCGGCCGGAGCAAGCAAGTAATCGAGAGTCCGTGTGAGCATTACGGACTTTCGTCAGGGCACGGCTTAAGCCGTGCCGCAATTGCAACCAGACGAGCCTGGCTTTAGCCGCTGAGGGGCGAATCGGCTGTGTGCGTCGCGGCTTCGGTTCGCCCTACCCCGCGTTGTCATCCCGAGCGAAGTCCCGCGCGGTTTCTCTGTCCCGCGTCGTTCCGCGGGAGCGGGACGTCGCGAGGGATCTTTCTTCTTTCCCCAGGGGCACTAGCCGTGGCTGGCTGCGCCCAGCGCAAGACCCTGGCACTCGGTTGGCCCTTTTTTTCTGTACCTCGGTACAGTTGAAAATGCGCTGCAACGTGCTAGCTTGGTCTGAGGCCTCTTTGCGAGGCCGAAGAAAGTGAACACGACAATGAACGAGAAAAATGAGCATCGCAGGAGGCAGCGCGAACAGCCCGGGCGGCCCCTTCCCGGCATGGTGCACCATCGCCGCCGGTGCAGCGTCTGCTGCCACCCGGAGCGCGCAGCCATCGAGGAAGCCTTTCTCGACTGGGGCAACGTTTCGCGCCTCGCCGTGGAGTACCAGCTTCCCGGCCGGACGGCCATCTACCGCCACGCGCACGCCCTCGGCCTCGACGCACGCCGCGAAGGCCATCTCCGCCGGATTCTCGAGCGAATTATCGAGCAGGCCTCCACCGTGACTCCGACCGGCGCAGCCGTCGTCCGCGCCGTCGAGCTGTACGCCCGCCTCAACACGACCAACGCTTGGATCGAGCCGCCCGCGACCGAAAATCGAATCGCTACACTGTCGAGTAACACCTGACGTAACTCGATGAAAGTAAACGCCGGCGCCTCGCCCGAATCGCTACACTTCGGGGAGCCGTTTCGAAGCGTTGTTTGGAGCGCAGCCGGGCCATTCGGTAGTAGAATCCCGGTCGCGTCGGCCCGGCCTGCCCGGGTCGCTTGGCGAATGGAGGAAGTTATGACGGCAAAATCGCTGATGCCGCTCGCGGCCGCGACTTTTCTTCTCGTCGCTTTTCCCGCGCGGAGTCAAATGCAACCGCCGCCGGGGCAGATGCCGCCGGTGCAGTTGCCCGACGGCAACGGCAAAGAGCAGGTCCAGAAGCTCTGCACCACGTGCCACGGCCTGAACATGCTCGCCTTCTCCGGCAACACGAGCGAGGGATGGGAAGACACCCTCTACATGATGACGAACCTCGGCGCGCAGATTCCGAAGGACCAGTTACCTGTCATGACGGACTACCTCGCCAAGAATTTCCCCGAGAGGCCGATGCCGCCCGCCGTCGTGATTCCCGGCAGCATGCAGGTTTCGATCGAGGAGTGGCCGGTGCCCACGAAAGGCTCGCGGCCGCACGATCCGCTCGTCGCTCCGGACGGCTCGATCTGGTACACGGGGCAGATGGCCAACGTGCTCGGCCGCTTCGATCCCAAAACGCAGCAGTTCAAGGAATATCACCTGAAGACGCCCGGCTCCGGCCCGCATGGCCTCGTGGCGGACAAGGACGGCAACATCTGGTTCACGGCGAACTTCAAGGCGTACATCGGCAAGCTCGATCCGAAAACCGGAGACGTCACCGAATACCCGATGCCCGATCCGGCGGCGCGCGATCCGCACACGCTGATCTTCGACCAGAAGGGCACGATCTGGTTCACTGCGCAGGGCGCCGACATGGTCGGCAAGCTGACGCCGAAAACGGGAGAGATCAAACTCGTCCACGTGCCCACGCCGCGCGCGAATCCTTACGGCATGGTCGTCACTTCGAAGGGCGTTCCCTTCTTCGTCGAATTCGGCAGCAACAAGGTCGCGAGCATCGATCCGGAAACGATGGAGATTCACGAGTACGTTCTGCCGCACCCCGATAGCCGGCCGCGGCGCGTGGCCATCACGCCGGACGATATCATCTGGTACAGCGACTACGGGCGCGGCTATCTCGGCAGGCTCGACCCCGCGACCGGCAACGTCACCGAATGGGCCTCGCCCGGCGGGCCGAAGTCGCAGCCCTACGGCATCGCCGCGATCGGGAAAATCCTCTGGTACAGCGAATCGGGCGTGAAGCCGAACACGGTCGTTCGCTTCGATCCCGCGACGGAAAAATTTCAGACGTGGGTGATTCCGTCCGGCGGCGGCGTGGTGCGCAACATGATGGCGACGCCGAAGGGCGATCTGTGGCTCGCGTGCAGCGGCGTGAACCGCATCGCCTACGTTCAGATCAAAAGTGGCAAAACGGGCCAGGGAAACTAGAACCAGCTAGGAGAGGACCAGCCCTCCATGACCTTCGCGCCCGCCGCCATCTGGCCGCAGCCGCTCGCTCCGGTCCATTCGCTCGGAGTGTCCGCGCTGGTCGCCGTGATCCCGCTCGCTATCGTCCTCGTTCTGATGGGCGTCCTGCGCCGGAGCAGCCTGTTCGCGTCGGCGTGCGGTCTCGCGGCGGCGGGCGCGTTCGCAACGCTCGTCTGGCACATGCCGCTGGCACTTGCGGCGTGGAGCGCGGTCTACGGGTTCGTCTATGCGGCGTGGCCGATCATGTGGATCGTGTTCTGCGCGCTGTGGCTCTACAACCTCACGGTCGTGACCGGCAAGTTCGAACTGCTGCGCCGTTGGATGGAGCGCCACGTCTCGGCGGACCCGTGCATCCAGGCGATCGTCGTGGCGTTCTGCTTCGGCGCGCTCCTCGAGGGCACGGCCGGGTTCGGGGCGCCGGTCGCGGTGACGGCGTTTCTACTGGTCGGGCTCGGCTTCGAGGCGAGGCGCGCGGTCGTCGTGTCGCTGATCGCCAACACGACTCCGGTGGCGTTCGGCGCGCTGGGAATTCCGATTGTCGCGCTCGCCGGAGTGACGGGACTCGATCTCCAGCGGCTTTCGTCCATGGTTGGCAGGCAGCTTCCCTTGCTGTCGCTGATCGTGCCGGCCTATCTCGTGTGCGTGGTCGCGGGCGTCAAGGGATTGAAGCGGACGTGGCCCGCTGCGCTCGTCGCCGGAGCGAGCTTCGCCGCGGCACAGTTCTTCGTCTCGAACTTCTGGGGACCATACACCGCGGACATCATCGCTGCGGCGGGTTCGATCGCCGCCACCTTGACGTTCCTTCAGATCTGGAAACCCGGCATCGTGGCGGACCAGGCGCCGCAGGGCGAGAAGCTCTCCGGCGGGGCGGTTTTTTCCGCGTGGCTGCCGTGGGCGATGCTGGCGGCGGTGATGGTGCTGTGGTCGTACCTCAAGCTGCAGCCGATGGGACAGGTCGTGATGGCGATTCCGCGTCTGCACAAAGGCGTTCTCATCACGCTTTACCAGCAGCCGTATTCCGCGCTGTACACGTTCCAACCGCTCGCCGCCGGGACCGGGGCGCTTACCGCGGCGCTGCTGACCGCGCTGTGCTGCCGCGTGCGGCCCAGCGTGTTCGCGAAGTGCGGATGGACGACGCTGCGCCAGCTTCGAGTCCCAGGGCTTACCGTGATCCTCATCGTGGGCCTCGCCTATCTCTACAACTATTCGGGGATGGCCTACACGCTGGGCGCGGCGGCGGCGCGGGCGGGCCGCGTCTTTCCGCTGCTGAGCAGTTATCTCGGATGGGTGGCATGCTTCCTCAGCGGCAGCGATACGTCGAGCAACCTGCTGTTCGGCAATTTGCAGGTGGCCGCGGCGCACCAGCTCCATCTGAGTCCCGTTTTGCTGGCCGCGACGAACTCCTCGGGCGCCGTTGCCGGCAAGATGATTTCGCCGCAGAACATCGCGGTCGGCGTCACGACGGTCGGGCTGATCGCCTACGCGCAGGCTTACTGGTTCACGTGGATGTTGCCTTAGGTGTTTCCGTAGTTCCGGCAACGGACGCTTCCGCCGGCTTCTCTCCCTCTCGACGGTCCGTGCAATGGATCACGCGGTCGTAGGCGTCCTTGATCAAATCATCCAGCGGGAGCACGGTGCCATTCACGCGCTGCTCGTCCAGAAGCGCGAGGTCGACGTCGGAAATCACCATCTGCTCCTGATTGACCGAGCCCTCGGCCGCGATGCCATCCCGCGCAAAGAAATAGTCCGAAGGCGTCAGGATCGCCGCCTGTCCGTAGTGGGTCGCCATGCACGGAACTTCGGGAAGGTTGCCAACCGTGCTCGTCATTGCGACGTAGATCTGGTTCTCGCTGGCGCGCGCCTGGGCGCAGTAACGCACGCGGCAGAAACCCTGGCGTTCATCGGTGCAGGAAGGAACGAACAAAATCTGGACGCCTCCTTCCGCGAGCACGCGGGCGGCCTCGGGAAATTCAACGTCGTAGCACACCAGAATCCCGATCTTGCCGTAGTCGGTGTGGTAGACGTAAAAGCCGTGGCCGCGGCTCATCTGATATTGGCCCTTCTCAGTCTGCGTCAAATGAACCTTTTTCTGCCGGAAGACGCGGCCATTCGGCGTGAAGAGATGCGCGGCGTTGAAGAGCTCGCCCTGCTGGATCACGGGATGCGTTCCCGCAATGATGTAGAGCTTGTTCTCGGCGGCGAGGCGCGTGAAGAGCGCTTCGTATTCCGGCGTGAGTTGAGCGAGGCGGCGCACGGCCCGGGCGGGAGCGGCTTCGCGCAAGTAGCTCAGGAGCTGCATCGTGAAGTACTCGGGGAAAACGACGAAGTGGCTGCCGTACTCCCGCGCGCTGCGGACGAAGAACTCGACTTGGGTCGCGAAGTCCTCGAAACGGCCGATGGGACGCAACAGGTACTGCATGGCGGCGATGCGCACGCGTGAGACCTGCGGGGGATGGCGGCGGGCTTCCTCGATGAGCCCCTCCTCGGCGGCCGGCTCCTCGCCGACCTGAAGACTCACGTTCGTCACGTATTCCGGATTGAGCCATTCAAGCAAGGTGGCGAAGCCGCGCGATTCAGGGTCGTCAAGATACTCGGGGACAACATCGAGGACCACGAGTCCGTTCTTGAGCTGGAAGCTCAGCGTCGCGTCCTTGCGCCGGCCGCGCACGACCTCAGCCACATAGTCCTGCGAGGTCATCTTCTGCGCGACCTGCGCGTATCCGGGGATGCGCCCGCCGGTGAGCAAGCGCTTCAAACCGCGCTCGCGGATGAACTGCTTGCGGGCGTCATACAGATGAGAGCCGATGCCCCGCTGACGCGCGGTCGGGTCGACGCACATGTCCGCGCCGTACAGCGTCTTGCCGAGAGGGTTGTGCGTGCTGAACGTGCCGCGCCCGGTAATCGTGGACCACTGCGCGGATTCCGCATAGTCGTCCCAATCAATGATCAGGGAACTCGCCGAACCTATCAACCGGCCGGTCTCGTCCACGGCCACGAGCTGGCCTTCCGGGAAGACAGTGAGATGCTGGGTGAGCTCTTCGGATGACCAGGCTCGATCGTCCGAATAGACGCGGTGCTGAAGCTCGACCACGGCCGGCACGTCAGCCGGAGTCATTTGCCGCACGCTGACGTGGGAGGTTTCGGCTGTCATGGAACGCACTCGTGCAAGGGAGGATAGCAAAAAAACGGTGATCCCATAAGGGAGTGAAACTTACCGAACGCGTAGAATCGAATCACCTCTGTCTCTCTCGCCAAGCCGGTTGCCATGTGATCAACAGAACGACCTTCCATCTGACGGGCCCGGAGAAGGTCTGAGAGCGGGGTGTAGTTCTGACCTTCACCGTGCAGCGGTTCGAGACGGGCTTGCTGGCACGCGAGGAGAACTTGACCAGTTTGATGAGGCCCAATACCTGGTGGCCCGGGCAGAGGGAATCGGCTCGTCGCAGCGGGTGGTGTTTGGGAACGGGGACAGAGGGTGCTGCCGTAAATGGTCTTGCACAAAGAAGATATAGAGTTTTAATCGCAAATTCCGGTAAACTCCTGAGCACTGGTACAAATTCTCGGTCCGGCCAGGAGTCAATCAAGAACGTGACGAATCGAGTGCGAATTGTGCCAAAGATAAAGCAACGCCGAAAGCGTTCGCCCACACCCACAGAAACCGTATCCCGCATTCACTCAATTGAAAGCTACATGACCGGGCCCGTCTTGAAGGAGCAGATCCTGGGCGACCTTCCTCGGCGGGTGCTGAAGGGATTTGACGCAATTTCATCGTCCGAATCCTATCCCAAAGGCGCGATTCTCTTCGTGGAAGGTCAGGAGGCGCAAGGCGTCTTCATCCTCTCGAACGGCCGAGTCAAGCTATCGGCAAGCTCTGCCGATGGCAGATCGCTGCTTCTTCGCGTTGCGGAGCCGGGTGAAGTAATCGGCTTGCCGGGTACCATTTCGGGAAAAACGTATGTACTGACGGCAGAGGCACTCGATGCGATCGAAGCCAGCTTCATCTCGCGTGGGCCCTTCTTGCAGTTTTTGCGAGAAAACGGCGAGGCAGCCTTGAAGGTAGCCGAGATCTTGAATGAAATCTATCATGCAACCTTCCAAGAGGTCCGCTACCTGGGGCTTTCCGGCTCTGCCGCCGAGAAGCTGGCACGATTCTTGCTAGATGTGGCGGCTTCTCGTGCGCAGAACAACGGTCAGCTCTGCGCTACGCTTCTTCTCACTCACGAAGAGATCGCCGAAATGATCGGCGTGGCTCGAGAAACAGTGACAAGGCTCTTCGCCAGTTTCAAACGGGAACGGCTGATCGAGGTCCGTGGTTCGACACTCATGATTGCGAACAAAGCGGGCCTTGAAAAGCTGGTTCAAGCTTAACCAACCTACCTTTTATCGCTTTCATCGCGCCGGGTACAACATGTGTGATAAACGTCACAGACGTACTTTCTCAGCCAGTCCATAGTGCGGGCGGTGCGATTGCCCGCTGTAATTTGTTGATAGGACGAAAAGGGGACGAGGATGGGACAACGCTTAAACTCCAATATACTCCGAGTTGTTCTGGTTCTCTTTGTATGGCTTTTCGCAACCGCTGCGGCTGTTTTCCTTCAGGCGCAAGCGCGGACGGATTCCCAACAGCAAAGTAGTGCCGCTGGCTCAACAGGGGCTTCGTCCGGCGCGTCCGATTACGTCGGGGCGGAGGCCTGCAAGGTGTGCCACGCCGACATTTATGAAAGCTGGGCGAAGACCCCGCACTGGCAGACAACGCTCGACACAAAAGGGGGCCCTTCGCATCAGGGATGCGAAGGGTGCCATGGCCCAGGAGCCGCTCACATCGCGGGCGGGGGTGACAAGACGAAGATCTTCGTCTTCACGGAGCATTCCGCGAAAGAAATCAATGAGCGCTGCCTCACCTGCCATGCTTCCGGGCCAACTCACCTCGATAGCGCGAATTCGTTCCACCGGCAGAACGAGGTAAGCTGCATCGACTGCCACTCGCCGCACCACGCAACAACGAAAGAAAACCTACTGATCAAGGCGCAACCGGAACTTTGCTATTCCTGCCATCTGCAGCAGAAATCCCAATTCAATATGCCATTTCATCACCGCGTGAATGAGGGCCTGATTCAGTGCACCGACTGCCACCAACAGCACGGAACGGGTGGAGTTTGGGAGTCAGACCATTTGGTGCGGCAAGTCCGAACCTCAGATAACGGGGATGCCGTCTGTTTCAAGTGCCACAAGGACAAGCAGGGGCCCTTTGTGTTCCCCCACTGTTCCGTGAAGCTGGAAGGATGCGCGACCTGCCATATCCCGCACGGTGGGGCAAATGTTCACATGTTGAAGTACAGCAACGTCAACATGCTCTGCCTGCAATGCCACACCGCAGCCCACTTCGGACCCATCACGGCAACAGGCAACAACGGCCAGCCAACTGGTTTTGCGGTGATGAATGGTCCGGTTCCGAACAACGCTATCTATATACAGGCGTGCACAATGTGCCACACGCAAATCCACGGATCCAACTTTAGCGATATATATTTCCGATAGGTTGAATATGACGAATGTTTGCCAATGTGGGAGTCGCAGCAAGTCAAGCCACGGGACCGGCTGGCGGAATCGCAACTCTTATTCGTTGGGGTGCAAAATCATGAATGAACGTATCGGCATCAGACCGCTTAGTTTGCTGTTCGTGCTGGCAGTGTTTTTCTTCGGGCCTGCTTCTCGCGCCCAGGATAACTCCGACGAAGTCAAGGGAGTCGACTCTGGCAACTATAACGTCCAGCAGACGGTTGAACTTGGCTATCGGGGAAACTGGATCAACGGAAACCAGGATACGTATGACACGTTCGTAGATCTGGGTTCCGGCCCGCGTTTGCTCAATTACACCCTGAACATGAGGTCCCTCAACCACCAGGGGCTCCTCTTCGACAACCTCAACTTCAGCAACTTCGGCTATGGCGGCGATCCGAACGACGTCTCGCGCCTGCGGATCGAAAAGAAT
>JBEKNB010000023.1:0-82677 GCA_049523255.1 Candidatus Acidiferrales bacterium | reverse complement strand
CGATCTGCCACTTCTCTTCGGGGGTCCGATCTACGCGTGGTTTCCTGCCCATGTTGCCTCCTGTTTGGAGGCCCTGATCTTACCTAACTGAGGTGTCCGGTTTTAGCGGGGAGCACTACAGGGTCATTCCCACACACAGGTACGGTCACGATTACAAGTTACGGGGATAAGCCGGCCATGCTTCTCTTCATGGATTTCCAAGGCGGAGCGACCGGCCAGATGTTCTCCCATGCATTTGATGTGGGACGCGGCCAAATTCTAACGGCAGACGAACCGCTGATCCTGTCATTCGATTTTCGAAGTATTTTTCCTCCGGACTTTAAAGGCCGTGCAGACATTGGCTACAGCCTGATCGTGTGTGCATCGGATCTTAGTCGTTCAGCAATCGCGACGTATTACCATCACTGGCCTATCGGCAGTACGTTCTGCCGACTCAAAATACCATGGACCGTACGAGTCAAGTTTTGGAAACAAACAATCCACGACATACAGTTCAACCCTTCCGTACCGAGCTTTATCAGACGACACTTCAAATCAAGCGGCACTAACAAGCCCTAGTTCCTGTCTAAGTGCGCCCAACACGAGTCACCATTAGCGAGTCGCGAGTCACGCTGCGCTCCCCTACTCCCTGTCCCCTAACATCTGCTTTTCTCTGCTAAAATCCGCTCGAAGACTGGAGACAGAGGATGGCGCAACCTGCACAGCCTGCACAACCGGCACGACCAGCACCGGGTTCCGGATTACTCATCGGGCGCGTTTTCGGAATACCCATCTACCTGCACGCGAGCTGGTTCATCATCTTTTTCCTGATCACTCTTTCCCTGCGCACGCAATTCACCGCCCAGCACCCGGGCTGGACTCCCACGCAGCGCTGGGCTCTCGGCGTCATCACCAGCGTGCTTTTCTTCGCTTCCGTCGTATTCCACGAACTGAGTCACAGCGTCGTGGCCAGGCACTACCGCATTCCGGTGGCCTCGATCACTTTGTTCGTGTTCGGCGGTCTGGCGCGGATTGAAAAAGAACCGGACAGCGCGAAGCAGGAATTCAATATCGCCATCGCCGGACCGCTCTCCAGTATGTTTCTCGCCGGCTGCTTCTGGCTGATCGCCCGGTCGGTGCATAGCAGCGAAATGGTCGCGGCCGTTGCGGGCTGGCTCGCGGAAATCAACTTCATCCTCGCCGTGTTCAACCTCGTGCCGGGATTTCCGCTCGATGGCGGACGCGTCCTGCGCGGCATCGCCTGGGCCATCACCGGAAATTTCACGAAGGCGGCGCAGATCGCCTCCACCGCAGGCAGGTTCTTCGCGTACCTGATGATCGTGTTCGGCGTGTGGCAAGCGCTGAACGGCAACTGGGTCGGCGGCCTTTGGATCGCGTTCATCGGCTGGTTCCTGCTCGAGGCGGCCCGCGAAAGCTTCGCGCACGTCGCGATTCGCAGCACGCTCACCGGCGTCCGCGCGGAAGACGTCATGAGCTCCGACATCCCGACCGTCGCCCGCAAT
Organism: Candidatus Acidiferrales bacterium; assembly: GCA_049523255.1. GTDB lineage: Bacteria > Acidobacteriota > Terriglobia > Acidiferrales > UBA7541 > Palsa-295. The sequence goes on along the minus strand of JBEKNB010000023.1, from coordinate 81,175 downwards.
ATCTCGCTCGAGGAGTACATCCACGAAGTCCTGCGCACCGGCCGCCGCTGCCACATTGTTACCGGCGCCGGCAATCCCGTCGGGTTGGTGACGCTCCAGTCCGCGCGCACGGTGCCCCGCGAAGAGTGGGCCAACACTTCCATCCAGGCGGTCATGCTGCCGATCGATCGCGTCCACTCGGCTACGCCGGACGAACCCGCGCTCCACGTCCTCGAACGCATGCAGATCGCGGACATCAACCAGATGCCAGTCGTCTCCGACGGCCACATAGTGGGGATGATCGGCCGCGACACGATCCTCCGCGTGCTCCAGACTCGTCTCCAGGCCGGCCACCTCGCCGGGCCATAGATGCCTTCCGCGCGTAAGTGCCTTCAGTGCCTTGGAGTTTCGGCGTCGGTGCTCGTGTGCGCGCTCGCCGCAACGAGTCAAGTCGGGAAGCGCTACCATCCACCGACGGCGGCGGCAGCGCAACCGTCGGAGAATAAATCGGTTGCGGCGACTTCGCCTTCGCCCTCGGCGCCGCCGCCGTTCCCTTACACCGAGGCGGTTCGCGCGAACAATATCGGCGTCGCGCTGATGAACCGCCATCAGTTCGCGGACGCTGTCGGTAAGTTCGAGACTGCGTGCATCTTAGATCCTGACTCCGACACCGGCTGCCTCAACGCCGGGATCGGTTTCATGTATGCCGGGCACTATGAGGACGGGCGGAACATGCTGGCCAAAACCGCGGACCGCGATCCTCAGAACCCCCGCGTCTGGTTCAACTTAGCGCTGCTCGAACGCGCGACCGGGAACCCCGCCGCAGCGCTCGATGATTTTCAGAAGGTCGCCGCGCTCGATCCGAACGACGCCGACACGCACTACTTCCTCGGCTTCTACGCTTCGCAAGCCGAACATTATCAGGAAGCTGCAGAGGAATTCCGGCGCGCGATCGAACTCGACCCGCTCCACGCATCGGCGGAATTCGGCCTGGCGCAAGTGGAACAGCACCAAGGAGATGCCGACGGCGCGAAGGCGCACCTCCTGCGCTTTCAGCACATCACCGGGCAAGGGCTGGGCAAGCCGATCCGCTTCCTCTACTACGGCGAGCAGGGGAAGTATTCGCTGGCCCAGGAGATGAGCGGGCCGCATCCGGACCATGCTCTAGCCGCGATTCCGGTGCACTTTTTGGACATTAGCGGGGCTTTAGGGCTCGTTAAAAGGCCAAAAATTGTTTCTAGTTCGAAGCATTTTTCGGGGTCCCGAAACGGGAAAATCGTCCCGGCGAGCGCACCGAAAAGCCTCGCGAACTTTCTCGGAAGCGGCGCATGCGTCTTCGACTACGACGGCGACGGACGTCCGGATATTTTTCTCGTCAACGCGGATGGAAATGGCAGCGCCGCGCTTTTGCGGAACGACGGGCACGGGAAATTTGTCGACGTGACCAAAGCGGCGAAGCTGCAATTCCTCGGCGAAGGAACCGGGTGCGCCGTCGGCGACTACGACAATGACGGCCATCCCGATCTCGTCGTGAGCGGCGCGGACGGCATCACGCTTTTTCATAACGAGGGCGACGGCACATTCAAGGACGTGACGAATGAGAGCGGCGTGCGCACGATCGGTCTCGCGCTCGGCGTGACGTTCATCGACTACGATCACGACGGCGACCTCGATCTCTACGTCACGCGGTTCAACAACTTTCCGCTCGATCATCCGTCGCAGCCATTCACGTTTCCCGATGACGCGACGCCGCCGGGAAACATTCTCTGGCGCAATCTCGGGAACGGGACGTTCGTCGATTTCACGAAGGAAACTGGACTCGGCGGAAACGCCGCGTCGGTCGGCGCGCTCGGCAGCGACTTGAACAACGACCGCGCGGTCGATCTCGTGATCACCGGCTGGGGAAACTCGCCGGACGTTCTGCTGAATTCGCGCGAGGGGCCATTCCAGCCGGCGGATCTTTTCGGAGCGGAAGCGCCGGGGCGCACGGCGGGCGCCGTCGCGCTCGATTTCGACCGGGACGGCGGGATGGATCTGGCGTTCACGCAGTGGGCGCCGCCGGGGCTGAGCCTGTGGCGCAACGTGAACGGAAAATCGTTCGAGCGCGTGCCGCTACCCGATCCGGAATGGATGCGCGGGTGGGGCATCGCGGCGGTCGATTACGATAACGATGGATTCGTTGATCTGGTCGCGGTCGGAGAGACGTTTGCGGGCAAGGGGCGAATCGTGCTGCTGCGCAACGAGGGCGCGGCGGGATTTCGCGACGTGACGCACGAGACGGGGCTCGACAAGATCGTTTTGCGGAATCCGCGCAGCGTGGTCGCGTTTGATGCCGAGGGCGACGGCTCGACCGATCTTCTGATCACGCAGAGCGGATTGCCGCCCGTGCTGCTGAAGAGCGTCGGGAGCGACGAGAATAACTGGCTGCAAGTCGCGCTCAGCGGCGATCCCGACAACAAGCTTGGAATCGGGACGAAGGTGGAGGTTTTCTCAGGCGCGTACAGGCAGACGTGGGAGGTGTCCGGCGCGTCCGGATATCTCGGCCAGGGACCGCCGGAGATTCACAGCGGCCTCCGCGACGAAGGCGCGGCCGACGTCCTGCGCCTGCGCTGGCCCACCGGGGCCCGCCAGAACGAAATGCAAATCCCCGGAAACCAGCGCACCGCGATCACCGAACAGGCGAAATAATCGCTCGCAAGGGGTCCCGCTAAGTGTCGATTAGAAAAATTCCACAGACGCTACTGGTTGCCTTCCAGCGTGCTTCTGATGGTCGTGAGCGCATTTTGGAGATTTGAAACCGACCGTCCGACGGCGACCTTTCGAACGATCGATCCCTTGACGCCAGTCAGGCCCGTCTGCTCGGAGCCCATGGCCATGATCAGATAGAAGCCAGGTTGCTTGGGGTCGTCGCTGCCGCGGACACAGAAGGAGAGGTCCAACGCAGTCTCGAAGTAGTGGCTCGAATAGAGCTGTTTTTCGGCGACGGCATATGCGACTTGGTCGGTAGCGCCTCCGCGCATGGTTACCACCTGCACGACACGCAGCGTTGGCTTCAATCCGAATTTCACTCTTGCCCAATAGAACGTGTCTTCGACGTTCGCGGGCTTCGCATTGGGATAAGCGAGAAGGTACTGGTAGAAATCGGGCAGGTGTTCCGGCAAGGCTTTGCTGTAGCTGAGCATGTAGGCGAACTGCTGGGGCACCTCGGTCGGGTTACGCTTATCGTTATACACTCCTAGGGCCTCGTTGCCCTCGCGCTGGTATGCGAGCAGGCGTTGCAGTGCCGTCTTCCGTAGGAGATGGTTCACTTGTTCGCCTACGTCTGCGGCAGACCAATTGATGGATCGGTGAAGCTCTTCGATGGAGCTCGCGGGCATCTGAATCAAGCAGTCGCCAGGTTTGCAGGCCTCCAAGGCATGGATGTCATCGCTGTCGAATGAGAAACCCTTCAAGTCCGAAAGCTGGGGAGGATTGCTGAAGACCCCGAGCGCCAGATAGTTGGGAAGCTTGCGAAGCCGGTCGAAATCGAGGGCAAACTGGAGGTAGCTTTCAGGAGCGGCATGGATGTAGACCGCGCCAACCAAGAAGACCTCGGCCGGCGTGCGGGACGGCATGGTTTTCGCGACCGGCTGTCCGCTTCGGATCGCGTCGATCTGATCCTGACTTAGCCCGATGCTTTGCCGAAAGAATGTTTGCAGGTCCGGATTCGACTGAGGAGTGCCGGACAGGGTGGCTGCGGCAATCAAGGCCAGCAAGGCAGCACTGGTTACAACACCTCGGATCATGGCAACTTTACCCCAGCTTCACGTTGTGCCGTAGGTCGGTACCATTTGAAGTAGACCAGGGCGCCGATGCCGGCCGTCACCGCCAGCGCGATCAGTACATACATCACCGGCCGGTAGTGGCGCGAGATGAAGCCGATCATTTGCCCGCCATAGATTCTGCCAAAATAGGCCACCGCAAAGAAGCGAACGCCACGCCCCGCCGTCAGCGCGGACAAGAACTTCTTGCGCGGATACTGCATGACCCCGGCGGCCATGAGGACGGAAGTGAAAGGGAACGGCGGCGGTAGCATAGAGCCGGTGAACACCGTCCTGAACCCACGTTTCTCGAAGTGCTTGTAGAGTTTTTCTGCCCGCGGTTTCCCCACTTTCTTTTCCAAGGTTTCCTGGCTGCCTTTTTCGGCCAGCCGGTAGGCCAGATAGCCCCCAAGCACCTCCCCCACTGTAGCCATGAAGCCATAATAGGCCCACCATTCGTGGCGGTGTGCCGAAAGCAGGATGACGAATACGTCCACGCTTCCAGCCGGGGCAGAGATGAAAGGAGCGTTGTCGGCGATGCCAAGCAGAATCAGCCCAGGTCCTCCCAGGCGGTGCGTCCATTTCCACACCGAGTCGCCGACTACAAATAGGGAGAGGATACACATACGCGAGCCAGAGGCACACCCAGCGCCTTTTCAGCAGCATTCGTTATATCAGGAGATACTCAGAACACTTTTCCATTTGACATCCCCTCGGCCGAGCCTAGGCTGCGACCGGCAGGGTATTTCCAAGCTTGGTCGTGCTTTTGGTGGTTGCCCCGCGGAGAAGGCGCCTTTTAGCAGCTTCCACCAGCAAGAGATACACTCCCGTCGCGATGGCAACAAAAGCGAAGTATCTCGCTGGCAGCGGCGTGAAACCTAGCACGCCCGCAAGCGGGCTGAATGGCAAATAGATCCCGACCGCCACAGACGCGAGGCATGTTGCTAGCAAGGGACCGCTAGGGCGACTGCGAAATGGATTTTTCGATGTGCGGATGACGAACAGCACCAGCGTTTGCGTAGCCAACGATTCGACAAACCAACCAGTATGAAATTCCGTTTCGCTCGCGCGAAAAAAATGCAACAATACGTAGAAAGTCAGAAAATCGAAGATGGAACTGATAGGTCCGATGAACAGCATGAAATTGCGGATCAGACTAATATCCCAGCGTTGCGGCTTTTGGAGATATGTCTCGTCAACATTGTCCGTTGGAATGGTGAGTTGGGCCAAATCATAAAGGAGGTTGTTCAGCAGGATTTGCGTGGGTAGCATCGGCAAGAACGGCAGGAAGAGCGAAGCCCCCGCCATGCTGAGCACATTCCCAAAGTTCGAACTTGTGCCCATCAGCAAGTACTTCATCACGTTGCCAAAGGCTTTGCGCCCCTCGATGATTCCGTCATGGAGGACCCGCAGGCCAGGCTCAACGAGAATAACGTCGGCAGCCTCGCGAGCCACGTCAACAGCGCTTGAAACGGAAATGCCAACATCGGCCGCGTGAAGCGATGGCGCGTCGTTGATGCCGTCACCCATGAACCCAACCGCATGGCCATTGTGCTTGAGAGCCAGGAGAATCCGGTTTTTCTGCGCCGGAGCAATGCGCGCGAATATATGCGTCTCCTCGGCGACGTGCGCCAGTGCCGGGTCCGTCATCCGCTCCACGTTCTCGCCAGTAATGATTTGGCCGGGTTCGATTCCTACTTGCGCACAGACGTGGCCGGTGACAAGGTCGTTGTCACCGGAGATGACCTTGACCTCAACACCATCCTGCTTTAAAGAAGCCAGAACCTGGGCAGCGTCGGGCAACGGCGCATCCGAAAAGCTCAAAAAGCCGGCCAGGATCAGATTGCGCTCGTCCGCCACTGAATAGTTCGCGCGCGCAGGAACATCGACGTAGGCCACCGCAAGCGAGCGGAATCCCTGGTTATTCAGGTCATTGCTAGCCTGCTCGAAGCGCTTGGCAGCGTCCCCTCCAATGGGTTCCACTTTGCCTTCGAGCTCGTAACCGGAGAGGAGCGGAAAAATCCCTTCTGGAGCGCCCTTCGTGATGAGAACCCGCTGCGACTGCCGTTCCACCACGACCGAGAGCCGCCTCCGCTCGAAATCGAACGGAATCTCATCGCACTTCGTGTAGTCGTCCGTCTTCGGTGGAGGCTGCCGGAGGATGACGTCATCGAGTGGACTCCGAATACCTGTCTCGAACTTGCTGTTGAAATAGGCAAGCTCCAGCGCGCGGGGAGATGGATTCCCAAACGGATCGAGAGAGTGATCGAGCGACATTGTTCCAGCGGTAAGCGTTCCCGTTTTGTCGCTGCAAAGCACATCCACGCTCCCGAGATTCTGAATAGCGGAGAGATGCTTAACGATGACCTTCTTACGTGCCATTGCGACGGCGCCTTTTGATAGCGTCACCGACGTAATCATTGGCAGAAATTCCGGTGTCAAGCCGACCGCTAACGCAACCGCGAACAGGAGAGATTGAAGCAGATCGCGGTGGCGCACGATGCTGACCACGATCAGGAAGAGAACGAGAAAGAGAACTGTTCGCGCGAGGAGCTGACTAAAATTTCGCAAGCCCTTATCGAAGGCGGTCTCTTCCGGTCTGGCTGCGAGGCGAGCAACAATATCGCCAAAAGCCGTTCGAGCGCCCGTCTGGACGACCTCTGCTGTTGCGGTTCCGCTGACGATGGATGTGCCCTGAAAGACCATGTTGCGCGCATCCGCTTTGGTCGAGGCGGGCTCTGCGGTCGCTTCCTTTTCGGCGGGCATCGATTCGCCCGTTAGCGCGGCTTGCAGGACATAGAGATCACGCGCAATCAAGAGACGCGCGTCCGCGGGAACCAAATCTCCGGCTGAAAGCCGGATCATGTCTCCCGGCACCACCTCACGCCGCTGAATCTCTTTCCACTCCCCGCCGCGCAGGACGGTTGCCGTTGGGGCAACTTGTTTGCGCAGTTGTTCGATGGCCCGTCGAGACCGATAGGTCTGACTTAAATCAATCGCCGCGCTCAACAGAACAATGACGCCGATGATTCCCGCATCTACCTTCTCACCTAGGAAGGCCGATGCGATTGCGGCAATGATTAGAATCAATACCAGCGGATTCGTGAACTGATGGAGGAGATCGGAGAGAAAGGAATGCCGCTGTGTCGCTGCGGGCTCATTCGGCCCGAATTGGTCGAGCCGTGCCGCAGCCTCCTGGGCTGTCAGGCCTGTGATCGCAACGCGGGTTTCATCAGCATCAGGCCGCATGGCAAGCACCCTAGTCGGCGAGCCGCTGCGGATCTTCAAAAAGACGCGCGGTGAGAGCCCCAAAGAGAACGCCGCCAACGTGAGCTACGTAAGCCACTCCGCCCGTCTGGACTGCCGCCACCGATCCGACGTTAAAGAGTTGGATGAGGAACCAGACCCCAATTAGAAGCGCCGCCGGGATCAAAGTAACACGTATGAACACGAATATGATTAGAACCGCGCGAATCTGATCGCGAGGGTAAGTCACCAGGAATGCGCCCATGACAGCGGCGATGGCGCCGCTCGCGCCCAGGTTGGGAACTGTGGAACTGGGGCTGATTGCGACCTGGGCCAGCATAGCCACCAGCCCGCCGACAATGTAGAACGCCAAATACCGCAATGGATTCATCGCGTCTTCAATCTCGGGGCCAAAGGCCCACAAGAACACCATGTTGCCCAGGATGTGCGACCAACTGCCGTGCATGAACATGGCGGTCAGTATGGTGATCCAGTGATGGCCAGCAATAATGTTCGCGGGGACCGCCGCCCACTTGAGCACGAACGCATCACCGCCTCTGAGTTCAAGCGCAAAGACGAAGAAGTTGGTGAGGATGATGCAGGCCGTAACGATGGGAACATGCACCGGGCGTCGCGACGCGTCGGTTAATGGGATCAAGCCGCCCACTCTGTCCTCCTCCATTCCCGGTATGCGCATCGGCTTCAGCAACAGAGCGCACCGGAGCCTCGAACTGTTTCCACGTTCGATCCCTCTGGGCTAGATCCGGGCATGCACGCCGTAGTCCCCGCGGAGCGCGCACGCCCTGGATCCGCTTGTGCCGAGGTCCTTCGGGGCCTAGGCCAACTTACTCGTGACGCTGCGCGCGGCCAGAGAAAGCATGAGGCGAGAAGTGCCGCTAAACAGCATGCTGACTCCCACCAATATGCCGATAGCCCATTCGCTGCTCGATGGCCACGTCCTCCAAATCATCACAGCGAGAATCAGAGTGATGATCCCATCGAATAGGAGCCAACCTGACCCCGGAAGCGGGCGGAGTTTGAATCCCAGGATAAACTCCAAGATCGCTTCCAAGAATAGATAGATCGCCAGTGTAATCGTCAGAGACAGCAAGCCCGCGACCGGATGCACGAGCAGATACGCCCCGATGAAAATGTAAAGAATCCCGACCAGCAACTCCCAGAGAAGGCCTCCGCTGGTTCGCGTGTACCACGAAAACACCAGATGTACGCATCCGCTAAAAACGAGCAGCCAAGCGACCAGCAAGTTGACGGCGATTCCGGCAGCCCAGGGTAAGGCGATCGCCAGAATCCCTGCCACAATCATGAACACGCTGAGCCCAATTGACCAACCGACCGACTTCTTCACAAATGTTGTCGCTGATGTAGCGCTCATAAGCTTCTCCTTCTGTCCTTCGGCTTTCGTTTGGCCCGTTGATTTGTGCCAGGGATTCCTAGGCCCGCTCGCGATTCGCCTGGTCAAACGCATTCTCGAGGTCTCGCCAGGCCTTGTTGAAGCCCTGCCGGATATCCTTCCAAGCCCGTTCGTCCTCCCGATTTCGCATGCGCACACGAGCTTTCAGTTCGGCTAAAGAATGCTGAGCTGCCTTGATGCTTGCTTGCAGTTTGTCTCGCACTTCGGCCTGTGCCAAAGCAGACCGGACGTGCAGATTCTCAAACCACTGTTTCATTTCCAGCAGACGCTCCTCGAAACTGTCCTGCAGCTTGGCGCGTTCTTTACGGAGATGTAATTCGATGGCCAGAAGATGGTTCTCGAGAGCGGCCTTCGTCTCGCCGGTCGCCTTGCCGGCTTTCATCTTCAGCGCCGAAGTTTCCTGTTTCAACATCTCGATCTGGTCTTGGACGAGATTTTCCAGTTCGTCATTGTAGTGATTGAGCTGACGGTGAAGATGGTCGATGCCTGTCGCGATTCCGGATCTTGCCGTGAGTCCGGCCAATTCCAATCGAAAGTTCAATTCTCGAATCTCGGACTTCAAACCGGAGTTCATCGCCTGAATGTGATCTTCCAGCTTTTCACGCCTGGCCTCCAGTTCAGCTCGCTTGGCGGCCAAATCCGCTGCAATCTTGGCTTTTTCGGCTCCCGTGACAGCCTGAGCCTTCGCTGCCTGTGCGTGGATATCATCCTGAATGGACTGGATCTTGCGTTTCGACCGCTGCATGTAGGCATCGAATTCGGCCTCGCGCTCAGCCCGCTTCAGCTCCCTGCGAGCCGTCCGCCCGAGTTTCTGGAGCTCTTCGTCGAGTCGTTCTGCGTAGCGCTCCTCCACAACTATCGAGAGCACAGAGCTGTCAGGTCCGAGGCCCTGAGGGAATCCCTCTAGTTCGGTATCCTGAACAAGCCTTTCCATGAGCCGGATCGATCCTGCTCCGACCAATGCACCGGAGGCAACTCCAGCGGTGGCTCCCGCTGGGCCGCCGAGGGCCGCGCCGATGACCCCACCGGCGACTCCGACGGTCGCGGCAGCCACTTTCTCCGAAAACTCATCTTCCATTTCTCGTTCCGTGCCATGGCCCTTCTCATCTTTCGTGAGAAGAAGATAATCCATCAGCTCAATCCAACCATCGCGATCGAGGCTCTTCGCCACATCGAGAGCCTGTACCGCCCCATCTTTCGAATTGGTAGTCAATACGATCAAACTCAAGTCGCCCATGAGATGCTCCTTTCCCTTAGTAGTGGAACGGTTAAGCTTTGGCCTAGGTTTGTGACTGACCGTCGGGGGAATCGCCTAATTCGAAAGCAATCGTATCCGAAGCGCTGTGAGTGAGTCTGTGATGAAAATCACACCCGTATAAGCGCCGTAAGGTCCGTGATTCCTTACTCTTGAGGTCGGCCCGTCGAAACTCCTGCGCAGGTTACTCGAGGAGCAACAAATAAGGATCGCCCGCCAGTCTAATGTGGAGCCACCCTTACAGGCGGCAGGAAGATGCAGCGTTAAAACGCGGCGCTACATCCAAACCTTAAATCAAAGGCGCCCGCCTTCTCGCACTACGAAGGCCCATAGGAGAGATCCTTCGACTGCGTCCCGCGCCCGCTAAAACCGCGGGAAAGGCGAAAGCGCGCGGGACTTCGCTCAGGATGACGGCGTGGCGGGCGATGCGGCGAGGAGGATGGGCGGGCGTTGCCAAGGAAGTGGGCCGGGCCCAAGTCGGGACAGGTGCCATGCCCCTACCAAAGACTGGGCAGAACGCCGGCAGGGACGAAAGAAAGATGCCGCGCTGAAGGACGCGGCGCTACATTCAAACCTTAAACCAAAGGCGCCCGCTCAAAGGCGGCCACTAGGAAGGCAAGATGAGCCTATAATCCGCGAAGCGACAAGAGAGGAATCGATCATGACCAACGGACCGCCGGAACTTTCAGAGGTGAAGCGCGCGATGAAGTCCGCGTGGATGGCGGGGGACTTCGGAGAGGTCGCCAGGCTTACGCTGGTGGAAGGCGCGGAATTCGTCAGCCGCCTGGGGCTGAAACCGGGAATGCGCGTGCTGGACGTGGCGTGCGGGACGGGCAATCAGTCGCTGCCCGCGGCGCGTACGAGAGCCGAGGTGACGGGGCTGGACATCGCGCCGAACCTGCTCGAACAGGCGCGGGCGCGCGCGCAGGAGGAAGGGCTGAAGATCCGCTTCATCGAGGGAGACGCGGAGGAGTTGCCGTTCGAGAAGGCGGAGTTCGACGTGGTGATGTCGATGTTCGGGGCGATGTTCGCACCGAGGCCCGAGCGGGTGGTGGCGGAGTTCCTGCGCGTGTGCCGTCCCGGCGGGCTGATCGCCATGGCGAATTGGACGCCGGAAGGTTTTACGGGGCAGATGTTCAAGATCACGAGCGGCTACGCGCCGCCGGCGCCGGGCGTGCCTCCGCCGGTGCTGTGGGGCGACGAAAAAACGGTGAGAGAGCGCTTCGGCGCCAAGGTGCGGATCGAAACGGCGAAGCGGCAGGCGCTATTCGAGTGGCCGTTCGGGCCAGCGGAGGTGGTGCAGTTCTTCCGCACCTATTTCGGGCCGACGCAAACCGCGTTTGCACGGCTCGACGCCGCGGGACAGAAGGCGCTGGCCGAGGAGCTGACGAAGCACTGGGCAAGCCACAACGAAGGCGATCCGAACCACACGGTTGTCCACCCGGAGTATCTGGAGGTACACGCGCGGGTGGTGTGAAAAGCGGCTGACGCGCGCGGTCTTGATTGGGCGGGGCGGGCATGCTAAGTTGTTGTATCCGTGGCGATTGACGATGCGTTTACTCGAACTATGTCCACGTCCAGCCGCGCTGCATCGGATTCGATGACATCCTCACATGAGCCGGGGTACGAGCCGGGCGCTTCGACTTCGAGGCCCCCGCGGGGATCTTCGCCCGCGGGCGAACCCGTATTCTGGCGCGTCGAGGGGAGCCTGCTCGACCTGACGGCGGTGCGGACGGTGGGCTTCTTCACGTGGAACGCGCAGAGCTTCCTCGAGCGCTGGATGCGCCGGGGAACGATGGGCGTGCTGGCGCTGGCGCGGCCGTTCCTTTACGCCACGAACCGGGTGTTCGCGACGCGGGTGCTGCATACGGTGCTGCGTGGGGTAAGCCGCGACCGGCTCGACTCGCTGGGCGAGGAGTTCTTCCAATACTTCCTGAGGCCGTGGCTGAAACCGGCGGGCGTGGCGAAGCTGAAGGAACTGGTGGCGGCGGGAGGCGACGTGGTGCTGGTCAGCCAGGGGCTGGACCACATCATGCGGCCGATGGCGAATTACCTGGGCGTGCGGCGAATCGTGTCGAACCGGCTGGATTTCCGCGAGGGGCTCGCGACCGGGCGGCTGCTCGATCCGGTGATTCGTCCGCGCGGGCCGCTGGCGAAATTCAAGGAGCAGGGACCGGACGGAACCGTGGCGAAAGCGCAACTGGTGCGCGACCTGGGCTTTGCAGGTCCCGAGGTTCTGGACGAGGCGATTCGGCCGGCGCAACGGACGATGCCGAAGATCCGGGTGCCGGTGGTCCGCTTCGACGGGCGGTGCAAGGGCGCGCCGCTTTCGGTGCGCGACGCACTGCGCGGGAAAGAGATCCTGTTGATCGGCGGCACGGGCTTTATTGGCAAGGTGTGGCTCGCGAGCCTGCTGAGCGATCTGCCGGAGATCGGGCGGATTCACCTTCTGGTGCGGGAACGGCGTTCGGCGACGGCGCTCGAGCGGTTCGAGCGGCTGGCCGCGGAGTCGCCGGTATTCGACCGGCTGGCCGAGCGGCACGGCGACAGGTTCGCGGATTTCCTGCGCGAGCGCGTGGAAGTGGTGAGCGGCGACGCCAGCAAACCGGACCTCGGGCTGGCGCCGGAGGTGCGCGACCGGCTCGCGCGGTCCGTGGACGTGATCGTCAACAGCGGCGGGCTGACCGACTTCAATCCGGACTTGCGCGACGCGCTGGCGATGAACGTGCGATCGACAACCTACCTGCTCGAGTTCGTACGCAGCTGCGACCACGCGGCGCTGATGCATCTTTCGACGTGCTACGCGGTGGGACAGCGCGACGGCCGCATGCTCGAATATCTGCCAAAAAACTACACGCCCCGAGGCGTTGCGGGCTTCGACGCGGTGACGGAGTGGCGGGCGCTCGAGTCGCTGGTTCGCAACACGGAGGAGCGGGCAGAGTCCGCGGAGGTGACGGAAGAGATCCGCCAACAGGCGCTCGACAAACGGCAGGCGGCGAAAAACCTGCAAGGGGCGGCGCTCGAAAACCAGATCCGCAAGAACCGCGTGCGCTGGCTACGGCAGACGCTGACGGACCTGGGAACGCGGCGCGCGAATGAACTCGGCTGGCCGAACACCTATACCTTCACGAAGAGCCTTTCCGAATCGCTGATCCGCAACTATCTCGACACGACGCCGGGAGCGGCCATCGCGGTGGTGCGACCGTCGATCGTGGAGTCGTCGATCGAGAAACCGTTTCTCGGATGGAACGAAGGGATCAACACATCGGCGTCGCTTTCCTACCTGCTCGGCACGTTCTTCCGGCAGCTCCCAACGAACGAGAGCAAGTGCCTCGACCTGATCCCGGTGGACGTGGTGGCGCAGGGGATGACGCTGATCGCGGCGGCGCTCGTCGAGCGGCGGCACGAGCGGATGTATCACCTGGCGACGTCCGTGGCAAACCCGTGCGACATGCGACGGTCGATCGAGCTGACCGGGCTGGGACATCGGAAATTCTACCGGTCGCAAAACGGGCTGCAACACCGGCTGCGGCTGAAATTCGACGCGATTCCCGTTTCGAAGGCGCGGTACGACCGGCTTTCGGCACCGATGCAAAAGATGATCGTGCAGGCGATCAACAAGAGCGTGGAGCCGCTGCGATTCGTGCGTCCGCCGCTGGCGCGGCAGGAGCGCGACCTCGAGAAAGTGATCAAGCTGGTGACGCTCTTCGAGCCGTTCATTCTGCACAACGACCATGTGTTCGAGGCGGCGAACATCGAACGGCTGAGCGCGGCGCTGCCGGCCGGAGAGCGCGAGGACTTCGGGTACGACGTGCGGTCGCTCGACTGGTGGGAGTACTGGATCAACGTCCACATTCCGGCGCTGCGCAAGTGGTGCTATCCTCTGATCGAGGGCCGTCCACTGGAAGAGCGGCCGCGGCGCAACGTGCTTCTCTCGGCCCAGGCTGCGGCTCCGGCGGCGACGCCCTAACAGTCCCAACACCGTGGCTATCCTCCTGACCGGCTGCACCGGGTATATCGGCGCGCACGTTGCGTCAAACCTCCTCGCCGATTACGGCGATCCGCTGAACGTGCTGGTACGCGCGCGCGATACGCAGGAAGCGCGCGAACGGCTCTGGCGCGCGCTGCAACTCCACATGGATTTCGCGCGGTTCGAAGAGTATCTCGGCGGGCGCCTCCGCGTTTTCCTGGGAGACCTGACCAGCTCGCGCTTCGGGCTTTCGGATGACGAATACGAACGGCTCGTGCGCACGACCGATTCGGTGATCCACTGCGCGGCTTCGCTGAACCGCAAATCGGAAAAAAGCTGCCTGAACGTGAACCTGCGCGGGACGCTCGAAGTGATCCAGCTCGCCAGGCGCGCCCACGAGGCACATGGGCTGCGGCGGTTCAGCCATGTGAGTACCGTGGCGGTGGCGGGGCACCGGGCGAACGAGATCGTCGAAGAAGATAAGGCGATCGACTGGAACCGCTCCGACTACGATCCATACGCGCGCACGAAGAAATTCTGCGAGCACATGGTGCACGAGTTGCTGGCGGACGTGCCGCGCACGATTTTCCGGCCGAGCATCGTGCTGGGGGACAGCCGGCGCGCGGAGACGAATCAGTTCGAGATGGTGCGCGCGTTCGTGTTTCTGGCGGGGCTGCCCGCACTTCCCTTCCGCGGGACCGATCGCGTAGACATCGTGCCGGTGGATTACGTGGCGGATGCGATCGCCACGCTGCATCAGAAGGAGCACCCCGCGCACGAGATTTATCATTTGTCGTCCGGCACCGAGTCCGAGACCTTTCAGGAATTGACGGACGCGCTCTCGAAGGCACAAGGCAAACGCGGGCCGGTGTACGTTCCGAGCCTCGAAGGGCCGTCGTCGAAGATGGTCAACGCGCTGGCGGGGACGGCGGGAAAAATCGGCGGGATCGCCACGCTGCTAAAAGTTTTCCTTCCCTACCTTGTGTGGAACACAGTCTTCGATAATGGGCGCGTGGTAACGGAGATGGGGCGGAAGCCCGCGCCGTTTTCGCAGTACTGCTATCCTCTGCTCCGCTTCAGCCGGGAAAATCATTTCACCTACAAGTACCGCGACTGGCCGGCCAGCGGTGCGCTCGAACCCGTTCCGCCGCGGGCTGGCGCGGAAGGAGGCGAACGCTGATGCCGGACATGGACGTTCTCCTCGAAGCATGGGTCAGCGGGCTGATTGAGCTGAATAAGCTCGAATGGATGCTGGGCGCGGGCGACACCTGGAAGCCCGGCGACAAACTCAAGCTGCTGCTCGCGGGATACAACGGGACGCGCAACACGGGGTCGGACGTTCGCGTCCAGGAGATCGTGCGGCAGATCTCGCGAATCCTGGGCGCGGAGAATCTGGCGGTCAGCGTAATGAGCCAGGACTTCGAGCTGACGCGCGGCTATTTTGGCGACGCCGCGCAGGTGCGTCTCCCGGACGTCTTTCCGCCGTTCCTGCATTCCGAGGTGCGAAAGAACCACGGCGTGGTGGCGTGCGAAGGGTCGATGTTCAAGAGTAAATTCGCAAACGCGCTGACGGCGATGATGATCGGCGCGCTCGGAATCGCGGCGGCGCAGAACAAGCTGAGCATCGCGTATGGCGCCGAAGCGGGAGCCATGGACCCGTTGCTCCAGAAAATGTGCCGTCGCTACTGCCGCGATTCGCTGGTGATCACGCGGAACGTCGAGTCGCAAGAGGTGCTCGGCAAACTGGGCGTGGCGACGGAACTCGGCGCGGACACGGCGTGGACGTTCGAACCGCACGGCCGCGAATACGGGCAGCGCGCGTTGCGCGAGGCGGGCTGGGACGGCCGCACAGCCGTTCTCGCCATCTGCCCGATCAACCCGTTTTTCTGGCCGGTGAAGGCCGAGCTGTGGAAAGCGATCGTGCACTCGCTGACGGGGGCGCACGAGAAAAGCCACTACCGGACGATCTATTTCCACCGCTCGGGGCCGGAGGTGGACCGAGCGTTCGAGAAGTATCTATCCGAGATGGCCGCCGGCGTCAAAGCGTACCGCGAGACTCGCGCTGTGTTCCCGGTGCTCGTCGGGATGGAAATGCTCGACCGCGAAGCTTGCGAAAGGCTTGCCGAGAAGATCGGCGGCGCGCCGATTTTTTCGTCCGAGCGTTTTAACATGTACGAGCTCGTGAGTATCCTGCGCGAGTGCGATCGAATGCTATCCTCGAGGTTCCACGCCATCGTCTGCTCGATGCCCGCGGGCGTGCCGTCCGCCGGCGTGACGATGGACGAGCGCATCCGCAACCTGATGCACGACCGAGGCCATGACAATCTCTTGATGCGCGTGGACGAGCCAGAGCTTGCGGGCAAGATCGCCACGGCGTTGCGCGCGCTCGATGCCGGGGCCGACGAGATCCGAGACGCGATGGGCCGGACCGTGGCGCGCAATCTTCAGTTGATGGCGCGCATGGGCGTGTACTTTGAAGCGCAGGTGGCGCGGCAGTATCCGGAGTTTCCAGTGCGCACGGGCGTGCTGGGGTGGGAGGAATACCTTCCCCCGCTCAGCCCGGCTCTGTGCGAGTTACTCGAAAAACACAACGGAGTGCTCGAAGCGGCGTGACATTGGGATCGTGAATTGACATTTCTCGAAACAATTTTCGAACGGCTCGAACGAGTGGCTGACGCGACCGTATTGCGTGAGATCCACGGCGGCCGGTTCGTTCCCGTCACAGGCGGCGAACTGATGGGAATGGTCCGGCGGGCGCGAGGCTTTATCGCCGCGCGAGGCCTGCGGAAAGGCGATCGCTGCGCCCTGCTTGCGCCGAACAGCATTCGCTGGGTGGCTCTCGATCTGGCGATGATCGCCGAGGGCCTGATCGTGGTACCGCTCGACGTACGGCAAGTTCCCGCCGAACTGATCTCGATGATGAAGGACTCGACGCCCTCGCTCGTCATCTGTGATCCAGCACTTGCGGCCGGCATTCGCAACGCATGGCCCGCGGCTCCGGACGTCGTGGCGATCGAAGAAGCGTTTGCCAAAGAGGAAGGTACGCCAGCCGCGCCGCACCACGCCGACCACGACGCGGTGACGATCATCTACACATCGGGAACGTCGGGCGAGCCAAAGGGTGTGGTGCTGAATTCCGGAAACGTCACGTTCATGCTTGGATGCACGAACGCGCGCCTCGATCAATTGATGGGCGAGCGACGGAAGCCCGATCAGGTTTTTCAGTACGCGCCGTTCTGCTTTGCCGCGGCGTGGATCCTGCTGCTCACATCTCTCTCGCGGAACAGCGTCCTGACGCTTTCGACCGACCTGACGAAACTTGCCGACGAAATGAAGCTGGCGGCTCCAAACTACTTCGTGAACGTACCGATGCTTCTGAAGCGCGTCCGCAGAAAAGTCGAAGAGTCGATCCAGAAACGGGGCGGATGGGCCGCGGCCGTGTTCGGACGTGCGCAGCGGGCTTACCTGCAACGGCGCGGTGGAACGATCTCGACGGCCGATTCGATATGCCTCGCGCTCGCCAACGCGATTATGTTTCCCGCGATCCGCAGGAACATCGGCCCGAACCTGAAGGCGCTGATCTGCGGTTCGGCACCGCTGGCCGCAGAGACGCAGCTTTTCTTCATGATGCTCGGCATTCCGGTTCTTCAAGTCTATGGTCTCACGGAAACGACCGCGATCTGCACGATGGACGATCCACAGCACATCGAGCCGGGTTACGTCGGCCCCGCCGTCCGCGGAATCGAAATGATCGTGGCAGATAGTGGCGAAATTCTCGTCCGTGGGCCGAATGTTTTTCCCGGCTATTGGCAACGTCCCGCGGAAACCGCGAAGGCGCTCGAAGGAGGCTGGTTTCACACGGGCGATCAGGGTGAATTCAACGCCCGCGGCAACTTGCGAATTACCGGGCGTCTAAAGAATCTGATTATTCTGAACTCGGGGCATAACATCGCGCCGGAGCCGATCGAGCAGGCCCTGGCTGCGTGTTTGCCGGAAGCCCAGCAGGTGGTGCTGGTCGGGAACAGGCGAAGTTTCCTTGCAGCGCTTTTGACCACCGTGGCGGTCAACGGCTCGGCCGACGGACTGGCGGATGGCCGCGTTCAACCGGTTCTAGATACTGTCAACGCAGGTCTGCCTCACTACAAGCAGATCCGCGCATTTCACATCGTGCCCGAAACCTTTACCGCCGAAAATGGCCTGCTGACGACGATGGGGAAACTCAAGCGCGACGCCATCGCCGCACGCTACGCTCGCGAGATCGAACAACTTTACGAGAAGAAGCCAGCATGAACAGCTTTTCGGGAAAGACCCTCTCGTGGCGCGCGGCAGAGAGCACGATCGAACTCGTCCTCGATCGCGCACCCTGCAACGAAATCGGCTCGGCCACGCTCGAGGAACTGGAAAAGTTCGTTGCGGCGCTCGAATCGCTCGCGAAGGATTCGCACGCGCTGATCATTTCGAGCGCGCGCCAGGAAGGTTTCTGCGCAGGCGCCGACCTCCGCGAGCTCTATCGGCGGTCGCAGGACTTGCCGCCTGCGCAACGGCTCGCGGGCGTGCGTGATTTTCTCGAGCGCATTCATGGCGTGATGAATTCGCTCGATACGGCACCGCTGACGACCATCGCCGCCGTCCACGGCGTCACGTTCGGGGGGGGATTCGAGCTCGCGCTCACGTGCGATTTGATTATCGCCGACAAAATGGCGCGATTCTGCTTTCCCGAACTGCGGCTGGGGTTGATACCGGGGTTTGGCGGCATTCCGCGGCTCAAGCGCGACCTCGGCAACGCGGTCGTTCGCGACCTGCTGCTGACGGGCCGCAGCATCAACGCCGCAAGGGCTCAGGCGGTGGGCCTCGTGAGCCAGCTAGCGGGTGAGGGCGATGCACTCCGCGTGGCCCGCACGACTGCCGCGCAAGTGGGAAAATTCGACCGGGAGACGTCCGTGGCGGCAAAGCGGTTCGTCAAGCCGATCCCGCACGAAGAGCTGCGCCGCGAGATCGACATCTTCTGCGAACTGTTTGCGCGGCCAGCCGTCGAAGCCGGCCTGCGGAAGTTTGTTGAATCGACCGACGCGTTGCCATATCTGCCGTAAGCGCCAAAGTACGCAGCAGCAACGCCATGTATGGCAATATGGAATTGTATGACGACCCTGGAAAAGACCACCAACGAGATTTTGCAGCTCGCCGCCGAACATTTCAAAGTGCCTCGGGAACAGCTGAGTCCCGGCGACGATTTTTTCAAGAAGCTCGGTATCAACAGCCTCCAGGCGCTCGACCTGCTCACGCGCCTCGAGCAGCATTTCCATATCGAGCTGCCCGACTACGAACTCCAGGGCGTGAGTGACTTTCGAACGCTGGCCGAACGTATACAATCCCGCCTTTGATGCTAGATCTCAGCCAATACAATTGTCTCGGGGAGGCGCTGCGCGCGGCGCTCGATCGCTGGCCGGACGAAGTCTGCCTGATCGAAGCGGACCGCGAGCGCGAAAACGCGCGTTTGACGTATCGGCAGTTCGAGGAGGCGGCGCTACCTCTGGCGCGGGCGCTGCAGGATGTGAATTTCGGAGACGGCTCCCGCGCGGCCATTATCATGACGAATCAGTCGAAATGGCTGATCTCGGCATATGCGATTTTCTTTTGCGGCGGCGTGCTGGTGCCGCTCGATTACAAGTTGACGGCGGCCGAGCAGTTACAGCTTCTCGCGCACTCGAAGGCGGAAGTCCTGGTCACCGAATATCATCTCTGGCGCGCGATCACCAAACCAGAGGGGTTCGAGAATTGGAAGGCGCGCGTCGTGCTCGTCACGGAGGCGCCTGCTGGCGCGGACCTTACCGGCGCGAAGCGCTGGGAGGAGTTCCGGGACTCGCGCGAGCCTGCTTTTGTGCCACGCGAACGCAAGGATGCGGCTTGCATCGTCTATTCGTCGGGGACCGGGGGGCGACCGAAGGGGTGCGTTTTGACGCACGAGAACTATCTCGAACAGTGCGTAGCGTTGACGTCGCTCTACCCTTTCTGGCCGGGCGTCCGCTATCTGAGCATTCTGCCGACAAACCACGCCATCGACTTTATGGTCGGATTTATCGGGCCGTTCGTCTGCGGAGCGACGGTGGTGCACCTGCGTACCCTGCGGCCCGAATACATCCGCGACGCCTTCACGCGGTACAAGATTACCTACATGAGCCTCGTGCCGATGGTGTTAAAAAACCTGGAACGCGGCCTGCGCCACCGCTTCGCCGAACTGCCGAAGGGCCGCCGCCAAGTTCTGAACGCACTCATCCGCATCAATCGCGCGCTCACTCGCCGCCGGCCGAATCGAGTCGTCAGCCGCGCCCTGCTGAAGCAAGTCCACAGCGCCTTCGGCGGCGAACTGCGGGCGTTTTTTGTAGGCGGGGCGTTCACCGAACCGGCAACGCTGCAATTCTTCTACGATCTCGGCATCCTTGTCGGCAACGGGTACGGTTGCACGGAGGCCGGCACGGCCATCACCCTGAACGATTTCCAGCCATTCCGCGCGGACACGGTCGGCAAACCGCTGCCGGGGATGGAGATTCGCGTGGTGAATCCGGATGCGGAGGGGATCGGCGAAGTGGCCGTCCGCAGCAAGACGGTGATGTCGCACTATCTCGACGAGCCCGAAATGACCTCGGAAACAATCGTGGATGGGTGGCTGATGACCGGCGACCTTGGGCGGGTGGATGCGAGCGGCCACTTGCAGCTATTCGGCCGCAAGAAAAACATGATCGTCACCGAGGAAGGTAAGAATATATATCCCGAAGACGTCGAGAACGTTTTCGAAGGTCTGCCGGTGAAGGAGTTTTGCGTCTTTGCCGCGAACTATCTCTGGCCCGAGCGAACGATGGTCGGCGAGAAGCTGGTGCTAGTGGTGCATCCCGAAACGGGCAAGCCGCTGGGAGCGGATATGGTCGCGAACATCGTCGAACGGAACCAGCGCTTGCTGAATTATAAGCGCGTGAGCGGCTACCTTATCTGGGATAAGGATTTTCCGCGCACAGCCTCGTTGAAGGTAAAACGCGTCGAATTGGCCGAACAGATTCGGGGAAGTTCGGGCCGCGAGGCGGTCGTATTACTGTGAACACCCCATTCCATCGCGCGGTACGTGCTCTAGAAACATGAGCGAACACTTTTTCGCAATCGTCAATCCGGCCGCGGGGGGTGGGCGCTGCGGCAAACTTGCTCCAGCAGCGCTCGATCGCGTGCGTGAGGCGGGGATTGACGTCGAGGTTGTGCAGACCACAAAGCCAGGCGAGGCGACCGCGCTTGCGCGCAGTGCGTATGGAAAGGGTTCTCGTAAATTCCTTGCGGTTGGCGGCGACGGCACGGCGTACGAAATCGTGAATGGCCTCTTTCCTGAAGCGTTGACGGCCGGGCGGCCAACGCTCGCATTTCTGCCGCTCGGAACCGGCAACTCGTTTTTGCGGGATTTCACCACCCGAGGGGTCGAACATACGATCGAAGCGTTGCGCCACGGGAACCGGCGGCACTGCGACGTCATTCGCCTGAGGCATTCGGGCGACGACATCTATTTCATCAACCTGCTCAGCCTCGGATTGCCAGCGGACGTTGGAGAGATCACGAACCGGCGCTTCAAGCGATGGGGCGAGCTCGGCTACATTCTCGGCGTTTTTGCAGGGCTCGCACGGCTTGAACATCGCGCCTTCCCGCACCGGCTCGATACTGCCGAAGACTGGGATCGCCGCAGTTGCCTCTTCCTCACGTTCAGCAACAGCAAATTCACCGGCGGGAAGATGATGATCGCACCGAAGGCAGATCCTTCGGACGCGAAGATCGAGTACGTGCGATGGGGGCCAGTCGGGCGTCTGCGGTTACTGCTGAACTTTCCGCGCCTCTTCACCGGCACGCATATCGCGCATCCGCTTGCCACGCGCGCGGCCGCGGAACGAATCGATCTTGATCTCGAAGAGCCAGTCAACGTGATGGTGGACGGCGAGATACTGCGCCTCAAGTGCCGGTCCGTCGAAATCCTCCCCGGTGCGATGGACGTCGTCGTATGAGGCGAGCATGGCTGATCGCCCGGTCGCTCATCCTGTGGCCGCTGAGCGGAATCCATTTTGCCGTCATCGGCACGTTCCTTGTCTTTCTGGGGCTCTGCATCGATCCGCGCGGGAATGACCGGCCGCAGCGCATCTTCTTCCGCAATATCCTGAGGCTCGCGGGAGTGAAGTTCGAGGTGCGCCGATCCCCGGGTTTCGATCCCACGCGCACGAGCCTTTTCATCTCCAATCACGTCAACATCTTCGATCCGTTCGTGATCTACTGCGCGATCCCGCAATTCGTGCGAGGATTCGAGCTTGAATCTCATTTCAAGCTGCCCATCTACGGCTGGATGATGGGATGGTTTGGGAATGTTCCGGTGCCGGACGTCCCGAGCCGAGAGGGGCTGGCCATCATGAGCCAGCGCGCGAAGGCGTCGTTTGATTCGGGCGTCAGCCTGGTGGCATTTGCCGAAGGTTCGCGGACGCGCAACGGGCACGTAAAGGAATTCAAGAAAGGAGTCTTCAACCTGGCGCAGAAGTTCGGCGTGCCGATCGTGCCGATGAGCATTGTCGGGTCGTATGAATTCTTTCAGACGGGACAGTGGATATTGCACCCTGGAAAAATCACGGTTTATCTGCACGACACGATTGACACATCCCAAATCGGCCGAGCGGATGTGGATACGTTACGCCGGCGAGTGCAGGACATCGTCTCGGCGCCGGTGGAAGAAGCGTTGAAAAGCCGCAGGAGATCTCAGGATAACTGAGAGAGTGTGGCTTCAGGGAGGGCGCGACCGGCGCGCAACTCCTGCCACGTGTACACAACGCGGTGGATCACGGTAATCGTCGAGATCGTGGCGATCACCCACAGGACTTGCGCCATGCGCAGGAACGTCCCACCGATAATGAGGAGAACAAGGCGCTCAGGCCGCTCCATGAAACCGACCTTGCAGGAAGGAATCAGCGATTCGGCCCGTGCGCGCGAATAGCTCACCATGAAGGAGCTCGCCATGGCAATCGCCGCGAGAGCCATATAGAAGTTGCGGCCGGTCAGCGTGTAATAGACGACGAGTCCCATATACAGCGCGAGGTCCGAGTAGCGGTCGAGCGTGGAATCGAGAAATGCTCCAAACGCGGTCACGCGGCCCACGCGGCGCGCCACCTGGCCATCCGCCATGTCGAGAAAAGCCGCGAGAAAGAGGATCGCGGCTGCTCCGCGGAATCGGCCCATCGCGAACCACGCCGCAGCCCACGCGTTCACGGCAAGCCCCAGAAAAGTGAACATGTTGGGGGTGAGGCCCGTGGCGGCGAGCCCGCTGACGACGTGCTTGAGCAGCCAGCCGGCACCCTCGCCAATCCAATAGGTGATCGGGTAGGTGGCCGGGCGCTTCAGATCCTTGCCGTCGTTCGCCATTTGTCCTAAAGAATAACAATATACCGAAAAATTGCCAGCCCTTCACTTCGTCCCCACAAACAATACAAAACTATGACAATTGGAAGGATGTGGGTACGCAATACTTACTAGTATGAGTAGTCTTCCCACGATCATTCAGGGTGGTATGGGTGCGGGAGTATCCAGTTGGCGGCTTGCCCAGGCAGTATCGCGGCTCGGCCAGCTCGGGGTTGTTTCTGGAACGGCTCTGGATCAAATCTTCGCCCGGCGCCTGCAAGACGGTGATCCGGGAGGACACATGCGCCGCGGCCTCGATCATTTTCCCTTCCCCGTCATGGCCGAGCGCGCGTGGAGGAAATTCTATATTCCCGGCGGGAAACTGGCGAGCGCGTCTTACAAGACCCTGCCGATGCACATAAAAGACACCCCGCGCGAGTTGAGCGAGCTTTGCATCCTTGCTAATTTTGTTGAAGTCTTTCTTGCTCGCGAAGGCCACGACAATCCAGTCGGAATCAACTATCTGGAAAAAATTCAGATTCCGCATTTGCCTTCTTTGTATGGCGCGATGCTCGCCGGTGTTGGCTATGTCCTCATGGGCGCGGGCGTTCCGCTGAAGATTCCCGGAGTGCTTGATCTCTTGGCTGGCCACAAACCCGCAACGTACGCCCTCCATGTCACTGGCACCGAGGAGGGTGATGACACTACGATGACGTTCGTTCCTTCGGAATTCATGGAACGTGAACTTGCGCCGCTGGTCCGGCCCAGGTTTCTTGCCGTCATTGCTTCGAATACCCTGGCTGCAACGATGCTGAAGAGGGCCAACGGTCGAGTGGACGGATTCGTCATCGAAGGACCAACCGCCGGAGGCCACAACGCGCCTCCCCGCGGGAAGCTCCAGCTTGACGAAGCAGGAGAACCAATCTACGGAGAACGCGATGAGGTTGACCTCGGAAAGATACGCGATCTCGGCCTGCCGTTTTGGCTTGCAGGAGGATATGGTTCACCTGAAAAAGTTGGAGAATCCCTGGCCTCCGGGGCGACAGGCGTTCAAGTAGGCACTGCGTTTGCGTATTGCGCGGAGTCGGGTTTGAGGGAAGACTACAAGCAAGCCCTTTTGGCACAGGTTATCTCGGGCGACGCACGAGTCGTCACCGATTCGCTAGCTTCACCCACGGGCTTCCCGTTCAAGGTCGCGCAGTTGGAAGGCACGCTGTCAGAGCGCGACGTCTATTCGGCCAGGCCGCGCATATGCGATCTTGGCTTTTTGCGCGAAGCCTACAAAGGCCCTGACGGCAAAATTGGTTACCGCTGTCCCGGCGAGCCGGTGACCCTCTACATCTCCAAGGGCGGAAAACAGGAGAATACAGTCGGGAGGACGTGCCTCTGCAATGCATTAGTGGCAACGATCGGACATCCTCAGGTTCGGAGCGGTCGGTACGTTGAAAGAGGGTTAGTGACCTCCGGGGACGACTTGACTGGAATTGCGCGATTCCTGCCGCAAGGCGAGCCGATCTACCACGCTGCGGACGTGGTGAAAAAGCTCCTGAACACTGATCTGGTCCCGCACTGTAATTGTCTTGCATTGCACGGCCCTCACCTATCGCCGGAACACGCCCTGTAGCCTCTCAGTTGCGCCAAGCCAATCTCACGGCGCCCCAATCGATAGATCCGGCAAGCGACTTGAAGCCACCCACCGGAAGTCGATCGAGAGAATGCTTGGAAACGAGACGGAAAACCGGGACGGCCTAACTAAGGAATCTTCAACCAAGAGCATTGGTGGCCGGGGTGGGGGTCGAACTAAAAGCGACGTTGAAGATACTCGCTTACGAAGCAGCTGACTGGGGGCCGCTTCGACGACCGCCCGACGTTCCTCCCGAATGAATTCTCTCCCACTCCCGCCGTCCCGGCCAGGTCAGTAGTTGTCCAGCGGTCGCTTGACATTGTCCTTGACATTCAAGCGACCGCTAGATAGATTGCCCGGTAGTCGCGGCGTCCTTCTCTTGGATAGCGTATGGATTCTATTCCAGAAGACATTACCCCCTGTAAACCAAGCCGGACAAATTGGGGTCAGATTGCAGCCACCCGGCAGTTCAAAGATTTTGGCGACTACCAAGAAGGTGTTTATCAATGCGGTATTCGTGCCCTTTCTCGTCTACCATTTCGCTCTGCCAGTCATGGTTGGGCTTGCGCCGCGATTCAATGCCTGGGGAGCCGTTAGCCGGTTAGACAAGCAGGGCTGAGAAGGACGGAGGGATTCGATGCGAACCGTCGAGCAGGCAAATGCCAGAGAATCGGCGAACGGCCAGAGGGACAACTGGATTCCTTCATCCTGCAGCCTCTGTTATGGCATGTGCTCAATACTCGCCCATAACGTGGACGGCGTGCTGACGAAGATAGAGGGCAATCCGGAAAGCGCCTGCGGTGAGGGCAGGCTGTGCGCCAAGGGTGTAGCAGGCATCATGACCCTGTACGATCCTAATCGGGTCAACGTCCCGCTCAAGCGAACGAATCCGACAAAGGGCATCGGGATCGATCCTCAATGGGTGGAGATCTCCTGGGAAGAGGCGCTGGACATCGCCGTCAAGAAGCTGAAGGAGGTGTACGACCACGATCCCGCGGAACTCTTCCTGCAAGGCACGACGACCTGCGCATCCGAGATGCACTGCGGTTTATTTACCTTTGGCATGGCGTTCGGTACGGACGCCGTGTGGGTAGCCGGCGGGGGCATTCACTGCGGCAGCGGCGCCCACCAGACCGGCGGTCTGATGCACGCTTCATGGTCGCTCGTCCCTGATTTCAAGATGTGCAACTATGCGATCTATTTCGGCGCCAGCAAGGGACATTCGGCGGGCCACGTTGCCAACCAAAATGCGCAACTGGCGGCCGACGCACGGGCGCGCGGCATGCAGATGGTAGTGGTTGACCCGATGTGCAATTTCGCCTCGGGCAAGGGCAATGAATGGGTGCCCATTCGCGTCGGAACCGATGCCGCGCTGGCACTGGGGATGGCCAACGTGCTGGTCAACGAGCTCGGCATGTACGATCGCCATTACCTCAAGCAGTGCACGAACGCCGCGTACCTGGTGAAAGAAGACGGACATTATCTGCGAGACGCAGCAACCAACAAGCCTCTGGTCTGGGACGAAGCTGCCGGCACAGCGAAGGCATTTGACGCCGTACCGGTCGACGGCGCCGCCCTCCTGGGCACTTTCATGGTGAATGGCGTTAAGGTGCAACCGGGCTTCCAGATACTGAAGGAGCATCTGAAAAAGTACACGCCGGAGTATTCCTCCGGGATAACCACGATCGCCGCGGAGAAGATTCGAAGGTTGGCCCGGGAGTTCGGCGAGGCGGCCCGCATCGGCAGCACGATCGTCATCGACGGCGAGGAATTTCCCTACCGGCCGGCGGCGGCAATTTATTTCCGCGGGTCGCAAGGCCATAAGAACGCCACCTGGAACTGCGTGTCGATCGACCTCCTCAACCATCTGGTGGGCTCGGCAGACAATGTCGGCGGAGCGCTGGGGTTCAACCCAGTTTGCTACGGTCATCCCGACACCGGCCGGCCCTACTACGCACCCGAGCCGACGCCGGATGGATTGATGATCACCGGCACGTGGATGCATCCCCACAAGCCTTTCCCGGCCAACGATGCGACAGCACCGACGAGTATCGGGATGCGCGAGTTCTTTCCGTGGGCGATGACGTCACCCTTTTACGGCGCAGCGGACCGCGAGAAGTGGTGGAACAGGTTCCACATCAAACGCCGGCCCAAGGTGATGATCAACTTCGGTGCGAACGCCATCATGAGCGTAGGCAACAAGGACGTTGTGGCCGATGCTTTCAAGGACGTCTTCATCATCTCTTTCGATATCTTCAAGAACGAGATGGCCGACTTTGCCGACATCATCCTGCCGGATACGTCCTATCTGGAGCGTCTCTTCCCATCGCCCAACTATCCTTTCATCTTCAATCATCCGGCCAGCATGGGGAACTGGAGCTGGCCGATTCGCCAGCCCGTAGTGGAGGCCGGTGGCCAACGCCGCGATTTTCTCCGGGTGTTGTACGAGATCGGCTGCCGGCTGGGGTTGCTCGAGCCGCTAAACAACGCCTACAACATGCACTTCGAACTGAAAGATCCTTACAAGCTCAGGCCCAACGTCAAGTATGAGTTCGAGGAAATCGTCGACAAAGTGTTGAAAAACTTCTTCGGGGAAGCCCACGGCTTGGAATGGTTTAAGGAAAACGGCGTGATGAGCTGGCCGAAGAAGGCCGAGGAGGTCTACTGGCGCAGCCGGGTGCCCGTCCGGGTGCCCGTTTACTTCGAGATATTTCAGACGACCGGCGAGCAGGTACGCCGGGTTGCCAAAGAATTCGGCATCGAGCACGATCTGAACTACCAGGCCTACCAGGCGATGCCGGACTGGAATCCGTGTCCGACGCATGAGTGCACCGACCCACAGTACGACCTCATCAGCTTCTACTATCGAGACACGATCCACACCAATTCCCTAACGATGGAGAATCCCTGGCTCGACGAAGCCGCCCAGATGAACGAATACTCGTACAACATAGCCGTAAACGCCGCCACGGCCAAGAAGAAGGGCCTCAAAGACGGCGACCTCATTTGGGTGGAATCCAACTACCGGCGCAAGGTCAAGGGCAAGCTGAAGACCATCGAAGGCATACATCCTGAGGGAGTGGGTGTGGCGGCTCTGGCTGGCCACTGGTCCAAGGATCTGCCGATCGCCAGGGGCAAGGGCGTGTTCTATAACGAACTAATCGAGGTCGATTACGATCACCTGGACCCCGGAAACCTGAACATGGACCTGTGCGCCAAGGTGAAGATCTATAAGGCCTGAAGTGACTACGGTCGCGAAAAAGAAAATTGTAGGCGCCGGCGCTGCCCCTGAAATGATGTTGTACGTTGTGCCATCCACAGCGGGCGGAACAGCATGCAGCTCCGCGCGAGAATGAAGGGCGACAATGCCGAGATGGGGTATGGTCATCGACCTGTTGAAATGCATCGGCTGCTACGGCTGCCAGATGAGCTGCAAAGCTGAGAACGCCACGCCTCCGGGCGTGACGCTTGCCAGGGTTGAGGTTTCCGAAGTCGGAACCTACCCGAACGTGACCCGCGTCAATCTGCCCCTGCTGTGCATGCAGTGCAATGAGCCTCCCTGCGAGAAAGCCTGCCCTACGAAGGCCACGCAGATACGCGACGATGGCATCGTGTTCGTCGACGAGGAAAAATGCATCGGTTGCAAATACTGCATGATCGCCTGTCCTTACGGGGCCCGCTATTTCGTGGAAGATAAGGGCGGATACTTTGGCGACCAGGGACTCACGCCCTACGAGGAGGCCGGTTACCAGGAACGGCGGAAGGGCGTCGTGTTGAAGTGCGACTATTGCCGGCATCGCATCGACGCTGGCTTGGCCCAGGGGCTCACGCCCGGCATCGATCGGGAGGCTACTCCTGCCTGCGTCACTAACTGTATGGCCAAGGCGCGCTATTTCGGCGATCTCGACGACCCGAATAGCGAGGTTTCGCAACTGGTTGCCCGCGCGCAGGCCTTTCAGCTCAACCCCGAGTTCGGTACGGACCCCAACACCCATTATCTGCCGGCCGGCCGCTCAGTCGTGGCAACGGAACCAGCAGACATCGCGACCAAGAAGGGGTAGGGCATATGGAAATAGTTCCGCAAGCCGTGTGGCGCTGGAAGATCGCGGCTTATCTTTTTCTCGCTGGCACAGGCGCCGGCGCCGTCATCGTTGGAATTCTGGGTGATTTCGTGGGATACGTTATCCCAGCGAAAATAGCCATTGCCTTCGGTGTGCCGGCTGTAGCCCTTTCCACGCTTTTCCTGATCGCGGACCTGGGGCGTCCGGCAAAGTTCTTTCGGGCCATGTTGCATCCCGGCACTTCGTGGATTTCGCGCGGCTTCTTCATCGTATCAGCCTTGATTGTCTCGGGCGGTTTCACCGTCATTTTGTGGGTTTGGCCGTTCGGCAGTGTTCTCGATGCGGACCAGGGCCTCCGCACGGCGCTGGAGGTCATCGCTCTGGTGTTCGCCGTGGCGACTTGCATCTACACAGGCATCCTGATCGGCGTCGTGGTCAGCCGGCCGTTCTGGAACAATCCTCTGCTCCCCATCCTGTTTCTGATCTCGGCGGTTTCCACCGGCATCGGCGGTGTATTCTTCATCACACCGATCGTTTGCTCCGTGCTGGGGATCGCCAGCCCTAAGACGGCAGAATTCGTGGGTCATCTCGAGTCCGTGGATATGATCCTGGTCATCGCTGAAGCGATCGCCATCTATCTGTATCTGGCCCTGGTGTTTGATCGCGCGCCCGAGGCGGCTCGCTTGCTGCTTACGGGCAAGCTGTCGGGTCTATTCTGGGGCGGCTTCCTCGGCGCCGGCCTGTTGGTTCCGATGGTGATCGAGTTTTTTTCCTCGGTTGGACATGCGGGTGTCTCGCCGTCGTTGGCGCCGCTCGTCGCAGGCCTGTTTTTGCTCGTTGGGGGCTTCCTCATGCGCCTCTTGATTCTCGCGGCGGGGATCAGAAGCCCCTTGATCTTGCGCACACCGTTCAGGGTGCGGCCAGGATTCTGATTGTGAAGGAACAAGGATGCTTGCGCCCGATGTTTGCTCCACCGTCGGTCAAGAGTTGATTCACGCTGTCGGCGCTGAGAACGTATCAAACGACGCGGCAACGCTGAAGAGTTGCGCCTTCGATTGCAGCCTTGTCACCGGGACCTGCCCCGATTTCATCGCTTACCCACGCAACAAGGCGGACGTTCGCGAGATTGTCCGGATCGCCAACGGCTACCGTGTGGCGCTGGTGCCGGTGAGTTCCGGCCCGCCACGATTCCATGGGGACACCTTGCCCAACCGGGGTGGGGTCGTTGTCGATTTCAGCAGGATGCGGCAGATCATCAAGTTGGATACGGTCAGTCGTTACGCAATGATCGAGCCCGGGGTGACGTACGGCGAACTCGTGCCGGCGCTGGAACGCCAGGGCATGAAGCTGAACGCCCCGCTCGCACCGCGAGCCAACAAGTCCGTGTTGACAAGCTGTCTCGAGCGCGAAGCGACCCTCATTCCAAAGTATCAGTACGATTACATGGACCCGCTGCTGACGTTGGAAATCATCTACGGCAGCGGCGATGAATTCAGGACAGGCTCGGCATCCGGCCCCGGATCTCCTGAGTCATTGAAGGCGGACAAGGTCAATCCCTGGGGCCCCGGGGCGATTGATTACTACCGGCTGTTATCTGCGGCCCAAGGGAGCATGGGAATTGTCACCTGGGCCGTGGTCAGGACGGAAGTCCTGCCGACGTTGAGGAAACTCTACTTCATCCCGCTGGAAAATCCTCAACAGATGTCCGCACCTCTCGACGCCCTGTTGAGGAAGCGCGTGGTCGACGAGTGCCTTGCGCTGGACAATACCAACCTGGCCACGCTTCTGGCCGACGATCCATCAAGAGACTTTGCGGCATTGAAAGCCGCTCTGCCCCCCTGGACGATCATCGCTTGCGTCGCGGGGTATCAGCGCCGGCCTGCTGAACGAGTGGCGATCCAGGAAAAATACCTGACCGATATTTGCCGGAGCCTCAGCTTGCAGGCGCAAACGACTCTGCCGGGCGGCGGCGGCATGGAGGACGCTGTCCTCCGGCTGATATCCGGTCCCTGGAACAGAGAACCCTACTGGAAACTGCGCCGGGCCGATCGCTGCCACGAAATCTTCTTTCTCGCGCCACTGAGTAATGCAGGCTATTTCATGGAGCTGATGCAGAATCTCGTCGCACAATCCCGCTGTCCGGGCCTGGACTACGGCGCTTACGTCCAGCCTCTGGTGCAAGGCCGCGGAGCGCACTGCGCATTCCTTTTGCCCTGTGACAGTTCGAGCAGAGACGAGGCGAACGCCGTACGCGATCTTTTCTTCAGCGCCTCAGAAACCCTGATGAAGAAGGGCGCTTTCTTCAGCCGGCCCTACGGGCCCTGGGCGGACATCGCTTATCGCAACTACCCCGACGGAGCAACGATGCTGAGGACGCTAAAACACATTTTCGATCCAAACGGGATTTTGAACCCCGGGAAGCTGTGCTTCTAGGCGTTTGCGCGAGGGAGGCTGGCAAGTGCTGCCGCTGAAAGATTTCAGACGGACGATGGAATCGTGCAATCACTGCGGCCAATGCAAGTGGGTGCTCGGCCCCAAAATGAGGGGCTACGACTATGCTGAGATTTGCCCGATCCACCAGCGATTCGGTTTCGACGCATACTCCGGCCAGGGATTGCTGAACATTGCCGAGGAACTGCTCGACGGGAAACTCGAATATGAAAACGGCTTGGTCGCACTCATCTATAGCTGTACGACCTGCGGCGCCTGCGACATCAATTGCAAATCCATCCGGGATATGGAGGTGCTGGAAACGATTCTCGCATTGCGGGCCCGGATCGTCGCCGATGGCTGGGGGCCGATGCCCGCGCATCAGCAGGCTGCCCGGTCCGTGGCGGCGCATCACAACATTTACGGGCGCGAGCACCGGCGACGGTTTGATTGGCTCGCACCCGATATCAGGCTCTCGAAAAACAGCACGGTGGCATACTTCACCGGCTGCGCCGCCGCGTACCGCTATCCGCAGATCGCGCAAAATACGACGACAATCCTGAACGCCGGCGGGGTGGAGTTCACGGTGCTGCATGCCCAGGAGTATTGCTGCGGCGGCCCGTTGTGGCGCACAGGGCAAGTGGAAGAGGCACGTAAAGTTGCTGAGCATAATCTTGCGGCACTCAAAGAGCAAGGCGTGGACACGGTCATCACCAGTTGCGCCGAGTGCTTCGGCGCGTTTCGCGATTTCTATCCACGCCTGGGCCCAGTGAACTTCCGCGTGATGCACATTACGGAGGTCGTGCAGCAGCTGATCGCGCAGCAGCGGCTGACGCTTCGCAACCAGGAAAACATGAAGGTCACTTATCACGATCCCTGTCTTCTGGGCCGTCTTTCAGAGCCATACGTTCCATGGAACGGGGAGATTAAGGCGTTCGGACGTCACGAGCCGCCGAAACAGTGGCGTCGTGGAGCCCAAGGTGTTTACGACGCACCGCGCGAGATCTTGAAAGCGATTCCTGGGCTGGAGGTTGTTGAAATGGTGCGCAATGAGGAGAATTCGTATTGTTGCGGCGCTGGCGGCGGCGTCGCCGAGGCTTTCCCGGATTTCAGCCAATGGACTGCCAACGAGCGGCGCAGGGAAGCTGAATCCACAGGCGCAACCGCGATGATTTCCTGTTGTCCGTTCTGCCAGTCCGCGCTTGAAAAGGCGCTCGACGCCGCGAACGGCGGGATGAAATATTTCGACATCACCCAGCTTGTTGCCAACGCTTTGGGATGAAAACGCGGAGATTCGAGTCATGAGCTTGCCAAGGCAGGTCTATGCCGAACTGGAACGAATCGTGGGCCCTGATTACATCAGCGACCGCGAGTACATTCTGGCGGGAGTGCGCCACCCGATGCCGAGTACTCCCGTGAAGCCACACAGTCCGGCGGCAGTCTTGCTTCCGGCCACGGCCGAGGAAATCCAGCAAATCGTCAAGGTCTGTAACCAACATGGGTTGAAGTTTATCGCCACCGTGTCGAGCTTGATCGGCTTCGCTTATCCCACCGCGCCGAACACCGTCATCCTGCACCTGAAGCGAATGAATCGCATCGTGGAGATCAACAGGACTGATCGTTACGCGGTGATCGAGCCCGGAGTGCGCCACGGGCAATTAAAGACCGAACTTATGAAGGCTGGTCTGAGCTATCCGGTCGCCGCTGTCGGCCCCGGCGGGTCAGTCCTGGTCAACTTCGCATGCTCGAGCGGCGACAACCACAATCAGCACGGGGCTTCCCGGACCAATCGTTACATCCTCGGCGTGGAGTGGGTGCTTCCGTCCGGCGAACTGATTCGGTTGGGCTCGCTCGCCAATGGAGCGGGCTGGTTCTGCGCCGACGGCCCTGGCCCCAGCCTGCGCGGGTTGATTAAAGGATATGCAGGTCCGTTTGGGAGTTTCGGCGTAATCACCCGAATCGCTATCGGCCTCGACGAGTGGAGGGGGCCGGCCGTGATGCCTACCGAAGGGCGCTCGCCCGACTATAAGATCCGCCTGCCCAACGATCGCCACAAGGTCTTCATCTTCAAGTTCCCGATGCTGGCCCAACTTCGCGATGCCATGATCGAGATCGGCAAAGCGGAAATCGGTCAAGCGGTGCTGAAGTATTTCAATGCGACCGCTGCGCTTCTGGCCACGCAGTCGGCCAACGACTTCTGGGAACTTTGGGATAGCGGGCTCTTCCAGCGAGAGCTCTCCATGCCTCTCTATGTCTATCTTGCGACTAACTCGCCGGAGGAGATGGCGTACGAGGAGGCGGTGCTGCGGGACATTATCGCCGAAACCGGGGGCGCGGAAGTCGATCCAGCCATCCGTGCAATCTACGGGAACAACATGGATTTCTTCATCCTCGTAGGATTTCTCCAGCGAGTGCTGCGCTTGGGCGGGGCGTGGGCGCCGGCCAAACTCAGCGCGGACTCGATTCATCACATGTTCGAGGTTGGCAAGGCCATCCCTGAATTCCTGAATGAGTTCACGGCCAAGGGGCTAATTTTGGATGCGCCGGATAACTTTCAGATCATCTCGATGGAATACGGCCATCTCGCTCACATCGAGCTTCTTTTCTTATGGGAGCGGAACACGCCGGGCTGGGGAGAGATACCCATGCAGGTCATGGCCCGGTCGCACGAAACCGAGATCCGGCATGGGCACCATGCCACCATGCCCCCGCGTTCGATGCCGTTGCTCGAGGCCCTGGGTCCTCTCTACAGCAACTGCCACATCTGGTCCGAGAAGATCCGGGAGGCGTTCGGGGCTGGACGGTAGAGAACGTGGTTTTCGCCGGCGGGAATATCGGCGCAGGACTGGAAACATGAACGGGCGATTTACATCCAAAGTGGTTTTAGTCACTGGCGGCACGTCGGGCCTCGGCCGCGACGCGGCGCTTGCGTTTGCCAGAGAAGGCGCCAAAGTTGTCCTTACCGGGCGGCGTGTCGAAGCCGGCGAAGAAGCGATTTCGGAGATTCGCAAGGAAGGCGGCGAGGCAATCTTCATTCGGGCCGATGTTTCCCAGGCTCCCGATGTGCAGGCGTCCATCCAGGCTTGCGTGAATACTTACGGAGGTTTGGACTGCGCCTTGAACAACGCAGGAATCGACGGGACGCTGATGGTCCCTATGGCCGACTATAAGAAGGAAGTATGGGATCAGGTCGTAACGACCAATCTCACGGGAACGTTTCTTTCCATGAAGTACGAAATTCCGGAGATGCTGAAGTGCGGCGGGGGCTCGATCGTCAACATGTCCGCGATGGCCGGGTTGCGCAGCGGGCGCCGAACTGGGGCAGCTTACAATGCGACCAAACACGGGATCATCGGCCTGACCACGACGGGGGCCGTGGAGTATGCCGCTCGGGGGATTCGGGTGAATGCGGTGTGTCCAGCGCTAATCCAGACGCCCATGTCGGAGGCCACATTTCTCAAAGACGAGGCGATGGTGCAGAAAGCGATTCAGATGTATCCGCTCGGCCGGATTGGACGGCTGGAGGAGGTGACTTCGCTTGTGCTCTGGCTGTGTTCGAGCGAAGCCGCGTTTATCACCGGCACCGCCATCCCCGTCGACGGGGGAGCGCTGCTGATCTAATCGGGCAACATCCGAAGTGCAGAACGCACGAGGAAAGGAAGGAGGAAGAGATGGCGTTCAAAATAAAGGCGACGTTGGTGGAGTTCATGGGGGACGAAAAGAGGTTTCCTTGTCACTTCTGTTACAACATCGGTGACTCGTTCGTTTACGACGGGGAAGAGTTCCAGGGAAGAGTGTGCCCGGGCGTTCTGGGGCCTATGACGCCCGTGCTGGTCGGGATCCGCGCCGCGGGGAATACTTTCTCTCAAGGTATCCCATTCCGTTATTCGGGGCTCAGTGCAAAGGACGAGAGCATGAAGCAGTACGACGGGCTCGGGTTCCGGCCACTGAAGGAGGTGCCGAAGGGCGCGCAGCCACAGCACGTGAAAGGTCTTCCCGCGACGCCGCCGACAACAAAACAGGGCGGCTGGACCTTTGTGTGCGGTGACGCCCGCACTTCCGCCTTCTTCTTCGTCGAAGCCATAGACATCGCCTCGAGAGGATACGATATACCCTATTACAAACGCTCGATGGCGATGCTCGACAAAATCAAGGCCGAGCCCGGCCTCACCCGCGACGAGATCATCCAGAGATTCACCGAGTGGGAGAGAAACGAGATCTACCCGCCGTTGAATCCGATGTTAGTCGAGTGCCTGCTCGATGAGATGGCGCAGGTGAATTACATCGAGAAGCGTGACGGAAAGTACTATCCGCTGGAGCGCGCCCTGAAAATGGGGTAACCGGGAGGCCGGGGCAGAACAACGCACTTTTTCGCAAATGGCCGCCGGCCTTATTTTCCGAGATCCTCGAACAGCCCCATGTTCCGACTGAGAATGTTGTTGGGGTCAAAGACGCGCTTGATGCGGGTCAGGGCCTCGCCGTAGCCGCCCACCTGCCGGAGGCTCGGAAACCCGCCTCTCACGCGCATGGGCACACCACCGTACTGCTTCAGCGCCACGTCGTACATCTCACGATATTTCGCAGCGATGCGGTCCGTGAGCTTTTGGTTCTTGGGATCTGGAAAACAGAAGATGCGGAAGAAAATGGCGCGCCCAAAATCGAAGGGCTGGGCATAGTAACAAATCGGAGAGGTGTCAAATTCGGCGCACTGATCCACCGCCCACTTCTCCAGCTCCTTGACCGCCTTCGGCTCCGTCAGCACGATCCACACCATATACTTCCCCAGACCGAAAAAGGTCGGCTCCACAGGACGGTAGTTCGCGTAAAGCTCCGTCCACCCAGCGACGCCTCCGGGAACGACCTTCTTCGCTTCTTCCTCGCTCAGCACGCGGCCCCCAAACTTGGCAGCGACCTTGGCGCAGATCCGCTCGTTGGCCTGCATGGACTCCTCGTAGCCGGCCATGAACGTGGTGACGATGTTATACGGCAGGCCCGCTGGTGGCTTGCGAGGATCGAGCCGGATCTCTTTCGGCGTATGGTATTCGTTGCCGACCAGCCCCACTTCGAAAGCCTTGTAGAGCTGCCAGTTCCAGATGATGACGTGCTCGGGTATATTGTTGTTGATCAGGTCTTTCATGTAATCGACTGCGCTCGCAAAATCGTCGAAGGCGGTCAGGTGTACGCGGTTGGACTCGTTGATGGGATAGATCTTCACTGCCGCCTTGGTGACCACGCCGAGCGTGCCGTAACCGCAGGTAAACAGACCGGCGATATCCGGAAAAGGCCCGTAGCGCAACTGGCTTCCTGCATGCGGAAACGCCGACGAACCGGTGTTGAACACGGTCCCATCGGGGAGCACGACTTCCAGGTCCTGGATGCAGTCCAGATGGCGATTCACCAAGCTCGCCGCGGGCCTGTTGAGATAGTTGGCGAGCGGCGAAGCCCCTCCCGGCGCCGTCGGAAGGGAGCACCGGAACCCTTTCTCGCGGAGGCCCGCAGTCAACCGATCGAAGTTGAGGCCTGGTTCCACGATCGCATAGCCGGAATCGGTGTTGATCTCGATCAGCCGGTCCATACGGTGCAGATCGATGACAATCCCGCCCTTCGGCGGTATGCAATTCCCTACCTGGTTCACGCCCCCGGAAAGGACGGCCACGGGAATTTTGTGCTCGTTCGCGATCTGAAGAACCGCCACCACATCGTCCCGGTTCTCGGGGAGAACAACAAAAGCGGGTGTGCGCGGAACCGCCGCGCCCAAGTCCGTGGCATAACTTGTGAGGACAAGCTCGTCGTCCTTCACCCTCTCCGGATGGATCCTGGCGCGCAGTTGCTCGCCAACCAACTCCATCGCCGATCCCTGTTGCATCGCCGTTCCCATTTGCTTCCTCCTTCGCGATTGCTGTGTGCGCTCGCCGGAAAACTATTCCACGCGCTGGCCCACGAATTCGGTTAGATCCTGCACCCGCTCGGCTTCACTGCCCATCACCTTGCGGAATCCTTCCTTGCAGTAGGCACATGCGGTGATCATCACGTCTGCCTTCGTGTCCAGAAATTCCTTGACTCGCGCCTTGGCCGTGTCCTCGGAGAAGTTATCAAAGTAGTTGCCCAGGCCGCGGGCTCCGCAGCAGAAAGACTGCTCGCGGTTGCGTTTCATTTCTACGAGGTGCACGCCATCGAGATGTTCCAGTACTTGCCGCGGCGGTTCGTAGAGGCCCAGCCCTCGCCCGAGGAAACAGGGGTCGTGGTAGCTGACAGTCATTTTGCTCATCTTCTTGGTCTTCAGCTTTCCCTGGGTCAAGCCATCGAGCAGGGCTTCGCTAATGTGCTTTCCTTGGAAGCGCCGGAACTCGCCGTTAAGGATCTTGGGATACTTGTTGGTCATGAACTCTTGGCAGTGGGGATTGACGAAGAGCAGCACCTTGTTCCCGAAACTCTGAATCTTCCTCCACTGCTTCGCGACGAGCGCGGGCAACTCGTCCCAGAATCCGAAGTCGTACAGGGTAGACCCGCAGCAGCCACTTTCCGCGCAAACGGCGACACGCGTATCCATCTTCGCCAACAGGCTGAGCGCAGCCGTGCAGGCACTCGCCTCCGCGTCCGTGTGCAGACAATCCGCCACCAGCAGCATATCGGTCTGGCCTTTGTCCCTGGGTATCGGCAAGGACTTGGCCCGCCCGTTAGAGGGCAGATCGCCGCTCTTCTTCACCTGTTCGTACATCTCCTTGACAGGTCCGTCGGGGGCAAAACCTCTTTTCACCAGTTCGTACCTGAGAAGGCGGATCATGTCGGACAGGGCCATCTCCGGATTGATCGAACGGACAATCGAACAGCGGGCGTCGCAGGCTCCGCAGGTAGCGCACGTGTAGGCCAGCTCCGCCAGCGACGCGTTGTAGTCCATTTGCCCGTTCAGGATGGCCTTGGCCAGGTAGAGCAGGCCGCCGGCGCTTGCCGTAAACGTCCGGCCCCGTTCATAAATCGGACAAAAGCCGTGGTTCTGCGGCCAAGGGCCGTAGGTGCAGCCATGACATTTCAGGCAGGCCGAGACAGACCCGCGCAAACCCTCCAGGCTCGTTGTCAGCCTCATCGCGTCACCTCCTCGAATCGACCCGCCTTCGGACTGAGTGCCGGATGCGCAAGAACAGAAGGCGCGGATAAAAATGTTGGGCTTCCCTTGGCGGTGAGAGCGTCGAGGAAGCTCCATGCCGTGTCGACGGTCATGTCCGGAAGCCCGGCGGGTGTTTCCAAACCCAAAAGATGCATGTTGAACTCCATCACATCCAAACCGACGAGGGAGAATGCGCCCGATTGCGAGCCCTGCGCGATGATCTCCGCGGCATGGAGCAGCGCCCTCTTGTCAATCCCCGGCCCGTCTATGTAGCGTGCCGCCTGCACGCAACGGTCTCCACCAACGTCAAGATCCAAACTGACGTATACGTAAGGTGTGGTGATTCTCTCGCGCAGGAACTGGCGGAGCCGCTCTTCGTAATCTTTCCCGAAGGCCTCAAGCGGAAAGAAACCGCAGCCGAGCCTTTCAAACGCCAGGTACGCCTCGTGAAAGCTGGCCCACTCGGGACCTGCTGCTTCGCTCGGATAATCACCGACGCCGACCAGGAGCAGGTGTTCGGGCTTGACGACACCGGCGCCAACGAGATGGGCCAGGAAGTTCCCGCAACAGTAGCTCTCACCGCTCGATCGCGTCGGACACGCACTGCTTCCTCGGAGGAGATCCAACTCCGATTGCAAGGCCGTGATCATTCTTGCCGATGGCGGTAGGGCATCGAAATGATGGTCGAGCACCACGAGCGTCATGCGGTCCGCCCCCACTGCCTCGGACAGCGCCGAAACCACACCGCCTGTTGCCGAATGATCGATCCCCACCATGATGGGAACTTCCGGCAGAATTCGGGTGGTTACGAACCTCTTCACCTCTTGCATCACCTCGAGGAGTCCGCAGCGGCCGACGAACTCTTGCATCTGTGCCGCTGTTATGAGTGGCTGGTCCGAGGGCTTGGGCCTTGGCCCTAACCAGGACGCCACCTCCACGGTTCCGGCGGGCTCGATATAGGCGGACCTTGTCCCCAATTCCTCGAGCATCGCTTCGTACGGCCCTGACGGAAAATGCCTCCCCTGCGTCTGCGCCCACATGGAGGCGTGCTTCAACCCGAGATTCCAAGGATCATCGGATGCATCCAAAGTCACACCGAACAATCTTCCGCGGCCGTTCAATCGCTAATCCCCCTGGTCCGAACCTGCCCTTCCCAATGGACTCGTTTCACCCTGGAACTGGCCCGCGTCGGTAGAGCGGGCTTCTGTCGCTTGGCCTTTTTCAGTCCGCGTGCGCGGGCCTTGAGCCCGGCGAGGGAGAAGTCCAGAATGTGGTCTGCCAACTCGTGGAGGTGCTCGTTGGAGAATGTCTCGCCTTGTCCGCCGATCAGCACACGGAAATGCCGATAGTAGAAACATTGTCCGAGAATGCTTCGAGTGGCGAAGCGAACCTGTTGTTGCGACGCGTCTTTGCCGAGAAACTCCCTGCAAATGGAGTCCAAGGCCTGGTACAAAGGCAAGATTTTGGAGTTGAAGAACGCGCGAAGCCCAGGGGTCAAAGCGATGGTCGCCTGTTCGATGAACCGCCACCGCCATTCCGGCTGTCCCTGTGCGAAGCACTGTGCCAATACCCACTCGATCATTTCTTTCAGGCGAGCCTCTCGCGACCGCGAGGCCGCGAAGGTAGGAATCGCGTCAACCAAGAGGTTGTCGGCGTAACGGAGCACCGCCTCGTAAAGGTTCTCCTTGTTGCCAAAGTGATAGTGGATGGCGGCGATGTCGGTGCCGGCCTTGCGGCAGATCTCTCGCGTTCCGGCCAATCGGAACCCCTTCTCCGCAAACAGTTCACCCGCGGCATCAAGAAGGCGCTGTCGGGTTTCGGCCTGGGACTGCTTCCGAATTTGCACTCCGTACGCTCCTTTCCTGGAAGGCGGTTACACTCATGGCATTAGCAGGCCAAACCTATCAAGCGGTCGCTTGACTGTCAACGGCTGTTTCTAGCGACCGCTTGACTTTCAGGCATACCAAGAACTAATCGATAAGATCCCTTACGTAACAGGGAACGATGTTTGCCTCTTCGCTGGCGAAACCTTCGGGATCACAGTGGCCATTATCAATGATGCAACATCTCGAATCACCCACGAACGAGATCTCGGCAAAGTCGATATCGAGTTCAGGTTCACGCAGGACGTAAATAAGACAGCTTCAAATGAGTCGAGTGAGACTACAGCTGCGTCGCGCAACAGGTGCAGACAAATCCCGCGGGACTGATTCGCCAACGTCGGGAAAACAACGCTCGAATGCGCTGGCTTCAACCGGACGAGGAGTCTCGACTGAGAGCCATCGTACAAGAAAAGTATCCCCATCACCTTTGCTGAGCTGGACTTGGCACTGAACACCGGGTTGCGGCGAGGAGAGCAGTATTCGTTGACTTGGGCCGACGTTGACTTGGAGCATAGGATATTTACAGTCTCAAGGAGCAAGAATGGGGAGATGCGACACATCCCCTTGAATGGATGCGGCAATGGCTGCACTCTTGAGCGCTAAACAGTGCTGAAACGGCAAGCCACCGGTCTTCTGGAATCGTTTTGGCGAGGCCCTGCGAAATCCAAGACAATGGTTTGAGGAAGCGATCGAAGAGCTCAAATTCGAGACTTCACTTGGCACGACCTGCGGCACACGTTTGCCAGCCGGCTGGTAATGGTAGTGTTGATCTGCGGACAATTCAACTAGTTGATGAGCCACAAGACGATAGGAATGACCCCGTTCGCTATGCGCACCTTGCACCGAAGCATCAAGTTGAGCGCCTCCGCGACGCAAGCGAGGCCTCTGGCAGAGAAAAAACTGACACTGGAAGAAAACAGAAGTCACCGTCAGTACGCGGCGCGATCAACTAAGTGTCAGTCCGTGCTATTGTTTAGAAGGTCCTCGCCCGGGTGGCGGAATGGCATACGCGGGGGACTTAAAATCCCTTCCGACCTCCAGGCGGCAACTGACGGCAGCGGCTAACCGCTTTGTTCCCCGCGAAACGTGTGGGCGGCGAGAGACTGCGAGGGATGGCTCGACAGCCACTCAAACGGCCACCGGGAAAGTCCTAGCAGGACCGGGCCGGGGATTGACAGCGAGAGAAGTTAACGAGTAGGGTAACGCCCGCGAAGGAGGTTTCCGATGAACGAGGGTCCGATGAACGAGGGTTCAGCCATCTGTATCGCGCTCGCCTGCCTCATTGTCTACTTCCTGCCGGCGGCCGCCGCGTGGAAGAAACGAAACTTCGGCGCGATCTTTGCGTTGAACTTACTGGCCGGCTGGACGGTGGTGGGATGGATCGTGGCGCTGCTTTGGGCAGCCGCTGCACGGAAAGGTAGCCGTCAGCCCGCTGCACCCGATTCCCCGATCCTCTGCGGGCGCTGCGGCCGATATAATCCTCCGGCGTCGAAATTCTGCGCCTATTGCGGGCGATCGCTTTCGGGCATCGCTGCGATCGCCATGGTCATCGTGATGCTGTTGGCCGCGGCGCCGGCGCGCGCGCAGGAAACGACACCCGACTGGGAGATCTTCGGCGGATACTCATTCCTTCACGTGAACGCCGGCAGCGGCAGCGTCCGTCTTCCCGATGGCACGCCGATCGCGCTGCAACAGAACGCGAACGGATGGGAGGTCTCAATCGGCGAAAACGCGAATAG
Organism: Candidatus Acidiferrales bacterium; assembly: GCA_049523255.1. Taxonomy (GTDB): domain Bacteria; phylum Acidobacteriota; class Terriglobia; order Acidiferrales; family UBA7541; genus Palsa-295. The sequence goes on along the minus strand of JBEKNB010000023.1, from coordinate 39,249 downwards.
CTGGCTCGGCGGCATCGCCGATTTCAGCGGCGGCTACGCCAGCCGAACCCTCGAGGGCGTCACCGTCCACGGCAGCGCCTATCCGTTCCTGTTCGGCCCCCAGTTCTCCTTTCGGAAGGCGCGCTCGATCGTTCCTTTCGGCAGGGCGATGATCGGCGGCGTGAAGGCGCGCGCCAGCGTGGCCAGCACGTCGCTCTCGGCCTCCGAGACGAAATGGACCTATGCCTTCGGCGGCGGCCTGGATTACCAGGTCAGCCCTCACGTGGCGATTCGCGGCCAGGCGGACTTCATCCGCTCCCACTTCCCTGAGACCCTCACGAAGGACTTCCAGAACAACATCCGCGTCTCGGCCGGCGTCACATTCACCCTCGGCCACGTCCACAAATGGGGCGGCTTCTAGCCGGGCGAACAGGTAACAAAACTAGGAATCGATACCCCTTTCCCGCTTCGACCGCGCCGCCCGGCCGACCGCCCGGCTGGCTTCCTGGTCGCTCACCTTCAGGTATTCCCCGGTGCTCGAAATCGAGCGATGGCCAAGGTACTGGCGCACGTTCTCGATCCCGGCCTCGCGGATCGACTGCATGGCGATCGAGTGCTTCAGGACGTGGGGATGGCAGAGGTGCTGCGGCAGGCCCGCCAGGCGGCCGTAGCGCCGCATCAGGCGGTAGAACTGCACGCGGGAGATGGGGAACAGCCGGCGGCGCGCTGCGTCCGGGCAGAGCGTCTTGTGGCGCGCGAGCCACGCTTCCACGGCCGCGCGTTCGTTCAGCAGCTCGCTTTCATCCTCCACCAGCGGCTGCACCGTGCGTAGAGAGCCCTTCAGCCGCTGCACGGAAAGGTAGCCGTCGACGAAGTTCTCCGGCGTGAGCGCCACCGCCTCGCTCGCCCGCAGCCCGTGCCAGAAGGCCACGAGGAAAAGCACCCAATCGCGCTCGCGCGCAGCCTTCGCCTGAGCCAGCAAGCCCAGCAGCTGCTCGCGGCTCAGGTGCTCCATGGTAATTCACGGCAGTGTCAACGGAACGTTGACAACTGTAAAATTTACCGGCTCAGGCCGCAGCCGCGGGCGCGGACGCGCTAGAGCTGGCCGGAATCGCGTTCAGGAAGTTCACCACGGCCTGGATGTAGTTCTGGACTGTGGTGGCATCGGACGCCTTGCCGGCCGCGGCAAACGCCTGGGAAATGACGGGAGCGAGGATCGTGGTGGCCGTGGCCAGCTTTTGCGCCCCGGTGCCGCTTTGCTGGCCCATGGCCGCGAACTTCTGCTCGATCGAGACGACCTCGGCCACGGCGGTCGTGAACACCCCTCCCAGGGCCGGATCGAGGGCGTCCACTTCCAACTCGGCAGCCTGAGCCAGGCTGGTGATAACCGGCTCGATTTTTTTCAGTCCGTTCTTAAAATCCTTCCCCACGGTTTCCAGGAACGAAACGAATTTGTTGCTCATCTCTGTTTTCTCCTTTTTTTATTTTGCCGCTGCTGCGATCTGCGCGGCCGGGCCGGCAATGCCCAGCGCGTGCATGAAGATCGATTTCGCCAGGCTCGCCGGCGCGAGCGCCTGGCGCAGGCGCACCTCGATGATGGCCGCCATTTCGTTTCCGCTTTTGGCCATGCCGTCGAGCTGGACGAGTAGGGCGTTCGCCTCGTCGATGGCCTGATCGAGTTTGGCGGCGGAGGCCTTCAGCGCGCCGACGTCGGCGGTGCCGGCCGCGAGCAGCGCGGTGAGCTGCGTCTCCGCGGCCAGCAGGCCGTCCACGGCTTTATCCGCGCGCTGCTCGAGCGCGGTGAGCTGTGCATCCTGATTCTGGACGGCGCCGGCGAGAGCGGGCAGGACTCCGGACTCGGCATCGTTCAGCGAGCGATCCGTGTGCGCGAGAAAATCCTTCGCCGCGCCGATGGCCGCAGCGAGCGCGCCGACCGCGGACGAAAGAGCCTGGTTCTGCTGGGTGAGGGATCTGTTTTCGTTCGCGATCGTATCCTGCACTTCGCCCACAGAAACGGCCATCTGCCCGAGATTGAAGTCCACGTTCGAAAGGAATGTGTTGAAATGCCGCGCCGTCTTGATCCCGTAGCCGACGGCCGCGCAGCAGAGCGCCAGGAAACAGACGCCCATGCTCAGGAGCAGGGCGTGTGCGGATCGCGTGAACCGGTCGTACGCGTCGCTCATTGCCGGGGCGAGCGGATCCAGTGGTTCACGATGGCCATTCCCAGAGCGCCCATCAACCCGCCGACCGTGACCACGGGATGCGTGGTGAGGTACTGCTGCGAGGCCTGCGCCACCACGCCCAGCACGGCGATCGCCGCCGGGATCCACGTGGGTGCGTATTTCGAGATTTTCGCGAGCATTGGTTTTCCTCCGGGATGAGATTCAAGAACTTTTTACGGAACTCCCGATCGGGAGAGGCCGCAGAGCCGCGGTGAGCTTCGTAATGGCGTCCATGAAGCGCGGCCAGCCGTTCAGCCCTCCATTCACGCGCCGGCGCACCATCTGCCAGTTTTCCGCATCGGCATACGATGGAATCGCGCGCTCGTGAAAATAAAGCGCGAGGATTTCCGCGGCCACCTGCGGATCGAGCGCCAGGTCGGGATTTTCCGCCAGGTCGCGGCCGAGCTCCTGGCCGAAATGCGTGTAGTCCCAGCGGCCGGTGATCTGCACGAAGCCGCGGCCGCGAAAGCGCGCGCCATCGCCCACGGCCGTGTTTCCCAGATCCTTGCGACCTTCGTAGAGATCGGCGAGATAGGCCGGGCCGCCGCGCTCCTTCACCGGCGCGAAGGTGAGCGTCTCCACGCTCACCGTAGCGATCGTGGCCACGGCCGCGAGGTCGGAATAGATCCCGCGCGCCACGAGCGCGGCTTCGATCCGCGGCCAGTTCGCGGGCACATTCGCGCGCAGGATGCCCTGCACCTGGCGGTCTCCGATCTTTTCCTTGGGGTCCACGTAGGAGCCGAGGATTTCGGCGATCCGTTCGGGCGTCAGCGGGAATGGCATTTAGCGTCTCAATGCGGCGTTCAGCAGGATCTGCGCGATGGCCGTGCGCTTGCCCTCCGGCGCCGAAAGCAGGATGGCGAAGGAGAGCGCGATGTAACGGTCCGCGGCTTTATCCTCGATCAGGCGCGCTTTCGCGCCGATGCCGTTCAGGTCGCGCCGCATCTGTTTCACGAGGAACATCGCGCCGCCGGCCGAGAACACCACTCCCGCGATCGCGATGGCGATCTGAATGAAGGCGGGCGTCATGATTCGGAAGAGCGCTCGATCTTGCTCTGGAACTCGAGCAGGGCCAGCTCGGCGATGATCTCGCGCACGCGCTGCTGCCGCTGGGCCTGTGGCGTCTGGACGCCTACGAGCTGGGCCAGCAGGATCTCCATGCGCACGCGCGGCAGCAGATCGGCGACCACGTCCGCGATGTCCGGATCGCGGCCGAACTGCACGCGAAAGCGATGGAAGGTGCTCTCGATGGTCTCGGCCACGCGCTGCCCGGCCTCGCTCTTTTCACCGGCCACGTCAGATCCCCGACCAGTGGAGGAATATGGCGTCGACGGATGTGCTGGTGCTATTCGCATTGATCGCGATGCCCGCCTGGTTCGGTCCCGTGGAGAAAAAGCTCGTCAGCGACTGCCTCGCGAACTGTTTGAAATTCTGCCCGTCGATCGCCGTGCCCCACACCAGATTCGTGCCGTTGTTCGTGACTTTCAGCCACAAGGGAGTGGGAAGCACCGACTGGATAGGCCCGAGGCTGTGGGAGCCGAATGAAGTTGGGCTGTTGTAGTACTCGAGACCGATTTCCGGTCCGTTCGACGCTCCGCTGAGATCGCCGCACGCGAGCATGATGATTTTCCCGGTAGCGCTCTCGCGCACCGCGACGCCGGCGGCGTAATACACGTCGAGGCCGTTGGATGCGTTGATCCCCAGCCCGATCGTGAGCGACCATGGCGTGCTTCCGGGCGCCGACTTGTACAGCATGGCCAGCGAGTTCCCGGGCGGTCCTGGCATTCCCATATAGAGGGCGCCCCCAGCGTTGTAGGCGGCGCTGGCGCTGCCCTGGTTCAACCAACTCAGCGAGGAGAGAACCGGGGGCGTGATCGCGGACGGCGCGAGCATGTTGTTGAACGGAGCCGAACCGGTGGGAGCGAAGCCGCCGCCGCTCGTGCCGCCGCCGCTGATCAGAATGGCCCACCAGTTCGCGCCATCCCAGAAGATCTGTGCGCTCTGGCCGGCCGTGAGCTGCACGCTCGCCCCGGTGTTGATGTTGCCGGAGGCCGGGGTGAACGTGGCCGGCCCGGCGCCGATGACGAGGACGTAGGTGACGAAGGTTGCGTCAGTGGGATTCTGCAGCGTGACGGCGATCGCCGAGGAATTATTGAAGGTGACGAGGCGCCCCTGGTCGGCCTGGGTGATCTGCTCGCTGGTCGTGGTCCGCGCATTCACCGTGCCGACGTTCGGGAAGTTGAAAGAGAAATGCTCGAACGGGGACGCCGAATCCGTCTGCGGGCTAACGTTCCGGCGGCCGCTCGGCGCGGCGGGCGTCGAAGGGCTGAAGGCGATGATTCCGGTGGGCGAAGGCATCAGCTTGTCACAATCGCGCCCTGCGGCTCGGGCCATCCGCCGGGGCCCGCGATCGCGCCGGAACCGCCGCCGGGCACCGCGATGATGAATCCGATGAAGGTGTTTCCCGGAACCCCGACGAGAGCATTCGATGTCTGACAGGTGGCCGTCAGGTTCGTGCCGCTGCCGGTGTCGCCCACCTGGCCCGGGTCGGCGATGGTGACGTAGTAGGCGGTCGGAGCGGAGGGATTCGCGATGGTGAAATTTCGCGCGTTGTATGTGACGGCATTCGTCTGGAACTGCGTCAGCACCGCGGCCATGGAGATCTGCGTTCCGCTCGGCTGCGAGAGCGCCACGGCGGGCGTCTGCGTGTATTGCTGGTTCTGCGCGATGCCGCCGCCCGGGATTCCCGTGGGCGTGAAGGTGTAGGGCGAAACGTCCGACTGGCCCTCGATCGCGTTGCCGAACGAATTCAGGGAGAGGAATTTGAAATAGAGCGTGGTGCCGATCCACTTCGGGTCCATCGTCAGGCGCAGGATTCCCGGCTGCTGCAGCTGCGCGGGGTTTCCCAGGAATGCGAATCGCGAACCGCTCGGATGGTCCACGTCCGGCCCGGGCGCCGCCACCGGCGCGCCGAAGACGCAGCGGCGCAGCTCGTTTCCTGAACCTGCGGCCTTCAGCGTGTATTTGTTCGTGGCGGTCAGCAGCGCGGTGTTGTACGCCAGCAGACCGTAGGGAATCGAGGCGTTGCCTCCCGCGATGTAGCAGGGATAGGTGAAATTGTCGCGGTCCGCGGCCGCGTAGGAAGCGAGCACGCCAAGGCTCTCGGTGAGGTCGAGCGGAAGATCGTTCGCCGTGTCGGGATCCGAAGCCGCAGGCCAATCGGCCGTGGAAACTCCCGTGATGCCGTTGCCGGAAATCTGCCCCGCGGGGTTGTAGCTGTTTCCGCCGTCGGTTGAGATCAGCACGATGCATCCGCCGTAGATCGCGCTCGAGGAGCTGACCACGATCCACAGTTCGGGAGTCGTGGGCGATTGCGCCAGCCGCGGCACAGGTTCGAAAATGATGGGCGTACTCACCGGGCCGGGATCCTGCATCGTGTTCGGCTGGTTGGGCGCGGGCGGCGTGGCCGCCAGCACGTTCGGAGACGAAGCGCCGTAGACGAAGGGCTCGGCGGTGAAGTTCATTTTCGTCACGCGGCCTTTATCGTCCGTGGCTTCCTCGGCCGAAGTGATGCGCACCGGAACCTGATTGATCTGCGCCAAAGGATCGGTGAGCGTGATCAGGTCCATGGGAGACAAAAGCTTTTGGCCGCTGGGCGAGGACCACTCGTAGGAGACCGGCTCCACGTATTGCCGGCGCAGCACGCGGATCGCGAGCAGCGTGCGGGCCACCGCCACGCTCTGAACTTCGTCGTGTTCCTCGGGAGCCTCGAGGCGCGAGCCGTACATGGCGGTGCCCGCGGCATCCGGCTCGAGCACGGTGACCGGATTGTAATCCGACGTGCGGTTGGGAATGGTGTACTGCAGGATACTGGGGCGGTCCATGCCCTTCTCGCCCGGCGGAGGCTTGCGCGACACCTTCACGGGCGGATTCGTGCCGTCGCCCAGAATGCTTCCATCCTGCGTCGAGAGACTGGCCACTGGCCCGGCAGCCGTCGGGGAGATGTAGATCGCGCCGTTGCCGACGGCCGAAGCCTCGGCATAGGGAATCGACTGGAGCTTGTCTCCCAGATAGACGGGAGCCGCGTTCATCGAGGAGTAAAGATCCTTCAGCCAGGCGGAGCACTCCTTCTGCGAATCCATCGTGAGCGATCCCCACAGGCCGCCGGCGCGCGCGGCCTGCCGCGCGAGGTTCATGGTCGCGTCGTCGATGATGTTCAGCGCCGGGCGCGGATAAGCCGGCGGAACGGTGGCCTTGAAGGAAGCGAGGATCACGCGCGGGCTCTCGCCGAGGCCGGTCCAGACGTTCTTGAGCGAGACGGTTGCCGGAGCCCAGAGCGTGCGCCATTGGCCCATCGCGATGTACCACGGAACCATGAAGACGTTCCACCGCGGGTCGAGCGCGGGACTCAGGTTCCCCGGATTCACCATGAACCCGAAAACGACGGCCGGGAATCCCCGCGCATTGCCGGTGGTGAGCGCCACGCCCGCGGTCGAGTGCACGCCGGAAAGGTTCGCGGCGGCGGCCGAGTCGAAGGAGTCCACGCCGGCAAGCTCGGCGATCAGGAAGACGTTCGACGAGCCGTAATCGCCCCCCATCTGCGGATAAACGCGGTTGCCCGCGCCATAGCCATTGGAAATCGCGTAGGCGAATACCCAGCCCGCTCCGCCCGGGCCCGCTCCGCCGACGTCGATGTTGTGCCAGGTTTCGCCGGAATCGGACGTCACTCCGGTGATCGTGCCGGTGGTGCCCCCGCTCCACCAGCACAGCAGGATGTTTCCCTTGGTGTTGGGAAGCGAGAAGGCCCGCTCGGTCGGATTCGCCAGATCCGTCTCGTACGTCAGGAACTTTTTCTGCACGCAGCCGGGATAGTCGAAGAGGCCGGCCCCGTGCTGCACCGGCGAAACGCCCTGCTGGCCCGGCGCGCCATCGGCCGCGTTGATGCCCGCCTCGGACACGCCGCTTTTCACGATGTCCTCGATCATGTCGGCGAAATCGGCGTCGCCCGTGGAGTAGATCGAGTGCGCGCCCATCACCTCGACGCGCGTATCGGGAATCATGCCGCCCGAGCCGAGATCGAAATTCGGCGAGCCGACGCCGGCGCACCAGGGCTTGAGCTGCTGCTGCGAGGAGAGAGGCGTGCTCGTGCCTTGGAGGTTTCCCGCGTACTCCGGGCCGTCGGCGAGAACGGGCTCGAACGTGAGGCGCAGCATGGCGAGGGGCGTCCAGTGTTTGATCGCCGCGGAAAGCTGGGCGTAGTAGATGTTCGCGGAAGTCACGCCCGGGGGAACGTCGCCCAGGCCGGACACCGGGAAGGTGACCACGTTGTCATCCGCGATCGCCCACTTGTAGACGTACGGATAGAAGCGGTAGCCGCTCGAATTCGTGGGGTCGGGGCCGTTGTGCGCTTCGTTCCACAGCGGGATCTCGAAGCTTCCCGAAACGGTTTGCGGGCCCTGGGCGCCGAAATCGTCGAACGTGGCGCTGTAGCTTGAAACCCAGGTGACGGCGACGACGGCATAGAAATACGGATCGGTGATCGTGTAGGTGCGGTTCGGGGTGAGGCCCGTGAGGCTGACGAAATTCAGCGGATACTTCGTGGTGTTTTGCCAGGCCTGGAAGACGCCGGCGATGGGGTTCTGGCCCAGCAGGAAGTCGATGTTTTCGACGTAGGCGGGCTGGCCTTTTTTCTTCTGCTTGAATTTTTTCGAGCTGCCCCCTCCCGCGCGAAGGTTCGCCGCCCAGATCGCGAGCAGCGGCGACTTCGTGAGCCCGAAGATCTCCGGAATCGTCAATCCGTAGGTCGAGGCCTGCAGCATCGATCCGAGCGCCGTGGGCTTCTGCTGGTTCAGGCCCTTACCGCCGATCATTTTTCAGCCTCTCCCAGGGATCGAAGATCTCGATTTGCTTAAACGCCCAGAAGGGATCGCGCGACACGTCCACTTCCTCGATCGCGGGCGCGATCGCGTGCACGGCGAGCGGCCACGACGTCACGATCGCGCCGTGCCAGTTCACCTTTCCGTCCGGGCGCTTCTGCGTGATGATGTTTCCCGGCAGCACGTTCGTGGAGGGGTACGTGACCGCATCGTACATCTTGTTCGCGCGGCGCAGCAGCAGCTTGCGGTATTCGTCCTCGGCGACGTTGGCCCACCAGTCCTCGTGGTAGGGCGGCAGGTCGAGATCCTCGAATGAAAAGAGCCCCTGCTCGATGAACACCGAGGCCATGAAAGTGAAGCAGTCGGCGCCCGCGCCCTTCACGAAGCCCTTCGTGTGATAGGACGTGCCGACCCAGGAGCGCGCCTCGCGCACGACGTCCTCGCGCCATTCCGCGACGAGCTCCGGATCGAAGGGCCTCATACGGCGCTCTCCGGGCTCGGCACGAAGGAGAAGACGTCCGTCGCGCCATCCGCGAGGTCCACGGGCGGCGTGGCGGAGACATAGAACTGGTCGCCCGACGTTCCGTTCCAGGGCGTGGGCGGCCAGGGCATCTGGGAATAGAGCGTGAAGCTGTTGTGGTGCGCGCTCAGCCCGTCGGTGTATTCGCCCGAGGCCGCTACCGGGCTGAAGAATCCGGGAAGCGTGGCGCCGGGGCTGTTGAGGAAGACCAGGTAGCCGCGGGCGAACGTGTTGTTCGACCAGATGCGCCCCGCCGAATACGGCGGCAGCACGTCGCCGTAGATCACGTTGCCGGACGATCCCGCGACCACGGTGAAGACGGGGACGTTCGTCTGGCCCGGCGGCGGCGTCGCGCCCGCGTAGGCCACCTGCGTGGCCGAATTGCGGATCACGTTCGTGGGCGCCTGCTGCTGGTTCAGGATGTCGGTGAAACTGTTGACGGTGAACTTGATCGCGGAACGGTCGACATCCACTTGGGCCACGCGCCCGAAAAAATCGGTGCACGCCCCGAGCGTGTTGACGTCGCCCGGAGCGGCCGAGAAGGCCGTCATCATCCGCACCCACCACTTGTCGTAATAGCCCAGGCGCGCGAGCAGCAGCGGGCTGGCCGTGGCCACGCTTTGTCCGGGCGCGATCGCCGGAGGGGACCAGGTGAGCTCCACGGAGTCGGTTTCGAGGCCGATCTTCGCCTTCACCGAGCCGCGCCGCACCACGCCGGCCTGGAAGATCTGCTCGGAGTAGAGCGCGTAGGAAAGCGGCGAGCCGTAGTCCGTGAGGAAAATCGCGAAAGGGTCTTCGGGGTAGCCGATGATGAAGAGCTTCGGGAGCAGCAGCTGCTTCGTGCCGGCGAGGTAGGCCTGCACGGCCGCGGTGGTGTTCGCGCCGTTTCCGCCGTAGCAGGTCCTCATTGCCTCGTCGAAACCAGCTTCACCAGGCCCGAGCCGCGGTGCTCTTCCTCTCCGCCGATGGTCCACAGCAGGTAGAGGAATTTGCTGAAATCCTGCGAGCTCATCTCGAAGCGCGCGCGAAAATAGAATTTGAACGTGCCGGTGATCGGCGTGGCCGGCGCGGAATGCCACTTCAGATAGAGCCCGGCGGAGGAGAAACCGGGGAACGCCAGTCCCGGGCCGAGCAGATCGAAGTTGCCGGTGTTGCCCGAATAGCTCTGGCTCTGCTGCACACCATTCGCGAAGATTTTGTTGGGCGCGCCCGTCAGGTTGGGGAAGGCCTCGGCCTGGCCTTGCAGGTTCAGGTCCGTCAGGTCCTCGAAAAACTGCCCGCCCATGTTGCGCTGCACCGGCGTGTAGTAGACGGAAACGGCGGTGATGTTCGCCGTCGGCGATCCCGAACCCGATCCGGTGAGCACGGCAAGCGCCGCGCCGGACGTGGTGGCGTATCCGGCGCCGCCCGCGACGATGTTGAAGCCGGTGATCGCGCCGGAAGAGACGGAAGCGACGCTGAGAACGGCGCCCGTGCCGCCGCCTCCGGTGACGGCGAGCTGATCGCCCACGTTGAATCCCGATCCGCCCGAGCCGACCGTGGCGGCGGAAACCGGATTCGTGGTGTCCGTCACCAGCTGCAGCGGCTGGTTCGTGACGGCGTCGTCTTCCGGATCGTCGAAGAGAAAGCTGTCGTAGGAGGCCTGGCGCGCGAGAAGAAAGCCCATCAGCGTGGCCAGCTCGCTGTAGGTGAGGTTCGTGTTGCTGAGGTCGTTCGCCAAAAAGTCGTACATCAGCTGCCAGTGCCAGCGCGGATTGACGGCCTGCGCGATGCGCGTCTCCATCAGGGGGTCCGGCGCCGCCTGGATGACGTTGGAAAATTCCGGGGTCTTCACGACTTTGTAGCTCAATCCCCGGATGGCCGTGGGATAGACGGCGCTGCTCACGGGCGCACGCGCCCGCTTCGGAGCGCCTCGTGGATCGCGGGCACGAGCTCCTTTTCGAGCACCTCGCGCGCGTCCGGCCCGTTGTGGTAGAGGTTGAACTCGTTGTAGTTCTGGTGCGTGCTGCCGCCGCCGCGGATTTCCGGCAGATCGAAGCTGGGCACGCGCAGCTCCGACGGCCGCACGATCGAGCTTGCGAGCGCCCCCGGCGCCGCGATCGATCCCGCGCCGCTGAAATCGAGCTTCCCCGCGTTGATGGCTTCGAGATTTTCGGCGCCGAAGGATTTCACCGCGCCGGCCTTCAGCACGTATTCGCCAGCGGAAAGCATGGCCGGGATGCGATCGCCCGTCGGGCCGCCGGGCCCCGATACCAGGCCGCCTTCCTTGAAAGCCAGCACGGCAGCGAACGCCGCCGCGGCGGCCGCTGGCGCGAGGATCCACCCGACCACGGGGATCGCCGAAACCTGCGCGTAGACGTTGGCCGCGGCCGTCTTTGCATCGTTGAGCTTGGTGCCCTCGGCGAGCGCCTGCCCCACCAAAATGTTGGCGAGCATCTGCCCGGCCACCTTCTCGAGCGATTGAATCACCGAAAGCTCCATCTGCCCGAAGGCCTGCACGATGCCGCGCGTGCCGCGGGGAATAGCTTCGAAGAATTTCTGAAAGTCCTGGGCCAGGCCTCCCGACACCTGCTTTCCGATCTCGCCGAGTTTGTTGGTTTGCGTGCCGAGGTTCTGAATCTGCTGGATCGCCTGCTGGGCCTGGGCGATGCGCTGCTGGTCTCCGGAGGCCTGGGCGCTTTGGAGCTCGAGCTGAGCCTTTTGCCTCAGCAGGGGAATCTGCTGCGCGATGAGCCGTGTGATCTCCCTCTCCGATGCCGCCTGGGTGATCACGCCGTCTTTCAGCTGGATCTCGATCGCGCGGCGCTGCGCTTCGAATGCGGCGATGGCCTGCTGGGTGCTTTTTTCCTGTTCGGCGAATTGCGCGGCGGACGTCTTGAGCTGGGTATATTTCGCGAGCAGCTGGTCCACGTGCGTGCTGTCGTAGCCGGCCTGCTCGAGCACGACGCGCATCTCCGCCGTCTTGGCGTCGATTTCCTCTTTCGAGCCTTCGACCGTCTTGTGCTGGAGCTCGTCGATCTCCTTCAGGAACTCGACGATCTTCTGTTTGTTCGATTGGTCGGCCTTGAACTCATCCGCGTCGAGCGCCGCGATTTTCGTGCGCGATTCGATCTCCATCGTGGAGATGCGCGTACTGAGCTCGTCCGCGCGGGCGAGCTGGTTGAGCTGCTCGGCGGCCAGGCGGTCGGCGTGGCCGGTCAGCTCCTGCTTCGCCTGCGGGGTTGAGGCTTTGCTCGCGGCCGTTCTCTTCGCCGCAGCCTGCTGGCCGGCCAGGTCCGCCGCGGCCTGCACTTCGTCCCGCTCCTGCTTCAGCACGGCGATTTCCCTGGCCGTTTCCTCCTGGATCGCGGCGCGCCGGCGATCGAAGTAGGCCTTCAGATCGAGCGTGCCCTTTTCATACTCTTCCTTGTCCGCTTCCTCGCGCTGGGCCGCGCCGGCCTTCCACACGGTCAGCAGATCCTGCTGCTGCTTCAGCGCCAGCGCGAGCTGCGCCTTCGCCGCGGCGTCCGCGATTTCCGGCGCTTTTGCTTTCGCGCCCGCCCTGCCGGTGAGATCGGGCGGGGCGGATTCAGGGCCCGCGAGCGAGCTCACCATATGCACCGAGGCGCGCGCGCGCGCAATCTCAGAAGCGTGGCCGCGCTGGTTCGCGAGATCGAGTTCCTCCTGGGCCAGCTTGCTGAGCAGCGGAATCTGCTGCGCCATCAGGTCCTTGATCTTCTGTTCGGCCTCGACCTGCGTGATTTTTTTTTGGTTGAGCTGGAGGTTGATCGAGTCGCGCTGCTCCTCGAATTTCGCGATGGCGTCGCGCGTGGCTTTGTCTTTCGCCGCCATCGGCCCCGAGTCGGGAAACAGCTCCGCGTACGAGGAGGCGAGACCAGAATGGTACTGCTCGGCGATGGCGTTCTTTTGCGCCGCGTCATCCGCCTCGAGAGCCGCATGCTGCTTCTCGCCCTGGCGAATGGCATCGTACGCCGCGGCGAATTCCCCCTTGAAAGTCAGGGCAATCGCGCGGGCTGTGGCCGAAGCGTCGTTCTTCAGATCCTGCCAGACGTGCTGGAAGTCCGCTTCGATTTCCGCGAGGGCGCTGCCGATGTAATCGCCGATCGAGATGAAGGCCAGGACGATATATTTCGTGGCTTCGCCCGCCTCGTGGCCCAGTTGCTCGAATCCATCGCCGCCGCCCTCGATCGCCCGGCCGAGAGCCTGACCGGCATCCGCGAGAGCCGGTAGCAATCCCGCCTCGAACTGCGTGGCGACGCCCTTGCCCACGTCCTCGAGGTCCTGCAGCGATTCTTTCGCCACCTGCGCGGACTGCGCGAGATCCTGGCCCACCAGGATGCCCAGCCGCTTGCACTCCGCCTCGAGGCGGGGAAAGCCCTCCTCGGCAAGCTTGTTGGCAATGACGATCATGTCCGAGCCGCCGCGGCTGAATATGAGCTGCGCGGCCGTGGTCTTTTTGAAACCCTCCTGCATGCCGCCGAGGGCGGCGATCACTTTCTTGATTTTCTCGTCCGGGCTCAGGCCGATGAAGTCCGCCTGCGTGAGGTTCAGCAGCTTCATGGCCTGCGCCGCCTGCACGTTGCCGCCCTGGAAGAGCGTGATGGACTTCGCGGCCCTCACCAGCCCCTGATCGACTTTCTCCGTGGCGATGCCGGTATCCTCGGCTACCTTGTGGAACACGGAGATCGTTTCGGTGGCGATGCCCGTCTTCTGGGACATGTTGCCGATGTTGACGGCGTTATCGAGGATGGACTTTCCGAAGGCCAGCACGCGATCGACGGCGATGACGGAGAGCAGGCCCTGAAAGGCGGCTTTGAGGTTCAGCGAGCTCGAGGCGGTTTCGTCCTGCGTGGTTTTCAGCGTCTTCAGCTCGGTGCCGAGCTGGCGGATGGCCGCGGCGACGCCCTGATCTTCGGCGGTGAGCCTGACTTTTACTTCGGGGGATTCGGGCATGGGACTCTAGTTAGAGGTGGGGATCAAAACCTGAAGTCGGCGTCGGCGCGGGCATCTCGATCTCGACGGGCATGCCGATAATTCTCGCAGCGAGCTTGATGAGCCACGCCCCGATCTTCAGCCGCGCCCGGAACTTCGGAACGCCCTTGAGTTTGACGTGGAGCGTGAGATTTTCCCGAACGATCTTCCCGACGTCGAGGTTCGCTTCAGCCATCAGTGCAGCACTCCGGAGCGGGCGCGGGATTCGCGGCGGAATTCCATGGCGGGCGCGATTTCCGGCACGTTGCCGTCGGGCACGGAGGAAAACGATTCGCTTTCGACGAGCAGCGAGATCGAGGTGCCCACGGCGAAGGCCTCGCGCACACGCACGTCTTCCGGCAGGCCGCCCTCGATCACGCGGTAGGAATAGCCCTCCTGCAGCATCGCGACGAGCATGCTGCAGGGGACGAGCACCCAGCGGGTTTTCATTTTTCTATTTAAATAGAATCCGCGGCGGCGCCGGCGGCTTGGATTTCTGCTTTTGCCAGGGCGCGAGCACGGCCCAAACCAGCACTTCCGCGCGATGCCGCTCGATGGCCGCTTCCCTCAGCCGCTCGGCGAACCCCAGGAAGAGATCGCGAAGCGGCCAATCCATCACTCCGTCGGCGCGGCCTGGATCGTGTCCGGCGAGTTCGCGGATGATGGGGGCGAAATCTCCAAGGTCCCGGGATCCGCGCTCTCGGTAGGGCGGTCCCCTTCGTTCGGGCTGGAAGATTTCGGGGAAGTCTCGGATGATCCCGCCCCGGACGCGAAAAAACCGATCACGAAGCGCACGATGGCCGCGCGCATGCGCAGCTTCTCGTCGGCGGCGGTGATGGCGGCGAAGGCGGCAGCGTTGCGTTCAGCCTCCGCGCGCGACCATTTCTTCCCGGTTTCGGTGAGGCAGCCGGCGAGAATGTGGAACGTCTCGCCGGAAAGCATGATCTCCGTGAGCAGCCGCTCGGCCCGCGTTTCGTCGGGCCCTTCGGCGGCCGCCAGCACTTCGATCGCGCCCGAGCGGCGCAGGTGGGCCAGGAGATAATCGTCCTGGGCGGCGGTGAGGGATTCGGAGATGCCGCGGAACTCGCGGCCGTCGAGCGTGAAACGATCGTCCATCGGTCTCCTTCCCGGCGCGCGCGAGGCGCGGGCCGGCTGTGGGATTTCCGCTTACTGCTCGCGAAAGGGCCAGGGCCGTGGCGGCTCCGGCCCTCCGCGCTGCCGCAATGTGCGGCGCTTCCCCGCCAGGCGGTGCGGGGAAATCGGGTTTACAGATACGTGAACTGGTAGAACGGCGCGGACGGATGATTCGCCGTATCGTCGAGCGCCGAACCCTCGAGCGTCCAGTTTCCGTACTCGTCCGCGATCAGGCCGATCTTCCCGTTCTGCGTCAGGTTCACGCGCCACACGTCCGCCGTGATGTTCGGGCCGTCCGCGGGATCCGGGACGAAGAGCAGGTGCCCCTGCACGAAGTTCACGGTGTGCCCGGCGATCTGCGCGGCGGCGGTGGCGAGCTGATGGTACGTGATCGTGATCGCGAACGCGCCCGTCACGTCGATCGTCGAGGTGAGCGGGATGTAGATGATCCCGTGCACCAGGTCGGCCACCACATAGTCCGTGCCGGCGACCAGCGTAACGCTGTTTTGCGTGAGCACGGGCGGGGTGCTGTTGTCGATATTCGGCTTCGCCGTGCGGAAGTAGCGACCCTTGGCGTTCGCCGACTGCGCCGCGGAAACTAGCGTCTCGCCCGTCGTCGTGCCGCTGGAAATCGAGAGCGTGGTCTGGCCGCTCGAGATCGAGTAGATCTGCGAGTGGTCCGCGCTGAAGTCCGTGCCCTCGATCATGATCTTCAGGTCGCGTTTCTTCACCGCCTCGGCGATCTTCGTCGGCGTGGGGTAGAGCGACTGGAAGAGCTCCGCCTTGTCGTCCTTCGGCTCGAGCTCGAACTTGTTGCAGTTGCCCAGGTGCATGAAGACGCCCGTGGGGTTGCCGTTCAAAAAGCGATCGAGCAGGACGGAACCTTTCCCCAGCGACGGGACGTGGTTGATTTGGTAATTCAGTCCCATGGTTGAAATCTCCTTTTAGGTGTTCGTTGGATTCGCGGTCGGATCGAGCCTGCTCGTCCGGTAGTGAATCGTGAAATGCAAAGTCGCCGCGGCCACGGGCACGTCCCCTTCCCGCGAGCGCCACGCCGTGCGGCCCTCTTCGGCGCCGAGCGCCAGGCCCCCCAGCGTTTCGTCCGCGAAGCCGCCCTTCACGGCCCAGACCAGCACGGGATCGAGCGCGGCATCCGGAGAAACGGATTGCGAGCCCTGCGCGCGGCATTCGAGCGCCACGGCGAGATCCCGCTCCACGAGCGGCGAGCGGAACTTCTGCCGGTCGAAAGGCTTCGGCGCGTCGTCCTCGAAATAGACCATGATCGCCGGCAGCGAATCCGTCTCGATCGGCCTCGTGCGCTCGCGGTGGATGCTGAGCCCGCTGATCCCGCTCGATCCGTTCAGCGCCGCGATCAGCGCCGCCACAATCTGCTCGCGAATCGAGGACGCCATGGATTATGAGAGCGTCGTGGTGGTGGATAGCACGTACCAAACGCCGCCATAGGCCACGAGCGCGAGCGTATCGCCCGCGTTCGCGAACGTGGCGACGTGCTTCGCGCCGTTCAGCTTGTTCGAAGGCGTCGTTACCGTGTGCGCCTGCGCCGTGGTGCCGACGATCCGCAGCACTTTGCCGTCGTCTCCGCCGGCGCTCTGCGCTCCGGACGTCGGCGCGGCGAGCGTCATGGCCAGAGCCGAGCTGCCGGTGACGAATGCCGTGCCCTGCTTGAGCGCGATTGCGCCGGCCGTTGAATGCGCCTCGGTGGCCGAGACCGACGCGATCGCAGCGTCGATCGCCGCCAGATTGCCCGCGGCCGATTCGTCGACGGCCACGCCGTAATCCGGGACCGTGAATCCGAAAGTCGTGGTTTTCTTCGACATGGTTTCCTCTCTCCTGAGAACTTCTTTAGGTCGAACCTAGGAGCAGCTTCGTCAATCCGCCGTCGCCGATGCGCTGCCGGTCGCGCACTGTGAAATTCCGGCTGCCCACCGCGACGGGCTGGCCGATGGCAGCCGCGGGGAAGGCGGAAGTCTGTACGGTGAGCGTGGTGGCCAGCACCACCACTTCCCCGCGCTCCGCATCCTGCACGAGGATCTGGTCCGCCTCGTCGAGCAGGCCCACGCCGTTCACGCCGCCCACGCTGACGGCGATGCCCATGTCCGCCAGGAGCGCCGGAATATCGGCGTCGCCGAAGGCGGCCGCGGACGAGGGAATCGGCATCAGTTACCCCCGGTCTTCGCTTTGGGCCTGGGCGGCGCGTCGGCAATCTTGCGCGGCTCGGGATCGTTGTGATGCGGCGCGTGAACCGTGACGCCCATCTGGTTTTCCTTCGCCACTGCCGCGGCGTGGTCCTCGTGGTATTCCGCGGACCCCGAACCCACCAGCTCGTGAGCCAGCGGCGCGGGGCATTCGTACACTTCGCCCTTCTGGGCATGGTTTCCGCCCATGATGATCGAGCGCTTCAGGCGGATCTTCCGAACGGCGTTAGGTGCCATTTCACACTTCCTTTCCGGGGAACGGACGCGGGCCCCGCGCCGAGAGGGATAGGCGCGAGGCCCGGCAAATTCACGCGGGCGCCGAAAGCGCTTACGTGATGTTGTATTTCGAGACGACGAACGCCACCGGATAGCGCAGGACGATATCGACCAGCATGAACGTGGTCAATTCGATCATGCCCTGCTTTTTCAGCCGGTAGGGATCGACGATGAACTCGAATCCGGATCCCCACATGTTGATCAGCAGCGTTTCGAAGACGCCGCGGATCAGCACGTGCAGGTTCGACCCGCTGCCTTCGGTCTCGTTCGAGGGCACCTGGTTCGTGGAGCGCGCTTCGTAGCCGTCCACCGTGTCGTCGTCCGCCCAGATGGGCAATCCGATCGTGTTGCCCAAACGCGCGGTGCGCTTGAGGCGCGATTTGATTCCCGGCGTGGTGAGCCAGCCTCCCTCGCCGAGCTGGTCGGCGTTGGCCGCTTCGAGCAGCTCCGTCATGTTGACGATGTCGTTCCAGTCGGGCGAGGCGCCGTTGCCGGCGTCGTTTTCGTTCGTGAAGCTCTGCACGCCGGTGGTGGCCATGATCCCGCTGGGCTGGTTCGATCCGCCGCCCTGGATGGCGACGCTGTCGACGGCCAGCGCCAGATCGCGGGCCAGATCCTCGCGGACGAGGGTGTCCACGTCGATCACGGCCTGCGCCAGCAACTGCCGCGAATAGCTCGAGGAAGACTGGTAGGTCTTCGGCGAGCTGGTGATGGCGCCGAGGGTCAGGTTCGAATCCGCGACGTCCGCGCCGGGATTTTCGGTGACCCACGAGCCGGTGGCGCGGCCCGTCTGCCTCGGGAAGCTCACGTTGTCGCGGAGTCCCGCGATTGTGCGAGCGCCCAGCTCTTTCACGCGCATCCGGTTGTACAGGTACTGGATGAACTCGCCGGGTTCGGTGAAGACGAGCGTCTGGCCCACGGTCGAGCCGCCGGTGTAGAGGCCGGCGCGCTTCTCCGGGACGAGCTGCGGGAACCGCTGGGCGATATCCGGGGTAATGGAATGGCGGATCGACCAGGGCATGAACACGCCCGCCGAATGAACGGAGCGTCCGGCCTGCACGGCGCGCTTGCGGAGCTCGTTGGAGATTTCCATCTCCATGCAGTTCTCCACCTTTCGCCCCTCGGCTCCGTCCGCCGCGGCCAGGATCAGCCGCGCCAGGTTGTACTGCTTCTGCTCGCGATCGCTGAGATCGAAATGCTCCCTCGCCGCCTCGCTTGCGGGCTGCTCGAGCGGCCGCCCGCCGCGCGTCTGGATTTCGGCCAGGATTTCGCGCGACACCTGGTCGACGGTCTTCCCTTCCTCGATCCACTTCGCAATGCGCTCCTGCTCGATGCCATGCAATTTGCCGAGCCGCGCGATTTCCGCGGCGGCCTTCCGGAATTCTTCCACTGTGATGGGTTCCACGGTGACCTTCCTTCGTGCTGCTTGTGCCGGTGCCGCCGGCGCGGTTGGAGTCGGGGCGGCCTGGGCCGCGTCCGGATTACTGCGAGTTTCCGAATTCACTCTGGCGACGACGACGGGATAGGTGCGCTCGCCATCGTGCGCGCGCCCCACGCCCACCGTGGGATCGGCCGGCACGCTCACGGAGCTGGCCTCCATCGGCATCCAGCTCGAGGCGCGGTAGGTGTCGCCCTTTTCCTTCGAGGATTCCTCGAGCTTGTATTCCTTCACCGCGTAGCCCACGGAGATGAATTTGCGGATCTTGTCGCGCATGTCGCGCTTCACCGCCTGCGCCGCCGGGTTGGCGCTGAAGCGGACCACTCCGCGGAGCTTTTTGTCCGCCACGCGCACGCCCTCCACGATGCCCACGATGGCGCGCATATCGTGCGAATCGAGGAAGCTCAGCCCCAGCTGGGCGCGCGAAAGATCCACCGATTCGGGCGAGTGATCGAGGATCTCGCGGCCGAACCAGCGCTCCACGGGATACTCCGAGCTGATGCTGATGGCGAACGTGTTGCGGCCCTTCTTTTTCTTTTTTGCCTTGCCCTCGGCCTCGAGCTCCTGCTCGCCGTCTTCCGTGCCGCGCGGCTTGTTCGGATCGTCGAGCGGCTCGGCGGCTCCGAGATCGTCGTCGCCCTCTTCGCCGTCGCTGTCGTCCACGTCCTTGATCTCGTCCGGCTCGAGCGGATCGCAATCCCGCTTCCCGGCCTTGCGCACGATGCGCACCGGCCGCATCTCCTCGATCTGGAAGTCGCGCGAGAGCATGGGCAGCTCGTCGAGATCTTCAAGTTCGCCGTCGCGCGATTCCGCGCAGCCCGCATCGTCCCAGGCCAGCGCGGGATCGTCCGATTCGGGGTCGGCGGCCACGCCGCGGCTCAGTCGGCCGGCGCGCACCTCGGCCTGGCGCTGCTGCTCGACGACCGAGCTTTTCTTCCCGTCCTGTTCGCTCGAAACCTCGATCCCGTATTTCTTGGCCGCGGCCACGATGCGCTTCCAGGCCTTTTCCTTCTCGGCCTTGTCGGGCATGTCCGTCTGGTCGAAGCGGCTGATCGCGTTGCGGATATGCCGCTTGGTCTTGGCCTCGCTCTTGAATTTGATGGGCAGGTGCCAGGTGGATTTCTTTTTCGCGTCGCCCACATAGGCGAAGGCGTCCGACGTCAGGTCCTCGCCGGCCACGCGCTTGGTGTTTTTCTCGGCCATCTCAGCTTCTTCCTATCGCTACGAGTTTTCGGCCGCCCTTGGCTTCCACTGTGGCTTCGGGTTCGACCGGCTCTTCATCCGACGGCGTCTCCTGCTCCTTCGGCCCCTTGTCGATCACCGGCGGGCGCGCGTCGACCGTGAACTCCAGGCCGTACTGCTCGGCCAGCTTCTTTTCGCGCGCGATCTGCTCGAACACTTCCTCCACGTCTCCGCCCTCCTCGCCGATGATGCGATCGCGCGTGCGCAGGCCGGCGCCGATGCCGAGGATGGAGGCCTGCACGTCCTTGAGCGGATCCACCCAGGGCCAGCCGCGCGCTTCCCACTTGCCCTCGAGAAAACGGCCGGGATCGCGCGAATCGAGCACCAGCTCGCCCGAAAGCAGCGCCATCGAAAGCCAGTTTTTGAATACGGGCTCGAGGAAGTTTTCCTTCATGAAGCTCTGGCAGATCTTCCACTGATCGCGCTCGATCAGCAGGCCCGAACGCATCGAGCTGTAGTTCACGCCCTCGAGGTCCGCGGCCAGCGCGTTGTAGGAGACGCCCAGGCCTCCGGCGATGAAGCGCAGCGCGGCCTTCACGAACATGGGAAAGGCGTTCGCGGGATGCTCCGGATTCCACTCCTTGAACCTGAGCCCGGGAGGAAGCTCCTCGATCACGCCGGGATTGGCCTCGATGCGGCGGTGCTCGTCTTCGGTGGGCGCTTCGTAGGCTGCGTCGTCCGTGTGCTCGAGGAAGCCGATTTTTGCGGCGCTCACCCGCGCGGCCACCAGCTCCGCCTCCATGTAGCCGCCCACCATGCGCATTTCGAGCATGCAGGGCGTGAACCAGGGGATCCCGCGGGTCTGCTGCACGCGCAGCGGATCGTAGAGGTGCAGGATGTACTCCGCGCGGATCCGCTCGCGCAAAAGCGAGCCGCCCAGGTCGGAGGGATGCGCCGGGTTCACGTGATAGGCCACGGGCCGGCCCCACACGTCCACCTCCACGCCCATGCGGATTTCGTTCTCGGCGGCGCTGCGCCCCGCGCCCGGCGAGGGCCAGCGGCTGAAGAGGTGGTCCACCTGGTCCGCGTCGATCATCTGCAGCGCGAAGCGGTATTTGTTGTCGAACCCCGGGACCATGCGCACGAAGGCTTCGCCATCCGTGGCCACCGTCTGCAGCACCAGGCTCTGCGCGGCGCGGAAACTCAGCTTGCCGTCCACGGTGCAGTTCCCGCGGCGGCACCATTCCTTCCAGGCCTTCTCGATCTTGCGGTTGAACTGCTGGTTCAGCTCGTCGTTGTTGTTGCGCACCAGCGGCTGGTAGCCGATGCCGCGCTCGCCCAGCACGTTGGCCACGAGGATCTTCAGGTAGCTTTTCGCCACCGCGTTGTTGCGGCTGAGCTCGCGGGCGCGGCCGCGCAGGATGCGCAGGTTGCCCTTGATCTCCTGGTCGGCGGAAAGGATCGGCGCGTTCACCCAGTCCATGGTGAGACGCGAGCCCACGCTGCCGTTGAAGAGCGTCAGGTTGCGCCTGCCGTGCGCGGGCGGGGCGAACCAGCCGGCCACGCGATCGCGAATGCCGGCAAACCACCCCGATGCCGCCGGGCGCGCGCGTTTCACGCGGCCACCTTTCCGGAATTCTCCGATCGCCACACGAAGTTAAAGCTCTCAGGTCCGGTCTGCACCAGGGAGTAGTCGTGCCCCGGATAGAGCTTCTCGACCGCCTCGGCGACGCTGTCGAGGATCTCCTCGATTCCCTTTTGGGTGAACGCGCGGCCAGGCGCGGCCGCGAAAACCCTTCGGGCGAAGCCCTTGTTCCGCGGGGCAAAGATCTTCACGCGAATGCGGCGAACGTGGCTCATCAATAGTCGAGGCCCGTAACGTCCTGCCAGGTGGGCGGGAGATTCGTCCGCTCGTCCTCGGTCGAGAAGTCCACCTTCCAGGGCTTCGAGAGTTTCCCGGGATGCTGCTGGCGCCACACCACCGCGCGATACATGCCGCGAAGCGCGAGCAGCTCCCTCAGCGGAATCTTCGTGACCGCGCGGCCGGCGATGTGGTACGCCTCGATATCGCCGGGGACGATCGCTCCGCTCACGCGGTTCGCGATCACCGCTTCGATCGCGGCGAGAGTCTTTTCCTCGAACGTCTGGAACGCGCCGGCTGCCGAGCTGGCCGCGCTCGGCTCGACGATGATCACCAACTCGTCGCCCGTGATGTCGTACGTCTCGCCGGCGAGCGACGAATCCACGCTGCCGTCGTTGACCAGGCGCTCCGCGTACCGGTAGGGCCCCGGGGCGAGCCCTCCGGTGTCCGTCGGCGTGAGCTCGATGAGGAACGTCGCAGGATCCTGCTCCGTGGCGGCCTTGTTTAATTTCTGGGCCAGGCCGTTCAGATAGAGCGTGTAGCCCCAGCCGCCGGAAGGCGAAAACTCCGGAAGCGAGCGCGTGAATTTGACGGTGGTTCCCTGCGCGAAGTGGCGCGGCACATAATCGGGAATGATCGGCCCGGCGCCGTCTCCCGGGCCCGGAGGCGGCGGCGAAGGAGACGAGGGCGCGTAGAAATAGACGGCGGCAACCGAGTCCCCCGCGATGGGCAGGAAGTCTGTGGTGAGCTCGCCGCCGGCCAGGCTGTACTCGCCTGGAGGCTGCAGCAGGCCGTTCCAGAAAACCTGCAGAGAGCTGGCGGGCGAAGGTGTGTACGTGAGGGCGAAGGCCTGCGTGTGGCCGTCCCCTGTAAACCAATCGGTTTGTTGACTCATCTACTTGTACCCGGCTCCCGCCGTCACTGGCATCCTGCGCCGGTCGCCGCGAGCGATGGCGCGCAGGAGCCTGCCGCGACGTAGGGCTTGAGCGCGGCAACGATGTGCG
This sequence comes from Candidatus Acidiferrales bacterium, assembly GCA_049523255.1. GTDB lineage: Bacteria > Acidobacteriota > Terriglobia > Acidiferrales > UBA7541 > Palsa-295. Next base: position 16,570 of record JBEKNB010000023.1, on the reverse strand, counting down.
TGATGAATGTGCTGCCGCCGCGGTCCGTCGTCATGCTGTAGGACCCGGCCGGAGTAATGGCCCCGTTTGAGTCGAACAGTCCCCACGTGCCGTAAGTCCCGTCATCGCAGCGGAGCGTCGCCCCCGTCCCGGCGGTTGGTTCCCCGCCGGCGTCGTACGCGCCTTCACACAGCACGGTCCAGTCGTTGTTCGTGCTGGTGGTGACCGAAGTCGTCAATGCATCGACGGTTGAATTCGCGGTGATGTTCGTTGCGGACGTGTCGGGCTGCCCCGACTGCGCCACGCCGTCGTACTCCGCCGCGCCCGCCAGCAGATAGTGGTTGTTCGTCGCGCTGACGACGACGTTGTGCGTGCCGCTCGATGGGTTCTGGAGCTCGTAGTGATAGGAGTAGCGGTCCTGGTTCGAGTTCGTCATCTTGGCGACGAGCGACATCGAGACGCTGTTGTACGTGACGCCGGTGATGTCGTCGTGGCCGCTCGCCAGCGTATCGCCTTGCAGGCAAACGTCCAGCTCCCGGTTCGCTCCCGAGCTCGTGGTGAATGAAAACGTCAGGCTGTTCGTCGAGCCGCCGTTGTTGCCTCCGTCCTTGCAGGAGCCGGAGGCATAGGAAATTCCCGCGCCGGCCGGCGCCGCGGCGAGAAGGCCGATAAGCGCGAGAACGAAAAGTTTTTGTGCCGCCTGTCTGCTAGTCATAGAGAAGGGTAAAGATCACGGCCGAGCCGCACTGCGTCGATCCCGAAGCGGTCGTCGTTTCCGCCACGGAGATCGCGGTGGAAAAGGCGAACGGCGGAATCGAGGCGTTGAAGGCTCCGGTCGCGGGAGTTCCGAACGCGTGCAGCGGGCTCGTGCCGATGGTGGGCGAGCTCGAGTTGTAAAACTGGATGTAGCAGGCGCTCGGGTTCGGGTTGTAGCCGAACCACCCGACGACGTTGCCCGCGCTCGATTTGCAGGTCGTCGCGCTCGTGGCGCTCACGTCGCACGCGGAATTCGCCGCTCCGGAGGCGCTCGACGGAACGTTCACGAAGAAAAACGGGTTCGACGCCGTATTCGCCGAGCCCGTCGGCGCCACCTGGAGCGGCGTGTTGATGATCGCCGCCGAGAGGGCCGGGACGAATTCGAGCGAGAGCGTGCCGGCGGTCGGGTAGGTGGTGCACGAGTAGACCGCTTCCATCTGCGCCGAAGTGGCCAGCGTCGAGGCGGGGGTGAACGCCTGCCCGGTCGTGCCATTCGACGGCGTGACGGAGATCGCCGAGCCGTTGTTCAGCAGATTGCCGAGCGAATCGGCGCTCTTGATCTGGATCGTGCACGCGGAAGGCGAGCCGGTGATCGAAGCCCAGGTGAGGATCAGGGTGCCGTACTGCGAGAAGGTGGAAACCCGAGTGACGGAGCTCGTGGCCGTGGCGGTCGCGGCTGCCGCATTGAACAAATTGACGTAGTTGTAGCTGACGATGGGATCCTCGGCGCCATACGCCCCGGCGTTGTTGTAGATGAGCTGGCCGCTCGTTCCCGGAACGGCGTTCAAGCCCGTGCCGCCGTGGGAAATTCCGAGGATCCCCATCACCTGGGTGGCCAGGTTGATCAGCGTCTGCGCGGCGCGCGTGCCCGGAAGATACGCGACGAGCGCCAGCAGAAGAAGAATGGCCGCCGCCCTGCGATAGCGTCGAAGCACTCTTAGTACCTGTAAAACGCGATGAGAACATCACCCGTCTTGGGCGCGGCCGTCATCGTGATCGTGGCCGTCGAAAGAGTGTAGTCGGAGCCTCCGGCGATCAATTGCTGGCCGTTCAGATAAAGCTGCAGGTCCGCGGAGGGGTTCGGCGTGTGCGCCAGCGTGAAGCTGGTATTCGAGCCGTTGATCGAGCCCGAGGGCGTTTCCGCATCGGAGAAGGTGCCGGTCAGAACCGCTCCGCAGGAAAAAGCCTGCGTCGTGTTGTTGTATTGCAGTGCTCCGGACGTGCAGTTCGGAATCGTCGACCAGCCGCCGGTGGCCGATGCCGTTGTGACGAGGATCTGGTTCGCCGCGGAATTCGTAGGAACTGAGGTGCCGTCGACTTTCGCAACGGTGACGACGTTCGATCCCGACGTCGTGGCATCGCCCGAAAGTTCCGCTGCCGAACCAGTACCCGAAGCTTCGCGAAGGATGCCGGTGAAGGCACCGGCGTTTGCGTTCAATCCGCCGTTCGCGCCAGGCAGAATGCCCTTTACCTGGGTGGCCAGGTTGATCTGCGTCGCGGCGGCCATCAGGAGCGGGGCCGCAATCAAAAGGGTGATCGCCACCTTGACCGCCTTCAGCTTCACCAGCTTTTCCGGCGCGGGAGGCTCGATCGGCCTTCCGAGATGATCGCGAAACACGGGATTGAAGTTCATGGAGTTGCTCCTAGCGCGCTGTTTCGAGGCTTGCCTCGCGGGAATGCAGGCACTTCATTTCCAGGGGATTTTCCGGGGGCGCTCAGGGCTCGATGATCTTGAGCTCCCAGCGCCGCGCCGCGCACGGCGTCCAGATGACGCCTTTGCCCTCGGCATCCGCGAACCGGTCGACCAGCACCGCTTTTCGCCCGGATTCGCTGAGCTGGATTTCCTCGCCGGGCCCCACGGCCGCGGCGATCTCGTGAATCAGGCGGTCCGCGCGTTCGTAGCCGCGCTTGCCAGCTTCGCGCGCGCGCGTGTAGCGCGTGACGAGATCGGCCACGTCGCTTTTCTTTTTTCTCGCCATTGTCAGGTAACGCACCAGGCCCGAGGCCGGCGCATTTCCGCGGCCATCAGCGCCTGCACGGAAACGGGCACCTCGAGAGAGATCCGGCCGCCGCCGCTCTCCCAGCTCGGCCGAGCCAGCGAATCATCGGTGAGCTGCCAAATTTTTCCGCTGTCGCCGAGCGCACGAATCCGGCCGGCTCGCGCGAGGGCGCTCGCCTCCTGCCGGGTCATGCGATGGAATTTTTCGGAATGAAGGAGCGGCGGCGTGAGATCGGCTGCGGTGAACCCGCGCGGGACCAGGATGTGTTTTTTCGCGGACACGTGTTTCGGAAGGAAAGAATTCCCTAGCTAGCTGGACGGGTGGCCGCTAAGGAGAAGCCTGCACGTTTTTCGGGACGCGCTCCCGCGGACGGCCGCAGAACTCCATCCACGATACGACGGGCCGCATTTTGCCGAACCGGGTATTTAGGCCGCGTGTTTCCAATCGGTTCACGGAAAGAAGGACAGGGCGTCGCGCCTGTACCGGCGTACAGGCGGCCTATCGCCAGCCCTGCACCCAGCTCGAGCCTCTGTTGGGCCTTTGCGGCGCCGCGCCGGACGGTCCGCCCTGGCCTCCCGATCCGCCGGGCTTAGGGTCAGGAGGCTTCCTCAGCGCCTCGGCCAGCTCGCCGAGCTTGCGGATCGTGGCCTGGCCGAGGACGTAAAGCGCGGCCAGCGCATAGACCTCGAGGTCCAGCGCCTCGTTGCGCGCCCGCGTCTTGATGTATTCCCGCACCGTGCCCTGGCCCTTTTTGTAGCGCCGCACGGCTTTCTCCGCGGTGAGCTGCGCGAGGTACTCATCCTCGACGAAATTGGGCAGGTGCAGGTAGCCCGGGCCCGGCGACGGGATCTTCAGCCTCGCGAAGATGCGGTCTTTGGCCGTGTCCGTGCCGATGGTGAAAAGCTTCACGCGGTAGCGGTTGTTCACCGAGAACTTGCCGACGATCTCCTTGCCGGCCTCGCTCGATCCCTTCAGCGCGAAAATCCGGCGCGCCTGGCGCGCGGCCACGAAACGATAGACGGAATCCGTGTGCTGGCCGCCCGAATCGACCATCACGCTCGAGATCTTCACCTTTTGCCCGCTGGCCGTTTCCCAGGCGGAGAGCAGGAAGGTGTCCGTCTCGTTCCAGACGTCTTCCTGGCCGGGGTCGCCGAAGATCTGCTGGTAGGCGATGAGCCAGGATTCTTCCTTCGCGCCCCAGCCTTTCACCACGGCCTCGAGGCGGTCGTTCTGCACGTCCACGCTCGCCGTGAGCAGGCCCACGCCCTCGGGCACTTCAGCTTTGTATTCCTCGAGCCGCGACTTCAGCGCGAGCGCCTCAATCGAATCGCCCTGCTCTTCCCACGTCTCGCCGAGGCGCAGGTTCACGAAGGCCTTCAGCTTCTCCGGATTCTTTTCGTGATTGGCTTCGGCCCATTCCTGCGCGAGCGCGGCCCAGTTGTCGCGCCAGGGCGAATAGAGCGCGTTCAGGTGGAAGCCGGCGATCGGCCGGTCCGGGAATTCCGCGATCCACTCGCCGGCGTTGAGCATCTGCTGTTTGAAGCGCTCCGGGATCTTCGCGCTGCATTTCGCGCACACGAACGCCACGGAATCCGGCCGCACCTGGCCGTTGGGCTGGAGCTCGTAGTAAAGGCGGTACTGCTTGGTTGCGGGATCGCGCCACCAGAGCACCTGGCTGTGCTGGCACGCCGGGCAGGGCACGTGGAAGCGGCGCTTGTCGCTGCGCTCGAATTCGCGCTCCACGGGCGAGATGCCCTTCGGCTTCGCCGGTGTCGACCCCCGCACGATCTTGAAATCCGCGAAAGCGTCCGTGCGGCGCGTGGCGATGGCCTGCGGATCGCCCTCGCCCTCGACGTCGAGCGGATAGCCGTCGATTTCATCCAGCAGCACCACCGGCACGGGATCGGAGCGCAGGCCGGCGCCGGAATTCGCGCCGGTGAGCTTCAGGAAGCCGCCGGGAAATTCCTTCAGCGCGAGCGTGTTGCCGGCGCGGCGGGCGGTGGGGTCCTTGATCTTCGCGCGCAGGGCCGGGCACGCCTGGATCATCGGCGTGATCCGCTTCTTCCCGTAGTCCTTGGCGTTGTCGATGGTGGGCTGCACCATCATGATCGGCTTGGGATCGACGTCGATGAAATACGCCACGATGTTGTTCAGCACCGCGTCCGAGTAGCCCACCTGGGTCGATTTCTGCACCACGATCTCGTGGACGTTCGGGTCGAGGACCACGTCCATCATTTCGATCTGGAACTTTTCGGGCCTGAACGGTCCGGGCCGCGGGCTCGTCCCTTTCGGCATCACGCGGTTGCGCGTGGCCCATTCGCTCACGCTGAGGTCCGCCGGCGGCTCGTAGTGCTTCCAGGAGCGCGCCACCGCCGCGCGGAAATTCGCCGCAGCCGATTCGTGCGTCGCGAGCTCAGGCATTGTTCATAGGCCGCGGTTGAAATGGCTCGGCTGGCTGGACGAAAAAGCTCAGAGCCTTCATACGTGGCGCGAGCCGCGCGTGCATGAGATCGGCGATGCGCTGTGCCTTCGGCCGCAGGTCCTCTCCCTCGGCAAAGATCATTCCCTCGGGATCCTCGCGATAATCCCAGACGCGGAGCGTGTTCGTCTCCATGTCTAGCTCCAACGCCAGGCCGAGCGGATGGAAGAATCGACGATTGGCCTCCTGCAGATAGCCCTCGTCGCGGAAGGTCGTCAGGTCTAAAGGGTTCCGGGTCGTTGCACCGAGATACTTGATCTTTTCAGCCATTCGTCTCTCCTTTGCTCGCAAGCTGCACGAGCGCTTCCTTCAGCGCCTTCTCGATCTTCGCCTGGGCCATCACGCGCGACGTCTCGCCCAGGAGCTCCGGCGCAAGGCGCGCCGGCACGGACATGATGCGCGCCTTCGTGGTGAGCACCAGGTCCGTCATTTCCCTCTCGACGTCGTCGATCGCTACGAGCTGGCCGCGCCTCTGCGCGAGATCGATCTCCTTCAGGTCCGCGGCCGCGCGCATGTTGCGCACCTTCTCCTGCTGCTCGGTCGCGAACGCGCCCGGCTCGAGCGGGATCGCCTTCTTCTCGATCGCCGCCTGCAGGTAGCGGATGTACCACTGCGCGCATTTCTCGCGATCGTATTTCCCGCGCAGCTCGCGCGGCAGGCCTTCGGCGACGAGCTGGTGCACGCGCTGCTTCGTCAGATTGAAAAACGCCGCGAGCTTTTCCGCGTTCACGATCGCGGGTTTTGTGGCCGGGACTTCGCGTTTGCGCTTTTTCACGAAAGTAAAGTCAAGTCCATCCGCAGCCCTCAGTCGCTGGTCACAAATCGCGGACGCCGTCACCCGCAAACCGGCCGGCGGCCGGGAAGGACCCGCGCCAGCGGTTTCGCTTTTTCTTCCTTTTAGCGGGATAAATGCGCAGCGCGCGCGCGGATTTCCTTTTCGAATTCCTCTGTGAAGATCGCGGCGAATCGCTGCGAGATCACGGCGAGCATCGCCTCGCGCAAATGCACGTGCGTCGCGAGCGGCACGCTCGGCTTGAACGCATAAATCTCCACCGTGTCGCTCTGGTCGACGGTGATCAGCCTCTTCGACGCGCGGTCCCACTTGCGTCCGCCGGCAGCGAGCCGCTCGAACACTCCAACGCCGGGCACGACGTACGTGGATTTCCTTCCTTTGCGATTCACGAGCTTCAGGTTCGTGTAGCGCAGCGACGCCGGCACGCTTTGCGGAAACGACGGTCGCGCCGGCGAGCCCGTCAGCGGCACGGCGACGCCCTCGCCGCCCGATCCGGTTTTCTCGCCGCTTTGCCCGGATTCGAGAAAGCCGAGAATCAGCGGCGAGCCTTGCACGTTCCGATCGACGCCGATCACCGCCGTCAGATTGCCTACGCGCGAGTACTGCAGAATCCTGATTCGCTTCAAAATGAAGTTCTTGCGGATCTGCAGTCGTTCGCCGGCTTCTCGCTGCGCCGCCGCCACGGCTTCTTTCGCAGTGCGAGTGATCGCGGCATTCGTCGCATAAGGAAGCTGGCGCAGCACTTCCGCCGTGAGCCGCACAAGCGAGTCCATTTGGACTTCTACCTTGATGTGCACGTGTCCATCTTGGGGCATTCTAGCAGGACGGGGAACGTCATCCGATCACGCTTTTCCGATCTAGTCACTACCCAGGCGTGGCACAATTCGGAGCAGGATCGGGGCGCCGAAAAGCAAGGGGAAGGCAGAGACTGCATCCCGCGACAAAAACGTTTCTGGCGCTGCGGATAGCGGTGAATCGAGAAGAGGAGGAACTCGGGCAGTTTCTTTCGCGGACCCCGATCCGTTTTTTTCAGCAGACCCCGCACCAGCCGAGCCGGACTCGAATAAACCTTTGCGTTCGCGGATCGATGCCCATCCGTTCGATTTCGCTCACAGCGCGAAGCCGATTGCACAGCTCGCATTTTCCCGCGCGCCTCGCGGCGTTCGCGTGCGGCAGGAGCTCGCGGATGAACTGCGCCACGGTTTGCGGCGCTGGATGCGCCTCGCGGGCGGTCGCGGCCACGCGGTCGGCCTCGCGCTTCAGTTTCGCGTCGCACGCGGCGCAGATCTCGATGCTTTCCCTGTCGGGCGATCCCATTCCGCCCGAAATCCGGATCTCGGCGCCGCACTCGGAGCAGATGATCCGCGTCACGTGACTACAATTCCGAGCTTGCAGAGCAGCTCGAGCAGCGCGTCTTGCGGATCGCGACCGCCGTAAACGGCGTCGGCGCAGTGCCCGCTCGGATCTTCTTCGCCCGTGATTTCGCGAGCCGCGGCCACGATTCGTCCCACTCTAGCGACGATTCGTCCCACTCTAGCGACGATTCGTCCCACTCTAGCGACATTTCCCGCTGCGCCACAGTCAGGCAGGCCCAGCAGCTCCAGTCTCTGGCTTTCGGTGATCGTCTTTTGTGGTGCGTCCATTTTCCCCTCCTCAGTTCCCCGCGATCGCAATCTCGCGCCGCCGGCGTTCCACGGCCGCACGCACAATTCCGAGGAACGATTCCGGAAACCGGCTCGCTTCGGGGGCGGCCAGGAAGCAGGCCGCGCACACGATCTCGCTCTGCGGGGCGACGGCGACGTCCGCGGCGTGCACGGCAACTTCCGCCTGGCAGCGCGTGCAGCGCGCCTTGCGGCATCCGCTGCAGCAGGCGCCGCGCCACCAGCCGGCCACGATCAGAATCACAGCTTCCTCATCTGCGTCTCCGGATCGGAAACGAACACTCGCATCGAGGCCAATCCCGGCGTGATCGAGGAGCTTCCTCTCCTCGCGCGTGTTGTCGTGATGCACGCCTCGCCGGCGCTGCCGTTCCCGGAGACGAAAACGTGATCGGAGTCGCTCATTGAATCCAATGTTCCGATAACGACGAGTTTCGCGGCATCGTATGCCTTTTGCTCGCCCTCAATAGAGAACTTCTGGTTCTGTTTTTCGATCTCCCGGCGTACTGCCTTCGTTTTTCCGTGAAATGCAAAACTCCAGGTCATTTTTTGATCCTCCTCCTCGTTTGTGATTTGTACAGCTCGAATTCACGCCACCCGGCGTGGCGGGCAGTCGTGCGGCCACACCAGCGGGTACCGCTTCGGCTCGATCTCAGGCATCAGCCAGTCTCCGCGTCTTTGTTCGGCGCCGTCTTCGCCTCTGCCAGCATGCTGATGCGGCGCGTCTCGACAAGTTTGTAAGTCCCGACGAGTACGCTCTCTCCCGGCTCCGCGAGGTTGTAGCTGTTCGGGTCAGCCGCGAAGACGGGCTTGGCCGCCGCGCCTCCCTCGATGGCCGCGCACACGATCTCGCTCTGCGGGGCGACGGCGACGTCCGCGGCGTGCACGGCAACTTCCGCCGGGCAGCGCGTGCAGCGCGCCTTGCGGCATCCGCTGCAGCAGGCGCCGCGCCACCAGCCGGCCACGATCAGAATCACAGCTTCCTCATCTGCGTCTCCGGATCGGAAACGAACACTTCCTCGCGCGTGTTGTCGATCTTCACCACGGGCCGGCTTTCGCCCTGGAAGTAGAATTCGCGGTCGGCGATGTAGGTGCCCGAATAGCCGGCCCAGCGATGGCCGCCGCAAAGCTTCACGCGGTCGCCGATCTTCGGCTCGCCGAAACCGGGGCTGTCTTCCGGGCGGGGATTGTTTGAATTGCTCTCCATTGCTCGCTTTTTTGGGGAATTATGAGTCCCTAGGGAAGCCCCGCACGTTGCTGTCTCTCTTCGTGTTCTTGGGCATCCTCGTACATTTCTTCGAGCAGACGGCAGCGATCACAGACTTCTGTAATTCCTCCGTGGCATACATCACAAGATTCTAAGTCGCTTAGATCGTCTATTCCGCCCGCATATCGTCCGAGACTGTCGTAATTGCGCCAGACGTTTCCAGTGCCACCGCATTCCCCGCACCTAACACAAGTGCATGGCTCCTTGGCAACAGCGCCGTAATCGGATTTCGAGTACAAATCGCTCATGGTATTTCCTTTCTTTTCTTGCGGGAGTCATCTATAATTCCCCTTTTTTGCCCCTCAGCCTTTCTGTGTTGGATCTCCCCGCCCGAAACTTTTCACTCGACGAACATCCAGTCCGCCGCTTTGGCCGTTTTCGGCCGCGGCCGCTCGATCATCTCCATCGAAGTGAGCGCGGCAAGGTAGCGCTCGAACGTGCTGCTTCCGTGCGCCTTCCCGCTTCGCGCGCCGATTTCCTCGATCGGCAGCGCTTCGGGATGGGCGCTGATCAAGACCCTCATGATTTCGGCCTGATATGGATTGGTCAGCGCGCACGCGCGCTCCTGGATCTCCTGCGAGGAAAGCGGCGCCGGGCTGGCGCTCGCGCGGGCGCGGCCTTCCTCGGTCAGCCGCAAGCGATTCGGCTTGGGATAATCCACGAAGCCGGCCGACCGCAACCTTGCCGCATATCGCTCGAACGTGCTCGATGCGCTGCTTTTGCCGGCGGCAGCTCCCACCAGCGGCCACGAAGGTTCGGTTTGGCCGATCGCCTCGAGATCCGCGAGCGCGTTCAAAATATCCTGCTGGTACGGCGTAAGGTCGCCATTGTCGACGGCGGCCGGCGGGCGAGCTGGGCGCGGCGCGGGGATCGGCGCGCGGACCGTGACGGGCTCGTTTCTCGTCACGTCGAGATCGATCTTCACTTCCTCCGTTTCGAGGGTTTTTTTCATGCGCAGCAACAGGCGATTCGCGTCCGCCTTGAGCTGATCGAATTCGCGTTGCCTGCCCGCGAGGCTCTGTTTTGCGAGCCGGGCGATTTCCTTGGCCGTGGCTTCGAGAGCCTGCTGAATCTGTTCCGGCTTCAGCGCCGTATCCTCGAAACCGATCGCGTTCACCTTCACGATGATTTTCACGGCCTCTTCCAGGAGCACGCGAAACGGAGCGAATTTCTTAGCCGCGGCCGCCGCAGCACGCTCGATCGCCTTCGGATCGGCCACGCGCACCTCCTGCGTTTTCGCCGGCGCCGTGCGCAACTGGCTTTTCAGGTCGCGGATTTCGCGCTTGAGCTCGGCCTCGGTTCGCGCCTTTTCTTCCGCCGTCTTCGGCAGATCGGCCAGCTTCGGCAGCATGGCCTGCACTTTTTCCGGCGCGGGAGGCGGCTCGGCTGCATGCTTCGCGCTGCCCGCTTCCGGATGCGTCGTCTCCACCGGGCCCACTTTCACCAGGATCCGCTCCTGCGATATCGCCGGGCCCAGGGCGTAGAAGCTGCCGCGCTCGAGCAGCTTGATCTCGTCGAAGAATTTGTGCTGATCCTTGCCGTATACGCCCAGGGCGTCGGCCGCGCGTTTGCGGTCGATATCGATGAACGTGCCTCCGATCATCACGTTCAGCAGCTCGGCGGCGAGATCCTTGCGCAACTTTCCCAGCCTCTGCGTGGCCACGATCAGCGCGAATCCGCGTTTGCGGCCGCGCGTGCCCAGGCCGATCACCGCTTCGGCGGCCACGGATTCGCCGGAACCTTTTTCCGGGCAGAAGGTATGCGCCTCGTCGACGATGATCACGCACGGATGCCACAGGTTCTTCGGTGCGTCGATCAGCGCTTCCGCGAATCTCTGCACCCACTCGTGCCGCGCCGCCGGCTTCATTTCGTAGAGATCGCAAACGGCCGAGGCGCGCAGCTCGAGCAGCTTGTGCGCCACGAGAGCTGCGGAGCGGGGATCCGCCGGCGTCTCGCCCCCTTTGCCGACGAGCACGTAGCCGAACTTTTCTCGCAGCGTTGCGAATTCGCCCTCGGGATCGATCAGAATCACCTGCACTTTCCCGAAGAGCTGCTCCGCCATCCTCCGGATGAGCCAGGATTTTCCCTTGCCGCTGTTCGCCTGGACGAGCATGCGCGATCGCAGCAGCGCGTCGACGTCGAGCTTCGCGTCGCGCTTCCCGGCCCGGCCGATGACGATCTTGCTCATGCAGCCGCCGCGGCCGTTTCCTCGCGCTCGAGAATCACTAGGAAATGTGTGTCGGTAACCGTCACCATCGTCCAGGTCGCCATGGCGGACGTGCAATAGACGCTGGCGAATTTGAGGGTGTAGCCGTGCTCGGCGCAGCCGTTCAGCGTGGCTTCGAGCGTGATCGCGGCCTCGGCGGCCGGAACCTTGAGAACTTTGTAGTGCTTCTTCATGCTTTCCTCCTCAAAAGAGCTTTCCCTGCTTGGGCTGCGGCGTGTCCACGCGCGCGGCGTAGCTTTTGCTTTTCCGCGCACCCGCTGCAGATTCCCACTCCTGCCTCCTGATCGACAGCCGCCCATGCGCACGGCCCTGCCGGCGTGATGCATGGCGCATCTTCCGTGCAGCCGCAGGCGATGCATACGGGCCCGATCTCCTGGATCTGCACCTGCCGCAGCTCGCGCGCGGGCCGGGCCATTAGTTCGTCCCCGCCGCCGGCTGCGTTTCGCGCCGGAGGAATTCCCTGGCGATTTTCTCCGCGGCGCTGTCCGCGATCTTCTCGCACAGCTCCCTGCCTTTCACGGAGTCGACGAGAAGCATCCCGCACGCGCGCCACATTCCGGCCGCGAATCCCGCGGAGCCCGCCGCCGCAGCGATCAGCAGCGCGTCCAGCCAGCCCATCAGGCGCGCCGGCCGGCCGCGGCCTCGGTCTTTCGCGGCGAGTACAGAGGATCGGCCGCGTGAATTCCTTCACCCGGAGGCGTTCCGCCTTTCGGCTTAGCCGCTGGCAGCTTCGGCGCTGCCGGCTCCTCGCCCGCTATCTCGCGGATGAGGCTTCCCGACACCTGGCCGCCGAGCGCGTTGATCACGCGCACTTGCAGCGTGTACGAATTGATCAGCGTCTGCGCGACGCCCGCCACCGCCTTTGCTTCGGCCGCCTTCACCTTTCCGGCCCGCACCCCTCGCAGCGTCTCCAGCAGCGTTTCCCGCACCTCGCCCATCATGTTGTTCGCCATCGTCCTCGCTCCTCCGCAGCTTCCGCTTCAAGGCCCCCAGCGCCACCACCGCCATCTTCACGTCCGACGGATATAGCCGATGAATGGAATTCCGCAGCAGATTCTCCCGCCGCGTGATCAGCTCGAGATTTTCCAGTGCGCAGTTTTTGCGGTCGCCGTCCTTGAAGATCAGCGCGTGCGTGCGGCAATTCACCGGCGGATTCCCCGCGTCCTCCCATAGCTGTGGTGCAGGGCCTTCCAATTCGGCGAGCTGCCGCCTTTCCGGTCCGGCGGCTCGGGCGCGTCCGAGATTTTCACGTACGCGTAGCCATCCATGATCCCCGTGCTGCCAACCGGCAGCCGGTTATGCGGCCGTTGGCCTTTTTTGAATTGCGTCTCGCGCATCCGCCCGCGGCCGATCGAATAGCCCGGACGCCGCAGCCCTTTGTTCGGCGGAACGGCGCCTTTCGGGATCCGGTGCGCGATCGCGTTCGGATGCTGCGCGCCGATTGATCCTCCCAGCACAGCCCGCGCGTGCCGCTGCGCCGCCGTGAGTTTCAGGCCGAGCCGGTCGGCGCGATTCCGTACAGACGACACGGCTCGCCCCAGCCGCTCCGCGAGCTCCGGCGCGGTCAATCGTGCGAATCCTTCGCGCAGCATGCGATCCTCCTCCGCGGTCCACGGTTTTCCGTTCATCACATCGCCTTTAGCCGGCCGAGCGAGCGCGCCATCCTAGCCAGCCTTCTCAAACCTGCAGCCGATTCGGTCGAGCTCGGCATAGAGCAGAGCGATCCGCTGTTCTGTGCCGCTCGTGTCATAGCTGGGCCCGGCTCCAACGATCGTCGCCCGCAGGTACTCGATTTCGCCGAGGATTCGTTTGGCTTTGGCATTCAATTTCCACAGATTGCCCCGCGCTGTTTCCGCGCGGAAGGGTTTAGGTTTTCGGTCTTCCCCAGTAGTTCGGACTTCTCGTCTCAGTGGGAGACTGCCCGGTCTCTCACTGAGACGGCTCTCCTCAGTTTTTTCACAGCTTTCCCACAGGTTATTCGCAGAGGAGAAGAGAAGCCCCTGCTGCTGGAGAAGCCGGTACTTTTTGACCTCCACGCCGTGCTCGCGCTCGATCTTCGTCTCGAGCGCCACGCGGTCCTCGAGCCATCGCAGCGCCCGGAAGACCGTCGCCCGCGAGAGGCCGCTGAGGCGGGAGATTCGCTCCGGAGACGGCCACGCCCAGCCTTCGGCGTTCGCGTGCCGCTTGATGACGAGTGCGACCAACTTTTCGTTTGCCGGCCAATTCTCATCGACGATCCAGTGCCAGGGATTCGGCGTCATGAACGCTCCGGAAAAAAAATTTCGGGCGGCCAGCTATAGGCGAAGCCGCCCGACGCCGGTGTGTTTCATCTTCCCTGTTTCACGCGGGATCTCCCCGCGCACCATGCACCGAGGAACTTTTCGGCGCGGAGCCAGAGTATCCCGCGCCGCTTTTCACCGCGGCGGCTCAGGGCGGCGCGGGCCGTCTCCCTTTGGGCGGCTCGCGCTGTAAGCGCGCAGCGGATTCAAGATCGAAAAGGTCAGCGGCGGCTGCGCCGCCCGGCCGCGGCCTCGAGCGCGCGGCGAAAATCCTCGTTCGCGGAGGCCTCCGGATCGCCGATCCAGACGAGCTCGTAGCCCGCGGGATAGCGCCGGCCGTAGATATCTTCCTTGCGCGAAAGGTCCGCGCGCAGCCATTCGGCCGTCGAGGAGATGTGCGCGGCCAGCATCGTGCCGTCCTCGGCGATTGCCGCGCCGGCCAGGTCCGGCGCCCAGGCGGTGGTCGACGAGATCACCAGGAAAATCTTGGGCTTCGCGGTTGCGTTCATGCCGCGTCCTCCTTTCGCCGGCCGAAGCGCAAAGCATGCTGCGCGCCGCGGTTCACCGTCTTGCCCTGCTGCTTCGGCGGCCAGATGGGGCCAACATCGCGCTTCGCGAAGCGCTCGATCTCCGTTGCGTGGATCAGCACGCGGCGTCCCTTGCGCGTCACGCGCAGCATCCCGCGGCCGATCGCCACCTTCAGCGTGGAGCGCGAAAGCGAAAGCATCGCGGCCGCCTCATCCAGCGAATAAAGGATTTTCGGCGCCGGCTCCATCAGGCCTGCCTCCGCTTCATAAACTCGCGAATCTTCGCCGCCGTCATCCGGCCCGGCTGGCGCAGGCCCCGCTCGATCCGGGAAAGCGCCGTGGGATCCATCTCGATCGCCTTGGCCGCGTCGCGCAGCGAAACGTTGCGCCGCAGGCGGAAATCGAAAAGCCGCCGTCCCAGCCCCCGCTGCGACCGCGCTGTCTGTGTGGGCTTGCTGGTGCGCATAGTCCCGCTACCATACATCAGAGTTTCCTATTGTCAAGCGCTGGCTACAGCGGCTACAGTCTGTGGGCTGTGAATTTCACAGGGACTGTGGAAAACCGATGCCCAACCCCAGGACGAGCTCCAGAGCGCAGAGCACGCTGCCACTTAGCTTCCGCGTGGCCTCCGATCAGCTCGACGATATCGACCGCGAAGTAGCCCGCGATCACCGCAAGGAGCGCGTTGCCCTCGTGGAGCCCATCTGGAACTGGGCTTGGCAGGTGTATAAACGCGTGGGCTCGGTGCGCGGGCTCCTCGAGGGAACCACGGTCCGCAGATTGACGGACCGTCTGGATCGCGAAACGCAGGAGCAGCTCTACACGGCGCTGGAAACGATCCTCGAACGCGCGCCGGAGGCGGTGGTCGACGAGATCGGCGAGATTCTCACGCAGCGTGCGGGAAAGTATGGGGAGGCGAAGCGGCGATGAAGAAACAGCAGCCGAAGGTGCGGGGAGTTTTCGAGCGCGAGCCCGGATCGGGCGTCTGGTGGATTCACTACTACAACGATGGCAGGCGCCGCCGCGAAAAGATCGGGCCCTACGACATCGCCGTCGAGACGTATTATCTGCGCAAGCGCCAGATCCGCCTCGGCCAGCTCGACGCTCTGCCGCGGCCGCGCGAGCGCGCCATCACCTTCGGCGAGCTCGCGGACCTGGCCATCGCGGATAAGAAGCTGCGCCTGGCGCGCCGCAGCTGGGAAAAAGACGAACAGCGCCTCGGCCCCGTGAAAAGGCTTTGGCGCGATCTGCCGGCGAAGCAGATCGACGGAGCGAGGATCGAGGCGTTTCTCGCCGGGCTGCGCGAGCGAAACCTTTCGGGATCCACGGTGAACCGCTATCGCTCTCTGATTTCGAGCGTCTATTCCTTCGCCGTGCGCGCCGGAAAGCTGGAGGTAAATCCCGTGGCGCGCGTGCGCCGGTTCAAGGAAAGCGAGGCGCGCATCCGCTTCCTGGCGGCGGACGAGGAGGAAGCACTGCGCCAGGCTTTGCGCGCCCAGCCCGATGGCGCGCTGCGCGAGGCGGAGCTCGACCTCGCGCTGCATACCGGGATTCGCCGCGGAGAGCAGTTCGGCCTGCGCTGGGCGGACGTCGACCTCGAGCGCGGAATTTTAACGGTGACGGGCAAAACCGGCCGGCGCTTCGTCCCGGTGAATTCCGCGGCGCGCGCGGCGATCGAAAAGCTCTACGCCGCGTCGAATGGTTCGCGCTTCGTCTGCCCCGGCGCCACGCGCGAGGGTCAAGACGACTGGCGCCGCTGGTTCGAGGACGCGGTCGCGAAAGCCGGCGTTGATAATTTCCGCTGGCACGATCTCCGGCACACGTTCGCCTCGCGCCTGGTGATGGCCGGCGTCCCGCTGCGGCAGGTGCAGAAGTACCTCGGCCACTCGACGATCGTCACGACGGAACGGTACGCGCACCTTTCGCCGGAGCAGGAAAGGGCGAACATCGAGAAGCTCGCCTCGCCTACGGCCACTCAAACGGCCACCGGCGTCGTGCAGTTCCGCGCTGCAAAATCGGCAGGTACAGCGTAATCAGTCCGTTGCCCGGGTGGCGGAATGGCATACGCGGGGGACTTAAAATCCCCTGACGCTCACGCGTCGTGTGGGTTCGACCCCCACCCCGGGCACCATGCTGCTCCTTGAAAACAAACCATTTCGGGCGGCGCGTTTCGCCGTATACCCGGCGTATACCGAATCCAGGCCTCCCGGGCAATTTTGCGACCACTTATTTGCGATGGCTCAGGAGAGGCGTTAGCGTCTTGGTGTCTATGAAATCGCAAAAAATAGACAACAATGATGTGAGCACCTGCTGTTGGCCGAAATCCAGAACGGCATAGTAAGACACGTAGTTCGAACTTGATTGCTGCTCGTGTCAGGCGCGATCGGACGTCTAGGAAGGTCATACAGGTTGAGTCTGGAGGATTCTGACCGTCTACAAAATCACCTACAGCGGTCTAGATGAAAGACGAGAAAGGTCGAACATGTAGTGCTCCCCGCTAAAACCGGACACCTCAGTTAGGTAAGATCAGGGCCTCCAAACAGGAGGCAACATGGGCAGGAAACCACGCGTAGATCGGACCCCCGAAGAGAAGTGGCAGATCGTA
>JBEKNB010000022.1:0-83946 GCA_049523255.1 Candidatus Acidiferrales bacterium | reverse complement strand
GTGATGCCGGGAGACAACGTATCGGCGGAGATCACGTTGATCACGCCGGTGGCGTTGGAGAAGGGGCTGCGGTTCGCGATTCGCGAAGGCGGCCACACGGTCGGCGCCGGCGCCGTCACGGAAATCATCGAGTAGACGACTATGCGCGAGATCATTACGCTGCAGTGCAACGATTGCAAAAACCGCAACTACACAACCACGAAGAACCGGAAAAAGCATCCGGACCGTCTGGAGATACAGAAGTTTTGCAACACGTGCCGGAAGCACACCGCGCACAAAGAGGTCAAGTAGGCCGGGGCGGAACATAGGGGAGTAGGTTCAACGGTAGACCGCCGGTCTCCAAAACCGGATGTGGGGGTTCGAATCCCTCCTCCCCTGCCAGTCTTTGGGCGGCGGAGCTGGCGGGGCGGTTAAGTTGGGATCGGCGGGCGAGGATACGCAGCGAAATGGCCGACGCGATACGAACGAATCGAGACGAAGAATCCCACCGCGTGAGCGGGTTTTCGCTCATAGAACCGGCGCAAAAGCTGGGCAGCTATCCGAAGCGCCTGCGGAGTTTCCTGCACGACGTGCGGGTCGAGATGAAGCAAGTGAATTGGCCGTCACGCGGCGATGTCTGGTCCACGACGATCGTGGTGGTCATTACGGTAGCTTTCTTCGGAGCGTACTTTGCGCTGACCGACGGCGTGTTCGGCCGGGCCATCAAATGGTTGATTGACTATGCCAAGCGGTGAAGGGACCGAGATGGCGAAGCACTGGTACATCGTTCATACCTATTCGGGCTTCGAGAAGAAGGTGAAGGAGAGTCTCGAAGGCAGGGTAGCGGCATTCGGTCTGGCCGACAAGATCGGCCAAGTGATCATCCCCACCGAATCCGTCGTCGAAGTGCGCAACGGCAAGAAGGTGATTTCGCCCCGGATGTGTTATCCCGGGTACGTGCTGGTCGAGATGGATATGGACGACTACACCTGGCACGTCGTCCGCTCGACGCCGAAGGTGACAGGTTTCGTGGGTTCCGGGCTCATGCCGTCGCCACTCACCGAAGAGGAAGTACAGAATATTTTGAACCGGGCGACGACGACGGCCGAGAAGCCCAAGCCGAAGCTCTCCTTCGAGCGCGGCGAGAAAGTCCGGATCGGCGAAGGGCCGTTTGCGAATTTCACGGGCGTGGTCGAGGAAGTCAACTCGGACCGCAGCACGCTCAAGGTTTCGGTCACGATCTTCGGCCGGTCAACGCCGGTCGAGCTTGATTTCGCGCAGGTCGAAAAAGTCGCGTAGCGCGATTCTTCCGATTCCTGGCGCGCGGCAGCAACACAGAGGAAACAAGCGATGGCGAAGAAAGTTCAGGCGACCGTAAAGCTGCAATTGCCGGCCACCAAGGCGACGCCGGCGCCGCCCGTGGGCACGGCGCTCGGGCCGCAGGGCGTAAACATCATGGATTTCTGCAAGCAGTTCAACGCCAAGACGTCGAAAGAGCCGGACGGGATGATCATTCCCGTGCTGGTGACGATCTACAGCGACCGCACGTTCACGTTCATTCTGAAGACGCCGCCGGCCTCCGAACTTTTGAAGCGCGCGGCGGGGATCGTGAAGGGCTCGCCCGAGCCGAACCGCAACAAGGTGGCGAAGGTGACGCGCAAGCAAGTGGAAGAAATCGCCAAGACCAAGCTGCCCGACTTGAACACGACGAAGCTCGAATCCGCGGTGCGGTCCGTGATGGGCACCGCCCGCAACATGGGCATTGAAGTAACCGAGTAGGAGAGGGAAGCAATGGGCCGCAGCGCAAAGATCGGTGGCAAGAACATTGACCGCGCCCGCAAGCTCGTCGAAGCGCGTCCGTACCGCCTCGAAGAGGCCGCGGAGCTTCTTCGCAAGGCGCACTTCGTGAAGTTTGACGAAACGGTCGAACTCGTCCTCAACCTGGGCGTCGACGCGAAGCAGTCGGATCAGATGGTGCGCGGCACGGTCGTGCTTCCGCACGGGCTGGGAAAGTCGAAGCGCGTCCTCGTGATCGCGAGCGGCGAAAAAGTCCGCGAAGCGCAGGATGCCGGTGCCGATTTCGTCGGCGGCGACGACATGGTTCAGAAGATCACGGAAGGCTGGACGGATTACGAAGCCGTCATCGCCACGCCGGATATGATGAAGTCCG
Organism: Candidatus Acidiferrales bacterium; assembly: GCA_049523255.1. Lineage (GTDB taxonomy): Bacteria > Acidobacteriota > Terriglobia > Acidiferrales > UBA7541 > Palsa-295. Next base: position 81,797 of record JBEKNB010000022.1, on the reverse strand, counting down.
CCGGCCGGCTCGGTAAAGTCCTGGGTCCTCGCGGTCTGATGCCGAACCCGAAAACCGGCACTGTCACGTTTGACGTCGCGCGTGCCGTCAAGGAGATCAAGGCCGGAAAGGTAGAGTTCCGGTTGGACAAGACAGGGCTGATTCATTCGCCGGTCGGAAAGATCAGCTTCCCGGCGAAGAGCCTTGCGGAAAACGCGCAGGCGCTGCTTGGAGCCGTGGTGAAGGCCAAGCCCGCCGCAGCAAAGGGAAAGTACATCAAGAAAATCACGCTGACCTCGACGATGGGTCCGGGGATTTTGATCGATCACGCCGAAGCGGAAACGGCTACAGCGGTCGCGGCATAACGGAAATAGAAGCGGGGGAGTGGGGCATGAAGAAGAAAGCCGAAAAAAAGACGCAGGCCGCAGAGCTCCGCAGCCAGCTCGCGAACGTTTCAACCGTCATCCTCTCGACGTTTCAAGGAATCACGGTCGAAGATGACACGAAGCTGCGTCGCTCGGTTGAAGCCGCGGGCGGGAATTACCAGGTGGTGAAGAACACGGTCGCCGAGCGCGCCGCCGAGGGCACTCCCACCGAGCCGCTGCTCAAAGGCTTGAAGGGAACGAACTCGATTGCTTACACGAGGACCGATCCGGTCGCGCTGGCGAAGATTCTGACCAAGGTCGCGAAGGACGTTCCGGCCTTCCAGTTTCGCGCAGGATGGGTCGAGGGTCGCGTGATCTCGATCCAGGAGATCAACCAGCTTGCGCAGCTTCCGAGTAAGGAAGAGTTGCTCAGCAAGATCATGTTCATGCTGAACGCTCCGGCGCAACGCGTTGCTTCGGCGCTCGCAGCCCTGCCGCGCAATATCGCGGTAGTGACGAGCGAAGCCGTGAAGGCGAACAAGTTCGGTGCGGGCAGTCCGGCGCCTGAAGGCGCTCCGGCGCCCGAGGCGGCTCAGTAGTTCAAGTTTCTGGTCAAATCGCTTTTTATTTTGGGAGGAGAGAAAACGGCAATGGCTAGCAAAGTGGAGACAATTCTCGAGGAAATCAAGGGCCTGACGCTGCTCGAAGCTTCCGATCTCGTCAAGAAGATGGAAGAAGCCTTCGGCGTGTCGGCAGCCGCAGCGGCTCCGGTGGTTGTCGCAGGCGCGGCAGGCGCGGGCGCAGCGGGTGCAGTGGAGGAAAAGACGGAATTTGCGGTCGTCTTGACCGAAGTCGGCGCAAACAAGATCAACGTGATCAAGGCTGTCCGCGAGGTCACCAGCCTCGGCTTGAAAGAAGCCAAGGACCTCGTTGATGGCGCTCCGAAGACTGTGAAAGAGGGCGTCAACAAGGACGAGGCCGCGACCATCAAGAAGAAGTTTGAAGAGGCCGGAGCCAAGGTCGAGATCAAGTAGTGGCGGCCCACGACGGCCACGTGCCGGGCCGCGAAGGAATTCGCGTACGCGCGCTCCTTGGAATACAGAACAACGCAACACGTCCTTCCCGGGCCGGCAGGGCGGGTGTATGCCCGCGCTGTCGCCTTCGGCGTTACTCTGAAGGGGATTGTTAATGACTCATCACAACGGTAATCGCGTCGTTCGCGAACGGGAACGCCTGGACTTCGCCAAGATCAAGACCACGGTCCAGATTCCGAACCTGATCGACGTACAGAAGAAGTCCTACCAGCGCTTCCTGCAGATGGATTTGCTGCCAAGCGAGCGGGAGGACGCGGGGTTGCAGTCCGTCTTTACGTCCGTGTTCCCGATCCAGGACTTCCGCGGGCTGTCGCAATTGGACTTCGTCGACTACGCGATCGGTAATTGGGAGTGCAAGTGCGGCCACCTGCGCGGTCTGCACCACCTGCGCGCCACCTGCCGCAACTGCGGGGCGTCTGTGGTCACGAACCCGTACAAGACCGGCGACGTGATCTGCGCGAAGTGCGGCACCTTCAATAAGAACACTCCGACGTTCTGCAACAAGTGCGGCGACCCGGTCACGCTTCAGCTCAAGTACGACGTGAACGAGTGCCAGGAGCGCGGAATGACGTACTCCGCGCCGCTCAAGGTCACCATACGCCTGACCATCTACGATAAGGACCCCGACACCGGCGCGAAGTCCATCCGCGACATCAAGGAACAGGAAGTCTTCTTCGGCGATATCCCGCTGATGACCGAAAACGGCACGTTCATCATCAACGGCACCGAGCGCGTCATCGTCAGCCAGCTCCATCGCTCACCGGGCGTGTTTTTCGAGACCGCGAACAACCGCAGCTATTTTCTCGGAAAGATCATTCCCTATCGCGGCTCATGGGTCGAGTTCGAATACGATACGAAGAACATTCTCTACGTCCGCATTGACCGCAAACGGAAGTTCCTGGGATCGATCTTTTTGCGCGCCCTCGGAATGAAGTCGAATGAGGATATCCTGCGCACGTTCTACCAGGTCGAGCGCATCTCGCTCCGCGCCGGCGATCTTTTCTGGAACGTGTCCGAAGGCCTACTGGACCGCAAGCTCACCCGCGAAATCAAGCATCCGAAGTCTGGCGAAGTCCTCGTCGGCGCGCACAAGCGCATCATCGAGCCGCTTTACAAGGAACTCGTCAAAGCGCGCGTCACGCAGGCCGAAGTCGGCGTCGCTGACCTCGAAGGGGCCGTCACGGTTGGCGAGCTCGTGAACCGGCAGACCGGCGAAGTCCTGCTCGAAGCGAACAAGCCGCTCACCGCCGAGATGTGGACCACGATTGCTGAGGCCGGGATTACCGAAGTGGACGTTTGCTTTCCGGACAGGGATGACGTGGGCATTATCGTTTCCCGCACGCTCGAAAAGGATACGATTCACAGCCCCAAGGAAGCGCTGATCGAAATCTACCGCAAGCTGCGTCCCGGCGATCCTCCCACGCTCGAGACGGCGACTGCGCTGTTCAACGGCATGTTCTTCGATCCGCGCAAATACGACTTCAGCAAGGTCGGCCGCCTGAAATTCAACATCAAGCTCGGCCTCGAGACACCTCTCGACAAGCGCACGCTTGATCCCGGCGATTTTGTCGCCGCCATCAAGTACCTGCTGAAGCTTCGCAAGAATATCGGCACGGTGGACGACATCGATCATCTCGGCAACCGCCGCGTCCGTGCGGTGGGCGAGCTGCTCGAAAACCAGTTCCGCATCGGCCTAGTCCGCATGGAGCGCGCCATCAAGGAAAAGATGTCCGTGTACCAGGAGATGTCCACGGCCATGCCGCACGACCTTGTGAATGCGAAGCCCGTGATGGCCGCGATCCGCGAGTTCTTCGGCAGCTCGCAGCTCTCGCAGTTCATGGACCAGACGAACCCGCTCAGCGAAATCACCCACAAGCGGCGCCTTTCCGCTCTTGGTCCTGGCGGCCTCTCACGCGAGCGAGCCGGGTTCGAAGTCCGTGACGTTCACCCGACCCACTACGGCCGCATCTGCCCGATCGAAACACCGGAAGGTCCGAATATCGGTCTGATCAGCTCGCTATCCTGCTACGCGCGGATCAACGAATTCGGCTTCATCGAGTCGCCCTATCGCAAAGTGAAGGGCGGCCGCGTGATCGACTTCGTGCAGATCGTCAATTCCGGCGATAGCGAATTCAAGGCCGGCGAAATCGTCGAGCGGGAAAAAGTCGAAGCGACCAACGAGGAACTGAAGCGTCGGCGCATCGTCGTTGAGCCTCACTGCTTCTACCTCTCGGCATGGGAAGAGGACCGCTACGTTGTCGCGCAGGCTAACGCTTCGCTTGATGAGCGCGGGAAGATCACCACGGAGCTCGTCAACTGCCGTCAGGCCGGCAACTTCGTTTTGAAGAGCCGCGAAGAAGTGGACTACATCGACGTTTCACCGAAACAGCTTGTTTCCGTGGCCGCGAGCTTGATCCCGTTCCTTGAAAATGACGACGCGAACCGCGCGTTGATGGGCTCGAACATGCAACGCCAGGCCGTGCCGCTCATCAAGGGGGAGGCTCCGCTCGTCGGCACCGGCATGGAGCGGGTCACCGCGCGCGATTCCGGCGCGGTCATCGTCTGCCGTCGCGACGGCATCGTCGATCAGGTTGATTCCGAGCGTGTCATCGTCCGCGTGGAGTCCGACCAGTCCGGCGTGCTCAGCCGAGAGGTCGGCTCGGACATTTACCTGCTCACGAAGTTCAAGCGGTCGAACCAGAACACCTGCATCAGCCAGAAGCCCTTAGTCCGCGCGGGCGACCGCGTCAAGCAGGGTCAGGTGCTGGCCGACGGTCCCTGCACCGATCGCGGCGAACTGGCCCTCGGGCGGAACGTGCTCGTCGCTTTCCTCCCGTGGCGTGGATACAACTTTGAGGACGCGATCCTCGTCAGCGAAAAGCTGGTCCAGGAGGACTACTACACCTCGATTCACATCGAGGAGTACGAAATCGAGGCCCGCGATACGAAGCTCGGCCCCGAGGAAATCACACGCGACATTCCCAACATCAACGAAAGCTTCCTTCGCAACCTGGACGAGAGCGGTGTAATCCGCATCGGCGCAACTGTCCGGCCCGGCGACATTCTCGTCGGCAAGGTAACGCCGAAGGGCGAAACCACGCTTACGCCCGAAGAAAAGCTTCTCCGCGCGATCTTCGGCGAAAAGGCGGGTGACGTTCGCGACGCTTCCCTCTACTGCCCGCCCGGCATTGAGGGCACGATCGTTGACGTCAAAATCTTCTGCCGTAAGGGTGCGGAGAAGGACGAACGCCACAAGGCGATTGAAGCGGCCCACGTCGCGAAGCTCGAAAAGAACCTCGCCGACGAAATCCGCATTCTCACCGACGAGCGGCTAAAGCGCTTGAACGACCTGCTCGGGGGCCAGAAGCTTGTCGCTGATCTGCACGATGAACGCACCAACAAGCGCCTGCTCACCAAGGGCACGGAGCTGACGCGGGAGATCCTCGAGAAGATTTCGACGCGCAACCTCAAACGACTCCGGCTCAACGACAAGGATCCGCTGCTCATCGAAAAGATCGACGAGATCGAGGAGATGACCTCGCGGCAGATCGATGTCCTGCGAAAGATCACGGACGAGCGGATCTCGAAGCTCAAGAAGGGCGACGAACTTCCGCCGGGCGTCATCAAGCTGGTGAAAGTCTACATCGCGATGAAACGCAAGCTCTCGGTCGGCGATAAGATGGCCGGGCGCCACGGCAACAAGGGCGTCATCGCGCGAATCGTTCCTCCGGAAGACATGCCGTACATGCCGGATGGCACGCCCGTCGAGATCGTGTTGAATCCCCTCGGCGTTCCGTCGCGAATGAACGTCGGCCAGATTCTCGAGACGCATCTCGGATGGGCCTCGAAGGAGCTTGGCGAGCGCGTCGGAAAGCTTCTGGACAGCGAGGCCCGCGCCGACGCCGTCCGCAAATGGTTCAAGGAAGCTTTCGGTCCAACCTCGGTCTGGAAGACGATCTCCGACCTCGATGACGAGGCTCTGCTCGATCTCGCATACAGCTTCCGCGAGGGCGTTCCGTTCGCCACACCGGTGTTCGACGGCGCCCGCGAATCGGACATTCGCCACTTGCTCGAGTTCACCGAGCTGCCGGAGAGCGGCAAGATCACGCTCTACGACGGCATGACGGGCGATGCTTTTGCGCAGAATGTCACCGTCGGCTTCATCTACATGCTGAAGCTTTCGCACCTGGTCGACGACAAGATCCACGCGCGCTCGATTGGCCCATACTCGCTGATTACGCAGCAGCCGCTCGGCGGCAAGGCGCAATTCGGCGGACAGCGCTTCGGCGAAATGGAAGTCTGGGCGCTCGAAGCCTACGGCGCCGCGCACATTCTGCAGGAGCTGCTGACGGCGAAATCGGACGACGTCTATGGCCGCGCGAAAATCTACGAGGCCATTGTGAAGGGAGAGCCGGGAATCGAACCTGGCGTGCCCGAATCGTTCAACGTGCTCGTGCGCGAATTGCAGTCGCTTTGCCTCGATGTCGAGCTGATGAAGCGCCAGAAGCCGCAAGCGGAAAAAGCGGAAGCGGCTGACTGATCCCGCGGCCGGGATTTTTTCCCGGCCGCGGCTCACAAGATTCTGCAACTCGGTTTTTGGTCCGGCCTCGCCGGACAGGAGGATCACGCCTTGTATCGATCGAGCCCTTACGACCGTGCCAGCCAGATCGCGGATTTTGATTCGATTCGCATCAGTTTGGCGAGTCCGGAAAAAATTCGCTCGTGGTCGCATGGAGAAGTAACCAAGCCGGAAACGATCAACTACCGCACTTTCAAGCCGGAGCGCGACGGCCTATTCTGTGCCAAGATTTTCGGCCCCGTCACGGACTGGGAGTGTCTCTGCGGCAAATACAAGCGGATGAAGCACCGCGGCGTCATCTGCGATAAGTGCGGCGTCGAAGTCACGCTCAGCAAGGTCCGCCGCGAGCGCCTGGGCCACATCGAGCTCGCTTCGCCTTGCTCCCACGTTTGGTTTTTCAAGGGTCTGCCGAGCCGCATCGGCTACCTGCTCGATATCACCATGCGCGATCTCGAGCACATTCTATACTTTGAGACCTTTGTCTGCGTCGATCCGGGTGAGGCGACCGGGCTCAAGGAAAAGGACATCATCCCGGAAGAAAAGCTCCGCGAGCTCCAGCGGGATTTCCCCGGCAAGTTTCAGGCCGGCATGGGCGCCGAAGCCATCAAGGAGCTGCTGCGCCGTGTCGACGTCGACAAGCTCTCGCAAGAGCTTCGCGAGAAAATGAAGGTCGATCCCAGCCTTCAGAAGCGGATCAAGTACGCCAAGCGCCTCAAAGTGCTCGAAGCATTTCGCAAGAGCGGCAACAAGCCCGAGTGGATGATTCTCGACGTGATCCCCGTGCTTCCGCCGGAGCTCCGCCCGCTTGTGCCTCTCGACGGCGGCCGCTTCGCCACGTCTGACCTCAACGACCTCTACCGCCGCGTCATCAACCGCAACAACCGGCTGAAGAAGCTGATGGAACTGCACGCGCCGGACGTGATCGTCCGCAACGAGAAGCGCATGTTGCAGGAAGCCGTCGACGCGCTCTTTGATAATGGCCGCCGGGGCCGTGTTCTCCGCGGCACCAACAACCGCCCCCTCAAATCGCTCTCGGACACGCTCAAGGGCAAGCAGGGCCGCTTCCGCCAGAACCTGCTCGGCAAGCGTGTGGACTATTCCGGCCGCTCCGTGATCGTCGTCGGGCCGGAGCTGAAGCTTCACCAGTGCGGTTTGCCGAAGAAAATGGCGCTCGAACTCTTCAAGCCGTTCATCTATCACCGGCTCGAAGCCGCCGGCCATTGCACCACCATCAAGCAGGCGAAGGAGCTCGTCGAGGCGCAGGAGTCGATCGTCTGGGACATCCTCGAGGACGTCATCCGCGAGCATCCAGTTCTGCTCAACCGCGCCCCCACGCTGCATCGCCTCGGTATCCAGGCTTTCGAGCCGGTGCTTGTGGAAGGCAAAGCCATCCGTATCCATCCGCTCGTTTGCACCGCCTTCAACGCGGACTTCGACGGTGACCAGATGGCCGTGCACATCCCGCTTTCGCCCGAAGCGCAGGTGGAAGCGTCGGTGCTCATGCTCAGTTCGCACAACATTCTGTCGCCGGCGAATGGTTATCCGCTCGCAGTCCCGACGCAGGACATGGTGCTCGGCATCTATTACATGACCAAAGCCAAACCGCAAGCCAAGGGCGAAGGCCGCGCGTTCGGGTCGAGCGAGGAAGCCGTGATGGCGCTCGAAGCGGGCGAAGTCGAGCTGCTCACGCCGATTCGCATGCGCTACACCGGCGAGGTGATCGATCTCACGAACGCCTACGACGATCAGGACGTCTCGCATACCGAGCCGATTAACTTGAGCAAGCAGTTCCTGCACACCACGGTCGGCCGCGTGATCTTCAACGACCACCTGCCGGCGGAGATGCCATTCATCAATGGCTTGCTTAAGAAGAAGGGCGTGCAGGCACTCGTGCAGTATTGCTACCTGCGTTTCGGACTCGAAAAGACGGTCGCTGCCCTCGACAAGCTGAAGGAGCTCGGCTTCCTCTACGCGACGAAGGCCGGCATCTCGATCGGCATCAACGACATGGTCATCCCCAGCGTTAAATTCAAACTCGTCGACGCAGCCGAGCACGAGGTCGTCAAGGTCCAACAGCAGTATCTCGATGGCGCCATCACCAACGGCGAGCGCTACAACAAGGTCATCGCCATCTGGAGTGACGTCACCGAAAAAGTGGCCGACGAAATGTTCAAGGCCCTCGAGGAACAGGACAAGCAGGGTGTCATCAACCCGATCTACGTCATGGCCGATTCCGGCGCTCGCGGCTCGAAGCAGCAGATCCGCCAGCTCTCCGGGATGCGCGGACTGATGGCGAAGCCTTCCGGCGAAGTCATCGAAACGCCGATCACCTCGAACTTCCGCGAGGGCCTTACCGTGCTGCAGTACTTCATCTCCACCCACGGTGCGCGCAAGGGCTTGGCCGATACGGCGCTCAAGACCGCCGACTCAGGCTACCTCACCCGTCGCCTCGTTGACGTTGCCCAGGACGTCATCATCAACGAATTCGACTGTGGCACGGCCGACGGCATCTACGTCGAGCCGATTCTCGAGGCCGGCGTCGAAGTCGAGCCGTTGCGCGACCGCGTTGTGGGCCGCGTCTCGCTCGAAAAGATCAAGGACTACGAAGGCAACGTCATCGTCGAGATCAACCAGGAAATCACGGAGGAGCTGGCGAATGCCATCCAGGCCGCCGGCATCGAGCGGGTGAAGATTCGCTCTGTGCTGACGTGCGAATCACGCCGTGGAGTTTGCGGCCGCTGCTATGGCCGCAACTTGGCCACCGGTCGTTTCGTCGAGATGGGCGAGGCGGTAGGCGTCATCGCCGCGCAGTCCATCGGCGAGCCCGGCACGCAGCTCACGATGCGGACATTTCACATCGGCGGCACGGCGACCCGTGTTACGGAACAGTCGAAGGTCGAGGCCCGCAACAGTGGGTTCGTGAAATTCATCGAGTTGAAGGTCGTCGAAGGCCGCGGCAAAATCCTCATCTCCATGAACCGTTCCGGCTTGATCGCGGTCGTGGACGAAAAGGGCCGCGAGAAGGAGCGCCACCATGTCGTCTATGGCGCGCGTCTCCGCGTCGAGGATGGCCAGCCGGTCACGATCGGCCAGACGATGGTCGAGTGGGATCCGTACACCTTCTCGATCCTCACCGAATCGGCAGGCACGATTGAGTTCAAGGACTTGCAACCCGGCATCACGATCGAAGAGCAGGTGGACGAAGTCACCGGTCTTTCGCAGCTCGTCGTTACGCTTCCGCCCGGCGACGAAAAGCACCAGCCGACGATTCAGGTTCGCGATTCGCAGGGTCGCGTTCGCAAGAAGTACCTGATGCCCTCGCGCGCCCACTTGATGGTCGCCGATGGCGATGATGTCCAGCCGGGCGACGTCCTCGCTAAGATTCCGCGAGAGACCACCAAAACCAAGGACATCACGGGAGGTCTCCCGCGCGTCGTCGAGCTCTTCGAAACCCGCAAGCCCCGCGATCCCGCGGTCATCAGCGAGATCGACGGCGTCGTGAAGTATGGCGAAATCGCCAAGGGCCAGCGCAAGATCTACGTCGAAAGCGAGGATGGCAGGACCATGAAGGAATACTCCATCCCGCGCGGCGTTCACATCAACGTGCAGGAGGGTGAACACGTCCGGGCGGGCGAGCCGCTGATTGATGGCCCGCTCAACCCGCACGACATCCTCGCCGTCCTCGGCGAAAAGTATACGCAGGCCTACCTGGTGAACTCGATTCAGGAGGTCTACCGACTGCAGGGCGTCAACATCAACGACAAGCACATCGAGACCATCGTTCGTCAGATGATGCGCTGGGTCAAGGTCGAAGATGTGGGCGATACGACCTTCCTCCTCGAAGAGCAGATCGACAAGTTCCGCTTCCGCGAGGAGAACGACCGGGTCATCCGCGAAGGCGGGCGCCCGGCCACCGGCCGTCCGCTCCTCCTCGGCATCACCAAGGCGTCGCTGTCGACCGATTCCTTCATCTCCGCCGCCAGCTTCCAGGAGACCACCCGCGTCCTCACGGAGGCAGCTATCTCCGGGAAGGTCGATTATCTCCGCGGCTTGAAGGAAAACGTCATCATGGGCCGCCTGATCCCGGCGGGCACGGGCCTCGAGCGCTACCGCAACATCCAACTCCTCACCGAACTGCCCAAGGAGGAGCCGCAAATGGCGGAGCCCGAGCTCACGCCCGAAGAGGCTGCGGCGCTCGATTTCCTGCGCAAGGATACCGACGCGGTCGCCGAAAGCTAATCTCGTTGCAAGGCGGGCATCGCCTCGTGATGTCCGCCTTGCAAAATCCTTCCCTTCAAATGAGTTTCATCAGCCCGGCGCGACCCTCTTAGCTGATGGCCCATTACCCGACTCGGCATAAGTCCGAGCTTTACTCTCCCGTTTCGGGTCGCACGTCGCTAAAATTCTCCAGAGGGAGGGGCTTCACCTTTGTGTGTGGAGCCCCACGAAAGTCGAATCCCAGTCGGATCGCTGCTATGTCCACGAGCTCAACAGGAGACTGCATCGAGAACGGCGGCTCGTTGTCGTCCTCCGAAACGCGAATTGACAAGCTGGTGGAGATTATCTCCCGTTCGCAGCACAACTACCGGGAGCTGATCGACAACCTCGACCAGGCCGTCTTCACCCTTTCCATTGAGGGTGAGGTGCGGGTCGCGAACCGCCGCCTTTCAGAGATTCTCGGTGTCCCGTTTCCCGATCTGATCGGGCACTCTCTGAGCGAGTTCGTTGAGACGCCCGCCTTCGAAGAAGTCAGCCGCTCTCTCCCCGCACTTGCGAAAAACGGCACTTGGTCGGGAATCATTCCGGTCCGCCTGAAGAACGATCGAAATCTCCGCTACTTCAATTGCTGGCTTCAGGCCGTGGCGGAGAATGGCCGGGTCACGGACATCATCGGCTGGGCGCGCGACGTTACCGAGCAACAGGAATCCGAAATGCGTTTCACGCAGTTTGTGGAATCCCTCGGTACGGGAGTTTTCTTCTCCACGCCGGAAGGACAGCTCATCGACGCGAATCCGGCGCTGATTCGGATGTGGGGATTCGACAGCCTGGAGGACCTGAAAAAGCACAACATCCGCGAACTCCATGCGGATTCTGCCCAGCGGGATCAGCTCGTCCGCGACACTGCCGCAACTGGCTCGGCCGAGAACCGGGAGATCACCTACCGGCGCAAAGATGGAACGCTCATGCAGGGTCGCGCGTCGGCGGTCGCCATTCGCGATCATGCCGGCCGCTTGCTTAGATTCCAGGGCACGATCGTGGACGTTACGGATCGCATCGAAATCGAAAGAAAGCTGCATCGGGAACAGGAATTCACGCGCCGCCTCATCGAATGCTTTCCCGATCTAATTGTGGCGCTCGATCGTGAAGGACGGTTTACATTCGTTAATGACCGTATAAAAGACGTTCTGGGCGTCCCACCGGAGGACTACCTTGGCAAGGATGTCGGCCAGAGAATGGGATTGGAAGACCAGTCGAGGCTCAAAGAGATGTGCCAGAGCATCCTTTCTGGCCGCGAAGCTCACGCGCAGTGTGAAATTCGTGCTCGGCACGTCGATGGCACATGGAAGACCCTGAGGATCAGTGCGAGTCCCCTTTTCGACGAAAATGGGACGATTACCGGCATCGTTTCGTCAGGGCTCGATGTCACCGAATCACTGTTAATTGAGCAGCAGCTTGCCCGGAAGGAGAGGTTTGCGGCCATGGGCGAGATGATGACCGGCGCGGCGCACGAGCTGAATAATCCGCTCACGGCGATTCTTGGCGTCAGCGATCTCATCCGCGAGAATGCCGCCGACGATGCTACCCGCCGTCGCGCGGACCTGATCTTGAAGCAGGCTCGGCGCGCGGCGAGCATCGTACATAACCTTCTGGCCTTCTCTCGCCCCACGGCTCTGGGACATTCAAAGCTCAACCTGGTTGAGGTTATCCAGCAGGCTTTGCAGGCGCAACAAGCGGCGCTGAGCCAGAAGAACATTCACGTAAGAATGGAAGCCCCGGACGAGCCTGCGTTCATTGAAGGCGACCGGAAACTGCTCATTCAAGTGTTCTCGAACCTCATCGCGAATGCCGAGCAGGCTATCGCGGCCGCTCGTGACAGCGGGAATCTCACAATCTCATTCTGCAGGCTGGAAGAAGGCCTCCGCATCAGTTTTACTGACGATGGCATCGGCATCCTCCCGGAAAACATAGCGAAGGTTTTCGATCCGTTCTTCACCACGAACCGCCCGGGCGGTAGCAGCGGCCTCGGTCTCACGATTTGCCTCGCCGTCGTAAAGGAACACGGCGGCACGATCGAGGTGGAGTCCACGCCGGGTTCCGGGGCCACATTCCATGTGATCTTGCCCCTTGCACCGGGGACTTCTCCACTTGCCGCGCCATCGGCCGTTGCCGGGAAGACCGCGGTGCCCGCGAACGGCATCCTGCGCGGTCATACCGTCCTGATCGTGGACGACGAGGAAGCGATCCGCGAAATCGTGGAAGAAGGTCTTTTAGCTCGGGGAATGCTGGTCCACGCGGTCGACAGTTCGGAAGCGGCGCTGTCCTATCTGGCGTCGAATGCCTGCGAGGTCATCGTCTGCGATTTCAATCTCCCCGGCCTGAGCGGAAAGCAGTTTTCCAAACAACTGCTCGAGCGCGGAATCGATCCGTTACCGCGCTTCGTTTTCATGACGGGCGAACTGCTCGATCCGGATGCCTTTGGAAAGTTCCGCGAGGAAGGTGCCCGCCTCTTGCAAAAGCCTTTTCACGTTTCGGCGCTCGCCGATCTCGTGGCGGAGCTTCTCCAGCCGCAAACATCCCCGGCGAACTAGATTCCCGTCTTCGCTACCTCGATTTCGCCGCCGGCGTGGCGCTGCTGTCGATCCCGAAATCCCAAACGTAGAGGCTGATTCCCTGATCGCGCACGGCCTCTGCCAGAACGTACTCGCCCGGCGCAAGCGGCTGGCTGAGTGTGAACCGATGGACGCCGTTGGCAATGTCCCAGCTCTGCATCGAGACCGTGTCCGCCGATTCTGCCTGTTCCTTGAACAGTTCGTCCACGTGCTCGATGTCGCGCTTGCCCCCGTGGACCTTTGCCCGGATGAGTCGCATCTCCGGCGTCCGGCCGTCCGCCGTGCGCATGTAGAATTCGAGTTCGCCGTTTCGGAAACACAGCTTAGCCCGTTCCCCGGGAATCGAGATGTCGTGGCGTGTGGGAACGATCGGCACCGGCACCAGCACCTGCTCGACGAAGTGTCCCTTACTGAGCCTCGAGCTAATCTCGGCCTGCGTCAGCGGCAGGACGGCATGACCGTCGAATGCGAAGAGACCCTCGCCGGGCGGGAGGAAGACCCCGGGGGCTGCCTCGAGGCTTGCGTCGATGTCGATTGGGTCGGCGCGCCTCGCTGCCTCCTGCTTGTGCACTTTCGCAAGCATGGCGGCATCGCGCTCGGCCTCCTGCGCCTCCAGTTTCTTGGTTGCGTCCCAATCGACGAGATCGGCGGGCATCTGCTCCCATTGGGAGCTGTCGAGGTCGTAGTACTTGACGCGATCTCCCTCCACGCGGTATTCGCGCACCAGCAGAAAGCCGCCGTCCTTCAGCGCGAGCTTCTTTCCTCGCGGCAGGGTTGGAGCCGCAGATGCAGAGTTCGTTTGGCTCTGATGGGAAGTTGTCGAATCCTGCGCCGCCAGGGTTGAGAACGGCAACACGGTCAGGATCAGTAGCACCAGCACCTGAGCCATGCCGGCCCGAATCCGTTTTGTTTGCCGATTGCCCGACAAAGCGAGTTACCCCCCGCAGCGTCGTTCTGACGTCCAGAATAGCGCTGTAAGAGGCGTGTCACAACCTAGTTTGGCGGACGACGGAGTTAAGCAGAGACAGTTCTATGACAGTGCGAGCGGGGAACGAAATCAGTGCTCGCAGCGCGGGTGAAGGACCGCCATGATCAGGAGGTCCGAATTCGTGAACAGCAATTTTTGAGCCTCAGCGCCCGCCGCTTGGGCCGCGGAAGCGATCGTTCCAAGATGCTTGTTCTGGGCGAGGCTGTGGAGGTGTTCGCGGCAGATTCCCGTGAGGCTCGTGGCCTCTTCCTCGGTGAAGATCTTCTGGCTCGACTTGATTCGCACCATTTGCGCGCCCCCTCGATGTCTCAGATGCTGAGGCAAGCCTAAATGCCGCATGATTTCTCTGCAATAGTCGTTCCGTACCACTCGGCTCAAACTTTCCAGCTACTCGCGGTTGGAATTCTGTTTGTCTTCTATGATTTAAGAGCAGACAGGCGGAAGCATTTCGCCGGATTGGCTCCGTCGTTCGGGGGAGTAGAATGAAAAAAAGAGTCTATTCTTGGAAGTTTTCTACAATTTGAGGGAATGTTTTGCATTGCGCGGAGAAGGCGTTTTGCCTCCCATGCGCGCCGATCATATCGCTGAACCGCCGGCCTTCTCGAACGCGTGGGCGATTTGCAGGACGAGGCCCTCGCTGAAGTGCGGCCCGAGGATCTGCATGCCGACCGGAAGCCCGGCCTTCGTCTTGCCGCACGGCACGGAGATGCCGGGAACACCCGCGAGCGATCCGGTAACGGTATAGATGTCGGCCAGATACATCTGCAGCGGGTCGGACGTCTTCTCGCCCAGCCGGAAAGCGGGCACCGGCGAAGTAGGCGTTACGATCGCGTCAACCTTCTGGAACGCGTCGGCGAAATCCCGCGCGATCAGAGCGCGGACCTTCTGTGCGCGCAGGTAATAGGCGTCGTAATAACCGGCCGAGAGGGCATAGGTGCCGAGCATGATGCGGCGTTTTACCTCAGGTCCGAAGCCGCGCTCCCGGGTCTTGCGGTACATCTCGACCAGCGTTCCCCCCGGCTCTCGCAGTCCGTAGCGCACGCCGTCGTATCGCGCGAGGTTCGAGCTGGCTTCTGCCGTCGCGATGATGTAATAGGCCGCAATCGCGTAATCGGTGTGCGGCATCTGGAGCGGAATCCTGCGGCAGCCGAGCCGCTCGAGCGTCGCGATGCCCTCCTGGACCCTTTCTTTCACCTCAGGATCGAGCCCCTCGCCGAAGTAGTCTTCCGGCACGCCGATGCGAAGCCAGTCCAGCGGCTTGCCGAGGTTTGCGGCGTAATCCGGCACGGGCACTGCTGCTGAGGTGGAATCGCTGCCGTCGTGGCCTGCGATCACGGCCATTACCGCGGCTACATCAGCGACGTTCGTGGCAAAAGGCCCGATCTTGTCGAGCGAAGATGCGAACGCGACCAGCCCGTACCGGGAGATGCGGCCATACGTCGGCATAAACCCCGGAATCCCGCAGAACGCCCCTGGCTGCCGGATGGAGCCGCCGGTGTCCGTCCCGAGGGCCGCGACAGCGAGGCCCGCCGCAACGGCGGCGGCCGAACCACCACTCGACCCCCCCGGAACATGTTCAGGTGCGACCGGATTCCGCACAGGCCCATAGGCTGAATTCTCGTTCGATCCGCCCATGGCGAATTCGTCGCAGTTCGTCTTGCCGAGGAAGACGGCGCCCGCCCGGTCAAGGCGTTCGACGGCCGTGGCGTCGTACGGCGGGACATAGGATTCAAGAATCTTCGAGGCGCACGTGGTGCGGATGCCGCGCGTGCTGATGACATCCTTGATCGCAACCGGCACACCCGCGAGCGGCGGAAGAGATTCGCCCCGGGCGACAGCGGCGTCAATGCGGTCGGCCTGCGCGTACGCGCGCTCGGGCGAAAGCGTGAGGAAGGCGTTCAGTTCGGGGTTGCGGCGGTCGATCCTGCCGTAGAACTCCGCAGCCAGTTCCCGCGCGGAGACTTTCTTCGCCTCAAGCGCGGCGCGCACGCCCGCTACCGTCCACGGAGTTGGGGCGCTCACTTTTCGATCACCCTCGGGACGCGGAAGAACGGCCTTGCGGCGTCGGGCGCGCGGGCGAGGACGGCTTCGGTGACATCGCAAGGCCGCAGCGTGTCCTCTCGCAGCTCAGGGTGACTGTCGCTGCTGCCCGAGTGCAGCACCTGCGCCATCGGCTCGATCTTTTCGAGGTCGAGTTCGTTCAGTTTTTCAACATAGGTGAGGATCCCATCGAGCTGGTTGCGATAAGTGTCGATCTCCTCGGGCGATAAGCCCAGGTGAGCGAGTTCGGCAACCCGGATCACGTCTTCGCGGCTGATCTTCATATGAGGCCCGATTCCACGGAACAGAGCCGCTCGAAAGGGCCCGGATTCATTGACGGGTAAGAGGCACCCCCATCCTTTGTTTGCAATAACTTACGGCGGTTTTTACTCGGCAGCCAGTGACGGGTAGAAGTGCGCAAGGCGCGGCACACGGAGCCGGTAGCCAGGGATTCTGCCCACCGCCCGCTGCGCTCAATCTCGGTCACGTTTTTCATAGGAATTATCTTAGTAGAAACGAATCGCAATGCAAGCACGAGTCCCTGTGGACTTTTGGATCCGCGGACGTTGCCCGAGGTCGAGCTGATTGGCGAGCCAGGCAGCAAAATGATTCGACTCTGAGACTGCGGTTGCGGCGACGCGCGCGAGGGTCAGCTTTATTAGGCGCGACGGCGGCGGATGAACGGCGTGTGCTCGTTGTCGGCTTCGTGCGGGATTCGGCTGGGGCCAGGTTTCGCGGAAACGAACCTGACTTTGCGCACGAGGTTGCCGCCCCAGGCCTGATTGATCCGGCCGCAGAGTTCGCTCTGCATGCGCTCCAGCTGGTTCTGCCAAGGTTTACCGTCTGTTGCCAGCTCGAGGCAGTGACCTTC
Organism: Candidatus Acidiferrales bacterium; assembly: GCA_049523255.1. Classification (GTDB taxonomy): domain Bacteria; phylum Acidobacteriota; class Terriglobia; order Acidiferrales; family UBA7541; genus Palsa-295. Next base: position 65,051 of record JBEKNB010000022.1, on the reverse strand, counting down.
GCATTTCACCGGGCGAGTGTGCGCCGCGAGCGCTACTCCGACGACCGCCGGCCACGCACTTGCGAGCCATGCGAAAGTTGCTTCCGGCCGTTCGATCCGACGGACCACTTGTCCGAGAAATTCTCCAGCGCGTTCCATGAGGGCAGGATTCTAGCATGGCGAGAGTGTGGATAAGCGCATGAGCTTGCGCCGAAGATTTGACCGTGCGAAAATTGCAAAGCGTTCCACGCCGTAGTCTTCCGATGGTTCTTGCGGCCATGCTGGAGAGCGTCGGGAAAGTGCCGGCCAAGGCGATATCGTCTAAGGGTTAGGACGTGGCCCTCTCAAGGCCAAAATCCGGGTTCGAATCCCGGTATCGCTACCAAACAGCAGATGACCCCATGAATCGCTAAAACCAACCAACTGTTGCCGTCACTGTTGCCACTTCCCTCAGATAGGTCGGCTGAATTCCCAAGCCACAAAAGCCTGCCCGCGCTCGCACTTGCGGCAGGATTTGCCGTGGCCGACGGCGCGTCTTGCCTGGCTGGAGGGGATTTCCGGCGCGACCTTTGCCGATGACAGCGCGTAAGGCACGGGGAAAGTGTGACTTACGATCTGGCCACCGGAACAGTCAAATGGCACTACGGTTGCCATAACCCAGCCCGGAGTTCGTTTCGTACGGAAGGAGAAAAACGCATGTCCGTATCCGGATTACTCAGCAGTTTTCTGGGTTACAACAATTCACCCATCCAGCAACTGCAACAGAGGCAGCAGCTCCAGCAAGAGTTTCAGCAGCTCGGACAGGATTTGCAGTCGGGGAACCTGACGGCGGCACAGTCTGACATCGCGACCCTGCAGAAGAACAGCCTGTTCGCGAATGCCACTTCGGCCACAAGCTCCTCGCAGACCACGAATTCCGCGTCGCAGGCGTTCAACCAGCTCTCACACGACGCGCAGGCCGGCAACGTTTCCGCGGCGAAGCAGGATTTCCTGACGCTGCAGCAGGACCTGCAGGGCCAGCAGGCCGGATGGTCGCATGTCAGCGGGCGGAAAGCCTGCGCGAAGAGGTCACACGATTGGACATACGGTCCGAGGGAGTCAGTTTGGGAAAGGCCAGCTTATCGATAGGTGTCGCTGTATTCCCGGACCATGGAGCTTCGATGACTGACGTTCTCCGGGCGGCTGACCTAGCTCTATATCGCGCCAAACGCCAAGGGCGTGATCGAGTCGTCGTGTGGGATAAAACAGCTGAGCCGGGCGACCAAGCACTTGTCTCGCCCACTCGTTCCTCGATCAGCTAAGTGGGTTGCTGGCGCGCAGATCCGGGGCTAAGGCTTGTCTTCTTCTGGCTGGCAATCAAAGCTTCCCAATTCCAGCAATTTCTGTTTTGCACTTGAGTCGGATTTCGACGCAGCTGTCAGCAGGATGCGCGCCTGCTCACAACTTTTCGGCACACCTTCACCGCGAAGGTAGACATCTGCTAGCATCGTTTCCGCGCCGACGTTCCGCTTCTCTACTGCCGACCATAGGAGCTGGACCGCCTTGGCAGTCTGTTCCGGGTCATTACCGCTTTGCAAGTAGCCACGGGCAAGCGCCAGTTGAGCGTCACCATCGTCCTGTGCGGTAAACGCATCGCCACGCATGTCGGCCTTAGCCCCTGAATCCGGGGAAGCAACGCTTGCATCGGGGCTTCCTCCCTTCGGATTTTTGGCTGAGAAGCTGGCTTCGAGCGTGGTGCTGTCGGTTGCTCCGGGAGTCGGACGCGCTGCCGAGTCACTGGCTGCCTTTTCATCATTCAGCGCGAAATCAGTGTCGCCGCTCGATAGCGCGGCTGCCGTGGGCGCAACTGACTGCTCCTGATTATCCCCGGACATCTTCTCGCCCAACGTAATGAGCAAATGGCCCACGTGTCCACGATAGGTGTAAGAAAAGCTCCCGATCAAAGCCATGAAGACGAGGCCCGCCGTCAGTGCAAGACCTCTGAGACCGTGTTCCCCTCCCGCTGTTGGCACGGACTGGAACCTCGGTCTCGAGGCAATTCCCGGACCCACATCCGCGGATTCATCGAGAATGTGGCCTCCGACAGTCTCTGCTTCCGACGCCGAACTGCCCGCATCGTCGGAAAGGTCTGTCGAGCCTCCATCTGGCAAACTCGGGGCCGCGTTATCCGCGCCAAGAGCCAGAGAGGCTTGGGCACCGTCTTCGCTCAGATATGATTCTTCTAACCATGCCCGGATCTGCTCGCGCACCTCTTCGGGAAGATGAACAAACTGCAAGCCACCTCTCTTGCCGGTTTCGTCGATCCACACGAGCCTTCCGATTGCTTCGACCTTGTCAATCGACTTGACCCAAAGTCGGAAACGAACTGACTCGACGGGCCCTAGCGGATCGACCGTCTGGAAACCCAAACCATCAGCCGACACGTCCACCACGACCCCGCTGTTGCCCGATTGTAGGTCGATATAGTCGAGATGACGCAGTTTCACACGTGGACAGCGGCGTGCTGGGATTTCCATCTTTATCCTCGTCTGCTACTCTGAAAATTGCCCGCTCGTTCGTCGTAGCTTCCACCAATATTCTAAGCGTCGTTAATGCTCGGACAATAGTACGTGTATTGGACGTTTCCATATGTACACCAGTCCGGCAGGAGAATCTCCGGGCCAAACGAGGGTTATGAGGCTCAAACCGCTCGAGAGTTTGCCTCTGTCTGGTGTTCGAAGGTGGGCTTTTCCACACGAATGAAGTCGTAGTTCTCGATCGTCGAAGCGACCCCAAGACAATAGAATTCGTCGTCGATATATCTCTCAACACGAACAGCCCTTGCCCGCCCACTCACGCGGACTCGATATTCACCCGTGACTTCGCTCGGCAATGTCATCTCGAAATCCAGCAGGGTTCCAAGCGGTAGAATTTCATCTGTGTTCAGGATCAGGTAGAGACCGCTTGTCGAGACGTCTTTTGTTACTCCGTCCCACACTTGGTGTGTTGGAGCGTCAACTTTCACGGGAAGCGCCAGACCATAGCGCCGGACTGCCCGACGCTCCTTGGTTCCCCGAGTTTTGATAGCTCGTCGCATGTTAGCTTAGCGCAATTCGAATACTACTGAGGGCGAGAGCTATCACACATTGCGATGTTCTTAGAGTTGTCGTATGCGTATACGCAACAGGCAGGACGGGCTGCAACGGACGAATGTGTCGCCTTATCGTGAAAGAGTCCCTTCGAGTGTTTCGGCTTCGCGGTAGCCGAAGAATCTCCGGCGTTTGATCACCTCGGCAATTTCTGAAGGAACCATCGATTCCCAGGAAGTGTCGTTATCTTTGATTCGTTTCAAGACATCGCGCGAAAAAATGTGCAGCACACTTTCGTCGAAATTGTCCAACGGCTTGATCCTGCCGCGCTCCACCAAATGCCGGTAAAGATTGTGCAGGTCACTCGGTATGGAGACGTTCTCGACGGTGTTGAGCATGCCGGTGGCTGGGTCGAGCAGGGGATAGACATAGATCCGCAAGTCTTTCGTGAAAAGTTTCCCGAAAGCTTCCAAAATGCCTCCCTCGAGCTCTGCGTAGTATTGCTCCTTGAATATGTCCTGGAGACTAGCGGCGCCCATCGTTACGGCAATGGGTTCGCTATACCAGCGCGTGAGGTAGGCCGCCAGGCGGTGGTATTCGAAATAATCTGAGATCAGGACCGTCTTGCCGGCAGCCGCCAACACTTCGGCGCGTGCCAAGAAGTCGGTCAAGTCGATTTCGCCCGTCACCAGCAGATTTCGCATCGTGATCTCCATCAGTTCGACGATGCGATCGGCTTGTACCTCCGGCTCAGCAGCAAAGCGCTCATGGGCGCTCTGCATCATGTCGATGTCGACCTTCATGACTGGGCGAAAACTGCCCCTCTGGACGAGGATCGGGCGCTTGCGGAGCACCTCGGAGGGTTGAAGCACTTGCCCGGATGGACCAAACATCGCGGCACCGCTGAGGCCAAGCTGCACTAATTTAAGGCTCATCACGCGATTGTCGACATGGCGGAACTCGATGCCGGAGAACTCCACCATGTCGATCTCGATTCGGTCTGTGGTCAGGTTATCGAGCAGTGATTCGAGCATCACTTCCGGTTTGTGATGCAAGAAAAACGCGCCATAAAGCAGATTTACGCCGACAATCCCCAAGACCTCCTGCTGAAGGCTGTTTTCGCGATCGAGCATGCGGACGTGAATTACGACTTGGCTGTCATGGTCCCGAAGGTGGGCTTGAAACTTCACTCCCATCCAACCGTGACACTCGTTGGTTCCCTCATAGTTGATGGCCGCCACGGTGTCGGCGAATGCGAAGAAGGCGGTGCGGTCTCCACGTGAGATTTTCAACCGCTCGAGGTTTAAGTTGTGCTCGTAGTCGAGCATGTTTTGCAGGCGTTCGCGCGAAACGTAGCGCTGGCAGCGTCCATAGATGGCGTCACTCACCGCCATGTCATAGGCGGATATGGATTTGGAAATGGAGCCAGCCGCGCCGCCGACCTTGAAGAACCAGCGGGCGACCTCTTGCCCGGCGCCGATTTCGGCAAAGGTGCCATAGCGTGCAGGGTCCAGATTGATTTTGAGCGCCTTCTGATTGGTGCTCAGTCGAGGGCGATCGTCATCTGGCGTGGACATCCCATTCCGCATAGTCACAAGGTCCTTGGGCCAACTGCGCCGATCATGTCGAATCGGCTCGCCTATCAGTATCGCGTCCGCCGAAGCACGCAATTGAGTCTCGGTGTGGCCGTACGGTTCGGAGAATTACGTCGGCACCTTCCGATACTCTTATCGGCCGGTAAGGCGAAATCTTGAATTAGCGGGATAGCTCACGCACGCTGCGTTTCAGGCTCTTGACTGAAGGAAATCGCGCGCAGCCGATTGCCGGGAGAAGATCGCGATCCTCTAAGCCTCGCTGATCATTTGGTTTGGCCCATTGCATGACACTCCACTGGGTGTCTGCCGCAAAACCGTCGGGCAAGTGCAATTGGGCCGAGAAGTTGTCCGCTTCTTCCCATTGACCCTCTTCCTGAGCCAGTATCAGGTCATAGATTGGAGAGAGCGGCAGCGCTCTCCGAGGAGAACGGCCCTGCTTCCGGGGCAACCGAGATCCCATCGAGCACAGAAGTCGATGAATGCTCTTCTCATGTGATCGGTGGATTTGGTCAAGCGCGTTAGACCACCGTTGAAATCCAGGGCACCTGACGCCCTCCAATTCGAATGCAGTTGCCCTCCTTCCCGCTCAGACCGAAAGGCGTGAGAGTATGGTGTCAGCCGGAGCGAAAGCGCGCAGTGCGTGCAGTATGAAGAGCGCACGGTTACGACAAGTCAGGAAATGTAGCCGACGGGGTTACGTCTAGAACTCCGCTATGATGGCAGAGCGTTGCGGCTAATTCAGAATGCGCGTAACAACCTCCAATTGGTCGAAATGACCCCGGTTGCAGTACTCGCGGCTGACTTCAAAGCCTCTTTGTGTCGCAAGTTTTCGGAGGTCATAAAGCTGCGCCTCCAAATGCTGGTCAGTCGTCGAGACCTCGCGTAGATGGCTGCCTTCCTTATTCAGGAATTCCTCCTTTGACTTTCGGTTTCGACCGATGAATGGAGTTAATCGGTAGGCTCATCGTCGTGCCAGCGCATGGTGCCGGCCCTGATTTGCACGAGAATCTGGAGTCGGGCAATCGCCACCGGGCCAAAGCGAAAAACTAGTACCCGCCAAAGTGAAGCAGCACAAGGCTTAAGAAGGAATTGAGACGGCACTACGCCATGGTGTACGCTCTCGCCCATGCTCATAGGGCAAAGACTCCGATTAATCCGCGAATCGAAGAACCTCAGCCAAGGGGACATCGAGCAGCGCACTGGCCTGATTCGCTGCTATACATCACGGGTCGAGAACGGCCACACCGTCCCCTCAATCGAGACGCTTGAGAAGTACGCAAGGGCGCTGGGCGTTCCGCTCTACAAGCTTTTTTGTGAGGGTGAGCAACCACCGAAGAGGCTCAAACTGCCTCCCGCCGAGAAAGCGGAGCCGCTGTGGGGAACAAGCGGCAAGGAATGGTCGGAACTACGTAGGTTTGCCAAGGCGTTCTCTCGAATGAATGACCGCGAGCGACTGCTTCTGCTCGGAATGGCTCAGCGCATGACAGGCTGCAATCGAATCAAATAGCCGAAGACTGCGTCGGCTTGTGGAAGAGGTGTGTCCCATGAAACGCAAAGCATCGTTCTTTTTGGGGCTTGTGCTGGCGACAATCGGTTTCTCCCTCAACTCGGCAGCGCAGGACCGCAAGCCCGTCAAACTCCCGCCGCCGCAGACCGACGGAGGCCGCCCTCTGATGCAGGTGCTCAAGGACCGGAAATCGACCCGCGAGTTTGGCCCGGCCACCCTCTCGCCGCAGACGCTTTCCAACTTGCTCTGGGCAGCATTCGGAATCAACAGACCGGATGGGCATCGCACTGCGCCCTCCGCCATGAATTGGCAGGAAGTGAGCATCTACGTGGCGACTCCCGAAGGCATGTACATTTACGATGCCAAGGACGACGCGCTGAACCCTGTATTGGCGGGCGACTTCCGGCCGGCCACCGGCACGCAGTCATTTGTGAAGGACGCGGCTGTGAACCTAGTCTACGTCTCGGACCTTTCCAAGACCGGCCGCGCAGCTTCCTCCGAGGCCGAGATGTTCACCGCCGCCGACGTGGGATTCATCGCACAGAATGTTTATCTCTTCTGCGCCTCCGAGGGGCTTGTTACGGTGGTGCGGGGCAGCATCGATAAGCCCGCGCTGGCCAAGACCTTGAATTTGCAGCCTAACCAGAAAATCATCTTGGCGCAATCGGTCGGGTATCCAAAGAAGTAGGGAGGCCCACAACATCGCGCCTCGCATCCTTTTGACATCCGGGCCTGACGACTGGCAGAAAATGCTGGCTGACCCCTGAGAAGCACTGGCGGTCGGGCTATTCCGCCCGCACAGTCGCGTATTGCTGGGAAGCTTCGGATGGGTTCCCACCAGAGGTTTCTAAGGTACTCACGCAAACAACCGAACCTTTGCTCGCCAACTTAAAGCCGCTTATCGCGGTGCCAGAGTTCAAGGTGTCTCTACCGGGTGGTAGTCGGGCTTCACAAAACGACGTGTTTGTTCTTGCCCGCTCATCCGCCGGGTCCGTCTGCATCATGGTCGAGGGCAAGGTAAACGAGTCCTTTGGCCCTACACTCGATGAGTGGTGGGCCGACGCATCTCAGGGCAAACACGAACGCCTCGATTTCCTGTTGCGTACGCTCTGCATTTCCGCGCTTCCTAGCGGCGATATTCGCTATCAGCTTCTCCATCGCGCTGCTTCGGCAATCATCACGGGCGAGCAATATCACGCAAAAGCGGCTATTGTCCTCGTCCACTCATTCAGTGAGCAGCGGACTGGTTGGCGGGACTACGAAACTTTTATTCGTCTCTTCGGGGTGCAGGCCGTGGGTGACGTTCTCCAGTGCCTCACAAGCGCACAAAGGATTCCGCTGTTTGCTGCTTGGGTGACAGGTGATTGCTCATTCTTGAAGAGTTGACGATGGGTTACGCCCCAACAGCTATCGGCCTTTTCGGCTCGCCTGCCGTAGAGAGTCACGTTCCCGTCAACCACACTCGCCAGATGGCGGCCCTCGTTCAAGAACTGCATCACTCTTTTGCCAGCCCGTGCCATTCGCGCCCACCGTGATTTCGTTTCCGGGTTCTGCTCCAGCCCACGAATCTCGTTCCCGTCGAACACGAAGTCCACTTGCCGCAAACCTCTTTTGGGAGTACGCCGAACAGGCGCTCTGTGCCTAGCTCGACTACGTCGGCGTTCTCGACGATGGCCTGCCGCCAGACCTCAATGAGTGCCTGCTCGCGGTGACTTCGTTCAATGGCACAAATAGCTGCCAGCGAACGAAATATCCCCAGTCGAGAGTGTGCGCAAGCTGGACGAGGTCATCCGAATTCCCGTGAGGCCGCGCACCGTGTGAAGCGCTACTGGTTCTTCCAGGCGGGTTTGCGCTTTTCCAGATAGGCGTTCAGACCCTCGCGCGCATCTTCCGTCTGCATCAGTTCGCCGAGATAGAGTTCCTCTACGGAAGTGATGCCCTCGCTCATGGTCGCGTATAGGCCCCGGTCCACGGCTCGCTTCGTCAGTTTCAGTACGGGACCGCTCAACGCCGTGAGCTTGCCGACGAACTCGTCAGCCTTCTGGCGAAACTCCTGGGTAGGGAAAACCTTGTTGATGAGGCCCAGTGCCTTGGCTTCGGCAGCGTCGATGACATCTCCGGTCAGGAGCAACTCCAGCGCGCGGTTCCGGCCGACGAGATGAGGAAAAACGACTGCTGCCACTGGTGGAAAAACTCCCACCTTGATTTCTGGCTGACCGAAAGTGGCCCGCTCCGAAGCGACGACCATGTCGCAGAAAGTAGCCAGTTCGCAGCCACCGCCGAGAGCCATCCCGTCGACCAGCGCCAGAGTAGGTAAGGCAAGGGAATTGAGGAGGCGGAAAACTCCATGAAACTTCTCGATCATTTCCGATACTTTGTCCGGCGTGTGGTCTCGGATCGAGACCCCGGCCGAAAAGGCCTTTCCTTGATGGTCGATGACGAGAACCTTCGCGTCATTCTCCGAACGAATTCGCGCGAGGGCGCTGTGCATCTCTCCCAGCATCGGGATGTCGATGATATTTAGAGGCGGCAAATTCAGAGTAATCCTTGCTACTCCGCTTTCGATCGAGCAAAGGATGGTTCGATACTCATCTGGCATAAGGCAAATCCTCGCAATTTTCGAATGGATTCCTGAATCTGCGTCTCGATGATCGAGGGCGCAATGGCACCCGAAGCAGCGGTCAGCGTGGCCATCCGGCCATTTGCGAGCCTCCGGATCGCCGGCGGCAGCTTCCACAATTACTTTATGGTCTTCGCGGGCTGCACCACCCACGGAGCAATCTCGCGGATCAGATCCTCGTTCCAGCGCGCACCTTCCGCGAGTCGCTGTCGGAGGCGGATGAAGTCCGCTTCCCGTTTATCCTTGGTTCCATAATGAAAGGCGCGGAAGCCCGCGTTGGCTTCCGTCATCATGTTCAGCGAGAGCCAGGCGCGATTACTCTCGCGGTTCTTGTCCCAGTGCACGAGTTTGTGCTTGCGTAGACTCTCAATCGTCTTGATCAGACAGTCGGGCATCGTATAGAGGAGTTTCGTGCACATCTCTTCGACCGCCTCGTCGAGTAAAGAAAGGTCGGGGCTGCCTTTGGCCAGGACCGACTTGCCCTCTTCGCGAGCCTGCCCCGTCTTCCACTCGCCGAGCACCAGGCGTCCGTATTCGTCCAAGACTCGGTCGGTCACGACCAGGGGATTTGGTGTCCACCGGCCGTCGACTTTCAAGGCAGGAACGATCTGCGTTAGCCCACCCAACCAGTAGAAGCGATGAGCGCTCCACGTCTCGCAGAGGGTTCCGCTGTACATGGCCCGCTCGATGCCCACATAGACGGGGAGAAAATCTGTCGTGCCGCCGTCCGGAGCGGAACCGTGCTTCGGCCCGGCCTGGCTGAAAAGAGCCAGATCGCTCGAGATCGAGAAATCACACGCCATCCCGATTTCCTGGCCGCCCCCCACGCGTATGCCGTTCACCCGGCAAATCACGGGTTTATCGCATTGCAGAATGGTCGAGACCATGTCGTTGAAAATGCGCATGTACTGACGGTATTCAGCCGGTGCACCAGCGTAGTACTCCGCATATTCGCGCGTGTTTCCACCGGTGCAGAAGGCACGTGTGCCAGCCCCCGTCAGAACCACGGCCACTGCTGCGCGGTCGTTGCTCGCTTCCCGCAGCGCCAGAATTACTTCTTTTGCCATGGAAGTGGTGTAGCTATTGAGCTCGGTCGGGTTGTTGAGTGTGATCCAGAGGTTGTGGAGACCCTCGACAGCTTTTCCGAGCCGGTCGCGCACGGGTCTTCGTTCCACTTGTATCTCCCGCGGAGAAAAGTTCTCAACGAGGTTGTGATTTTTCACCGTACTGCCTCCCGTTATTGTCTTCCCTTGTTCTGGCTTGGCTGCAGGATCGCCCGGCGGTGCACTGAATGTTTTGCAACTGCCTCGAGAATCGCCGGGGCTTCTTCCAGCGCATGCAGTTCAATATGCGGAGCGAGGGCAATTTTGCCTGCAAGGACCATCTGCAGCGCGGGGGGATATTGGTCCGGTGGGCAGCCCCAGTTGCCCCGTGCCGTTGCATCGAAGGCCATCAAATTCGATAGCCGAAGCTCGATGGGTTTCGGCGTGAAACCGACGACGGCCAAGTACGCTCCATGGTCCAGCAGCCCGAAGGCCGTGGCCTGGCCGGCCGGCGTGCCGCTCATTTCGAAAAGTTTCAAGCCAATGCCTTTGCGCCCGGATTCCTTAACGAAGGTGCGTACGGCCGCCTTCAAGCCCTTCAAGTCCGTCGAGCTAGCATCGAGCACAAGCCCGGCGCCGGACCGCGCGGCCAGATCGAGCCGCTCACGGTCAATGTCGATTGCAACGACTGCGGCGCCCAGCGCGGCCGCAATCTGCACTCCGAATCCGCCAACGCCGCCGGCGCCCACGATTACAGCCACGTCTTCCGCCCCGAGCTCGGCCCTTCGAATCGCCTCATAGGGCGTGGTCACCGCATCCGCGACGACGGAGAGCATCTCGAGCGTGACACCGGATGGGAGAGCTTCGGGAACGGCACAGAGGCCGCGAGAAGGTACCAATACGTGCGTGGCAAAGCCACCATTGCCGTCATTTCCCGGCATGAACTGCTGGCGGCAGATCGTCGCTCGCCCTGCCCGGCAGGCCGGACATGATCCGCACGGAATCACGGCTGGGACGATCACGGATCGCCCGAGCCAGGCACCCGCGTTCTCGCCCACAGCGACGATCCGACCGGAGATTTCATGTCCGAGAATGAGTGGAAGCGCATGACGCGTCGGAACACCGCCGAAAGCGAAGCCAATGTCCGTGTGGCAGATGCCGCAGCCTGCAACTTGTACAACTACGTCATCGGGGCCAGGGTCCAACGCCGGGAGCTCGCAAGGCTCCACAGGAATGTTCGGGGTCGTGAGTTGGAATCCACATGCTCCTCGCACACTCGTCACCGTGGACCTCCTTCCGTCTCAATTCTGAGAGGTAATAAGATAAGGAATTCGGTTACAGGAAGCAGTGACGACAGTCACAACCGGATGTGACGCACGCACGTGGGAAGCGGTTCAAGAGGCTTCTTTTTCAGGGTCAGCTCTTGAATCCCTCTTTAAGCTTGTAGAGAGGGTCTATGGGCAGCTTGGCAATTCGCTTGCGATCTGACTCAACCGTCGTGCGAGCTTCGGTTGCCCTCAGACTCTCGATACTCCGCTGCGCTAGGGCTTGGTAGACAGCCGTCGCCTCCTTCTTCCACGCGATTTCCTGGTCGCTCAGCTCACGTACCACCTTCGCAGGCACGCCAACCACGAGGCTGCGCGGCGGGATTATGGTGTCTGCTTTCACATAGGTGGCTGCCGCGATAAAGCTGGACTCACCCACGATCACTCCGTCAGCGACGACGGCGTTCATGCCTACCAAGCAGTTCCTGCCGATGCGGCAGCCGTGAAGGACGGCACCGTGGCCGATATGACCGTCGATTTCGATGACCGTGTCGGCACCGGGAAAACTATGCATTACGCAGGTGTCCTGGAGATTGCTTCCCGCTTCCATGATGAGGCGTCCGAAATCTCCACGCAGACAGGCGCACGGTCCCACATAACAGCGCGACCCAACGATGACATCGCCAATGAGCACTGCGGTGGGGTGCACAAAAGCTGCGGGATCGATGACCGGGACAATTCCGTCTATGGAATAAACCTGTGCCATCACGCCCGTGGCATTTGCCGTATGACATTGCAAGTACCAGCGACGTAGTCCGCATCCTGCCGTGACGAAAGGGTGGGTCGAGTCGTCTGGTTCCCGGGAAGACTGCCGACCGCCGCATGACCATGGGCTACCGTCATAACTCGGAGTTCCTCATCGATGGAGAAGGAGCACATCCGATTTCGGGCCACGAACAGAGCTTTGCGCAGCATCGGATCGCATGGTTCCGTCACATGCCGTATTTTTTTCAGTCTCGACGCGCGTGCAAATTCTCCAGTTTGGCATCGTACATCGCGGCTCTGGTCGAGATGATGTAACCGCCGTCCGCCCCTGTCATTCGCCAAAATGCTGGCAGGCTGAAGAAACAGCGACCTATAGCTCTGGTTCCGAGAGGAGTCTGCTATAACCGTGGCTCATGTACAACCTCTTTTTGCTCTGGTTCAGAGTGCTGCTCATTCGCCTTTCTTGTAGCCGTTACCAGTGTTGTTACCGTTCTTGGCATACTTCTGTGCGACTAGAGACGAAAGTAGGCGAAAGCATACTAAAGTCTCCAACACGCAAGTGGAAGAAAAGGCAAGGAGTTCCTCAGTGCTGCTGCTTTTTCGAGTTTGTCGCTGCCCAATCCCGGTATCGCTACCAACGCCAAGATGGCGTTGATCGTCGGCCTCCCGTGAAGGTCGCCGAACAGACAACCGCGAACGGATAGATTTCACGACGGGCCAAAAACTTCCGTTTGTCCGAGAGGGGAAGAGTTCCTGGCCTGGACATCACTTGCCGAGCATGGACATCCAGAGCCAGCCGATGCCTGCAATGCCCGCAAATCCAACGGCGAGGTAGAAACCCAGATATGCAAGCAGGTAGGCGCAGGTGATCAGCGAATGTTTCTTCGAAGGACTCCGGAGCGAGGTTCGCGGCTCCAGCTTAAGGATGGCGCGCGGTCGAGGCCGCGCGAACGGCTCAAGTGCAACGGCGTGAAAGCTGGATTCAGCATGCCGGACCATGCGTGAAGTTTAGCGGCCACGCGGACAACAAGCCAATTCAAATTTCCGTTCGAACGAATCGTGTTTAGAAATAGCAGCGTCTCGATTATTGAACGGAAATTCAGAATTACGCTTGTGGCAAGTCGGTCGGGGATTGATTTTGGATGGGTGCGTAGTGTGCGCTAAATTTTCTTTGCTCGTTAACAAAATCAGTTGCGTGTCTGCCCTGGCGAATCTCTGACCGCGATGACACAGTGTTCCCAAGTGGACAGTAAGGTTTCTTCCGACTCACTAAAGTGCTATATCCGTGTAGGTGTCCCGATTCGGAAGTCCTGGTGAAACGATGCCTCGCGGCACTGCCAGCCCGACTGTTCTAGCGAAAACAGCACAAGAGAGCGGCGGAGATAGCCCGTCGCGCGGTCTCACCAGCGACGAAGCCCGAGCCGGGCTTGCGAAGTTCGGCCCAAATGCAATGCCGGATACCGCGACACGGCCATTGCGCATGGCGCTGTCCAAATTTTGGGCGCCCGTTCCATGGATGCTGGAAGCCGCAATCATCCTCCAGGCAGTGCTCCACGAGTATGTCGAAGCTGCGGTTATCGCCGGGCTCCTGGTATTCAACGCGGCTCTCGGGTTTTTTCAGGAGGGACGCGCACAGGCTACTCTTGCCGCGCTGAAATCGCGGCTCGCGCTCACCGCTTCGGTGCGGCGCGACGGCGCCTGGAAGAATTTGCCCGCTACGGAATTGGTGCCGGGCGACACGGTGAAGCTATCGGTCGGTGGCGTGGTTGCAGCCGACGTAAAATTGGTCGAGGGGTCGATCCTGCTCGATCAGTCCATGCTCACCGGCAAATCCGTCCCGATCGAAGCTGGGCCGGGCCTGCAAACGTATGCGGGGGCGCTAGTGCGGCGTGGAGAAGCCACGGCGATCGTCACCGCAACCGGGGCACGCACGAAGTTTGGACATACCGCGGAACTTGTCCGCACCCCGCATGTCGAGAGTACCCAGCAAAAAACCGTGGTGCGCGTGGTGCGGAATCTGGCCATCTTCAATGGCGCAATCATCGTCTTGCTGGTGGCGTACGCCCATGCCCGTAAAATGTCGATTGGCGAGATTATCCCGCTCGTTCTGACGGCTGTTCTGGCGTCCATTCCTGTAGCGCTGCCCGCCACGTTTACGCTCGCGGCGGCGCTGGGCGCAAAGGCCCTGGCACGCTTGGGTGTGCTTCCAACGCGATTGTCCGCTGTGGACGAGGCGGCAACGCTGGACGTTCTTTGCTCGGACAAAACGGGGACATTAACTCTCAACGAACTGGCGGTAACTGCCATCCGTCCCGAGCCCGGCTTCGATGAAGCGCACGTGCTGGCTATGGCGGCTCTAGCCAGTTCCGATGGCGGACAGGACCCCGTGGACACAGCCATCCGTTTTGCCGCCGCCAAGAAAAGAACCGGCAATCCGCCAAAATTGATCCATTTCGTTCCGTTCGATTCAGCGACAAAAATGTCCGAGGCTACGGCGGTGGACGAGAAGGGCGGCACGCTGCGTGCCGTGAAGGGGGCTTTTGCGGCGGTTATGAAGCTGACCGAAGCAGCGCCAACCGCAGCCGCAACGGCGCAAGAACTCGAAGAGAAGGGCTTCCGGGTTCTGGCCGTTGCTGTAGGCACGCCGGCGACGATGCGGCTTGCCGGACTCATCGCGCTGAGCGATCAACCTCGCACGGACGCGGCCGACTTTGTCAAGGAGCTGCGCACTTTGGGCGTGCGCACCGTGATGGTGACCGGTGATGCGCCGGCGACGGCGGCCATCATCGCGCGAGCTGTGGGACTCGATGGAGCGATCTGTCCGCCCGGGCCAATCCCGGAGAGCGTGCGTCCGGAAAGCTTCGCGGTCTTTGCCGGAGTCCTTCCGGAGGACAAGTATCACCTCGTCCAGGCGTTCCAGAAGAGCGGCCACACGGTCGGCATGTGCGGTGATGGCGCCAATGACGCGCCAGCGCTGCGCCAGGCGCAGATGGGAATTGCCGTTTCGACTGCGACGGACGTAGCCAAGTCGGCGGCCGGAATCGTACTGACCAAACCCGGGCCTTGAGGGTGTTGTGGCCGCGGTCAAAGAAGGCCGGGTGACGTTTCAGCGCATCCTGACCTACACCTTGAATTCCGTTACAAAGAAGATCGTGCAGGTGCTCTTCCTGGCGGTGGGTTTGATCGTAACCGGACACGCGATCCTCACCCCGATGTTGATGGTCATTATCATGATCACCGGCGACTTCCTCGGCATCTCGTTGACGACGGACAACGTGCGGCCGTCCCCGATGCCAAGTGCATGGCGAGTCGGCAACTTGACGATCGCGGGCGTTTTTATGGGTATCTCCGAGTTGGTGTTCTGCACCGCCGTATTGGCCATCGGCAAATTTCGCCTGGGTCTGGGGATGCCGACCCTTCAAACTCTCGCATTCGTGCTCATCGTATATGGCAATCAGGCAACGACCTACACGAATCGAACTCGTCAGCGCTTGTGGTCCACTCGCCCAAGCTTCTGGCTGGTGCTTTCGTCGGTAGCCGATCTCTTGATCGCCTCGACGATGGCGGGTCTCGGGATCGCGATGGCGCCTCTGCCGCTGCTCGCGATGGGAGGAGCGCTTGCGGGGGCAGCCGTCTTCGCGCTCGTGGTAGACGTTGTCAAAGTCGCCGTATTCAATCGCCTCAGGATTGCTTAACAACTGAGGATGCGCGATTTGGAGAAACCGGCGGGTCTCCGACGATTATGAAGCCGCCGCTAGAATTCGGCGAAAGCACACACCAATGGGCAAGGCCCACCCGGACAGCCTTGCCCATACAACTCGCAGGAAGCTAAACTGCTGCCGCTGCTACCGCTTCGCCTGAGTGCAGCGAGCATTCGGCGGGATGCGTAGTCTCGATGATGTCCTTCGCCTTCGCCACCTCTGCAGCCGTTCCGTGGGCGATCAGTAGGAACTGATCTGTCTTGAGTGCTGCTTCGTACTTCACAATGCTGTCCTTAGGAATTCCCATGCTGTAGAGGCCTGCTCCGAGTGCGCTCACCCCTCCTACCACCACCGCACTCTCTAGCGCTCCCACGATCCATGCAACTACCGGTCCTGCCGCTAAGATTGGGCCGAGACCCGGAATCATGAAAAAAGCAGATCCGAACAAGAGTCCCCAGAAGCCTCCCCAAAACGCACCAACTTTGCCCCAATACTTCATGCGGTCGCCAGTGTTGTAGTAGCCTACCGCGTGCTCATCCGTGTGGTATCCCTTCCCAACGATCGACAATTTGTGCATGTCGACCCCGCCGCGCTGAAGTTCCTTCACCGCTTGGTCCGCTTCCGAATGCGTGCGATACACAGCGACAACTGAGTTTTGTATGGACATTTCATAATCTCCTCGGGCACTCGCCATCCTGCTCATGCATCAAGGTCAGTCCCAACGTGAACTATGGCAGCGCGCTGACAATGAAACTGTTCCGTATCGGACAGCATGCATTGAGAATCCATGCCACTCTTCTTAGCGCGTAATTAAAAATCTGCTTTAAATCTGCATTGCTTACTTCGGACTGACTCAAGGAGAGAACTTGCAAAGGTGTGGCGACGCCTTGGCATCGTCGCCCGCGGCACCTAGCCAACACACTCCGAGGCCGCGCTGCAAGACTCTCTTGAGCCCACGGAATCCCGCCATAGTCGTTCGCAGAGAAGCGGCAGCACTTGTCACGCAAGCTATCGGATTGCCATCTACGGTTGCCACTCTGTGGCCCAAAGTGAAATGTGTTCCTTATTGTACAGAAGCGCTTTTCCCCAGTGTCTAAGATAGGGCCTTAGATCACCCGCTGTTGATGTGAGGCTAGGAGAAAAGAAATGGCGACCGCGAAAACTGAAAAGTGCGCACACCCCGTTTGTTCCTGCGTGACAACGTTGGGCAAGTACTGCAGCACCCAGTGCGAGGCTATGGAAAAGACGCCGGACATCGATTGCTCGTGCGGACACGCCGGCTGCAACGGCAAAACGTCCTAATCAGAATCAGAAATGTTTTCAGCAGTAGCTGAACGAGCCATAGGTTAAGAACCAAAAGTCCAGTTCGGCCACGGCCGCCCCATTGATCAGCGCTGATGATTTACACCTTGGCGAACTGAGTCGAGTTCTGGAATCAACGAATTGGCAGCGCGTTTCCGTCAGTGAATTCACACTTGGGGGGAGATAAACAATGTTGAAACGTCTTCTGATCGTCACGATGCTAGGTCTGCTTGTAACTCTAACTGCTGTCGCCTCGGACCGCGAGGATGATATTAAGCGCACCGACAAAGCTGCCCAGGTGTTCAAGGAGATCATGAACACTCCGGATCAGGGCATTCCTCAGGATCTACTGAAATCGGCGAAATGTATCGCCATCATTCCGGGGGACGTGAAGTTCGCCTTTATATTCGGCGGCAACTACGGCAGGGGACTGGCAACCTGTCGCACCGGGCATGGCTGGAGCGCCCCTATGTTTGTGGCTATTGACGGCGGGAGCGTGGGTTATCAGATCGGGGGCTCTTCGACCGACATCGTGATGCTCTTTATGAATGATCACGCCTTGCAAAGCCTGCTCAGCGACAAATTCAAGCTAGGAGCCGACGCCTCTATAGCAGCCGGGCCGGTGGGCCGGACCGCCGCCGCTGGCACCGATGTTAAACTGAATGCGGAGATTCTGTCTTATTCGCGTGCCAAAGGCGTTTTTGCCGGGGTGAGCCTGGACGGCGCCGTGGTGCAAGCCGACAAAAGTGGAGACAAGGCCATGTATGGCGATGATGTAGACCGCCACCAAATTCTTAGCGGCAAAGTTGCTGTTCCTGCATCGGCGCGACCGCTGCTGCACGAAATTGGAGCATATGCCCAGGAAGCCAAAGCTGGATCCTGAACTCCAGGCGACCGATCTCTAAATTGCTTCTATCTCACTGTGACGCACGGGATTTGAGCGGGTATTACGAAAACGCTTTGCAGGCTGTTTTCGGACCTTGTTCGTCACAGTTGAAGAGGCTAGGGGCTGCTCATCGAAGACCAAGGCGACATTCAACGATGACACACTCGATTAGTGATGCCAAAAGCGGCCCCTGCGAAGAGCGTTCGAGTGGAGACGAGGCTAAGGTTGTCCGCAGAGGACGCTACTTGTGTCCATGAAATAGGTGGGATCGAAGCCGCAGGCAGCCCGCCGGTTGTCACTGGAGCCAGCGAGCCGATCGTCCAGGAGCAAGCAGCATCGTCGAGGAGATAGCATCGGCGCGCCGAAACCAGCTGAAACGCTGAAATGACCCAGAGTGCAATTGCGAGGAAACCCAATCTAGTATTAAGATTCGTCGTAATTCTAGGCATTGGCGCAGCACTGACATACACCATGCATAGAGTTTCAGTTGAGTTCGAAGGCTCATGGATTCTGGGCAGCGCTGCTGTCCTTGCCTACGTTTTTTCTTCCGCAATTCAGGTTGCGGATCAATGGAGGACGGCGGTTGTCTTGCGGCCAGGTAAGTTCTGCTCTCTTCAGGGATCGAGATTGTTTTTGATTATTCCGCTCATCGACACTATTCCCTACTGGATCGACATCTGCGTCCTCACGAGCAGCCCAATGAGAGGAATTCGGAGCTGAAAAAGGAGACTCCGATTGGCCGCTGAAATAAACGAGCATTCAGCCATCAGCCCTGACAATCAACTCCCGCCTCTTGTTCCGGCACATCCCCGACATCATAAGGTTGTGTGGATCGTCGTCTCGAGTGTGTTGCTACTGGTTCTTGTGCTTGTGTTCATGTTGATCTTGCGCCACCACGAGGCGGCCGAGAAAACGGCGGCCTTGGCACGCGCTGGCGCGACGGGGATCACCGTTACGAGTGCGACGGCTCAGAAGGGCAACATCGGCGTCTACCTTGACGCAATCGGCACAGTCACCCCGGTCTATACCGATTCGATTACCAGCCAGGTGAATGGCCTGGTGGTTGCTGTGCACTATCAGGAGGGTCAGCGGGTCAGTAAGGGCGATCCACTGGTTGACATCGATTCGCGCCCGTACCTCGCAATGCTTTTGCAAGCGCAAGGGGCGCTGGAGCGAGACGAGAATCTGCTCGCCCAAGCGCAGATGGACCTTGAGCGTTACCGCGCCGCGTGGGCACGCAACGCCATTGCAAAGCAAGTCTTGGATGACCAGGAAAAGCTTGTACTGCAGGACGAGGGCACAGTAAAGAACGACCTAGGAACAGTGCAATACGACCAGGTTGAGGTCGACTTCTGCCACATCACCGCCCCGATCGCCGGCCGCGTGGGTTTACGGCTAGTGGACCCGGGCAACGTGGTGCAATCAGCGGGAACCATAACCCTGGCAGTCATTACGCAGTTGGAACCCATCACCGTAATTTTCACAATACCGGAAGACAGCCTGGGCCCGGTTGAAGCTGGCCTACGCAAGAAGGCTAAACTCACCGTCGATGCATTTGATCGCACTGCGCAGACGAAGATTGCAAGCGGGAATCTGTTGACGCTCGACAACCAGATCGACACTACAACTGGAACAGTCAAAGGGCGAGCACTCTTCGCCAACAAGAATGATGCGCTCTTCCCGAACCAGTTTGTGAACACGCGCCTGCTGGTGAATACGTTGCAGGGAGTGACGCTGATTCCGGCATCGGCCATTCAGCAAAATGGCCAAGCGTCGTTTGTATATGTGATTCAAAACAATATCGCCCATATGTGCAGCATAACACCGGGAGTTACAGACGGCGGTATAACGCAGGTTGATGGCATCAACCCGGGAGACGTTGTCGCCAACAGCAGCTTCGATAAGTTGCAGGACAACTCTAAGGTCGTTATTTCGAGCAAGCCTGTCTCGGCCAACACGAGCGGGAGCGGCGCCCCGTGAATCCGTCTCGTCCGTTTATCTTGCGGCCAGTTGCGACCTCTTTGCTGATGGCTGCAATCCTCCTGGTCGGTCTCGTCGGCTATACACAACTGCCTGTTTCCGCATTGCCGGAAGTCGACTATCCGACCATTCAGGTGCTGACGTTCTATCCAGGAGCAAGCCCGACTGTGGTGGCGACGACGGTAACGGCGCCGCTGGAACGTCAATTCGGCGAATTGCAGGGCTTGAGCCAGATGACTTCCTCAAGTTCCGGGGCCACTTCGGTCATCGTGCTGCAGTTCACCCTCGCTCTAAATATCGACGTGGCCGAAGAAGAGGTGCAGTCCGCCATAAATGCGTCGCAGAGCTTGTTGCCATCCAACCTGCCCTCGCCGCCTATCTATAGCAAGACGAATCCAGCCGATGCGCCCGTGCTCACGTTGGGCATCACCTCAAGCTCCATGCCGCTTCCTCAGATCGAGGACCTTGTGGACACGCGCCTTGCGCCGAAGATGTCGCAGCTCAACGGGGTGGGCCTTGTAAGCATCAGCGGCGGCCAAAAACCCGCAGTCCGCATTCAAGCCAACCCAACGGTGCTGTCATCTTATGGCATCAACCTGGAAGACCTGCGCACTGCGCTGACACAGGCCAGTGTGAACGCCGCCAAAGGGAACTTCGATGGGCCCAGTCAGGACTACCAGATCGACGCCAACGATCAGCTGGTCACCAGCGACGACTATCGGAACGTTGTAGTTGCATACCGCAACGGTGCGCCGGTGATGTTGACCGACGTAGCACGCATCGTGAATGGCGTAGAGAACAATAGTCAGGCCGCGTGGATGAATCAGACCCCTGCCGTAATTTTAAATGTGCAACGCCAGCCCGGGGCCAACACGATCAGCGTGGTCAAGAGTATCAAGGCACTCATGCCGCAGCTGGAGGCCAACCTGCCCACGGGCATTCAGGTGACCACGCTTACCGATCTTACGACCGCGATCGAAGCATCGGTTTCCGACGTTGAGTTTGAATTGCTATTGACGGTCGCACTCGTCGTGATGGTCATCTTCCTCTTTTTGCGAAGTCTCTACGCCACCATCATCCCGAGCGTGGCTGTGCCGCTGTCACTGGTTGGCACCTTCGGGGCCATGTACGTCCTTGGTTACAGCCTGGATAACTTATCGCTGATGGCGCTGACCATCTCCACCGGTTTCGTTGTGGACGATGCCATCGTGATGATCGAGAACATCTCGCGGTACATCGAAGCGGGCGATCCACCCATGGAAGCAGCGCTCAAGGGTGCGGAGCAAATTGGCTTCACCATTCTCTCGCTAACAGTGTCACTCATCGCCGTACTGATTCCGCTGTTATTCATGGGCGACGTGGTTGGGCGGCTGTTCCGCGAGTTTGCCGTGACACTTGCCGTCACTATCGTACTTTCGGCAGTGGTCTCTCTGACGCTTACCCCCATGATGAGTGCGCGAATCTTGCGGCACAAGCCAAAAGAGCATCAGGGGCGCGTCTATAGAGCCTCGGAGCGCGCTTTCGAACGGATGATCGCGTTCTATGGGCGGACGCTGAAGTTTGTCCTTCGATACCAGACGATTACGCTGTTGGTCGCGTTGGCCACACTGCTGCTTACGGTTTTCCTTTACATCGTCATCCCCAAAGGATTTTTCCCGGTGCAGGACACGGGCGTCATCCAGGGCATATCGCAGGCGCCGCCTGCGATTAGCTCGAGCGCAATGGCCGAGAAGCAGCAGGAACTCGCCAAGGCAGTTCTGGAGGACCCGGCCGTTGAAAGCCTTTCGTCGTTCATTGGCGCCGATGGCACGAATACAACGACCAACAGCGGCAGAATGTCGATCAATCTGAAGCCGCTCGACCAGCGCAAGATCAGCGCGTCAGACGTAATCCGCCGGCTCAAGTCAAAGCTGGACCAGGTCCAGGGGATACAGCTGTTTATGCAACCTGTGCAGAACATTACCGTAGATGACCGGGTGAGCCGCACGCAATACCAGTACACGCTCGAAGACCCCGATGCCGACGAACTGGATGATTGGACCAACCGCTTCGTCGACCGGCTGAAGCAGTTGCCGGAACTGGAAGACATCGCGACCGATCAACAATCGGGAGGGCTGGCCGTATCTCTGGTGATTGACCGGGTCACCGCCTCGCGATTGGGCATTGCGCCGTCGACCATCGATAACACCCTGTATGACGCCTTCGGCCAGCGGCAGATCAACACCATGTATACGCAGGTGAATCAGTACCACGTTGTACTTGAGAGCGAACCGCAATTTCAGAAGGACCCGAACAAGCTGAACCACCTGTACATCCGATCCAATGCGTCTTCCGGTACAAGCGGTCCCGGAGCCTCTTCCTCCTTCGCGTCTTCCGGATCGTCCGCCGCGGGATCAAACGCGCTAACGACTTCGGCGCTGTATACTCCCTCGGCCAATACGCTTACTCCTCCGGCGAACGCGCTTTCAGCGAGCACCTCCACTTCGACGTCCAGCAAGGGAGCAACCTCCGCAGGCACTCCCAGTTCGGCCGTGAGCAGCGCCGTACCGCTGAGCGCTTTCTCGCACTTTGAGAACACGACGGAACCACTCGTAATTACACACCAGGGTCAATTTCCGGCGATCACTGCGTCGTTCAATCTCGCGTCGAATGCCGCACTTGGCAGCGCCATCACGGCGATCAACAAAGTGCAGAAAGACATGCACATGCCTCCCAGCCTTCAGGCCGGTTTTCAAGGCACCGCGGCGTCCTTCACGAATTCGCTAGCCAATGAACCGTTGCTCATTCTTGCCGCGCTGGTCACGGTGTACATTGTGCTTGGTGTTTTGTATGAGAGCTTTATCCACCCGATCACGATTCTGTCCACGCTGCCGTCAGCGGGCGTTGGCGCTTTCCTCGCGCTGATTCTCTTTCACCAGGATTTGAGCGTGGTTGCCATCATCGGCATCGTACTGCTGATAGGTATCGTGAAAAAGAACGGCATTATGATGGTCGACTTCGCACTGGAAGCCGAGCGAAAGCACGGGAAGAACGCGACGGATGCAATTTACGAGGCCTGTCTGCTCCGCTTCCGCCCCATTATGATGACCACCATGGCCGCGCTGTTGGCGGGGCTACCTCTGGCGCTTGGAACTGGTTTCGGTTCTGAGTTGCGCAGGCCGCTGGGCATCGCCATGGTGGGCGGACTGCTGCTGAGCCAGGCGCTCACGCTGTATACCACGCCTGTGATCTACATCTTTTTTGACAGTCTGGCACAGCGTTTTGCGCATAAGCCGAACAAGCCGGGAACTGAAGGCGCAGAACCGGCGGGGCCGGCATGAATATCTCCGCACCCTTCATTCGTCGGCGAGTGGCTACGACGCTGCTCACGGTTGCGGTTGCCTTTGCCGGGGCGATTGCGTTTGAGGTGCTGCCGGTATCGCCCCTGCCGGAGGTCGACTTCCCGACGATTTCAGTCAATGCAAGCTTGCCGGGAGCCAGCGCCGACATCATGGCGTCGTCCGTTGCCACTCCTCTGGAGCGGCAGTTCGGTCATATTGCCGGTGTGACGGAGATGACCTCCACAAGCACGCTTAGCAGCACATCTGTCACCATTCAGTTTGATCTCAGCCGCGACATTGATGGCGCGGCGCGCGATGTGGAAGCCGCCATCAATGCGGCGCGAACCTATCTGCCTGCCAACCTGCCCGGGAATCCGACCTATCGCAAGGTCAATCCCGCTGATGCGCCGATCATGATCCTCGGCCTCACATCAGACAAATACGGTCCCGACAAACTGTATGACGAAGCCTCGACCGTCATCGAGCAGAAGTTGTCGCAGATACAGGGCGTAGGGCAGGTCACTGCCGGAGGTGGAGCGTTGCCGGCCGTGCGCGTGGACGCAAATCCCACACAACTGGCCAGCTACGGACTTACCCTTGCGAATTTGCAGTCCGTACTGAGCCTGCAGAACGCCGACCTAGCCAAAGGCCAAATCTCGAATGGCATTGTGACGGCGGACATCATTGCCAACGACCAGATATCGCACGCAGACGACTACAAGCCGCTCATCGTCGGTTATAGCAACGGCGCCGCGATCCGCCTGTCCGATGTGGCTCAGGTGACAGATTCCGTGGCGAACGTCCGTGCTGCGGGCTATTTGAACGGCAAGCGTGCGGTTACGGTGATCATCTTCCGCCAGCCCGGCGCCAATATTATTGCAACGGTAGATCGCATACGCACGCAGCTTCCGTTTATCCAGGCATCCATTCCGGTCGGCATCGATACCACCATCGTTCTTGATCGCACCACAACCATCCGAGCCTCTGTCAGTGACGTTGAGAGGACGCTGCTCATTTCCATCGGCCTCGTGATCGCCGTGGTGTTTGTCTTCCTGCGTAACGGCCGCGCCACGCTCATTCCCGCCGTCGCCGTGCCGGTCTCGCTGATCGGTACGTTCGCAGTGATGTATCTGTTCGGGTATAGCATCGACAACCTCTCGCTGATGGCCATGACCATTTCCACAGGATTCGTGGTGGATGATGCCATCGTTGTGATGGAAAATATCGCGCGCCATCTGGAAGACGGCATGAGGCCCCTGGCCGCGGCGCTGAAGGGCGCGGAAGAGATCGGTTTCACCGTCTTCACCATCAGCATTTCGCTCATTGCCGTCTTTATCCCTCTTCTGCTGATGGGCGGAATCGTTGGCCGTCTCTTCCGTGAATTTGCCGTCACTCTCTCGACGGCCATTCTCGTGTCCATGATCGTCTCACTGACCACCACGCCAATGATGTGCGCCTACCTGTTGAGGAACGAGCGCGCGGAGAAACATAGCCGCATCTACATGGCCAGCGAAAAAGCTTTTGACTGGGTGCTGTCGTTGTATCGCCGCAGCCTGCATTGGGTGCTGGACAATCCGACCCTCACCCTCGTCGTACTCTTCCTCACCATAGCGCTCAATGTGGTGCTGATCGTCAAGATTCCCAAGGGCTTTTTCCCGGAGGAGGACACGGGATCGATCACCGGTGCAGTGCGAGGGCCGCAGGATTCATCCTTCCCGGCGATGAACAATGCCATTCAGCAGATCGGCGGCGTGATCAAGAACGACCCTGCCGTTGCGAATGTGATTGCGTTTACCGGTGGCAATGGGGCCACAAATACCGGCTCTCTCTACATTGCGCTCAAGCCGCTGGCGGCGCGCAAGGTCAGTGCCGCCCAGATCATCAACCGCCTGCGCCCCCAATTGAACCGTCTGCCGGGGGCCTCTGCGTTCCTCCAATCCGTGCAGGATCTGCGCATCGGCGGCCGGTCCAGTAATGCGATGTACCAGTACACGCTCCAATCCGACAATGTGCAGGATCTTTCCAAGTGGGGACCGATCCTACTGGGGCAGATGCAGCGCCTGCCCGGTCTGCAGGACGTTAGCTCGGACCAGCAGAATGGTGGCCTTAATGAACTGATGAACTACGATCGTGTCACTGCGGCAAAGCTCGGCCTTACCGCACAGTCGCTGGACTCTTCGTTGTATGGCGCATTCGGCCAGTCGCAAGTATCCATCATCTACACGCAACTGAATCAGTACTACGTGGTGCTGGAAGCTGCTCCCCAGTATTGGCAAAGCCCGGAAGGATTGAAAGACATCTATCTTCATACGCCCGGCAGCAGCAGTATTCCGCTGCTTGGGGTGGCCACGGGTCAAGCCAGCACAACACCACTGGCCATCAACCATACGGGCTTATTCCCATCGGTCACCGTTTCCTTTAACCTCGCACCGAACGTGTCTTTGAGCGATGCCACGTTGAGCATCAACCAGATGCAAAAGCGGCTCGGCACACCTTCCACGATTCAGGGCTTTTTTGCCGGCACGCTACTGGCCTACCAGCAATCTCTAGGTACCGAGCCCGTGCTGATTCTGACGGCGCTGCTCGCGGTGTACATCGTTCTCGGTATTTTGTATGAAAGCCTGGTCCATCCGCTGACGATCATCTCCACTCTGCCTTCGGCGAGCGTGGGTGCGATGCTCGCATTGCTGCTCTTTAAAGAGGATCTGAACATCATCTCCATCATCGGCATTGTGTTGCTGATCGGAATCGTAAAAAAGAACGCCATCATGATGATCGATTTCGCCCTTCAGGCGCAGCGCCAGGAGGGAAAAAGCCCGGCCGACGCGATTTTCGAAGCGTGCATGTTGCGCTTCCGCCCGATCCTGATGACGACAATGGCTGCGTTATTGGGTGCCCTGCCCTTGGCGCTGGGGACAGGCACGGGGTATGAGCTCCGCCGCCCCCTTGGCATCACGATTGTGGGAGGGCTGCTCTTGAGCCAGTTGCTCACGCTCTATACAACGCCGGTCGTCTATTTGGCGTTCGACCGGCTGCGGCTACGGATGCAGGGAAGGCAACACGGCGACATCCTTGACCATCGGGCTAGATCGGCCCCCAGTGCTGCAGATTAATTGGAGCCATCATGGGGTTGCATAGGATTATGACTCCTTTCCATCTAAGAGCCACAATGTGGCTCGCCGTGACTCCTTGCCTCTTGGCAGGGTGCATGGTCGGCCCAAAGTACCACACGCCGTCCGCGGAAACTCCTGCGGCATACAAAGAACTCACTCCCGCCGATTTCACAAATACCGACGGTTGGAAAGTAGCGCAGCCAAAAGATGATGCGCTTCGCGGTAAATGGTGGGAGATTTTCAACGATCCTCAATTGAATGCGCTGGAAGAGAAGGTCAATGTTTCAAACCAAAACATCGCAGCTGCTGCGGCAAGCTTTCTTGCAGCGCGTGCCCTGGTCAAGGAAGCTCGATCGCAGCTTTTCCCTACAGTGACGACCAACCCCGCCATTACCGTGCAACGGCCGTCGTCCACATTATCCAGAGGCGTAGCGGGAGGTTCCTCAAATTCTGGTTCCGGCTCAGGAACAGGTTCCACATCTTCCTCGACGGGTACATTCACTGACTATACTCTCCCGTTCGATGCGACCTGGCAGCCGGACTTGTTCGGACGTATCCGGAACACTATCCGATCGGCTGCCTACGGGGCGCAGGCCAGCGCGGCGGATCTCGAGAATACCCGCCTCACTGTCCAGGCCGACGTTGCCGCAGATTACTTTCAACTTCGCGGACAGGATGCGCTAAAGCAGCTGTTGGATTCTACGGTGGTCGCCTATCAACAGTCTCTCGATCTGACGAGGGCTCTGTACGAGACAGGCATCGACTCGGACGAAGCCGTGGCGCAAGCCGAGACTCAACTGGAAGCCACGCAAGCACAGGATGCCGCCCTTGGCGTCCAGCGGGCGCAGTTTGAACATGCCATCGCAATGCTGACCGGCCAGCCGGCATCGACGTTTTCAATTCCGATCGAACCGCTCCAATCAAGTCCTCCGGCGATTCCCTTCGGTGTTCCGTCCCAGCTTCTTGAGCGGCGTCCCGACATCGCCGCAGCAGAACGCTTGGTTGCTCAGGCCAACGCGCAGATTGGTATTGCGAGAGCAGCATATTTCCCGACAGTTACGCTAAGCGCAACGGCGGGACTTGAAAGTACTTCGATCGCGGATTGGTTCACATGGCCGAGCCGCTTTTTCTCGGTTGGCCCTTCGGCCGCGGAAACCCTTTTTGACGCGGGGTTGCGCCGGGCCACGGTCGAGCAATACAGAGCCCAGTACGATGAGACAGTGGCCAACTATCGCCAAGCGGTGCTGACGGCTTTTCAACAAGTTGAAGACAACCTCGCGTCGCTGCGGATACTCTCTGTGGAGATTCAATATCAGGACACGGCGGTCAAATCCGCGGAAAGAGACCTCGCGCTGGCCATGGATCGCTACAAATTAGGAATCGATCCTTACCTGAACGTGATTACCGCGCAAACGTCATTGCTGTCCAACCAAGAAGCTGCGGTAACTCTTCGAATTCAGCAGATGACGGCCAGCGGAGGATTGATCCAGGCGCTCGGCGGAGGTTGGGACGCCTCGCAGCTCCCATCGCCTGCGCAACTGATCAGCAAAGTGCCATGAGACTTGGAACCGCGCGTGCGCGATGCTGAATATCAAGAAAATTCTTCTTCCGGTTGATTTCCCGAATACGTCGCTGTGTGTGGTTCATCAGGCTGCGGCATTGGCCCACCATTTCCATTCTGAGATCGTGATGTTGCACGTCGCGACGGCGCTGAGCCATGCCGCCGGTGTGCCGGAGGGCGGCTCCGCACTCGCTGGTTGGGATATGCTCGCGGAGATCGTTAGAGGAGCCGAGAACAAGCTGGACCGGTCTCTTAGGCCGGAGCTTGATGGCCTTACCATTCAGCGCGTGTTGGCCAAGGGCGGGGCGGCCCAGGCAATTGTGCGGACCGCTCAGGAGGAAAAAGCCGACCTGATCATGATGCCGTCCCATGGCCAGACGTTCTCCCAGTTTCTTCTGGGCTCCGTGACAACGAAAGTACTGCACGCAACCGAGTGCCCGGTTTGGACCGACGCCCACGTGGCAGAATCGCCAGCGCATGAGTTCGTGATCCGCAACGTCCTGTGCGCCGTCGATTTCAACCTCCATAATCGCAAAGCTGTGTCGTGGGCCGCGCAAATGGCCGCCGAATTTGGCGCGCGTCTAACGCTCGCTCACGTCACTGCCGCGGTGGAGCTTTGGGGGCCGGGTGGCAACTACGTCGACCCCGATTGGAAAGAGGCGCTTGTCAGCGACGCTTCTCAGCGTATCGCAGAGCTCCAGCAAGACATGGGCATCAAGGCCGACCTATTTATCGGTAGTGGTAACGTGCCCAAGGTGCTGGCCCAGGCTGCGAAGCAGACGAAGGCGGACTTGCTCGTTACCGGGTGCTACCCTTATAGCAGTCACCTGCGGACGCACGGCTACGCCATCATTTGCGCGGTGCCGATCCCAGTTCTGAGCGTGTGAGACCCTGACTTGTTACGCACATTCCCTACATGCTTACTCGGTTGCGGTTGTTCTCATGATGGTTAGTATGCTCTCTTGGGGTAGTTGCGCGAATACACAGAACCACAGACTGCCCCAGTTGTACCGCATGCACCGAATCGAGCGGTTGAAAAGCAGAAAAACTGCGACATACGTGCTTCTGGATGCTCGAGATCCCGGAACGCATCATTAGGGTGGCGTGGGGAATGATCTTCTGCCCTTAGCGCAGAAGGTCAACGCGTCTAAAACAGTGTCAGCGCGAGGCACAAATGTTTTAGAATCAGAACAATGAACGCGCCCGTAGCTCAGTTGGAAAGAGCGTCTGCCTTCTAAGCAGAGGGTCGGGGGTTCGAATCCCTCCGGGCGCGCCACTCTTTTCAATAACTTACGGATGGTCCGCATCAGTTCGCTCGCTCCACGGTAGTGACTTTTGTAGTGCCCCCCTGACTTTGCTGGGCAGTGGCAGCGGCAATTGATTCCCTCAGTGCGAAATTTCTCGAATTTCCCGATCGTCTTCCGTTTCTGTTCCGCGGCTGGGTGAACGTACCGCATTTTCATCTGAATGCTCGCGTGTCCGAGTAATACACTGAGTATTGGCAGATCTGCGCCAGAGGCCGCGGCCCGCGTTGCAAACGTGTGACGCAGATCATAGAGCCGGAAATGACGCTTAATCTTGCTCGCTTGACGGCAGCACCGTGCGCCCACTTTACGCTGCCGATGGGCTTCTGGCTGTAAGCTACCGATTATTTGCCCAGACAGAATCTTGGCGAGTGACACGGAGAAAATCTCGTGCAACAGGCGTTCTTTTTCGCAGTTCCCGCGATTTGTCTCTAGCTCGTCTTAAATGTCTTCCAAGACGTTCATGGAAAGATTGCCCGGACGGGTACCTCGTTCAATTGCTATTGGGCGGGGCGTGATTCTTCAGGAAGTTGCTGACATCGGGCATCGCGGGCGCCGCGGGGCTCGTGGCCGTTCCCGAATGAACAGTGTCCGTCGGCGGATGGACGAACTGGCCATCGCTCGATTGGCTGCGCATGACGAGCCAGCCGTTGGTGTGGCGCTCGAGAAAATAGGTCATCGCCATGCCGGTGCCGCCCTGCTTGAGGTGAAACGCCGCATTCGCCTGGGCCTGATCGCCGTTGATACTCACGGAATCGATGCTGACATCCATCGCCGCCATGTTGATATTGTGATCGTTGCGCAGATGATCCTCGATAGCGGCGCGGATCGCGTCGGAGTCGCTACTTGTAGCCTGCGGCGCGGAGCTTGTTGCGGACATCGGCCCGCCGCCTGTGTTACTGGCAGGTGCGCCGCCGCTCAACGACACGGGTTGACTATTCTTCGAGCAACCGCTGACCGAAATCGCAGCGAGAACAACTACGATCGTCACAAAGCGTATATTCATGCGGGAATCCTTTCCAAGTATACGATGCACCTTCGCATGGTCATTTTGCAACCAGCATTGGCGAGCCGATCCCCAGGGCCGGTGTTCTGCTCTGCCGCACTTCGGTACTTGCCTCTGACGTCATATCGCGCACCCCGAACTGGACGCCGACCTTCTTGAGAAACGCGTTGGGAGGTTCGCCGCCCGCGAAGATCCAGACGAAATCATTCGGAATCTCGCGAGGGCTGCCATTGACGTCCAGAATCACAGAGTCTGGCTTGAACTCCACCGGCACAGAGTTGAATAACCACTTCGACCTTCCCCTAGTGAATGCAATCGGAAATACAGCGCACATTGCGCTCCTTGATGCGAGTGTAGCTTTCCTTGCGATACGAGAGCGTGACCTTGTTCCCGACCTGGTGGGTGAGTCCCATGGCGGCCTCGATGGCGCTGTCGCCACCGCCCACGACGAGGAAGCCCTTATGATCACTTCCAATCTTTCGACCTGTCCTTCCGTTGCCGGGCAAGCAATCGTGTCGCCGCGCGAGATTCTGTCAATCCGAGCGGGAACTGGACCGGATTCAGTTCACTCGCTCTACGGTGGTAAGTCTTGTCGTGACTTCCTGGCGTTGCTGGGCCGCCGCAGCGCGGACAGCGCATCGCGATGGGGAATCATTCGAGCGACTTGCGGAAGCGCAAGACGCTGACGCTCAACATCAGAAACGCAAATCCTGCCATGAGGAGCATATTCGGCCAGAGGACGTCGAGGCCGACACCTTTGAGAAAAATACTGCGCAGGATCAACACTACGTGGCGGAGCGGGTTGAAGTAACTCAGTTTCTGGAAGAAAGGAGGCATGCTGCTGATGGGCGTGCCGAATCCGGACAGGCTGGTCATCGGCATCGTGAAGAAAAACGCTGTAATCATTGCTTGTTGCTGTGTCGCCGCCATTGTTGAAAGCAAGAGCCCAAGACCAAGCGCCGCAAACAGAAAGATCATAACGCCGATTGCCAGCACGGCAATGTGTCCACGGAGAGGCACCCCAAACCATAGCGTGCCGACGAGGGTCAACATGGTCGCGTCAAAACAACCAATGAGAAAGAAAGGTACCGTCTTGCCGACGATGAATTCCCAACGACGGATGGGGGTAACCATGACCTGCTCAAGAGTGCCGATCTCTCGCTCGCGGACGACGGCGAACGCCGTCAGGTTCATGATCAGGATGAGCATCAAGTTCCCAAGCACGCCTGGAACAAAATACCATTCGCTCAGGAGCCCTTCGTTGAACCATGGGCGCGCCTCAAGGTCTACTTGAGGCACAAACGACACCAACTGCGGCGCGATTCTTTGCATGCGATCGATCTGGTAAGCCCGAGCGAAAGTCGCCCCAACTTGACTGAGATAGCCGAGCGCGACCAGCGCGGTATTGGAGTTTGAACTGTCTACAATGACCTGGACGGATGCGCCCTGGCCGTTTCGCAAGCGTTGCGCGAAGCCCGAGTCGATTTCCACCGCCAGGAGAAAATCGCCTCGATCGATTCCTTTGCGAAGATCGTCGCGTTCGGTCACGTACTTCATAACTCGGAAGTACCGGCTTGCGGAGAAATGCGAAATGAGTTCCCGGCTTTCTTGTGTGTTGTCCCGATCGAGGACCGCTAGAGAGACGTGTTTTATCTCCATTGTGGCCGCATAGCCAAAGATGACCATCTGGATGAGTGCCGGCCCAAACAGGAGCCAGCGAGTGTGCGGGTCGCGGAGAGTCTGGATGAACTCCTTTTTTATCATTTGACGAATGCGCTCGATTGCTTCGCGGATTTTCATCCCAACCTCTTCTGAAACGAGCGTGTCGCAAGTGCGACGAAAACCACCGCAATCGCCGCCAAGGCGACGATGTCTCCCGCCAGTAGCCGAACCTCGGTGCCTTTCAGAAACACGTTTCGCAAAATGGAGACGTAGTATCTAGCTGGGAGCACCGCCGTGATCCACTGGACCACAATCGGCATCTGGTCGATCGGGAAGATGAAGCCGGAAAGCAGGAAGGTGGGCAGGAACGTAGCCAACAAGGCCATCTGGCAGGCTCCGAGTTGTGACTTCGCGGTAACGGAAATGAAATAGCCAAGCGACAGCACGACAAGCAGAAAGAGCATCGAACACCCGAAGAGAACAACCCAACTTCCGCGAAATGGGACGCCGAACCACCACACGGCCGTTCCCGCGCAGATGGCCGTATCCGCAATCCCGATTATGAAGTACGGAAAGAGTTTCCCGATCTGGATCTCCAGCTTGCCCACGGGGGTGGAGATCAGCTGCTCCATCGTGCCGCGCTCCCATTCGCGAGCAATGGTCAGTGAAGTAAGGAACGCGCCCACGACCGCCATGACCATAGCGACCACGCCGGGAACCAAGTTCGCCATGCTTTCCAGATCTTCGTTGAACCAAGTACGCGGCTCGAACGTGACGTTTGGGGCGCCCGCTGCAAGGCCTCGCTCCTGCTGCCAAGCAACTTGTATTTCGGAGGAATAACTCTGCACTATCACTTGCGCATAGCCCATGCCGATACTGGCCGAGTTGCTGTCGCTGGCGTCGAGAAGTGCCTGCACGCTCGCTCGTCCGCTGGAATGGAGATCTTCTGCGAACTGCGGAGGTACCACGACCGCTACGCTGCATACTCCATGATCGATGTTCCGGACGATGTCCGAATAGCTGTCTGACACCCGAACGATATTGAAATAGTCTGTCGCCTGAAAGTGTTTGAGAAAGTCTTGACTGGTTTGAGTGCCGTCGCGATCGTAAATGCACAGCGGAACGTGCTTGACGTCGAGGTTCACGGCATAGCCGAAAATGAAGAGCTGGACCAGCGGTATTACGAGGATGATGAGAAGGCTTCTCGGATCGCGCCGGATCTGGAGGATTTCTTTGCGCGTCATTGCAACGATGCGTGTCCAGCTCATGCGGCAACCTCTTTACTCATGCCTCGCGTGGCCGTGAGCGACACAAAAACGTCCTCGAGGCTCGGTGCGATCTGCTCGATTCGTCCCGCACGAAATTGCCGGGCCGACAGCAACTCGCGAATTGTCGGTGCCATGGCCGCCGCGTCGGCGACAACGGCGTGGATACCATTGCCGAAGACGGCAGCATCCAGTACGTCGGGAGCTGTCTGAAGCAGCTCCAGGGCCGGGCCGAGCGGTTCGCATTCGATCATCAGGAGTTGCCCCTTCATGTGATGACTTTTCAGTTCCGTGGGCGTGCCCATGGCCACAATGCGCCCGCGATCCAGCAGCACAAGACGGTTGCAGTATTCGGCTTCGTCCATGTAGTGCGTCGTGACGAAGACCGTGATGCCTTCCCCGACCATGTTGTGGACCAAGTCCCAGAATTGCCGGCGCGAAACGGGATCGACTCCCGATGTGGGCTCGTCCAGGAAAACGATCGGCGGGCGATGCAGTACGGCGCACCCGAGCGCCAGCCGCTGTTTCCAGCCGACGGCCAGCGAACTCGTGGGATTCTGCTCGCGCCCTTCGAGGCCCGCCATTTTGAGCGCCCATGCGATGCGTGCCGGAATTTCGTTTTTCGGCACGCTGTACATGCCGGCAAAAAACTCCAGATTTTCGGCCACGCGCAGGTCGTTGTAGAGTGAGAACTTCTGCGACATATAGCCGATGTGCTGGCGCACAGCCTCAGGATTCCGGGCCACGTCGATCCCGGCGACTGTGGCGCGTCCGGACGACGGCCGCAGCAACCCGCAGAGGATGCGGATCGTTGTGGATTTACCCGAACCGTTCGGGCCGAGAAAGCCGAAGATCTCACCGTGGCGTGCCTCGAAGCTCACGTCGTCCACCGCGATGAAATCGCCGAATCGTTTGGTCAGGTTCTGGACGACGACCGATGGTTCGATTTGGTTCATGATGTCTTTGCCGACGGCTCCGCTACCAGTTCTCCTTCCACTGCCGACACGAAGAGGTCCTCAATGCTTGGCGCCACCTGTTCGATCGAGTCGTAGGAGATCTTCGCTGCGTCCAAACATGCGCGTAGTTCCCGAAGACGTCGATCGGCCTCATCCACGAAGACGTGCACGCGATCGCCCACGAGCAGGACGCTGCGCGCCGCGTCGGTGCTAGAGAGCGCAGCTCGGACTCGCTCGGGGTCGGGAGAATGGACCACGACGACTCCGCCGGGAAACCGCTTTTTCAGCTCTTCCGGACGGTCACAGAAGAGCATCCGGCCGCGGTAGAGCAGACCGACTCGATGACAGCGTTCAGCCTCATCGAGATAGGAAGTCGAGGTGAGAATGGCGACACCCTGCGCGACGAGCGAATAGAGAATTCGCCAGAAATCCCGCCGAGAGACCGGATCCACTCCGTTTGTCGGCTCATCGAGCAGAATCACGCGCGGCGTATGAATGAGCGCACAGACGAGGCCCAGTTTCTGCTTCATTCCTCCCGACAGGTTTCCCGCCAATCGGCGGCGAAACTCAGCGAAGCCGGCGGCGGCCAACAGTTCGGCTGACCGTTCCTCGCGCTCCTTTCGGCTGATGCCGAATAGGTCGGCATAGAACCGAATGTTCTCGTCGACCGTGAGATCTTCATAGAGGCCAAAGCGCTGGGGCATATAGCTCAGATCCCGCTTGGCGCCTTCTGGGTCAAGCCGAACATCATGTCCGGCAACCGTTGCTGATCCGGAATCCGGAGTGAGAACCCCTGCCAGCATTCGCATTGTGGTTGTCTTGCCGGCACCGTCGGGTCCGACCAGGCCGAAGATCTCGCCTGGCTGAACGTCAAACGAAAGCTGGTCGACTGCCTGGACATCACCGAACCGCTTGCCCAGACCGGAAACAATGATTGCAGGACTGGAGCTCATGGCGGTACCAGTCATTTCACATCCACATAGGCGTCGGCTGGCATACCGGGTTTGAGCTCGTGATTCGGATTCTCGACATCGATCTTGATGCGGTAGACAAGCGTCACGCGCTCCTTCTCTGTTTGCACGCTCTTGGGAGTGAATTCCGCATCCGAAGCGATTACGGAAACGTGCCCCCGATAGGTCTTGCCCGGATACGTGTCGGTCCTCACGTTGACCGCCTGGCCCCAATGGATTTTTCCGAGGTCGGTCTCCGGCAGATACACGCGAAGCCAAATGTGGTCCAGGTCGGCGAGCGTCACGATGGGCGTTCCCGGGGATACGACTTCACCCAGTTCGGCTTGGCGAACTAAAACGATGCCGTCGAACGGTGCCCGGAGCACGGTGTAGCTCAGGCGAATCTGCGACAAATCGAGATTCTCCTTTGCCTGGCGGACGTTGGACCGGTCCACGTCCAGTTCCTCCTTCCGGGTGCCCTCGACCAGTTCATTCAGAATTTCCTGCGCCCGGTCGTAAGTCGCCTGTGCACGGGTGACGTTCGTCGCAGCTTGGTCTCGTGTCTGCGCGGGAATCTCATCCTTTTCGTATAGAGCTTCGTAGCGTGCGTAGTCCTTTTTCTTTTGATCCAAATCGGCCTTTGAATCGATCACGGTTTGCTTCGCCGCCTCAACGTCTTGCCAGCGGCTGCCCGCAAGTCCAAGCACCAACTGGCGGTCGCGGACACGCTTTGTAGCTTCGTCTGTGGCAACCTGCTGGCGGTAGTCGGCGCTATCGAGCCGCGCCAGGAGATCTCCTGTCTTCATCGCCATGCCTTCGTCCACGGGCAGATCGATGATGCGGCCCATCACCTTGAAACTGACGAGGCTCTCATGCGCTTCGATGTTGCCGGAGAGCTTCATCTCGTTTGCTGAGGACCGTCCCGCAAGCCACATGCGATAGAGCCGCATCCCCGCAACTGCCGCAAGGACAGCAAGGAGAACAATTAGAAGCGTGCGCTTCATGGCACTTTCACCTCTTTTTGGCTGTCAGCGCCGCTCCTTGGATCGACTTGGCCGAGATAGGTTTGATAGTTCTTCTCCGTGGCGCCGAGAGCGCGCGCGAGAGCGGTCCGCGCGTCTGCATTCTGCGCAATCGCTGCAATTCGGTCGTCCTGCGCACTTGCCAAAGCATCTTGAGCGGTTACGACCTCGATGTTGTCGGTCACTCCATTGCGGAAGCGATCCTCCGCCAAACTCAACTCGCGCTGAGCCAGATCAAAGGCGGCTTGCGTGACGCTTACTTGTTGCTCCGTGGAGTGAATGTCCAGGATCGCCTTGCGGAGATCCTGCTCGATGCCCCGAGCGAGATCCTCCGTCTGTGCCTTCAAGCGGTCGACGCGGCTTTCGAGCTCCTGCTTCTCTCCGGTGCGGTCCCGATCGAAGATGGTCACGGAGAGGATTGCCTCGATCCCGCCCGTCGCTGGCATCGCACCAAAATTGCGTCCGGACGGGCCGTAGTTTCCGTTAACAGCCAGCGTGGGCAAATAGCGCGCGTGTGACGCCTTTTCTTGCTCCATCAGTGATTGCTGCTGGCTGAAGAGCGAACGGTAGTCGTCGCGGGCTCCCAGCGCTTCTGGGAGGGCCTTGTCGATGTCGGGTGTGTCGATATGCCGAAATTCGAGCTTCTCGGAAGGCTCAAAGGAGGTTCCGGGGCTCAGTCCAAGAAATCTGGCGAGCACGAGTAACGAGGTTTGGTAGTTGTCTTGCGCAACGAGCAGAGTCTGTTGATCGCGCGCAAGCTGTACTTGCGACCGAACTACGTCGATGGCGGTCGCGAGGCCTTGATCGTGTTGATCTTTGGCTAGCTTTTCGAGGACCCGAGAGGTTTCCACTCGCGATTGAGCCGCCTCGACTTCCGCCGCCGCCGTTTCGGATTGCAGATAGAGGCCAGCCGCCTCCCGAACGACGAAGTCGCGGGTATCCTGGTAACTCAGTCGTGTCGCTTCTTCCTGCCTGGCGCTGGCCTTCCAGTTGTGAAGCGCTTGGCGATCGATCACCGCCTGCGATGCGAATACGCGAAAGTCATAGTAAGCAAAAGGGCCGACGGCGGTTGG
Organism: Candidatus Acidiferrales bacterium; assembly: GCA_049523255.1. GTDB lineage: Bacteria > Acidobacteriota > Terriglobia > Acidiferrales > UBA7541 > Palsa-295. The sequence continues at coordinate 28,108 of JBEKNB010000022.1, read as the reverse complement.
AATTCCAGGAAGGGAAATTCCTTCAATACTGAGATTGTTTTTCAGCAGGTTCGCAAGCGAAGCTGCACTGGCATGCGGAAGCAACGCAGCCAGGCGCCTTGTACGCGTCCCTTCCGCTTCATCAATCTGGGTCGCGGAGACCTGTACATTGACGTTCTGCTTCAGCGCAAGGTCGATCGCATCTTTCAGCGTCAACCGCCGCGGAGTGTCTTGTGCGCTGGCGCATGCTGCCGACATTGCCAGCAAGAGAAGGAAGAGTGCTGTGGCTCTCCAGTTCCGTCTCATGACGCTTCTCCCGCGCGGAGGAACTCTGTATCTTTCGGAGCATTCGTCGAATCGACGCTGCGAAGTCCGCGGAGCACGAGGTCGAGATGCGCCTCTCGGTATGCGTCGAAATCGAGCCCGTGACGCTCGCCAAGCACCAGGATCCACACGACCGCAAGAACCGTTGGCGCAACCAGGATTTGAGGAAAATTGTGGATTCCGGTCGCCTGAAATTCTCCCGAGGCAACACCTCGATCAATCACGAGACCGAGAGCCGACGTGCCAGGATCAATAATTTCTCGACGATACATTTGGGCGAGCTCCGGAAATTTCCCGCTCTCGGCAATCAGCAGCCTGAGAAGTGCGCGCGCTCTCTTATTCCTGACAACCTCCACATATTGACGCGACAGCAGATCACGGAGGAGGACCTCGGCCGTGCCGGAGAAGCCCTGGAGAAATGCCTGGAAGCCTGAAAAGACAGGTTGAATGAAGCCGCGCAAGACTGCACGGAAGAGCACTCTTTTGTTGTCGAAATGCAGAAAAATCGTCCCCTTGGCGATCTTCGCTCGTCTCGCCACGTCGTCGAGGCGCGTGGCCGCATACCCATTGATAGCGAACTCTTCAAATGCAGCTGCCAGAATCTGTTCCCTTCGCCGGGCTTTTTCCGTTCGTCTTCGAATGGGTTGCTTGACGGCAGTCATTTGGCTATCCTTTATTTGTTTCCTGAGTCCATCCATCTAACTGACCGGTCAGTCATCCTTAGCGTGAGCTTTCTGGCGCTCGGCTTCTGTGATTCGCGTCACGTCGCCGCTGTGATTTGTGTCACTTGTGCTTGCCGCGACGCGTTCGGCCGTGACTTTTGTAGTGACCCTACGATCAGATGGCTACATCCGGGCACACCAGGCCACATGCTCCCTGAGGGGAGCTAAGTCTTAAGTTGGAAAGAAATTGCTTACGGGAAGTAAGGAGCTTGCGTTCTAAGCACGGCCCTCGGTTCCAACAGGCCCATTCATTACTTTTAATGGGCGTGAATCGTTTCAATTGCGCCCCTTCAGTGCCCTGATTACTTCCACCGCCAGGGACAGGCAACGATTAACTGAGCTGAGGTCCGCCGACAACGCAGCTTCGCCAAGTCGTGGTGAAAGGGAACCCGCTGTTAATTACAAACAACTGCCGATATGCCCGTTTCAAGTAACTTCGCGAACTGCTCTGCAACCACGGGCCGACTGAAATAGTATCCTTGCCCTTGATCACAGCCATGGGCCTGAAGAAATGCCAACTGCTCGACTGTTTCGACACCCTCAGCGATCACCCTGTGCTTGAGACTTTTGGCCATGCTGATGACCGCGCTAACGACAGTAGCATCATCTGAACTGGTGATGACATTGCGCACGAATGACTGGTCGAGCTTCAGGGCGTCAATGGGAAATCGAGTCAGATAGCTTAAGCTGGAATACCCGGTACCAAAGTCATCCACGGCCAGTCGCACACCGATGGCTTTGAGTTGTCCAAGCGCGTCGACAGTGGATTCTGCATGTCGCATGAGAACGGTTTCGGTTAATTCCAGCTCGAGATATCTGGGATCCAGGAAGGTATTCTTCAGGGCAGCTTGAACGCCTTGGAGGAACTGCTCGCTTTGAAATTCCAGCGACGAGATGTTGACTGCCACGGGGACGGCTAGTAGACCCGCATCAAGCCATTCCCGCGTTTGCCTGCATGCCTCGCGCAGTACCCATTGGCCGATTGCCACAATCATGCCGGTATCTTCGGCGATGGTCAGGAATTGCCCTGGAAGAAGCAGCCCACGCTCTGGATGTTGCCAGCGTACGAGCGCCTCGACACTCGTGATGGCTCCTGTCTTGAGATTTACCTTCGGCTGGTAATGCAACAATAACTCGTGGCGTTCCAGAGCATATCGCAGCTGGCCTTCCAATGATTGACGTTCGACGCCCTGAAGACTCATGTCTGGTGTGAAGAACTGGTAATTGTCGCGCCCACTTTGCTTGGCGTGATACATCGCCGTGTCGGCATTCTTGATCAGCGTCTCCGCATCATCACCGTTGTCGGGGTAGGTGCTGACCCCAATGCTTACCGTAACGCGTAGACGGTGTTCGCCAAGGGTGTGCTCCTTCTTAAGCTCGGTGATGATCTTTACGGCACTAACGGCTGCATCCGCTGCGTGTGTGACTTCTGGAAGCAGTATCACAAATTCATCGCCAGCCAGGCGGCTTACCGTGTCGGATTTGCGGACACAGGTCGATAAGCGTTCCGCTACTGATTGGAGGAGTTTGTCGCCAATGGAGTGTCCGAGGGAGTCGTTGATGCGCTTGAAGCCATCCAAATCCAAGAACAGCACTGCGAGTTGGTTGTGATTGCGACGGGCTAGCGAAATTGCCTGGGTAAGGCGGTCGCTTAGCGTCAATCGGTTGGGCAAATCGGTGAGGATGTCATGTTTGGCCAAACGAGACATTTCGAGTACCATCGCCCGCGCCATGCTCACGTCGTGAAACACGATTACCGCCCCGGTGACCTGGCCATCCCGGTCATGGATAGGAGCGGCGGAGTCTTCGATTGCGCACTCATATCCGTCCCGCCGAACCAGGATACAGTTCGCGCTGAGTCCCACGGTACTGTTTTGCTGAATTGCCAACTCCATGGGATTTGGTGAGGGCTTATGCGTAACGCCGTCGATGATTTGAAACACCTCGGTGAGCGGATGACCGACTGCATCCTTCTTGGACCACCCAGTCATGTGTTCCGCCACTACATTCAAGTAGGTCACGTTGCCCGAGACATCAGTACTCAGTACGGCGTCGCCGATGGAGTTTAGTGTGACCTGGGCACGCTCCTTTTCCGTAAACAATTCCCGTCGTGCAATTTCACGCTCAGCGACGTTGCGTATAGCTCGTGCACATGCATAGCTGTCTAGGTGACCCTCTAAGAGGTAGTCTTGCGCTCCGTGTAACATGGCCGTTTTACAGAGGCCTTCATCATCCACGCCGGAGAGAACAACCACTGGAGTGGTGGAAGTGACCGACAACAGCCTATCTAGTGTGGCGATACCACGGCTATCCGGCAAAAAGAGATTGAGAAAGATTGCCCATACTTCTTTATGGGCCAGTCTTTCGAGGCCGCTGGCGAGCGTTCTGACCCACTCGAGATTCGTTCGACCGTTACCTGCGGCTGTCAAGGCTTCTTCAAATGCCTTGGCGTGACGGGGATCATCGTCGATGAGAAGTATATCGTTGTCTTTACGGCTCATAGTACGCGTCCCCTCAATGCATAGATTCAGCCAGCGGCGCGACAAGTACTGTCCACTATTGAACAACTGTGACTATGTGTCCTACTAGTATATACGCGGCCGACTGAGAGCCACATCAGTGCCCTTCAGCATGGGCAGTTATGGCGATTGGAACAACGAGAGGGTTCAATCTTTCCGCGTCGAGCGAAAGTTAATTCAGTCGTGCAGGACAATACTTAGGAGGGAATTGTTGACGTGGATCTCGCCGTTGTATCGGATGAAGCCCAGCTTCCGGAATTTGTTCATGAAAAAATTGACTCGGGACCGTGTTGTGCCAATCATCTCCGCCAGCATCTCTTGCGATACCTTCGGAAGTACCTGTTTAGGATGGCCTCGCGTGCCATACCGCGCGAGGAGCAACAGAGTGCGCGCCAGCCGTTTTTCGCTGGAGTTAAAGAGCTGGTCTATCAGGTTCTCTTCTACTCGGATGTTTCGCGCCAGCATATAGGCGATGAAGCGGTCGGAGAAGGCGTGTTCCTTGTGGAGCACGCGAATCATCTCGTTTTTCTCAATCATCAGCACGGTGGTGGGCGCGATCGCGGTCGCAGTCGCCATGCAAAGGGACTGGCCCGCAAGGCACGCTTCCCCCACAAAATCACCCGGTCCCAGAATCGCCACAACGGCTTCTTTGCCGGTCGTACTGACCACAGTAAGCTTCACAGCGCCTTCCTGAATGTACATGACATACTTCGTGGGATCGCCCTGCGCGAAGACGGTTTCTTTTTGTCGAAACTTGCCTATCTTTCTCCTCAGACCGGCCGAGTCGAGAAATGATTGCACATCGAAAGCAGGACTTCTTCGGGATGTCTTCGAGGGGCGAGGAGCGCCTGCGGATTTACGCCGGCGGGGGAAAAATACCATCCACGCAATGTACCATGTTCCACCCAGGTTGTTCAATAGTGAACGGTGCGCGGACAGTGCGAGACCCAGCACATAAGAGTGGTGAATCTCGCTCCGTAAGGCGGCAAATCCAACCCGGCGAGATTCGTGACACCAGTGGTGATTGCTGACTGCTAATCGCGCCGCAGGACTTTTCGCAGGGACTTGTGTACTTCTATTCGGCCGTTGTAGCTAATGAATCCCCGCTTCCTGAATCGGTTCATGAATAGATTGACTCGTGGGCGGGTGGTGCCGATCATCTCCGCCAGAACTTGGTGACTTAAAGTGGGAAGCTCGGCAACTGGTGGACCGCTCCGGTCCAGGTGGGCTAGCCGCAGAAGCACGCGCGCCAGCCGTTGTTCGGCTGAAGAAGTCAGTAACTCCGCCACATGATCCTTGTACTTCTGGACGCTGGACAGGAGATAAGCTACCAGGGCATTTGACGCCTTATTCTTTTTGCGAAGCATTTGGAGCATCTTTTCTTTCTGAATGGTGCGTATGGAGCTGGCGGTCAAGGCGACAGCCGTGGACATGCGAAGGGGATAGCCTGCGAGGCAAAGCTCACCAAAGAGATCACCCACCCCCAAGATGGCGGTAACTGCTGATGGTTGATGTTTCGTTCGAGTGGTGAGCCGCACCCCTCCTTCTTGAATGTAAAAAAGCGTGTAAGCAGGTGCGCCCTGCGTGTAGATGTTCTGTCGTTCCCGATAGCGCGAGACTTTGCCTCCCAGACTGGCTCCTGAAGAGAAACCACCAATACGGGAAGCCGTCTGCTTCTTGCGTTTCATAGGTCACTCCACTCCTAACCAACGCGTTTCGCGACGCGAGGGCTTCTCAGCCGCTGCACGTCAGTTCGCCGCCGAACTCTCCAAGGCGGCTCTGTCCGTAAGAACTAAATTGCAGCTCTTCCATTGAATCAGCCCCTTCTTCTTAAAGCCAGACAGAAGTCGTGTCACCGTCTCTCGCGAAGTCCCAATGACCTGAGCAATTTCCTCGTGAGTCAAAGTGAACTGCGCACCGGCCTCACCATGAAGCGGGCGATTGCTCTCGCACCAATCGAGAAGAAATATCGCAAGTTTCTGGCTCGCACACCGCGAATGCCCCATCACGCGCACTCCGGCGATTGCGGCACAATAGGACTCACCCAATTGCATGGCCACCTGCACTGCAACTTCACCACGGTGCCGCATAACATGAACCAAATCCCTGCGTTCGACGAAGCCAGTCTGCGTCGGTTGGATCGCTTCCGCCCACGCTTCATAAGGCTGGCCCGCCAGCGTCCCAGCCAAGCCAAGTATTTCCCCTGGATCGGCAAATCTCAGAATGAAGGTTTTCCCATCCGCCGATGACGTGAAGAGCTTTACGCGCCCTGAGTAGAGAATAAATACCCCGCGCGAAGGTTGGCCTTCAACGAATAAGGCTGCACCCTTTGGGTGGTAGACGGGAATCGCCAATGCTGCGAGCCTGTGAACGACTTCGGAAGAGAAGTTGCCGCTCTTCCTGCGCGGTCGGTAAGAGCGTTTGTGCCGATTCTCGACAATCTCCAGTTGACGGGCTGCTAACATGGAAACACCTCCTCAGAAGTTGCCGTCTGATATTCAGATGGCATCGCGTCACCGTTCATCGCAAGCGTCATACCTTTCGTGGATCGGGCCCAAAGGCTTTGCTGGATTGCACAATTTCGCGCCCGTCAAATTGGACCTCTATTTCGGATGCGCCGCCAGGGAGCCGGCGGCGCAACGATTCCACTCAATTCGGCAGTTCTTCGGTGCGAGTCTTTGGCACGGTTTTCCCGTCCTGGAGCCCCCTTAGCTTAGAACTATCCGATTTTCTACACTGTTCAATATTGAACAGTCCGTGCCAACGGGCACAGGGCAATATGTCTCTTTGTCGAATTCCAAAATTGAACTCGTGGCTCAGCGCGGGGAGGCGGAGAGATGGAAGGGCACCGCGCGCTCTCGTAGTGTCATCGTACTTGGAACGTCGGCGGGCATTACGTCGCATACTCGAGGATTCTCACAGTGAACACTCTTGCATCGGCTACTTTGGCGGGGGCCGAGGAAGTGCTCTCCCGGCAAGAAGTCGCGTTAGTGCTCTGCGACGATCGTTTGACGGACGGGTCCTATCGCGACCTGCTGCAGACCCTGCGAATCTGGAAGAAAGCGCCGCATATTGTTGTGACGACTCGCACAGGGGAATGGAAAGACTACCTGGCAGCGTTAGGCCTGGGAGCGTTCGACATGATTCAATACCCGTATCGAAAGACCGACGTCGAACTGAACGTCATTCGCGCCATGCGCGGCGGACATCGGGAGTCTGATCGAGCGATTGCCTGACAGCGAACTCATAAACCTTTCTGATGTTAGCGTCTGCTTTCGCCCGCCAAGCTATAGCCACTTATCCACGGAGGCACTCGCCGTGTAGCTGAAGTCCCCGCCGAACCAATAGGTATTGGTTTCCCCACCCAGCACGATAATCTCAATCGACGAAGTAGGCTTGGCGTCGGCATCGGCGGGTGCACCGGGCCGAGGCCGGCGCACGTAACGCGATACCGGTATTTCCCCGTCGCCGAGTTTCAGATACGACGCGTATGGCTCGACTCCCGCCTGCGCCTGTTTCAATTCATTCTGGCGCGTTTGCCAGTAGAGCCAAGCCGGCGTCTTGGAGTTCTTTGTCAGCCAGTCGCTGTACTCTTCCTTCGAGTTGAATCCGTGGTCCTTGACGTCCCTCGCGACGGTCGGGTCCAGCAACAAAGTGGCCGCGCCCACGCTCGTCGAGAAAAAGTGCGTCAGCCAGCCTTGGATCACTTCGTGGATCGCCATCGGGCTGAACCAGCAAATATCACTCATGCTCCAGCCGGTGAAGACGCTGACCACGCTCTCGTCCGGCTTGAACCCTTTTTGCACGTGGAGGGGTTTCCAGCCGTCGGGCAGCTTGTCTTCCGTCTCGCCGAAACAGAGGTTGTTGTAGTTGAAGCCGCTCCCCTGAGTGCCCATGTATGTCTGGCCGGGCATTCCGGAGCCGCCCAGGTTCTTGGACAGGAGCGTCCAGGCTCTTCCGATCGTCGCATTCGCATCATTAAAGGGGCCCATCGCGCCGATGCCGTAGTTCATCTTGATCCGGTCGCGTACGGGACCGTTCACAACCATCATGCGGGAGAAGGATGAGGTAGAGCTAAAAAGAGAAGTGACTCCCGTGGATGCGATGGCGAGGATCACGGGAAGATATTCGGGCTGCGCTCCCGCCATCACGGCGTTGATCGCCACTTGCTTGACGGTGAACGACCATGCCGGGAACGCGCCCGGTGCGGCGCTCAATTTCCCGACGATTTCATCTGGATGATGGCTCGTGCCTTTCAGCATCGCGCCCACTTTTTCCTCAGTGGGCAGGATGATCGGCATGAAATCCGTCATATTGTTGTCGGCGTAGAACCGCTGCAAGTTCTCCGCGGTATCGGCATACGTCGGTGGACCGACGTCTGGCGTAATCGTCCCGGTTTTCTGTTCGTCCGCCGTGAGCGGCTGCGTGAGTGCGTCGATAACTTCTTTCATCAGCGGCTTGCCGCTCACCGGATCGTTTCCTTCGAGCACGGCGTACATCTGCTCGTCCGTCTTGTTTGTCAGGGGGTGCGGCGTGTAACAGATGCGCTCGAGCGGCATGCCACGGCTGGCCGCGTTCGATTTGGCCAGATCTTTGAACGCGATCGTGACCAGGGGAGCGGTCGGAAAGCCCATCTTTTCAACTGCTGCGCAGTGACCGACGGTCGCTGGGGTGCAGGTGCTTCAATGGCCAATCGCCATGATCATGGCGTTGCCCTTGGCCTTGATCTCCGCCCAGAGTTTGGGATCATCGTCGGCCAGTCCTCCGGCCTTCAGCCGGTAGACCGTGTTCACGCTAGGCATGTTCTTGGTAAACCAAATTCGTATCTGCTCGAGGAAGCGGTCTGCGCCCGCGAATCCGTCGGACACGAGATAGACCGTCTTGCCGTCCAGGCTGTCCAGGCGCGGCGCCATCGGAATCAGCTGTATGGCCGGAGGCAAACCTTTGGGATTGAGCGTCTCAATCTTCGCTTCGCCCGCGTGCGCCGGGGCATGTTTCTTTTTCTGGTCCGCGAGGGCAGGAGAACCAGCCAGGACGGCCGGAGAAATCCCGAGCATGGACAGCAGCTTTCGCCTGTTGATCTTCATGGTTTTCCGCGGCTCCTGTGGGTCCCCAAGGGTTCGACTCGCCGTGCAGCCCGCATCATAACATCCATCGATCGCGTATTGAGACTCTTGCCCGGCGGCTTAGGTTACGGCAATGCAAACACATAGATCGCGTTGTGCCCGGTCGGAGTGTTCATGTCCGGAACCTCGGCGCTCAATTCCGGCACTTTCAAGTTGTAGCCCGTCATGACGCACACATACTGCTTTCCGTTGACCGCGTACGTGATGGTGCTTACGGAAATATTGCCGCCGAGAATCGCCTCCCAGAGTTTTTCCCCGGTACGGGCGTCGAAAGCTTTGAACCGTCGGCTCATGTCCCCATGAAACACCAGGCCGCCCGCCGTCGCCACGACGGCTCCATTGCTAGGCGCGCGCCCGACGTCAAAGTGCGTGATCTCTCCCGTAGAAAGATTGATTTTGGCCATTCCGGTAAGTGCATTCGGGTCCGAACCCGGACGTGGGATCACCTTCCATCCGCCCTTCACGCCCGGTCCGGCGATAGTTAGATCGCGGCAGTTATCGATATAGGGGACATATAGCGAATTTGTCTCCGGGTCGAAAGCGGTGGGCCAGTAGCTTCGCGTATTCCAGTAACAAGTGATGTGGTGCTCGCCTGGCTTCTTGAAAACAATATTCCAATTGAGTGTCGTTTTGCCCGTCTTTACGTCGATGTCGGACATGACAAAGTTTGGGTCATCATATGGAAATGGAGTGGCCCACAGGAACTGGCCGTTATTGCGATCGAGCACGAAAACGGCACCGCCTTCGGAAACCATTGCCGCGATGTCGTGCTTCGATCCCCGCGGAACGTCGGGGTTGATCCACTTGATGAACTTCGGATCGGGATTGAACGGCTCGTTCACCAGCGTGCGCTCGTGGGTGTGGTCCGTGTCCCAGTCATCGCCCGGCAGATGCTGGTAATACCAGATGAGTTTGCCGGTTGCCGGATCGAGCGCCAGCGTACAGTTGCTGTAGAGGTCTGCGGGCGTGGTACGCGACGTGCCGTCCGGATTGCCGTTGTGCCGCAGGAACCGCTGGTCCGGCATCGGGTTTGCGACGCCCCAATAGATCACGTTGCGGACGGGGTCAAAGGTCCCCGGTAGCCCCCACGTGGACGCCATCGACTGCGAATTGTCCGCGCCGCCCCAGGACGCGTAGCCGGGATCGCCGGGCTGCGCGACGGTGTGAAATCTCCACACTTTCTCGCCGGTTTCGGCATTGTCCGCTTCGATGAAGCAACTGTCGCTCCCTTTTCCGCACGTGCCCCCTGAGATGACGTTGCCGTCAACGACGAGCGCGCCGGACGTGTTCTGCGTGTCCGTCTTGAACGTCTCCCAACGAACCTTGCCCGTGGCGGCATCGAGCGCGACGACGTAGCCGTCCGGCGCCGTAAAGTAGACCATGTCTTCATAAATCGCGAGAGCCTTCGTTCGTTCCACCGCCCCCGTCTGGGGATTCTTGTACGCGCGCTTGTACTCCCAGATCAGATCGCCGTTTGTGGCGTCAATCGCGTCGACGAGTCCACCCGGCGCGATCACGTACATCACGCCATCGTGGACGATCGGAATCGTTTCTGTGACGCCCTCGCCCAGGCCGCGTACCCACGCCATCCGGAGCTGCTTGACGTTTTTCTTGTTGATCTGCTTCAGCGGGCTGTAGCGCCACGCGTCATACGTTCGGCTGTACATCAGCCAGTCGTTCGGGCTCGGGTTCAAGAGCATTTGCTGAGTGACAGGTTTGTAGTTTTTCACTTGGCCAACGGCTGGAGTAATTGCAGCGAGAACAAAGGACGCAACGAGGGCCGAAATCCTGATCATTCCTTCTCCTCACTGGAGCATTCGGCGGACCGGAAATCCGCCGCCGCTCTCAAGACGCCAACTTGCCTGTAACGACGCAGCAGTGTAGGCCAATTCGGCCGTCAATCCCAACCGAAAAATGCCGAATGCAATTCCTGACCGATTGTCTGGCCCAAGCACCATGGCGTATGATCGCGTTCGCGGGGCATGGTTCTGCCAAGGGGAGCATGTGATGGCGCTTTGGGACAGGCTCAAACGCACGAATGCTCCATCCGCCACGCTCGTGATCCGGCTGCTCGCAGGGGGAGTTTTCTTCCTCGAGGGAGTGAAGAAATTTTTGTTCGTTGATCAGTGGGGCGTGGGCCGGTTTGCGCGGATCGGAATCCCCCATCCTCAGATCATGGCGCCGTTTGTGGGGGTCGTCGAAATCGTTTGCGGTTTTCTATTACTCGTCGGACTACTTACCCGCCTGGCCTCCATCTTGCTTATGATCAACATCTCTGTAGCGATCGCTTCTACGAAAGTTCCGATATTTCTCAAGAGCGGATTCTGGCCGATGGAGACCGAGGCACGGACCGATTATTCCATGCTGCTGGGATTAATTTTCTTGTTGTTGGTCGGCGCAGGCGCGTGGTCCATCGATGCCACTCTCTCTTCACGAAGACGTTAGAACCACGCTAGGTCTGCTGAGGTCGTCTTGAGGACAGCATCATGAAGAACTCCGTCGAATCTCGGCGTCGATTTCTGAAAGCAACCGGCCTGACGGCGTCTCCCGTGAAGGTTGCGCCCACCTGGATCATCTCGGCAAGATGCGACAAGGGCGATAGCTGAGGAAGCCATGCCCAAGGTTTCAGGTTTGTCCCCTCCAGCGGAACGCGGCTCTCTGCGCGAGCTTGCCGCTTTTTTCCTCCGGTTGGGCCTGACCGCTTTCGGCGGCCCAGCGGCGCACATCGCCATGATGGAGGACGAGCTCGTGCGCCGGCGCAAGTGGCTTTCGCGCGAAAAATTCCTCGATTTGGTTGGCGCGAGCAACCTCATTCCTGGGCCGAGTTCGAGTGAACTGGCCATTCACATCGGCTACCTGCGAGCCGGATGGGCGGGCCTCCTCGTGGCGGGCGCCTGTTTCATTCTTCCCGCAGCCTGCATGGTCGGCGCCTTGGCGTGGGCTTACGTGCATCTCGCTAGGCTGCCCGCGGTTTCGATGGTTCTCTACGGAGTGAAGCCCGTCGTGATTGCCGTAATCCTCCAGGCGCTGTGGGGATTGGGTCGCACGGCCATCAAGACGAAGCCTCTCGCGGTAGTGAGCATCGCTTCCCTCGTTCTGTCTGTTGTGGGCCTCCAACCGCTTCTGTTGCTTGCGATTGCAGGAGCGGTCGTGGCGGTAGCCGATCGAATCACCCGCGCCATCGGGCGTCCGGCCGCTGTATCTTCGATTGCTCTCGTTCGATTGCGCCCGCCTTCGCTTTCAAGTGCTTCTCTCGCCACTGCGACTGCGGGGGCAACCGCCATCGCAGCTCCATTTAGTCTCGCTTCGCTCTTTCTCGTGTTTCTGAAGATCGGTGCGGTTGTGTTCGGGAGCGGATACGTCTTGCTGGCTTTCCTGCGGGCGGATCTTGTCGTTCATCGCGGCTGGTTGACGGATGCGCAGCTTGTCGATGCCGTCGCGATTGGCCAGGTCACGCCCGGGCCGGTCTTTACGACGGCTACCTTCATCGGCTATCTCCTCGGCGGCGCCAAGGGAGCCGCCGTCGCGACCCTCGGAATCTTTCTGCCGGCATTCCTGCTGGTCGCCGCCAGCGGGCCCATTCTGCCTCGCATCCGCGAGTCCCGGATTGCGGGAGCCTTTCTCGACGGGGTCATCGTTGCATCGCTCGCGCTGATGGCGGTCGTCACCTGGCAATTGGCGCGCGCGTCGATCACGGACGTCACGACGGCGGTGCTTGCAGCCGTGTCGCTCTTCCTCCTGCTGCGATTTCGGCTGAACTCCGCCTGGCTCGTGCTAATCGGGGCAGTGGCTGGAATGCTGATTCGCAGCGTGCATGGTCACTGACGCTCAGCTTTTCCCATGCGGGACGACCTCCACCGGCATGTGGCTCAATTTCGTGTAGATCCGGCCGCGTCGGCGCAAGGGCCACCAATCGTAGAGGTATGTCTGCATCGGCCGCCACATCGCGACCCAGCCTGCGATCGTCAGGCTCTCCCTCAGGATACCGGCCCAGGTGCTCGCCTCACCGTGCAGTAACGTCTGGCTGACAACCAGACAGGCGGATAAGAAGATCACTCCGATGAGCAAAGTGGTTCGGCCTTGTTTCATCAGGCGCCTGAACTCCAAGTTGGTCAGCTCGGCACGGTGGGCGAAGTGGTTGTGGACGGCCTGCTGGATCAGTTCCTTGGGATCCTCGGCCGGCCACTGCTCCAGGTATAGACGCAGCTTCACCCGCGCGTCCGCCGGGAACTCTTGCGCCCATCCTACGATAAATTCTTCCGCATCGTCGTCGAGGTCCTTCTCGATGAACGGGGAGGGGTCCATCGAGTTGAAGAGCTGGTTGACGTCATGCAGTTTCAGCTTGATGCTGTGCGCGTGCCCATGGTCCACTGCGACAGGGTCTGGTGAAGAGGGGGGAATCACGATAACCTGCGTTTGATTTCGCGTTCGAATTGAGGAAAGTAGCGGCCAATCACGGACAGATCGAATCGTGATAGGATCGATTCCTTCGGCTCGTTCTCGAGCAGGAATTCGAATGAGCGCCGCACGAGCTCGCTCGGCCCGATTGTTCCGCCCGTCAACCGGCTGTAGTCTTCAGGCTTCAGCGTGACGCGGTGCTCCGTTTGGCTCGCGCCATCCTTCACACGAACGCGAAACTCGCCCTCGCCGAACTGCTCCACATGAATGTTCGCAGCCATTGTCCGCTCCGGAGCACATAGCGTAGCTTCTTCATCGCCCGAATTCCATAGCGCGGTTGCGGACTGCCGCACCTTTTGATATAGATGCCACGCACGTGTCGAGATCCTAGGGGGGAAATCATGCGGAGAGTGTACGTCGTTGCAGGTGCGGTGGCACTTCTGATTTTTGGCAAGTTCGCGGTTCAGCCGGCCAAAGCCGAGGCAGCGGCCACGCCGAGTCCCGCCGCAGCAAGTGCGTGCGATCGCGCCTGCCTCAACGGCTTCGTCGATCAATATATGGCTGCCGTCGCCGCGCACGATCCGTCGAAGCTGCCGCACTCGGCGAACGCCAGGTACACCGAGAACAACGTCGAGATGAAGCTCGGCGAAGGTTTGTGGCAAACGTCCGATGGCTGGGGCTCGTACAAGGTCTACATTGACGATCCGCAAACAGGCCAGGTTGGATTTCTGGGCGTCTCGAATGAGGACACTCATTTGTCCGTTTTCGCCGCGCGCCTCAAGGTAGTCGACAAGAAAGTCACCGAAATCGAGGTCATCGTCGCGCGTCCGGACCGCCCCGGCCCGGCTGGCTCCGGAAATCTGACGGGAGGCCCCGACAACCTGAAGGACAAGCCGCTTTTCTCCGAAGACGAGCCCGCCAGCGAGCGCGTCTCCCGCGAAAAGCTGATCGCTCTCGCCGACGGCTATTTCTCGACCATCCAGCAGAACACGGGCAAGCTTTTCACCACGTTCGATCCCGATTGCCAGCGCATGGAGAACGGAACAGTTACGGCAAATAATCCCGATCCGAAGGCCGGCGCGGTGCAAAGAATGGGATGTCAGGCGCAACTCGAGACCGGGATGCTGAAGATGGTCACGCGCTGCCGCGATCGCCGCTTCGTGGTGGACGAGCAGCGCCAGATGGTTTTTGCGGCGACGTTCTTCGATCACAACGGCACGGTGCGCAAGAATACGTTGGTCGATGGCACCGTTCGCACCATCGGGGCGCCGTTCGATCGTCCCTACACGTTCCTGATCTTCGAGCTTTTCAAGATCAAGGACGGCAAAATCCGCCAGATCGAAGCCGTTCTCAACACGGTTCCGTATTACATGCCGAGCCCCTGGGTGAAAGCATCGAAGTAGCTCGCGGGACAACATGCGAATCCGTCGAAGAATTCTCGGCCTCGCGGCGGTTCTGATCGTCGCTGCGTCCGCGGCTCAAATGGCGCGGGCGCAAGCGACGAATCCGCCCGCGGACTACGATCCCAACTTCAACTACGATTGCGATCGCGCCTGCCTCAACGGCTTCCTCGATCAGGTCATCGCCGCAATGGCCGCGCACGATTCTTCCTCTCTGCCGCTGGCGCGCGACGTGAAGTACACCGAAAACGGCCAGCTCCTGAAAATCGGCGACGGCTTCTGGGCAACCGCGAGCGGTTCGCCCACCTACAAGATTTACGCGGACGATCCGCAAGCCGGGCAGGCCATGTTCATGGGCGTGCTGCCGGAAAATGGCGCGCCCGTGATCCTCTGCGTGCGGCTGAAAGTCGAACTGCATAGCATCACCGAAATCGAGGCGATCGTTGCGCGCAAGGAGGCGGGAAGCATCGCGCGCCCCGAGAATCTCGTCACCCCAAATCCGATCTTCGCTGAAACCGTTCCGCCGGCGCAGCGGCGCTCGCGCCAGAACATGATTGCAATCGCCAACAGCTACTTCAACGCCATCGAAAAGGGCCACGCGTCATTCGTTCCTTTTGACGCCAACTGCAACCGCATCGAATCCGGCGTGCAGACCACGAACAACACTGCCCTCGCCGCCAATCCCGACTCCGTCCTCGGCATGGGCTGCGCCGACCAGATCAAAACGCGGAATTTTCAGCCGGACACGCTGATTCGCGATCGCCGGTTCGCGGTGATCGACGAAGAGCGCGGCCTCGTGTTCGTCCTCGGCTTCTTCGATCACGACGCGACGCTGCGATCCTTCACGCTCGCGGACGGCCGGACCGTGAAGCAGACGCGCACCGGCCCCTGGACCTGGGAAATCGCCGAAATGTTCAAAATTCAGGAGGGAAAGATCATGCGCGTCGAAGCCCTCGTGAATACCGGCATCTACGGCATGAAATCCGGCTGGTAGTCGATAGAACTGTCATCGTGTCGGGCAGGATCGAAATTGTGACGTCCATCACACGCCTCAAATCGTGGTTTACACTCCGCGGGTTGGCATGTAGTATGCGGGGTTGAAATTGAGCTCTGCATCGAAAGGTAATCTCTCGTTGGTCAGGCGTTCTTCCAATCTCTGGTTCTGCATCGCCATCGTCGCTTGCGTCATCGTTATCGGGTGGGTGCTTTTCCAATCGAGCACGCTGGCCGAGGCGCAGAGCGGCCCTTCTCCGGCTCCCAGCCCCGATGTTTTCACGCCGGCGCACGGCACGGTACTGGAGGCGATTCGTGAATACTTTGGCATTCGTTCGACGCCCGTCCAACCGATCGCGTTCACGCACAAGGTGCATCTCGCAAACGGCCTGCAGTGCACCGACTGTCATGTGGGCGTGGATCGCGGTCCCGACGCCCGGATTCCCAGCGTCAATTTCTGCATGACGTGCCATCAGGTGATCGCCACGGACAAGCCCGAAATCAAGAAACTCGCGGCGTATCGCGCGCGGGGCGAGGATATCCCCTGGCAGCGTGTTTACGGTTTCGAGCCGTCCGCACACGTGAAATTCAACCATGCGCCGCACATTCGCGCGGGTGTCGACTGCAAGATGTGCCACGGCGACCTGACGACTCAGACGGTCGCCGAGCGCAAAGTCGACCATACGATGGGCTTTTGCATCAACTGCCACCGGCAGCAGAAAGCATCCGTTGACTGTGTGACGTGTCATTACTAGAGACGAGATCATGGAACGTCGCGACTTCTTGAAAATTTCGGCGGCTGGCGGGGCCGCAGCGGCCCTCCAAGGCTGCGGCAATCCGGACCATCAGCTCATCCGCTTCATACCCGAAGAGGACATGCTTCCCGGCATTGCTACGTGGAAGCCGAGCATCTGTACGCAGTGTCCGGCGGGCTGCGGCCTGCTCGTGCGCGTGATGCAGGGTGAAGCCGAAGTCGTGCGCCACGGCCAGCTCGGCCTCATCAAGATGGGCCTCGCGAAAAAGCTCGAAGGCAATCCCAATCACCCGATCAATCAGGGGCGCCTCTGCCCGCGGGGCCAGACGGGCTTGCAGGTCACATATCATCCGGACCGCGTGCGCAATCCGCTCACGCGCACCGGCCCGCGCGGCTCCGGCCAGTATCAGGAAATCGCCTGGGACGACGCGATCAAGCAACTCCTCTCCCAGCTCTCGGCGCTGCAAGCCAACAAGCAAGAGAACGCGCTTGCGGTTCTCACATCTCCGCTTCGAGGGCAGCGGAAGAGTCTCGTCCATGGTTTTGCCGCGACCTTCAAGGGTGCACCGCCCGTCGAGTTCGCACTTCTTGATCAAGACGTAATCCGCAGCGCAAATTCTGCGAGCTTCGGTCACGCAGCCCTTCCGACGGTCGATCTCGCCCAATCGAACTATGTGATCTCCTTGGGCGCGGATTTTCTCGGGACCTGGAATTCGCCCGTGGCGCAGTCCGTCGGTTACGGCACGATGCGCAAGGGCCGTCCCGGCCAGCGCGGCAAATTCGTCCAAATCGAAGCGCGCATGTCCCAAACCGGTGCGAGTGCCGACGAGTGGATTCCGTGCGAGCCGGGAACGGAAGGCGCGTTCGCTCTGAGTCTCGCCCACGTAATTCTGCGCGACAAGCTGCGTCCTGCGAGTGCTGCGGGTACCTCAATCGAAGGTTGGGCGCAAGGGTTGCCCGACTATGCGCCGGAGAAAATAGCGTCCCAGACAGGCGTGCCTGCGGCGACCGTCACACGAATCGCGCACGAAGCTGCCGCGAATGCGCCAGCCCTTGCCTTAATCGGAGATGGCGCCACAGCGCATACGAACGGCTTCTTCAATGCGCTTGCCGTGAATGCCTTGAACGCCCTCCTCGGCAGCGTCGGAAAGCCCGGCGGGATTCTGTTCGGTCCCATGTGGGCTCCGCAAACCGGCAAAGCTGCCTCATCGGACTCCGGCGCTTCGGTGCGTACGCTGGCGGAGAAGCTCCTTTCAAGCCCGGATGCGGTCAAGGCGCTGCTCCTGTACAACGCGAATCCCGTGTTTGCGACGCCGCCGGGCTGGCGCGTGCGTGAAGCGCTCGACAAAGTTCCGTTCATTGCGAGCTTCGGCAGTTTCATCGACGAAACCAGCGCTCTCGCGGATCTCATACTCCCGGATCATTCGCCGCTCGAGTCCTGGCTTGACGACGCGCCGCCATCCGGCAGCGCACGGATCGTCGCAAGCTTGGCGCCCCCTGCCATGATGCCGCTCCACAGCACGCGCGCCATGCCGGACGTCTTGCTCGACGTCGCGCATCAACTCGGCGGCGATTTGGCCAAGGCGCTGCCTTGGAAAACGTACGACGAGGCGCTCCAGGCCGCATTCACTGCGCTTTACAAAGAGCAGGGAAGCACGGTCGCAAAGGACCCTGACGAGTTTTGGACGAAGGCTCAGGATCAAGGCGGTTGGTGGAGCGCCGCGGAGAAGCCGGCCGCGGTCGGCGCGGGGAAAGCTTCTGGCGCGCCGATGAAAAATGCCGCGCCTCAGTTTGACGGCGCGGCCGAAGAGTTTCCGTTCCACTTCCTCCCGTTTGCTTCGCAGATGTGGTATGACGGTTCGCTTTCCCACCTGCCGTGGATGCAGGAAGCGCCCGACCCGCTCTCGAGCGTGATGTGGGGCTCGTGGGTTGAAATCAACACTCAGACGGCGGGCAAGCTCGGCATCCAACAGGGTGACCTTCTGGAAGTCGCATCGCAGCACGGCACTCTTCAGGCGCCGGCGTTCGTCACGCCGGGCATCGCGCCGGACGCCGTCGCCATGCCGGTCGGTCAGGGGCACGCGAGTTTCACTCGCTACGCAAAGGACCGTGGCGCGAATCCGATTTCGATTCTCGCGCCGATGACGATTGCAGAAACGGGCTCGCTCGCTTGGTCGGCGACCCGCGTGAAGATTTCGCGCCTCGGCAAAGGGGAAATGGTTTTGTTTGGCGGCAGCTTGACTGAAACGCCGCCTGAAACGCATCACCGGTAAGGAAGGGGCAAGCTGATGTCTCATCAATGGGGCATGGTGATTGATCTCGACCGCTGCACGGGCTGCGAGGCCTGTGTCGTGGCGTGCCATGCCGAAAACAACATTTCGACGGTGGGGGAGGACCAGGCCGCGCGGGGGCGCGCGAAGCATTGGATTCGCGTCGAGCGTTACTACGAAGGTGAGTTCCCCGACGTGAAAGTGAAGTTCATGCCCGTGCTCTGCCAGCAGTGCGATGCCGCCCCGTGCGAGCCTGTTTGTCCCACGTATGCGAGCCACCACACGACGGAAGGCTTGAACAGCCAGATTTACAACCGCTGCATCGGTACCCGCTATTGTGCGAATGCGTGCCCGTACAATGTTCGTTTCTTCAACTTCTACAATCCGGCCTGGGATAAGCCGCTTCACTTGCAGCTCAATCCGGATGTTTCGGTCCGCACAGTCGGCGTGATGGAAAAGTGCACGTTCTGCTTGCAGCGCATCAAGGCAGGTGAAATTCAAGCCGAAGCCGAAAAACGCGAAGTGAAGGACGGCGAGATTCAGCCGGCTTGCGTGCAGTCGTGTCCCACGCGAGCGATGGTTTTCGGAGACCTCAACGATCCCCAGAGCGAGGTGTCGCGGATGGCGCGTTCCAACCGCGGCACGAAGCTCCTCGGCGAACTGGGGACATTACCCAAGGTGACCTACCTCCAACGGGATTCATGGAATGACTCCAAAGACGCCTGAGCAGATCAACGAAGCCCTGCTTCGCCCACTCGCCGGAGTTTCGGCGCGCTACCTGATTGTGCTCGCTTGCTTCTTGGCGGTCGTGATCGCTGGCTTCACCGCTTTCGGCTGGCAGATCTATCACGGCATCGGTGTCGCGGGGATACGGCGGCCGGTCTTTTGGGGCTTCTACATCACCAATTTCGTTTTCTGGATTGGCCTCAGCCACGCCGGGACGCTCATCTCCGCGATCCTGCGCCTTGCCAACGCCACGTGGCGGCGCCCCGTGACTCGTTGCGCGGAAGTCATCACGGTCTTCGCACTTTCCATCGGCGCGATGTTTCCGATCGTCCACCTGGGGCGTGCATGGCTATTTTTCTGGCTCGTTCCGTATCCGAGCGAGCGCGGCATCTGGCCCAATATCCGTTCCCCGTTGCTTTGGGACTTCTTCGCCATAAGCACCTACTTACTCGGAAGCGGCACGTTTCTTCTGCTTCCGATTCTGCCGGACCTTGCGCTCGTCCGCGATCGGGCAACTGGCCTGCGCAAGAAGATCTACACCGTCCTCGCCATCGGGTGGCGTGGCACGCCGAGGCAGTGGCACCGTCTCGAGACAGCCATGCGCATCATGGCCATCGCCGTCATACCTGTGGCGGTGTCCGTACACAGCATCGTGTCCTGGGACTTTGCCATGGCGCCGGTGCCCATGTGGCACTCGACCATCTTTGCGCCTTACTTCGTGGCCGGCGCGATCTTCAGCGGCATCGCTGCCCTGATTATCGCGATGGCGTGTCTGCGGAAGTTTCTGCATCTCGAGGAATACCTGCTGCCGATGCACTTCGAAAATCTCGGAAAACTTCTGCTCGTCATGAGCCTCCTCTGGGCCTATTTCGTATTCGCCGAGCGCCTCACGAGTTGGTACGGCAACGAACCCTCGGAAATGGCCGTCTTCTGGCTCACTCAGACCGGGCGGTATTCGCCGCTCTTCTGGACGATGGTCACCTGCAATTTCCTGATTCCGTTCCCGCTCTTGGCGATCAAGAAGCTTCGGACGATCACAGGAACTGTCATCGCTTCCGTCGGCGTCGTCATCGGGATGTGGCTCGAGCGCTTCCTGATCATCGTGCCTGCGCTCTCGCACAAGTATCTGCCGTATAGCTGGGGCACGTACCGTCCCACGTGGGTCGAAATCACTATAACGGCAGCAACATTCGCCGCTATGGCGATGCTCTACATGCTGTTCTCGAAGTTCATCCCGATCATTTCAGTTTGGGAGCTCAAGTGGGGTCAGCACGAGGAGCCTGAGCGGGATCCTGTGTTGTTGCGAAAGGATGAGGAGGCGACAGCCTGATATGGCGGTCCCAGACACCATTTACGGTCTGTTCCCCGGTCCTCATTCCGCCGAGCGAGGCATGAACGCCTTGCGCGCCGCCGGCATTGCAGCGGACAAAATTGTCGTGCTGGCTTCCGAGCCTTTCGAGGAATACTCCTTCGCCCAGGGTGAAAGCAAAACGCTGATGCCGTGGCTCGCCGTTCTGGGCGGTTCCGTGGGCGGCGTCGCCGGCTTCACACTCGCTTGGTATACGCAGACCGCCTATCCGCTCGTCACGGGGGGCATGCCGATTGTGGCTCCCTGGCCCACTGGTATCGTCACCTATGAACTTACGATGATGGGCGCTGTCCTGACGACCGTGATCACGCTCCTCGTCGGCTCGAGGTTGCCCAACTGGAAGACTAAACTCTACGACCCGGAAGTCTCCTATGGGAAAGTTCTTATCGGAGTGGTCGATCCGCCGGACGAAGCGCGCGCCGATCTCGAGAACCGACTGCGACGCGCAGGCGCCGAAAAAGTGAAAACCACCGGCCGCTTCGCCACCCTCTGATGCGGCGGTCCTAGGCAGGTGGGCTAACGAAGATGAGCGAGATCAAGTAAACCAGAATTCCCAAACCAATCAAAGAGACACCAAGGAACGCGAAGAGCACGAATGATCCAGCGCGTCCACGTTATGAATCATGTCGTGACAACCGCTCGTAACGCACGACATCTCATTCGATTTTAAAGAGTCCATCAGGGCGGCGTGCTGACGTATTGCACGTAAATCCGCTTTCAGGCCCTGGAGCTTGTCTTTCAGGGGACCATAGATTGTGTAATCCGCATGACAAGCATAACAGGCCATGTCCGACGGAACCCTGTGGTTCTGAAAGTGAATGGCGGGAACATATTGGGGATCGTCCACGTAAAGGCTTTTCCCAAAGTGCTCCATGCTGTGGCAGGAAATGCAGAACCGGATCTGTTCGGAACGTTGCATGTGCGTTGACATTCCCGCCGACGCGAAGAGCGGGCAGGATAAACAACGCGACAAACGCAAGGATTTTCCCAGTGGCCCAGCCGTGATCGAGGGGCGGACGAAGACAATGATCGTCAGGATGATCGTCAGCACGATTTGCGCGACGAGCATTGCGGTAACTGTGCTCGCAACACGCCCTCAGAATCGCTGCCGCTCACGTAGCGGCAGCGATTCTGCGCCGAGATCCGGGAACGGGAACTCCGACTTGCTACTTACTTCTTGCCGAGTCCGCGAATGAACGCGACCACGTTCGCCACGTCCGCGCTGCTTAGAGTCTTCATCGGCGGCATCTTTCCCTTGCCTTCCGTGATCACCTTGCTTAGATCGGCGTCGCTCAACGCCTGCACTTCTTTGGATGCCAACGGCGGAATGGTCACCTTCATCATGTTGGCGACCGCGTCGTTCCCTTTCCCATCCGCGCCATGGCACGAGGCGCAATGCTTCGCAAACACATCCTTGCCCGCGCTTGCATCCGCTGCTCCATTAGCGAATACAGCGGGCGACACTACGAATGCAAGGAACAGCGCCACACAGCTTGCTCTCTTCATTGTCGACTCTCCTTTGACACTCCTGTTTGTCCCGATTCCATCCTGCGAATAAAAAGCCCGAGGGCGATCAGCACGAGCACAATGGCGGCGATAGACACCAGCAATCCCTCGCGGCGGTATTTGAGTTCCGCCATAGCGCTGAGCCCTTCCTGCCAGGTATTGTCAGTGACTTTCAATCCCGCCTTGATCTCTTGGTCCACTGCCTCGGGACGAACCGAGTGAATCGTGACGCGGGCCTTCGTCAGGTTGTCCTGGGCCTCTGCGAGCGCCAACTTTGCTTCACCGACTTCCATCCCCGCCTTCTCAGCGCCGCTAAGGATTTCGCCGGAGCGGTGAATCGCGTCGTCGAGCTTCACCAGTTGGGCGTGCATGGTGCCTGCTGCTGTGTAACCCGCATCCCCTTCGGTATGGCAATTCGTGCAGACCGCGCCCTGTCCCGTTCCGATCATCGCATCGGTTGGATGCTGAATCCCGTGATTCGAATGGCAAGTGATGCAACCGGGAAGGCCCATCGCGGAGAATACATCCTTGTGCGGCCCCGAGTTGAAAAATTGCGCCTGAAAGACGTGGCATGTGGAGCAGATGTTTTGGACCGAAGCAACGCCCGGAGGCGAAGCCCCGTGGCTGCCGTGGCACGTCGAACAAGTCGGTGCGCTCAGATCCCCCTGAACCGCAAGCGCCTGATGGTGAACGCTCGTGGAATACAGCGCAAATTGATTGGTTGGAATCTTGTAGGGTTTCATGTAGTCCACATTGGCGTGGCAATGTGCGCAGGTCTGGGCAACGTTCACCGGATTTACGGACGACTGGGGGTCGTTCGGTGGGCGAATGTTATGCATGGTGTGGCAGTCCGTGCAGACGGCGACATGCGTGTCCCCCTTCGCCAGCAGCTTGCCGTGCATGCTCGTTTGGTACTCGCTGAACTGATCCGTTCGCAGCAATGGATCGAACCCTCGCATGTACGCGGCGTCGGAGTGGCATTTCGCGCATAGCGACGGGATCTGCGCGCGTTCAATGTGTCCTTTGAATCCCGCGTCCTTGCTCATTGCCCGTTCCATATCATCGCTGGAAGGGTCCCCACCGTGGCAGATCGTGCAGTTGAAACCTTTTTGCGCGTGGATGTTCCCGGAAAATTCTTCCGTGGTCACTCCCAGTGGTGGATCGAGTTTCGAGTGGCAGTCGAGACAACTGTTCCTGGTCTGCGCGCCGAGACCCGGAACCACCAGGATAAGGATCGAAAGGAAAAACAGATATCGCGCGCCAACGCGGCCGGCTCGTCGCCTGCCCCGCGTGCTGCCGTCCGCTCTTTCCGCCTGCTCCAACATACGCCGCCTTTCGCCTTCCTCTTTTTCGCCAACCTCACATCTACGTCGCGACATACGCGTACACAGTCATGACCGCAACGTAGGCAAGAGCAAAGACGCCGATGCCCGTGATCAATCGCTGCAGTCGCCCGGGGCGACCCGGGTCGAAGAACGGCAAGAGTGTCCAAACCAGGAAAGCGCCGCCAAAACACAGCACGCCCAACAATTCGCCGTCGATGAAGCCGATTTTTGACGGAAGCAATTTCAGCGTCTGGAACATGAACATGAAGTACCACTCCGGACGAATCCCAGGCGGTGCCGAAGCGAACAGATCCGCCTTCGTTCCGAGTTCCCAGGGTTTCAACGCCGCGAGGCCGCCCAAAACGGCCAGCGCCACGTACCACGCCATCAGCTCGCGGAGAAGGAAGTTGGGGAAGAACCGCATCTCGCGCTGCTCGGGTGGTTTGGTCTTCCACTCCTCTTCAACGTTGGGGGGCACGCTCATCCCGAACCTTTGCACGAGCAGCAGGTGGAGTCCGATCATCAGCGTGGCGATCCCGGGCAGGACAGCCACGTGGAAACCGAAGAACCGCGTAAGGGTTGCTCCCGTCACGTCTTCTCCGCCGCGCAAGAAGACCAGGATCCATTTCCCAACCACTGGGATCTGTCCCGGGATGTCCGTGCCCACCTTCGTCGCAAAAACGGACAGCGTATTCCATGGGAGCAGGTATCCGCTGAAACCGAATCCCAGAACCAGGAACAGCAATATCATGCCGCTCAGCCAAGTCAGTTCTCGTGGCTTCCGGTAAGACTTCAGGAAGAACACGCTGAACATATGCGCCACCGCGGTGAAAACCATCAGGTTGGCGCTCCAGGAATGGATCGACCGGATCAGCCAGCCGAAGCGCACCTGCGTCATGATGTACTGCACGCTCTCGTAGGCTTCGTTTGCGCTCGGCCGGTAGTAAAGAAGAAGAAGGATCCCCGTCAACACCTGAACGACGAACAGGAAGAGCGTCATCCCGCCGAGGAAATACCAGTACGAATAGCGATGGAGCGGAACGGTCTTGTGTTCGATGAAAGCGCGGATTTCGTGCCAGCCGAATCTGTCGTCCAGCCATTTCCGGAGTCCGTTGGCTATGTCCATTTCAGGCGTTCCCCGGGCGGCGAACGTAAATCTCCTCGCCCTTCAGGACTACGTCGTAGCTCTCGAGCGGCCGCGGGGGTGGACCGCTGATGTTACGGCCATCCACCGCATACAGTCCGCCATGGCACGCACACCAGACGTCGTGGAGGTCGCTGCGATACTCCACCGTGCAACCCAGGTGTGTGCAGATAGCCGACATGGCGTGATACTTGCCATCGGAAGTCAGAACGAGCAGCGCGGGACGGCTGCCAAATCGGAAGATTTTCCCCGTATTCGGCTTCAGGTCCCCGACGTGCGCTGCCAACACGTTGTCGGCGGTGAGTTCAATCGTTTTCGGAGGAATGATGTAGCGCAGCACAGGATAGAGAAACGAGGCCAGCGATGCGAGGACTCCACTACCAAGAAATATTTCAAGAAAGCGACGTCGTTTGGGGCTGGCCTCCACATTTATCGGTTCGTCGTTCAATCGCCTTCCTTCCTGACATGGCCGCCCCGGCCGGGGAAGAGGAGTTTGTCGCCGGGGAATCAGCCGGAATGTCTTGGAACGGCGCGGAGCGCCGTGCTAGCGGTCTCGATCTCTTCGATCTCTACTTCTTCGCCAACGCGCGCATGTAACCGACCAGCCCCTTGATTTCGTCTGCGGACAGTTTGTCCTTGTAGGCTGGCATCTGTTTATTACCATTGGTGACGATGTCGGTCAACTGCGCATCACTCTGCTTCTGCACGGCCTCGGAGCGGAGGTCCGGAACTTTCATCGCTTTTCCCGCCGGACTGCTGCCGCTCCCGTCGGCCGAATGGCAAATCGCGCACTTTGACTTGAAGAGACTAGCCGCGTCCTGAGCCTGCGCCGGCGAAATGAAAAGCAACGCAAGCGTAATCGTCAGGAATACCGCGGAAACATACCGAAACATTTCGCCCTCGCTAAGAGCCCCATACCCACGAAGCCCCAATTTCACGTCCGAGATCATACATCAGAACGTATAGCGAACCGAGAAGGTCGCTGTACTACCGTTGAAATCTGGCGTCGGGATCGGCTCAAGCGCGTAAGTCCCGCCGGTGATGGGAATACTGATATTTGTCGGTGTTTTGGAGTTGTATCCGTAATAATTCCACTCGGTCTTGTAGCTCAGGCCCTTGTAAACGTCGACTAGGATCGAAGCGAACGGCTTCTGGTAATTGAATGCCAGCGTGCCGCCGGGTTGCAGCGGATTCAGGGGCAGGAGCCCGGGCCCCACCACCGGATTGAGAATCCCTGAGCCGCCGCCAACGAATGTCGCGGCATAGCCGAGGCTCATTGTGACTCGCTTCACCGGTTTGAACATCACGTCGCTGTAGGCGTAATGCTGCTTGCTGGAATAGAACTCCGTTCCACCCTGGAGGTTATCCGGCGTAGTATTGGCGAGGGCGCACGACCCCGGTCCCGTCGATGGAAACATTGGCAGCCCGATTCCACTATTAAGGTTCGTCATCGACCCGAAACCGTTGTTGAAGCAAACGTAGTTCTGCAACTGGATATCGGTGAAATTATATCCGATGCTGAAGGCAAACTTGGAATCCGGCTTCGCCAGCATCGCGGAAATACTGTACGTCCGGCCGTGCTCGAGGTCGTTGACTTGATAGACGTTGTCGCGGTTCTCGTGAATATCAGCCGCGGCGTCGATGGTCGCCCACGTCCGCGGTCGATAATTCGCGTGAACCTTGTAGCTCTGGATTTGCCGCGGCCAAACTCGCGTGTACGAGTAATCGTTATATCCGAATTGGAAATCGCTATTGATTCGCAGCGTATCCATCGGCCGCCACGTCAGGCCGGCGAGACCTACCTGCTCGTTGGTCGTGAATACCTGGCGAGGCACATTAAGAGCCGAACTTATCGTGGCAGCAGAAGCAGCCCATGTAACTGAGCCGTCCCCATTTTGGGTGCACGTACCACCAGCAGCGGGGTTGAAAGTATGCGTCCCCGTGGTGTATGGGCAATTCCCGCGGGCGGCAAAGAAGTCATTTGCCGCCGTGCCGCCGGCCCCGCCGGGGTAATAGATATCATCCAGCGTTTGACTGCCAAAAGATTGGCCAATTCGGTCATTCTCGTACATATAACCGATTCGAGCGGTAATGCGGTTTGTCAAATCGACTTCGACTTGGATGGTGTTCGATAGCCGTCTTTGTCCCAGGAAGTTCTCCGTCAAGGTGGTTGCAGCGTCAGCGGCCGCGGTCGAGGTTGCACTGATGCTACCGGTCGAACTGTAGCTCTGGTGCTGCGGGCAGGTCGGCGAAAGGTAGATGGGCGCCGTCGCCGTCCCGGTGTTCGGGCAGATACCGGCAAATGTCGGCGTATTCGGCCCGCTAGCAACCCCCGGGAGCGCAAACTGTGCTATTGGCAGCAGTATGCCGCTCTGGCCGGCCACCGAGAGTTGCGAGGCGAATAGATCCGTGGTCGTCTGGGGATTGGCTCCGGGATTTTGCCATTGGTCATAAACAACGGAATCGAGGAGCCGAAGTTTTTGGGTTAACGAATAAATGGCAGACCAATTCGCGTGCGCGAAGATTTGGTTGGCGCTTGCCGGACCTGAAACGATCGAGTCGCGAACCTCGCTTGTCGTGGAGGCCGTCCATTCGTTTATGGAATCGTAGAGGTTCGCGGCTCTATTGGTGGCGTTGCTGTAGCTGGCCGAACCCGACATCTCAAGTCTTGGGATATATGTGGACTGAAAGCTCACTCGCTCCGTGGGCATGAAATTCCGCGTGGGGGAAGTCCTCGTATACGCCCGGACCATCTTGCAACCCACGTTTGCCGCTGTGAGACCGCCCGTGGCGACTGCGTTGCTTCCGGTTGCGTTGTTTACGAAACCTGTGGACAGGAACGGCGTGGCGCAAGGGACGGCCGCTAGGCTAGCGGCGCCGGTACCGCCAACACCAGTAGTACCGGCAGCAGTACCAGTAGGGGCGTAGAACCAGTTAACTCCCAGATTCACGGGCACTGTGCCGGGGAACTGGCTTGTTGATACCAGAAATGGCGTGTTGGCAAGCGAGTCGCTGGTATCGTACTTGTTCCATTCAAGGATTTGATCGTACGAAATTGTGGTCTTCGGCAGGACTTTGAAATCCACGCCCACACGATACGCGTCCGTCGTCTCTTCGAAATTCTGCGCCATCGGGATTTCGACGGTGGCGTCTTCCGTAGTGAGCGCAGGCCCCTCCTCCACATGGCGCGAATATCCGAGCCGGAAGCGCACGCGGGATTCCGGCAACAGCGTCAGGTCGTAATCCTGCATGCGATGCACGAGATCGAGTGCATGCGGCGAATTCGCAGAGGCGAACGAGGGATTGGTGACCGCGAACGTGGCAGGGGCGCCCGCCGGGGGGATCGGGACTGGGTTTAATGGATTCGCCAGCAGGTTGTAATCCCAGAAATACTTGTCGCGGCGGAACAGCAACGAAAATTCATACCACTTATTCTTTTCGATCCGCAGGCGCGAGACGTCGTTCGGATCGCCGCCATAGCCGAAGTTGCTGAAGTTGAGGTTGTCGAAGAGGAGCCCCTGGTGGTTGAGGGACCTCATGTTCAGGGTGTAAT
>JBEKNB010000021.1:0-85132 GCA_049523255.1 Candidatus Acidiferrales bacterium | reverse complement strand
ATCGAGCTGATCTTGCGCGGTCGTGACCCGCGCGAAGCATGGATCTGGGCGCAGCGCATTTGCGGCGTCTGCACGATGGTTCACGCGCTCGCCTCTGTCAACGCGGTCGAGGATGCGCTGGGTATCGAAGTTCCCGATAACGCCCGCCTCGTTAGGAACATCATCGCTGCAACGCAGACGGTGCAAGATCACGTCATTCACTTCTACCATCTCCACGCGCTTGACTGGGTGGACGTGGTCTCCGCCTTAAAGGCGGACCCGGCAAAGACATCGCAACTCGCGCAATCGATCTCCGATTGGCCTATATCGAGCGAGAAGTATTTCAAGAGTGTTCAGGATCGCGTCAGTGCCTTGGTCGCGAGCAAGCAACTAAGCTTATTTGGCGCGGGTTATTGGGGACACCCCGCCTACCATCTTCCGCCTGAAGCAAATCTCATGGCCGTCGCACACTACTTGGAGGCACTGCAGTTCCAGAAGCAGTTCATCCGGATTCACGCGGTTCTCGGCGGCAAGAATCCCCACTTGCAGACATTTCTGGTCGGCGGCATGGCCACTGCCATGGACCCGAACGAGCCGGGTGCAACGGTAAATCCCGAACGAATCGATTTCTTGCTGGAGGTAGCCAAGTCGGCAATCGCGTTTGTGAATCAGGTATACATTCCCGACGTTCTCGCGGTGGCAGGGTTCTACCGTGATTGGTTCGAACGCGGTGAGGGCCTTGGGAATTTCATGTCTTATGGCGCCTATCCGCAAGGGTCCATCAAAGATCCTGCGGACTTTTTTCTTCCCCGAGGCATCATCTTGAATCGCGATCTGTCGAAGGTTCACCCGGTCGATCCGGCGAATGTCACGGAATATGTGACCCATTCTTGGTACGAGTATTCCGGAGGAGATCAGACGGCCAAGCACCCATTCGATGGAGAGACCAATCCGAAGTATTCGGGACCGAAGCCTCCCTACGAATTCCTCGATGTGGATCAGAAGTATTCTTGGCTGAAGGCTCCGCGGTATCAAGACCAACCGATGGAGGTCGGGCCGTTGGCACGCATGCTCGTTGCCTATGCTTCGGGTCAGCAGGATGTCAAAGCTCTGGTCGATGCGACCCTGGCAAAGCTGAAGGCTCCACCCACCGCGTTGTTTTCGACTCTTGGACGGATTGCTGCGCGCGCGCTGGAAACGCAACTTCTCGCGAGCCGCCTCACCGGCTGGATCGAGCAGCTTGGAGACAATTTGGCGAGCGGTAACGTGCGCATTCACAACGGCGAAAAGTGGGACCCGAACTCGTGGCCCAAGACCGCACAGGGTTTCGGTTTCTTCGAGGCGCCGCGCGGATCGCTGGGGCATTGGGTGGAGATCGAAGACCAAGCCATCAAGAACTATCAGGCGGTCGTTCCGTCCACATGGAATGCAGGCCCGCGAGATGCTCGCGGCCAGCGAGGGGCATATGAAGCCGCGCTCCTCAAGACGCCGGTGGCGGATCCGGATCGCCCACTCGAACTACTGCGCACCATCCACTCCTTCGATCCGTGCTTGGCTTGCGCCGTTCACGTGGTCGACGCTCGTGGGCACGTGTACACCAGCGCAGAAGCCTGATCTGGCAGAGGGCTGCGTATGAAAAAGACACGAAGGCGACACGGGCATGAAGCGGAATGGAAGAAACCGGCGCACGGGCAGGTGAGGGTTTACGTCTGGGAATGGCCCGTGCGATTTGCGCACTGGATCATCTTCAGCACGATCGTCTCGCTCTCGATCACGGGCTATTACATGCACTCTCCTTTCGTCGTTTCGCACGGAAGGACCGCCTACGTCATGGGAACCATGCGGTTTGTTCACCTGCTTTCCGCCTTCGCGTTTCTCGGGGCGATCCTGATCCGAGTTGTCTGGATGTTTATCGGCAATCAGTGGTCGAGCTGGGACCAGTTCATTCCCACGACCAAGAAACGTCTAAAGGACTTCGTCGAGACGGCCCGGTATTACGGATTCATGACTTGGTCGCCGACTCCCCACATCGGTCATAACGCGATGGCGGGAGCCGCGTACGCTGCCGTCTACTGTATGGCGTTCGTCGAAATCCTCACCGGACTCGCGCTCTACTCTCAGGTTCTCGGAAGCAGGACGCTTAGTTTCTTCGTTGGCTGGATTCCCCATATCATGGACATCCAATGGCTGCGTGAGATTCATTTCCTCGTGATGTTCGGATTCTGGATGTTCTTCATTCACCATCTCTATACCGCCATCCTGGTTTCGGTAGAGGAGGAGAACGGCGTGATGGAAAGCATTTTCAGCGGATACAAGTTCGTTCCCGAACACGAACTGCAGGAGGCGATGGCAGAGGAGGGCGGCGAGGATACCGAACCGCAACTGGAAGGGACCCGGGCCAGCCCGGTTGGCGGACGAAGTTCCCAATCAAGAGCGTGACATGGAGAATTTGCTGTCTTCGGACACGGTGGTCATAGGGGTCGGCAATACGATCCTCTCAGACGAGGGTGTCGGCGTGCATGCCGCAAGGCTGCTGCAGAGTGATCCAAGAGTGCCCGCCGGCGTGACGATTCTAGACGGCGGCACGATCGGCCTCGAGTTGATTCCGTATGCTTCGGATGCATCCCGCGTGCTGCTCCTTGATGCCATGAACTCAGGCAAAGCCCCTGGAACGCTCGCACGGATGACGGGGAGAGATTTGCTCGACACGACGGGGGGATGGAGCGCTCATCAATTGGGCGTTGCCGATCTGATCGCAGCTCTCTTCCTTGTGTCGACCAGTCCTCAGGATATTGTTGTGCTGGGCGTGCAGCCTGCCAACACAGATTGGGGCACGTCCTTATCCCCCGAAGTCGAGGCTGCGCTTGTGCCTTTGGTGGATGCAGCCTTGGCGCAGCTACAACTTTGGAAGGTATCGCGGGGCGCTAGTTTGGAGATCCACCCCTCATCCATGCCGCCCGGGCAATCCTCGGACCGAACGCTTTCCGATCCCTGCGAAGAAGGAGGCTTGTAACGTGTGCCTCGCTATTCCCGGAAAAATCGTCAGCAGCGAAGTGCATAACGGAATTCGCGTGGGACGCGTCCAGTTCGGTGGGATCACACGGGAGACCTGCCTAGACTTTGTGCCGGAAGCGTCGGTCGGAGATTACGTGATTGTGCACGTGGGATTCGCAATCAGTCGTGTGGACCGGGAAGAGGCCGAGCGGAGCTACGAAGTTCTCGAATCCATGGGATTGCTCAAGGCCGAACTGGCGTCGGATTTGCAAGATTCATAAGCGGACAAGTAGGGCGGTGTTGGCGGGGCTCTGAGGGAGCACATGAAGTATTTGGACGAATACCGGGATGAGAAGATTGCCCGCGGAATTGTGGCTGAGCTGGCCCGCCGAGCTACGCGGCCCTGGGTGTTGATGGAGATTTGCGGCGGGCAAACCCACACGCTGATGCGTTACGGCATCGACGAGATGCTACCCGCCGGCGTTGAGTTGGTCCACGGGCCGGGATGCCCCGTGTGCGTGACCTCTCTCGAAACGATCGACAAAGCCATCGAGATTGCCTCGCATCCTGAGGTGACGTTGATTTCTTATGGCGACATGCTGCGCGTACCAGGCTCGCATACGGATCTGTTCCACGTGAAGGCCCAGGGCGGAGACGTACGCGTGGTTTATTCTCCCACCGAAGCGCTCAAATTCGCCCGCGCAAATCCCGAGCGCAAAGTGGTCTTCTTTGCAGTAGGTTTCGAAACTACGGCTCCCGCGAATGCCATGGCCGTCTGGCAGGCAAAGCGGGAAGGGCTTAAGAACTTCTCGATGCTTGCCTCCCATGTCCTCGTGCCGCCCGCGATTCGAGCGCTCTTGAGTTCACCGCGCAATCGCGTGCAGGGCTTCATTGGTCCGGGTCACGTTTGCACGGTCATGGGCTATCGCGAATATGAGGACCTCATCCGGGAGTTCCACGTGCCGATTGTTGTGGGCGGATTCGAGCCGCTTGATCTGCTGGAAGCGATCTTGATGCTTGTGACGCAGCTTGAAGAAGGGCGCGCGGTGGTCGAGAACCAATACGTCCGGTCCGTCACCTACGAGGGTAACCTGCTCGCTCAGAAGGTATTGGCGGAAGTGTTCGAGGTATGCGATCGGAAATGGCGCGGGATCGGTGGAATTCCGGAGAGCGGTCTCAGTCTCCAGGAGGAATATGCTGAATTCGATGCGGATCGAATTTTTGGGACAGAGGGGGTGACCGCGGACGAGCCCGCGGAGTGCATTAGCGCGGAGGTGCTCCAGGGGCTGAAGAAACCGACGGATTGTTCCGCATTCGGGACGCGTTGCACGCCCGAAAATCCGCTGGGCGCTCCGATGGTTTCTTCCGAAGGCGCGTGCGCCGCGTATTACCGATATCGCCGGCATGCGATAGCAGCGACGGTGAACCGTTGATGCCGCAAGAAACGAAACTTGATGTGGCTTTGAATTGTCCGGTCCCGATTGCAGCCAGCGAGTCAATCCTGCTGGGTCACGGAAGTGGGGGCCGGATGAGTGGGGATCTCCTGCGAAATATCCTCCTTCCGGCCCTTCAAAATCCCGTGCTCGAACGGTTGGATGACCAGGCTATCGTGGATGTCGGCGGATCCCGCATTGCGTTTACGACGGATTCCTTCGTCGTGAAGCCACTATTTTTCCCCGGCGGCGACATCGGAACGCTGGCGGTGAACGGAACGGTGAATGACCTGGCGATGGGCGGGGCGGAACCTCTCTTCCTGAGTCTTGCACTCATCCTCGAAGAAGGGCTTCCATTCGATATTCTCCGCCGGGTTATGGAATCCATTCGCGTCGCTGCCGCTCTTGCGGGCGTTGTTGTCGTCACGGGAGACACAAAAGTAGTGGAAAAGGGAAGCGGCGACGGATTGTTTGTCAACACCTCGGGAATTGGACTCGTCTCGCCCTCAGTGCGGCTTTCCGCCGATCAGGCACGCCCAGGAGATCGCGTGCTGCTGAGCGGGACCATTGGAGACCATGGGATCACCATACTGTCCCAGCGGGAAGGCCTCGAATTCGAAAGTGCCATCGCGAGCGACACGGCGGCGCTGCACATTCTTGTTGCCGAGATGCTTCGCGCGAGTTCTGAAATTCGTTGTCTCCGTGACCCAACGCGCGGCGGCCTGTCGAGTTCTTTGAACGAGATTGCGGCCCGGTCGCGCGTGGGGATTGAGCTCGAAGAGAACGCGATCCCGATCCGGGAGGAAGTCCAAGGCGCATGCGAGATGTTAGGACTCGATCCGCTGTACGTGGCAAACGAAGGCAAGCTGCTCGCGATTGTTGAGCCCACGGCGGCCGAAAGGATTCTCGACGCAATGCACCGGCACCCGCTGGGCCGCAACGCACGGATGATCGGAACGGTCACGGATTCTCACCGACGGATGGTCACGCTGCGAACCCGGTTGGGAACATCGCGGATCGTCGATCTGCTCTCCGGCGACCAATTGCCGAGAATCTGCTGAGGGCAGCCCGATGCACGAAATGGGAATTGCCAATTCGGTGCTCGATGCGATTCGCGCGGAAACACGTCGCTTCCCGGGTGGCCACATCTACAAAGTGGGGGTGCGGATCGGCGAACTCGCGGGCGTTGACCCGGATGCCATGAGCTTTTGTTTTGAAGCCCTTGTGCGCGGGACGGAGTTGGAGCCACTTGCGCTCGAGATTGAATACTGCCCGCGCCGCTATCAATGCCGGGCCTGTGGGCACTCGTACGCCGCAGCCAGAGAAGATTCGGTGTGTCCGGAGTGCGGCGTGACGGAATCACAATTCTTGGGAGGCGACGAACTCGAGCTCGCCTACCTGGAGGTCGAAAATGGAGCGCGTGCCGCTGGAACGTAAAGTCTTGAGCGAAAATGACCGCATTGCCGCCGGCTTGCGGGCGCGCTTTGCCGAACACAATATCCTGTGTCTCAACCTGATTAGCTCGCCAGGATCTGGGAAAACCAGCCTGCTCGAACGCACCCTCGAAAGCTTCGACCGCAGCGAGCGTGTGGCAGTTCTCACCGGGGACATCCAGACGGAAAACGACGCGAAACGGCTCGCGCGATTCGGTTTTCCGGTGAAGCAAATTACGACGGGCGGAACGTGCCATCTGGATGCCCGGATGATCGAAAGGGCGCTTCTGGACTGGCGCTTGGAAGATATCGACCTGTTGTTGATCGAAAACGTCGGAAACCTCGTCTGCCCGTCGAGCTACGATTTGGGTGAGGCTGCAAAACTGGTCGTTCTCAGTGTCACGGAAGGAGAGGACAAGCCGCTCAAATACCCCTCGATTTTTTTCAAATCGGAGCTACTGATTCTGAACAAGATCGACCTGCTGCCCTATGTGCCATTCGATATCGCTGCCGCCGAAGAGAATTCGCGCCGCGTCCACCGGGACATGGACATTGTCCGAGTATCCTGCCAGACGCGCGAAGGAATGACGGAATGGCTCGCCTGGCTGGATCGTAAGCGGGAGAGCTTGCGCGCGGCTGCGCCCGCCTTTTGAAGCGCCATGCAAGTCCGCAAGGAAATCCAAGTCGCCGGGATCGTACAGGGAGTCGGATTTCGGCCATACGTCTATCGGCTCGCGACGGATCGAAACCTCGGTGGAAACATCAGCAACACGCCAGCGGGAGTCACCATCGAAATTCAGGGCCCGCCGGACCAGGTCGAGGATTTCGTCTCGCGCCTTCCGGAGGAGGCACCGCCGCTTGCACAGATTTCCCACGTGTTGGTTCGCGAGATGGCATGCAAGCCGGATCGGTGCTTTGAAATTCTGTCCAGCCATACCGGCGAGCACGCTAGTGCGTTGATCTCTCCGGACGTGGCAGTCTGCGAGGACTGTCTTCGCGAGTTATTCGACCCTCAGGACCGGCGGCATCTCTATCCTTTCATTAATTGCACGAATTGCGGGCCGCGCTTCACCATCACGCGGGACATTCCCTACGACCGGCCGCGCACTTCGATGTCCACATTTCCGATGTGCGACAAATGCCGCGCGGAATATGAGGACCCGCGAAGCCGCCGTTTCCATGCGCAGCCGAATGCCTGTTGGGAATGCGGCCCCCAACTCAAACTATGGAATGCCCAAGGCCACCCGATGAAAGCACTTGATCCCATCGAGGCGGCTGTCGAGCGCCTCCGGTTGGGCAAGATACTCGCTGTCAAGGGACTCGGAGGATTCCACTTCGCGGTAGATGCCATGAACTCAGCCGCAGTTGAACGGCTGCGCCAGCGCAAGCGGCGCGTTGAAAAGCCGTTTGCCGTAATGGTGCGCGATCTGGAAGCCGCCGGTCGATTTTGCGGGATCGATGCGGAAGCACGGAGACTTCTGAGCAGCCGGCAGCGACCCATCGTGCTGCTGCCAAAAACGAAAGGCACTGCAATCGCTGACGCCGTGGCACCGAACCAGCGTGACCTCGGGCTGTTCCTGCCATATACTCCGCTGCACCACCTGCTCTTTGCAGCAGGCAGGTTCACCGCGTTGGTCATGACGAGTGGAAACCTGAGTGAAGAGCCGATTGCGATTGACAACCGCGAGGCGGTCGATCGGCTAGGGAGCATCGCCGACTTCTTTCTTGTGCACGACCGAGAAATTCTTCTTCGTTGCGACGATTCGGTGATTCGTCTTTCGGCCGGGAGGCTGCGACAGATACGGCGGTCGCGGGGCTACGTGCCGGCGCCTGTGCGATTGCACAAGGAACTTCCACAGATTCTTGCGGTCGGGGGCGAACTGAAAAATACGATTTGCCTCACGCGCCGCAACCTCGCATTCCTGAGCCAGCACATTGGTGACCTCGAAAACATCGAGAGTTTCGATTTCTTCCGCGATGCCGTCACATATCTTTCGAAGATTCTTGAAATCGAACCGGAAGTTATCGCGCATGATCTTCATCCGGATTATTTGTCGACCAAATGGGCCTTGACGCAGAAAGGGGTGCGTCTCGTAGGTGTGCAGCATCACCATGCGCACATCGCTGCGTGCATGGCGGAGAACCGAATCGATGGACAGGTTATTGGGCTAGCCCTGGACGGCACCGGCTATGGCACCGACGGGCAGATCTGGGGCGGCGAAGCGCTGCTCGCGGGGTATGCAAGTTTCGAGCGCGCCGCGCATTTCGCCTACGCGCCGCTTCCCGGAGGCGCGGCGGCAATTCGTGAACCCTGGCGCATGGCGGTGAGCTATTTGGCGCAAACTTTTGGCGAGGATTTCCTTGGCCTGGATATTCCCTTCGTCCGAGAGCTCGAACGCGGGAAGGCGGAGTTGATTCTGCGCATGATGACTCATCGGGTAAATTCTCCCCTGACCTCGAGTTGCGGGCGATTGTTCGATGCCGTCGCCGCCCTAATTGGAATTCGGCAAGAAGTAAGCTACGAAGCGCAGGCCGCCATTGAGCTGGAAATGGTTGCACGGCCGTCGAGTGAGACCGGCGGCTATCCCCTCGCCATTCATCGCCAGGACGCACGCTGGCAGATCGACCCCTCTCCATTATTCGGCGCCATCGTCGAGGATCTTCGCAGGAAGGTGTGCACGGAAACAATCAGCCGCCGATTCCACAACGGACTCGTTGAAACTCTCGTTCGTCTCGCGTGCTTGCTGCGTGAAGAATCGTCGATCAACAGGATCTGCCTGAGCGGCGGTACGTTCAACAACCTGCTTGTGTTCGAACACTTGATTCCCAAGCTGGAATCCCGCGGCTTTGAAGTTTTCACTCACTCCGAAGTTCCCACGGGCGACGGCGGTCTTAGCCTCGGACAGGCGCTCGTCGCAGCACATAGCGCCCGTACTGAAACCCAAGTTTCCCACTCGAGGAAAGGTTGCGATGCGACCTAGACTGAATGCTCTGTTTGACGATGCGGCCGGCAATCTACGCGGCAAGATAATTGGCATATATGGCGTCTTGCTGACGTTCAATCTGGCGGCGTGGCTTTGGGCGGGCCTCGCCCTGCACCATTACCCCGTGCTTCTGGGTACAGCCCTTCTCGCCTACAGCTTTGGCCTGCGGCATGCCGTCGATGCGGATCATATCGCCGCCATCGACAACGTGACGCGCAAGTTGATGCAGGAAGGTAAGCGTCCCGTCGCGGTTGGATTCATGTTCTCGCTGGGACATTCGACCATAGTCGTGCTCGGGGCAGCAGCGATTGCCGGGGCAGCTCTGGCGTTGCAACATCGCCTGGACGCGATAAGGAGCATCGGAAGCATCGTCGGGACACTGGTGTCGGCATTTTTCCTGTTTGCCATCGCGCTTGTGAATCTGATCATTCTGCGCTCAATCTTTCAGGCGTTCGTCAGGGTTCGCCGGGGCGAGCCCTACGTTGAGGAAGATTTCGACTTGCTTCTCGGCAATCGAGGATTTCTTGCCCGGATATTCCGGCCCATGTTCGGGATGATCAGCAGCAGTTGGCATATGTATCCGCTAGGCGTTTTGTTTGGGCTGGGATTTGATACGGCTACGGAGATTGGTCTATTGGGTATTTCCGCTGCGGAAGCATCCAAGGGCTTGTCGCTCTGGTCGATTCTTGTATTTCCGACACTCTTTGCCGCGGGGATGTCCCTCGTCGATTCCACGGACAACATACTGATGTTGGGTGCGTACGGCTGGGCGTTTGTAAAGCCCATTCGCAAACTCTATTACAACATGACCATCACGTGCATCTCGGTAATCGTCGCGCTAGTGGTCGGGGGGATCGAAGCTCTCGGATTGTTGGCTGGGAATTTTCATTGCAAAGGAAGATTCTGGGACGAAGTCGCCAGGCTCAACGATAATTTCGGCACGCTCGGCTATTTCATCGTGGGACTCTTTGCCGTGAGTTGGATTGTGTCCATCGCAGTTTATAAGTGGCGGCGGTTTGACGATCTCGAACTCGGCGCTTGAAGCGGCTCAACTGGCAGGCGTTCGATCATTCGGGAGAACCGGTTCCGCAGAGGCGACCTTTCCTCAGTTGTGCTGCTTCTTGGAATTTGCTGCTGCCGAATCCAGGCCTCCCAGCCAATCTTCCCGGCGACTTGACGCCGCAACCGCCCGAGACCTTGACACCCGTTTGCTTCCCGCGCTAGTCTCTCGCCCCACGCAGGCCCGATAGACTCACGGCAAAGGAGACACTGAGAATGCGGAAGCCCCTGATTCTTATTACCGTTATGCTCGTCGCACTGTGCGCGTCCGTCGCCGCTTTCAAGACACATGCACAGGCCGCGGCGCCCGCGGACGACAAAGCAGCCATCGAAGCGCTCGAGCAAAGCTTCAGCGATGCCTTCAATGCCAAGGACCTAAAGGGCGTCATGGCGTGCTACGCGCCCGGCAAGGGCTTGTTCGTCTTCGACGCCATACCTCCGCGCGAATACCCGAGTTGGGACGCCTACAAGAGGGATTGGGAGGGCCTGTTCTCCGCTTATCCCGGCCCGCTCTCCGTCATGATTTCGGAGCAGAGCATCACGGTCGTCGGGCCGGTCGCCTACGGACACAATATCCAGACCGCCCATTTCACCGCGAAAGACGGTTCCCACACGACCGGCGTTGTTCGTGTTACGGACGTCTATCGCAAGATCAACGGAAAGTGGCTGATCGTCCAAGAACACGTATCCTTTCCGGTGGACATGGCAACAGGCAAGGCGGACATGCTTTCGAAGCCTTAGCGGGCCCGCCGGGGCAGCGCGAACCTGCCTCGCATCCTCGCGTAGCGCGAGAGTATGATACGGGTGTACAGGGCCCCTAAACCCGATCTGCGCGCACCCCTTTGAAGTCTTTCGCTGGAGGCCGCCATGAAAAAACTGCTCACGATCCTGGGAATCATTATCGTCGTACTGATCCTGATTGTTATCGCGGTGCCGTTCGTCATCGACGTGAACCGGTTCAAGCCCACCCTCGAGACCGATCTGACGGGCGCACTCGGCCGCAAGGTTGAAATCGGGAACATCGGACTTTCGATTTTCTCCGGCGGCGTCACGGTGGACAACCTCGTGATCGCGGACGATCCCGCCTTCAGCAACACGCCCTTCTTACAGGCGAAGCGGCTCACGGCCGGCGTGGCGCTGATCCCGCTCATCTTTTCGAAGAAGCTCGAGGTGCGCTCGTTCACCGTGACCGATCCGCAGGTCTCGCTCCTGCGCTCACCCTCGGGCAAATGGAATTTTTCGAGCCTCGGCCAGAGCGGAGCGAGCAGCAGCGCCCCTTCGTCGAGTTCGTCGTCGGCCGCCGCCCTGTCGGTTGCCGAGTTGAAGATTGTGAACGGCACGATGATGGTGGGCACGACCGGTGCGCGTGGCAAGACGCAAACCTATCAGGATGTGAATCTCGAGGCCTCCGACGTTTCCTACACTTCACAGTTTCCGTTCAAATTCTCGGCGAAGACGCCGGGGGACGGCTCGGTAAAGGTTGACGGAACGGCCGGCCCAATCAATCCTGATGACTCCGCGCTCACGCCTCTCAGCGCCACGATCGACGTCCAGCATCTCGATCTCGCCTCGACGGGATTCGTCGATTCATCAACGGGCCTCGCCGGGCTGATTGACTTCACCGGCGCTCTCGCGTCCGACGGCCACGAAATGACGTCAAAGGGGACGGTGAAAGCGAACAAGATTAAGGCCGTCGCGGGCGGTTCGCCCTCGACCGTCCCGCTGGACGTCGATTACGAGACGGCTTACGATTTGAAGAAGGAAACAGGCAGCCTCAAGCAGGGCGACGTCCACATTGGCAAGGCCGCCGCGCATCTCACCGGTACGTACGACACGGCCGGCACGACGACCAGTGTCCAGATGAAGCTCAACGGCCAGGGCATGCCCGTTTCGGACCTCGAAGGTGTGCTGCCGGCCGCCGGGGTCACGCTGCCCTCCGGAGCGTCGCTCACCGCCGGCAGCCTTGATTTGAATCTCTCCATCAGCGGCCCGGTGGATAAACTCGTGATCGCGGGGCCAGTGAACCTTTCGAACGGCAAGCTCTCCGGCTTCAACCTCAAATCGAAGCTTGGAGCGCTTTCATCCTTCACTGGGCTTGGAGGCGGAGGTAGCGGATCGGATACCGAAATTCAGACGCTGAGCGCCAACCTGCACGTCGATCCCAGCGGAACGCAGGCAAGCAACCTAAATCTCGTCGCGCCGTCGATCGGGACGATTACAGGCAACGCAAATGTCAGCGCGAGCCAGCAACTTGACTGCAAGATGGTTGCGAAGCTCGCTGGCGGAATCGGCACGGTCACTTCCGCGCTCTCGAGCATTACGGGCGGCGGCAAGGGCTCTCAGGGCGGCATCCCGTTCAAGATTACCGGTACCACATCGAACCCCGTCTTCCTTCCCGATCTTTCCGGCATGGCCGGGAACATGGGCAATATGGTCAAGGGTATCAGCGGCAATTCGGGCAGTTCAGCCTCGGGCGCCGCGCAGGGAATCCTCGGCGGCCTTTTCGGCAAGAAAAAGAACTGATAGCCGTCCCGCGCCGGCACGCGCTCACGTGGAAGGCGCTTGGCCGCTCTTGACGAGAGCGTTTTCCGCGCCGCCGAATAGATCGCGCATCGCGCGCGCGACCGCCCGGATCATGATCGCGATGATCGCGAGCAATGCCACTACGATGGCCGCAGCAACATAAGCGTGCTTCGTCGCGAACCACATCAGGAATACCACCGTCGCATCCTCGCTCAGGCTGAGCGCGATATTGGAGAAGGGCTCGGGAGAATGCGCGACAGCCGCCCGCGCCGCCGTCTTCCCGCCGTGCGCGGCGAGCGCGATCGATGCCCCGAGCAGCGTCGCCGCCAGCCGCTCCCACTCGGGCAATTGCGCCGTCGCGGCATAGGTGAGCAGGGCCGCCACCGGGACGCGCACGAACGTGTGCATGGCGTTCCAGAGCAGGTCGAAGAGCGGAATCTTGTCGCCGATGAATTCGACTAGGAACAGCGCGCCGCCTGCGGCGATCACGTACCAGTTTTCGACGAGATGCAGGGAAGGCGGCAGCGTGAGAACTTGCACGCGGCTCAGCAGGCCGAGCATCGCGACCGTGGCGTAGACGTTCAGCCCCGCCGAGAAGCAGACGACAACCAGCAGCGCCGTCAGCTCCGCGCCGGTCGGAACCGGGGGCAGAATCGAAGCGAGAGGCATCAACCTCGAAGATACGACGGCGTCTGATTTTCCGCTACTGCACGTTCAGCGTCAAATTCGGAAGCGTCTGAGTCACTCCGTTGATCGTCAGCGTGACGGGAATGGAGTATTGCCCCGGTGGCGTGCCTGGATTCTGGACGCCCCCGCCCGCACCGCCGCCACCTCCGCATCCCGCGCTCACGGCGAGCAGGACGAAGGCCATCAAGGTGAATGCGAAGTCCCGGCGACGCTGCTTCCGGCCGCTCCAGCGCAGCAATAGGGACATCCACAGCAGGAAAATAATCGCCATCGTTGTGGTTAGCGTCGGCCAGCCGAAAGTATTGGGTCGATTGCGTGGCGCGGGAATTACGGCCGACGGCGCCGTCGTGAAGAACGTGAGCGTGGCGCCCGCTGTTCCGTTCGTCGGGAGGTTAAATGAAGTGAGGTCGCAACTCGTCTCCGACGGCAGGTGCGGGCATACGGGCGTGACCGTAACCGTACCGCCGCTGCTGAATCCGTTCTGCGCCGTGAACATCAGCGTCGTCGATCCCGATTGTCCGGGCGCGCTGATATCGATCGTCGTCGGATTCACGGCCACGGCGTAGGCCACGTTCACGGTTTCCACGATGGAGCCGGAGGAGCCTGCATGATTGCTGTCTCCGCTATAAATTGCACCTACCGTCGGTGTTCCTTGCGCGAGGCCTAGCATGAACCGCGCCTGGCCGTTAGACAGCGGGGTAGGAGAGGAGGTTGCATTGACGCCGTTCACGGTGAATTGCACCGTCCCTGTGACAGGACTGCTGCCCTGCGTCGTTACGGTTGCCGTGAACGTCACGTCGCCCTGCCCCTGAAAAATCATGGTGCCCGGTGAGACCGTGACCGTCGTTGTCGTCGGGGAAAGCACCGTGATTGTTACTGGGCTCGACGGACTCGATGCCGCATGGTTCGGATCTCCCGGATACACCGCGGATGCTATTTTGCCCTAACGGCAGGTGGTTATCGACAAGATGGCATGGGCTTGGGCGAAACCTGTTTGCAGTTCGGACCGGTGACGGGTACCGAGCCAATTCTGCCGCCAGACTGATTGTCGTTGGGGCTGGCGCGATGGTTACCGAGTCAGTGGCGGACGCGCTGCTACCGAAGCTACTGT
Source organism: Candidatus Acidiferrales bacterium (assembly GCA_049523255.1). Classification (GTDB taxonomy): domain Bacteria; phylum Acidobacteriota; class Terriglobia; order Acidiferrales; family UBA7541; genus Palsa-295. The sequence continues at coordinate 70,929 of JBEKNB010000021.1, read as the reverse complement.
CTCCCGGGCATGACGCCGCGCGATTTTCCGCTACTGTACATTGAGCGTCAGGTTCGAGAGCGTTTGCGTCACGCCGTTGATCGTCAGCGTAACCGAAATCGCGGACTGACCGACGGGCGTGCCTGGATTCTGGACGCCGCCGCCTGTACCGCCGCCCCCGCCACCTCCACCACCGCCGCACCCGGCGCTGACCGCGAGCAGGACGAGAGCCGTGAACACGACCGCGAAGTTCCATCGCCGCTGCCTGCCGCGGTAGCGAAGCGTCAAGAAAGTGATGGACAACAGGCACACGAGCGCCGGCACGCCAATGGTTATCCGCCAGCCGAAAATATTCGGCCGGTTTCGAGACGCCGGGATCGCGGCCGACGGCGCGGTCGTCTGGAACATGAGCGTGGCCGTGGTAGTGCCGTTCGTCGCGAGGTTAATTTGCCCGCTAATGCTGCAGCTTGTTTCCAACGGCAAACCGGAACACGTTGGCGCGACGGTGACATTGCCGTTGCTGCTGAACCCGTTTTGCGCCGTGAACGTCAGAGTCGTCGATCCCGATTGTCCGGGAGCGGCGACGCTCACCGTTGTGGGATTCGCCGTCACCGTGAACGTTGGTGCGGGAGTAACACTTTCGGCCACCGTCGCGTTGGAACTCGCGTAGTTGCTGTCGCCGCTATAGGAGGCCCCCACTAGCTGAATATTTGCCGGCAGCGAGCTGGTTTGGATCTGCGCCTGTCCGTTGGATAGCGATACCGGACTTCCGATGAAGGTATCGCTGCCTTGGGGGCTGAAAGCGTAGAAGAACTGCGCCGTGCCAGTAAGGGCGGGACCGCCGCTCTGAACGGGAGCCACTGTCGCGGTGAGGGTAACGCTCGATCCTTGCTGGATCGTGGAACTTGAGGTCGTCACCGCCGTCGTCGTGGCAAGCAGGTTCACCGTTTCTACCAGATTGGTTTGGCTAAAGCCGTAGTTCACATCGCCGCTGTAGCTCGCGAAAATTTCGATCAGTCCGCCGCCGGGGAGCGAGGAAGTCGTGAACTGCGCCTGGCCGTTCGTCAGAGGAGCAGTGCCAAGGGTTCCGAAACTGTCGCCGAAAGTGACCGCGCCCGTCGGTCCCGGTCCGCCCGCCTGTGTGGGGGTCACCGTTGCGGTGAACGTCACGCTCGTGCCGTGGGTGATCGTGAGATTCGAGGACCTGAGGGCAAGGGTCGTTACAATCTGAACGTCTACGTTGGCTGCCGCCGAAGTCGACGCCGCGTAGTTCCCGTCTCCGCTGTAACTAGCGGTAATGGAGTTGTTGCCGAGGGTCAATTGAGACGCGTCGATGGATGCGACCGCGTTCGGGTTACTGCTAAAACCCCCGCCCGTGCCGGACACGGTGGCCGGGTTTCCAAGTTGGGTGCTGCCCGAAAAGAAAGTGACCTGCCCGGTCGGAGCGATGCCGAGGCCGCTGCCGTTCACAAACGCCGTCAAAGGAACAAAAGAACCTAGGACCCCATTAGCGGGACCCGTAACGTTAGTACTGGTGGGATCCTTGGTTATCGTGATCGTGGCGGTCTCATTGCTTCCTGTGAAGCTATTGTCGCCGGGGTAGTTCACTTTCAGCGAGTTTGTGCCGCCGGGGAGCTGGACGGATTGATCCTCCGCATAGCCTAGGCTATTGAGTTGGTAGGTTCCCAGATCGAGAGGCGCGCCGTTGTTCGTTACCGTCACGCTCCCGGTGGGGCATCCCAACTGCCCCGGCGCGTTCTGGGCGCATGTATCCCCAGATTGACTCGTGATGTTCATCCGCAATAGTTCAAGCGAGCCGTACTGCGCTGTCGTGGCATTTGGGTTCGTCTGCAAGCCCGTCGAAGGGTTGAAAAGCTCGAAGGCGATATTCGACTGGCTTGCCTCCGGCGCGACGTTCACGGCAACCGGCGGTGTCGAGTCGCTCGCGGCAAACGTGCCGTCGCCCGGGTAATGAGCTGTGACGGTGTAGCTGCCCCCTGGTAGAACGTTGGTCGTTGACGTTACAGAGCCGCTGTTCAGCTGAAAGCCCTGCACGCCATCCTGCCCGTTCGGGCCTGTGTTGGCGACCAGAGAAAGATTACCCGTCGGCGTGCCGGTTGCTGGAGCAACCGGTGCAACACTGGCAGTGAAGCCAACGGACTGGCCGTGCGTGATATTGACCGTGTGGCCGGAGTTGAGCGTCAGCGATGTTGAGGAGTGCTTCAGCGAAACTCCAAATGTTGTCCACTTGCTGACCAAATTCGCTGCATTGACCGAGCCCAGACCGGTGGCCAAGTCGTAGCCGGTGGTCGTGTTGTACGCGGGCGCGTTGTTTGCGAAAAGCAGGCCGACCTGATCGCCGGGAATTGAAACGTTGCAGTTTGGACTGCCTGAGGCACAGGGCATCGAGATTGTCCCGTTCGTTACGTCGTAGAAGACGCAGTTCGTTCCCACCCCATTGCTCGAATTGCAGCTCGCTCCCGGCTGTGCAGCCAGTGGATAGAGAATGTAGTTGGCGTTCCCCTGGCGCGCGCCTGTCTTCTGATCGACGAGTGCCATGATGCCTGCAAACGCTGGAGTAGAAGCGGATGTACCGCCGACGCCGAAAAAGTAGGTGTTCGGGTCAGCTGAATCGCACGACGTTTCGCCAGGCTGAAGAACGTCGGCCTCGCAGATCAGGTAAAAGGCTCCTGAAGGCGAGCCCGACGCAGCAAACAACGAAACGTCCGGGAGATCGCGCTTTTGATCATTGGGCACGTCGGCGCCCGTCTGCCACGTGGGTTTGGAATAGCCCCCCGTGCAGGACAAGGGGTTTGTGCCGTCATACGTCGTGCAATTGCTCTTTCCTCCAGAGGCGCCGACAGCCGTCACGAACCCCGCGTTGATCAACTGGGTGTTATTGCAGTTGGTCTCAGCATTTTGGCTGAAGCCAAGAAGATTCCCGAACACTGCATTCGTACAGGAATCGTTCCAGGTGGTTTCGGGGATATAGGAAAGGGCGGAGAAGGTAGCGGGCGTTCCGGCGGGACTGCCGGGAGGAACGGAATTCACAGAGTTCCAGTAGGTGCCTGGATTCGTCAGGTCGTTGAAATCCGTGCCTCCAACTGCCACGTTGTATGGCGTGGACGAGATGCCACTAACGGACAGGCCAAGCTCTGCCGCGCCTTGCGTCCCCGCGTTTCGATCGCAGACGGCCGAGCCGCTGTCGCCCGTCGCGACAAGCGCTGTGATCCCCTGAGCAGAGGCTTGCTGCCAGAGCTGATTGTAGAATTGATTCCCGGCCGACCCCAGGAAGAGCTCGCAAATCCCATAGCTTTCGCTGAGGATCGGAGCCAGATTGTTATCCACCACATACTGCGCGGATAGATCCACGCCAAGACTTACTTCCGTCGTTTGCGAGATTACAAAGTCGATCGTCGCGCCCTTGGCAACCGCGCCTGCCCATTCAACGTCGAGGTCGGATTCCGTTTCATCGCCTGGGACCGTGCCGGGATCAGGACCGTCGAGGACGATGTTCGGATCGCTCGGGGGCAACCCGAAATAGCTTCGAAAGCTGCGTATATCCTGAAGGGAGATGTCGGTCTCAGCCACGATGGCGATCGTTTGGCCTGTGCCATCCGTGGCAGGATTGGCAGTCCACAGTGGAAGAACGTTATAAATTGTCGCGAAGTCGTACGGACCAAGACCGTAACAACTCACTCCGGGCACGCCGCACGTGCCGCCGAGCGAGAACAACGGGCTGGCTGATTGCAGCTTACCTGTGTCCTTCGATCTCGAGACGACGCCATCCACATGGTGCATCGCATGCCGCGGAAAATTGTAAAGCGTGTCGATACCGGCGACGACGGGGGTGAGCGCCGTGGGGATCTGCGGGTCGCTCGCGTTGGCCCAGTGGTCTTCGCCGTTCACGGCGTACTTGTGTATCTCCGTGCGGAAGGCGTCGCGCACCTGCGCGGCGGTGCCGGAAAACTCGATCACGGTGCGGCCGTTCGAGACGCGATTCACCGTGAAGCCGCGCGAGAGCAGCCACGCTGTGATCGTCTGAATATCAGCGTCGGCGGGGCCGAACTGCTGGCCGAACTGTTGTGGAGTGAGCCAATGATGATAGTTGGGCGAAGACTTATCCTGCTGCTGGTCAAGGAATGCGTCGAGCGCGGTCTCCTGTTGAGCACTGCGCTTCAGAACGAGCAGCATGCGCTGCATCGGAAGCGAAAGCGGCGCCGCGCCGCGGTCGAACTCCGGGCGCGCGAGCGGGTGCGTATTGCCCCGCAGAGTCGTCAGGTTTGCTTCGTCAATCGCGGCAGTGATGCGCGGCGGGACGTTGCTCGTCTGCGCGGAAGCAAACGAAGGAATGAGCACGATGAGTAGTGCGGCCAACAAAAAGCCGCGGCGAGGGATGGACTGGTTTCGCATGGCGCCTCTGGGTGGCTGACCAAGCCCCAAGCATTATTTGTCGTCGCCCGCGCAAAGGAGGAGAAGAAGAGGAGCTTTGCGCACGGCCAGGGACGAGCGTGCCGTTTGGCGTGCCGGAGATGTTGCCAATCACGGCACTGGCCGTCAAGGGCATTTTTTGCAGCGCACTGGATTGGTTTTGCGGCTAGAGCATCTGGCGGAGGACGTACTGGAGGATCCCCCCGTGCTGATAGTAGGCGACTTCGAAGGGAGTGTCCACGCGCGCCAGAGCCGTGAAGTTCTTTTCCTTGCCGTGAGCGTCGCGCGCGCGGACTTTGATCTTCTTGCGCGGCTCGAAATTCTGGGCGAGGCCCTCGAAATCGAAGATTTCGAGGCCGGTCAAGCCGAGAGACTTGGCATTTTCGCCGGGGAGGAACTCGAGCGGCAGCACGCCCATCCCGACGAGGTTGCTGCGATGGATGCGTTCGAAGCTCTCCGCGAGCACCACGCGGACACCGAGGAGAATCGTTCCCTTGGCAGCCCAGTCGCGTGACGAGCCCGAGCCGTATTCCTTGCCGGCGATGACGAGGAGCGGCACGCCCTCCTCACGATACTTCATCGCCGCGTCGTAGATCGACAACTGCTCGCCGCCGGGCTGATGGACCGTCCAGCCGCCTTCGGTGCCGGGCGCGAGCTGGTTGCGCAGGCGGATGTTCGCGAACGTCCCGCGCATCATGACTTCGTGATTGCCGCGGCGCGCGCCGTAGGAGTTGAAATCCTTCGGCTGGACGCCGTGCGCGATCAGATATTTTCCCGCAGGGCCGTCCGGCTGGATCGATCCCGCCGGCGAGATGTGATCCGTCGTGATGCTGTCGCCGAGGACGGCGAGGGCGCGCACGCCGTGGAGATCGGAGATCGCGCCGGGCTTGACTGCCATTCCTTCGAAATAGGGTGGATTCTTGATGTAGGTCGATTTGTCGTCCCAGGCGTAGAGGTCGCCTTCGGGGACGGGCAGCGCGCGCCAGTGCTCGTCTCCGGCAAAGACGTCCGCATACTCCTTGCGGAACATTTCGCTCGTGACAGAATTGCGCATCGTGGACTCGACTTCCTGCGGCGTGGGCCAGATATCGCGCAGGTAGACGGCGTCGCCGGATTTGTCCTTGCCGATCGGCTCGTTGACGATATCGAGATCCATGCGCCCCGCGAGCGCGTAGGCCACGACGAGCGGCGGCGAAGCGAGATAGTTCGCGCGGCAGAGCGGGTTGATGCGGCCCTCGAAATTGCGGTTGCCGCTGAGGACGGAAACGGCGACGAGATTATTGTCCTTGATGGCCTTGCCAATCGATTCGGCGAGCGGGCCGCTATTGCCGATGCAGGTGGTGCAGCCGTAGCCGACGAGGTTGAAGCGCAGCTCGTTGAGATAGGGCCACAGGCCGGCCTTTTCGATGTAGTCGGTGACGACCTTCGAGCCGGGCGCGAAACTGGTCTTCACCCAGGGCTTCACGCTCAGGCCGCGCTCCACGGCCTTTTTCGCCAGCAGGCCGGCGCCGAGCATCAGCGAAGGATTCGAAGTGTTCGTGCAGCTCGTGATGGCGGCGATCACAACGGAGCCGTCGGCCAGCTCAAATTTGTCGCCGTTGTTCTGCACGCTCGCGCGCTTCGGCGGCTCGGTGAGCGATTTCTCGAAGGCGGACTTCGCCTGCGTGAGCGGCACGCTATCCTGCGGGCGCTTGGGTCCGGCCATGGTCGGCACAACGGTCGCTAGGTCGAGCTCAAGCGTATCCGAGAAGATCGGGTCGGGCGTGTGGTCGGTGCGGAAGAGGCCCTGCTCCTTCGAGTAGGCTTCGACGAGCTTGACCTGGTCCTCGCCGCGTGCGGTGAAGCGGAGATACGAGAGCGTCTCGGAATCGACGGGGAAAAAGCCCATCGTTGCGCCGTATTCGGGCGCCATGTTGGCGATCGTGGCGCGGTCGGGCAGCGTGAGGCTCGAAAGCCCCGTGCCGTAGAATTCGACGAACTTTCCGACGACACCCTTTTTGCGCAGCATCTGCGTGACCGTGAGAACGAGGTCGGTCGCAGTGGCGCCCTCGGGCAGGCGGCCGTGGAGCTTGAAGCCGACGACCGCGGGAATCAGCATCGAAAGCGGCTGGCCGAGCATAGCGGCCTCCGCTTCGATCCCGCCGACGCCCCAGCCGAAAACGCCGAGGCCGTTGACCATGGTGGTGTGCGAGTCGGTGCCGACGAGCGAATCGGGGAACGCGAAGCGCTTGCCGTCCTGCTGTTCGCTGAAGACGACGCGCGCGAGATATTCGAGATTCACCTGATGGCAGATGCCCGTGTCCGGCGGGACGACTTTGAAGTTACGAAGACCTTTTTGGCCCCAGCGAAGAAAGGCGTAGCGCTCGATATTGCGCTGCATTTCGACGTCGGCGTTGAAGGCGAAGGCGTTCGCCGTGCCGAATTTGTCGACCTGGACCGAGTGGTCGATTACCAGTTCGGCGGGGAGCAGCGGATTGATTTTTGTCGGATCGCCGCCGAGACTGCGGATGGCGTCGCGCATCGCGGCGAGATCGACCACAGCCGGAACGCCGGTGAAATCCTGGAGCAGGACGCGCGCGGGCATGAAGGAGACTTCTTTTTCCGTGGCGCCCGCGGAAGACGTGGGGTCCCAGGCGGCGAGGGCGCGAATGTCGTCCGCGTGGACGAAGTGTTCGTCCTCGTGGCGGAGAAGGTTTTCGAGCAGAACCTTCAGCGAAAACGGAAGGCGCGCGACGTTGCCGACCCTGGCGGATGCGAGCTTGTCCAGGCGATAGATTTCGAACGAATCGCCGCCGACGCGGAGCGTGGCGCGGGTCGAGAAAGAATTTTTCGAGGAAGCAGTCATATGAGAGCGAATTCTCCTTTGGGCGAACCAGATATTCTAACCCACACGCGCGGCGGCGGCGCGTTTTTGTGACGATTAGAACGGCTGCCTACCCTTTGTTTGCAATGAGTTAGCCGGGAATTTAATCGGCACGGTGTGACGATTAGATTCCGGAGGCTGGACACTCCCGCTCGCATGGGGCCCGGCGCCGATTCGAGGTGGGCAGAGGCTGCCCGATCTGTCCCAAAAGGTTGGGACGGATCGGCCGCTACATAACCCTCTCGCGGCAAGCGATATTCGAGTGGCCCGCTGGTGCGCGCTTTCGTCTTGGCCGAGAAGTTCATGGCATGCATGTTAGGCGCGGGGGAGCGGTTGTCAAGCACGAGGGCCTGTGGACTTTGTTTGGACTACAGGTTCGTCTCACGTATATTGCGGGCAACGTGACAACCATTGATTCGGAAAAAGAGCGGCAGCGGCTGGCTCAAGTCTATGTGGGAATGAGCGAAGGCGAACTGGAAAAGCTCGCGGACGATGCATGGTCGCTTACGGAAGTGGCGTGAGAGACGCTGAAGGCCGAGTTGTCGCGGCGAGGTCTGGGAATCACGCTGCGTGATTCGCCAGCGGCTGATGAGGGTTCGTCGAGGCTCGTGACTCTACGCCAATACATGACTGCACAAGAAGCATGGCTAGCCAAGAGTGTCCTCGATTCGGCGGGGATTGAGTGCTTCTTGTTTGATGAGAACGTCGTGCGAATCGACTGGTTCTTGTCAAACGCCATCGGTGGCATCAAGCTTCGCGTGCGGGAGGAGGATGTTGCGGCAGCCGCCGCCTTATTGGATAGCGACTGCGGTTCAGCGTAAACAGAACGGAGTCCTGCGGGCTCCCGACTGCGTGGGGGGGAAGCGTCTTGGAGCGTGGCGGCTAGTGCTTCGGGGGGACGTAGCCTTCGGGGAGTTTGGCGCCGTCGCCGAAGAAGAACTGCTCCATCTGCTCTTCCATGATTTTCAGGGAGTTGGGATCGAGCGGGTTGAGGCGGAATTCGTTCAGAAGCATCTTCGAGTGATTGACCCACATCGCCCAGGCTTCCTTCGAGACGTTTTCGTAGACGCGCTTGCCGATTTCACCCTTCCAGGGCGGACGATCGAGGCCGGGGAGTTCGCGGCCGAGTTTGACGCACTTCACCATGCGCACGGTCTGCGCGCCCTGTTGCTTCTCATCGGCCATTTGGAAGATGCCTCCCCGTAAAATTTCGGCGAAGATCCAAGATACTGCAAGCGGATGGGAAAATCCAAGAGAGATCCCTCGTTCCGCTCGAGATGACGACGCTTTGCTCTTGGCGGCTGCCGCGGCGGCGCGCACGGCCAGGGAGGGGATGTGTCAGCTTGCTTTCAGCGCGTCCAGATTCGCGAGAAACACTTCGCGCAAGGAACGTGCGGGGCGCCCGGTCAGAAGCTGCACGTGGTGCGAGCAGATGGAGAAATAGCCTTCGCGGATGGCGCGTTCGTACGAGACCATTTCGTCGCTGCCCCATATTCCCGTGCCATCGTCGTTCGCCATGCCGTCGATGTATTCACGCGGGATGCCCGCCGCGTCGAAGATCGCGAGCTTTTCCTCGTCGCTGACCGTCACGTATTCGATTGGCCGCCCGCCAAGCTCCGATGCAAGCGCGGCTGCCTGGCGGAAGGTGTACAGCTCGGGCCCAGTGATTTCGTAGACGGCGCCCTCATGGCCGGGTGAGGTCAACACCGCGGCTGCGGAAGCAACGCAATCCCTTTTGGATGCGAAGGCGATGCGGCCATCTCCCGCGCTCATGATCCACTTTCCGGAACGAAGTGCCATCGGCCCGAGCATGGTGGCGATGACTTCGGCGTACTGGCTGTCGCGCAGAATCGTGAAGGCAGCGCCGCAACGCCTCAAAAGCTCTTCTATGACCACATGGTCGGCGACGGCAAGCGAAGGGTTCTTCGGATGAATTCCCGCGCTCGATGTGTAGATGAGGTGTTGAACGCCGGCGGCCACAGCAGCCTCGATCGCCGCACGATGCTGATGCTGGCGACGCGAGCCCACGGCCAGGGTGCTGATCAGGAGCATCTTTTCGCCGCCAGCGAAAGCTTTGACGAGCGTCTCCGGCTTGTCGAAATCTCCCGCACGCACTTGCGCGCCACGTGCGGCAAGCTGCGCGAGCGCGGCAGGATTGCGTGTGACCAGAATCAGCTCGGGCGCGGGCACTTTTTCGAGCAGCAGTTCCGTGACCTGACGGCCGAAGCTTCCCGATGCCCCGGTGACGATGACACTCATTACTTAATTAACCCCGATTTTCGAAGAATGAACCGGCGAATCTTAGCATTCCCGTTCGATTGGCACGAGCAACTTGACATCGCCAGGGAGCGCGGCGAGTATCGTTAAGTTTTTGAGATGACGCACGGGCACGGGTTGGACGGGCCAGAGGGAGTCATGAAAGTGCAACACGTAAGGCTGGGGAATACCGGGTTAAAGGTGTCGCGGTTGTGCCTGGGCACAATGACGTTCGGCTACCAGTGTGACGACGCCACGTCGTTCGCCATCCTCGATCGCGCGTCGGCGGCGGGAATCACGTTTCTCGACAGCTCGGACGTCTACCCGCTGGGCGGCGGCCTCGAAAGGGCCGGGCGCACCGAGGAGATCATAGGGCGCTGGATGCGCGGCAAACGGCACGATTTCGTCATCGCCACCAAATGCTTCGGCGCGACCGGGCCGCAGCCGTTCCACTCGGGCAACAACCGGAGGCACATTTTCGATGCGGTCGAGGCGTCGCTGCGGCGGCTGGGGACGGATTACATCGACCTCTACCAGCTCCACGGCTTTGATCCGCAGGTGACGGCCGATGAAACGCTGGGGGCGCTGGACGATCTGGTTCACGCGGGGAAGGTGCGGTACATCGGCTGCTCGAATTATCTGGCGTACCAGGTGGCGCGGGCGCTGGGGCGCAGCGACGTGCGCGGGCTGGCGCGGTTCGTTTCGGTGCAGCCGCGCTACAACCTGCTCTACCGCGAGATCGAGCGCGAGTTGTTGCCGCTGTGCGCCGAGGAGGGCATCGGTGTGATTCCCTTCAACCCGATCGCGGGCGGATTGCTCACGGGCAAGCACGACCGGACGAAGCCGCCCGAAGAAGGCACGCGGTTCGGATACGGCGGGCGCGTCGGCACGCTTTACCGGGACCGCTATTGGAACGAGCGCGTATTCGACGCCGTAGGCGCGCTGCACAAGCTTGCGGACGAAGCCGGCCTGCCGCTGGCGACGATGGCGGTGGCGTGGGTGCTCACGAATCCGGTGATTACGAGTCCGATCATCGGCGCGAGCCGTCCGGAACAGCTCGACGCGACGATTGCGGCGCTCGACGTCACACTCGATGCGGGGTTGCTCGCCAAGCTGGGCGAGATGACGCAGCAGTTTCGCTAGGGAGGCTGGACTTGAGTGTGTTGCCGCCGGGCGTGTCGAGCGCTGAATTCGAGCGCGCGCTGAAGGGATTCGCAGGGGCGATCGGCGAGGAGTGGGTGATCCGCGAGGAGCGGCAACTCGCGGAGTATCGGGATCCGTTCGCGTTTGCGCCGGCCGATCCGTCGGAGTTCGCGAGCGCGGCGGCGGTGAAGCCTGCGTCGGTGGAGGAGATTCAGGCGATTCTGAGAATAGCGAACGAGCAGAAGATTCCGCTGTGGACGATCTCGCGGGGAAAGAACCTCGGTTACGGCGGTCCGGCGCCGAGAGTGTCCGGGTCGGTGACGCTCGATCTCGGGCGCATGAACAGGATCATCGAGGTTAGCGAAGAGCTCTGCTATGCGGTGATCGAGCCGGGCGTAACGTTTTTCGATCTGTACGAATACATCCGCGAGAGAAAACTGAAGCTCTGGATATCGGTGCCCGCGCTGGGGTGGGGCAGCGTGATCGGGAACGCGCTGGACCGCGGAATCGGCTACACGCCGTACGGCGATCACGCGGAGAAGATTTGCGGCATGGAAGTGGTGCTTGCGAATGGCGAAGTGATTCGCACGGGCATGGGGGCGCTGAGCTGGGGAAAAACGTGGCAGGCGTTCAAGCCGGGATACGGGCCGTCGGTGGACGGGCTGTTCATGCAGTCGAACTTCGGTGTGGTCACGAAGGCGGGGATGTGGCTGATGCCGCAGCCGGATTTCTTCGTGCCGTGCGACGCTCGATTCGAGAGAGAGTCCGACCTCGAGAAGATTGTGGATATCACCGCGCGTTTGCGGCGCGAGGACATCATTCAGAACACGGCGGTGCTCAGCAACGCGGTGCGGCTGATTTCGCGCAGGGGATCGCGAGTGAAATGGTTTCAGGGCGAGGGCGTCGTGCCGGACGACGTGGTGCGCAAAATGTTGGGGGAGAGCGGGCTCGGATCGTGGAATCTTACGTTCGCGATCTACGGGCCGGAGGCGCTGGCCGACGGGCGGTTGAAGATCGTGCAGGAGGCGTACGCCGCGATTCCCGGCGCGCGCGTTTCGAGCAAGAAGTGGGATGTGAAGTCGGAGAAGCCGGGCGCGCTGACGGCATCCATGGGACCGGAAAGCGTGCAGGCGGGAATCCCGTCGCTGGTCGCGCTGGAGGTACTGAAGTATCGGGGCGAAGACGGCGGGCACATCGGGTTTTCGCCGGTCGTCGCGCCGAGCGGAAAAGAAGCCGTGACGCTGGCGAATCTGGTGGGCACGCGATGCCACGAGCACGGATTCGATTACTACGGCGGGTTCTCGTTTGGCGCGCGGCACCTCTACTCGGTGATGATGATTCTGTACGACAAGCAGAGTGAGGAGCACCGCGTGCAGGCGCACCGGCTGTGCGAGAAACTGGTCGTCGAAGCCGGGCAGATGGGCTTTGGGGAATATAGGGCGCACCTCGCGTACATGGACTTGATCGGCGAGCAGTACGACTTCAACAATCATGCGCTGCGGCGTTTTACGGAAACACTGAAGGATGCGCTCGATCCGAACGGGATACTGTCGCCCGGAAAGCAGGGGATCTGGCCGCGCGCCATGCGCCCGAAACGAAAGCCAGCGTAAGCACTTCGACCGCCCGCAAATGAATCATTTCTTGGCGTCGGCCTGGCTTCGGCGCCAGGCATAATAGCCCTCAAGAACCTGTAGCTTGTCCATGTTGGGAACAGGGATGGGCTTCGATGGATCGTTGAGGTTCATCACCTGCGGGCTTGCTTCCGTGAAAGCTGGCCACGTGGGCAGACCCGAGCCATTGGGATCTCCCGTCTTGGCGAAGTTCACCCAATACGACGAAACCTGATCCGCCACCGCTTTGTCATCGGCGCTCGGCGTGGTGTTCCCTGTGAAATTGCCAAAGACGTAGGACATCTCCGAGCCGTGAGACGCGCCCCAGTCCTTGAACTGTGGCGTATCAGGATAGGGCGGCCGGTGGCTGAAGTAATAGACGAACGCTTTGCCCTTGCCCGTGCGGGATTGCAGGCGCGCCCAGGCCCAGGTGGGCCACCCAAAGAGTTCGTCGCGAGTCATATCGCGGGATGAACGCAGCGCCTCCGCATCCGTGGCGCCCGGATACGCGGCGAGAATCTTGTCCGCATAGTCGCCGTATCCGGAATGAATCGATGCGAGATAGGTTGCTGACTTGGCCGACGCGACGAAGAGAGCGCCCTCGTCCGAGTTGCTTCCGATCAGCACAGGCGTGTCGTTGTATTTGTCTGCCTCGTAGAGTTTGTACTGATCGCCCGGCAGGACGTAGCCGTCGAAATCAGGCCACGGGCCGCCGCCCAAGCCGGGCCGCACACCCTTCATGACCGACTCAGCGGGCAACTTCCGCGCGTCCGCGATGGACGCCGCGCCGATCTTCGCGAGCAGCGCGACGCCGTTCTGCTCCGCAGTGGCGAGTGAGAGCATCTGTTCACCGCCGACATTTCCTACGCGCGCCGGCTCGAAGTTTCCCCCGCTTTCCGAAATGGCGCCCTGAAATAGTCCCTTGGCGAGAGGAGAGGCGCCGAGCATGCTGACCGAGACGCCTCCGGCCGACTCGCCGAAAATGGTGACGCGATGCGGGTCGCCGCCAAATGCGGCGATATTCCGCTTCACCCACTGAAGCCCGGCAATCTGATCCATCAGGCCGTAATTGCCGGAATGGCCGCCCTGCTCGGCGGTGAGTTCCGGATGCGCGAAAAAGCCGAACGGGCCGACGCGGTAGGCCACGCTCACAACCACCACGCCTTTCTTTGCCAGATTCGCGCCGTCGTACAGAGAGAGCGAGGTGGCTCCGATGGTGAAGCCACCTCCATAGATCCACACCATCACGGCAAGCTTGCCCTTCGGAGATTTCGCCGGAGTCCAGACGTTCAGATAGAGACAGTCCTCACCAACTGGATAACTTTCCATGCCAAGGGCCGGCATCACGACGGGGGTTTGCATGCACGCGGGCGCGAACTTGTCGGCCTGCTTGACACCCGTCCACGCTGCAAGCGGTTGAGGCGCGCGCCAACGCAAATCGCCCACGGGGGGCCCGGCGAACGGGATGCCCTTGTAGACCGCGATGCCGTCTTCAACCGTTCCCTGTACGAGGCCCGCCTGCGTGCGGACGGGTTTGGGAGTTTGGGCCGGCGCCGTCGAGACGAGCGCCAGTGCCGCCGCTGAGGCGAACCCGGCAAATCCGAAAATCCTCATTTTCATGTCTTGATTGTCCTTCCGGCCGGCTCTTCTTCCCGAGCGCGGCACATCCCCCAAAGCCGGGCGGCATTCTACATCGAACTCTTTCGACGTGAACTGACGAGTTGAAGATGTCTAGCGAGGCGTGATCACAAGTTCGGGGGGGCGCTTGCGCGGAGTGCGCTGGCCACGGCCGGGGAAGCGCGCGAGCACGGGGCCGTCCCAGAGGCGGATGATGCGCTCCTTGAAGAGCCAGCGCCCGCGAAGCTTGACGAGCTTGTCTTCGTAGTAGCCGGTGAAGCGAAGAATGTATGGCGGCTCGCCTCTGCACTCCGTGACGAAGACAAACGAGCGTGCCGAGCAGCGGCGGCTATCGCCCTTCACGACCAGCTGGCTGATGTGGTGCTGGCGGCCAGGGAAATTCGGCACCGAGCGAAAATGCTCGCCGAGACGGCGGATGCCGGCGGCGCCTTCCCAGCGATCCGGCTCTTCGAACACCTCCTCGATAACCGCGGCGTCGGGCGTGAAGCAGGCGACGAGCGAGTCCACGTCGCCGGTGTCGAGCGCCCAAGCGTAGGCGGCCATCAGGTCGTTAATGGCGATGCGATCTTTGATCGTCAGAGGCGCGGCTTTCGGCATGTCGAAGATCTGTGACTCTAGTAGCCGACGGTGAACCGTTCGCGGTGATGCTTCGGGTGCTCGTCATACAGTACGTGATCCTTACCGACGCGATACTTTCCGGTTCGTTTGCCCGGCGAGATCATCACGGAAGGCGCGAGAAAGACCCAGTCGAGACCCGGCTCCCGCTTCAGCAGGTAGTAGAGTTCGCGCGTGCCGCGGATGCCGGGCTTGAAAGCCTCGAAGGCGGCGGGGAACTCCGGGGAGTCGAGGAATTCGACCCCGGCGGGCGTCTTGAGGCTGGCCGCGCCGCCGACGGCGAGGAAGCGCTTGATGCCGGATTTTTTCGCGGCGGCAATGATCGCGCGGTGTCCTCGAACGTGGCGGTGAAAGACCTCGGGCCCGGGCGTGCCGCGCTTGGGATTGAAGGAGCTGATCACGACGTCGTGACCGCGCAGGATGCGCGCGAGCTCGTCGCGATGCAGGACGTTGGCGCTCCTGACCGTCAGATTCCGGTGAGGCGTCAGGCGCCGGGGATGGCGAACGATTGCCGTCACCTTGTGGCCGCGCCGCAGCGCCTCCGCCAGAATCCTCGAGCCGACGTAACCCGTTGCTCCGATCAACGCGATCTTCATCGCATTCCCCCCAAATCATCTGAATAAATAAAGCTGCGATTGACAGGACGAAAGATCGGAGGGACTTTATCACATCGCTGGCCGAGAGAATCCAACGAGGTGAGAGATCCCGTGACACACAGCCGACCATTTGGTTTGAAAGCATCGACGCTGACGGAGCCCAAGCTCGAGTTTGCGTTCCAAGTGCGCTTGCACTTCGCGCGCGTGCAGACGATCGCCAACATGCCGACAGGCGCCAGCCGCGGCGGCGTCTATCTGGGCACGGGCGAGTTTCAGGGGCCCCGATTGCGAGGCAAGGTGGTGCCGGATAGCGGCGGCGACTACGCGCTCTTTCGCCCGGATGGGACGGTTTCGTTTGACGCCCGCTACATGCTTCAGGAGGACGACGGGACGCTGATCCTGCTGACCAACCGGGGCTACCTTTGGGGCTACCAAGACGATACGATGCAGCGCATTCGCGAGATGGCCTTCGAGGGAGGACCGCCGGTTGATCCATCGGAGTACTATCTGCGAGCCTTTCCAAGCTTCGAGGTCGAGGCCGGCAAGCACGACTGGCTGACGCGTCACGTTTTCATCGGCATTGGGGAGCGAAAGGCGGACGGCAACCTGATCCGCTATTACGCGCTGCTGTAGACGAGGCCCTCCTTCGAGGTCAGATCGCGGCCGAGTGGGCGATGTCGGAAAGCCGCTGGAAGCGCTCGATGTTGTCGCCTTCATCCATCACGCCGGACGTAAGGCAGACGAAGGTCATGTCCTTCTCCGGATCCACCCAGAAAAGAGTGCTGCCAAAACCCGTATTGCCGAACGTCCGCGGAGACGCAAGCGTGCCGAACTGGTGGTGGCAGATGGCCTCGCCGCGCACGAAGAAGCCCAGCCCGATGTAGGCAGGGTAGGGTTCCCATCCACGCGCAGCGCCGATGGCGGAGTAGAGATCGTTCGGTTTGTCGCCGGTGCGGTTCCGCGTTGCCATGTCGAGAATTGCGGGCGAAAGGATGCGCACGCCGTCGAGTTCGCCGCCCCGGCGCAGCATCTCGGCGAAGCGAAACATGTCCGCGACCGTGGAAAGGCCTCCCACCCACGGCATCTCGGCTGCTTCTTCCTCGAACGCGCCGTTTTCTCCAAGATTGCTGTGGCCGAGATGCTGCAAGGGTGGCACCGTTTCCATGAAGAAGGGCACAATGTGGCGGGGCCGGAGATCCTTGCGCACGCCGATGGAGGAACTCTTCATTTTCAGGGGCGCAAAGATTTCGTCCTCGACGATTTTTCGATAAGAGCGCTTCCGACCGTCCACGCGCCGGACGGCCTCGCCGAGCAGAGCGTGTGCCGCCATCGGCGAGTACGAAACCGCGCCGCCCGGGACCGTGGTCGTGTGTACGTGTGCGCAAAGAGCGGCGATGACTTCATCGAGACGATCGATGTACATGCCGGGAACGGGCGCGAAGAGCGGTGGAAGGCCGGTCGTGTGAGTGATCAGATGCTCGACCGTGATCTTCTCGCGCGTCCCGCCGGAAAATTCCGGGATGATCGAAGAGATTCTGGTGGTCAGCGCGAGATCGCCGCGCTCGATGCAACGAAACACGAGGACGTTGGTAAACGCCTTCGTGACCGAGAACAGATTGAAGACATGGTCCTTCCGCATCCGTTCGCGTTTCGCCCAACGGGAATAACCGACCGCGTCGTGCATGCCGATCCTGCCGTGCTGCGCGATGAGGATCACGGCACCGTGATACTTCCCCTGCTGGATATCATTCTCAATCGTGGACTTGAGGTACCGCAGCCGCGCGGCCGAGAGTGTATTTCGGGGAGTTTTGCTGGACATCTTCGAGTCTCCTGAAATCGAGGCGTTGAGTTTCGCGTATCCGGGCGCCGAGGATTATGCCTCAATTCGCGCCGCGAGCGGCGGCCCGGATTATGGTACGCTGGTCGTTCGCGAAACGATTTGCGCGAGGGAAGGCGAACCCGGCTCTTCCGCGCGCCTTCCGCAACAACCCCACGGAGGACGCAAATGGGCACTCGCGTCACGAATGCCGGTGAATCGCCCGCGACGGATTCCTACTACTGCGAGATTCCGAACGATCCCTGCGCGATCGTGATGTTCGGCGCCTCGGGCGATCTTGCGAAACGGAAACTGTTGCCGGCGCTCTTCGATCTGGCGATTCATGCGTGTCTCGCGCCGCGGTTTCGGCTGCTGGGATTCGCGCGCACGGCGATAACGGACGAGAAATTCCGTTCGAGTACAGATGAGGCGCTGCCCCAGAAAGGCGACGAGGGAAAGCGAAGCGACTTTCTCAAACAGCTCGAATACTTCACGGGGAACTACGACGACCCGGAATCCTACCGGCTGCTGGCACAGCGGCTGGACGAGATCGACCGGGAGGACCATCTCGGCGGGAATCGCCTCTACTATCTTTCGACGCCGCCGGAAGTCTATACGCACGTGATCGAGCAGCTCGGGCGCGCGGGGCTAGCGAAGCCGAAGTCGAAGGATTCGTGGACGCGCATCATCATCGAGAAGCCGTTCGGCCACGACGGTGCGTCGGCGCGCCAGCTGAACGAAAAGGTGCTGCGCGTGTTCGACGAGTCGCAGGTCTACCGGATCGATCACTATCTTGGCAAGGAGACGGTGCAGAACCTGCTGGTCTTCCGGTTCGGCAACGGAATCTTCGAGCCGCTGTGGAACCGGAATTTTATCGATCACGTGCAGATCACAGCGGGGGAATCGCTTGGGGTCGAGCGCCGGGCGGCCTTTTACGAATCGGCGGGTGCGCTGCGGGACATGATCCAGAGCCACGTGTTGCAGCTTACATCGATCGTGGCGATGGAAGCGCCGGCGACGTTCGATGCCACGCCCGTGCGCAACGAGAAGATCAAGATCCTGCAATCGATCCGGCCGTTCACGCCCGACACGATCGCGAAATCCGTCGTGCGCGGGCAATACGGGCCGGGGCAGATCGGCGGGAAGGACGTTCCCGGATACCGGCAGGAGCCCGGTGTGAAGCCCGGCTCGACGACCGAGACGTTTGTCGCCCTGAAGCTGCTGGTCGACAACTGGCGCTGGAGCGGCGTGCCGTTTTATCTGCGCACGGGGAAGCGCCTGGCGCGGCCGGGAACGGAGGTCGCCATCCAGTTTAAGAAGGCGCCGCACATGGTTTTTCAGGGTTCGGACGTCGAGCCGAATTCGCTGGTCATGAATATCCAGCCGGACGAGGGAATTTCGCTTTCGTTCGGGGCCAAGGCGCCCGGATCGCAGATGCAAATCCGTCCGGTGACAATGGATTTTCTGTACAAGCAGGCATTCTCGGCGGGCTCGCGTGAGGCTTACGCCACGCTGATCAACGACTGCATCCGCGGCGACGCCACGCTGTTCGATCGCGCCGACAGCGTCGAGGCCGCTTGGGGGCTGGTCGATCCGATTCTCGATGCGTGGCAGGATCCAAAGTCGGCACCGTTCTTCCCGAACTATTCGGCGGGGAGCGCCGGACCTGAGGCGGCTCACGATTTAACGGCTTTGGAAGGCCGGTGCTGGCGACCGCTATAACCCTGCGCCAAGCGGCGATTGTTGCGCCACGTGCGGCAGGCTTCATGCTCTCCTTTTCAAATTTCATTTTGCGAAATCGCGTTTGGCCGGAGACGGCTCGCAGGAAGAAACCGGCCGGGCGCCAGTGCTGCGACTCTTGGAGCCACGCACTTCGGAGGAGTAGATGATCCTAGCGGGCGATATCGGCGGAACGAAGACGAATATGGGGCTGTTCGACGTGCGGCAGGGGAGGCTGGCTAAGGTCGCCGATAAGCGCTACGCGAGCCGCGATCACGCGGGTCTAGAAGAGATCGTGAAGAATTTCATCGCCACGACCGGCGCCAAGGTGGACGCGGCCTCGTTCGGGATCGCGGGTCCCGTGGTGGACTACCGGGTACGTGCGGGGAATCTGCCCTGGATCGTCGACGGCGCCACGATGTCGAAGCTGCTGGGCCTCGAGCGCGTCCGGCTGATGAACGACCTTGAGGCAGCCGCGCACGGAATCGCGGTCATGCAGCCCGGCGATCTTGAGGAGTTGTATGCTGGCGTTCCGGCTCTGCAGGCGCATCGCGCCGTGATTGCCGCGGGGACGGGGTTGGGCGAGGCCATTCTCTTCTGGGACGGATCGAAGCACGTGCCCATGGCGACCGAGTCTGGTCACGCCGATTTTGCCCCGCACACGGAGCAGCACGCCGAGCTTTGGAGGTTCGTGAAATCACGCGGCGAATTCGCCAGCGCCGAACTGATCCTCTCGGGCCGCGGATTCCGTACGGTGCATGAATTCCTGAATCCGGCGGTGCGGCATCCCGGTTTTGACGATTCGAGCATCGATCCCGCGCCCGGGATTACGCGCCAGGGACTTTCGGGCGAATGCCCCGTTTGCGTTTCAACGCTCGATCTATGGACCGAGATCTACGGCTCGGAGGCGGGAAACCTTGCGGTTCGGACGATGGCGCGAGGGGGAATCTACGTGGCGGGTGGAATCGCCGTGAAAATTCTGCCCAAGTTGAAAGACGGCCGGTTCGTGGCCGCCGCCAGACACAAGGAAAAGATGCAGGATTTTCTGGCGCAGGTTCCGATTCACGTCGTGCTGGACGAGGAATGCCCGCTCAAAGGGGCGGCGTACGCAGCCTGGAAAGGCCTCTAACAGGTTATTGTTCAAGGCCATTTTTCGTTCCGGCAGTATTGGTACTCACCCAGACCCGGTCACCCAAAGTTTTGCACATAAACACGCCCTTCCTTCGGGCCACGCCCAGAAGTAGCTGGCGCGGGACACCGTCTCGGGGATTGAAGCTCATGAATCCAGACCAGATAGGTCGAATCGCGCCGGAAGCAACGTCTGGCACAGCGATTGCCGAATTCGTATTGTCCTCGAACGCAGGAAAGGCTGATTTGTATGAAACGGTTTCTGGGTCTCTCCATTCTGATAATGGGACTGTCCATACCGGCGCACGCCCAGCATATCGGTGGGAGTACGATGAACACTGGGGGCATCGCCAACAGTGCCGGAGGAGGAGTGGGAGGTGGCGGCATAAGCAAACCTACCTTCCCGACGGTGCTGAGTTATCCGCGCGCTGTCTTTGCGTCGACCGCCGTCAGCGGCACGGCCGACTTCGTCCCTTCGACGTTCCTTTCGTTCCACGACGCGATCGAAGAAGGAAAGGCCGAGCTGGCCGCCCAGCACGTCTCCGTGGCTGAAGCTGCCGAAGCGAACCTCCGCGCGCGGAAAACGAAGGCGAGGTTTGCCCTGGTTGAAGATGCGAATGGGAATGCGGTGATCGCAAGGCAGTAGCCGCCGGTCGCACCTCTAAGACTGCGCCTCAAAAGAGAACGGCCACCCGGCGGGGGGATGCCGGGCGGCCGTTGACTACGACCTAACTGCGGCTCCCCTCGCGCGGGGGCCGGAAGAGTGGTTATTTGGCGTTCGCACTGCTGAACGTGTAGATGAATCCGACTTCGGCAATCGGTTCCGTCTCCACGAAGTGGCTGGGGTTCGTGCCCTTCTGGAATATGTCCCGATTCGCGAAATTCTCGCGGAACTCGAACCGGGTCTGGAACTGGTCCGTCAGGTTGTAGGCGAACGTAGCCGTGCCTTCCTCCACGTGGGTGTTGAAGAAAGGAACAAGCAGTTCGAAGCCCTGGGGATCGGAGAAATACTCGTAGCGAGCGGCGAAATACGCCTTAGCGTTAAAGTTGTATTTCGCATAGCCTGCCGCGCCCCACCAATCGACCGCCTTGGAATTGCCTGCGACTGTCGAGAAGTTCCCGGTTTTGTCCCCGTAGCCGTAGTCGCCATTGACTGCAAGAGCCCACTTGGCATTCGGCGTATAGGCGATGGTAGCGTCCTCGAGCTGACGCCAGTTGTCGTTTGGTTTGCCGACATAGCCGGTTCCAAGCGCAATGTCGTCCTGCGGACCAGCCAGATAGTTCTCGGTGACTGCCCAGTACTTGTTCGGAGTCCACGCCAAGCTGACACCGTAAGTTTTGCCAGTGTTCGATTCCTGGCTGTTGTTCCAGCCGTTCACGAGGTAGCCCGTGATCGACCACTGGGGGTTGAACGTGTATTTGGCGTTTATACCGAAGTGGAAGTACGGGATCGCGTAGTAGAAGAGGATGCTACGCGAATAGTTCCAGTTCCCGTTGCTTTCGATTACTTCATTGCCGGCAGGTGTAACGAACTTGCCGACCGTGAAGGTCAAGCCCTTGCCGATGGGAGCGATGTAGTCGATATACGCTTCCTTTAGCGCGAGGTTGTTTGCGTCGGTCGGGTTACTGCCATTGATGGCTGCCGCCGCCTCCCCATAGATGAGTCCGACGTGGTAGCCGGCTCTGCCGGTTCCGCCAGCCGTGGCATCGGGGGCCTTATCGGCAACCAATTCAATCGCGTTCAGGCTGAACTGGTTCGTGTTGTTGTCGAAGAATTGCCCCGTATTGCCACCGAAACCGGAGGTACCGCCCGTGCCCAGAGTGCTAGGTTGGTTAAAGTTGAAAGCATAGTAGGTATCGACGAAGCCGCTCAACGTTACCGGCCCGAGCAATCCGGCGAGCGTTACCTTCTGCGGGGCATCATCGGCCGGCGGCGCGTTCACTGGCTGTACGTAAGCGGCCGTCTTCATGGCCGGCGTTTCGCTCTCCTTCAAGCTCGCGATTTCCGCCTGAAGAGCGCCGACCTCCTTCTCGAGATCCGCCAAGCGCTGCTGCGTCTCGGAAGGCGCAGACGAACTCGAAGCCGGCTGTGCTGCTGGTGAAGCGGAACTTGGCTGAGCCGGAGCAGCCGAAGCGGCCGGGGCCGCGGCCGACTCGGGTGGCTGATCCTCCGCCCCATATGCCGGCACCCAAACCGCTGCAAAACTGACTGCAAGTATGACCGTGGCAACCCTCTGCACACACTTCAACGAAAGTTTCATAAGCAAACCTTCCCTCCCTACCGCGCTTATTCTTCTTGCGTACGTGGAATTTGCGGCGGTGACAAAGAAAATACCGGGGGTCTCCTCAATGGTCAAACTCATTAAATCTATGCATCACATTAAAATCTCGATAGCAAATTCATATGAAATCTTTATGTGTCTTCCGGTGCGATGGAGCAGCCGAGAGACCGTCCGGTTGCCGTGGGCGAGTGTGCTTGTCTGCCGGATCGAACGCACTTGGCTGGGCGAAGGATCGCTGCTTCAGCCGTTTTCCGCATACCTGTAGAGCTGAACGGATTCGATGGGGTGTTTTGCGTCCAGCCAGCCGGAGTCTAACGTCCGGCCGCCGGCGAGTTAGCGCTTCACGAAGAGCAGCATGAGCCCGAAGATCACGACCGGGATCAGGATCAGCATGATGTAGAAGAGGATTCTTCGCAGCCATGGCGTGCGGCGGGTCTTCCAGTCGTGAAGCTCAGGACGCTCGGCGACACCGACCTGATCGAGGTGCTCGAGATCCCAGGCCATTTCATGGGCGTTCGGATAGCGATTCTTGGGGTCGCGCTCGATGGCGCGGTAAATGACCTCCTGCAACTGTGGCGAAATCGAGGGATCGACCTCGCGCGGGGGGAGCGGATTGTTCAGGAGCCGGTCGTTCATGATGGCGAATGGATTCGGCCCTTCGAAAGGCGCCTTGCCGGTGAGCATTTCGTATAGCATGACGCCCAGCGCATAGATGTCGCTGCGGCCGTCGCCGCGCTTTCCCTTGACCTGCTCGGGTGAGATGTATTCCGGCGTTCCCATGACTTGGGAGAGCTTGGCGAAAGTCAGCCGGCGCGATCCTTCCTTGCCGGCGATGCCGAAATCGATCAGTTTTACGTTGTCTTGCGCGTCGACCATGATGTTTTCGGGCTTCAAGTCGCGGTGAACGACGCCCTTGCTGTGGATGTACTCGAGGGCGTGGCAGATGCCGGTGACGATGCGGATGGCGCGTTCGGGAGGCATTTTCTTGTGCTCCGACATGATCTGCCGGAGCAGGCGCCCATCGACCCATTCCATCACCATGTAGAGCTGGCTGCGGTCACTGTCGATGAACACCCTCATGACGCCGGGATGATCGAGGGCCGCGCCGATCTCCTGTTCGCGCTTGAAACGGTCGTAGAGGACCGGATCGCTCTCCATTTCCGGGTGGGGAACCTTGATGGCGACCTGGCGGCCAGTGCGGGTGTCCGTCGCGCGGAATATGGAAGCCATGCCGCTCCGGGCCGCTACGCCCTCGATGCGGTAGTGGTCGAGTTGTTCGCCGGTGTGGACTGGAATCCTCGCGAGTGGGCGTCGGGCTGCGGTCGGCGGCGCCTCCGCTAGCGAAGTCGGTAGGGCCGCCCGCGGTACATTCCGACGCGTTCGATGCCTCGGACGCGGACTAGCTGCAGGGTGATATTATCACTGCCGTCCCGCTGATTGGCAATATCCACAAGCCTCTGTGCCGCCTTCTCCAAGTCGCCGCCGTTCCCGGCGACCGCGGCAATCTCGGAACCGCTTACGGAGCCGTGGAGTCCGTCGGAACAGAGCGCGAGGACGTCATCGACCAGCACCTGATGTTCCTCGACGTCCACTTTGATCATGAGTTCCGATCCAAGGGAACGGCTCAGCAGGTGGCGGTTCTCCGATTCTGCTGCTTCGGACGGTGAGATCAGGCCGAGGCGCAAGTGCTCGTTTACGACGGTGTGGTCGCGCGTAAGCAGGGCTGCCTGGCCGCGGCGAATCAGATAGCAGCGCGAATCGCCCACGTGGGCCACGGTCGCGCGGTCGTAGCGCAGGGCGCAAGCGACCAGAGTCGTCGCCATGCGCGTGCCGCCGAGGCTGGCCGCGTGCCCGGCATCGATCACGCGCGTATTGGCCTGCCTGATAAGCCGTTCGAGCAGCGCGGGGTGCGATTCCGCGGCTGACGCCCCTCGAAATCCCTCCAGAAGGTATTCGACAGCCGTGTGAGACGCAACCTCGCCCAAGTCGTGGCCCCCGACGCCGTCGGCGACCGCGAAGAGCCAGCCGTGGCTGCTCGCCCTTTCCGGTGTCTCGGGCAGCACGCAGCCTAAACAGTCCTCGTTCCCCTGGCGCACTCGCCCGAGGTCGGAGATTTGTGCGAATTCGACGTCCATTGAATTTGCGATCGGGACGTAGGCCCGCGCCGTTGCTGTAGCTGCGCCGGAGCCTTGCACCTGAAGTCCCCTGTACATTAGACCTCATCCTTCCCCAAAGACAAAGGGGCGGGCTTGCGCCCGCCCCTGTTGAGGTTTCCGCCTGCTGTCACGTGCGAGCTGTGACCAGCGTCGTTTTCCCTTGTTTCTTACTATTCAGCATGAAGTAGATGCCTCCGTAGATGCCCCAGACGGCTGCAATGCCCAAGGCCAGGAACGGCTCCATCTTGGTGCCATAACCCATGAATGGCAGGACCAGGTAAGCGGCCATGCACACCAGGTTTGCCGCTACTCCGAACAAGGGGATGAGCAAGTGCTTGAGGAAGTTGAAGTTCGGATGCCCGCTGTAGCAAAAGATGCAGGTTACGCAGCTTAGCATGTAGAGCACGAACGTTCCGAAGTTCGAAGCCAGGGTGATCGTGAGCAGGCTGTTGGGCATCTTCGCCATAGTGTCATGCGATACATACCCGAAGCTTGACCAGAACCCATGGGGCAAGGCTTGGATCGTGGCGTCCGGAAGGGCGCCGGCATCGCCGAACAGCATCAGCAGTGCTAGGCATCCGAAAATCGCCGAAATCACCGCCAAGACCCAGATGGCTCTGTGCGGGCTCAGGTTCTTGTCATGCAACATGCCGAAGTGTTCCGGTACTTCCTGGTCCTTGCCCATGGCATAAGTCACGCGCGCCCCAGTGTTCATGCAGGAGAGCGTCGTCCCAATGAGGGCGAGGAACACCGTGACTGCCTCGATCAGCATGAAGGCGCGGCCATGACCCGCGCCAAAAACCGCATCGCCGACCATCACCATCAGGTCGCCGATGGGCGCCGCCGAGCCGGTGGCGGTTTGCATCGAATAGCCGCTATTTAAGACATACAGTGTGGAAAAATACTCGAACAGGTAGCAGAAGGCCCCCTGGACCAGCAACGACGTAATTACCGCAATCGGCACGTCGCGTTTGGCGTTTTTGGCCTCGCCGCCCAGCGACGTAACCGATTCGAATCCGACCAGGATCAGGATGGCGACTGTGGCTTGAACGAACATCCAGGCGAATTTATGGACGCCGATCACCGAACCTGCATTCGGATGAGACATGAAGTTGCCGCTCGAATCGCTCCAGGGATAGCTGACGTGATACGGAACCGGAGCTCCGCTGGCGTCCTTCTTGCACTGCGGCACCATGGTCGCGTCGCGGACGATGTTGCTCTGCGCGTCCACGGCGAACTCACAGTTGTAGGCGTCGTTCGTAGTTGCGTCCCATTGCCACGCCACGCTCCCCGCCGGATGGCCCACACGGTAGTGGATGGCCATGACCGAAAAGATGAGCAATGCCGTGATCTGGATCACGTTGATGGCGATGCTGACTGCCGTGGACCCCGTAACCCCTCGGTGTGCGATATAAGCCACGCCAAACGAGAAAAGGATCGCCACCAGCATCATGAACATAGGACCGGGATTCGCCGCGCTCATGAAGTTCGGCCACAGAGTGCCTGTGATGTAACCGCAGAAGACCCCCGTGACGGCGACCATCACACCCGGGTAGATCCAGTAGTAGAGATGGGAGCCCCAGCCAACGATGAATTTCATCAGGCGGGCGTATTTCCAAGCCTTGTCGTGATTCAAGAACGACTGCTCCGCGAAGTAATAGGAGCTGCCGGTGCCTGGATACAGTTTCGCCATTTCCGCGTAAGAAACTGCGGTCGCCAGACACAACAAAAGTGCAAAGAGGATGCCAATCCACATCGATGGTCCTGTGGCGCCCTCAGTCGCCTGGGGTGCGAAGGTGAGCCAAAGGAATGCACCGGGTGCGATGAGCGCCATCGCGTTCATCGTCAGCCCGGTCAAACCTAAGGTAGCCTGCATCTCACCGGTGGTTTTCTCGGCCATGTAGACTCTCCTTTGAGGATTAAAAAACCAGGAACTTTAGGACCGGAGGTTATACGGAAGTATGAGATTCGTAAAATGCAACCTTTTGATGCGGGGGATAGATGTTTCAAATGACCGCTCGTAGCACCTGAGGAACTGCCTGGAAGAGCCGCCCGCCGCGCGAGAGTCCGCAGGCCAACCCACTTGCATCGGCGTTCCTCCCTGCTAGTATGTTTGGATGACTTTCTGCCTCGGGTTGCCGTCTAGAAATGACTGAGAAACGACAGTTTAGGGCGATTAAGGGCACCCGCGACATCCTGCCGCCGGATTCGGCGCTGTGGAACTGGTTCGAGCAGACCGCGCGCGAGGTGTTTGAGTCCTACGGCTTTCGCGATATCCGCCTCCCGATCTTTGAGGAAACGTCGCTTTTCGCGCGCTCGATCGGTGCCGATACAGACGTCGTGGCGAAGGAGATGTACACCTTCGAAGATCGCGAGCAATTCCGGGTTGCGCATCCTCTGTCCATGGTGGATGTAATCCGAATCGACGAAGCGGTGGCCGAGGCCTGGCAACACGGGCGCATTCCGCGCACGCCGGCAAACGAAGCCGAAGTCCTCCGGCTCCATGAGGCGAGTCAGAACATCGACAGGGAAGGAGCGCCAGCCCTGCTCCGTTTCCTCGATGGCGTTCGTAATCTTGCCCTGGGGGATTCGCTCACTTTGCGGCCGGAGGCGACGGCGAGCGTCGCGCGGGCGTACATCGAGCATGGGATGCAGGCGCTGCCGGGCAACGTGAAGCTCTACTACGCCGGGCCGATGTTTCGCCGAGAGCGTCCGCAAAAAGGACGCTACCGCCAGTTCTACCAGGTGGGCGCGGAGGTGCTGGGGCAATCCGATGCGCCCGCCATCGACGCCGAAATTCTCGAGATGCTGCTGGTGCTCTTCCAGCGCGTGGGCCTCGCGAACGCGAAGTTCTACGTCAATTCCATCGGTTGCAAGGACTGCCGCCCGAAGTATGTCGAGCTGCTACGCGAAGAGCTACGCAAAGTGAAAGACAAGCTCGGCGCGGACAGCCAGCGCCGCATCGAGACGAATCCACTGCGAGTCCTCGATTCAAAGCTGCCCGAAGAGCAGCCCATCATCGAAACTCTGCCGCGCATTTCGGATCATCTCTGCACCGACTGCCGCGAGCATTTCGCCAAGCTCAAAGACGAGCTCAAGCTGCGTGGCATCGCCTACGAAGAGAACTGGCGTTTGGTCCGCGGCCTCGACTACTACACGCGCACGACATTCGAGGTGACGGCCGCGGGCCTTGGCTCGCAAAACGCTGTTTGCGGCGGCGGGCGCTACGACGGCCTCGTCGAGTTGCTCGGCGGGCCGCTGACCAAAGGCATTGGCTTCGCGATAGGCACTGACCGGGTGATTCTTTCGATCCAGGAAGGCGGCGAGGTGCCGCAACTGCCGGGGCTGGCTGTCTATGTCGCCTGGATGGGCGCGAAGGCATATTCCACGGCGGTGGCCATCGCGCGAAAGCTGCGCGAATGCGGCCTGGCGGTCGAGTTGCCGCCCGAAGAGATGAAATTCAAGAAGTCGCTCGGCCTCGCGGACAAGCTCGGCGCGCGCTACGCCCTCATCATCGGTGAAGACGAGGTTGCATCAGGCACCTACACGCTGAAGCGTCTTGCCGACGCCGAGCAGAAGAAACTCAGCGAAAATGAGCTGCTCGAATGTCTCGAATCCGAACGAAGGGGCTCCAGTGCTTGACACACTCGGAAATTTGAAGCGAACACAGTATTGCGGTGCGTTGCGCGCCTCGGACGCGGATAAGGACGTCGTCCTGATGGGCTGGGTCCACCGGCGGCGCGACCTCGGCCAGCTCATCTTCATCGACCTCCGCGACCGCGCGGGGATCGCGCAGATCGTCTTCAACAAGGAACAGAACCCCGAGGCCCATGCGAAGGCCGAGGATCTGCGCTCGGAATTCGTCGTCGCGGTCGAAGGCCGCGTCGTGCGACGGCAGAAGGCCAATCCGGAGATTCCGACCGGCGAAGTGGAAGTGATTGCCATCCGCCTGCACATCTTGAACAATTCGAAGACGCCGCCGTTCCAGATCGAGGAAGAGGTGACGGCGAGCGAAGAGACGCGCCTGCATTACCGCTACCTCGACCTCCGCCGCCCGCGGCTGCACGGCAATATCGAGCTGCGCCACCGCATCGTCCTCGAAATCCGCAAGGCGCTCGACGAGCTGGGTTTCTTCGAAATCGAGACGCCCATGCTCACGCGCTCGACGCCCGAGGGCGCGCGCGACTATCTCGTGCCGAGCCGCGTCCACCACGGGCAGTTCTACGCGCTGCCGCAGTCGCCGCAGATTTTCAAACAGATCCTGATGATCTCCGGCATGGACCGCTATTTCCAGATCGTCCGCTGCTTCCGCGACGAGGACCTGCGCGCCGACCGCCAGCCCGAATTCACGCAACTCGACCTCGAGATGTCCTTCCCGCGCCAGCAGGATATTTTCGAGACGATCGAGCGCGTGATGGAGCGCGCTTGCGCCGTGGTCGGCGTCACGGCGAAGGGCCCGTTCCGCCATCTCGATTACAAGGACGCCATGCGCCGTTACGGCTCGGACAAGCCTGATTTGCGCTTCGGCATGGAGCTGCACAATGTGACGCCACATTTCGAACCCGCGCGCGCCGTGCTGCACATCGAGGGCAACGTGCAAGCAGTGGTCGCGCCGGGCGCGGCTGCGTGGTCGCGCAAGCAGGTCGACGAGCTGGCCGAATTCGCGAAGTCGGCGGGGGCGCGAGGCGTCTACACGGTGAAAGTGACGGCGGAAGGCATCAGTTCGCCACTAGAAAAGAATCTCGGTGTTGAAGGGCTCAAGAAGCTGGCCGCGGAATTGGGCGCCAAGCCGGGCGATTTGATCGTCGCCGCCGCGGCGAAGGAGCAGATTCCGCATAGCGACACCTCGCTCCACGTCGCGGGGCAGATTCGCCTGCATCTCGGCGAGAAGCTGAATCTGATCGACCGCAGCAAATGGGAGTTTCTCTGGATCACCGGCTTCGCCCTGTTTGAATGGAGCGAGACGGACAAGCGCTGGGTGAGCGCGCAGCATCCGTTCACGGGGATCGTCGAAGAGGACATCGAAAAGCTCGAGACCGCGCCGTGGGAGTGCCGGTCGAAAGGCTACGACCTCGTCCTCAACGGCAACGAGCTCGGCTCGGGCAGCATTCGGATCCACCGCCAGGACGTGCAGGCCCGGATGTTCAAGGCGCTCGGCCTGAGTGACGAACAGGCGCGCCAGCGCTTCGGATTCTTCCTCGACGCGCTCACCTACGGCACGCCGCCGCACGGTGGGATCGCGCTCGGCATCGACCGCATCGCCATGCTGCTCGCCGGCGAAAAATCCCTGCGCGACGTCATCGCATTTCCGAAGACGACGGCGGCGCAGGATTTGATGGCGGAGTCACCGTCGGACGTTGACCCAGCGCAACTAGATGAATTGGGCATCGCGATCAAGGAGCCACCGAAATAAGGCTATGTCGCGGATACGAATACTTCCGGAAAACGTCGCGAACAAGATCGCGGCGGGCGAGGTAGTCGAGCGGCCCGCGTCGGTGGTGAAAGAGCTGCTCGAAAACGCGCTGGACGCCGGCGCGCGGTCGATTCGCGTCGAGGTCGAATCGGGCGGGAAACGAATGATCCGCGTGATCGACGACGGCTCCGGGATGAACCACGACGACGCGCTGCTCGCCTTCGAACGCCATGCGACTTCGAAGCTGCGCACCGCGGACGATCTGCTCTCGATCGCCACGCTCGGATTTCGCGGCGAGGCGCTGCCCTCGATCGCGGCCATCTCGCGGCTGCTTCTCGAAACGCGCACGCCGGAAGACGAGCAGGGAACTCGCATCGAGTTCGCGGGTGGCAAGCTCATCGGAGTGAAACCGGCGGGCATCCCCTCCGGGACCTCGATCAGCGTCGCCGACATCTTTTACTGCGTGCCGGCGCGGCGCAAATTTCTGAAATCCGAGACAACCGAACTCGGCCATATCGCCTCACTCGTCACGCACTACGCGCTGGCGCATCCCGAAGTTCAGTTTGTCCTGAAAACTCCGTCGCAGACGATCCTCGATTGCGCGCCGGTGGAAAAGCTATCCGACCGCGTCTACCAGGTTTTCGGCCGGCAGGCGCTCGAAGAGTTGGTCGAGATCCCGCCGAACGAGGGACCGGTGCGGTCCGCGATCACCGAGCCGACGCTCGAGGCGGACGAGCAGGCGGCCACCCTGCGCGTGAGCGGGTTTGCGTCGCGGCCCGAAGTGCAGCGCACGAACCGCAACGGAATCTACATCTTTGTGAATCGGCGGCTGGTGCGCGACCGCTTGCTGCTTCACGCGATCGGCGAGGCCTACCGCAATATCATGCCGCCGGGTGTGTTTCCGGTGGTGCTGTTGTTCCTCGATCTGCCGTACCAGGAAGTCGACGTGAACGTTCATCCGGCGAAGATCGAAGTCCGCTTCCGCCATCCCCAGTTTGTCCACGATTTCACGCGCGACGCGCTGCGCCACGCGCTCTCGATCGCGCGGCCGATTC
Source organism: Candidatus Acidiferrales bacterium (assembly GCA_049523255.1). Classification (GTDB taxonomy): domain Bacteria; phylum Acidobacteriota; class Terriglobia; order Acidiferrales; family UBA7541; genus Palsa-295. The sequence goes on along the minus strand of JBEKNB010000021.1, from coordinate 40,229 downwards.
CCGGTTTTCCCGCGACGCGCGCGGCAGCAGCCGGCGCCGCGGCAACCGGAACGGCCGCCGGGCCGGGCAGCATGAGAGGCTACGCGCCGATGCCGGATGCGAGCGCGTTTCCGGGACCGCCGCGAGCGGAGATTCCCGTATCGCTCCCATCGTCGTTCGGATCGGGCGCGGCGGTCGCCGAGGAATTCGAGCTGTCCGGCGCGCTGGATCGGCCGATCGCGCAACGGCTGGGTTTTGACACGAACGGCGCGATGAATTTTCCGCTGGGGCCGTCATCCGCGCTCGAAGCCCCCGCGGTCGCATCTAGCGAAGCCTCGCGCGAAAGTGCTCCGGGAACGCTGCCGAGCGTCGAGGAAATTGCGGACTTAAAGCCGCTCGGGCAGGTGAACGCGAGCTTCATCATCGCGGTGAATAGCGAAGGGCTGTGGATTATCGACCAGCACGTGGCGCACGAGCGTGTGCTCTTCGAGCAGCATCTGCGGGCGCGGCGCGAAGGCGATCTTGGCGGGCAGCGCCTGCTGGTGCCGATCGTCGTCGAGCTGAACCCTCGGCAGCTGGCGATCTTCGAACAGATTGGCGAGGAGCTGCGCGCAAACGGATTTGAAGCGGACCTGATGGGCGGGCGCAGCGTTGCGATTCAGGCTGCGCCCGCTGGAATCGCGAGCGGCGACGCGGAAAAGCTGCTTTTCGAAATCCTCGACGGCATCGCCCGCGAAAATCAAGCGATTTCGATCGACTCGCTGCAATCGAAGATCGCGGCTTCCACGTCGTGCCACGCGGCGATCAAGGTGAACACGCCGCTCGATAAGACGAAAATGGAATGGCTGCTCGGCGAGCTCGCCAAGACCGAATATCCGATGAGCTGCCCGCACGGCCGTCCGGTGGTGCTGCGCTATTCGGTGCGCGAAATCGAGCGCGCCTTCAAGCGGATTTGACGACGAAGCTCATCATCGCGATTGACGGGCCGGTGGGTTCGGGGAAGAGCACACTCGCGCGGCGCGTGGCCGAACTGATGGGCTACGTCTACATCGACACGGGCGCGATGTACCGGTCCGTTGCGCTCAAGGCGCTGCGGCGAGGGGTCTCGCTCGAAGCTGCCGATCCATTGACCGCGCTCGCCCGCGAAACGCGCATCGATTTGCGCGCGCACGACGGAACGCAGCAAGTTTTTCTCGATGGCGAGGACGTGACGGCGGCGATCCGCACGCCGGAGGTGGCGCAGGCGGCTTCGAAGGTCGCCGTGGTGCCGGGCGTACGGCGCGTGCTCGTCGCCGAGCAGCGCCGCGCGGGCGAGCAGGGCGGCGTCGTGATGGAAGGTCGCGACATTGGTAGCGTCGTCTTCCCCGACGCGGAGCTGAAAATTTTTCTGACGGCATCGCCCGAAATCCGGGCCGGACGGCGCTGGAGCGAACACCAGCAGAAGGGCGATGCGATCGACCTCGCGCGCACGCTTGAGGAGATTCACGAGCGCGATCGGCGCGACCGCGAACGCCATGACTCGCCTTTAGTCCGTGCAAAAGATGCTGTGGTAGTGGATAGCACGGCGATGGAGTCGGAGGAAGTGGCGCGGCTCGTGGTGATGCTGGCGCGAGAGAACAATCGTTCTAAGAGGGAAGCCTGAAGAACCCGTCGCATCGATGACGACGGCTCGAAACGCGGATGGCTTTCCAGTCGGAAGGAAACGGAGTGCTTCGCCGCGGGGAACGAATTAAGCCGGGCTGGACATCGAGGCGAGGAACTCCGCGTTGGTCTTGGTCTTCGAGAGGCGGCCGAGCAGAAGCTCCATCGCTTCGACGGTTGAAAGCGGGCTCAGCACCTTGCGCAGCACCCAGATGCGGTTCAGCTCGTCCGCGGGCAGAAGCAACTCGTCCTTTCGCGTTCCGGAGCGGTTGATGTCGATCGTCGGGAAGACGCGCTTGTCCACCAGCCGGCGGTCGAGGTTGATTTCCATGTTGCCAGTGCCCTTGAACTCCTCGAAGATCACGTCGTCCATGCGGCTGCCCGTATCGATCAGGGCCGTGGCCATGATGGTGAGCGAGCCGCCCTCTTCGATGTTTCGCGCGGCCGCGAAGAATCGGCGCGGGCGCTGCAAAGCGTTCGCGTCGATACCGCCGGAGAGAACTTTCCCCGAAGGCGGCGTCACCGCGTTGTAGGCGCGCCCGAGACGTGTGAGCGAGTCGAGCAGGATCACGACGTCGCGCTTGTGCTCCACGAGGCGCTTCGCCTTTTCGAGCACCATCTCCGCGACTTGAATGTGCCGCTGCGGTGGTTCGTCGAACGTCGAGCTGATGACCTCGCCCTTCACCGTGCGCTGCATGTCCGTGACTTCTTCCGGCCGCTCGTCGATCAGCAGCACGATCAGAGCGATTTCCGGATGGTTCGCCGTGATCGAATTGGCGATGGATTGCAGCATCATCGTCTTGCCGGTCCGCGGAGGCGCCACGATCAATCCGCGCTGGCCCTTGCCGACGGGGCAGAGCATGTCCAGCACGCGCCCGGTGAGGTTCTCCTTCGTGGTTTCCAGGCGAATGCGGTCCTGCGGATAGAGCGGCGTCAGGTTGTCGAAGAAGATCTTGTTGCGCGCGACTTCCGGATCCTCGAAGTTGACCGCCTCGACCTTGATCAGTGCGAAATAGCGCTCGCCGTCCTTCGGCGGGCGAACCTGGCCGGAAACGGTGTCGCCGGTGCGCAGGTCGAATTTCCGTATCTGCGACGGTGAGACGTAGATGTCGTCCGGTCCCGGCAGATAGTTGTATTCCGGCGCGCGCAGGAAGCCGAAGCCGTCGGGCAGGCATTCCAGAACGCCCTCGGAGAAAATCAGGCCGTTCTTTTCCGTCTGGGCGCGAAGGATCTGAAAAATCAGCTCCTGCTTGCGCATGCCGGAGGCGCCGGGAATGTTCAGCTCCTTGGCGATCTTGGCCAGATCGGTGATGTTTCTGTCTTTTAGTTCTGCAAGACTAACGCTCATTGAGTTCTTTCCTTCTCCAGCCTGGTTTTCAGGCGCGATTGTTGTTTGAAAAATTGATCCGGGGCGGGCGCGTTCGATTGAGGCACTCTATCCCAGATTTTGGGTACGGGCTAAGTTACAGAAAATCCTTACACTCCGGTCGCGGGCCGAACCTGCTGACCAGGATTCGTCAGGGCCATGCAGGATGTGGGGTGACCGAAGAGGTTCAATTGGTCAATTCTTTGTCCTGCGCGACGTCCGTGCCGAACTTGGGTTCGACTCCCGCAACCGGAGGATGACCGGAAACCGGTAGCGGCTTTTCGAGCGCGATCTGCAGGACTTCGTCCATCGATTCCACGAACTGAATGGACATCTGCGCCTGGATCTCCGGCGGGATATCCGCCAGATCCTTCTCATTGTCCTTCGGGAGAATAACAGTGCGCAGGCCTAGGCGGTGCGCCGCCAGCAGCTTTTCCTTCACTCCGCCGATCGGCAGCACCTTGCCGCGAAGGGTGATCTCGCCCGTCATGGCCACGTCGCAGCGAACTGGAATGTGCGTCAGCGCGCTGACGATCGAGGTGCAGAGCGTGATCCCGGCGGAGGGGCCGTCCTTCGGGATGGCGCCTTCGGGCACGTGCACGTGGATGTCGAGGTGCCGGTAAAAGTCCTTCGGAAGGCCGAAGAGGTGGCTGCGCGACCGCACGTAGCTCATCCCGGCCTGCGCCGACTCCTGCATCACGTCGCCGAGTTTTCCCGTCAGCGTCAGGCGCCCCTTGCCCTGCATCAGAGTCGCTTCCGTCGAGAGCACCTGCCCGCCGACCTCGGTCCAAGCCAAGCCGGTGGTGTGGCCGACCTCGTTTTTCTTTTCGGCGAAGAAATCACGGTACTTAAGGATGCCGAGGTAGTCGTTGACGTTCGTGGCGGTGATCTCAGCGGTGTATTTCTTGCCATTTTCGACCACTTTACGCGCCAATTTGCGGCAAATATTGGCAATTTCGCGGTCGAGGTTGCGCACCCCCGCCTCGTGCGTGTAGTGGCGGATGATGTGTGTGATCGACTCATCCGTGAATTTCAAGTTGTCCTTCGTCAAGCCCGTGGCTTCGATCTGCCGGGGAACCAGGAAGCGCTGCGCGATCTGGTGCTTTTCCTGCTCGGTGTAGCCGGGCAGGCGCAGGACTTCCATGCGGTCCTGCAAGGGCTGCGGGATCGTGTGCAGCACGTTCGCCGTGCAGATGAACATCACCTTCGACAGGTCGTACTCGACGTCGAGATAGTGGTCAGTAAAAGAGTGGTTCAGCTCCGGATCGAGCACTTCCATCAGCGCCGCCGACGGGTCGCCGCGGAAGTCCATGGACATCTTGTCCACTTCGTCGAGCACGAACACGGGATTCGTGGTGCCGGCCTTGCGCATCATCTGGATGATCTGGCCTGGCAGGGCGCCGATATACGTGCGCCGGTGGCCGCGAATTTCGGCTTCGTCGCGCACGCCGCCGAGCGAAACGCGGACGAATCTCCGTCCCGTGGCGCGCCCGATCGACATCGCCAGCGAAGTCTTGCCCACTCCCGGAGGCCCGAGGAAGCAGAGGATCGATCCCTTCGGGTTCTTCACGAGTTGGCGGACGGCCAGGTATTCGAGAATGCGCTCTTTGATCTTTTCGAGACCGTAGTGATCTTCGGAAAGAATCTCCTCGGCGCGCTTGATATCGCGGATTTCCTTCGACCGCTTCTTCCATGGCACGGCGAGCAGCCAGTCGAGGTAATTGCGCGAGACGGTGGATTCGGCGGACATCGGCGGCATCATTTCAAGCCGCTTCAATTCCTGCTGGGCCTTCTCCATCGGGCCTTCGGGCATGCCGGAGGTTTCGATCTTCTTCTTGAGCTGTTCGATTTCGTTGGCTTCGCCGCGCCCGAGCTCTTTCTGGATCGCCTTGAGCTTCTCGTTCAGGTAGTACTCTTTCTGGGCGCGCTCCATCTGCCGCTTTACGCGGGTATTGATCGAGCGATCGACGTTGAGCTTTTCGATTTCGACGTCGAGGATATCGGCGATGCGATTCAGGCGCTCGATCGGCTCGAAGATTTCGAGCAGCTCCTGCTTCTCTTCGACCGGAATCTGCAAATTCGCGGCAATTGCGTCCGAGAGCTTGCCAGGGTCTTCAACTCGCACCGCGGCAATCATCGTGTCGTAGTTCAGGCTCTGCGAGAGCTTCACGTACTGCTCGAAGAGGTTCGTGACGCGTTCAGAAGCCTGCTGGGTCTGCGGGCCGGGCTCGGTTTTCACCGGAACGAGGCGAATCGAGGCGCGGAAAAAACCTTCGTCGCTCGTCACCTGCACCAGCTTCGCGCGCTCGGTACCCTCGACCAGAACCTTGATATTGCCGTCGGGCAGCTTGACGCTCTGCACGATATTGGCGAGCGTTCCCACCTGGAAGATCTCCTCGGGCTTGGGATCGTCCACGGAGGCGTCGTGCTGCGTGACGAGGAAAATCCTCTTATCGCCGGCCAGAGCTTCTTCTAGCGCCCGAACTGACGCTTCGCGGCCCACGATGAACGGGTGCATCATCTCCGGGAAGATGACCATGTCCCGCACCGGCATCATCGGCACGCGCTTAATATCGAGTTTTTCCTTGTTAAACATGCCAAGAATTATTGGACGCTTGCTTTCTTAGTATTTTAGATGCCGCCGGTCGAAAAGCGATTCCCGGCTTCGCCCAGAATGGCAGATCTCTCGGGTGCCCTGCGAGGGCCCTGAAGGACTGGAAAGATCAGCCGGCCTTTTCGAGCAAGCTCCAGTTGATCTCACGGCCCTTGACCATGTCCGCCGTAACGACGAAATCGCGAAGCTTCCGTTGCGCCGGGAGGTGATACATCATTTCCAGCATCAAATCTTCGAGGATCATGCGCAGGCCGCGCGCCCCGACTTTCCGCTGCAAGGCCAAATCGGCGACCGTCTCGAGAGCGTCGTCCGTAAACCGCAGGCGTACGTTTTCGAATTCGAAAAGTCTCTGGTATTGACGCACCAAAGCGTTCTTCGGTTCCGTTAGGATGCGGACCAGCGCGCTTTTGTCGAGATCGCTCAGGACACCCACCACCGGTAGCCTGCCGACGAACTCAGGAATCAAGCCGTAGCGAATCAGGTCCGTGGGCTGCGCCTGCTCGAGCACCTCGATATTGCGGCGCGTGGCCGTGGTCGGCTGCGCATCCGCATGAAACCCGAGCGACTTCTGCCCCACGCGCCGCTCGATAATCTTTTCCATTCCCACAAAGGCCCCGCCGCAGATGAACAGGATGTTCGTCGTATCGACCGGCGTGAACTCCTGGTGCGGGTGCTTGCGCCCGCCCTGGGGCGGAACGTTGGCGACCGTGCCCTCCAGAATCTTCAGCAGCGCCTGCTGCACGCCCTCGCCGGAAACGTCCCGGGTGATCGAGGGGTTTTCGTCCTTCTTCGAAATCTTGTCGATCTCGTCGATATATATGATGCCTTGCTGAGCCTTTTGGACGTCTCCGTCGGCGGCCTGCAAGAGCTTCAAAATGATGTTTTCAACGTCTTCGCCGACGTAGCCCGCTTCCGTGAGCGTCGTCGCATCGACGATCGCAAACGGAACATCCAGCATCCGCGAAAGCGTTTGCGCCAGGAGCGTCTTGCCCGTGCCGGTCGGCCCGATCAGCAGGATGTTCGACTTGGTCAGTTCCACGTCGCCCGGCTGCCGGTTCAGGAAAATCCGCTTGTAATGGTTGTACACCGCCACGGCCAGCTTCTTCTTCGTCTTGTCCTGGCCGATCACGTACCCGTCGAGAAACGCCTTGATCTCCGGCGGGCGCGGCAGGCGGCGGTTCGCGGGACTCGTCTGCTCGCGCTTCTCGTCTTCGAGAATCTGCTGGCAGACGCCCACGCACTCGTTACAGATGTACGAGCGGGGATACTCGGATGGAGAGCTGATGAGCTTCTCCACTTGCTCCTGCGTCTTATGGCAGAAGGAACAGCGCAACGGCTCCTCTGGAGTGAACCGCTTCACCGGTGGCGCCCCCTTACGTCAAAACCATCCCGCGATAAATCCTGCCCCTATTGTAGGACGGAAGCCATCCGCCCCGTGCAGGAATTCATCGCGCTCGCTACTAACCCTTTGGAACGAGAATCAACGGTGCTTCGTGATGATCTCGTCCACGATGCCGTAGGCCTTGGCCTGCTCCGGCGTCATGATGAAATCGCGCTCGACGTCCTTCTCGATCTTTTCGATGGGCTGGCCTGTATGGAATGCCAGCAGCTTATTGAGCGCCGCCCGTGTCCGGATAATCTCTTTGGCGTGAATGTCGATGTCAGTGGCCTGGCCGGAGAGTCCGGACATCCACGGCTGGTGGATCAGGACGCGCGAATTCGGCAGCGCGTACCGCTTCTTGGGCGTGCCTGACGCCAGCAGCACCGCCGCGATCGAGGCGGACTGGCCGATGCAATAGGTGACCACGTCGGGGCGAACGAACTGCATCGTGTCGTAAATCGCCATTCCCGCCGAGATCGAACCGCCCGGCGAGTTGATATAGACCGAGATGTCTTTTTCCGGGTCCTCGGACTCAAGGAAGAGCAACTGTGCGGTCACGAGGTTGGCCACATGATCGTCAATCGGCGTGCCGATGAAGATGATGTGGTCCTTCAGCAGCCGGGAATAGATGTCGTAGGCCCGTTCCCCCCGGTTGGTCTGCTCGACCACCATGGGAACGAGCGTTGTGGCACGCGGACTTGCGTCGTCGCTTTGTCTCATCTGGAATAGTTTTGCGCGCTGAGGAAACCCAAACCGGAGCTACTTTTCACTTTTGGCTGTCTTCTCGATTCGGGCCGTGCGGTAGAGCCAGTCGATCGTCTTCTCGCTTCTCAACTTCGATTTCATGCTACCGAGCGCACCTTGCTTTGTCAAGCGAGCGCGTAGCGCCGTTGCCGATTCGCCACTGTGTTCGGCGAGATGCGCGATCTCTTTTTCGAGTTCTTCATCCGTTGCGTCGATGTTTTCGGCGGTGGCGATGCGGTCGAGCAGCAGTTCGGCCTTCACATCTGCCACCGAGCGTTCGCGCTGTTGCCGCCGCAGCGACACCCAATCCACATTCACGGCCCGCGGGTCTACCCCTTGCGCGGCCAGCGACCGCACCACCCGCTCGAGCCGCGTGTCCATCTGGCCCTCGATCAGCGCTTCCGGGACGGGGAAATCGTGCTGCTTGACCAGTTCGGCGAGAATCTTCTCGCGCGCCTGGGCCGACTGTTGCTGTTCCTTCGCCGCGTCCAGGTTCTCGCGGATTTTCTTGCGCAGCTCGTCGAGCGTGGCCACGCCGCCCTCTTGAGGATTCTGGCCGCCCGCCGCGTCCTTCGCGAACTCGTCGTTCAGCTCGGGCAGCTTCTTTTCCTTGACGGCCTGGACCTCGACCGAAAAGCTGTACGTCTTTCCGGCCAGCTTCGGATCGGGGTAGTCATCCGGATACGTGGCGTCGAACTTGCGGGTCTCGCTCGGCGTGGCGCCGCGCAGGTTTTCGGTGAAGCTCGCGAGCGTCTCCTCCGCGCCGAGGTGGCACATGATGTTGTCGGCCTGCACGGGCTCGCCGCCGCCCGTCGGCGTGCCCATCAGCTTGATCAGAAGGTGATCGCCGTCTTGCGCGGCGCGGCCTTCGACTGGAACGAACGTGGCAGCGCGCTCGCGCATCTCTTCGAGCGTTTTGTCCACCTGGGCGTCGCCGACCTCGATCTCGTCCACTTGCACCTGAATGTTCTTGTAGTCGCCCAGCTCGAATTCGGGCAGGACTTCGAACACCGCGCGGAAGCGCAGCGGCTCGCCCTCCTTGAATTCGACCTTGTCGACCTCGGGACGCGTGACGGGAACGAGGTTCTTTTCGCCGAGCGCCTTCTCGAGATACTCGGGCACGAGCGATTGCACCACTTCGCCCTCGATGTCGCCGGCGAAGCGCCGCCGCACCAGGGTCACCGGGGCCTTACCGGGACGAAACCCCGGAATGCGGGCGATCCGCGCGATATCGCGCGCGACTTTCTCCGTCGCCTTCTGGACGTTTTCAGCCGGAATTTCCAGCTCGATTTCGCGCTTGCAGGTTGCTTCAGTCATGACAAAAGCTTTCTAAAGGATTGGCCTCAATAGACCCTGATTCAATCCTCTCGCCTGTTCGGAATCCGGAAGGAGGAGTGCAGGGAAGATCGGCGAGCCCACGCCGACAGAAATTCGAGTATAGGGATTCCGCTTGCGCGCGTCAACCGCCTGATTGACCTGGTCGCCGCGGGACGACGCACGCCTCAAATTGCCAAAGATGTTGCTGGGGATTGGCTGCTCGTCAGCTCGTAGATGCGCGCCTCGATGAAAATCTTGAAAAGGTCGGAATCGAGTTCGCGATCGCGAACCGACATCTCCAGAATGTCTAGGGCTCGCTCGATCGAAACGGCTTTCTTGTAAGGCCGATCGGCTGCGGAGAGCGCGTCGAAGATGTCGCAGATGGACATCATCTTGGCCTGCACGGGAATTTCGTCGTCACGAAGCCCGTTTGGATAGCCGCTGCCGTTCAATTTCTCGTGGTGCGCCCCCGCGATCCAGGGGATGTACTTGATCTCCCGGGTCCACGGAATCTGAATCAGGAAATTGAAGCTGTGCGTCACGTGGGATTCGATCTGCCGCCGTTCGTCATCGTTGAGCGAGCCTTGAGGAATGGATAGCGAAGACACCTCGTCCGGCGTGAGCAGAGGGCATTCGCGGCCCTTGGGATCTCGATATGTCTTCCGGGCAACATCGACCAGCTTTTCGAACGATCCCCCTCGCAAGACCGTGGGCTCGTTGAGTTCCAGAATGAAACGAAGGGACTCATCCAGTTCGGCCTGCTTCCGCCGGTATTCCTCGTCAATCCGCGCGAGTTCCTCGCGAGCGGCCTGGGGTCCGCGAGCCAATACGGTGTTGAGCTTTTTTTGAGCGCACTCCGCTTCCATCTCCTTGCGCACGTAGTCGAAGCGGTGGTGCAGGATCGTGATTTCCGGCGGATGAAGTTTCTTCGCCTTGATCAGCACTTCCTCGCGCACGGCGACCTTGCCGAAATCATGCAGGAGCGCGGCGTAGCGGATTTCCTTGAGCTGTTCGGCCGTGAAGCGAGTGTGCGCGTAGGGGCCTCGTGCCCCGCGGTTCATGGCTTCCGCGAGCCCCAGAGTCATGGTCGCCACGCGCGTCGAATGGCCGGAGGTGGTCGGGTCGCGTTGCTCGATGGCGGTCACCGACGCTCTCACGAATCCTTCGAACAGCATTTCGATGTCCTGATAGAGCCGGTTATTCTCGTATGCGACCGCCGCCTGAGAGGCCAGCGATTCCACAAGATGCACGGATCGTGGCGAAAACGGCTGCACCTCGCGTTCAAAATCTTCCGGACTCAATAACCGCGCCTCCCAATTGCGTTTGCAATTGAGAAGCTGTACTACGCCGGTTACTTCACCGCGCGGGTTCTTCATCGGCAAGGTGAGCAGCGAGCGCGTCCGGTAGCCTGTTTCCTGGTCGAAACGCGGATTGAACCGATAGGGCCTGTCGGGCGGAATGGCGTAAACGTCATCCAGCGCGACGACTTCTCCGTGAAGCGCCGCATAGCCGGCCATGGAATCTTCCGCGAGCGGTATCGTGCCTTCGTTGAAGGGAAATTGCCGGCTGGCATTTTGCGTGAACTTGAAACGCAGCCGCCGTTCGCGTTGTCCGGAAGAGTCGCCGTTGATCTCCGAACTTTCCACGAGGTAAAGCGAACCGGCGTCGGCGTTCGTGATTTCACGCGCCTTGGACAAGATCATTTCAAGGAGCGTGCCAATATCGCGCGTGGAAGAAAGCGCGATTCCGATGCGATTGAGTTCGTCCCGTTCGCGTTCGGCCCGCGCGAGGTCTTCGCGCGCGTCTCTCTCTCTGTGTGAAACTTCCGGTTTCCCAAGCATATTGGACTCACCAACTATAATCCGAGCGGGACGACTCCACGATCCATCTCTTCGGTGGCGCTTCGGGAGGGTAAATACTCCATCTACAAATAACCTGGATTCCTTGGGAATTTAGGCGTTCAGAGTGGTGCGGAAGAAGGGACTCGAACCCCTACGGCCTTTCGGCCACCAGCTCCTAAGGCTGGCGCGTCTGCCAATTCCGCCACTTCCGCGCGGAGACGTCAGTATACCATCGCCTCTTCCCGCCCCAGCCGATTGCGCTGGCGGATTGCGCTTGCCCGAAACGCCCTGTTTTGCTAGCCTTCGCCGCCAAAGCGTACGCTCAGGGGGGAACATGGCACACTGCACGAAGTGCGGAGCTGCTGTAGCGGAGAACGCGGCTTTTTGTGGCTCTTGCGGCGCATCGCAGGCCGGCGCCTCGGGCGCGCCCAACGCGAGTCCCAGCGCGACGCAGGCTGGCCCTGCCGCGCAGTCCCAGATGGATGAGAAAGTTGCGGGACTCCTGAGCTACGTCGTGTTCTGGGTGACAGGGGTGATCTTCTACTTCATTGACCAGCGACCGTATGTGCGTTTTCATGCGGCGCAGTCGATCGTCGTCTTTGGGGGGCTAACTATCGTCCGAATTGCCTTGGGCATTTTCCTGGGCCTTAGCTTTTTGGCTGGGGGCTGGCTCGCCCTTTCGTTCGCCTGGGCCATTTTCAGCTTGCTTTATTTGCTTGGCCTCGTTCTTTGGATAGTCCTCATGATCAAGGCCTACCAGGGAGCGCGCTTCCGTGTCCCGATCGCTGCGGACATCGCCGAAAAGATCTTCGGCAAACTGTAGGCCGTTCCGGAAAAGACCGGGGGCGAGTGTGCAAGCTAGCGTTCGCCTGCTACTCCTTCGATTCATCATCCGCGGCATCGAGCCGTCGTTTCGCCGGCACATCCGTCGAGAACCGCGCTTGCCTTCGGGCAGGGTGCGGCGTAGGATGAAGTTTCAGCGGTTGCCGCACTAGCCCACCTGTAATGTTTCATCGGTGTTCCGGAGCGGGGCAGGTGCGGGCGTGTGGTTGATTTGGAGGTTGCGCAAGTGGCGGAGTGGGCGCGAACGAAGGCGATTGCCGTGGTCGGCGCGCAGTGGGGCGACGAGGGAAAAGGCAAGGTCGTCGACTATCTCGCCTCATCATTCGACTACACGGCGCGCTACGCCGGCGGGCACAACGCAGGCCACACCGTCATCTTCAACGGGCATCGCTACGTGCTGCAACTTGTTCCGAGCGGCATCCTGCGGCCGGAGAAGAAGGCTGTCATCGGGCCCGGCGCCGTGGTCGATCCGGCGGCGCTGGTGGCCGAACTCGAAAACCTCAGAAAATCCGGCGTCGAGGTTCGCGGGCGGCTGTTCCTCAGCAACCGCGCGCACCTGATTTTTCCTTATCACCGCGAAATGGACAAAGCGGCGGAAGTCGCGCGCGGCGCCGCAAAGATCGGTACCACCTCGCGCGGCATCGGCCCGGCCTACGAAGACAAGATGGCGCGGCGCGGCATTCGCGTGTGCGATTTGCTCGAGCCGGACTGCTTCCGCACGAAACTCGAACGCGTGATCGCGGAAAAAGACGCGATCAGCCGCGCGGCCTACGGCCATCCGCTCGAGACCGCCGGGCTCGTCGAACAATATCTCGAAATCGCCGCACACATTCGCGGGCTTGTGGCCGATACTGCCGTGCTGCTGAACGACGCGCTCGACCGCGGCGAGTCCGTGCTCTTTGAGGGCGCGCAGGGCACCATGCTCGATATCGACCACGGCACCTATCCCTACGTCACTTCCTCGAACGCGATTTCCGGCGGCGCCGCGACTGGGCTCGGCGTCGGGCCCACGCGGGTCACCGGCGTCGTCGGCGTGACGAAGGCCTACACCACTCGTGTCGGCAGCGGCCCATTTCCCACCGAGATGCCGGACCTCGATGCCGAGGCGGTCCGCGCGCGCGGCAACGAATTCGGCGCGGTGACGGGGCGTCCGCGGCGCTGCGGCTGGCTCGATCTCGTCGTGCTGCGATACGCGAAGATGCTCAGCGGCATCGACTCGCTCGTTGTGACGAAGCTCGACGTCTTCGACGCGCAGCCCGAGATCAAGGTCTGCACCGGGTATCGCTACAAGGGCCAGCCCATCACGGAGATGCCTGCCGAGGTCGAGAAACTCGCGCAGGTCGAGCCCGTATACCGCACCCTGCCAGGCTGGCAAAAGCCCACGCCGGGAATCCGCGAGGTTAAGGAACTTCCCATCGAAGCGCGCGATTATCTGAACTTCATTTCCGACGAGCTGGAAATCGAGATCGGAATGATCTCGACCGGCCCCGAACGCGACGCCACGATCGTCCCGCGAGGAACCAAGCTCGCCTCGTGGCTTTGAACCACCATGATCTCCTTCGAAACGGCTCGCGCCAAGGTGATCGAAATCCTCACCGCGCGCGCAGGCACGCCTGAGACGGAGACGCTCGATCTCGGCGGCAAGCCCTCTCAGGTCCTCGGCCGTATTCTCGCCGAGGACATCGCAGCTGATCGCAACTACCCGCCGTTCAATCGCTCGATCCGCGACGGATTCGCGGTGCGCGCGGCCGACGCGGCCGAACCCGGCGTGCGCCTGCGCCTGATCGGCGAAAGCCGCGCGGGCGTCGCGTTCAACGGTACGGTCGGCCCTGCCGAATGCGTGCGTATCCTGACGGGCGCGCCTCTCCCGCGCGGCTCGAACGCCGTCGTGATGCAGGAGCACACGCGCACCGAAGGCGATTTCGTCGTGCTCGAAAATGCCGTGCGGCCGGGTCAGCACTACGTTCTCGCGGGCGCCGAAGCGCGCGTCGGCGAAGTCGTGGTCCCGCGCGGCACGCGCCTGAGCTATGCCGAACTCGCCATGGCGGCGGAAGTGGGGCACGCGAGCCTGCGCGTTTGGCGCCGCCCGGCCGTCGCAATCATCTCGACGGGCGACGAGCTCGTCGCGCTCGGCGAGGAGGTCGGCCCGTTTCAGATCCGCAATAGCAACTGCATTTCCCTGGCCGCGCAGGTCACGCTTGCCGGCGGCGAGCCGGTTGCCTCGGGCAAGGCGCCGGACGAAGCCGCACAGCTCCGCGCGCAGATCGAACGGGCTCTCGATTCGGCGGACGCGGTCGTCCTGAGCGGCGGAGTCTCAGTTGGGAAGTACGATTTCGTCGAGCAGGTCCTGCACGAACTCGGTACGGAGGTCTTCTTCGACGCGGTGGCGATTCGCCCGGGCAAACCGACCGTGTTCGGGTGGTGCCGCGGCAAGCCGGTTTTCGGATTGCCGGGCAATCCGGTTTCCACGATGGTCACGTTCGAGCTTTTCGTCGCCCCCGCGATCGAAATCCTCAGCGGGTCTCGCCAGCCGCGCCCGGTGCCGTTTTTCAGGGCCAGGCTGGCGCATCCGATCGACGAAAGAGGAATCGTCGCCCACTTCCTTCCCGCTCGCGTGAGCTGGCTTGACGAGAAGCCGGAGGAGCCGGCCGTTCCCGTGGTCGAAACGCTGCTCTGGGAAGGCTCCGGCGATATCGGCGCTGTGGTGCAGGGGAACTGCTTCCTGGTTGTGCGCGAATCGCGGCTACACCTCGAAGCGGGCGAGTGGGTGGACGTAATGCCCCGCCGCGGAAAATTCTGACTGCCGTGTCTGGGTGCCTCGGCGCTCCGGCCTACAGTCTTTCCTGTAGCAACCCGTTTTCCGGCGTCAGCGTCTGAAGGAAGTAGTATCACTCTGCCGGAGGTCGCATGAAAAAGCCCGTCGCTGTTCTCTTCGCACTTCTGATCGCTTTTTGCGCACCCGCTTTCGCCCAAAAGAAAGGCGGCCACCCCGAGGTCGGCGGCGGCCATATTCCCGCTCACGGCCCTGCTCCTTCTCATGGGGCGCCGTCGGCAGCCGCACCAAATCGTAACTTCAGCGAAAAGCCAGGACATCCGAACGCCCCACACGTCGATGCGAAGGGTGACCATTGGGTCGGCCACGACACAGGCCCGAATGACCCCCACTACCATCTCGATAATCCCTGGGAGCATGGTCATTTTACCGGCGGCATCGGTCGGGGCCATGTATGGCGGATCGCCGGAGGCGGCCCGAGCCGATTCTGGTTTGGCGGTTTTTTCTTCAGCGTCGCCCCGTATGATGTCGGCTTCTGCGACGACTGGCTCTGGGATTCTGACCAGATCGTGATCTACGACGATCCGGACCACGTCGGCTGGTATCTGGCGTATAACGTCCGCCTCGGCACCTACGTTCACGTCATGTACCTCGGAACCTAGTCGGTCCTCTGCGAATCGACCGTGCGTTGGGCGCAGCCGATGCTTGACACGGCTGCGCCCTCGGCTGTATCTAGTGCCCATGAAAACGCGCCTGATGCTTCTCACATCGCTTGCGATACTGGTGTTCTGTGGCCGTGCGATCGCCCAAGAGCCGGTCGTCGGTGTCGCCGATCCTGATTCTCTTTTCACCAGTCCCGATCCAAAACTCAACGTCAACAAGCAGGCCGCCTATCACATCATGAAGGACCTATTGGAGGCGAATCACTGGGAACTGGCCGACCAGTGGCTGACGCCCGAATACCATCAGCACAATCCCAACGTGGCTTCGGGGCGTGACGGCGTTGTGAAGTTTTTCATGTCTTTCCGCAAGCCCACGCCAGTTCCCGAGCACATGAAGACCAAGATCGTCGCTGTCGTTGCGGAAGGCGACTTGGTGATCGTCGTGACTCCGCGCGAATTAACCGACCCGAGGGATCCATCGAAAAAGTATACGACCTCGTGGTTCGACATGTGGCGGTTCAAGGACGGCAAAGCGGACGAGCACTGGGACGGCGCCACGATCAATCCACCTGCGCCTCCGAAAACCAACTAGTCGGTCGCGGCCGGCGGCGCGCGAGCAGCGAATCAGGTTGTTTGCCGTCGCCGGTTAGCCCACACGAGCAGTACTACGCCCACCACGAACGCGATCCCGCCGTTGATCGACCACTTGGTTTGCCCGTTCATGAAGCTGTTGCCCGGGAACATGTTCATTCCCTGCAAAAACCATATTCCGCCGAACAGCACCAATACCGCGCCCACGATATTCCATACGACTCTCATATTCCCCCCATTGAATCCCCTTCAGGGGCCGTTGGCGCGGAGCCTACTGCGCCCCACGCGTGAAGTCAATCGAGCTCGCCGCTAAATAAGAAAGTACACAGGCCCTCGTGCTTGCGCTGTCTTCCGCATTGTGGCAGCGTTGAAGCCAGAGGTCTGCGGTGCGAAGTTTGGATATGCCTAACTGGGAATGTGAGACATCGCTGCGATTGCAATCAGGGGAGCGAGAAGGCATCGGTTTTGAGAACTTCTAATCGACACAAGGTGTCGATCAAAACATGGCGCAACTTATTGAAAACATTGGTTGGCGGCCTCCTCTAATCGTCACAAAAAGTGGGGGTCGATGAAGCGGCTCTCGCACTACGACAAAGCGGGCCGCGTGCGGATGGTGGACGTCACCGCGAAGCCACCAACGTCGCGCACGGCCGTCGCGCACGCATTCGTCCGCATGCAGCGCGCTACAATTGCGAGCGTGCGGCGCCTGAAATCGCCGAAAGGGAACCCGCTTGAGATCGCGCGGATCGCCGGAATCACGGCCGCCAAGCGCACGTCGGAGCTGATTCCGCTTTGTCACCCCCTTGCGTTGACGCACGTGGATGTGCAGGCGAAGCTATGCCAGAATGGAGTTGACATCACCTCGGAAGCGACGGCTACCGGCCCGACCGGTGTGGAAATGGAAGCGCTCGTGGGGGCGTCGGTCGCGGCACTCACGATCTACGATATGTGCAAAGCGCTCGAACGCGGGATGGAGATCACGGAGCTGTACGTCGTGAAAAAGTCCGGCGGGCGAAGCGGAACTTACCTCCGTTCGAGCAAGCGCCCTGGGAAGAGCTGAAAGCAATGGCGGCGATGAAAGATGTCAAAGTCCTGGTCGTGGACGATAACGCGCTGATCCTCGACCTGCTGATGAAGGGACTCGCGCCGCACTGCGAAGCCTCCGCCGCCGCGGACGGAGCCGACGCCCTGCTAAGAATCGTCGACGATCCGCCGGATCTGGTCGTCTGCGACTACCGCATGCCCGGTCTCGACGGGCGCCAACTCTACGAAAAGGTCCGTGCGCGCCAGCAGACCAAGCACATCCCGTTCATCTTTCTCGCCAACCGCCGCGACATCGAGGAAAAGCTCCGGCCGATCGTCGAGGGCGTCGAGGAATTCATCGCCAAGCCGTTCTTCCTGAACGAGATGGTGCGCCGAACGAAAAAAGTGATCGACCGGTTGCACCTCGAAAAGCTCCAGAAGCGCGCCGTGCGCCCGGGCGTGATCCACGGACGCCTCGAGGAAATGAGCATCCTCGACCTGATGCAGTCGCTCGAAATGGGGCAGAAGTCTTGCCGGCTCACGATTCGCCACGGCGACGATACGTGCGAGCTGTTTTTCGCCTCGGGGCAGTGCTCCGACGCGCGGCTCGGTTCGTTCGAGGGCGAAGCGGCGGTCTTTGAAGTAGTGCGCTGGCCGGCCGGCGATTTCGAGATCGATTTCAACGCCACGTCGGCGCGGTCGACCATTTCCCGCACCACCACGGGCCTGCTGATGGAAGCGCTGCGCCTGATGGACGAGGGACAGCGCGACGTTTCGGGGGATGGCGAAGGCGTCGAAGCCCACAAGAGCTAGCCCGCCGCGGAAAATTGCATGCGCGTCTCCATTCTCACAATCAGCGATTCCGTGGCCGGCGGGAAGGCGGAAGACCGCTCCGGCCCTTCGGTCGTCGCGCGCTGCCGCGAGCTCGGGTGGCAGATTGTTTCTACGGCCGTGCGTGCAGACGATCGCGAAGCCATTGAACGGCTTCTGAGAGAGACCGCGGATGCGGACGGCGTGGACGCCATCCTGACGATCGGCGGGACGGGGCTTGGTCCGCGCGACGTGACGCCCGAAGCGACCATGGCCGTTGTCGACCGGCTGATTCCGGGATTTCCCGAGCAGATGCGCGCCGCCGGACTGCAAAAGACTCGCCGGTCGATTCTCTCTCGCGCGACGGCCGGAATCCGCAGCAACACGATCATCATCAATCTGCCGGGCAGCCCGCGCGGCGCCGTGGAATCGCTCGACGCAATCGCCGATCTGCTTCCCCACGCCGTGGACATTCTTCACGGCGCCCGCCACGACCCTGCCTGACGCGTGCAATTTCGGATGGTTCTGCGCTACACTCCACGCGGTTTGGGGGAACTCTTACGATCATCCATCAATGGCTTCGGAGTGAAGGAGGAATCCCATGAGTCCAAAGCGCAAAATTACCAAGCGGAAGGCAAAGGAGAAACCGAAAAATTACCGGCGAATCGCCACGGAAGAGGCGTTCTCAATACCGGAACAGATGGACGCCCAGCGCGAGTTGCTCGGGACCACGCAGGAATATGACCCGGATCTTTTCCTCTGGAGGTTCCAGACCGATCCCTCGGGGCCGATACACAATAAGCTGATCGACCTCTACGACCAGCGCCTGAAAACGATGGACGAGTACGGCGTGGACATGCACCTGCTCGGGCTGACGTCGACCGGCGTTCAGATGCTCGACGCGGACAAGGGCACGGCTCTGGCCACGATTGCGAATGACCGGCTGCACGAGGCCGTGCAGAAGTATCCGGACCGCTTCGCAGGCCTCGGAACCTTTGCGCCGCAGGATCCAGCCCGTGCGGTAAAGGAAATCGAGCGGGTGATGACGAAACTGAAGCTCAACGGCCTGATCATCAATTCGCATACGAACGGTGAATTCCTGAGCGAGCGGAAATATTGGCCGATCCTTGAAGCGCTGGCCGACCTGAACGCGCCGCTCTACATTCACCCCCGCGCGCCGAATCCGCTGATGGCCAAAGCGTATCGCACCGACCATCTCGAACACGCGATCTGGGGATATCAGGCCGAGACCGGCCTGCACGGGTTGCGGATCATTACGAGCGGCGTCCTCGATCAGTTTCCGAAGCTCCAGATCGTCCTCGGACACATGGGAGAAGGGATTCCCTACTGGTTTTACCGCCTCGACTTCATGCACGCCCGCGTGCGCATCGACTTCGGTCGGCTGAAGCTCAAGCTCCTGCCGAGCGAGTATTTCAAGCGGAACTTCTACATCACTACGAGCGGCATGAACTGGGACCCGCCGCTGCGGTACTGCATCGAGGTGATGGGTGCCGACCGGATCATGTGGGCCATCGACTATCCTTATCAGGACCATCCGGACGCCGTTGAATTCATGGACGCAGCGCGAATCTCGGAGAAGGAAAAACACGCGATCTACCACGAGAATGCGGAGCGCCTGTTCAAGATCAAGAAAAAGAAGGCCTGAAGCCGAAGCAAGGAGCCACACGCGTTGCCAGAGGATCTCGAGCCCCGCAAACGTCCCCTAACTTCCCTGCGGCAACTGTCCCTGGCGATGGAGCTTCCGTTCGTGATGGTCGCCGGAATCGTGATCGGCGGAGGAATCGGCTATTTTCTCGACCGCTGGTTGCACATTTCGCCGGCGCTGACGCTGACGGGCGGCGCGCTCGGATTTGCATGGGGGATGTGGGACATCTTGCGGCGATTATCGCGCGAGCGGAATCAAGAGAGCGGCCGTGGCGGCGGATGACGCCTATTACGCGGCCGCCGAGCGCCGCATCGAGTACGTCACGCTGGGGCTGGGGGCGGCCGGTGCCGTATACGCGGTGGTCGTCTGGGGCGCGCGGGCCGGAGCCGGCGTGGCAACCGGCGCGATACTTGCGTGGCTCAATTATCGCTGGCTGAAACTGGGGGTCGGCGCGCTGGCGCGGCTTTCGAAAGCACAGGAAGGTGCGGAAAAGGTGTACGTCCCGCGCAGCGTTTATTTCAAGTTCATCGGGCGCTACATTTTGCTGATCCTCGCGGCGTATGTTATCCTGACTCGTTTTGGAGTGCCTGTTGCGAGCCTTCTAGCGGGGTTTGGCGCGCTGGTTTTGGCCGTGCTCGTGGAAGTGGTCGCACAGTTGTTCCGGACAGACAAGATTCCTCATACGGACTCCTGAAAGAGACGCATGGAACAGCCGATCTGGGTCACCGTGATTGTGAACCGCCTGCTGGGCAAACCGGCGGCGGAGCTGCTCGCAGCGCTGCACGTTACCTCCGCGAATCCGCAGTATCCGATCCCGAATCACGTCGCGATGGAACTGCTCGTTTTCTTGATCGCCGTAATCTTCTTCCTGTGGCTCAAGTCGCGCATTTCGGTGGACCGCCCCGGCGCCGTCCAGCAGGTGATGGAGATGGTGCTGACGAACCCGATGGGCGTCGGGATGAAAGACCTGATCCACGACAACATTCCCCACGGCGGAGAAAAGTACCTGCCGATGATCGGGACGATCGGAATCTTCATTCTCTTTTGCAACCTGATCAACATCATTCCGACGCTCGACGCCCCGACGGCCACCGTCACGGTGCCTTTGGGCTGCGCGATAATCGTCTTCGTCTATTACCATTTCGCGGGCATTACAAAGAACGGGCCGCTGGGTCACGCGAAGCATTTCTTGGGGCCGATTCCGGTGATGGCGCCGCTCATGTTGCCGATCGAGATTTTCAGCCATACCTTCCGGCTGCTCTCCCTGACCGTTCGACTTTGGGTCAACATGCTGGTCAGTGAGATGCTGTACGTGATTTTTCTGGGGATGATGCTCGAGATCTATCTCTATGTCGGGAAGATGGGTGCGGCCGGATATGCGGCCGCCATTCTTCCGCTTGGGATACCGTTGATCTTCATCGTCCTTCACATCGTCGTGGCCGTTTTGCAGGCGTTGGTTTTCACGATCCTGCCTATCATCTACGTGGCGGGCGCAGTGGGAGAAGAGCACTAATCCGGCATAAACGCTGCTCCAGTGTGAGACCGGCTCCCCCCAGGGCTGCCGGGAACCACCTCCTGGCGGCAATTTCATAAAAGAGGAGAACACCATGAGAAAGTGGGGGTTGTTTCTGATGGCGGTGATCGCCATCAGCCTGTTCGCTCCTGCGGCGTTCGCGCAGGGCGGCGGAGAGGCGGCAGGATCGGCTACGAACTGGGTCGCGCTCGCAGCAGGCTTTTCGATGGCGATCGCTTCCGCGGGCGGCGCGCTCGGCCAGGGAATTGCGACGGCCCATGCCTGCGAAGGTCTGGCTCGCAATCCGGGAGCGGAGGCGGCCATTCGTTTCGCGCTAATTCTGGGTCTCGTGCTGATTGAGTCGATGGCGCTCTACACATTCGCCATCATCTTCCTGAAGGTCAAGTAAGCTTCGGCGAAGTGCGGGCCCGGGGACGCAAGTCCCCGGGCCTTTTTGTTTTTGGGCCTCGTGATTCCGCGAAGGATCAGGAAATTAGTGCAGGATGGATTCGGCGGCGGTTCTGGCGAACGCGAGGACGGACCCGGGCAGCAAGCCGAGGTAAAGCGTTCCAGCGGCGGCGAGAAGGAGTGCGAACTCGAGGGCGGGAGGAACCGCCGTCGGCATGTAGTCCTTCGCATCCGGCCAGAAGTACATCGCCACGACCACGCGGAGATAGTAGTAGGCGCCGATGACGCTGTTGATCGCGGCGATCACCACGAGCCAGACAATCGCCGTGCCGTGGTGGACACTGTGGGCGTCGAGCGCCGCCTGGAACGCAAAGAATTTGCCGAGGAAACCCGCCGTGGCGGGCAAGCCCAGCAGCGATAGCAGGAACAGCGAGAAGCAAGCTCCCAGCACGGGCTGCCGCCGGCCGAGACCCGCGTAGTCCTGAATCGATAAATGTTTCTCGCCCTCCTGGCCGACGTGCGCAACCACGAGGAACGCACCCACTTTCATCAGCACGTACGCCGCGAGATAAAAGAGCACGGCCGCGACGCCGAGCTCGTTCGAAGCGGCGAATGCGACGAGGATGTATCCCGCATGCGCGATCGAGGAATAGGCGAGCATGCGCTTCACGTTGGTCTGCACGAGCGCCGCGAGGTTGCCGATGAACATCGTCAAAATGGCAGAACCCCAGATCGCCCAGAACCAGATGCTGCCGGCGGAACCGAACGCGACGTAGAAAATGCGGAGCATCAACGCAAACGTGGCAGCCTTCGGCGCGGACGCGAGAAGCGCCGTGACCGGCGTGGGCGCGCCCTCGTAAACATCCGGCGCGTAGACCTGGAACGGCGCGGCCACAACCTTGAATCCGAGCCCCACGAAGATGAGGCCCAGCCCGAGAACGGCCAGCGCGGGAACGCGCCCAGCGCCGAGAAGTGCGGCCTGAACGGAGTAGATTTGGGTGCTGCCCGTGGCGCCGTAGACCATGGCGATGCCATAAAGGAAGAACGCCGTGGCGAAGGAGCCCAGCAGGAAATACTTCATCGAGGCTTCGTTCGATACGGCGGCGCGGCGGCGGAAGCCCACCAGGATGTAGCTGGAGATCGAGCTGATTTCGAGACCGATAAATGCGGTGACGAGCTCGTTTGCTCCGGCGAGGATGCCCATGCCGGCGGTCGCGAACAGCACGAGCGCGTAGTATTCGCCGCGCTGGATGTTCTGTTCGTCGAGATAGTCGAGCGAGCCGAGAATCGCAAGCGCCGCCGCGCCCACCACGACGAAATGGACAAAGACGCTGAACGCGTCGGCGTTGATCAGGAAGCTATAGGCGGTGCCGGGGTGGCGCGCCGGAATGGCGATTGCGGCAAACGCGGCGACCGCGCCAGTGAAACCGAGCCAGCCCAGCACGCGCTGGCGAGCCGCGGGGACGAACGGGTCCACGAACATGATCAGGATGCCGAAAGCGCAGAGAACGACTTCGGGCGCCAGGCGAGCGAGATTCGCCACCTGCTCGTGCGGAAAATGAATCACGGCCGCGCCTGCTTTCCCGCCAAAGCCGCGACTGGAACGTCCCCAAGAGTTCGCCGCGCCGAGGCATGCGCGCCTACGCAACAGATGGCGGGGGAACGCGACGACGATGCATCGCGCACCACGTTCGTTTGCTGCAGGACGTTATCGACCGAGGCTTGCATCCGCCTGGTGAAGAGCGGGGAGGCGATGCCCATAAAGAGAATGGCCAGCGCCATCGTGACGAGAATGACGCGTTCGCGTGTGGAAGCGTCCGGCAGGGCGCGGTTTTTCTCAACCGTGACTTCGCCGAGGGCGACGCGCTGGTAGGCCCACAGCAAGTAGATTGCGGAAAGCACGGCGCCGCTCGCGGCCCACGAAGCCCACGCATGATTCGACTGGAACGTGCCGATCAGGATGAGGAATTCGCCGATGAAGCCGTTCAACGGCGGCAGCGCGAGCGAAGAGAGCGCGATGAAGAGGAAGAAGGACATCAGCACGGGCATGGGCGTCGCGAGGCCGCCGTATTCCTTGATTTCGTGCGTGTGGCGGCGGTCGTAGAGCATTCCGACGCCGAGGAAGAGCGCGCCGGTGGAGACTCCGTGATTCAGCATCTGGTAGATGGCGCCCTGGATCGCGGTGGTGTTGAACGCGAAAATTCCCAGCACAACAAAGCCGAGGTGGCTCACGGACGTGTAGGCCACGAGACGCTTCAGGTCCGTTTGCACGGTGGCAACCAGCGCGCCGTAGACGATGCCGATGATCGCGAGGACGGCGACCGGCGTGGCCATGCGGTGCGCCGCCTCCGGGAAGAGCGGCAGGCAGAAGCGCAAGATGCCGTACGTGCCGAGTTTCAGCATCACCCCGGCAAGGATCACGGAGCCGGCCGTGGGCGCTTCCGTGTGGGCGTCCGGCAGCCAGGTGTGCAGCGGGAAGAGGGGCACCTTGATCGCGAAGGCCAGAAAGAAAGCGCCGAAGAGCAGCAGCTCGGTGTGAGGCGGGAGCACGATCTGCTGGTGCTGCAACAGGCTCTGGATGTCCGGGAAATCGAAGGTGCCGGCTTCGTTGTAAAGCCAGAGGATCGCCACGAGCATCAGGATCGAGCCGAACATCGTGTACAGGATGAACTTCACGGCGGCGTAAATGCGGCGCTCGTGGCCCCACATGCCGATCATGAAGTACATCGGTATCAGCGTGAGTTCCCAGAAGACGAAGAAGAGGAACAGATCGAGCGAAACGAAGACGCCGATCATGGCGGTTTCGATCACGAGCAGCGAGACGAAGAAGCCCTTGACGTTTTTGCGGATCGATTCCCAGGAGCAGAGGATGGCGAGAGGCGTGAGAAACGTCGTCAGCAGGACGAGGAAGAGGCTGATGCCGTCCACGCCGATGTGATAGTGGATATTCGCGCGGTCGATCCAGTCGTAGTTTTCCTGGAACTGATAGGCGGCGTCGCCCGATTCGAAGCCGCGCAGCAGGAGCAGCGAGATCAGAAATTCAGCGATCGAAGCCGCGAGCGCGATCCGGCGAATCCACTTGTGATCATCCGAGCGGAGCAGGAGCAGGGCCGCGACGCTGAGCAGCGGCAGGAACGTGATGACCGAGAGCAGATGAGGCTGTGTCACGCTAGCGTATCCCCAGGACTACAAGCAACACCGTGAAAACCACGGCTCCGATGACAACCCACGCCGCGTAGCTGCGCGTATTGCCGGATTGCAGTTTGCGCAACTGGCCGCCCGATTGGCGCGCCACGCTCGCCGTGCCGTTGACGGTGCCGTCGATCAGGCCTTCGTCGACCACGTGCCAGAGCACGTTGGTCGAAATCCAGAGCAGCGGCCGGACGATCAGCGCGGCGTAGATTTCGTCGACGTAGTACTTGTTCAGGAGCAGCGTGTAGAGGGCGTGCACGCTCTGCGCGAGGCGCTTCGGCGCGTCCGTATTCTTGATGTAGAACCACCACGCGACGAGCAATCCAAGCACGGCGACGATCACGGGCCAGCCGGTCAACGCGTGCAGCAGAGTTACTGCCGGACTGGTGTGCGGTTCGGCGACGATCACTGCCGGCTCGGCCATCGGCGGCGCGTATGCCGAGAAAACGGGCGCCAGGAACCTCTCGAAATAGTCGACGCCGCCCACCAGGCGCGGCGCGGCGAACCAGCCGCCGAAGATCGAAAGGAACGCGAGAATCACCAGCGGCACGGTCATGTTTTTCGGCGATTCGTGGACGTGCACGTGGTGCTCGTCGTAGCGCGGCGCGCCGAAGAACGTCAGAAACACGAGGCGGAACATGTAGAACGATGTGAGGCCCGCGCCCACCACGCCGAGCAGCCAGAGCCAGAAATGCGCGTTCGGCCCGGATTGCGCGGCCTCGAGGATCTCGTCTTTACTGAAAAAGCCAGCGAATCCCGGGATGCCGGCGATCGCGAGCGTGGCGATCAGCATCGTCCAGTAGGTGACGGGGATCTTCGTGCGCAGGCCGCCCATCTTCATCATGTCCTGCTCGCCACCCATCGCGTGGATCACGCTGCCCGCCGCAAGGAAGAGCAGGCCCTTGAAGAAGGCGTGCGTCATTAGGTGAAAGATGCCCGCCGCGTACGAGCCGACGCCGCAGGCGAGGAACATGTAGCCAAGCTGCGAAACGGTCGAATAGGCGAGGACTTTCTTGATGTCCGTCTGGACGAGACCGATGGTGGCGGAATAGAACGCCGTGACCGCGCCCACGATCGCCACGACGAGCATCGCAACGGGCGCGCGCGAGAAAAGCGGATTCATGCGCGCGACCATGTAGACGCCGGCGGTGACCATCGTCGCGGCGTGGATCAAGGCGCTGACCGGCGTGGGGCCTTCCATCGCGTCAGGAAGCCAGACATAGAGCGGCAGCTGCGCTGATTTTCCGATGGCTCCAGTAAAGAGCAGGAGGCAGATCGCCGTGAGAACGCCGGTCTGTGCTTCGACCGCCATGCCCGAAGCCTTCGCGAAAATGTCGCCGAAACTGATCGAGCCGAACGTCGCGAAGACGAGCAGAATCCCGACCGTAAAGCCAACGTCGCCGATGCGCGTGGTGATGAACGCTTTCTTGCCCGCGTCTGCGGCGGACTTCTTCAGGAACCAGAAGCCGATCAGCAGGTAGCTGCACAGGCCGACGCCTTCCCACCCGACGAACATCACGATCAGGTTCGCGGCCATGACCAGCGTCAGCATGAAGAACATGAAGAGATTGAGATAACTGAAGAAGCGGTAGTAGCCGCCCTCGTGCGCCATGTAGCCGGTGGAGTAGATATGGATGAGCATGCCGACGAAGGAGACCGTCAGCAGCATCACGATGGTCAGCTGATCGACCTGGAGCGAAAAATCGACCGCGAACGGCCCGGCGACCATCCACGTGAAGTAGTTCCCGACGTAGGGAATCTGGTCGGCGGCGAGGTGCGAAAACTCGCGAACCAATTCCGCCACCGCGAGAAACGCGAGCGACACGGAGCCGACCGCGACCGAGTTCACGGCGGACTGCGGCCAGCGCTTGCCGAAAAGCCCGTTGATCGCGGCGCCCGCGAGCGGGAGCGCGAGAATGATCCAGAGATGGCTGAGTATGGGCATCAGAACTTGAGCAGGTTCATGCGCTCGACGTTGAGCGATTCCCGGTTCCTAGCGAGCAGAATCACGATCCCGAGCCCGACGGCCGCTTCCGCCGCCGCTACAACGATCACGAAGAACACGAAGACGAGACCGTCGAGCTGGTTGTGTGCCCGCGCGAACGCGACGAACGCCAGATTCACGGCGTTGAGCATCAGCTCGATGGACATGAAAATCGTGATGACGTTGCGCTTGAACACGAACGCAACCACTCCCAACCCGAACAGGATGGCGCTCAGTATCAGAAACCACTCAATAGGAACGGTCCTCATTCTTCCTTCCTCGCCAGAACCATCGCACCCAGTATCGCGATCAGGATCAGGATCGAAGTCGCCTCGAACGGGAACAGGTACGGCCTGAAAAGCTGCTTCGACAGCTCGACCGTGTCAAACGCGCCCGCCGACCCAGCGCCGGTGCCAACCACGCGCCCGGCTGGCGAATGAGCGAGCCAATGGGCCGTCCATAGCAGCAGAGCGAACGCAGCCACCACGCCGACGTACGCGAGCTTGCTGAAATTGGTGCGCTCTTCAACCCTCATGTTGAGCAGCATGATGACGAACACGAAGAGGACCATGATCGCGCCGGCATAGACGATGACCTGTACCGCCGCGATGAACTCCGCGCCAAGCAGCAGGTAGAGCACCGCGAGCGACAGCATCACCTGGATCAGAGCCAGCGCGCTGTGAATCGGCTCGCGCGCGAGAATCAGCACCACCGCGCCCACGACGGCGAACAGCGCGCAGATGAAGAACACGATGAATGGAAGGCTCATCCGTGCCTCAGCAACGGCAGGATCATCACGAAAGCCGTGATCACCAGATTCGCCAGCGCAACGGGCAGCAGCAGCTTCCAGCCGAACGACATCAACTGGTCGTAGCGGAACCGCGGCAGCGTCCCCCGCATCCAGATGTAAACGAACAGAATCGCCAGAATCTTCGCCGTGAACCAGAACGGTCCCTGGATCAGGACCGCCACGGCGGGTATCAGGCAGAGCGCGCCGCCGCCGAGCGCGAGCACGGTGACCACGGCGAACTGAATGCGCGCGATCCCACGCATGTGCATCACGGTGTCGTACGCGCAATAGGCGCCAAGGAGCACCAGCCCGGCGCCGGGCAGGTAGAGCTGCCACGCCCAACTATCGGGAAACGGCGAGAGCCAGCCGCCAAGAAAAAGAATCGTGGCCAGGCACGAAACCGTGATCATGTTCGCGTATTCGGCCATGAAGAACATGGCGAACTTGAAGCTCGAATATTCGGTGTGGAATCCGGCTACGAGTTCGGTTTCCGCCTCTGGCAGGTCGAACGGGATGCGGTTCGTTTCCGCGATGGCGGCGGTGATGTAGCACATGAATCCGATAATCTGCGGGACAACGTGCCAGCGCGGAATGAAGTGCAACCAGTAGCCGCGCTGCCCCTCGATGATTCCGTTGAAATTCAGCGTGTTCGCCAGCAGCAGCACTCCCACCACGGAGATTGTGAGCGAGACCTCGTAGCTGATCATCTGCGCCGAGCTGCGCAGCCCGCCCATCAGCGGATACTTGCTGTTCGACGACCATCCCGCGAGCGCAACACCGTAGACTCCCATGGACGTGATGGCGAAAAGGAACAGCAGCCCGATGCTGATGTCGGA
Organism: Candidatus Acidiferrales bacterium; assembly: GCA_049523255.1. GTDB lineage: Bacteria > Acidobacteriota > Terriglobia > Acidiferrales > UBA7541 > Palsa-295. The sequence continues at coordinate 12,255 of JBEKNB010000021.1, read as the reverse complement.
CACGATGAAGACGGACTGCCCGTTGGGAAAATGAACGCTCGGCGGGCCGAAGGGAATCAGCGCGATGGCCGTCAACGCCAGCGAAAGCGCAACAAAGGGCGCGAGCGTGTAGATCAGGCGGTCCGACACCGGGGGCGTGACGTCTTCCTTGAATAGGAATTTGAGCCCGTCAGCGAGCGGCTGGAGAAGCCCGTGTGCTCCCACGTAGTACGGACCCCACCGCGACTGGATGTGCGCAATGACCTTGCGCTCGAGCCAGGTGACGTACGCCAGCGCCGTCATCACGACAAACAACAGGACGGCGATCTTGACTACCGATGCCACCAAGATTGGGTGCTGGGAGATGAACTCCACGGCGTCTCTTTTGCCTCGTTCGTCGAAGTGAGCCTGGAACAGTAGCGGCCCAGGGTACCGCTCGTAAAGAGATAATCGTGTGAAGAGAAAACCGCGCCCGCGGGCGCGTCGTACGACGTTTCCATGGTTTTGCAAGTTGCAGTCGCAGGTTCGGAGCCGCCGCCCAGCAGATTCGCTTGCGAAAGATCGTAGCCCACCACGTTTTGCCGAATTTCATCGAATGCCGCTTCGGGTGTCCGCAGGCGGATGGCCGAGCCGAGCCCGAGCATTCCGAGTTGGTGCGAAAGAATCCGGAGCAGATCGAAATCGCTGCGCGGCCCCTGCGGGTCGATCGAGCGATGGGTCAACTGGACCTCGCCGGCCGTGTTCGTGAGCGTGCCGTCCTTTTCGTACGTGGACGCGGCGGGCAGGACGACATCCGCGCGCTGCGCGGTTTCCGTCAGGAACATGTCGTGCACGACCAGTAGTTCGAGACGCGCCAGGCGGTCGGGTTGCGCCACACCAAATGTCTTCAGCGGGTTCGCGCCAACGACGTAAAGCGCTTTCAGCTTGCCCCCGACGGCCGCTTCCATCATTGCGCGTGCCGTCAAGCCTGGCGTCGAGGAAATCTCGCCGCCCCAGAGTTTCCCGAATCGCGCGCGCTCGGCCGAATCGGACAGCGGCGCGTAGCCCGGCAGGCGATCCGGCAGAACGCCCAGATCGGCGGCGCCGCGGGAGTTCGCATAGTCGCCGAGCGCCATGAACTTGGTCTTGCCGCCGAAACGCGAGCTGAGCGAAACCAGATCGCGGATTGCGGCGCCCTGAATGTCCGCTCCGAACAGGACGACGACGTCCTGTTCGGCTTCGAGCGCCGCTTTGAGCTGCACCAACGTTTCGGTCGTTTTTGCGTCGAACTGTCCTTTTTCGGCTGCGAGCCAGTGAAGGGCCGCGCGTTCCCCACCAGTCGGGACTTCCACTGCAATCTTCGCCTGGCGATGAATCTTGCTAGGACGGCTATCGATCGCGTAGAGACGCGTACCGTGATGACGGACGCCCGTGCGAACCTGCCAGGCGACGAGCGGATTCTGCTGCGTCACGTCGTTGCCAATCAGCAGGATGGCCTTTGCGTTGTAGACGTCCCCCATCGTGGCGAGCGAGTCCTTCGCCTGCGGCCCGAGCGCGGCGGCCAGGCCCGCGTAGTCGGCCGTGCGATGGTGGTCGAGATTGTTGGTGCCGAGCGTGACGCGCGCGAAACGGTTCAGCAGATAGTTCTCTTCGTTCGTCGTGTGGTTCGAGCCGATTACGCCGATGGCGGCGGGGCCATGCGTATCGTGAACCTGCTTCAGCCGCCGCGCGACTTCCTCGAGGGCGTCTTCCCAGCTCGCCGGTTCGTGCGTCCCGTTGCGGCGCACGAGTGGCTGGCGAATGCGCTCGGGATGCGTCGTAAAGTCGAAGCCGAAGCGGCCCTTGGCGCAAAGGAACTCGCCGTTAATGCCGGAATGATCGCGGTTGTTGGCGCGCAGGATTTCGTTGTTGCGGACGCTCAGTGTGGTCTTGCAGCCATTCGAGCAGTGCGCGCACGGATTGCCGACGTAGGTCATCTCCCAGGGACGCGTCTGATACCGATACGTCCCGCTGGTCAGCGCGCCGACCGGGCAGATGTCGATGCACATCCCACACTCTTCGCAGGCCAGCTCGCCCGGCTGGTTTGGCAGAATCACGGACTGCACGCCGCGCGAGCCGACGCCGAGCGCCTTCACGTCCATGCCCTCGTCGCAGACGCGCACGCAGCGGAAGCAGAGGATGCAACGCGGCGCGTCGTAATAGACGAGCGGCGACCATTTCTCTTCGGGGGAGTGCAACTTTTCCTCGACGAAGCGCGTCTTGTCGAGGCCGTAGCGGAACGTCATGTCCTGCAATTCACATTCGCCGCCCTTGTCGCACACGGGGCAATCGAGCGGATGATTCGAGAGCAGGAACTCGATCATGTCCTTGCGGGCTTTGTGCACCTGGTCGGTGGTGGTCTTGACGACCATGCCGTCGGTCGCCACGAGAGTGCAGGCCGTTTGCAGCTTCGGCATTTTCTCGACTTCGACCAGGCACATGCGGCAGGCCGCCTGAAGCGAGAGGCCCGGATAGTAGCAGAAGGAAGGAACTTCGATCCCCTGGCTTTTAGCCGCTTCGATGACGAGCGTGCCCGGAAACGTCGTGACCTGCCGCCCGTCGATCGTGAACGAAATCTGCTTTTGTTCCGCCATGGTCCTAATGCGCCGCCGCGATCGCGTCCGCGGCGTTGTAAGCGCACTTCCCTTCAAGATGATCTTCGAATTCGTTCCGCCATTTCTTGACGATGCTGATCGTCGGCAGAGCGGCGGCGTCGCCCAGCGGGCAGAACGTCCGCCCGAGCATGTTCTTCGACAACTCTTCGATCAGCGGAATGTCTTCCGGGCGTCCGCCGCCCTCGTGGAAGCGGTCGAGCATCTTGCGCAGCCACGTGGTGCCCTCGCGGCAGGGAATGCACCAGCCGCAGGATTCGTGGGCGTAGAAGTGCATGATCCGCCGCGCCACGTCCACCATGCAGGTGTCCTCGTCGATCACGACCGTGCCGCCGGATCCGAGCATCGAGCCTGCCTTCGCGACCGAATCATAGTCCATCGCGATGTCGATCTCATCGGCCGAGAGCAGCGGACACGAACTGCCGCCCGGAATCACGGCCTTCAGCTTCTTGCCGCCGCGCACGCCGCCGGCAACCTCTTCAATCAAGCGCCGCAGCGGAAAGCCCAGCGGCAGTTCGTAGATTCCGGGACGATTAACGTGCCCGGAGATCGAGTAGAGGCGCGTGCCGCCGTTTTTCGGCGTGCCGAGGTTGGCGTACGCTTCGCCTCCCATGCGAATCACCGCAGGCACGGTGCTCAGCGTTTCGGCGTTGTTGATCACGGTCGGGCAGCCGTACAATCCGACGACGGCCGGGAATGGGGGCCGGATGCGCGGATAACCGCGCTTTCCCTCGAGCGATTCCATCAGGGCGGATTCTTCGCCGCATTCGTAGGCGCCCGCGCCCGTGTGCGTACGAAGCTCGAAATCGAAGCCGCTGCCGAGAATGTTCTTGCCGAGGTAGCCCTTGGCATAGGCTTCGGCGAGCGCCGCATCCATGATGTCGATGATGTAGCGATATTCGCCGCGAATATAGATGTAACCGCGATTCGCGTTGACGGCGCGGCCCGCGATCACCATGCCCTCGATCAACTGGTGCGGGTCCATCTCCATCAGGGGTCGGTCCTTGCACGTTCCCGGCTCGCTCTCGTCGGCGTTGGCGAGGATGTACTTCGGCTTGTTCGTATCCTTGGGAACGAAGCTCCACTTCATCCCGGCCGGAAAGCCCGCGCCGCCGCGCCCGCGCAGGCTCGATTTCTTCACTTCGTCGATGATCTGGTCGGGCGTCATGTGCTTCAGAGCTTTTTCGAGGGCCTGATAGCCCTCGTGCTTCAAATACACGTCGATCTTGCGCGAGTTGGGTATCCCGAAGCGCTTGCTGATGATGGGCACTTCCGCGGGGAGGCGCTCGTGTACGGAGCCCGAAGTGAATGGTTCCGGTGGCGGCTTCTTGCCGTCCTGGAGCTGCTCGAAGAGGGCGTCCACCTTGTCGGGATCGAGGTTTTCGTGGAAGTCGTAATTCACCTGCATGCACGGGGCGCCCGTGCATGCCCCCATGCATTCGACCTCTTCGAGCGAGAACGTGCCGCTCGGCGAGACCTCTTTGTTCCCGATGCCCAGCCGCTTCTGGACGTGCTGGTAAAGCTCGTTTCCGCCCCGCAGCATGCAGGAGATGTTGGTGCAGACCTGAATGTGATAGCGCCCGGCGGGTTTGCGTCGCAGCATGGAGTAATACGCGAGCGTTTCGGTGACCTGAATGGTGTTCAGGTCCAGGCGCTTCGCGATCTCCTCGATGATTTCGTCGCCCAGATAGCCCAACTCGTCCTGCGCGTAGAGCATCATGGGGATGAGCGCCGAGCGCTTCACCGGATAGCGCGAGATGAGCTCGTTGAATTTGGCTTCCAGCTGCGGCGAAAGTTGCATGGTCCGTTTTTTCGGCTGACTCCGGCTAGCGGTCCACTTCTCCCAGCACGATATCGGTGGTGCCGATGCAGGCGACGACGTCCGCAATCAGTCGGCCTATGCACATCTTCGGCAACGATTGCAGATTCACGAACGACGGTGCGCGGAACTTCACGCGGTACGGTTTGGGAGAGCCGTCGCTCACCATGAACACTCCCAATTCGCCGCGCGGCGACTCGATCGCCTGATAGACCTCGCCCGGCGGCGGCGCAAAACCCTCGGTGAAAATCTTGAAGTGATAAATCAGCCCCTCGATCGAGGTTTTCATCTCTTCCCGCGACGGCGGGATGATTCCCGGCGCCTCGGCGCGGAAGGGGCCTTCGGACGGAATCTTGTCCATTGCCTGCCGGATGATCTTGAGGCTTTCGCGAATCTCGGCCACCCGCACGAGGTAACGCGCGTAGCAATCGCCGGCCGTATGCGTCTGCACGTTGAAGTCGAATTCGTCGTAGCTCGAATACGGGAAAGCCTTGCGAATATCGTAGTCCACGCCGCTTGCGCGCAGCAGCGGCCCGGAGACGCCCATCGCGATGGCATCGGTGGCGCTGAGGATCCCCACGCCCTGCGTCCGGGCAAGCCAGATGCGATTCTGCGTCAGCAGGTCTTCGTATTCATCCACGTGGCCCGGCATCGATTCGACGACGCGCCGCACGCGGTCGAGCCAGTCCGGCGGGGGTTCGAGCGCGAGCCCGCCGATGCGGAAGTAGCTCGTCATCATCCGCTGGCCGGAGACGTACTCGTAAATCTTCATGATCTCTTCGCGCTCGCGGAAGCTATAGAGGAAGACGGACATCGCGCCGAGATCTATGGCGTGGGTGCCGAGCCAGACCAAGTGCGAGGTGATGCGCGTCAGCTCGGTGAGCAGCACGCGGATGTACTGCGCGCGCTTGGGGACTTCGAGCCCGAGGAGCCTCTCAGCGGCCAGGCAGAAACCCAGGTTGTTCGAGAGGGGCGCGAGGTAATCGATGCGGTCGGTGAGCGTGATGCACTGCGAGTAGGTCTTCGATTCGCAGGATTTTTCGATGCCCGTGTGCAGGTAACCGATCACCGGCTTGGCCGAGAGCACCGTTTCGCCGTCGAGCTCGAGGATCACGCGCAGCACGCCGTGCGTGGACGGGTGCTGCGGCCCCATGTTCAGGACCATCGGTTGAGCGTGGCCGGTTGCTGTCTCGATAGCGGTCGTCATGGCTCAGCGATCCTCATGCGATTCAGCGATAGCCCTCGACGGGATAGTCCTTCCGCAATGGATGGCCCTCCCAATCGTCCGGCATGAGGATGCGCGTAAGATTGGGATGTCCCTCGAAGCGAACGCCCATCAGATCGAAGCTTTCGCGCTCGTGCCAGTCGGCGGTCGGCCAGATGGCGGTCACAGACGGCATCACGGCATCGTTGCCCGGCACGCGCACCTTCAGGCGCAGGCGCTTTCGCAGGTCGAGCGACAGCAGTTGGTAGTTCACCTCGAAGCGAGGCTCGAGAGGGAATCGGTCGACGACGGTAATGTCCGAGAGAAACGTGAACGCGAGCGAAGGCTCGGACGCGAGATATTCGGCCGCGCGCCGCAGGTGCTCGCAGGGGACCACTACGGTCGTTTCGCCCCTGAATTCAATAACTTCGGCGACCGCTTTGGCGTCCCACTCGCGGAGCTTGCTTACAACAGGATCCTTGTCGTGTTCCTGGGGTTCCACTTATTAGTCCGGTTCCGGACGGGCCTCAGCCGTTCCAGTCGAGCGCGCCCTTCTTCCAGAGGTAAATATAACCAACGAGCAGAATGATAATGTAGAGCAACATCTCCACAAAACCAAATACTTTCAGGTCGCGGTAGACGAGCGCCCAAGGATAGAGAAAAATGGCTTCGATATCGAACAGAATGAAGATCAAGGCCACCATGTAGAAATGCACGGAAAAGGGTTCGCGGGCGTCGCCGACCGGCAGGACTCCGCATTCGTAGGGCTGGTCCTTTTCGGGTGAGTGCTTGTGTTTTCCCACCAGCGCGGAAGCCGTGATCAGCGCGCCGGCGAGCCCGGCCGCCAGTACAAACATCAGCAACAACGAGCCGTAGTTATCGAGGTAGTTGACGTTCATTTTTCGCGCGCTGGTATAATAGCGTCCGGCCGCACGCGGGTCAAATGAACTCCCGGAAATCTTATGTGCCTCCGCGGGACCGCGGAGAACTGGGGGATGCGGATCGCCGATGAGTTCGGGATTTAACACGGACGTCCACGTCGACGATCAGGTGCTACACGTCCAGACCGAGGACCGCGGCCCACACCACCGCTTCATCGACACGACCGTTTATCAGAATGGACGCGTCTTCCACCGGCGGTCGTCGAGCTACGAGCAGTTCGCGGTTTCCGCCGGGTTCAGCGAAGATGCGCTGCGCCACCTCGTCGAGGAGCAGCATCGCGTTGTGATCGAGGATCTCCGCGCCGGCCCGCTCGCCGCGGAAGTGGCCGCCGCCGTCGAGAAGGCGAAACAAACGGGTGGCATACAGGTACAGCTCCTGAATCCGGGGTCGTGGCTTTCGGCAGGAAATGTCTCGCTCGATTTGGAAATTCTACGGCGCGCCGACCGGCAGCCGCAGGCCGGAATCCAGGTGGAGGCCACGATCGAAGGGGCATTACGGGATACTCGCCACAGGGGCACGAGCGACGACGCGGGCCGCGTGCGGATCCAGTTTCCGTTGCCTCCGCTCGGAAAAGGCGATCTTGCGCTTGTGATTCTGGCGCGTTCGGATGCGGCCAAGGACGAGATTCGTTTCACGATGCGTTCCCGCTCGAAGGCTCCGGCAAGCGGTTCCGTCCCGGGTTCGTAAGAATGACCGTGACGATCAATGGAGAGCGCCGCGAGATTCCCGACGGTCTGAACGTGACCGCGCTGCTGGAGCATCTCGGCATGGCCACCGACCGAGTTGCCATCGAGCGCAATCTGGACATCCTTCCTCGCGCCCGCTGGCGCGAGACGCAAGTCCAGTCCAACGACAGCTTCGAGATCGTGCAGTTCGTCGGCGGGGGCTAGCGGTTTCTGGCCTTCGCTGCGAGATACTTCTTCCAAGGTTTCCAGTAATACTTCGGCCAGCCTTGCGTCACGCCCTTGTGGTCGTAAGGCGGTACGTTCACGTGCACCAGGTCGACGCGGGCCCCGCCCGGAGCCTTGCTGAATTCGAGAATCAGGATGGAATCGGGATCGCTGGTCTTCCAGTGGGTGGCGCGCCACGACTGCACGATCAGACGCTTCGGGACAATCAGCAGATTTCGCCCGCGGAGCTGATTTCCCCAGGCCGTGAACTTCCCGCCAACCTTGCGGCTCATGCGCGCTCGCCCACCCGTCGCCTCGGAGTGCTTCTTCGAGTCGAGGTAGATGTCGAAAAGCTCCTCCGGCGAGGCCCGGAATCGGACCGATTGTTGGATGGTTTTGGTCATCGAGGGCGTTGCTCCGGACCGTATATATACCAGGTTTTGGGAGGCGTCCATGGCTCGTGAAAAGGCCCCCCGATGTGTAGCGATTCGAAAATTTCAGAGCGTTTGTTTTCAATGGGTTGCACCGCGTTCTACTCGACAGTGTAGCGATTCGAATCGCGACTGGAGAACCGTGATTTGCGATTCGGCGCGCAAGCGGAGATCGACTGTTGCAGTCGTTTGATACGCTTCGCCGAGTTGTTGCGCCGAATTCAAACATGTACAGCTCCGCTAGCGACGATACAGAAGTGCGGCTGGGCGGAACAGCTCCCTGAAGTACAGGATTGGTACAGTTATAGTACCGCTCGTCCTTTTGGCGATTAGAGGCCGGCGAGGATGTGGCCGAGCTTGTCTTTTTTCGTGCGGAGGTAGGCGCGCGAATGACGGCTGGTGCGGGGGCGGCAGGGAATTCGTTTGACGACGCGAATCCCGGCCCGCTCGAGCTGGCTGACCTTATCGGGATTATTCGAAAGCAGGCGGACGGACCGGACGCCGAGCGCCTTCAGTGCCGCTGCGGCGAAATCGTAGTCGCGCGAATCGGCGGCGAATCCAAGGCGCCGGTTGGCTTCGACAGTGTCGAGGCCCTGATCCTGAAGTTCGTAGGCTTTGAGCTTGTTGAGCAGGCCGATGCCCCGGCCCTCCTGCGGCAGGTAGAGCAGAATGCCGGACGCGTCCTTGGCAATCTGGCGGAGCGACAATTCGAGCTGAGCGCGGCAGTCGCAGCGCTCGGACATCAAGACATCGCCGGTGAGACATTGAGAGTGGACACGGACGAGAGGCGCTTTTCCAGGTTGCAGCTTGCCATGCTGGATGGCTACGGCTTCCTCTCCGCGGCCGTTGCCCCGAATGCCCGCGATGGTGAACCGGCCAAAGCGCGTGGGCAGAGCCGCTTTCGCCACAACGCGTGCCTTTTCAGGTTGTTTCCGAGGCTTCATGCAATCCGATGATTATAGCAGGCGAGAGGCGTTAGCACTTTCGAGGAAACGTCTGGGCGAACGCTGAGGTGCCAGTTTTCTGCCGGTCGCGGAATCCTGGCGGCGATTCAGCTCTCCGCAGCCCCGTTGCCGGACAGCTTCCGAGCCGACCATCCGGTAGTTCGAGGCGGAATCGCGGGGTGTTCAGAAATGGCTCTCGGCTGAGAACTGCTGTGGAGCACTGGAAATCCGTACTGAATTCTTATGCGAGGAATAAGACGTTTCGATTGGACTTGCGGGTCATGTCCGCCTACTTTCATCTTGCATCAAGAAGCAACTACCCTTACAAAGACCTAAGCGTGGGATAGAATTCTCACGTTTTCAGAGAGAAATTCCGACCTATTTATTGGACTCGTCTGATAGGGACCGCGATGCCGGTTGTCGGTGTCCTGGAAGGGAAGGAAGTCAAGTCACATGGCGAAGGCGAAGGAGTTTACGGTAACGATCGAAGACAAACCGGGCGCCCTGGGGAAGTGTTTCCTCGCTCTGGCGGAGCGTGGAGTGAACATATTGGCTTTTCAATCGTATGTAGAGGAGGGCGAGAGCCTGGCCCGGTTCCTGGCGGATGATATGGCCACGGCCAAGGAGGTGCTGGGCAGCCTGCGCATGATCTTCGAGGAGACGGACGTCGCCGTAGTCAGGCTGCCGCACCGTCCGGGTGAGTTGGGCCGCGCAGCCTCGCGGTTGGGCGAAAACCAGATCAACATTGACTACACCTACTGCGGATGGGAGCCGGGCTCGACACGGGCGCTGCTGGTCTTTGGGGTTGACGACTTGACCAAGGCGGCGACCGTGCTGGACGAGCTAGCCGCCGAAGATGCCTGAAATGAGAATCTGGGTCCAACTTGGATCCAATAAGCTGGTCGCATAATTACTGCCAGACGAAGCCTCATGCCGGCGCTATAGCTTCCGAATTGCCGACTATCCGTCCGGAATCCCGTCCGTGGATCTCACGGGCTGTTTTTGGGTGCCCGAGTCCAGGTGTCCGGTAATCCGACTATATGTCCAAGTGGCCGCTAGCCTGTCTGCACAACCTGCACCCACGATACGTTCCGAGGCTGCGACGATCCGCAAAGAATGTGCTCCGTCCTACGTGTAGCGTGTTGTCATGCCCTATCCGATAGGAGTGTGCTGTATCGGGCATAAATCAACCGGCTCTAGGCGCATACTCGTGACTCACTTCGCTCACAAATTCCATTTGCGAGGTTCAAATGATTGCAGAACTGATGAAGAACTACCGCGGAGTATCTTGTATTCGATGCAGAGAGCCAATTCCCGTTTCCTCAAAGATTGTGAGCTTGCAAGATGAACTCGAACAAAGAGACGCGAACACTCCCCACACATTCGTAGCTCGCTGCAAGCTATGCGAGCACGAAAACATATACTCCGTCACCGATGTTCAAACCTTTGACGGAGAGCCACGGAAGAGAAGCCCGAAGGCACGGGCGGCTGGCGCATAGAATCCCACGATGTACGGACTTTTGTGGAAATTGGTCGAAAATTAGTCGCCACTGCACCACCTGCCGGGCAATAGTCCTCGCCCCAGCCCCGGCTCGAAGTGATCCGCGCTGCCAAAATGGAAAGCGAGGCGGGATTCGCTCCCGCCCCGCTTTTCGCCGCAAATCGCGGCTATTCCGTTTTGTCCCAGGTCCTAGTGGATTTCGTCAGAATCGCGATCCGGATCGCCAAAGTTGGCACCTCCGATTAACACGGGTTCCGACGCGTGCAAGCTGACGCGGCCGATCGTTCGATAGTCGCCCAGACCATTCTTAGGTTTCTGCGTGTGGTACCCGGCGAAAATTACCGTGATGTCAAAAGGATCGAATGAGGTGGCGCTCGGAGCATACACGCGGCCGGCGAAGAATCCCTGTGTGTTACCCACAACCGCTGGGTTGGCGGGGATCGTGACCGGCGTTCCGCTGCTCGAAGGGACGCCCTGCGCATTCACCGTGAGAGTCACCGGAAAGGTTGAGATGATCGGATTGTTGATCCCGTTTACCACGGCCCAATGGACCAAGTCGCTCGATTCGGCATAGCCGATATAGTGGAACGCATCCGAATCTCCATCCACGCAGCCGCCGCCGGAGAATAGCAATCCGAAGCGTCCGTCGACGAGCCGCAGGATCGTTCCCGCCGTGGCCAGCCAGCGAGTCCCCGTCAGGGAAACAGTCGTGGGGTCGTTCAGTCCCTGCAAAACACCGAGGTCGGTGAAGTTTATGCCGTCCGTTGTGGTGGCCAGACGGAGGTACGTGATGTCGTCGTTTACGGCCGTACCGAACGGATTGTTCGCGTAGTAACCCGCCCAGAACGTGTTGCACTGCGCGGATGCGGGAAACGCGGTCGATCCCGTTTTATCGCCGTTCAGGATTTTCTGCTCGTAGATAATCTCGAGAGGCGAACTGCCTGGCACGATTCCGAGAATGCCGTCCGGGTTCAGCAATCCGTGGGTGTGGAGCGGCGGTTCCGGCAGAGTCGTGACGTCCGTGGATGCGTCGTCAAGGGCTGGCGCACCGTTCAGCGGCTCTCCTGGCTGAGGCGCCAGGTCGTGAATGGAGAGGTCATCGGAGTCGATGTGGCCGGTGGCTCGTACAAGAGTATAGAGATACGTGTGCCCGGCAATGGTGATCACGTATTGGTGCCCTTGGCCGTCGTCGCCGGTGGTGTTGGAGTTGTCGGCGTTGTTCGGGTCTGATTCCTTATTGCCGTCAGCATCCTTGAGAAAATCCGTAGGGCAGTCCGTCCTGAGCTCCAGCACCTTCTGCTGGAAGGTCCAGCTCAACCCCGCGTCATCGGAAGACGCCGCCACGACTCCCTCGTCGATATCTTTTGGCCGCCAGTCGAAATATCCTTGCAGGTGTCTCCCGAAGCCGAAAATGGTCGGGAAGTAGTAGGGTTCCATGCGTTCGGTGCCGGGATTGACGTTTTCTTGGTTTTCGGCGTTGCAATAGCCCGCCGACTTCAGGCCGTTGGCCGCGCCCGACTGTTCGAGCGTCCATGGCCCGCCTGTGATTGTTGTCGTGGTCGGCGCGCCGTTGCTCGTCCACTTGACGGGACCGTTGTGAGGGGAAAACCCCTGTGCAAGGGTGGCCGCGGGGACTATCAATCCAATTGCGGCTGCGAGAAGCATTCTCTTCACGTGTCTGTGCCCTCCTGAGGCGGACCGAAAAGTCTCACGTAACGGGACTCGGATGGTTAACGCTGGTTGAAAACTCGATGAACTGCTTGTTTTTCAGCGAAGAGGCCCAAAGATGGGACTTGTAGGGCTCCCCGCTAATTTAGACGTTCAGGGCCTCGTTTTTAGTTAGAGCTGCAAAAGCCAAGAAGGCCTCGTGCGGGGTGCGGTTTTCGACTCCGCGGTGAGGCCGGTCGTGATTGTA
>JBEKNB010000020.1:0-147848 GCA_049523255.1 Candidatus Acidiferrales bacterium | reverse complement strand
TTTTAGCGGCGCGCGCCGCCCGGCTCCTCCCCCCTCCGCCGGGCGGCGAGTTCTTCCCACCGCTTCGGACTGATGCACTTCAACTTCGTTAGGGGGATACGATGTGAGTAGGCTCTTCCACTTATGGCATTTGGTTGACGGCCAACCGCCCATCAATATATCATTGTAGGGTTTCGGAGGAAACGGGCGGCACGGGCGAAGCATCATATACTAGGTACAAGTCGTAGGCATTACCCAGAGGCGCGAGCAAGTTGGGCGCTGGCGGCAGAAACCGGAAGCGGCGTTACGAGATCGTCCTATTTATTTGTCCACACATATAAGCTGAGGCGCCGCCGGGGTGTCTGCCTCGGCCATTCTGCATTGGGAACTCGCGCGGCCGCGCGACTTGGATTTTAGGGAGAAGAAGCGTGACTGTGGCTCTTGAGGAAAAATACGACCAGGTACGACAGCTCATCGCAATGGGCAAGGAGCGCGGCTACCTGCTCTACGATGAGGTGAACGATATCCTTCCGCCGGAAGTCCATTCCTCGGAGGAGATCGACGACCTGCTTTCGACCTTCGAGCGCTACGGGATCGACGTGTATGAAGACCTGTCGAGCGCGAAGGCGGCGCTGGCAGCCGCCGATGCCGAGCCGGCCGAGGCCGTCAAGGAAGAGCCGGCGGCGTCGGAAGACGGCGAACTGGATCTGACCCCGGGCACGCTGGAGAAAACCAACGACCCGGTGCGGATGTATTTGCGGGAAATGGGTACCGTCCCACTGCTGACGCGCGAAGGCGAAGTGGCGATCGCGAAGCGCATCGAGCGCGGCCAGTTGCTCGTACTGAAGACGATTACGCGCGCTCCGCTGATTTTGAAGGAACTGCTGCAAGTCGGCGACGATCTGCGCAACGGTTCGCGCTCGATCAAAGAAATCGTCCAGTTCGACGACGAAGAACTGACCGAAGAGAAGATCGAGGCGAAGACCAAGGAAACACTCAAACAGATCGACAAGATCGCGAAGCTCTACCTGCTCGCGATGAAGCAGGCGGCGAAGCTCGAAAAGGTGCCGCGTTCGAAGAAGCGCCCGTACCTGCATGCGCGCTACGACGTGGCGCGGACGCGGATCGCGATGTCCAATCTCGTCCGCGACATCGATTTCAATCCGCTCGAAAAGAAGCGCCTGATCGACAAGATTCACCAGACGGTGGAGCGCGTGCACTTCCTCGAACGCGAAAGCGCGAAGCTCGAGCGGCGCGTCGACGCGTCGAAGGCGGAGGTGCAGGCCGAGGCGCGCAAGGACCTGCGGGCGAGGCGCCAGGAACTCGGAGAGATCGAAATCGCGAGCGAAGTCAGCCCGGCCGAGCTCAAGCGCGCGCTTCAGGTGATTCTTCGGGGAGAAGCGGAAGCCGAACAGGCGAAAAAAGAGCTGATTGAAGCGAACCTCCGGCTCGTCGTTTCCATCGCAAAGAAATACACGAACCGCGGATTGCAGTTCCTCGACCTGATTCAGGAAGGCAACATCGGCCTGATGAAGGCCGTGGACAAGTTCGAATGGCGCCGCGGATACAAGTTCTCGACGTACGCGACCTGGTGGATTCGCCAGGCCATCACGCGCGCGATCGCCGACCAGGCCCGCACGATCCGCATCCCCGTGCACATGATCGAGACGATCAACAAGCTGGTGCGCACGCAGCGGCAGCTCGTGCAGGAACTCGGCCGCGAGCCGACCTCGGAAGAAATCGCGAAGCGGATGGACATTCCCGTCGCGAAGGTGCGCAAGATTTTGAAGATCGCGCAGGAGCCGATTTCGCTCGAGACGCCGATCGGCGAAGAGGAAGATTCGCATCTCGGGGATTTCATCGAGGACAAGGCCGTGGTCTCGCCTTCGGACGCGGTCATCAACCTGAGCCTGAAAGAGCAGACGTCCTCGGTGCTGAAGACGCTCACACCGCGCGAGGAAAAAGTGATCAAGATGCGCTTCGGGCTCGACGACGGCAGCGAGCACACGCTCGAAGAAGTCGGGCAGTCGTTCGCCGTCACGCGCGAACGCATTCGCCAGATCGAAGCCAAGGCGCTGCGCAAGCTGCGCCACCCGTCGCGTTCGCGCAAGCTCCGCGCGTTCCTCGAAGGCTCCGCGAACGATTACTAAGCAGGCCGGCTCCTACGACAGGCAGGGTTATCAGGAGATCCGGCGCCATTTTCAAAGTGCAGCGCGGCCGTCGTCCGCGCGATTCAAAAGAGCGGCGCGGTTTGGGCCGTCTATCCGAAGGGGCAGAAACATATCCGCGAAATCGACGTGATCAACACAGGAAAATCTGCAAGCCTGACGGACAATAAAGTCTGCCGCTTCTCGGAGACGCACACCGTGCTTCGCTTCGTAATCCCTCTGGTCCGGCGCTGACCGCGCGCGTACGAAATCCTTCCCGCAAAATTTTCTCGGACTCCCGAGCCTCGGACATATGATGTTGCCATGGCTATGGCAACGAGGCTCGATGTGCGCGGGCTGACGGTCGAGCTGCCGACGCGAAGCGGCTGGGTTCGGCCGGTGAACGACGTGTCGTTCGCGCTGGGCGAAGGCGAGACGCTTGGCATCGTCGGCGAGTCCGGTTCCGGCAAGACGATGCTCGCACTCGCGCTGATGGGGCTCGAGCCACCCGGCGCGCGACGCAGCGGCAAAGCGTGGCTGCACGAACCTTCGCGAAATGGAAGCAGCCCCAGCGCGAGCGATGGCGCGAATCTGATCGCCGCCAGTGCGGCCGAAATGCGCGCGCTGCGCGGCCGTCGAATCGCCATGATTTTTCAGGAGCCGATGACGGCGCTCAATCCGGTGATGCGCGTGGGCGCACAGATCGAGGAAGCGATCCGCGTACACGAGCCGCGGCTCGGCGGCAGCGAAGTCCGCCGGCGCACGCTCGACGCTCTCGATCGCGCCGCCGTTCCCGAGCCCGCGCGCCGCGCACGGCAGTATCCGCACCAGCTTTCGGGGGGCCTGCGGCAACGCGCGATGATCGCGATGGCGCTCGCGGCCGGCCCCGAGGTGCTGATCGCGGACGAGCCGACCACGGCGCTCGACGTTACGGTGCAAAAGCAGATTCTCGAGCTGCTCGCTACGTTGCGGCGCGAGCTTCGACTGTCACTGATTTTCATCACGCACGACCTCGGCGTGGTCGCGCAGGTGGCCGACCGCGTCGCCGTGATGTACGCGGGTCGCGTGGTCGAAGAGGGCGCAGTGGCCGACGTGCTGCACCATCCGCGGCATCCGTACACGGAGGGCCTGCTGCGGGCCGCGCCGCGACTTTCGCGCGAAAAGCTGGTGCCGATCCCGGGAACCGTGCCGGCGCTCGACGCATTGCCCCCCGGCTGCGCGTTTGCGCCGCGGTGCGAGCGGCACGTCGCGGACTGCGACGCGGAGTTGCCCGAGCTGGTTCATGCGAGCGGCGTGGCGGGGAATCATCTTGCGCGGTGTATCCTTGTTCGCTGACGGCGCTGCGCGATGAACGAGCGCGAATACATCCTCGAAGTGCGCGACCTGCGGAAGTCGTATCCGATCTCGACGGGCGCGTTCAATGGCGGCGCGCCGCACGCGCCGGGGCACGTGGCCGTCGATGGAGTGAGCTTTTCGGTCGAGCGCGGCGAGACGCTCGGCATCGTCGGCGAATCCGGATGCGGAAAGACCACGCTCGCGCGAATGCTGCTGCGGTTGATCGAGCCGGACTCGGGCGAAATCCAATTCCGCGGGCGGGACTGGCTCGGCGCGCGCGGCGGGGAACTGCGTTCGCTGCGCCGCGGCATCCAGATGGTGTTTCAGGATCCGGTCGCGTCGCTCAATCCGCGGATGCGCGTGCGCGCCATCGTCGGCGAACCACTTGCGATTCACGAGCCGCAGCTTTCGCGGTTCGACCGCCGCGCGCGCACCGCGCAAATTCTCGAGGCCGTGGGGCTGGGTGGCGACGCAGTCGGGCGCTATCCGCACGAGTTTTCCGGCGGCCAGCGCCAGCGCATCGGAATCGCGCGCGCGCTGATCCTGCGGCCGGAACTGGTCGTGGCGGATGAGCCGGTCTCGGCGCTCGATGTCTCGGTTGGCGCGCAGATTCTCGAATTGCTCGCACGGCTGCGGCAGGAGTTCTCGCTAACGCTCATTTTGATCTCGCACAGCCTGCCGGTGGTGGCGCAGCTTGCGTCGCGCGTTGCCGTGATGCAGGCCGGACGGTTCGTCGAATCGGGCACTGCGGAGCAAGTGTTGCGGTCGCCTCAGCATCCGTACACGCAGGCGCTGCTGGCAGCTGTGCCGGAAATTCCGGCGTAAAAAAGTTTTAGCGCTTCATTCCGAGGCCGAATTTTGGCCGAGGAATCTCTCTTCGTGTGCGTGCGTCACCTAGCGCTCGGAATGACGATCCTAGTCGGATCGTCAGATGCGGCGTTCGATGTTGGGGAAGTCGAGCCAGACTTTCACGCCGCAGAAGTGCGAGCCTTCGGTGCAGATGGGTGTTGAAACGCCCGCGCGCAGGTAGCACGGCGGGCCGATGTATCGCCCGAGTTCGGGAAACGCCGCGCGCACCTGCCGGGCTTCCTCGATCGACCCCTGATAAATTTCTTCCTGCGCGTTGAAGCACGTCCGCATCGTCCACTTGTGCAGCAGGTGCAGCAGCGAGCCGGACTCGACCAGCCGGATCGCCTTGGCATTGGGCAGCAGGTAGAGCGCGAACTCGCGCGGAACGCCGCGGTCCAGCAGTTCGTTTTTCGCGGCCCAGGCTTCGTCCATCGCCTGCCGGTAGATTTCGGCGGCGCGCGGGTTGTCGCGGATCAGCATCGGCGTGATGTAGTCGGGCGAGCGCGTATCCGCAAGCGTAAGCAGCGGCCGCGAGCCTGGCACCATGCGGTGGCGCTGGTCCTGGCTATCAGCGGTATGGCTGATTTTTTTCGCGAACGTGAAATGCGCGTGATCGAGCGGGCGCATCATCGGCGCGTGCACGCCCACGTTCAGCGTTTCGCGCCGATACGGATTGCGCGCCGGGTTCAGCATCCGATCGAGCGCTTCCGCATCGGGACATTCCGCCGCGGTGAGGCCCATCACGGCGCGATAGCCCTCGGCCATTGCGGCGATCGCGCCCGGCGAAGAGTCGATCAGCCGGGACGTAAGCCCGTCGAGCCGCGCGTCGAATTCGCGCGCAAAGGCCTCGCCGTCGCGCGGCGCTTGCTGGAATTCGGGCGGTGCGTCCATCGGTTCGTTGTCGAAGCGGTCGAAGAATTGCGGATCCGCTTCGCGGACTCGCGCGGCCATCTGGCCGATCACGAGACGCGCCTCTGCCGGCGTGTCGTTTGCCGCGCACATGCGCCATAGGCGATGGAGCACGATGCCCGAGAGCGTGTGCACCATCGTCGTGAAGGCCGCGACCGGGAGAACGTATCGCGCCAGTTCGATCGCGCGCTTTTCCGATTGCCGCTCGACCTTCTGCACGCGCTTGGCGTGCGAGGCCGCGTTCAAGTGCCAGATTTCGCCTAAAATCTCGCGCGCCGCCGGCTCGAGGACGCGCGTCAGTTCGCGGTAGTGCCCCCACGAGCGCGCGACCGCTTTTTCGTAGATCGCGCGCTCGGCTGGGCCGAACTGCGCGCGCTCGGCTGGGACGTACGCCTGCGCGCGGTCCAGCCGGACATAGCGCTGGCTCTGCTGCTCGGAGTTGTAAAACGGATGCGCGTGAAGAAATGACCAGACGAATTGCCGGCTGATGTTTTCGAGGCCGAATTCAAAGTGCGCGTGCTGGTAGACGGTGTGATGCCCGCCGAGATAGGTCCCCGAGCCGATCATCACGCGCTGCTTTTCGGTGATCTCTTCGGGGCCGACCAGGTGCGGCGAATAGCAGGTACGCGCCGCCGCCATCGCCGAATCGAACGGATGCGCGAAGGAGTTCCGCAGGGTGACGCGCGGCGCCCCGGTTTCAACCTGCGTTCCAGCCGGTGGGTCCGGTGCGGCAGACAATTGCGTGGCCATCTTCACGGCATTGTACACCGGACGAGTAACAGGCGACTCCTGACTCGTAGGACTGCTACTTCTTGGCGGTTGCGCTGGCGATGGAAGCGGCTTTGTCCGCGTACTTCTTCTGGAAGCGCTCGACGCGCCCGGCGGTATCGATCAGCTTCTGCTTGCCGGTGAAGAACGGGTGACAGTTCGAGCAGATTTCCACGCGGATCAGGTCGCCCTTGAAGGTCGAGCGCGTATCGAACGTGTTGCCGCACGCGCAGTGGACTTTCACGGCATGATAATCGGGATGAATTCCTTCTTTCATGGGAAACGCTCCTGTCTGCCGGCCGTTCTGCGCGAAAGGGAACCATCCCACACATTCGCGTCGCTAGGCCAGCGGGAAACCTCCATTATACTCGAAATTGGGGGCGGTGCGCTTGATGGACAAGCAATTCGATGACGAAAAGAGACCAAAGGATTCGATCGGCCAGAAGCGAGGACGCCGCCCGCTCTTCCCCGGGCGGGGGCCAGTGAGAAGATCTTATTGACCTCCGGTTTCCTTTGTGGGATAACGCTAGCACTGTAGCATCCCCTTTGCGCGGTTCTCGCGCCAGCAAAATAGAAGGCCGCCTCCGGGGGCCGAAAGGGCGAAAGCGTGTTCCGCAGGCTCGCTCCAGGCGCCCCAATAGCAAAAAACATCGCCTAGCACATCAAAGATCGCCCCGCGGCCCGACTTGAGGGCGGCTCGCTCACCGGCGTCTATCCAGAGGGAAATTCCATGCGTCTCACTTGCCTGACCCTTTTCGCCACAGCGCTTGTCGCCTGTCTTTTGTGCCCTTCCCGGGCAGACGCGCAGTTGATCCAATCGGTGGTCGGCAACGGCAGCTCCGGCTTTACCCCGGACGGCCAGCCAGCGGTTGGCTCCGCAATGAACAGCCCGTACGGCGTAACCCTGGACCAGAAGGGGAACCTCTATTTCACGGACGGCCAGCGCGTCCGCGTGGTGAACAACGGGACCAGCGCGGTCACGATTGCCAACGTAACGATCCAGCCGGGGGATATTGGAACTGTGGCGGGCAACGGTACTCCGGGCTTGAGCGGAGACGGAGGGCAAGCTACGAGCGCGGAGCTTGACAATCCCAATGAAGTGGCCGTGGATGGAAACGGAAACATCTACATCGCCGACTGGGGGAATGAGCGCGTCCGCGTGGTGAACAGCGGCGGGGTCATCAATACGGTCACGGGCAACATCATCGGAACCGATAGCGGAGATAACGGTCCAGCGAAGGCCGCGAACATCGGCGACGCCTTCGGCGTCGCCGTGGACAGCAAAGGGAATCTCTACATCGCCGACAACTCTTATTATCGCATTCGAGCCGTGAACATGGGAACGACCACGCTCACGGTCGGAACCGTGAGCATCCCGCCGGGTTATATCAACACCGTGGCGGGAAATGGCTCGCTGGGCGCGGCCGGGGACAATGGAGTCGCGACCGGCGCCGAATTTAACTTCCCGCACAGCGTGGCAGTGGATGCCAGCGGGAACCTGTACATCTGCGACACGTACAACCGCGAGATTCGCGTGGTCAATGCGGGCACGACTCCAATTACCGTGGCGGGGACCACCATCCAACCGGGAGACATCGCAACTGTCGCAGGGAACTCCACGTACGGCTTCAGGGGGGACGGGTATCCGGCGATCGGCGCGGAATTTGCCGACCCCGATGGCGTGACTTTGGACAGCAAGGGGAATATCTACGTTTCCGATCTGGAAAACGCGCGCATTCGCTTTATCAACAGGAGCACCGGGATTGTCGGCACGATCGCCGGAATCGGCGTTTGGAGTTACAACGGCGACGGCATCCCGGCCACAACCGCCGAACTGAATGAGCCTCGCACGATCGCCGTAGATGGCGGCGGCAACGTCTACATCGCCGATTCGGCCAACGACCGCATTCGCGAAATACAAGTGAATCCCGGAATTCCGGTAATCACCAGCAGGGCCGGCACAGCTTTTACAGCCGGCGTGCAAGGTACGTTCACTGTGACGACAGGGGACCTGCCGATCTCGTCGTTGTTCGAATCGGGAGCGCTGCCGAGTGGAGTCACCTTCACGGACAACCGGGACGGCACAGGCACGCTTAGCGGAATGCCCCTGTCGGCTGCGGGCAGTCCCTTCGTCATCACATTCACCGCGATCAATGGCGTGCTGCCGAATGCCACGCAGACCTTCACGCTGACGGTTTATCCGTCAGGTGGCGCTCCCTCGGCTACCTTCATGGGTGCGGACGGGAGTACGGGAGGCACGTGGCAAGGAGTTTACGGCAGCGATGGATATTCGCTTGCGAACATCACGCCGCAGAGCATTCCGTCTTACGCCGCACTTGCAGTCCAGAACCAGCTGAACTTTACCTGGGCCACGGGCACGATCGATCCAAGAGCGCTCAATGTGCCGGGAAGCGCTTCCCGGACCGCGGCAACCTGGTACGCGAATTCGATCTTCGACCTGGACGTCAACGTGGGCTCGGGCGCGCACCAAATCGCGCTGTACGCCGTCGACTGGGATGGCCTCGGGCGCGCCGAAACCATTCAGATTGAGGATGTGAATTCAGGCGCCATCCTCGACACCGAAACGATTTCCAATTTCGTTTCGGGCGTGTACCTCGTTTGGAACATCACCGGACACGTGCAAGTCATCGTCCTTCCGAGCGGCGCCCCCAATGGCGTTGTGAGTGCAATTTTCTTTGGCGGAGCCAGCGTCCTGCCTGCGCCGATTCTGAACATCACGAAGACGCATACCGATACTTTGACGCAGGGCCAGCAGGGCGTCACCTACAAGGTCACGGTATCGAACCTGCTCCGTGCGGCAACCACCAGCGGGCCTGTGACCGTTACCGAAATTCCGCCGGCGGGACTAAGCCTCGCATCGATGGCGGGAACAGGCTGGGCCTGCTCGGGCAGCAGTTGCTCGCGCAGCGACTCTCTGACCGCGGCGGCAAGCTATCCGTCGATCACCGTGACGATGAATGTAGCGGCGAATGCGAGCTCACCGCAGGTGAACCAGGCCAGCGTTTCGGGCGGGGGCAGTTTGGGAACGGTGATCGCGAGCGATACGGCGACAGTCGCGCCATCTGCGACGGTCGCTCAGGTCGGCTTTGTAAGAGCGGACACGACCACGCAAGGGAATTGGCAGAGCACGTACGGCGGAGACGGATATTCCATCGCCAATGTCGGCTCTTTCGTCATCCCGCCGTACGCCTCGCTTTTCCTTGAGAATCAAATAAACTACACGTGGATTTCCGGCATATCCGATCCACGAGCTCTGGTATCGGACACCGCCGGGGACAGAATCGCCTCGGCGTGGTACAACCCCACGAGCTTTAGTTTTGACATCTCCACAGATGGAAACCCACATCAGATCGCACTCTACTTTCTGGATTGGGACAGCCAGGGGAGGGCCGAAACAGTCCAGGTTGTCGACGCCAATTCCGGCGCTCCTTTGGACACCCGAAACATTCCCGGTTCCAATACTTCCACGACGGGGGCCAATTTCGTCGGCGGCACGTACATGGTCTGGGTTATTTCCGGGCATGTGACGATCACGATTACGGCGAATTCCGGGCCCAATGCCGTTGTCAGCGGTATTTTCTTCGGCGGGCCGACACAGACGGCGCCGGCGATCACCAGCGCGAGCAGCACGACCTTCAACGTGGGAAAGCCGGCAACGTTCGCGGTCACCTCAACCGGCTATCCAACCTCGGCGCTGAGTGAAACGGGCGCTCTGCCGGGCGGAGTCACGTTCGTTGACAACGGAAACGGCACCGGGACGCTCAGCGGGACCCCAGCGGCCAATTCCGCCAGTTCGTACAGCATCGTCTTCACCGCCAACAATGGCGTATCCCCGAATGCCACAGAGAACTTCACACTCACGGTGAATCAACCGGTGAGTTCCGGACCTTCGGCGACATTCGTCAGCCCGGATACGGTGACGCAGGGGAATTGGATGGGCGTGTATGGAGCCGACGGATACGATGTCGCGAACGGTCCTCAATCTCCCGCAGGCGGCACTTTGAGTTACGGCAGCTACTCCGTGCAGAATCAGTCGAATTGGACGTGGGCCGCGAGTACGAGCGACCAAAGAGCTTTGCAAACAGACAGCCAGGGCGACCGGATCGCGGCCACCTGGTACAACCCGACGGTCTTCAATTTCGATGTGAATTTGACGGGCACCCATCAGGTGGCGCTATACGTTCTCGATTGGGACAGCCAGGGCCGAGGAGAGACGATTCAGATCACCGATGCGAACAATCCGGGCAGCCTGCTGGACCGGCGAAGTATCCCCGCGACGGGCATGACCAGCGCGAATTTCGTGAACGGGACATACTTGGTGTGGAACATTTCCGGCCACGTGACGATCACCGTCACCACCAACAGCGGCCCGAATGCCGTGGTGGCCGGCATCTTCTTCGGAGGGGCGGGCACGGTGACTCAACCCGCTCAGGCGACGGCCAGTTGGGTGAAATCCAATACGGCGACCGAAGGCACGTGGATGGGAGTTTATGGAAGCCAGGGATATTCGCTCGCTACGGCCGGGTCAAACTTTCAAAGCATTTCCATTCCGGCGACCTTCTCGGTGCAGGGGCAGAGCAATTGGGCGTGGGCGTCCCCAACGACGGACACGAGGGCGCTCGAAACGGACACCCAGGGCGACCGCGCGGCGGCGACTTGGTATAGCCCTTCCAGCTTCAGTTTTGCTCTCAATTTGACCGACGGGCAGACGCATCAGGTGGCGATCTACGTAATCGACTGGGACAGCAAGGGACGCGCGGAAACGATTTCGATTGCCGATGCGAATTCAGGAAAGGTGCTCGACGCGCGGAGCATTCCCAACGCGAACGCCGGTTCCGCGACTTACACGAACACTACCAGCGCGAACTTCTTCGGCGGGACCTACTTGATCTGGAACGTTTCCGGCAGCGTAACGATCACCATCACCTCGAACAGCGGTCCCAACGCCGTCGCGAGCGGAGTGTTTCTCGACCAATGACGCAAACCCCCTGACTTATGATCGTTCGGGCGGCAACCATGGAGCACCTGATTCGACCAAGAGGAAGATGTTGATTTTCTGGCCTGGGCAATCTTGGCGGTCGGGCGGTCGCATTTGGGCGGTGTTGCCGTGTAGCGTTGTTTTCGTGCTATAAGCAGCGGAATCGAGAATTTGGATGGGGGTAAATGACGTCTCGACCCAAGATGCTCGCGGGGTCGGCGGTCGCTGTTGCTGTCTTATGGGCAGCCCTTGCGGCGGGAGTCACGTCCGCAGGCGCGACGGACGTAGCAGACGCCGCGAAATATAATTGCGATCGTGAATGTCTCAAGCAGATTTCCGACCTTTATTTCGAGGCGCTGGCGCAGCACAACCCGTCGCTGCTTCCTCTCTCGCCCAACGTGAAATACACGGAAACCGGAAGGGTCCTGAAGCTGGGCGAGGGGATTTGGAAAAACGCGGGGGCGCCGACCTATCGCATGGAGATCTTCGATCCGCAGACGGGCGGCATCGGCATCGACGCCGTGGTCCCGGACGGCGGCGTGCCGACGATTGTCGCTTTGCGCCTGAAGGTGGAAAATCACCTCATGACACAAGTCGAAAGCATCCTCGTCCGTAAGGACGATCATTCCGTCTTCTCGGCGCCGGAAAAGCTGGTCCAGCCCCCGCTCTACTACACGCGGAGGATTCGTCCCGCCGAACAGAATTCCCGGTTCGAGCTGATGGCGGCCGCGGACGCATATTTCCGGGCTTTCCAATCCGAAGGCACGCCGGACTACATCCGGGCGCCGTTGCTGCCCAGCACCCTCCGCTTCGAGAATGGGATGCAAACCACCAATGTGGACCTCAAAGTTCACAAGGCGACCACGGCAGCCGAGCAATTCGACAACGCCATGTTCAAAGGCACGAAGATTTACGACCGCCGGTATCCCGTGGTCGATACCGAGACGGGCACCGTGATGGCTCTGGTCCGCTTCCACAGCAACGAGGCCGCTCCGCCTCCCGGTTCTGCGCCGGCCCGTGGCGATGCGTTTGTGTGCGAAATCTTCGCGGTGGAGCAAGGGAAAATCATGGAGATCCAGGCGACCTGGATCCAGCCGAAAGAACAACTTCCGACCCCGTTCTAGGCCGGTCAGGGCGAGCTGGCAACGCCGACGGCTCCTGCCTGTCCAACGAAAAATCGTCCAAGGCAAGGCTACAGGCGTGAGGCTTTTTACGAGCACCCGAAGAGCAGCGGCGCGTCCAGCTTCGACGTGTAATTCGGCCGGTAGCGCTCCGTATTGTAAAGCTTCGCCACGTCCACCCGGCGCGCGCCGCGGGACAAATCCGGCAGCGGCAGGTGGGCGTAGCGGCCGTTCTGTATGCCCAGCATCCGCCCGCTGATTCCGTCGCGAATCAGATCCACGGCGATGTTGGCGAAGGTGATGGCCACGAGCTGATCGATTGAGTCCGGCTCGCCGCTCCGCAAGTCGTACGTCAGATCGCTGACCATCGTCTCCTGCCCCGTGCGGTGCTGGACCTCGTGCGCGAGCGCGTGGCCCACGTCCACTTTCTTCCGGTGGCCGTACGCATCCGCTTCACCGTATTCCTGCACCTGCCCTTCCTTCCACATCGCCCCTTCGGACACGACCACCAGCGAATAATGGCTCGGGTTGTTCGCCTTGTCCTCCATCAGGAGGCTGCAGATGCGCTCGAGGTCGAACCGGTGCTCGGGGATCAGGCAGCGGGTCGAAGTCACATACGAAGTAAAAAGCGCCGTGAAGCCGGCGTCGCGGCCGAAGATGCGGAAGATGCCGATGCGTTCGTGGGAGCCTATGGTAGTTCGCTGGCGCGTGATCGATTGCTTCGCGCGGGTGATGGCCGTCGAAAACCCGATGCAGTATTCGGTCCCCTGAACGTCGTTGTCCATTGTCTTCGGTATGGCGATCACCGGAAATCCCTCGGCGGATAGCGCGGATGCGAAACTCAGGGTGTCGTCGCCGCCGATCGCCACCAGGCAGCCGATCCCCAGCCGTTCGAGGTTGTCGATGACGACCGAGGTCAGATCGTAGTGCTTGCCGTCAAACGGGAGTTTTTTCACCCGTTCGGCGGAAAGATGCACGGGCAGTCTGGACTCGATCATGCGTCGCGGGTTCGTTCGCGAGGTGTGCAACATCGTGCCGCCGGTGCGGTCGATCGTCCGTGTGTTCTGGCGCGTGAGTTCCAGAATGTAGGCGGGGTCGTTCGGCCCTTCCATGTGGGTAAGGCCTTCCCAGCCCCTGCGGAATCCGATCACCTGGCGCCCGAATTCGCTCGCGCCGTAGACGACGGACTTGATCACTGAATTCAGACCCGGCACGTCTCCGCCGCCGGTCAGAATGCCAATTTTGTTCTTCTCGGTCACACCCGGCCTCCTGCGCGGCATCGTCCGCGCGCGCCCCCTTTTCCCGGTCTAATTGTGCCCACGATTTGCGCCGCGCGCAATCCCGAGTCTCCGCATCTCCATTTCGGAAGCGCTCGAACGCGCCAGGGCGCTGCAAGCGTCTCTGGCTCAGCAGCAGGTCCCCGCGGCAGTCTGAGCGGAAAGCGTCACCGTTTTGTAACCTGCCTTCGCTACAATCGGAACGGGTCTGCTTGGTTGCGTTGCCGAACGGAGTTCTCGAATGCGCCGCCTGTCTCTTGTTTTCGTCTGGATCGCCTGCGTCTGCGTGTTGGTCGCGCCCGTCGTTCTCGCGGCGAAGTCACTGGAAATCTATTTCATCGATGTCGAGGGCGGGCAGTCCACGCTGATCGTCGATCCCGAAGGCGAGTCCCTGCTCGTCGACACGGGCTGGGACGATTTTCACGGGCGCGACGCGGATCGCATCCTGGCTGCAGCCAAGGCAGCCGGAATCGACCATATCGATGACGTCGTGATCACGCACTATCATTCCGACCACGTTGGTGGAGTGGCTCAGCTCGCCGCCCGGATCAAGATCGGCACCTTTTTCGACCACGGCCCAAACATGGAGAATTCCGATGAAACGCGCTCCAACTACGCCGTGTACGAGAAAGTGGCGGCGCAGTCGAAGCGCGTCACGGTCAAGCCCGGGGACCGGATTCCGCTCAAGGGAATGAACGTCGAGGTGCTCACAGCAGCGGGCGCGGAGATTACTTCGCCGCTGCCGGGAGCGGGCCAGCCGAACCCGTGGTGCGCGTCGGAACCGCAGGTGCCGGCCGATCCGAGCGAGAACTCCCGCTCGGTCGGAATCCTGATCACGTACGGCCGGTTTCGATTCATCGATCTCGGCGACTTGACCAACCTGAAAGAACTGGGCTTGGTCTGCCCGGACAACCTGATCGGAACCGTCGATCTCTATCTGACGACGCACCACGGAACGGCGCATCCGGGAACCGGCGACGGGTCGAACGCGCGGGCGATTGTGGACGCGCTGCATCCGCGCGTGGCGGTGATGAACAACGGCGCGCTCAAGGGCGGGCATCCCGTGGCGTGGCAGATCGTTCACGATTCGCCGGGGCTCGAGGGCTTCTGGCAGTTGCACTACTCGATGGCGGGCGCGGAGGAGCACAACGTCTCTCGCGACCTTATCGCCAATGTCGGCGGCAACGACGAAGGCAACTACATCAAGGTCTCGGCGTTGCCCGACGCGACGTTCACCGTGACAAACTCGCGGAACAACTGCAGCAAGACCTACACAAAATAGCGAACCCATCGCGGAGCTTCAGCGGCCGAGAGAGGCCAGTTCGTCGACGAACTCGTCGTGCAGGCCGCGGGGCAGGATTTCGAGAGTCACGATGCGGCGGACGAGCGGAAGATTCTCGCGGGCATTGACGTAGGCGCGATTCACGTCCGCGATGCTGATGCGGTTCTCGCTCTCATGGATCCGCTCGATGGCGTCGCCGGCGTTCACGAGGCCTTCTTCCAGCACCGAAAAATAGATTCCGGAACGGCGACTCGCGAGAAACCGCTTCACGATGTCCGGGCGCCCGAACCGGATACCCAGCTTGAAACAGGGGATGCGCGGCTGGGTCACCTTGACGACGGCTTCGCCCACTCGGAAGTGGTCGCCGATGCAGGCGTCTTCTTCCAGCAGCCCCTCCGTGGTCAGATTCTCGCCGAACATGCTGAAGGGCAATTCCATCTCCGGACATTCCGCGCGCCAGAACTCGTAGTGCTCGGACGGGTAGGCGTACACCGCTTTGTTGCGCCCGCCGTGGTTCTTGAGATCGGCCTGGTGATCGCCGTCGAGATTGAGGCGGCGGAGCAAAAGCGGACCCGGCACGGGTGACTTGAAGATTCCCGTCGTCACATCCCGGTCCGCATAGCGAACCGTGCGCGGCATGCCGACGTTGAGCGAAACGATTCTCATTGCGTGCAATCCAGAACGGCGGAGCCGTTAATCCGGTCGGCTTTCAGGTCGTTCAACGCGCGATTCGCTTCGCGCAGCGGGAAGATCGTCACCTGCGTGCGAATTGGAATCTCTGCGGCGACGCGGAGAAAATCGTCCCCGTCCTGGCGCGTGTTGTTGGCGACGCTGCGGATCACGCGCTCCTGATACAGCAGATCATAATCGAAAGAAGGAATCGGGCTCATGTGGATGCCGCCGAGGACGAGGATGCCGCCCTTCTTGAGCGCCTTGAGCGCGGGCGGGACGAGTTCTCCGGCGGGCGCGAAGACGATCGCCGCGTTGAGTTTCGCGGGAGGCTCGGCGGCGGCCTCTCCCGCCCATACCGCGCCGAGCTGCAATGCAAGCTGCTGGTGCTTCGCGCCGCGCGTGCAGGCGTAGACCTCGACGCCCCAGTGGCGCGCCACTTGAATCGCCACGTGCGCGGCCGATCCAAAGCCATAGAACGCGAGGCGCCCGCCGCGCTTGATGCCAGAGAGACGCAAACAGCGAAATCCGATAATCCCGGCGCAGAGCAGCGGCGCCGCCTGCTCGTCGAGAAACGAATCCGGGATCGGATAAACGAAATCTTCCGGCGCGACCGCGAATTCGGCGTATCCGCCGTCCACGGTGTAGCCGGTGAAGTCCGGATGGTCGCAGAGATTTTCCATCCCAGCGCGGCAGTATTCGCAGGTCCGATCGGTCTTGTGCAACCACGCGATGCCGACGCGCGCGCCGACGGCAAAGCGCCGCGCACCCTCGCCGAGTTTCTCGACGACGCCGACGACCTGATGGCCCGGAATCACCGGAGACTTGCGCGGCGGCAACTCGCCCTCGACCACATGCAGATCGGTGCGGCAGACGCCGCAAGCTTTCACGCGGACGAGCACTTCGCCTTTACCGGGCTGCGGGACCGGCACTTCGGCGAACTCGAGCGGATTGCGCTCGACCGGCGCGGGCGAATGCAGCAAGCACGCTTTCATGGAGCCTCTATCGCGCGGCCGTCTTGCCTTTGCTGAGTCCGGCGTCTTCGGCGACGCCGAGAGCGACGGCAGTCCAGTCCATATCTCCGCGCTTCTTTGCGATGGCCGTCATCCACCGGTCGCGCAGCAGGCTCGCGAGCGGCATGGGCATCGAACTCGCAGTCGCGGTTTCGAGCGCGAGGGAAATGTCCTTTAGCCCGAGGACGAGACGGAAGCCCGCGGGCTCGAATCGCTCCTCGGCGATCTGCTTTCCGTACCCCTGATACACGGGACACGAGAAGAGCGTCTTGCCGAACATTTCGGCGATGGCGCTCTTGTTGACGCCGTTCTTTTCGGCCAGAGTGAGGGATTCCGAAAGCGCCTCGATCGCCGAAGCGATCAGGAAATTCCCGCAGAGCTTGACCACATTGGCCGCTCCCGCATCCTCGCCGAAATCGAAAATCCCCTGGCCGATGGCTTCGAGCAGCGGCCGCACCCGATTCTTGGCCGCAGCCGCGCCGGAGGTGCAGACCCAGAGCCGCTTTGCCGCGGCAGCTTCCGGGCGCCCGAACACGGGCGAGGCGACGTATTCCACTTTGTATTTCGCGTGATGCTCGGCGAGGCGGCGCGCGGTGGCGGGCGAAATCGTGCTGAGCGAGATGTGGATGCCACCCGCGCCGAGTTTCTCGACGAAGGAGCCCGCGGGGAGGCAGACCTGCTCGAGGGCGTGGTCGTCGGCGATCATCGTGAAAACGATCCCGCCCGGCGAAGCAACGCCAGCGGGTTTTGCTTCGGCTGTCGCCCCTTTCGCGACGAGGCCAGCCGCCTTCGAAGCGGTGCGATTGTAGACGCGGAGGCTGTGTCCCGCCGCGAGGAGATTCGCAGCGATAGCTTCTCCCATGTTCCCCAAGCCAATAAAGCCGAGTGTTTCCGCCATCTGTCGCCTCCCCAATTCTCGATTGTGAAAAGGACCCCCGATGTGTAGCGATTAGGCCGGTGCTCGGATAAGTGTTTTCAATGAGTTGCGATGGTTCTTACTCGACAGTGTAGCGATTCGATTTTGGATGCAATGCGCCGGACGGAGAGGTTTGCTCGTCTGGTCCAGAGCGCCTTTCAAACCGACTTTATTCCCGTGTCGCATCGTCCCAACCTAACGCTATCACACGATGCAAATCGGCGGTGGTTCGGCGGGTCTGGAAAACCTTTGGAGAGTGGGACTTAGCGGGAATTCGAATCGCTACACGTGTTGCGATTAGGGCGGTTGGCGTACTTGCAGATTCAGGGGCGGTAGCGAGTGCCTTTAGCTAGCAAAGTCTTATTCAGCAGCAAGATGGGGGAACCTTTGGGCTATTTGGCGGGAATTATACAGTTGGCCCGAAAGTGGCGATCTCACGAAGGCGGACCCCAGACAGCTTATGCCTTCCTGGCGCAAAGTGCTTGGGCAGCGGACACTCCGAACTTCAGGCACTGTCCCTGCGAGCGATGAGCACCGCGTCCACGAATTCCGCGGCACGCCCTTTGAAGTTGGGAAGCAGCATGGCAGGGCGCTAAGCCGCGAAATCCGTGCGGAATCGAAACCCTTCCTGAAGTGGGTTGCGAGCAAACACGGGCTTCGGGTGAGTGCGTCCGCGCAGTTGCTCGTCTCGCGATACGAGGGGCTGTTCCGAGAGCGAATGCCGGCTGTGCTCGAAGAGATCCAGGGCATTGCAGAAGGGGCGCGGATCGCGTATCGCTACGCGTTCGTTGCGGCCGTGCGCGACATGATGGACGCCGGCGGCTGCACGTCGGTTGCCCTGAGCGGCGCCGGACATCCGGCCGGCCCTGTTATCGGGCAAACGAGAGACACCTCCGGCTCCTCCAGCCGATTCCATATCATGCGCATTCAGTACGACTCAGGCCGCAGCATGGTGCTGCTCAATTACCCGGGCTGGATCGCCAACACGGGCATAACCTCCGATGGGCTGGCGTTCGCGGGCTTCTCGCTTTTTGCCGCCGCTCCCGACAAACCGACCGTGCCCGGGAGCTTTCGCAAGCGCCTCGTACTTGAGGCGCGCTCGACCGCCGAAGTGCTCGACCAGATTTCCGGACTGTCGTTTCCCAACGGGGGACTCTTGATCGGGGATCGTTCGGGCCACATGGCATGTGTGGAAATGGTCGCAGGTCGGGTCGCGGTTCGCGACGTATCCGGGATGGCCCTCGGCCACAGCAACTCCATTTGCATAACCGAGATGAAGCAATTCGAAGCGATCATTCCCGATGCGAGTTCCGATTTGCGGCGTGTGAATATCGAGCGGATTCTCTCGGAACAGGGCGGCAACATTTCGATCAAGTCACTGAAGGCAGCCTTCCGGGATCATACAGGGTTCCCTCTTTCGATCTGCCGGCACAACTCACCCACCGACACATGGATCACCAGCGCGGCATTCGTCGCCGATTTGAAAGCCCTGGAGATACACATCGCGATCGGCAGCCCGTGCACCTCTCCTTTCGTGCGCTATACAGCGACAGCTTAGCCAGAAAGTGCGTCCTCCGCCCTCTCGGGGCATCCGGAAAAGCGCGGACAGCAAAACGACCACATGGTGTGTGTTATCGTCGAGGATCGGGCGCTGAGCCGTGAGTTTTCCTCGAATCAATTCGGGCGTGATGCTAGGCGTAGCAGCAATTCCGTTGTGCGCTCTGGCGGCAGGAGTGCTGTTTTCGGCGGGCGGACAGCAGGCTTATGAAAGGGGCGGCATGATCGACATGGACGGCCAGAGCTTCCCTCCCGAAAACCCGAATGAGAAAGCGGAGTGGACGTTCGCGCGTTTTCACTACGATCTCGGCGAGGATTTTGGATTCTACCGCTTCCAGCGATGGGCGGCCGACTACCCAAAGGCGGACCGCCAGTTTGTCCGGGGCGTGAAACGGCTGACGCGGATCGATGCGCGCTCGACGGAACACGTGGTCGATGCAAACAGCGACGACCTCTACAACTGGCCGTGGATTTATCTGGAGGACGCGGGGGCGTGGCGCCTGAGCGAAGCGCAAGCGGCGCGCCTGCGCGAATATCTGAAGCGCGGCGGCTTCATGATGGTTGACGACTCGCACGGCGACGCCGAGTGGCAGAATTTCGTCGCGGGCATGCACATGATTCTTCCCGACGGTCACATCGAGGACCTGGCCAATCCGGACGAGATATTCCACGTGGTGTACGATCTGGACGACCGGGTGCAAGTGCCGGGGACGCGGTATATATGGGGCAGACGCTGGCCCTCCACGCCGGACAGCGCAACACCGAGATGGAGCGCCATCCGGGATGACAAAGGCCGCATCATCGTGGCGATCTGCCATAACTCGGACGTTGGAGATGCGTGGGAGTGGGCCGATAGCGCGATGTATCCGGAACACCCGGCGTCGGTGGCGTACCGCATCGGGGTCAATTACATCATCTACGCAATGACGCACTGAGCGGCGCTAAGAGAGCTTGGCGGCGAGCTCGATGAAGTCCTTGGCGACGATGTCGAACGCGCCGCCCGCAGACGCAGGCGGCGCGGTGCCACCCGGGGCCATGTTTCCCAGCGCAGCGCCGGCACGCGCAGGGCCGCGCTCGAGGGGCCGCGGAACCAGAGCCGCGCGCAGGCCGCAGGATTGCGCGGCTTTCAAGTCGTCGGGATGGGCGGCGGTCATCATGACCTCGGAGGGCTTGTAGCCGAGCAGGTCCGCCGCACCGAGATAGACCTCGCGATCCGGCTTGTAGTGATGAAACAGTTCCGCCGACAGCACAGTGTCCCAGGGGAGTCCCGCGAATTTGGCCATCTCAACTAGCAGCGAAACATTGCCATTGGACAGCGTCGCGATAACGAAACTTTTCTTGAGGCGCGTGAGGCCCTCAACGGCATCGGGCCAGGGCGTGAGCCGGTGCCAGACGCGAGTCCAGTGATCCTTCTCCTCTTCCGTCAGGCCCTTGATGTTGAACTGGACGAGCAGGTCTTCGAGAATCATGCGGTGCAGGGTGTCGAGTTTGGTCCAGGGAAGCTCGCCCTTGCGCACCTTGTTCATCGACGGGCCGTAGCCGGCGCGCCAATCGTCCGCGAACTTGCCCCAGTCGATTTGCAAGCCCTTTGCCCGGCCCCATTGCTCGCCCTCGCGAATGATGGAGCCGCGCCAATCGACGACTGTTCCAAAGACGTCGAAGACGAGCGCCTTCAGGCCGAGAGAACTCGCGGCGACGGGATCTGGAACGACAGGCATCGGCTCCGAGCCTCTCACGCGAGCGCTCGAGATTGCAACCAAGCCTCCGATTGCCGCGGGCACGGCCAGGAATTCGCGTCTGCGCATGAGTCCTCTTTTCGTCCAGCCGGGGAGAGGCGGCGGGAACGGCGGGTATTCTAAACCAGCATCCCCGCCAAGCACAGCGTGCGGACGACGCCCAAGAGCTATCCGTAATACTTCAATCGTTTCCAAAATTCGGGCCAGGGCAAGTCAGGCGGTCCACAGACAAAGAGGTCCGGGTGGTACATGCTTTCTTCGTTCCTGATGCCGTAGGGATCCGGGTTATGGCCGGCGAGTCTGCACGATTGGAAGTTACTTTCCATCAGGCCGCGGGGCACGCCAATGATGATGAGAATTTGCGGAGGAGGGTCGCCGTAGCCGCGGAGCCAGTAGGAATTCACTCCGCTGATCGCTCGCGGCAATCCGTACGCCGGGCCATAAAGGTCAATGGCGCCTGCTTCACCGTAATTACCTGTGAAGATTCCGAGCCGGGCCCGTTCAGGGGCGGGCAGCGAATCGCGGATCTTGGCGACCGTCTCGACCAATTCCGGCCATCCGACTTCTTCTCTAAACTCGCCGTTCATCTTGATGGCAAGGTTGTGCGGTGAATTCACGGGGAAGAAAGGCACCAGAGCCAACGCTGCAGCCACGCCGCCCACCGCAAGCGCAACAAATGTTGCCGCCCGCATGAAACGCCTCCACCCCACGCGGAGCGATGAGAGCCAGCGCTCTTCCAAGACAGCTCCTGAGGCAAAGAGCATCGGATAGGCCGGCGCCAAGTAGTAGCCGCGTCCCTTGGAGATGACGAAAAGCACAAAGGGAATTGCGAACATCCAGCCAAGCAGCCGGTAACGCCTGCCTTCCGGAAGGACAAAAAGATAAAAGAGCCCCGCCAACCACAATGGGACGGTGAAGAGGTTCGTGCTGGTCATGAACTGGTCCTTCAGGAAACCGTTCGTCCGGCCAATGCGGACGTCGCGCGCATGAATGCTGCGCAGGAAATCCAGCGAGATGAAATTGTGACGGATTTGCCAGATCAGGTTGGGGAGGAACACGAGCAAGGCGAGAGCGACACCACACCAGAGCCACGGGCTCTTGAGATAGCGGCGCTCCGGGGTGAGGAGAACACCGCCGACGATTCCCGCGACGAAGAAAATCATCGCGTACTTGGTCATCATGCCGAGGCCGATCACGATGCCGACACCCAGCCACCAACGCGGGTCCTCCGACTTGAGCAGGCGAACGATCAAGTAAGCAGTCAAAACCCACCAGAGATAGTCGAATGAGCTGTATTGGAATTCGGTGCCTTGAAAAAGCACGAAGGGCGAAGCGATCACGGCCATCGAGGCTGCGATTTGCGCAAAGCGCCTGCCGCCGAGTTCGCGGGCCATCAAACCGGCCAGTACAATCGCCGCAGCCTGAGCCAGGACGGAGAACAGACGCAGGCCAACGAGCGACGCTCCGAAAAGCTGCCACAATAAACGTTCGATGAACGGCGTCACGGGCGGATAGGCCACATAGCCCCAAGCCAGATGGCGCGCATCGTCGAGAACCTGCAATTCGTCGCGATGGAAACCGTAGCGGCCGTTCGTCAAGACGTGCAGCGCCACGATGCACAGCGCAAAGACACCCAGAACCAAGAAATCGGAGAACGCGGAATGGTGCGAGCCGCCGGATTGGCTCACGTCTGGCCGCGCCCTTGGTATTTGATTCAATGCGCGTACAAACTAGCATAGGAAGCACGCCGGGAAACAGTTTTGGAAGCGAGCGGATATAATTTCGCCTGAGCTCGTTCCATCCGGGAGAACCATCATGGCCAAGAAGAATTTCAAGGACCTGAGCGAGCGGGAGATCCTGGCGCTGGCGATCCAGCTCGAAGAAGAAGACAGCCGCGTGTACGGCGACTTCGCCGAGGGGCTGCGCGAAGACTATCCCGCCACGGCAACCGTGTTCGACGAGATGCAGGCGGAGGAATCGCGGCACCGCCAGCGGCTGATCGACATGCACCGCCAGCGATTCGGCGAGCACATCCCGCTGATACGGCGGCAGGACGTGAAGGGCTTTGTCGAGCGGCGGCCGGTTTGGCTGGTCCGGCCACTGGGAATCAGCACGGTGCGCAAGCAGGTGGAGGTCATGGAGCTCGAGACGCGGCGGTTCTACGAGCGCGCGCTCGCGCAGGTTTCCGACGCGTCGACGCGGAAGCTGCTGGGCGATCTGGCCGAGATCGAGCGCCAGCACTCCGAACTCGCCGGGGCGCTCGAAGAGAAGCAGGTCACCTCCGGCGAACGCGCGGAAGAG
Organism: Candidatus Acidiferrales bacterium; assembly: GCA_049523255.1. Classification (GTDB taxonomy): domain Bacteria; phylum Acidobacteriota; class Terriglobia; order Acidiferrales; family UBA7541; genus Palsa-295. Next base: position 124,990 of record JBEKNB010000020.1, on the reverse strand, counting down.
GAAAAATCGCGGCGGCGGCTGTTCATGCTGCAAATCATCCAGCCGGGGCTGGCCGGATTGATGGACGGGTCCGTATCGACACTTGCGCCAATATTCGCGGCCGCCTTTGCGACCCATACAAGCAGAGCCGCCTTTCTGGTGGGGCTCGCGGCGTCGCTGGGCGCCGGAATCTCGATGGCGTTTGCGGAGGCGCTCTCGGACGACGGCTCGCTGACGGGCCGCGGTCGTCCGTACGTGCGCGGGGGTGTGACGGGACTCATGACGGCCGCCGGGGGGATCGGGCACACATTGCCGTTCGTGATCTCCAATTTTCACATCGCTTTCACGGCGGCCGTCCTCGTGGTCACCATCGAGCTCGCAATCATCAGCTACGTCCGCCACCGGTACATGGATACGCCGCTGCTATCGTCGGCCTTCCAAGTGATCGTAGGCGGCGTGGCTGTCTTTGCGGTGGGGATTGTGATCGGCAGCTCGTGAAGAGGGAAGTGTGGACTTTGGAGATTGCTTTACGTATAACGTAGGCCAATGCCCACCGGGCAAATCCGCTTAGGGAGAAAGAACATGGCCAAGAAAGCAAAAGCCACAAAGAAACCGTCCAAAGCGACCAAGGCCCCCGCGAAGTAAGACCCGCTGCCGGGTGAGTTTTTCCCGGAAGCCGACGCAACTTCCAAGATATCCGTAACCATTTCAACCGGAAATCCGGGCTGCCGCCGATAAGGCCGCAGCCTTTTTTTTGCGCTGCCTTTTGGGACGACGATGAGTTCTAGAGGGCGGGAGACGTCGTGGGACTGGGCACGATGATGTCCGCTTCGATCATCAGACGAGGCGCGCGGCGCATGGTTTCAATGAAGACGCGGACCAATTCAGGATCGAACTGGTTAGCGGCGCAGCGCTCGAGCTCGGCAAACGCATCTTCGGGCGTGCGGGCCTTCTTGTATGTGCGCGCGGAGGTGATCGTGTCGTACGCATCGGCGATGGCGATCACGCGGGCCCCGTGGGGAATGCGCGCGCCTTCGAGACGGTCGGGATAGCCCGAGCCGTCGTAAAACTCGTGATGGTGGCGGACCATCTGGCGGATGCGGGCCATCGTCTTAAGCGGCTCGAGGATCCGCGCGCCGAGCTCCGTGTGCGTCTTCATCGTCTCCCACTCGGCAGCGTCGAGCGGGCCGGACTTGTTGAGGATTGGCTCGGGGATTCCAACCTTGCCGATGTCGTGCAAAAGTCCCGCCAGGCGGATCTCCTCGATTTCCGGAGGGTTCATGCCTAGCGCCTGCGCGATCATTACGGCATAAGCGGAAACTTTGCGCGAGTGCCCCTGCGTGTAGTGGTCCTTGGCGTCGATCGCGAAAGCGAGAGAAGTCACCGTCTCGACGACGGCCGGCGGGAGGCCCTCGCTGTTGCCGGAGCCGGCCTGTTCCTCGAGCGAGCGCGTAAACTGCTCGAGGCGGCGGTAGATTTCGTCGAAGGCTTCGGGGCCGGTCGAAAACAGACGCTTGAGCGTGACGCCGAGATACGCTTCGAGCACATCCTTCTTCCAGCGCTTGCGGTCGTTGGGATCGCCCTGCTCGGCGCTCGAAACGGAATTTCCGCCCTGATGCTTGGAGAGATACATCGAGGAATCGGCAATCTGGATAAGTTCCTGCGGCGTCGCACCGTGAACGGGGAAAGCGGCGATGCCGAAGCTGGCGGTGATGTTTTTGTCGCGCAGGAGGGGATCGGCGGCGACCCAGCCGCGGAGCTTGTTCGCGAGCTGGCGGGCCTGCTCGATTCCGGTTTCGGGCATGAGAATGACAAACTCGTCGCCGCCGTAGCGCGCGACAACGTCCGAGCGGCGGCAATTCTGTTCGAGGATGTGGCCGACGCGCTGGAGCACGACGTCACCCTCGAGATGGCCGTAAAAGTCGTTGACGAATTTGAAGCGGTCGAGGTCCATCAGCACCAGCGCGAAGGGGCGGTTCGCGCGAGTGGAGCGCTTCCATTCCGAGGAGAGCGCTTCCATCAGGAAGCGGTGCGTCTTCACGCCCGTGAGACCGTCGGTGATCGCCTGCTCCTGCGCTCTTTGGAACGTGAGCGCGTTGTGCAAGGCGCCGGCGAAAAGATCGGCGAGGGTGCGAAGCAGCTGCACGTCGTGCTCGGGAAAGTCGCACGGCTCGGCCGATTCCACGTAGAGCACTCCGAGGAACTGCTCGCCATAGGTGATGGGCAGGGCGACCGCCGCCGCCGAACCCGGCAAGACCGTGTGCGGCGTGGACGCGCTGACTTCCTTAACCATTTCCATCTGTCCGTTTCGGGCCACTTGCCCCACGAGCCCTTCGCCGAGCTGGATGCGGCGCCCCACGGCATCGCGCCGAGCGCCGGCCTCGGCGCGGACGACGAGCTCTTTCGCGGAAGAGTCGAGAATCGCGATGCCGATGTGATCGTAGGCCAGATGGTTTTCCACCTCTGCGGCAATGCGGGCGAGCATCTCGTCCGGGTCGAGCGTAGTGATGGCGTGGCTTGAAACGTTGTTGATCAGCGTGAGCTGGCGCGACTTCTTCTGCTCCTCGGCGAAGAGCCTGGCGTTTTCGATCGCGATGGCGGCCTCGCTCGCAAGAAGCGTGAGCAACTCCACGTGGCCTTCGTCGAACATCCGTTCCTTCGCGCTATGCACGGCCATGATGCCGACCGGATGATCATAAAGAATCAACGGGACGGCGCAGATGGATTTCAGTTCGCGCAGAGGGCTGAAGCCGAGCCGCTGGGCCTCTACGGGAAAATTTTCGCGAATGAGCAGCGGGCGCGCCGAACGGACCACGTGTTCCACAAGATGGTTTCCCGCGGGGCGCGAGCGTTTCGGGCGCCGCTCGCCGTCGACGACTTCGATCTCGAAGCGTACTTCCTTGGTTTTCTGGTCGTAGAAGGCGATGAAGAAGCTGGTCACGTCGAGCACGCGCCGCATCTCCGAGTAGATGCGTTCGAGCAATGCGTCGAGTTCCAGCGTCGAGCTCAAGGCGCGGCCGATTTCGTTCAAGATGTGCAGCTCTTCGGAGCGGCGCGCGGTCTGCTGCATCAGGTAGCTGTTTTCAATCGACATGCCGATCTGCTGGCCCAGCGCGAGGAGCAGGCGCAGCTCCGCGGGGGTAAAGCTGCGACTATCGGGCGTACCGAGGAGGAGCGCACCCAGGACGCGCGATTTGGCCTGCAGGCTGATGCCGACCACGGTGCGCTGGCCCTGCGCGAGCAGGAGTTGCCGAACCCGGCGAAACGCTTCTTCCCTCTCCAGCGCTTCCCAGTTCGAATCGCGCCCCAAGTCGCGCAGCACAACCAGCCCTCCAAGCCGGGCCACGAGGTTGACGACGTATTCATGGAGGTTGCCGTCTTTCACTGCGCGTGAGAAGGTTTCGTCCAGCCCCGTGACCGCGATCGAACTCGCTCCCTTCAGCTCCGCGTCGTGCGTGAAAAGCGCGCCGGCCGGAATCCGCACCACATTTAAGACGCGATCGAGCGCCTGCGCCAGCATCTGCTGGATCTCTCCGCCGACGACGCTCGAGGCGGCAAGGTTCAGATTCGAAAGGGCGAGCATGTTGCGCTCGACGCGGCGCCGCTCCTCTTCGTAAACGGCCATCACCATCAGCACGCAGGTGAACAGCTCCGGCAGCACCATCAGGGGAAACAGGTCGACTCCTTGCAGGAACGTCATGTGGGACCGGAACGTGGCCCACAACCCCATCAGGCCCCATCCGCCGAAAGTGACGGCGAGGAGAACGTCCACCCGGGCCTCTTGCTTGCGGCCTTCCTGCCAAAACGTGTACCCGACCAGCAGAAACATAAGCCCCATGCCGAGCACGATGGGGGGGACGTTCATCCAGCCGTTCCCGTGAGCCACCGCCCACAGGACAGCGCCGGCGGCGGCCGCAATCATGGTGCGGACTGGAATCCTCAGCCCCGCGTACAACCGTGCGGCGCAGTAAAAGCAGAGTGCCGACAAGGCCAGAAGGGTTTCGTTGAGTTCGCCGAGCCGGCGGAGCAATGGCCCGCCGGGCACCCATATGCCCACGATACCTGAGAGGAAGTCCAAAGACAGCAACAACCAAGCCGTCGACCAGGCCAGGAGATACTCCTGCCGCTTCAGCCGATAGAGACGGAAGAAAAAGAGCGCGAGCAGGAAGGTGCTCGACAGAAGCACCAAGTTCATCGTGGTGATGTGAGTCGGCAATTCAGAGCTCCGTGCCCGGCGCTCGCGGACACTTTCGCGAGAATAGCAGAAAATCCACAGGCGCCTGCCGCCGTGTCCAGCCGAGTTTCGTGGAGGTCAACCTTCGACGCCACCTCAGCGAGTACCGCAGAAACAGCCGTGGGGGACCGCCGGCCTGTATTCTTTCGGGCGGGAAGAGACTATTTGCGAAGGGGCGCGGGGTCAAGAGAGTATCCATACTTGCACGGTACCCAAAGCTAACCTAGCCAAGAACTTGCGCTATGACGCGCTCGATTTTGGCAGTTGGTTCCGCTAAGATGAGTAGTTTCAACACGGCACGGAAAATCGACATGGCATCCGCACAAAAGCCGCGCGTTCGTTTCGCTCCATCGCCCACTGGATATCTTCACGTGGGCGGAGCGCGGACCGCGCTCTTCAACTGGCTCTTCGCGCGGCACGAAGGCGGGACGCTTCTGCTGCGAATCGAGGACACCGATGTCGAGCGCAACCGCCCGGAGCTTGTCCAAGGGATTCTCGACGGACTGAAGTGGCTGGGAATCGAGTGGGACGAAGGGCCGCTCTTTCAGTCACAGCGTCTCGAAATGTACCGGGCCGCGGCGGAACGGTTACTGGCGAGCGGAGCGGCCTTCGCCTGCTACTGCAAGCCAGCTGCCTACGCCGGGGGCGATGCCGCTCCCGGCGGAGCCGACGACGACCAGGAAACTGAGGAGGGCGAAGGCGACGATGAGGGTCCCAAGACCCACAAGGGCGCCGCTTGCCCTTGCCGGGATCTGGGCGACACCGAACGGGCCGCCAAGCAGCGTGAAGGAATCCCGCGCGCGATCCGGTTCCGGGTGCCCCGGGACGGCGCGACCCGGCTTGAGGACGCCGTGTTCGGCGTCCGCGAGGTGCAGAACGCGGAAATCGAGGATTTCGTACTGCTGCGCTCGAACGGCCTGCCGACCTATCAGCTCAGCGTGGTGGTGGACGACATCGACATGCGCATCACGCACGTGATCCGGGGCGCCGATCACCTCTCGAACACGCCTAAGCAGGTGCTGCTGTATCAGGCGCTCGGCACGATCCCGCCGGTTTTCGCCCACGTTCCGCTGATCCTGGGCCCGGACCGGACGCGGCTTTCGAAACGCCACGGCGCGACGAGTGTCGGCTCGTACGCGGAGGAGGGATTCCTACCCGAGGCGTTCCGCAATTTCCTGGCGCTGCTCGGATGGTCGCCGGGAGACGATTCGGAGTTCATCCGCACCAGCGAACTGATCGAGCGCTTCTCGCTTGCAGGGGTGAGCCGCACCAATGCGGTTTTCGATCGTGCGAAGCTCGAATGGTTCAACACGCAGTATTTGCAGAAGCCTCCGGTGGAGGATCTGCTGCCTTACGTCGAGGCGGAACTGCGGCGCGCCGGACTTTGGGACGGCTCGCAGGCGAGCCAGGATCGCGCGTGGTTCGCTCATGCCGTCGATTTGATTCGCCCGCGCACGCGGCTGATTGGCAACTTCAGCGGGTGGGCGCGCGCCTTCTTCGCCGACGATTTCGACTACGACGCCGAGGCGCGCGAGAAGTTTTGGAAAGACGAGCGCCTGCCCGCCATGCTGGCCAAGCTCGCCGACGCGCTTGAAGCGCTGCCCGACTGGGGCCACGACGCGTGCGACGCGGCGCTGCGGAATCTCGCAGCATCGGAAGGTGTGAAAGCCGGCCTGCTCATCAATGCCGTGCGGGTCGCTATCGTGGGCCGCGCCGTGGCGCCACCGCTTTTCGAGACGATGGTCGTGCTCGGTAAGAAACGCGTCGTCGAACGCCTCCGCCGCGCCCTTCCGTTTTTATCTTCCCGCTAAAATTGCCCCAACGGGCAGATACCACCAGACGCACTAAAGAGCTTGGGCGCGCGCCGGAACCGCCGCTGGTGTGAATTCGCTGCGAACTACTTTTGAGAGAAAATCTCGGGGTGCACCGCGTGGCTCGCAGTCCCGGCGGCTGCAATCTTCAGTTGCACGCTGACGGGGACTTTCACGGGCGGCAAACAGGCCGAGTTGTTGCAGGCCTGGTAGCGCAGGATCATGGGAATTGTCGCTGGGCCGAGTGCGGCAGCACCTCCCGCGTTGAGTTTCAGGCGCAGGGTCACGCTGCCGGCATAGACGTTGAGCGGCTTATCGGGCGAAAACGCGAACTTTTTGAGATGGCCCTCAGGGTAGATCGTGTCGGCCAGGATAATCCCGGCGGGAAGTTGGGGCGTGATTATCGTCGGAATCAGGTAAGCCTCGGACGGCTTGTGCGAGTTCATGTGGTACGCCTCGTTGATATCCACGACCACCGCTACCTGGAAGTCCTTGCCGCGCGGCACGGGATCAAGCGAAACGTAGGCGTGCGTCTTCACAACGTCCGCCGGCTTTAATGGCGTCGCGTCCTGGGCGTGCCCGAGTGGGCCGCCCAGCCAGCTCCCGGCCAACACGACCAGCCCAAGCATAAGAAGGCGCCGCAATGACTTCGCAAGGCTCATAGCTGGCTCTCGATGTCCTTGGTGACTTCAGCTTCGTTCACCACACCGATGTATTTCTTCGCGATCTTGCCGTCACGAGAAATGAGGTAACTGGTAGGCATGCCGAGCAGCCCGCCGAATTTGTCCGTGATCGCGTCTGTGCCGAGCACGATCGGATAACTCATGGTCTCTTCCCGGCCGCCGACATTGAAGTGCGTATTCTGGATGAAGGGATCGATGGCTTTCTTTCCATCTTCGTCCATCGAGGCGCCCAGCATGGTGAATCCTCTGGTGCTGTACTTTTCCTGCAGCCCGATCAGGACGGGGATCTCACTGCGGCAAGGCTCGCACCAGGTAGCCCAGAAGTTGACGAGCACCACTTTCCCCTTCAGGCTCGACAGGGGCACATCCGCACCCTGAAGATTCTTGAACGTGACATCCGGCTCGCTCGCCAAAACCGCGTTGGACGGCGCACTCGCCGAAACGTTGGCTACCGGCGCGTGGTGTACGAACCTGTCGAGAAGAACTTCGGGGTTAAAGCTCGCCATCCTGGCCGAAAGGAACGTGAGCCCGTTGGCGAAGATCAGCGCGCCGATCGCCAGCAGCAGAACGCCGCTGCAAACCTCCACAGTGTGAAGATACCTGCGAAACTTTTGGTAAAACTTTAGGAACCGGCCGATCAAAACCGCAGTCAGCAAAAATGGAATCGCCAAGCCGGCCGAATAGAACGTCAAAAGTATGATTCCCTCGGTGACCTTTTCTCTCGTCGCCGCAATCGCCAACACACCCGTAAGAATCGGTCCGATGCACGGCGTCCAGCCGAGTGCGAATGCAAAGCCCAACAGGAAACCGCTGACCATCCCCGGCCGGCTGCCACCCACGTTGCGCAGGTGCACATCTTGGTTCAGCCATCGCGTGAGCGAAGGTCCGAGAAGGAAGATCAGAGCCGCCGCGTAGAAATGCACCGGCTTGATGACCAGCCCCGCGCCCGCACGGAAGTTTAGGACAAGTCCGATCGCCACAAGCACCGCCCCGACGATCAGTCCGACGCGAACCGAAATCTTTACCAGCCATCCAATGAGATGGAGCCCGAAAAGAATGATCAGTGCCCCGGCAATTGGCGCGAGCAGGTTTCGGTTCCGCAGCAAGAACGCGCCGACCGCGCTTGCCGTGGCGCCCATCGTGATGAAGACGGCCGAAAAACCGATCACGAAGGCGAAAGCGGAGCTCAGCAGCTTGCCGCTCGATCCCTCGCCTTCCTTCAGCCGATCGACGCCCACGCCCGAAAGCATCGACACATATCCAGGCACGAGCGGTAAAACGCACGGTGACAAGAACGAAAGCAATCCCGCAAGAAACACCAAAAGCGCAAAGGCTACCATCCGATTCCTCTCACTCCCTCAGCAAAGTTCTCCCGGCCTTCTCGCCGGGTCGCGGCCAAACGGTGATTTGACCATAACCCTTAGACGCATACCAGCAGTTTTTGGTTATGGGAAAGCACGCCGCAGGGGACTCCCGCCATGTGACATTGGAAGCCGCCATCGCGCACAGCCTCCGTACGGCTTCGAGCCGCTAAACGACTGAAAAACCGGCACTGCCAAGCCAGGCGAAACTGGCAGCTCTATTGCTTCTCAAGCGGTGCGGGCCCGCCGCTGGAACCGCGAAAGGCAAGACGCTTTGCCGCTTGCGGTGGCGGGCTCGAAAAATTCTTTCGAGGAAGAGGGAGCGCGATGACACCGAATCAAGTTACCGCCGCGCGCGTGGCCGCCGCTTTTGCAGCCGTCGCGCTGTTCACGGCGGGAGCAGACGCACTGGCCGCCGATCTGGCGGCCGTATTGCTCACGGTAGTTGCAATCGCGCTCGACGGCCTGGACGGTTACCTGGCGCGGACCCGCGGACTCGCAACGCCGCTTGGCGCACAGCTCGACATTCTCGGCGACCGCGTCGTCGAGAATGTCTTCTTCACGTGCTTCGCGGTCTGCGGGCTGATCTCGCTCTGGGTGCCGGTAGTGTTCTTTGTGCGCGGAACGTTAACGGATTTTCTCCGCGGCTTGGCGGCGCGCGCCGGCCGCAGCGGCTTCGGCAGCAGCTCGATGCTGGAAACAGGGTGGGGGCGGGGACTCGTCGCTTCGCGCACGAGCCGCGCCGCCTACGCGACGCTGAAGTGCCTGTGCTTCTGTTATCTCGGCCTGCTGCTCGCTGTGCGCCGTCTGCCCGCAACGTTGCTCGGTGCGCCCGCGGCGCACTCGCTGCTGGTCGCAGGATGGATTGTCACCGGAGCGACCGTGGTCTTCTGCCTCGTGCGCGCGATCCCCGTCGTGTGGGAGGGTCGCCGGTATCTTGCCGCCGCGGAGAAGGCGCCACGCCGCAAGCAAGTCGCAACCGCCGCGGTGACCCAATGAACGCGCCGGAGAAAATCGGCGCATTCTTCGACATCGACGGCACGCTCCTGCCGCCGCCCTCGCTCGAATGGCGGTTCCTCGCTTGGCTGATCGCCCGCGATGAACTCGGCGGCCGGGACGTCACCCGCTGGCTGGCCCAGCTTGCGAAGACGCTCTGGCACGATCCGCGCGGCGCGACGCTCGGCAACAAGAAGCATCTCGCCGGCCTGCGCGAATCTCTCGCCGCGGATTGGGGAGATTCGCGGACTCCCGATTCCTTGCCGCTCTTCGAGCGGGGAGCCGAGCGAGTCGCCTGGCATCTCGGGCAAGGACACCGCGTGTTTCTCGTCAGTGGAACACTCGCGCCTCTCGCGCGCATCATTGCGCGGCGCATTTCGGGACGAGTCGAAGTCCGCGCAACCGAACTCGAACTCTCCGATGCGCGCTGGACTGGCCGGCTCGCGGGCGAACATCTGCGCGGCGAAGCCAAGGCGCGTGCCGTTCGCGCTCTTGCCTCGCGGTACGATCTTGAACTCGGCGAAAGCTACGCGTACGGCAACTGCCTCGCAGACCTTCCCATGCTCGAATGCGTGGGCCGCCCCGCTGCCGTAAATCCAAGCGTGGGCTTCGAACGCATAGCGTGCTCCGAAGGCAATGCCGACGCCCGCAGGACGCCGTCCTTCGGCTGGCAAGTGCACAACTGGAAAGAAGCGCCCCTTGCCTCCGCCGCCCACCCGCGGCATCTCGCTTCCACGGAAACGCGATGAGATTCGAGCGCCCAGCGATCGAGGCCGATCTCTCCGGCGAACGGGCAATTACATGGGGCGCCGGCGAAACCGGCGTCATCGAGTCGCAACCGACGCGGCTTTGGCTCGACGAAGCCCGAGGGGCCTGCGGCGCGTTTGAGTGGATCACGTTTGGCTACCTCGCGTGGCTCGACGCGATCCTGGTTGTGTTTCATCGCAACATCCCTCACGCCGCGCTGTATTTCGCGGTGCAACTCTTCCTGGCCGCGGGAATTGTATGTCTGGTCCGGTCGGCTGCCCGCTCGGGAAGTGCTGCCGTGCAGTTTGCGCGCCACTGGTATCCGCTGCCGCTCTACATCTTCTTTTTCGAGGAACTGCAAGGGCTGGTACACGCCATCTTCCCCGGCTGGTTCGACCGCTGGCTCGTTGCTTTCGACTACGGCCTCGCGGGCGTGCATCCCTCGGTCTGGCTCGCGCGCTTCGCGTCTCCCGCGCTCAACGATTTCATGCAGTTCGCTTACATGACCTATTTTCTCGACCTCGTGATCCTCCCGGCAGTTCTCTACGCGCAACGAGAGCGCCCTGCGTTCTGGAGCGTGATGGTTTCGACCGCCTTCGCGAACTATTCGATCTACGTCATCGCGGTGCTGTTTCCCATCGAGAGCCCGTATCACTCGCTGGCCGCCCTCCAGACAAAAACTCTCGACGGCGGCTATTGCACGGAGTTGATCGGTGTCATCGAGCGCTTCGGCCGCGTGCACGGCGCGGCATTCCCCTCGGCGCACGTGGCCGGTTCGATGGTCGCGATTCTCGCTTCGTGGCGCTACCGGCGGTGGTTGTTCTGGGTCTGCCTGCCGTTTTTCGCGTGCATGTGCATTGCGACGGTATACGGGCGGTACCACTACGTCGCGGACGTGCTCGCGGGCCTCGCCGTGGGGGGGATCGGGTTCGCGCTGGGAAGTAGGCTCGTGGGACGAAACGGAATGGTTCCCGGCGCGGAAGGGTGACGATCTAGAAGATTTTTTCCTGCCTCCGCAGGTTGCCGGCAGACCCGAGGTTCGCAATACGGACGACGATGCTGTACTGGTTCTCGTTCCGGATCGTGCCGAACGAAAAGCGCCGGTATTCGAAGCCGATGCCGCAGCAATCGCCGTTGTAGGTCACTTCGAGGATCTGGTTCTGAAACACCTGCTGCGTGAAGTCGTAGCTTACCCCCGCCTCAGCATTCCAGCCGTGGTGGTTCATGTCGCCGTAGCCGAAGAGCGCGCGAATTTGATTCGAGCGCTGCTCGAAATTCAAAGGAGGCGGCGTGGGATTGAGAGGCAGATTCAGCACGGAAAAGTGCGCGAGTGTTAGGAACGATTCCTTGTAAGGCTTGAGCTTCAGCAGCGTACCGATCGCGCTCAGGCGGTTGCGCACCGGGTCGTAGTTGACGATGAACTGTGTGTCGAAGTGTTTGCCCGGATCGACCCGCAGGTCGCTGACGATCGGAGAAAACTTTCGCGGCGTGTCAGCGAAGGCGAACGGCGTGAGCGCGTCGAGCGTTTGGAAGACGTTCGGTTGTCCCGGCACGAGGGCGCCGCCGAAAGTGGGATCGAAGAAGTACTTCTGGACGAGTTGCCAGGTGATGAACTCCTGGCTGCCGCCCGATGCACGCCGGCGAAAGAGACGCTGCGTGATTCCGTATTCGATTTCGTTCGTGTCGGTGAGGGTTTCGTCCTCGTCGAAACGTACGAAGCGCCCGAAATCGTTCACGCCGTTGACGTACTGATAGACGACGTACGGCTCGATCACGTGTTTCCACTTGATGTCGCCGTCGTCCCAGACGCGCTCGAATATGGGCAGCCGCATATCGAGCGAGAACTCTTCCGTATTGCGGGAAAATCCCTCGTCGATGAACGCGCCGTTCTGCAATTGCCCGCCGTAATACGTCGAGCGGAACGTGAAGCTGGGAGTCACGTTGAGCCATGCTCCGAAATGCAGCGGCATGGCGACGCTCGGGGCGAATTCGCTGCGCTCGACGAACGCCGGTGTCTCGAAGGGCGTCACGCTCTCGCTGCGATGCTCCGCGCCCGTGAACGCGTCAAACGAAAAGTAGAAGGGAAGGCGATTGAAGAACGCCTGGTCGACCGAACTGAATCGGAGTTCCGGCGCGGTTCGGAGCGTGATCGCGGTCTGCGGTGTGGCGCTTAGGTAGTTCTGATAGCTCAGGGCCGCGAGATTGAGGCTGAAGCCGCAGAAGTTGTTCGTCAGAAAGGCCGTGTTGTGCACCTCGGAGTTCACGGCTTGCGTGAACGTCTCGGACCAGGCGAGCCGGAACGTCAGTGAAGTGAGCTGGTCCAGGTCCGCCACGGCGCGCCAGCCCCCCGGCAGCAACGCGGTGAAGAGAAGCTTCGCTTCGTGGCCGCCCTGCTTGATCGGCGGCTCATTCGGTTCCTCGAGGCCGCGGTCGATCACGCCGAAGTAGCTCGATTCGAGCTGGGCGTTTTCCCATGGCCGCATGCGCAGTTGGCCCTTTTGGCTCCAGCCTCGCTTGGTGTAGTCGTCAGCGCCAAGCGTGACGTCCATCCAGTCCAGCGGCGCCCAATAGAATCCTTCCCCCAGCACATAGCCCTTTTGCGATGTATTCCCAAGCTCGGGAATCAGGAAGCCCGTCTCGCGGCGCTTTTCGGCGGGGAAAGTGGCATAGGGCAGATAAAGGACGGGAACCGAAAGCACGCGAAAGTTGCCATTCTCGAGATGGACCGACTTTTGCAGCCGGATCGTGGCGGCGGGTGCGTAAAACTTCCAGACCGGGTGCCCGGGGTCGCAAACCGTCAGCCAGGCCTTGCGAATGCGATAGGTGTTGTCGTCGAGCCGATCCGTCTCTTCGGCCTCGAAATAAAGGGGATTGGGGCTGACGAGGAGCGTCGGTTCGGGACGCCGTTGGATGGCGAACGTGCCGTGCACGTGGTGGAAAACGCCATGCCCCGTGCGCAACTCGTAGCGCGCGTCGTCGGCCTCGACGTGCTGCGTCATGTAATCGAGCTGGACGTGCCCGCGCGCGACGACGACTTGGGCCTGACTGTCGTACTCCACGTGGTCGGCCCGCAGCCGCGCGTTTTGATAGTGTACGTCCACATGACCCTCGGCGTAGAAGGTCTTCCCCACCTCGCGCTGCTGGTCAGCTTCGAGTGTGGCTTCGCCGCCGCTCGTGAGGGATCTCAGCGGCACGGGCCGGACGCCCTGCGCCGGCAGCGAGCGCGCCGCCACGAGGGGAATCGGAAGCAACGCTGCAAAAAGAGCGAGTGTGCGGACGGATTGCGGGAACGGTGCGCTCGGCATCGCGTGAAACAAGCTCAAAAAGAGAGTTGAGCCTAACACGCGACTCCCGCTCCCGCAATCGGCAGCGTTTCCCCACGCTATCCGGCAGTTCTGTTGAAGCTGGAATGAAGGTCCGCGCCTTAAGCGCCGACGGCAGGCACCTTACCCGATGTGGCGATGGCGAAATACCGTTGCCGGAACCACAAAGCCACATTGACAAGGCCGATGAGCGCGGGAACCTCGACAAGCGGCCCGATCACGCCGACGAACGCCTCGCCGGAATTCAGGCCAAAGACGGCGACGGCGACCGCAATCGCCAGTTCAAAATTATTGCTTGCGGCGGTAAAGGAAAGCGTCGCCGTTTTCGAGTAGTCAGCACCGATCTTACGACCCATCCAAAAGCTTACGAGGAACATGAGAACGAAATAAATCAACAGTGGCACGGCGATGCGCAGCACGTCGAAGGGCAATCGCACGATAAGGTCACCCTTCAGACTGAACATCACCAGAATTGTGAACAGGAGAGCTGTTAAGGTCACGGGACTAATACGTGGAATAAATCGTGTCCGATACCATTCCTCTCCTCGGGCGCGCACAAGCGCAAAGCGCGTAAGCATTCCGGCGAAGAACGGTATCCCCAGATAGACAAAAACACTTTCTGCAATTTGGCCGATTCCGACATTGACCAGGCTCCCCTTCAGGCCAAACCATGTCGGCAGCACCGTGATAAAAACCCAAGCGTATACGCTGTAGAAAAGCACTTGAAAAACACTGTTGAACGCCACCAAACCGGCAGCATAGTCCGAATCGCCGGCGGCGAGTTCGTTCCAAACAATGACCATCGCGATGCAGCGCGCCAATCCGATCAAGATGAGACCCCGCATGTACGCGGGTTCGCCGCGAAGAAACGTGATCGCGAGAAAAAACATCAGTACCGGTCCAATCACCCAGTTCTGCAGAAGAGAGAGCGCGAGCAGGGAACGATTCCGGAAGACCTCGGCCAATTTTTCGTAACGAACTTTAGCCAAAGGCGGATACATCATCGCGATCAACCCAACGGCAATCGGAATGTTGGTTGTGCCGATCTGAAAGCGTTGTACGAAATCCCCGGCTGCCGGGATGAAATGGCCTACAGCAACACCGATCGCCATGGAAAGGAAGATCCACAACGTCAAGTAGCGGTCCAGAAATGAAAGCCGCGCGCGCGGAATGGGAGCGCAAACCTTCCCGTCGATGTACGGAGCGGTGGACATTTCTACCTCCGTGCTGCTGCCGGGATCGATCCCCTGGGATCGAGTTTGTATGCTGAAATTGAAATCATGTCCCCGAAATATATCCTCTTAAGCGCAATCAAATGAGACTGACATCTCAAACACACAAGGGAGGTTGGCATCACTGGTGGCCGATGCGGTCGATTTCTTTCTGGATGGCGAGCTTGTCGAGACTCGGAATCGGCAGGCAAAGGAACAGGCTAATGCGTCGATCGAGAATCATGTAGGCCTCGCGAAACGCGCGCTCGATTTCTTCGGGTGTGCCCGTAACCACCGCCGGATCGGGCACGCCCCAATGCGCCGTCATCGGCTGCCCCGGCCAGATGGGACAGACTTCACGCGCGGCGTTGTCGCAAACCGTGAAGACAAAGTTCATCTGCGGCGCGCCGGGCTTGGCAAATTCATCCCAACTCTTGCTGCGCAGTCCTTTCGTGGGCAAGTGAACTAGCTCGATCTGCCGGAGCGCCTCGGGCCGTACAAATCCGCCAGGATGGCTTCCCGCGCTGTATGCGGTAAACGTCGGCCTGCCCTTATGGTTAAGGATCGCTTCGGCCATGATCGACCGCGCCGAATTCCCAGTGCATAGAAACAGTACGTTATAGCGCCCTGGCATGGCCGTCATCCCTTCGTCCCTGCAACGCGTAGCAGCAGTCGGTCTTCATCTCATCGCGGGGAATCAGCCCTTCGCGAGCCCAGCGCTCGCGCACGAGCAGCACGTCTTCCGTCGATGCCACCTGAATCCCCATGGCGCGCCTCCTCCCACACATATATCTGCACATGCAGATATGTTGAAGGCTACCGCACCATAATATATATGTCAAGGCAGATGTGTTGTATACTTTGGCCATGCCAGGGAAACGGAGCGGCAGCTCTCTCGACCATCTCTTTCGCGCCCTGGCGGACCCGACGCGCCTCCGGCTGCTCAATCTGGTCGCGGACCGGGAAGTGTGCGTCTGTCATTTCGTCAGCATCCTGCGGATCGGCCAACCGAAAGTCTCGCGTCACTTGGCGTATCTCCGCAGGGCGGGAATCGTGGCGGCGCGGCGCGAGGGAAGATGGATGCACTATCGCCTGGTGGTCCCCGGCGATAGCGCGGCTGCCGGCATACTGCGCGTGACGCTCGAGCATTTGAAGAACGTGCCCGAGATGCGGCGCGATCTGGCCCGTCTCGGTTCGGCATGCTGCGCGCCGGAAAAATTTGAGGTCCTGCGGCGGGCGCCCCAACCGGTTGCGGTCACCTCCGGCATGAGCTGAGGTATTCCGAGATCCTCGCTACCCCGGAGTACCTCATAAGCGACACGTGAATGCCACCAAGAGCTGTGCGCCGCGATCCGGCGTGCTATTATTCCGGCGTTCCGACACTGGGAACCTCCGCAGCGCAAAACAGACCAGTGATACGAATCTGCTCGAAGTGTGGCGCACTGCTGCTCGAAGACACCAAGGCTTGTTCCTTCTGCGAACCCTCTCTCGCGGAAAACGACGAAGTCTTTCAGCCGGTAGCCGCCAGCGAAAGCGCATCCGAAGAGTCTGCCGAGCCCGAATGGCGCCGCGAGGTCTCGCGGCGGCTCGCACAATACCGCGCGCGCCATGGGCGGCCGGGTCCGGACGACTCTCAATCCGGGCTTCCCTTTCGTGAACCGCCTGAGCCCGCTGATCCTTACTCCGAAGGAGAGGCGCGCGAGCGCCGGCGTCTCCGCACTGCCGCGCGTCAGAGGCCGACTGAGCGCGTCGAAATCTGCATCCAGCCCGAGCTCGATTTCGCGAGCGCTGCGGACGACCGCGCGCGCCCGCAGACGGCGCTTGTTCCGGTGGCGAGCCTCGCCGAACGCCGCTGGGCCGGCGCAATCGACGCACTGTTCCTCAGTTTGACCTGCGCGGGATTCCTCGGATTGTTCCGATCGCTCGGCGGGCAGATCGTGGTCGACAAGCCGGGTGCGATCGTTTACCTGATCGTGGGCTACCTCTTCTACGCGTTATATTTTTCGCTTTTCTCGACGCTTGCGGGCGCGACTCCCGGAATGCAGCTCCGCGGCCTGAGCATCGTTCGTCTCGACGGCAGTTTGCCGGATACGCGGCAGCTCTTGTGGCGGAGCTTCGGATATCTTCTCTCCGGAGCCACGCTGATGCTCGGGTTCCTGTGGGCGTTCTGGGACGAGGACCACTTCACATGGCAGGATCGCATCTCGCAAACCTACATCACCGCCGCGGCCCCGATTTCCGGCTTCGATTCGCTGGAGATGCCCGACGCCCGGCACACTTTCGCCCACAAGTAGGCGCGCGGCGGTACGTCAAATCCGGTGAATCCGCCCGGCCGATGCTATAATGAGTTTTTGGCAGCGCTTCGTGCGCATCCACCGGGGCGGGAAGAGGGAAACGAGCATGAGTTCTTCCACCAGAAACGTGGTCATTGTGCTTTCGGCTGTCGTCTTCGGCTTCGTCGCCGTCGGCTACGTCCGCGGCCGTTCCTCGAACGACAAAGCCTTCCGCGCGCTCACCGTCTACAGCGAAGTGCTCGAGCACATCCAGCGCGACTACGTCGACGAACCGAACATGCATCAGGTGACCAGTGGCGCACTCCACGGCCTGCTCGATTCGCTCGACGCGCAGTCGAGCTACCTCAGCCCGCTCGAATACACCGACTATAAGGAGAAGAGCGCGACCGCCGCCAAGGCCGAGGCGGGCGTCGCCCTCACGAAGCGCTTCGGTTACATCAGCGTCGTCGCCACCCTTCCGGACGGCCCCGCGCAGAAGGCGGGCTTGCACATTGGCGACGTCATCGAAAAGATCGGTCAGTTCACCACCGGACAAATGGCCATCGGACAGGCCCATCTTCTCCTGACCGGCGAACCCGGAACGACTGTTAAGCTCTCCGTGATCCGCCGCGGAAAGACCGAGCCGCAAGAGATGGAAATCACGCTCGCCAAGCTGGCACCGCCCAAGGTCATCGAGGAAAAGCTCCAGGGCGACGTCGCCTACCTTCGCGTTGCCGAATTCGACGCTGGCACCACGAAACAGCTTCACGACGACCTCGTGCAGTTGCAGCACGATGGCGCGCACAAGTTGATTCTCGATCTGCGCGATTGCGCCTTTGGCAGCGACGACCAGGGAGTCACGGCCGCGCAGTTTTTCGTTCCATCCGGCACGATCACATCGCTCAAGGGGCAGGCTGCCGCGCCCCAGGTTGCTTCCGCCGACCCGTCGAGGGTCGTCTGGACGCAGCCGGTCGCCGTTCTGATCGGCAACGGAACGGCCGGCCCCGCGGAAATCCTCGCCAGCGCGATTGCGGATAACCATCGCGGCGAGACCGTCGGCGATCGCACCTACGGCGTCGCCTCCCAACAGACTCTGATCCAGCTTGACGATGGCTCGGCGCTGATTCTAACCATTGCGAGCTATTACACGCCCGCCGGCAAGGAAATCCCGGTAGATGGTGTCGTGCCCACGGACCCCGTGCGGCCTTCGCCGGAAGATCTCGCGGCCTCGGACGACCAGTATCCTCCCGCGCCGTCCAGCTCGCTCACCGATCCTGTGGTCAAAAAGGCACTCGATGTCTTGCAGGGCGCGGGCGCTGCGCAGAAGGCCGCTTGACGCTTTGTTGAACGACGCTTCCTTGTCGAATGCAGCATCCCTGCGGAGTCCGCTCTGAGCCTGTGAGAAGTTCGTTTCGCGTTGCTCGATCGAGTACGCTCGCGGTCCTGATCGCCCTCCTCGCTGTTTCTCTTTCCGGCTGTGGCAAGAAAACGCTCTCCACCACGGAACTGCGCGCCGTCACGGCGGAAATCGTCACCGCCGCCCAGCGCGTCACCGCCCGCCGATCGGAGATCACGATCCGCCCCCAGTTTCAGCCGTCGTGGACCGGTGGACGCGGCCGGCTCGTCGCCGACGACATATTCGTATCGCTCGATAATCCCTCGCAGGCGGACATTCTTAAGGACGCGCTCGCTCCGATCGCGCGCCGCCACAAACTGTCGCTCGCTGAAACTTCCTCGCCGGGCGTAATCCGGTTCGATTTTGCGTTCCGCGGCAATCGCACGCACACCATTCATGTCGTAACACCGCTGATCGCCACTCCGCGCGCCCCGGCAGGGCATGCCGCAGGAGACTGGCGGCTCGCGATCATCCTGGACGATCTGGGCCACGACCGCTCGTCCGCTGATTCGCTCCTTGCGCTGCCGTTCCCTCTCACGGTATCCGTGCTGCCGCATCTGCCCTTTTCCACGGAAGTCGCCGAAGAGGTTTATCGCCGCGGCGACCAGGTCCTGCTGCACCTCCCGATGGAATCGGAGTCCGATGGTGCGAAGTCTGAGGATGTCGAATTGCGAGTGCGGATGAATCGCGATCAGGTGGCCTCGGCGCTGGCGGGAATGCTCGATGCGGTGCCCCATGTGGTGGGAGTCAACAATCATCAGGGGTCCCGCGCGACCGCCGATCCCGCGCTGATGGACACTTTGATGCCGCTCCTGCGCGATCGCGGGCTCTTCTTCATCGACAGCCGCACAACCGCCGCCACCGTCGCTTACGATGCCGCCGAGCGTTCGGGCGTCCCTGCAGCGTCCCGCAAGGTTTTTCTCGACGATACGGTAACACGAGACGCGATTCTCGCGCAGCTCGAACTCGCGGCGCGCGATGCCCGTCGCGACGGCTCGGCCATCGCCATTGGTCATCCCCATCCTGCGACCATTGCCGCGCTCGCCGAAGGCGTCCCGCGCCTCGAAAGCAGCGGCATCCGGCTCGTTTTCGCGTCCGATCTGGTTCATTAATTGTTCGCCTGTCAGTTCGTACAGTCGAAGGGAGGCAAAGGGACTGGAACCAAATCTGTCCGGCCGTCCTATATCCCCGGCCGGGCGGGAACGTTTAACCTTGCCTTGCTCGCCCTCACACTTTCTGGGTGCAGGGCAAAGAAGGAACCCATGTCCCACTGGATTGGCACCACCTCACCGACCGACGCCGGCATGAACGATTTCAAGGAATGTCTCAAGCAGCTGCGCGACGGGCACGCGCAAGACGCTCTTCTTTACGCGCGGCGCGCCCTGGGCGCTGCGCCCAAGAACCCGTTCTACCTTTCCTACACGGGCCTGCTCGCAGCCGTCGCCGAGAGGCGTTACGGCGATGCGGAAGCGCTCTGCCAGGAAGCAGTCGGGATGCGGCACAATCACGCCCAGCTCTACCTGAATCTGGCCGAGGTGTATCACCAGTCCGGCCGGACGCCGGAGGCTATTGCGACGCTCGAAAAGGGTCTTGTTTCTGCCGGGCGCGATTTCCGGATTCGCCGGGCGCTCGAGAGGATCGGTACGCGCCGCGAGCCGGTGCTTACGTTCTTGCACCGCAGCCACCCGGTGAACCGAACGCTCGGAAGGTGGCGCCACCGCTTCACCGGGCCGTCGCAGGCAGCCTGAGTCGCGCGCGCTTCCGAAGGAATTTTCCCTGTGGTTCGGGATGGGCCATCCCCCTGGCTCATTGGCCCGTCCCGGACTCCCCCTTCCGGCGGCGATCAGCTCTGTCCCAGCGGCAGGAAATACTGCGTGCCCTTGACGGGCTGGCGCAACCGGCGCAACAGCTCCTGCAAATCCTCGTTGCGTTCCACGAAGTCGATTTCGCTCGTATCCACAACCAGCAGGTTCGAAGCCGAGTAGCGGAAGAAGAAGTGTTCGTAGCCGCTCGCGACGGCTTCCAGGTATTCCGGAGAAATCTCCTTCTCCGCCGGGTCGCCTTTCTTCGACACGCGCTTTCGCAGGACGTCCGGCTTAGCCTGAAGGTAGATCGTCAGGTCCGGCGCGGGAACCGAAGGTGCGAGCATGTCGAAATACTTCTCGTAGAGCTTCAGCTCTTCGTTGTCGAGGTTGATGTACGCGAAAATCTTGTCCTTCTCGAAAAGGAAGTCGCTCACGATCGGCGCGGCGTCGTCCTCCGGCCGCGTCTCGATCAGGCGGCGGTGCCGCTCGTAGAGGAAATGCATCTGCGCGCGAAACGCCGCGCCGGGCTTTTCGCCGTAAAAATCGGCGAGGAAGGGATTGTCTTCGCAATCGAAGACGCGCCGCGCGTGCAGCCTCTCGGCCAGCACCTTCGCGAGCGTCGATTTGCCCACGCGGATCGGCCCCTCGACGACGATGTATCGCGGCGCCTTGAATGCCGGTTCGCTCGGCGCCCCTTTGAATGATCGCTCGGCCATGGCGCGCGATTATAACAGACGCAAACAACCGCCCTCGCCGCGCGGCGTTTCAACTGTCGGCCATCTCTACCCGTCACCGAATCGCAACACGTGTAGCGATTCGAATTCCTCCTAACATGCACTCCCGAAAGGTTTTCCGGAGCGGTCAATGCACCGCCGATTTGCATCGTGTGATAGCGTGGAGGTGAGCATATGAATCACGATAAAGAAGTCGGCTTCAAGGGTATCGCGGGCCAGGCGGCACACCTTCCCCCGCGCGACGCCGAACCTCGGCCGTATAACATCCAAAATCGAATCGCTACACTGTCGAGTAGAATCGCTCGGAAGTCGCTCAAAACACGCCACCTGCATTTTTCGAATCGCTACACTGCAGGACCCCTTCGCGCGCCGTTTTTGTCCGTTCCGGCCGCGTTCATTTTTCTGTTTTCCTTTCTCGTGCTGCCTGGAGTTCCGTCCGCCGCTGCCCAAACCAACGTGCCCGGGAGCTTCGCCGTAGACTTGCGCGATTTCGTCGCCACGCCATCCGTCTCGGGTTACGAACAGGAGCTGTCGGAAAAAATCCGCAAGGAGATCGCGGCGCTACATCCGGTCGCAGACAATTTCGGCGACGTGATCGTCACAATCGGCGGCGGCGCACCGCGGCGCCTCATCGTCACGCCGATCGACGAGCCCGGCTTCGTCGTCAGCGGAATCACCGACGACGGCTACCTGCGTCTCCAGCGCCTCCCGCAATCTGGACTCCCGCCAATTTTTAATGAACTCTACTCCGCGCAACCGGTCAGAGTCGGCACCTCAAACGGAAAATGGATCGACGGCGTTGTCGCCGGACTTTCCATCCATCTGCAAAATGGCCGCGCGAATCCGCCGAAATCGAGCGACATCGAGAATATGTACGTCGACATCGGCGCGACCTCGGCGGCCGAGGTGCGGAAGGCAGGTGTGGATTTCCTTAGCCCCGTCGCCATCAACCGGCGGCTCGCGGGCCTCGGCGAGGCCGCCCTAGCTGGCGCGTCCGTCGGTGACAAGTTCGGCGCGGCGGCTTTGGTCGAGCTGCTCCGTGAAATCGACCCGTCGAAGATCAAAGGCACGCTCATCGTCGCATTCGTCGTCCAGCAACGGACCGGCGCGCGCGGTTTGCAGCGCGTCCTGAACACCGTGCACGCCGACGAAATGATCTACGTGGGCCGCCTTCTTTCAGGCGGTGCCGTCCCCGGCATGCAGGGCGTCCATCGCGCTCCGCGCCGCGAGCCCGGCAGCGGTGTCTTGCTTGGCCTCGGAGAGGCGAATGGCATCCCCGGTGGTTTCGCCGCGGATCTCAAGCAACTCGCCGACGCAAACAAAATTCCGTTCGCCACGGACTACTCGGCCGGAATCATTCCGCCGAGTTATCTTCCCGCGCCGGCCCTTCCGGCGCGGTGGGTTCACCTCGGAATCGCAACCGCGTGGCACGATACGCCTGCGGAGGAAGTTGATCGTCACGATCTAGCGGAGCTTCGCGGACTCCTCGAGCTTTACGCGCAGGGCGCCGATTTCCCGGTCCGAGCTCCAGGACCTAAAGACGCTCTTCTTGATCTACGCAGTGCGCACGAGCACGAACCCATCACCGAGCTCTTGCGCGAACTCGTCCAAACTTACGGTGCGAGCAATCACGAGGGACCCGTCCGTGAGGCCGTAAAAGACCTGCTGCCCGAATGGGCAAAACCTGAGACGGACGATGCCGGAAATTTGATCCTGCATCTCGGCACTGCTCCCGCCGGCGCGAAAGTGCCGAAGATTCTCGTCGTCGCGCACATGGACGAAATCGGCTTCCAGGTGAAATCGATCTCGAACGATGGCCGCCTCGAGGTCGAAACGCTCGGCGGCATGGATTTGAGCTACTACGAAGGCCATCCGGCTCTCGTGCATACGGCGACTGGAGACCGCGACGCAATCATGGAGCTGCCTCCCAAGTGGGACGAGGCAAACTTCGAATGGCCCACCGAAGCGGAAACCGCGATCCGCGTCGATGTCGGCGCGCGCAGCCCTGAGGAAGTCGCCGATCTCGGCATACACGTGGGCGACTCAATCACCATCCCGAAAAAATACCGCCCGCTTCTCGGCATGCGCGCGAATGGCCGCAGCTTCGACGATCGCGTTGGCGACACCGCCTTGATCTCAGCCGTTTGGGAGCTCGGTGGCCCGCTGAAGGATCGCGACGTCACCTTCGTCTGGTCCACGGGTGAGGAAATCGGCCTCGTGGGCGCCGGCGCACTCGCGAAGCGGCTCGCCGCCGAAGGCCGCGAGCCGGATTACGTCTTCGCCGTCGACACGTTCGTCAGCTCCGACTCGCCGCTCGAGTCAAACCGCTTCGCCGATGCGCGGCTCGGGAAAGGTTTCGTGGTCCGCGCCATCGACAATTCGAATATCGCGCCTCGCGACTCCGTCGACCGCGTCGTGCAGCTCGCGCGCGCCAATCAAATCGCCGTGCAGTATGGCGTCACGAGCGGCGGCAACGACGGCTCGACGTTCGTTCCTTATGGTGCTGTGGATGTCGCTCTCGGCTGGCCGCTGCGCTATTCGCACTCGCCCGCCGAAGTGATCGACACGCGCGATGTGGACTCGCTCGCCCGCATCATCGCCGCCGTCGCGAAAAGCTGGTAGCCACGCGCTGCCCGACGCCGCGGGATTTGATTCCTGGCGCGCGGTGGTATACTCCCCCGGTCACCGCGACAATTGAAAATCCCCTCCCGCCGCACCCCACGCGGACGCAATCGCGCACGGCGAGAATTCGAGGTAGCGACATGACGCAAGCAACAGCAGCGAAGAGCAATCCTTTCGATCCCGCGCTCTTCAAATCCGAAGCGATTTCCACCGAAACCCTCGCCGCCAACGAGGCGTTTCGCAAGGCGACCTCCGGCGGGCCCGAGTGGTGGGACATCGGCGCGCCGGCGTTCCGCGAAATCCGCACGAAGGGCGGCGGGCCGTTCCCGCCGATCGTCCACTCGGACAAAGCGCGCACGATCCTGGTCGACGGCAAGGGCGGCCGCAAGATCGCGCTGAACGTCATCGCGCCCGAACGCGCAAGGGGCGTCTACCTGCACATTCACGGCGGAGGCCTGGTGTTCGGCGGGGCGGACCAGCAAGACCCGATGCTCGAGCGCATCGTGCAGAATACCGGCATGGCTTGCGCGAGCGTCGAGTACCGCCTCGCGCCCGAGCATCCCTATCCCGCAGCGTGGGACGATTGCGAAACCGCCGCGCTCTGGCTCGTCAAGAACGCCAAATCCGAATTCGGGACCGACATCCTGACGATCGGCGGCGAATCCGCGGGCGCCACTCTTTCGGCCGCGACCCTTCTCCGCATGCGCGACCGCCACGGCTACACCGGCTTCCGCGCCGCGAATCTTTCCTACGGCAACTTCGATACGTCGATGACCCCCAGCCAGACGCTGACTCCCGAGAAAGGCCTTCTCGTGGGGAAACAGAGCATACAGAAATTTGCCGAGGCCTATCTTCCCAAGGGAACGAACCCGCGCGATCCGGACGTCTCGCCGCTCTATGCGAATGTGAAGGGTCTCGCGCCTGCGCTGTTCGTCGTCGGAACGCTCGACCCGCTCCTCGACGACACGCTCTTCCTCTACGCGCGCTGGATTGCGGCGGGCAACGACGCGGAGCTTGCGATCTATCCTGGCGCGCCGCACGCGTTCAATCTGTTCCCGATGCCGCTTGGCGCGCCCGCGAACGCGCGCATCGATGCGTATCTCTCGCGCGCCATTTCGTAAGCATGTAAGCAACAAGGGGCGCGGATTCGGCCTGATTCGGGCGGTCCTCGCGTTTCCGATTCTTCGCGAGACTCAAATCCATAGTCACTACGCTGGAT
This sequence comes from Candidatus Acidiferrales bacterium, assembly GCA_049523255.1. Classification (GTDB taxonomy): domain Bacteria; phylum Acidobacteriota; class Terriglobia; order Acidiferrales; family UBA7541; genus Palsa-295. Next base: position 100,596 of record JBEKNB010000020.1, on the reverse strand, counting down.
CTGCGTTCGTTGGATGCAGTGAGGAACCCGTAGCTTCATCGGCGACCGGCGCAGGCATGCGCGATGGCTGAGGTGGGATTGACAGGCGCATGCGGGAGGTTGTGCGCGCTCCTCGCCAAGCGCCGAAGGCTTCCTTTACGAGCCTAGAGATTATTCGCCGATTTTCGGCAATCGATTTCAACCATGAGAACCGACCCATCTGAGGAAAATAGATCCCGCGGAAACAGAGACGCGCCAAAAAGATGTTTATTTGATAACCCAACGGCTTATCATTCAGCGAATCAACAGCGCTAGCCACTGCCTCGGGGCTGTAGGAACTCGTCCACCCGTGCTTCACCTCCGCATGAGCTTGTTCGATGGTCATCTTCAGCGGTGTGTGGGCCATCTCAAAGGGTACGAACTCCTGCCAGTGCTTCGGCCGCGTCAGCCTCCCTGCGGCCTCGAGCCGTTTGTAAAGCGGCGTCGCAGGCAGGGGAGTAAGTAGGCCGAAGATGGGCAGCCCTGGCGGCCAGGTGCGAATCTCCTGAAGCGTCCGCTCCGCGACGCCTGGCGTGTCGTTGTCCATGCCGAAGATGAAAGAGGTGATCGCATAAACGTTGCGCTGGGCGAGCCGCTCGAGCACGGCCGCATACTCACCCGGCTTGTTGAATCCTTTGTTCACGCTCGCGAGGTTAGCGGGGTCGATGGACTCCATGCCGATGAAGACCCACTTGCCGCCCGAGGCGGCAATGAGGTCCACGAGTTCCTCGTCGCGCAACAAATTGGCGCTGATCTGGGCAACCCAATTCACCTGCGCGCCGGCCGCGATAATGTCGCGCAGCAGCGATTTCGTGCGTTTGATATTGATTGCGAAATTATCGTCGATGAAAAAGACGGCGATCTGACCGCCCTCGCTTCGAGCCCGAGCTTTCAATAGCAGCAGTTCGTTCACCACGCTTTGGTTCGTGCGAAACCGGATGGAGTCGCCGAAAAAGCCTGTCACCGTGCAGAACTCGCACCCATAGGGACAACCGCGCCCCGACTCGACCGGAATAATGCGAAACGTCCCCCATCCTTCCCCCACGCGCCTCAGCAGCGGTGTCGCGATCTTTGGAACCAAATTGAACTGGCCGAGATCGATTGAGTCCCAGGGGATCTCCGGATATGGCCGGAGAGTGGGTTTGCGCTCCTGGCCAAGCTCATCCACCGGAGCGTAAACATCCTTCAGGTGGCCGCGCGCGGCGTCCTCGACGATCTTTGGCCATGTTTCATCGGCTTCACCGAGGGCCACAGCGTCTGCATGGCGCGGACCGCCGCTTCGACCGAGCGCCTCATCGGCCATTTCTGTCACATGAGGTCCGCCCATCACGACCGGTACTCCCGTCGCGCGGACCGCGTCGGCCATCCGGTAGGCCTTGGCAATCATTCTGGTCATCGCGCCGATACCAACGAGTCCAATGTTTTGTTCGCGCACGAACCGCGCTATGCCCGCTTCATCCATCGGCTGTGCGTTGCCATCAATCAGCAGCACTTCGTGGCCGCGTGGAGTCAACGCCTGGAGAAGAAACATCCAAAGATGCGGCATGAAATTGCGCGTCACACCGTTGTCCGGGTTATACAGTAAGATCTTCACGTTTTCCTTTTTCTGTCGTCTTCGGGAAGTGCTTCATGAAGGCGCGCTCTAGACTTCTTCTCGTTGATCGGCTCGATGTGGGTGTTCTTGATGGCTGTTCTGCGAGTTTTGATGGGACATTCGCGCTTAAAGGCTGTGACGTTGCGGCACGAAATCACGTGGCCTCAATGTACCATCCTCTGCCTATGATCGGAAATGAAAGGAAAGTATGGTGGTGTCCTAATTAGGGCACTAATTTACTTGACTCATCCACGGTTTTAGTGTACCTTTAGCTCATGGAGAACAAGACCATGGGTGAACCAAAGAGCCTTCAAGAAGCGATTCTTTACTTCTCGAATCCTGATAACTGCCTCAACTACCTTGTGGCGCGTCGATGGCCGAAGGGTGTTGTCTGCCCGACCTGTGGCTCCGAAAAGGTCTCGTTCAACGCCTCGCGCCGCATCTGGCAATGCAGCAGCCATCATGCCAAGCGGCAGTTTTCCGTGAAAGTCGGCACTATCTTTGAGGACTCGCCGATCTCTTTGGACAAGTGGCTCGCGGCAACTTGGATGTTGACCAACTGCAAAAACGGAATCAGTTCCTACGAAGTCGCCCGTGCGCTGCGCGTCACCCAGAAGTCGGCGTGGTTCATGCTGCACCGCATTCGCCTCGCCTTGCAGGATGAATTCTTCGGCAAGAAGGTTGGCGGGAACGGGAGCGAGGTCGAAGTGGACGAATCGTTCATCGGCGGCAAGGCCCGCAACATGCACATCAGCGAACGCAAGCGGCGCATTACCGGAACTGGCGGAAAGGGCAAAGCCGTTGCGTTCGGAATCTTGGAGCGCGGCAAGAAGGTTCGCGCCGTGGCCGTGGCGGATCGCCAGAAGGAAACCGTGCAACCTGTCATCAAAAAGTACGTGCAAGCGGGAGCCGCGCTCTACACCGACGAAATGCTCGGCTATCGCGGACTGGAAGCCGAATACGCGCACAAGGTTGTGAATCATGCGGCGCAGTACGTTGACGGTCGCATCCACACTAACGGACTCGAAAACTTTTGGAGCCTGCTCAAGCGCGGCATCAATGGAACCTATGTGAGCATCGAACCTTTTCACTTGTTCCGTTACCTCGATGAACAGAGTTTCCGCTACAACAACCGCAAGCAAAATACCGATGGCGACCGTTTCAGCATCGCCGTCTCGCAGATCGTCGGCAAGCGCCTCACTTGGAACGAACTCACCGGCAAGTCGGAGTCAGAAACGTACCTCAATTAAGCGCCAAGGCCGGGGAAAGCGGGTCAAGACTTAGCGCGCTTTTTCCTCTTTCGTTGCCGCTGATATTTCTTCTCCCGTTTTTGCAATTCCTTGTGCGAAACAGAGAGAAGTTTTCCGACGGTCGCATCGAACTTTTGGAATTCCGAGTTGTCCGTCACGGTTTCTCGGGACATTTGATCTCCAATCGTAATGTTAGGTTTCTCCCTTTCATTTTTTCTGCGATCTCGCGTAGAAGACTGTTGAACTGTGTAAATTTCTCAAATTCGCTGGTATTTCTATCCATTCCCCACTCGGTTTGGCAATACGGACAAGTTTTCTCTACATACTTCATCAAGAGTTGCTGAGGCGTTGGGATATTTTCGACGGGAACTATGGTCGCTGCATGACAGCGGGCACACTCATATTGGATGGCAAGAATATCGGATAACTCTACAAGACACCTGTGCTCGAATTTCATAACGCACTCCTACTTTAGAAAGCTCGCAAGGGCAAGAATGCCCCCAAATATTGACCACACGACGAACCACCAACAAGCGAAGCGAGCAATTCCGCGCAATTCGACGCGCACCACATTGACCTTATGCGTTTTGTCTTCATCTATGCAGAGTCTGAAAGCCCTTTCAGTCGTGACCTCTGTTTTCTGTTCCGGTTCGGCCATATTGCCCTCCTACGGCCAGCTTACATCCATTCAGCTCCCCGGAAATCAGAGCAATCCCTTGCTCCTGAGAAATTTCCCAAACTCGACGGCACCAACCAAGCGACCGTCTTTTGAGTTCTTAATTATCGCGGAAACTAAGAATCTAGCTCTGTCTCTCGTATAGACACAGCCTGGAATCTTATTTGGTTTCATGTGTCCGAATATCGGACGACACCACAAATCTTTTTTCCCACCGCATTCATCGAGATACTTGCCCATTGCAAAGGCTAAGAAATCGCTAGGCTGTGTCAGGGATGTAGCATCTTTTGGAACAAACTCGATGCTATTAAACCAGGGGCAGTAGGGGTCTCTGGCTGCCATCTTAGCGAAGACTTCAAAAAGACCGCGGGCCAATGGTTCGTAAGTATTTTGCTGCTCGCAAACAATCTTAATCTTCCCGTGTGCTGGGACTTGGCTGTTGAGAGTAACAAAAATTCTCAGCAAGTCCATGACATAACCGCAGAGTCTTTTATTGAAATCCGATTCGCCTGCCACAAGATCTAGATAATCGCCAACTTTGACTGCACCGTAGACGGGGCAGAGACCGTGCTCAGCGGGAATCGGCCCCAGTCTGGCAAGTAAATCCCTTACCAGCTTTTTGGCACCCCTTGCGTTCCATCGAAGGCCGTTCATGTGGAGAGCCTTTCTGTTTCCCAGACCCGCCTCCCACGCAGATACAAAACCATTCCATTGATCTTCCGTTCCCCAGAAACCGGCAACGACAGCATGACCGGGACCTACGTGTTGGCTTTCGTCGATGTACGTGGTTATGTTCAACATGAGGTCAGGCTTGTTATCATGCGGCGTCTCGAAAAAACTTGCGATGGCGGGGCGAGTCACGACGCACCCCCGCCAAACTCATTGTGCGCATCCTCTGCCTTTTCGGTACCATGCTCGCAGCCTACGCTTTTCGCGTGGATGAGGCAAGTAAGTTGTTGCCCTAATTAGGACACTACCGAAAGTATGGCGGAGGGTGGGATTCGCAGCCCCGCGCCGTATTGAAAACAGGTAAGTTACTCAATTTTCAGCACGCATGATACTCAGCAAAATCACGATTTGGGCAACCTCCGTACGTATTACGTACGCGAAAAATTGGGTATCGGAAGCTCCCCGCGTGCTCAGTTCCGATTCAGGTTCTCGCTCATGAATCGGATCACCTCACAGCGTTGAATTCGCTTCCCGAGCCACACTCTGTTATAGCCAGGGGATTGGTTCGGCACGGGAAATGGCACGGCGCTGTGAGTACGATCCCCCGTTCCAGTGGCTGACGGGGTTGCAGGAGGTGAACTGCCACACGCTGGCGGATTTCCGCGTGGAAAAGCAGAAGGAGCTGGATGAACTGTGCACCCAGGTGTTGGCGGCGCTCAGCAAGGAAGGGCTGATCACGCTAGAGGCTTAGGCGAACGGTCGTTGCGAAGTCAAAAGCGCGATCGAGGACCCTGATGGTCTTATCGATTCCGGTACTCGACCGAAAGCTTCGAAGTCACTCGGTGACTTCAGCAACTAAGACCTTCGCAAAATCAAAGGTCGCGCAATCCGGCGGGCGCGATCCAAGAAAAGCAAGCCCTTCGGTTTCGCCGATCCAAACAACGGGAACGGGGATTAGCGCCTAGCCGATAGCTCTCTTCTTCCGACGAGCTCAGGCAAGGTCGAAGCGATCGAGGTTCATCACTTTGTTCCACGCCGCCACGAAGTCTTTCACAAACTTCTCCTTAGAGTCCGCGCACGCATAGACTTCTGCAAGGGCGCGCAGCTCGGAGTTCGACCCAAAGAGCAGGTCGACACGTGTGCCGGTCCATTTGACCTCGTTCGTCTTCCGGTCGCGCCCCTCGTACACGCCTTCCGAGCCAACTGACGGCTGCCATTGCGTGCCCATGTCGAGCAGGTTGACGAAGAAGTCGTTGGTCAGCGTCTCCGGCTGCTTGGTGAAGACGCCGTGTGTGGACTTCCCGGTATTTACACCTAGGACGCGCAGACCGCCGACGAGAACGGTCATCTCAGGCGCTGTCAGCGTCAACAGTTGCGCCTTGTCGATCAGCAGCTCCTCCGCTGATACGCTGAACTTGGCCTTGAGGTAGTTGCGGAACCCGTCCGCGACCGGTTCGAGATAAGCGAAGGACTCCACATCGGTTCGCTCCTGCGACGCATCGGTGCGACCGGGCGCGAAGGGAACGGTCACGTTGTGCCCCGCCTTCTTTGCCGCCTGCTCGATAGCAGCTGAGCCGCCGAGGACGATCAGGTCGGCAAGCGACACTTTCTTGCCGCCGGACTGCGAAGCGTTGAACTCCTTTTGGATCGCTTCGAGTTTCTGCAACACCTTCGCCAGTTGCGCCGGCTGGTTGACCTCCCAGTCCTTCTGGGGTTCAAGACGGATGCGCGCGCCGTTCGCTCCGCCGCGCTTGTCGGAGCCGCGGAAGCTTGCCGCCGAAGCCCAAGCGGTCCCGACCAGCTCCGAGATGGAATGTCCCGATGCGAGAATCTTGGCCTTGAGATCGGTAATGTCCTTCGCGTCGATCAGCTTGTGATCGACCGCCGGAACGGGGTCTTGCCAGATCAGCTCCTCCGCCGGGACCTCCGGGCCGAAATAGCGCGAACGCGGGCCCATGTCGCGGTGAGTGAGCTTGAACCACGCGCGGGCAAACGCGTCTGCGAACTGATCTGGATGCTCGTAGAAGCGCCGGGAGATCTTCTCGTAGACCGGATCGATCCGCAAAGAGAGGTCCGTGACCAGCATGGTTGGCGCGTGACGCTTCGACGGGTCGAAGGCATCCGGAATTGGCGTGGCACCGCCTTTCGCTTGCCACTGATAGGCGCCGGCCGGGCTCTTGGTCAGCTCCCATTCGTAGCCGAACAGGTTCTCGAAGAAGTGGTTGCTCCACTTCGTTGGCGTCTGACTCCAGGTGACTTCCGGGCCGCCGGTGATCGCGTCTTTGCCTTTGCCTGTGCCATAACGGCTCTTCCAGCCGAGGCCCATCTCCTCAATGGGCGCTGCCTCGGGCTCGGGGCCAACAAGCTTCGCATCGCCGGCGCCGTGGGTCTTGCCGAAGGTGTGACCCCCGGCAATGAGCGCAACCGTCTCCTCATCGTTCATGGCCATGCGCGCGAAGGTCTCTCTGATGTCCTTCGCAGCAGCAAGCGGATCCGGCTTGCCGTTCGGCCCTTCCGGATTCACATAGATGAGACCCATCTGCACGGCGGCGAGCGGATTTTCGAGCTCCCGGTCACCCGTGTAGCGCTTGTCGCCAAGCCAGGTGTCCTCCTTGCCCCAGTACACGGCTTCGTCGGGCTCCCACACATCGGGGCGCCCGCCGCCAAAGCCGAACGTCTTGAAGCCCATCGACTCGAGCGCGACATTGCCGGCGAGGATCATCAGGTCGGCCCAGGAGATTTTCCGGCCGTATTTCTGCTTGATCGGCCAAAGCAGCCGGCGCGCCTTGTCGAGGTTCGCGTTGTCCGGCCAAGAGTTGAGCGGCGCGAAGCGCTGTTGTCCGGCGCCCGCGCCGCCGCGTCCGTCGCCGATGCGGTACGTGCCCGCGCTGTGCCACGCCATGCGAATGAAGAGCCCCCCGTAGTGGCCGAAATCCGCCGGCCACCAGTCTTGGCTGTCCGTCATCAGCGCGTGGAGGTCCTTCTTCAGCGCTTTGAAGTCGAGCTTCTTGAACTCTTCGGCGTAGTTGAAGGCCTCGCCCATCGGATCGGACTGAGGCGAGTTCTGGCGAAGAATCCTGAGGTTCAGCTGGTTCGGCCACCAGTCGCTGTTCGACCTCATTCCAACATTCGTGGTCCCGTGCATGACCGGGCACTTAGCTTCGGTTGACATGGTTTGCTCCTTCCTTCCGATTAGTCAAAAAATTAGTCAAAAGAACTGCGACGAACTGCGAACCCATCCCGGCTTTCCCATTCCCGCAATCGCTGGCGGCCGCGCTTGCTGACGCGCGCCATTCAACCGGTATCCACACGCCTTCGAAACCTAACGGGAAGCGTACCGAGGAGCGCACTTCGTGCAGAGCCCCCGGAAAATGAGTTCGCATTCGCGAAGAATCCGCTTGCCGAGAGAGCGCGAGGCAGGCCTGGGCACGTCGTACCATTCGATGTCCTCAACATTGCCGCAGCGGTCGCAGATGAAGTGGTGATGCTGCATGCCTTTTGCATCGAATCGCGCGGCGCGCCCCTCGACGGCCACTTCACGCACCAAACCCGCCTGCACCAGGTCCCGCAGATTGTTGTAAGTCGTGGCCCTTGAAGAGCGTGGATCCACGTGATTCACGGCTTCGAAGATTTCCGCAGCCGTGGGATGCCTGTTGCATTCCATCAAGAATGCCATCACGGCATAGCGCTGCGGCGTGCACCGCAACCCGCTGCCCTCCAAGGACCGTTTAATCGCCTTGGCGTCCATTAAAAAATTAGATTATGTCTAATGTGAGATTTTGTCAAGACTTATGCTTTGGTTGCTACTGCGAGCAGAAAACTGGCGGATGCCGTATCAGACACGCAAGAAACGCACCATCGCGTTTCTTTATGCTAGATAAGCAGAAATTTGGCGGAGGAGGTGGGATTCGAACCCACGAGACCCTTTCGGGTCTAACGGTTTTCAAGACCGCCGCCTTCAACCACTCGGCCACCCCTCCGATGTTAACTCGCATCGCCATGGTAGCTTACAGCGAGTCGGCAGACAACGTAACCGCTCGCGTGGCTGAAACATCACTCCCTTAGTGATGTCCGTCACAGTGAACCCGCTCCTATCTTGCCAGACTGTTTCCATGGCATTGCACGCAAGCCTGCTGGCGATGCGCGGCACCGGGCAAACGGAGACACAGAGGGCACCTATGGCGCGTGCTGCAGCGATTCTCGACGGAAACGAAGCGACGGCGTCGGTAGCCTACCGGCTCAACGAAGTGATCGCGATCTATCCCATCACCCCTGCATCCCCCATGGGGGAATGGTCGGACCAGTGGAAAGAGCAGGGCCGCAAGAACATCTGGGGCACCGTGCCTACGGTGGTCGAGATGCAAAGCGAGGGAGGCGCGGCCGGCGCTCTGCATGGCGCGCTTCAGGCCGGGGCGCTCGCGACCACCTTTACCTCGTCTCAGGGTCTCCTGCTGATGATCCCCAACATGTACAAGATCGCGGGCGAGCTGACAGCCGCAGTGATTCACGTCGCCGCGCGGACGCTGGCCACCCACGCGCTTTCTATTTTCGGCGATCACAGCGACGTCATGGCAACGCGGGCCACCGGCTTTGCGCTGCTGTCTTCGAACTCCGTTCAGGAAGCCGCCGATTTCGCGCTGATCGCGCACGCTGCCGCTCTCGAATCGCGAATCCCTTTCCTGCATTTTTTCGATGGCTTCCGGACGTCGCACGAACTGAACAAGATCAACACTCTTTCGGATGATGACCTGCGGGAGCTAATCGATGAAGACGCGGTCCGCCGGCACCGCGAGCGCGCCTTATCGCCGGACCATCCGGCCCTTCGGGGCTCGGCGCAGAACCCCGATGTGTTTTTTCAGGCGCGCGAGGCGATCAATCCGTTCTACAGGGCCTGCCCCACAATCGTGCAGGGCGTTATGGACCGCCTGGGGCAACGCACGGGCAGGAGTTACCGCCTGTTTGATTACGTGGGCGCGCCGGACGCCGAACGCGTGATCGTCATGATGGGCTCCGGGACTGGAGCCGTTGAAGAAACCATCGATTACCTGCTGCAACGGGGCGAAAAGGTCGGACTGCTGAAGGTCCGGTTGTACCGGCCCTTCGCAGCCCAGGCATTTCTCGCCGCGCTTCCGAAAAGCGTCCGCGGCGTCGCAGTCCTGGACCGCACGAAGGAGCCCGGAAGCCTGGGCGAACCTCTTTATCTCGATGTCGTCACGGCGCTGGCCGAATCGAGGGCGGCGGATTCGGCGCCGCAAACTTTCCCCCGCGTGCTGGGAGGCCGGTACGGTCTCGCTTCAAAAGAGTTCACGCCCGCCATGGCCAAGGCCGTTCTTGATGAACTCAAGCGCGCGACGCCAAAGAACCACTTCACGGTCGGGATTCACGACGACGTCACGCAAACCAGCCTCGAGTACGATCCTGAATTTTCCACGGAAGACCCGCAGACGGTCCGGGCGCTTTTCTACGGACTGGGCTCGGATGGCACGGTCGGCGCGAACAAGAATTCGATCAAGATCATTGGGGAGAGCACCGGCAATTACGCACAGGGCTACTTTGTCTATGACTCGAAGAAGGCGGGTTCCGTCACGGTGTCCCACCTTCGTTTCGGCCCTCATCCCATTCGGTCGTCCTATCTCATCAGCAAAGCCAGCTTCCTCGCCTGCCACCAATTCCACTTCCTCGAGCGGATGGATGTTCTGGCGGCCGCGGAACCCGGCGCCGTTTTTCTATTGAACGCGCCGTTTGAACCCGCCGGCGTTTGGACCGGCCTGCCGCGGTCGGTACAGGAAGCCATCATTAACAAAGGTCTCAAGTTTTACGTCATCGACGCGTACAAGGTCGCTCGCGAAGCAGGGATGGGCAACCGCATCAACACCATCATGCAGACCTGCTTTTTTGCCATCAGCGGGGTTCTGCCCCGGGATCAAGCAGTCGAAGCCATCAAGAAAGCCATCCACGACACCTACGGAAAACGAGGCGAGGCCGTCGTTAAGAAAAACTTCGCCGCGGTGGATCAAGCCCTAGCCCATCTGCATCTCGTTGTGGTGCCGCCCAGCGCGACGAGCGGGTTCGACATCCTCCCGCCGGTCGCGCAGCGGGCTCCGGACTTCGTCCGCAACGTGCTCGGCGCAATCATAGCGGGACGCGGAGACTCCTTGCCCGTCAGCGCCATGCCGGTGGATGGAACGTTTCCGACAGGTACCGCCAAATGGGAGAAGCGCAATATCGCGCAGCAAATACCGGTCTGGGACGAGCAACTCTGCATTCAGTGCGGCAAATGCGTGCTGGTCTGTCCTCATACAGTGATCCGCGCGAAGGTTTATGATTCTTCGCTGCTTCAAACCGCTCCTTCGACTTTCAAGTCCGCGACGCCGCGCTGGCGAGAATTTGAAAGTCTGCGCTACACGCTCCAGGTGTCTCCGCAGGATTGCACCGGATGCCACCTCTGCGTGGAAGTCTGCCCCGCAAAAAGCAAGAGCGAGACGAAACACAAAGCCATCAACATGGAGCCGCAGCCCCGGCTGCTCCAGGCGGAGAGCGCAAATTGGGAGTTCTTTGCGGAACTGCCGGACTTCGACCGCGACCGTCTCTCGCACACTCAGGTGAAGGACGTGCAGCTGCTCGAGCCTCTATTTGAGTTCTCCGGCGCCTGCGCCGGGTGCGGCGAGACACCCTACATCAAACTCCTCACTCAGCTGTTCGGAGACCGCCTGTTGATCGCCAATGCCACGGGTTGCTCGTCCATCTACGGCGGCAACCTGCCTACCACGCCCCATACGGTCAATGCGCGGGGCCGCGGTCCCAGTTGGTCCAACTCCCTCTTCGAGGACAACGCGGAGTTCGGGCTTGGCATGCGGCTCGCCGTGGATAAGCAAGCCGATTACGCGCGCGATCTTGTGGCGCGGCTCGCCGTGCACCTGGGCGATACGCTCGGGGCCGGAATCCTTACGGCTGGTCAATTGAGCGAGCGGGAGATCGAAGCTCAGCGCGAGCGCGTGGTCGAACTGAAGAAGAAGATTGCTCTGCTCGATTCGCCGGAAGCGCGCGACTTGCTCGCGGTCGCCGACGCCCTCGTCCGCAAGAGCGTCTGGCTTGTCGGTGGCGACGGCTGGGCGTACGACATCGGCGCGGGAGGGCTCGACCACGTGCTCGGGTCGGGCATGAACGTCAGGGTGCTCGTGCTGGATACGGAAGTGTACTCGAACACGGGCGGCCAGATGTCCAAAGCGACTCCACGCGGCGCCGTTGCAAAATTTGCCGCCGGGGGAAAACAGACCGGGAAGAAGGACCTCGCCATGGAAGCCATCAGCTATGGATCCGTGTACGTCGCGCGCGTGGCGATGGGCGGCGGGGACACGCACACCGTAAGAGCATTTCTCGAAGCGGAGGCCTATGACGGGCCTTCCTTGATCATCGCCTACAGCCATTGCATCGCCCACGGGTACGACCTGAGTTTCGGGATGGAACAGCAAAAGGCAGCCGTGCTCTCCGGCTACTGGCCCTTGATGCGATACAATCCCGCGCTGCTCCGCGAGGGGAAGAATCCATTTCAACTCGATTCCAAGGCGCCGAGTATCCCGTTGCAGCAGTATGCCTATCAGGAAGCGCGTTACACGATGCTCGCACGAAGCCATCCCGAGGCCGCGCGTGAACTTCTTCGACTGGCTCAGGACGACGTCGAGCAGCAGTGGCGCGTATATTCAAACCGCGCGGCGATGTCCGGCCCCGCGGAAAGACTGGAAATCGTGCCCAAGGAACCAAAAGAAAATGGCGCGGCTCCAGTGGAAATCCGGAAGGAAGCGGAGGAGAAATGACCGACATCACAACCACGTATCTCGGCCTCCCGCTGAAATCTCCTCTCGTTGCGTCGGCCTCTCCCCTTTGCGGGTCGATCGACAATATCCGCCGCCTCGAGGACTCCGGCGTGGCTGCGGTCGTGCTCCCCTCGCTGTTTGAAGAGCAGCTTGACCTCGAAAGCCATGCCGTCGATTCCGATCTTAGCCGCGGCGCTGAAAGCTTTCCTGAATCGTTGAGCTACTTTCCGGATATGCACACCTACAACCTCGGTCCCGATGAATATCTCGACCTCGTCCGGCGCGCCAAACAGAGCATCGCCATTCCCGTGATCGCCAGCCTGAACGGCGTTTCTATGGGGGGATGGACTCGCTATGCGCGCTTGATGGAGCAGGCCGGAGCCGACGCGATCGAGCTGAACATCTATAGCATCATTAGCGATCCGCGCCTCGGCAGTTCCGAGACCGAGCGAAACGACTGCGAGTTGGTGCAGCAGGTGAAGGGGAACGTTAAGATCCCCGTTGCCGTGAAGCTCTCTCCCTTTTTCAGCGCGATAGCCAATATGGGCAGCCGTCTGGACCAGGCGGGAGCGGACGGGATTGTCCTCTTCAATCGTTTTTACCAGCCGGACTTCGATATCGAAGAGCTGGAAATCGTGCCCAGCCTCACCCTCAGCACTCCGCAGGAACTGCTGCTGCGCCTTCACTGGGTCGCCGTTCTCTTTGGCCACGTTCGCGCCGATCTGGCCGTCACGGGCGGCGTTCACAGCGCGCGGGACGTGCTGAAATCGATGATGGCCGGCGCGCACGTCGCGATGATGACGTCCGCGCTGCTGCTGAACGGAACCGGGCACGCGGCCGCGGTTCTGAAGGAACTGACCCGGTGGATGGAAGAGCACGAGTACGAATCGATCCGGCAGATGCGCGGGAGCTTGAGCCGGCGCTCCGTTGCCAATCCGGCGGCATTCGAGCGCGGCAACTACATGCGCGTTCTCAGCTCGTATACGCTCCGTCCGCGGGCTACTTGAGTATCTCGACTTCCGTATCGTCGCGCCTCGATTCGAGGAAGTCGGCGAGCTGGAGCTTCAGGTTGCCGGGATTGGTGGCGTAGGAAAGCCCCATTTCGAGGTCGATCACGCCTGCGCGAATCGCCTTTTCGATTTCAGCGTCGAAGCACTGCATCCCTTCGGAATCGCCGTCGCGGATCGCGTCGAGGAGCGATTTTCCTTCGGTTTCGCCGCGCTCGACGTACTCGCGGGTGCGCAGCGTGGACTTCAGAATCTCGAAAACGGCGAAGCGTCCGCTGCCGTCGCGTTTCGGAATCAACCGCTGCGAGATGATGTAGCGAAACGCCTTCGCCAGGCGGTTCCGGACGGCGTCCTGATCGCTCAGCGGAAAAACGCCGATGATGCGTTCCACTGTTTTCGACGCGTCGGTGGTGTGAAGCGTCGAGAAGACGAGGTGGCCGGTGTCGGCGGCCTCGAGCGCGACTTCGATCGTCTCCTTGTCACGCATCTCGCCGACGAGGATCACTTCCGGCGCCTGCCGCAACGCCGCGCGCAGCGCGAGCGCGAAGCTCGGCGTGTCGCTGTGCAGCTCGCGCTGATGGACCGTAGCGCGCTTGTGCATGTGCAGGAACTCGATCGGGTCTTCGATGGTGATGATGTGGTACGCCTTCTCTTCGTTGATCTTGTTCAGAATCGCGGCGAGCGTGGAGGATTTTCCGCTGCCCGTCGGGCCAGTGACCAGCACGATGCCGTTGCGCAGTTCGGTGGCTTCGGCGAGCTGCGGCGGCAGGTTCAGCGCGGCGAAATCCGGGACGGAACTGGGAATCACGCGCATCACGATCGCGCAAGTTCCGCGCTGCGTGAAGACGTTCACGCGGAAGCGCGCCACCTTCGCCAGGCTATACGAGATGTCACACGAGCCTTCGTCCTTCAGCTTTTGCAGCGCCTGCACATTTCGCCCGATCAGGTCGCCGGCGATTTGCGCGGTGTCGTCCGGAGTGAGCACTCCCACGCCCTGAATTTTGAAGGGCACAAGCTGGCCGTTCGCCTTCGCCTGCGGCGGGCGGCCAGGAGAAAAAATCAGGTCGCTCGCCTTCGGATTCGCGCCGAGAATTGCGGCGATCAGGCTCGGCGTCGGGATGCGTTTTGCGGCGGCGGGCTGCGGCGGAGCGGCGGTCGGTCCAGACGTTGACGATGGCGGCTGCGGTGCGTCCATTGGGATCATCCTCCCCGGGGTCGCCTGGAGGAGGGGCCCAGACGCGTTCAGGAACAACCATTATCGACGACGGACGCGCTCGGCGGCGCAGGAACGAAGAAGCCTGTTTCCAAAGGGCGAACCCCGGCAGAGATCGCTCGTCGCCGCCCGAGCGGCTCAACTCGGGATGAGGATATGAAAGCGCGCCGAGGTTTGCAGCTGAGCGATGGAATTTGACTGCGGGCGGAGGCGGGTGGGCGGCGCGTTGCCAGGGATTATCGGTGGGCGCGGCAAACCGTGAGCGGCGTTTGCGTCGTGGCGGCGTCACTTGACGGAGGCGAGGAAGGAGTTGGCGAGGTCGCGGGTGCGGGCGGCGCAGGCGGGATCAGGGTCGGAAGCGGAATCCGGCGGCGCGAGGACGGCGTGAAAATATTCCGAGGCCTTGGCGTTGCGGCCAAGCTCGGCGTTCAGGTTGCCGGCGAGAAGCTGGAAGATTGCATTGCGAGGATAGCGGGCGACGAGCGACTCGGCAGTGGATAGCGCGTCCTGGTAGCGCTGGTCGTAGGACCGGAGATTCTTGGCCAGGTAGAAGCGCGCATCGACGGAGAGAAAAGCGCCGCGATCGATTCCGACCTGCATCTGGCGGATGCCTTCCTGTTTGTTTCCCCCGGGAATACCCATGAAGAAGCGCAGGATTTTCGCGATGGCCGAGAGCGTGTCGACGTAGTAGTTGTAAAAGCCGAGGCCGGCGGTCGCGTCGGCCATGTCCGGATCGAGCTGGAGGGCGCGGAGAAATTCCGTCCGGGCGGCAACGCCGGAGCGGGCGGTGTTGCGGCGATCCTCGCGCAAGCTATACAGGCGAGCCTTGAGGCCGGAGCCGAGTCCGGCGTAGACGTGCATCTCGGCTGTGTCGGATTTGGCGAGCTGGGCCTGGGCGAGCGCAATCGCTTTGTCCGCAAGCGCGAGATAGGCGTCGTCTTGCGGCTGCTTTTCGCGGTTCCATGCGTCGATCTGACCCCACTTGATTTCGCAGGCGGCGCAGTAGGTCTTCCACCAGTTGGCTTCGGCCTCCAGCAGATAGCCAACGGGGCTTTGTGGCTGCTCGAGTTCGACATTGCTGGCCGTGACGATGGCGGCGTCGGGGTTGCCAGCGTAGATCTGGTCCAGTGCGTGCGCAGCTTCGGGCGAAAGAGTGATGCCGCCCGCGCGAGCGGCGGGAGCAAGGAGCGTGGCGAGAAAACAGATGAAGATGCAGGCGGACGGTTTCATGCGAAGAGAGATCTCTCGCTGCGCTCGGGATGACAACGTGCGGGTTGAGTGGCGCGGAGCCAAGGTTGAGCGCCGGGCACAGCATCCCGACCGAGTCGGGACAGGTGCTGTGGCCCTACGGAGAAAAATCCGCGGTACCAGAAGGCTGCGTTTCATTTCACTCTCTTCACCCAGCCGGCGAGCCAGGCCGCAGTGACGTACATCGTGAAGCATTCGAGCGCAAAGGGCAAAAAGCCGAGATAGCCCGGCGCGGGCATCTCGAAAATCTTCCACTGCTGGAACATAGGAAACGTGTAGTGCCATTTTGCCGGGGCCCAGTTGTTCCAGAATTCCCAGAGCCAACCGCAGATCCAACCGGAGTAGAGAAACCCGTAGAAACGCCGCGAAAAACCCTCCGAGAGATCGCCGAGAAAAGACGGCAGTCCAAGATGGCGGTTCAGAGGATCGAGGAGAAGGATGAAGCCGATCCAGATGAGGATGAAAAGGCGGGCGGCGATCCGCTGCGGAACGACGAGCGGAGCAATCAGGCAGATGGCGCCGCAGGCGATCATCGCGCGTTCCGCCACGGCGGAGATTGTGCGGGGTTCGCTCGGTAGCGGCGGCAGGAGCGCCTGGACGAGGTCGGAGGTCTCGAAGATCGCGGGCGTGATGGTGGCGAACGACCAGGCGTAGCCGAGGAGCGCGGCGGGCCAGGCGACCGGCACGCCGACGTAGGTCCAATTGCGGAGGCGGAAATTGTAGGCCTCGAAGATCAGCCAGAGCGGAATCGAGAGGAGCGCCATGCGAGCGAGCGTGAGCGGGGCGTCGTTGAGGCGAGAGCGGCCGGTGATCGCGAACACGGCGGCGTCCGCGATGAGAATCCAGGCGCTCCAGACGACGGGCGTGAAGTAGGTCGCGACCGGGTCGATGCGTCGAAACATCAGCCACTCGGCGGCGGCAAGCGTGAAGAGGCCGAGCCAGCCGTGCGGCGGAAATGGCCGCCGGCGCCGCGCCCGGAAAAATCCCACGAGCAGCAAGGCGACTGTGGCGGCGGTGGCGCCAATGCCGATGTTGGTGGCGAACATGCGCGCGGCGCGTCCCTTTCGGCTTTCGACGATATGGTAACGCAGTGGCAGCAGTTTTCGAGCGGGTTGCCGCCCGCTTTCTTGCTATGCTTTGCGCGGCTTTTGCAAGAAGAAAAGCAAGTCCAGGCCTGAGAGAAACTACAAATGGGCGAAGCGATGCCGAGCATTAGGGCCAGGCACAGCATGCTGCGCCCCTACAGAAGAAACGGCGCGGCGGGACGACGCGGAAGAGCCCGATGAGCGAACCGGAAAAACTCGAACGCGGGCTGGGGCTGGTCGAAGCGACGTCGCTTAACATGACGTTCATGGTCGGCATCGGGCCGTTCGTGGTGATTCCGTTCGTGATTCAGGCGATGCACGGGCCGATGAGCCTGCTAGCGTGGGCGGTGGGAGCTCTACTGGCGCTTTTCGACGGCTGCATCTGGGCAGAGCTTGGCGCGGCGATGCCGGAGGCGGGCGGAAGCTACGTCTTTCTGCGGGAAGCGTACGGGCCGGGGCGGTGGGGGCGGCTGCTGTCGTTTCTCTTCATCTGGCAGACGCTTTTTCAAGGGCCGCTCAGCATCGCGTCTGGCGCGCTGGGATTCGCGCAGTACTCGTCGTACCTGACGGCGAAGTCGAGCCGGCTGGCGGCGATGATGGGCGCTCTGGGGTCGCACGGGGAGAACGTGATCGCCGGGGCCGTGATCGTCCTGATCGTGGTACTGCTCTACCGGCGGATCACGGAGATCGGGCGGATCTCGGTCGGGTTCAGCGTGGTCGTGGTCGGAACGATTCTATGGATCATCTGGGGCGGCGCGAGACATTTCGATGCGCACCGCGTGTTCGATTTCTCGGGCGCCGATGCGAGTTTTTCGTGGTTGCTCTTCGCGGCGCTCGGGCACGGTACCGTGCAGACGATCTACAGCTATCTCGGCTACTACAACGTGTGCAACCTGGGCGGCGAGATGAAAGACCCGCAGCGCAACATTCCGCGCGCGATTCTGATCTCGATTCTGGGCATCACGGCGCTGTATCTTGCGATGCAGGCCAGCATCCTGAACGTGATTCCGTGGAAAGAAGCGGCAGCGTCGAAGTTCATCGTGAGCACGTTCATCGAACGCGTCTACGGAAGCCAGTGGGCCAGCCTGGCGACGGGGCTGATCCTGCTGACGGCGCTCGGCTCGGTGTTTTCGGCGATGCTCGGATACTCGCGCGTGCCGTACGCGGCGGCGCTGGACGGGAACTTCTTTTCGATTTTTTCGCGGGTGCATCCGACGAAGCACTTTCCCAATATTTCGCTGCTGGCGGTGGCTGCGGCCGCGATGGTTTTCAGCCTGCTGTTCAGCCTGATCTCGGTGATTCGCGCCATCCTGGCGATGCGCTGTATCATCCAATTCGTCGCCCAGGGGGTCGGTTTGATTCTGCTGCACCGGCGCTGGAGGGGCGAGCGGCTGCCGTTCCGGATGTGGCTGTACCCGCTGCCGGTCGTGGCGGCGATCATCGGCTGGGTGGGAATTTTCGTTGCGACGGGACGCAAGCCGATGCTGGCTTCGCTTGCAGCGGCGACAACTGGTGTGGTTGTGTATCTGGCGCGCGCGCTGTGGATGCGGCAATGGCCATTCGAGGAGGCCCGGTGAACCACTGGATGAGTCGTCCGGCAAAGAGATACGCGGTGGTGCTGCTGGCGGCGGCCCTGGCAATCGTGGCGGGGATACCGGCCGTGCATGTTGCGGCGCAATCGCTTCCCGAGACGGTCGAGGCGATCAACAAGGCGCGCGTGGCGACGCGCATTCTCTACACCACAGCGCATCCGGACGATGAAACGGCCGGCCTGATCGCGTATCTGGCGCGCGGACTCGATGCGGACGTCGCGATGGTGCAAATCACGCGCGGGCAGGGCGGGCAAAACGCCATCGGCCCGGAACAGGATGGCGAGCTCGGAGTGATTCGCACGACGGAACTTCTGGCGGCGGGCCAACATTACGGCGTGCATCAGTTTTTCACGCGGGCCGTCGATACGGGCTTTTCCAAGAGTGCTGCCGACACGATGAAGGCCTGGGGCGATCTGCCAGTCGAAGACATGGTGCGCGTGATTCGGACGTATCGCCCGGACGTGGTGATCAACGGATGGGGCGGCGTGCATTTCGGGCACGGGCAGCACCAGGCGAGCGGAATCTACACGCCCGAAGCCGTGGCGGACGCGGCCGATCCCACGAAATTTCCCGAGCAGATCGCCGAAGGGCTGAAGCCGTGGAAGGTGAGGCTGGAACTGCGTCCCGCAGGCTTCGGTTTTGGCCCTGCC
Source organism: Candidatus Acidiferrales bacterium (assembly GCA_049523255.1). Classification (GTDB taxonomy): domain Bacteria; phylum Acidobacteriota; class Terriglobia; order Acidiferrales; family UBA7541; genus Palsa-295. The sequence goes on along the minus strand of JBEKNB010000020.1, from coordinate 81,780 downwards.
GCACCGCAAGCGCCGGCGGGCGCCGTCCAGCTTCCGATCAACGAGGTTTCGCCGCTGTGGGGAAAGAGCTACGTTGAAATGGGAATGGAGGGGCACGCGCAGCACCGTTCGCAGGGCACGCCGTCGTTTTTCGGCAATCCGTTTTTTCGCCGGGCGGTGCCGCTGGTGACGGAACACGGACAAGAGGCGGGCGGCGGGTTCGATCCGAGGCAGCTGGCGGAGCCGATCACGGCGCTGGCGGAGCGCTTTCCGAGTTTGCAGGCGCTGATGGCGCCGGCGCTCGCGGCGGCCGATCAAGATCTCGCGGCGGCGGCGAAATCGGCGCTCGCGCTGGACCGCACAGCAGCGGCGAATTCGCTGGCCGGCGCGGGCAAGGAGATCGTGGCGCTGCGCGAGAAGGTACCGAGCGCGGGAGGCGACGACAGCGCCGCCGCGACCTGGGAGCTCGACGGGGTGCGCGAAAGAATCGACGCGGCGCTCGCGGACGACATCGCGCTTCCGATCGATACGCAGGCGGACCGGCACGAGCTGGTGGCGGGCGAGAACTTCACGGTTAGCGTGAATTTTCTCGATCAGCCGGCGGCACCGCTGAAATGGACCGTGGACGGATCGAGCTTGCTGCTGCCCGAAGGGTGGAGCGCGACGCTCGACGATTCAAAGGCGGGAAGCAACAGCTATCGCTTCACGGTCGCAATTCCCGCGGGAGCCAAGCCGCCAAGCTCGCCGGGCGACACGATCCTGCCGTTCCCGCCACCGCTCGTGAGACTGTGGCTGCACGCGACGATCGACGGCTACGATTTCACGATCGCGAAAACCGTTGAATCGGCCGAAGCCAAGACCACCGGCATCGAAATCTACCCGCTCGAACTGGTTCCAGCAGTGACGCTGACGGCCGAGCCGGCGCAGGTGATGGTGCCCGCAAAGCGGGTGGCGGCTCCCGTGGACTTGCTGGCGCGGGTGCGCTATCACGGGACAAAACCTGCCACCGTTTCGGTGGGTCTTGATGCGCCCGCGGGATGGAACGCGCAGCCGATCGCTCCGCTGAGTTTTTCGGGCGCGGGCGACCAGCTGATTCGCTACGTGGTGACGCCCGCGGCGAAAACCGAGCCGGGGGCGTACGCGCTGCACCCGTACGCGCGGCTGGGCGATGAAACCTTTCGCACGTCGCTCGAGCTGATCCCAACGCTGCCGACGCGCGACTGGAGCGAACCGGATGACGCGACGGTGCACGTGCTCGATCTAAACGTGCCGGTTGGGCTGCACATCGGCTACGTGGCGGGCGAAAACGATCCGCTGCCCGAATCGCTGCGGCAGATCGGCATCCAGGTCGATCTGCTCGACGAGGTGGCGCTGGCGTTCGGCGACCTGAGCCGCTACGACGCGATCGTGGTCGGCATTCGCGCCTACGAATTGCGTCCGGACGTGATGGCGGCGAATGCGCGGCTGCTTGATTACGTGCAGAAGGGCGGCACGCTCGTGGTGCAGTACGAGCGGGATTTCGCGTGGAACAAGCTGCTGCCGGCGCCGTTTCCGGCGAGAATGGCGGACCAGGCGGCGCGCGTGACGAATCCGAACTCGCCGGTGCGTTTTCTCACGCCGGATCATCCGCTGCTGAACGCGCCGAACAAAATCACGATGGACGATTTCAAGGGCTGGGAACAGGAGCGCGGGCTCTACTTCTGGGGAACGTGGGACGCGAAGTATCAGCCCGTGCTGGGGCTGACCGATCCTGGAGAGCAGGAAGCGACGGGCGGGCTCGTCTACGCGCGTGACGGCAAGGGCGTCTACATCTACACGGGACTTTCGTTCTTCCGCGAACTGCCCGCCGGAGTGCCGGGCGCTTACCGGCTGTTCGTGAACCTGCTGAGCCAGACGCGGCACGCGGCCTCGCGCTGAGCGATCCGTTTCGCGGCGCGTGTGCCTCCTGCGAAACCGGCTGCGAGCGGCGGCGTTTCGCGCTTTTCCCTTCGTGCTATGCTGCGAGCCGATCAGGAGGGAAAGCGAATGAGGAAACACACTGGGGGATTCACTCGCGCGCGCTCGCGCCTCGCCGCTGCAATCCTAATTTTCGCGGTTTCATTCGGCGCTTCATCGTCCGCGCGGGCGGGACAGAAAAACAAGAAGTCGAAAGACGCGGACGCCTCCAGTCAAACAGCCCAGTCCACGCCGCCCTCGGCCGCCGGCAACGAGATTGAAGAGGACATCGGAGAGATGCTGGCCGCATTTCAGCTGGGCAACGTCGAGATGATGCACAAGTATTATGCGGACAACGCCACGTGGGTTCGCAGCACCTGGGACCCGCCCGTGGTCGGCTGGCAGAACTATCTAGCTATCTACAACCAACAGCGGGCGGCATTTCAGGGGATGCAGATCGTCCGGCGGAACACCTACATCTTCACGCACGGGGACGTTGCCTGGGCGACATACCAGTGGGAGTTCAATTCGCTGCTGAACAACGGGCAGTCCTATACGACGCGCGGCCAGACGACGCTGGTGCTGACCAAGTCGGGTGACAACTGGCTGATCGTGCACAATCACACATCCGGGAGCACGGCGGCGGCACAGCAGACACCGGCTCCCGCGAAACCGTAGGGGGCGCCGGGCGCGCGGCGATCAGAAGCTGCGGAATCCCTGGTAGAGCCACATTCCGGCAATGACGGCGAGCAGGCCTCCCGAGAGCACCCAGAGAACGAGGATCGGGCGGCCGAGCTGCTCGATTTGCGTGACGATGGCGCGCTGCTCGCTGGCCATCTGGTCTGCCGAGGCATCGAGGAAAATCTGGTCCTCTTCGCGGTTCGCGAGCACGCTGCGGTAGATCAACCCGCAGATCAAAACCGCAGTGACCACGCCCCAGACGATGAGCAGAATTTGAAGCGTTCCCATGGTTACCCCCTCCTCCCGCAGCCGAAAGGCCGACAACCAGCCTGGTGCGGGTTCCTTCGGTTCCCTGGCGATTTTGGCGGAATTATAGCACTGCTGGGAGGAAGCCGGGATCAAGCCGGAAGGGCGCTCACCGCTCCCCGGGGAACTGGATGCCCCAGAAATTCCGGGCCGGATGATAGATCTCGACACCCAGTTCGAAAAGGCCATCCTGCCGCTGGTCGCGCGCGGAGATCACGCGGAACTCACGCAGCTCGTGCGAGGCCTCGTGCAGAATTTCAATGTGGGAGCCAAGCTCAAGCAGGAAAGGCACTCGAAGCAGCGCGCCATAGCGGCTGACCGAAATGGCCTCGGCCGGCGCGCCGTGCAGATCATCACCGGCTTCCTTGGAGAAGACCTTCAGGGCGATGCGGATCGGGATGCGGCTGGAACGGCGGCGTTCCAGCACTGCGCGGGCGGATGCCATCTTGAGCCTCCTTCTTCCCCGACCCCTCGGCAGGGACTCTATGCGTCCGCAGCGATGCGGGTCAATGGTACTTCGCCGGGGCAGTAGCGGATCAGTTTACGGCTCTAGTCGTCGAGGGGTATTCCGTGCGACCTGGAAAACGAAAGCTTGTCCCAGTATCCACGCTGGAATGCGATCTTATCGTGCTGCACGTGGAAGAAGCCGCAGCCACGCAGACCCTTCGGATCGCGCCACTCCAGAATGGCCCACTCCCCATCCTGAAAGAGGTTTTCGACTATGCAGGTCATCTCCGCCGCCGCAAAACCCCTTTTCAACATCTCGCGGATTGAACTGCGACCCTTCACCGGGCTTTCAGCCACCTGATGATTGATGGCGTCCTCTTCGTAAAGCGATGCCAGAGTATCCACGTCTGCCCTATTGAACGCTTCGACCCATGCGCGCACCAACTCTCTCGGTTCCATTCGAGTAAAGTACCCGATCCTGCCGGGCGGTTCAAACCGAGCCGGTACGCGCGCAGGGCCGTGCGTTTGACAAACCATCGGCGGAGCGGCAATATGGTTTAGCCTCGTTTTGCTGCATGATTTGCCCAAGTGGCGGAATTGGCAGACGCGCTAGCTTCAGGAGCTAGTTCTCGCAAGGGAGTGGAGGTTCGAGTCCTCTCTTGGGCACCATTCACTGAAGGTACTCACAGCCGGAGTAGTGTTTCCGCTAGCCGTTAAAATCGCTCGCTAGGAGAAGTGCGGGAGGCCGATGTGGAGGAGTTCGGCCGGCGCGCTGGCGATCGCGGTGGCCTTCTCTTCCTCGCCGACGTGGATCGTCCCATGTTGCTGGAAGGCCTGCGCTCCGACGGCGCCGGAGCCTTTGATGACAAAGTAGATTGAATTGTCATCGAGGCGCAGAGTTGCGCCGGGCCGGAGTTGGTAGAGTGCGATGCGCGTATGGCGCTCGGAAAACTCGCCAAGAAATTTGCAACCCACACCGGGTTGGTCCGCGAGCGGCGTCCAATCGAAACTTTCCGGATCCATGAAAACGGGACGGAGATAGCGCTCGCCGGGGTAGACAAGCGGCCGGCCGTTCACCTGCTCCCAGACAGCCTCGTAAGCGTCCTTGCTGATCTTGCCGCCATCGGGCTTGAGGCGCGTGTAGACGCCTTTGGCGAACGTGCCGTGCTTGGCGAGTTCGGCGGCGGCCCGCTCGTACTCCTCGGCCGAAATATAACCGCTGCCACTCGCGCCGCCGAACTGCAGGACCAGCGTCGTGCTTGGTGTGGGACCCGACTGCGGCCCGTAGTACGTGCCTTCCGGGAAGTACGCGACAAAACCGGGCTTCATGGCGCCGTCGGTTGCGAAGTCGAAATCGCCTTCGAGCTGATAACGCACCTGATCGAAATTGTGGCGATGCCGGGGCGAAGAGTAGGTCGGCGTGGACGAAAGCTGAAGGGAGAAGTTGCCGGGCGTTCCGGGCTCTCCCACGAGAAGGCGGCGCGTGCGCAGAGTACCCTCGCGCACGTGGGGCCGCTCCACGAGCGGAACGCTTTCGAGACTGATCACCTGCGCCATCGAGTTCCTTCCTTCCACCTATATTTATTTTACATCAGCGCGAAACCGCAGCCGCTGAACTCAGAGAAGCTGCGTGGGCGCCAGCGATGCGTCCGAAAGTCGCCGAGCGCAGCACGGAAGTCCCAGCCGGATAGTGGTGGTAATAGAGGCCAGTGACTTCGCCGGCGGCGTACAACCCCGGAATCGGGACGCCAGCGGGAGTGACCACGCGCGCCGCGGTATCGGTGCGAATCCCGCCGAAGGTGAACGTGATGGCGCAGGTGAGCGGATAGGCAATGAAAGGGGCCGATTCGAGCGGGAAGGCCCAATTGGATTTCGGCGGCTCTATGCCACGCGCCGAGCGGTCGTCGCGCGTGTGAGGATCGAACGTGCCGGGGCCGATCGCGGCATTGTATGCGGCGACGGTGCGTTCAAGCGCCGCGGGATCGAGGCCGAGGCGCGCAGCGAGTTCAGCGATCGTGCCGGCGGTGACCGGCGGCTGGTCCGTGAGAATGATTTTATCGACGTTCTCGATGGCGAGCGTGGTCTGGTCGCCGATGAAGAATGCCTTCTGCTGCTGATTGCGCCAGATCTCGAAGGCGATCTCCTCGAAAGTGGAATCGAGGCTGTCCTTCCCCTCGTCGAAGAAGCGCTGCGCGTGCTGGTTGACGACGATACCGTAGGGAAAGGCGTAGACAACGGCGTCGGGCTTTTTCGAGCGCGCGTCCACAGGCTCGCCGTGGAACATGTCGAACTGACCGGCGGTGTCGGCGCCGAGGTCCATCGCCATGCGGAGGCCGTCGCCGCGGTTGTTCCCGACCGTCGGCGCGATCAGCGGAAGATCGCAGGCGCGCTCGCCGAGATATCGCGTGAGCATCTCGGGGTTGCCTTCGAATCCGCCCGAGGCGATGACGACGGCTGGCGCGGAAAGTTTGCGCAAGAGCGCGTCCCGGCCGCGCACGATGACGCCATCGACGCGTCCGTCGTCCGATGCCGCGAGACGCACGGCTTCGGTGGCGTAGAGGATCTCCGACCCTGGCGTGCGTTCCACGACTGAAGCGAGCCCGTCCACGATGCCGATGCCGCCGCGGACCGGCATGCCGAGACCGCCGCCGGTGTTCCGATTGGGAAAGGGCTGCTTGAAATAGATCAGCTCGACGCCGTTCTGCTCGAGGAAAGAAAGAGTCTCCGTGACTTCACGTTCGAGCGCGCGGCAGTAGTCCATGTCGGCCAGGCCGTTCGAGACTCGCTCCATCAGGCCGCTGAAGGCCGGGTCGAGGCGTCGGTCGGCCGTGATGCGGAACCACGAACTGGTCCAGCGCGTGGCGCCGCCGCGCTCTTCTCGTGGCGCGCGCTCGAGCACGGCGATCCTTGCGGCGTGGCCCTGGCGGCGCGCCGCGGCGGAGTAGCTGACGGCTGCCGACAATCCGGCGGCGCCGCAGCCAACCACAACGAGGTCGTATTCGGCTTTGGCTTGATCCGAACGAGTCATGGGTTTCAGCCGACCGGGAACTGGACCTGATTGCCCGTGTCGATCCAAACGCTCTTCACTTCGGTGTATTCGTGCAGCGCATCGGGGCCCTGCTCGCGGCCGAGACCGCTCTGCTTATAGCCGCCGAACGGGAGCGCGTGCGAGACGATACGGTAGTTGTTCACCCAGACGGTTCCCGCGCGCAGGCGCGAGGCCATGCGATGCGCGCGGCGGACGTCGTTGGTCCAGACGCCAGCGGCAAGCCCATAGAGTGTGTCGTTGGCGATGGCGAGCGCGTGATCTTCGTCGTCGAAGCGAATCAGGCAGACGACCGGACCGAAGATCTCCTCGCGCGCGAGGCGGCAGGAGTTGTCCACCGGGCCGAAAACCGTGGGCTCGACGAAGAAGCCTTTGCGGTCCATGCGCACGCCGCCCGTCAGGAGAGGCAGGCGTTCCTGCTTGCCGAGCGCAAGGTAGCCGAGGACTTTCTCGAGCTGGGGGCGCGAGGCAAGCGGGCCGAGCTGCGTCGCGGGATCGAGCGGATCTCCCCCGCGTATTTTGCGGCCGCGTTCGACGAGAAGTTCGGCGACGCGATTGAAGACGTCTCTTTGCACGAGCACGCGCGATCCGCCCATGCAGCTCTGGCCGGTGGCCGCGAAAATTCCGGCCATCACGCCGTTGACCGCGTTGCTGAGATCGGCGTCCGCGAAGATGATGTTCGGCGATTTGCCGCCCAGTTCGAGCGAGACGCGGGCATTGCGCACGGCTGCTGCGGTGGCGATTTTCCTGCCGGTGGCGGTCGAGCCGGTGAACGCGATCTTGTCGACGCCCGGATGATTCACGAGCACTGAGCCGGCCGGCTCGCCGTAGCCGGTGACAACGTTGACGACGCCCTTCGGGAATCCCGCCTGCACGACGAGCTCGGCCAACAGCAGCGTCGAGGTGGGCGTGATTTCGGACGGCTTGACCACGACCGTGTTCCCCGCGGCGAGCGCCGGGAAGAGCTTGCAGCCGAGCAGCCCAAGCGGCGTGTTCCACGGCGTGACGGCCGCAACCACGCCGATCGGTTCGCGCACGGTATAGCAGACGAAATTCGGCACGCTCGAAGGGATGGTGACGCCGTGCGTCGTCTCCGCGAGCCCGGCGTAGTAGTAGCAGTCGGCGGCCAGCGCGGCGATGCCGGGCTTCATCTCGGAGATGAGCTTGCCGTTCTCCCAAATCTGCTGGCGAACGAGCTGATCGGCGTTCTCTTCGATCAGTTGCGCGAGCCGCCGCAGAAGGGCGGCGCGTCGCGCGGGCGAAGTCTGCGGCCAGCCGTCGTTATCGAAGGCGCGGCGGGCGGCTTTGACGGCTGCGTCGACGTCGGCGGCATCGGCCCACGGAACACGGCCCCAGAGCTCCTCGGTGTAGGGATCGACGCACGCGAAGAACTTGCCGGACGCCGGCTTCCTCCATTCCCCATCGATGAGCAGATTGAATTCGCGTTCGGCGAACGATGCAGGCCGCCTCACGGCAAGAGCGATAGTAGCTGGTTGGTGTCCCATAGGGTGCCCTGAGGTGCGTTCTCTGGAGCGGGCCGGAATATACATCCAAGGCTGAGTGGCCGCAAGGGAGTGGAATTTGCCCCTGGCACGGCGAGATCCGCGAGGAATTTCTAATCGCCCCTTGAATCCTTAAGAAGGCCCTCGGCGTAAAGAGCGCCTTCGGGGGTGTCTTCGTGCTTGAAGTAGACGAAGACGTCGCGATCGCGGGCCGCATCCGCGACTTTGCGGAACAGTTTCTTGCGGGCGTTCGCGGAATATTCCTGCTTCCGCAGGCGAAAGTAGAGGAAATCGGCGGTCGCGACTTCGGGCGTCTCCATCTTGTCGCTTTCGGCCAGGCAGAGCGCGACATTCGACTTGCGCATCAGGCTGTACACGTCTTCCGTGAACCAAGAAACGTGCCGGAATTCCATCGCGGCGCGCGTGCCGGACGGCAACGCGGCGAGAAAGCCTTCGAGCCGGGCGAGATCGCATTTGAGGAACGGCGGTAATTGGAAGAGCACGGGGCCGAGCTTGTCCGCTTCGCGCAGAGGTTCGAGCGACGCAAGGAAGTCCGACGTGGCTTCGGCCGCATCGCGCAGGCGCAGGACGTGTGTGATTTTCTGGTTCGCCTTTACTGCAAACTTGAAATCCGCGGGGGTTGCGGCAATCCAATTGGCGAGCAGCTTCTTCGTCACGTAGCGGCGAAAGGTGTAGTTCAGCTCGACTGAATTGAGGCGCGTGGCGTAGTAGCCGAGAAACTTCGCCGGGGCGAGCTTCGGCGGATAGAAGTCCGGCTTCCACGTGGCGTAGGCCCATCCCGAAGTGCCTGCGTAGATTTTTCCCACGGATATTTTCCCGTAAGGGCGCCGCTTCGCGCCGCGCGCCTCAGTCGATCCGCGTCACTTGACCTCGGCGGGCGTCATTGTCGCCGGCCCGTCGCCGACAATTTCGAGGATGGCCGACTCCTCTTTCGCTCCGTCGTAGTGAACGCCCTTGGCAATATCCGTCACGAAGCTGCCGGCAGGCATCGGAACCGTCTGGTCGGGATCGAATTTCGTTCCCGTGCCGACCCACCACGTTCCCGAGAGGACCGTGATATACCGGTCGTTCGGATGAAAGTGCGGATGGCTCATCTGGTGCGGCCCCCATTTGATGAGTTCGATGTAGAGACCCGGCTTCGACGGATCGCCGACCAGAACCGCCGTCTGAGGTCCGCCCGCAGGGCCCTTCCACGGAATCTGATCCGGCAATTTGTAGGTCACCGCAGACGAATCCAAGTCAACGGCCTTTGCCGAGCCGAGCAAAAGGACGGTCACGACCACCAGCGCGGCGGCCCAGCGAAACCACGATTTCCAAAGAGCACTCATGTCTCCTCCTCGATCTGCATTTCATCCAGCCGATGCGCGTTCGATCAGGGAACGCGTCTTTCGGACTCCTTGATGGGGGCATCGTTGATGCTCGCGATGCGGCGGCGCATCAGGCCGTTGTCGTCGAATTCCCAGAGTTCGTTGCCGTAGGAGCGGTACCACTGGCCGCCGTCGTCGTGCCATTCGTATTCGAAGGTCACGGCGATGCGGTTTCCGTTGTGGCACCAGAGCGTTTTCTTCAGCCGGTAGTCGAGTTCCCTGTTCCACTTGCGGCGCAGGAACGCCTTGATCTCTTCGCGGCCGCGCAGAAACTCGTTGCGATTGCGCCAGTCCGAGTCTTCCGTGTAGGCCAGCGCGACTCTTTCCGGATCGCGCGTGTTCCAGGCGTCCTGCGCGGCCTGGACTTTCGCGCGGGCTGTTTCCTCAGTGAAAGGCGGCTTGATCGGTGGTTTCGCAGCCTGTGCGGCGGAGCTTGGTGCGTCTGGAGCCATTTCTACCTCCTGTGACCGTTCGTTGGCACATCCTTTGGACTCACGCGGCGCTGGCGGCGGATCGTGCCTAGTCCAGTTTCACGGGCGTTCTATCCCACGGCCGTGGGACCTGGAACTCGTAAAAGGGGCCGAACTTCATAGGCGTGTCTCCCTGAACCCGGCTGCAAAGTAGCATCCGGCGAAGAGAGCCGTCAACGCCGTCGAGACCGAAACCGCGCCGATCTGGCGCATTGACTTAGGCGCGGGGGACAGTAGAATAGCGAAAGCGGCGATGGAGTTCGCCCTCAACCGCTGTCCCTTCTTATGCCGGGACAGATGATGACTCCTGACAGGGATCCTGTCGCGGAGTCATGTCCCCGGCAACGATCCATATAATCGCGACTGAAACCGAAGGCGGAGGAACACAATCCTTCCCATGACAAAATACTGGATGGTCGGCATTGGGGGATTCCTGGGCGCGATCCTGCGGTTCTGGGTGGGCGGTTATTTCGGCAATCGCTTCGGAACCCGCTTTCCGTACGGGACGTTTTTCATCAACTGCACGGGATCGTTCCTGATCGGCCTCGTCGCGACGCTGCTCGCGGAGCGAACGCACTGGAACCCGAACTGGCGGTACCTGATCCCGGTCGGCTTCATCGGCGGATACACGACATTCTCGACGTTTGAGTACGAGACGTTCCGCAGCTTTCAGGATGGCGAGGTGCTGATCGCCGGCCTGAACGTGACGCTCAGCGTGGTGGTAGGCTTCGTCTCCGTGTGGCTGGGCGTGATCACGGGAAAGAGCATCCCATGAACACCAAACGGATTCGCGCGCTTCGGGTCGTCCGGGAAGAAATCCTCGATGGGGAGGCCACATGCTGAAAGCGGGGCCGGCAAAGAAGGTCACGATCTACGTCGGCGAGGATCACCAGTATCACGGGCAATCGCTCTATGCGGCGATTCTCGACTTCCTGTTCTATCGCGGGATTTCGGGCGCCAGTGTGGTGCGCGGCATCGCGGGATTCGGCGCCGACCATCACCTCCATACCACGCGGATCGAGCGCCTGACGGAAAACCTGCCCATCAGGATCGAGTTCGTCGAGTCGCCCGAAAAGGTCGAGGAACTTCTGCCGAAGCTGCATGAACTGGCTGGAACCGGCCTAATCGAGGTGCAGGATACGCTGGTGGTGAAACCGTCCGAGGAGTCCGCGAAGGCAGCTCCGAAAGGAGCGGCAGTCGCGCTGAGGCGCGAAGGAAAGGCCACGCTGATGCGAATTTTCATCGGCGAGAACGACAAGTGGCACGACAAGCCTTTGCACAAGGCTCTCGTCGAAGCCATGCGTGCGAACGACATTGCCGGCGTCACCGTCTACCAAGGGATTCTCGGCTACGGCGCAAACCGGCGCATCCACCCGGAAGGCGGCCTTCACCTGTCGCACGACCGGCCGGTGATGCTTTCCGTCGTTGATGACGAGGCGAAGCTCCGCGCATTTTCCCCGATTCTCGACGAAATGGTGCAGCAAGGACTCGTCGTTCTTTCCGACGTGGACGTGATCAAGTACACGCACGACTATCAGGAGGAAGAGCGGAGAAAGGGGGCGTAATGAAACTCGAAGGCAAGGCCAAAATGCTGCGCATCCATTTCGGCGAAGACGACAAATGGAAGGATAAGCCGCTCTACCGCGCCATCGTCGAGAAATGCCGCGAGCTGGACATTGCCGGCGCGACCGTGTTCCGCGGAATCGAGGGATACGGCGCCAGCACGCTGATTCGCAAGCCGCACCATCTGCTGTCCTTTTCCAACGACGCGCCCGTGATGGTCAGCGTCGTTGATTCCGAGGAAAAGATACAGAAGCTGATCCCACACCTCGATGAAATGGTCGCCGAAGGACTGATCGCCATGTCGGAAGTCGAAGTGATCAAGTACGTGCATCAGAACGGCGCGCGCTCGTAGCTAAGTGGCTGATTGTCGGAGCGCCTACAAAACTCCGCCGGATAATGGGCCAGTTTGAAGTCAGGGGGAGTTACACGGCTGGTCTCTTATTGAAATCGGCGTAAGACCCGCTCCCCGGAGTGTTTGATTGCATCCCGCAGTGACGTTCGGAGACCATGGCGGACGAGCGGCGCATGCGGGCTTTTCTTTACTGCACAGGCCCCAGCCGCCACCGAACCGCTGGGGCCTGTCAATTCTCTGCCAAACATCTTAGGGACGGGCGGTCATGGGCAGATTTTGCGATACAGGTCCGACCGTCGTTCCGATTACGTCGCCGGAGACGATCATCTCCACGCGGCGGTTCTCTTGACGTCCTTCGGCCGTGCCGTTGGACGCAACGGGTTGCGTCTTACCGAATCCTCGCGACGTCATCGACGCCAAAGGAATGTTTTGCTGTGCCAGGTAATCCCGCACTGCTCCGGCTCGTTGTTCCGAGAGTTCCTGGTTCATGGCATCGCCACCCACGCTGTCGGTGTTGCCTTCGATGGCGAGTCTTAGGTCCGGGTAGGCAAGAATGATTCCGGATATCTTGGCTAGCTTCTCGCGCGCCTCCGGGCGAAGAGTGTACTTGCCGGTGTCAAAAAGCACGTCCGACAGGTTCACGACCAGACCACGAGCGGTGTCGTGAGTGACGAGAATGGCGTTGAATTGTTGCAGCAATCGGGCGCGAAGTTCTTCACGATCCCGCACTGCTTGCTGGAGTTGTTGATCCGAAGTCGCCGCGGCAGCTCGGCTTCGATCCGATTCCGCCTCTGCGTCTTTTTGGCCCTGTTGGGCATTCGCAGCGACTTGATTGGCGTCAGTGGCGGCGGCTCGATTTCGATCCGACTCCGCTTGGGCGTCCTGTCGTTGTTGCTGTGCCGTAGCGGCAGCCTGAACGGCCTGCGCGCGTTGGCGGTCGGCATCGGCGGTTGCTGCTTCCGCACTCCGACGAGCCTGCATATCCGCGTTGGACTTGGCGGTGGCGTCCGCGACTTGCGCCGCTGCCGCGTCCCTGTCCGCATCCACGCGATCCGCATCGATCCGTTTCACGGCGATTTCTCGGGCGTCGTCCGCCGTTTGCACGACTTCGCGCGATTCCGCTATCAGCGATTTCTTGTCGACGTGTCTCATGGTTGCCAGATCATCCGCCCGCTTCATCTGGCTGACGGCATTTTCGTAGCTGGAGCCTGCGAAGGTCTCTGCTCCGGCCGATTTGGCGATCCGCACCGCATTGCGCGCTTCGAAGAATTCGAGAGGGAGTTTCGAGTCCAAGACAACCGGGTCGAAGTGATAGCCGGTGGGGATATAGCCGCCCCGATCGATGAGTTCATACTTCGCGTCCACAGCCTCGGTAGCGCCGACGGTGTCGGGACGAATCGCGTTCTCGAGGACCACGACGTTGCTGGGACGACGCACGGCATAGTAAGGTTCCGCGGTCACGATCAGAGCAAAAGCCTGAAGGTCGGTGGTCACGTCCAGCTTGCTGCGGTGGTTATCGCCCACCAGTACTTCGCCGATGTTCACTGGCCGGCCTTCCGGCGTAATCGCCCATAACACATAGGTCAGATACTCGCTGCCAAAGCTCGTGGGCCTGTCCAGTCCAGAAAATTCGGCGTCGATTTTCAGAGCCCCGCGCTTGCTATCGACTTTGGCCTCGCCCGCTGCGGCAGGCATCAAGTCGGTGCCTTGAAAATCGATCTTTGTGGAACCACTGCGGTGTTTGTAGCTCACCGCCCGCGTCGTACGGCTAACTACGTTCACTCGGTAGATGGGCGTCTGATTGTTTTCGGACGAAACTGCGGTTTGGGCCTGGACGAGCGTCGGTGCGCCCAAACCCACAAGTACTGCCAACAACGTTATTACAGGAATCTTCACTGGGACTCTCCTTGAGAAGCTGAAACGATCCCAGTATCAGACTTAGGGAATGTCCAATACTGTGCGTTAAGGCACGTTATGCGAAGAATGAGATCTTTCGCACCGTCGCCTTTTGCTACCTGTGTAACGTCCACGAAGAGAACGGACCGCCACATGCCGCAGGGCGTGAATTGCACCTAAAAGTGTCGGGTTACCGGACAGGTGGTTCATCAGCATCGGGTCCGGAAACGAGGTGCAGGAAGTAACCTGTGTGCACAGCCGCAAGCCACACCCACTACGCTTCGGCGGGGCGAATTGACTTCGGATACTCGAATCCGGTAGCGTGGCCCCGGACGTTGTAGGATCGGGAAGCCGGAGGCACTCGAATGCCCCTCTCGCTGCTCGCGATCGCTTTTCTCGCCGCCGGGCCACAATTCAGCTTTCCGCAGGGCGCGGTTGCGAACGAACAGATTGTGCTGCGCTGGATTCACATCGTTGCGGGAATCATCTGGATCGGCCTGCTCTATTTTTTCAACCTCGTGGGCACGCCCACGATGAAGCAGCTCGACGCGCCCGTGCGCGGGAAAGTGTTTCCGCTGCTGATGGAGCGCGCGATGTGGTGGTTCCGCTGGTCGGCGCTGGTCACAGTGCTGATGGGCTTGCGCTATTTCTGGATGCTTCTCGCCGCGGACGCGCAGAATGCCGGTAATCCGGCGCTGGCGTGGCGATGGCTGGGCGAATGGTTCCTCGTGTGGATCGTGGCGTTTGCGCTGATCTGGCCGTTTCAGTTGCCGCACACCGGAATTCTCGATAGCGTCTGGGTCCGCGCGCCTGCGATCGGCGCAATCGCCACCGCGGCGTCGTGGATCGTGCTCGATTTGAACGCAAATCCGCAATCTTCGAACGGCCACCTGGCAATCAGCGTGGGCGGAGGAATGGGGCTGCTGTTGCTGTTGAACGTGTGGGGAATCATCTGGCGCGCGCAGAAGCGATTGATTGCCTGGACGCGCGCGAACGCCGAGCAGGGCACGCCGATGCCTCCCGAAGCCGCGAAGCTGGCGCGCTGGGCGTTCCTCGCCTCGCGCACCGGATTCTGGATGTCACTGCCGATGCTGTTTTTCATGGCGGCCGCGGACCATTACCCGTTCCTGAGCAGCCTCATTGATTGATTTAGCGGCTACGACCGCCAGCGAAGCGTGACGCGACCGGAAACCGGGTGGCGCAGCGGCTCGCCGGTGCGCCGCGATTCGAGCAGCGCCGCCTTCAACTCAAAGTACCAGCGCGCCGGGCGGTCCGCGTCGTCCACCAGCATCATCCGGTCTTCGTACTTCAGCCCGAGGCCTTGCTTCTCGATCACTTCCGTATCCTGGCGGATGAACCGCGGCCCTAAAACGTGGATGATGAACGACACGATCGGAAACCACGGAAGGATGTTCCACGCGGCGACGAAATCGAGCCGGCAGAGATCGCGGCGGACGGGCGTGACGGTCGTGCGGCTCGAGAGCCAGTAGCGGCCGGCGCGAATCTGTTCGAAGCGCTGGTTCGGCAGGGCGAAGTCGATCGTGGTCGTGGCGGGCTCGCCGGTGATGAGCTTCAGGATCTTGTACGGCGCGCTGTTCGCGGAGGGCGCGTGCGGGCTCATGCGGAAGCCGTTCGGGATCGGCTCGAACTGCTTGGCTTTGTCGCGGATGCTGCGCCGGGTCCGCCACCACCACGCCTGATGCACGAATGGCCCGTGCGCCGGGTCCATCAGGCCGATGATGCCGTGGTCCACGCTGCAAGGAAGCTCGGCCGAAAGATGCGCGATCGTGTAGCGCGGGCTGAACGTCGGCAACTCGGGGGCGGGCGGCACAGCGGCATCGTTCGCGCGGCCTTCGGGATTCGTCATAAACGCCCAAATGTAGCCATCGCGCTCCTCGCAGGGAAAGCTGCCCGTATAAATCCGGTCGTACTTGAGCTTCGAATCGCCGGTGAGTGAAGGGATGTGGCGGCACTGGCCCGTGTGGGCATCGAACTGCCAGCCGTGGTAGGCGCACTCGACGGACGCGCCGTCGAACTGCCCGAACGAAAGAGGAAATGCGCGGTGCGGGCAAACATCGCGCAGCGCAAACGGCTTTCCGGCGGCATCGCGCCCCAGCACCAACGGCACTTCGAGCAGCATGGCGCGCTCGAGTTTTCGCCCGCGCAACTGCTCGCTTCGCAGCGCGGGATACCAGAATCCCCACAGCATCTCGCCTGCGTGGTCGCTCGGATTGGAAGGAGTGCCTTCGTTCATCGGCGGGCGGCTATCGTAGTACATCCAGTGCCCCGGCCGCAAAGTGATGATCCGACGAGGATCATCATCCTTCGCTCGTTCGCGGCGAACGAGCGAAGACCCTGCGAACTTCGCGGCCGGTACGTTCGTACCGGTAGGAATTGAACCCAGTGGTCTATCGACGCTCCCAAGCATCGCAGGCACAATGGCTATGGATTCGGGGATTGCAGCACCCGACGCAAGACCAGGAAGGGCAACCTTCGCGGCAGTCGCGGCGCTGATAAGCATCCTCGAGTTTCTGAACCTCCATTGCCCCATGCCCCGAGCGGCCGACCCCCCCCATCGGCCGCTCCCCCTCTTTTAGCCCTTGCCTATGCGTGCCATTTCGGGAATTCCGCGCGGATGAGCGGTGTCGTCACAAACTCGGGTTTGGCGGACGGGCGCGAGCCGCCCCTGATCTCTCAGGAGCGGCCCAAGCCTTCGTTTTGATCGGAGGGAGCTGCAGCGGGGACGAAGGCCGCCTCGAAACGCCTGAGACGGCCGAGCCGCTGCCATCTTTGCGGACCGGAGAACCCGAACCGCCGGGTTCCACGTGGAACAACTTCAGCGCGGACGTCCGGCCGGCCGATAGCCGGCGAGCGGCCGGGGCCGCATTCGGAAGCGTGGCGCCAGAGGGGGCGGCACGTTGTGGAGCGGCGAGCCGCAGTTGCTGCAATAATCCTGCGCCGCACCCTGCACGCGCAACCAGTGCCCCCGCGCCGGACACTCCGGGTTCAAACACTGCACCGTCCAACCGGGAAGATATTGCATCTTCTCTCCTCACAGAGAGTGCGGGCCGGCGGGGGAGTGACCCCTCGCAGCGCCGCAGGACCCATCCAGCAAGAAAACGCCCCGTAAAACTGGCGGGGATTGTGCGCCCGGGCTTCTAGTGTGTCAAGAAAAATATATACAATTAGTAGGGGTATCATTCCCAGGCCGAAAAAGGGATCTCTCCGGGCCGGCTTTTGGTGTGTTCGGTACTACTTCGAGGAGTCGAGTTTCGCCTGCAGGTCGTCTATCTTCTTTTGCGCGTCGGCGACTTCCTGCTGCTTGGCGTCGATCTGGGCCTGCTCGTCTTTCAGCGCCGCTGCGCCGGCCTTGTCGGAAGCGTAGTCGGGCTTGCCGTAGTACATCTGCTGATCGAGTCCGTACTTGCGATGTGCGATGTCGAGGTCTTTTTTCAGGCTTTCGAGCTGCTGTTTGGCCGCGGCGAGGCCGGACTGTACGGCGGACTTGTCTTCCGCGGTCTTGGCCGGTTTGTTCTCTTCCGCGGCTCCTGCCTGCGCATTCTGCGCGGGCTGTTGCTCGGGAGCCGCCGCGTTTCCGACCACGCTGATCCCGCCCGGCGTTGCTGGAATGTTCTCGTTGTCCCAGACCTTGGCGGCCTTGGGCTGATTCTTCTTCTGCTCGCGGGTTCGACGAGCGGCGGCCGCCAGGGAATCCGTCTGCTGGTCCGATGGCGAGGAAGTCTGCTGCCGCGGCTGCGCCAGCGCCGTTCCCAGCGGCGAAACCAGTAGAATCAAGAGTCCCCAGCGTGCGATTCGCATCGTGTGCTTCTCCAACGGGCGGCTTCCCGCCCACCATGTTAGCCGCGGGGGCACGTCCGTTGCAAACGGCGCGAGAGACGGCATCCAAAGAGGCAACTGTCCTCTCCGGCACCTTCGGCAGGAATTTGAAGATCAGCGATCAGGCGTCTGCGAATCTAACGAGCATCTTCCCCGTGTTATCACCCTGAAGCACGCCGATGAGCGCGCGCGGGGCATTCTCGAAGCCCGTGACGACGTGCTCGCGGTACTTCAGGTTGCCCTCTTTGAGCCATTGCGCCATCTGGGCGATGCCTTCGGGGAAGCGGTCCGCGAACTGCGAGATAATGAAACCCTCGGCGCGAGACTGTTTGCTCAGCAAATAGACGTAAGGCCGCACGCCCAACTCGGGATTAGCCGCGTTGTATTGCGAAATCTGGCCACAGACCGAAATCCGGGCCCTGACGTTCAGCACTGGAAGCACGGCGTCGGTCACGTTCCCGCCGACATTATCGAAATAGCAGTCGATTCCCTTCGGGCAAAGCTCTTTCAGCTTGGCCACGTAGTCTTCGGTGGTCTTGTAGTTGAACGCGCCATCAAAGCCCAGCTCGCCGGTCAGCCACGCGACCTTCTGATCGCTGCCGGCGGTTCCGACTGCGCGGCAGCCCTTGATCTTCGCGATCTGGCCGACGAGCGAACCGACCGCCCCCGCTGCGCCCGATACGACCACGGTCTCGCCCGGCTTCGGCTGGCAAATGTCGAGAAAACCGAAGTAGGCTGTCATCCCGGGCATTCCCAGCACGCCGAGCGCGGTTGAGACAGGCGCGCCGCTCGCGTCCAATTTCTGCAAGCCGCGGCCGTCCAATATCGCGTATTCCTGCCAGCCCCAATAGCCCACAACGATGTCGCCCGCTTGAAACTGCGAATTCAACGATTGCAGCACCTTGCCGACAGTTCCCCCGACCATCACTTGTCCGATGTCAACGGGATCGGCATAGGTGCGCACGCCGTTCATCCGCCCGCGCATGTAGGGATCGACCGACAGAAAAAATGTGCGTACAAGGATCTGGCCGTTTGCGAGCGCGATAATCGGCGCTTCGACGATGCGGAAGTCCGACTCCTTCGGCATCCCAACGGGACGCGCGGCGAGAACAAACTGGCGATTGACGGTAGGGAGCGGACTGGCAGTGGTGGGGGACATGGCAGCCGGTATTATGCCAGAGTCCTGGCTGGAAGCCCGCCCAGGCTGCGCGACGTAAGGTCTTGCGCGGCATCAAAGCAGAAGGGATACTCTGCCCCGCAACCCGCTTGATGAGGAGGAGCCATGAGGCTGGCACTCGTTGTTGCGGCCCTGGCATTCGTCTTCGGTCCTGCGTTGTACGCGCGTCCATTGTTCGCACACGCGGCAGGTTCCCGCGACCTTGCGTTCGCCGGGCAGCAGGCCCCGGCCTCGACGACGGCGCCGCAATTGGCGCCATCCCCCGCGCCAATGCAGGAAACTCAGCGGAAGGTCACCGCGTACACGCTTCCTCCGGACCTTCACAAGAAGGCTCGCAATTTGAGCCGGATTCGCTTCCGGTTCGCCATCATCAGCTTCGTGTACGGATTGCTGGTGCTCTGGCTGGTGCTCCGGTGGAAGCTCTCGCCGAAATACCGCACGTGGGCCGAAGGCGCTTCGTCCAACCGTTTCGTGCAGGCACTTGTCTTTTCACCGCTGTTCGTCCTGACGACCGATGTCCTGGGATTGCCCACCGGAATCTACGACAACTGGGTCAACCGGAAGTATGGGCTCTCCGTGCAGGGATGGGGTTCCTGGACGTGGGATTGGGCGAAAGGCGAATTCATCAACGTGGTCCTCGGGATCATCCTGATCTCAATTCTCTACGCGGTGATTCGCAAGAGCCCGCGCCGCTGGTGGTTCTATTTTTGGCTCGTTTCCGTGCCGATTCTGCTGTTCGCCTTTTTCCTGGAGCCGCTGATCATCGATCCCATGTTCCATAAGTTCACACCCCTCGCACAAAAGGACCCTGCTCTCGTTGTCTCTCTCGAGCAAATGGTGCAGCGCGCGGGAGGAAACATTCCGCCCGAGCGGATGTTCTGGATGGGAGCCTCCGCGAAATCAACGGAGCTCGACGCCTACGTGACCGGGTTCGGCGCTTCGAAGCGCATCGTCGTTTGGGACACGACGATCGCCAAGATGAACACCCCCCAGATCGTCTACGTCACCGGCCACGAGATGGGACACTACGTGCTGAACCATATCCCGCAACTGATCGCCCTGAACGCGGTGGTCTTCCTCGTGTTTTTCTATCTCGGCTACCGCTGCATCGGCTGGATGCTTGCACGATGGGGAGCCGGATGGGAGATTCGCGGCCTGGACGATTGGGCGTCGCTGCCGGCCCTGCTCCTGCTGCTCAGCGTTTTCGGCTTCCTCGCAAGCCCCGCCACCAGCGCCATCAGCCGCCACTACGAGCATCAGGCGGACCAGTATGGCCTCGAGGTAACGCACGGCCTGACGCCCGATTCAGGCCAGGTGGCTGCACAGTCGTTTCAGATTCTGGGCGAGACCGATCTCGCCGATCCCGAGCCGAATCCCGTGGATGTCTTCCTCTTCTACTCGCATCCGTCGATTCCCGATCGGATTCGCTTCGCCTTGACCTACGATCCGTGGGCGAACGGCGGGCAGGGCGAATTCGTGCACTAAGTCCGCGCGTGCAGCGTCATTTGGATCCCGTGGCGCGGGCGCAGCGTGACGAGCGGCTCGGCCACAACCGGGTGCCCGGGGACGAGTCTGAATCGGAACTTCCGCGCCAGCGTCCCGATCACAATCGCCGCTTCCAGCAGGGCAAATCCCTGGCCGATGCAGCGGCGCGGCCCGTCGCCGAACGGGAAGTACGCGCCGGCAGGCAACTGGCTGGCCAGCCCGTCGAGCCAGCGCTCCGGGCGAAACGCGTCCGGATCGTCGTAGTAGCGCGGGTCACGCTGCGTCACCCACTGCGAGAAGATGATTGTCGATCCCGGCCGGAATTCGTATCCGCCGATCTCGCAAGGCTCGATCGTTTCGCGCGCCATGATATACGCGGGCGGATAGAGCCGCAGGGATTCGTTCATCACAGCTTGCAGATAGGGCAAGCGTCCGAGGTCCGCCGCTTCCACGGGGCGCCCGGCCAGGACGCTATCAAGTTCCTCGTGCAGGCGCGCTTCCGCCGCCGGGTTTTGGCTGAGCGCGTACCAGGTCCACGCGAGCATCTGCGCGGTGGTTTCGTGGCCCGCGATGAAAAGCGTCATCGCTTCGTCGCGAAGCTGCTCGGGCGTCATCTGGCTGCCGTCGTCATCCATGGCGCTCATCAGAAGCGCGAGGAGGTCGTTGTGATGATTCGAGTTTTGTTCCTTCCGGCGCTCCGAAATAATCCAGTAAACGAGGGAATCGATGAACTGAAGCTCTCGATTCGCGCGGCGGTTCGCGGGCGTGGGCCACGTTTCCGGAATCCGAAACGGGGTCCGCTGACGGCGCAGCGAATAACGCATCAAAAAGGTCATCGCCTCGCCCACCTGGCGCGCCTCCGCGGGCAGGGTTGCGCCGAAGAGCGTGCGGACCGCGATCTCGAGTGTCAGCGCCATCATCTCCTGCGCCATGTTGCGCGCTTCACCGTCGCGCCACTCGCGGACGTGCGCCTGCGCGATATCGAGCATCGTCACGCCGTATTCGTTGACGCGATTGCGGTGGAACGCCGGCTGCGCCAGCCGCCTCTGCCGCCGCCAGAATTCTCCTTCGCTGATCAGCAGTCCCTGGCCGAGCATTCGCCCGGTGATCCGCCGCGTCAGCTCGCTTTTGTGGAACTTGCCGTGCTGGATGACGAGAACCTGGTTGATCCAGTCGGGATGGTTCAGCAGGATGCGTTCCTGCCTCATCACGTGGAAGCGGACGATGTCGCCATACTCGCGCGCGATGCGGCGCAACCCCCCGAGCGGATCGCTGCGGAGGCTGAATGCCATGCCGGCAATGGGCAGGCCCTTCGGCCCGGGCGGGACTCGTTTTCCGTTTGCGGTCATGTCTTCTCGGTGCTTCTTCGATTCTACAGCGGCGGCGCCGTTTTGGCCGTTTCGGGGTAATACGGGTGATCGGTCAGTTTGAAGTCAGGGGCACTCGTCCGGTTGGACCTGCCAGCTCAGACGGTCGATGCAACACCATCTAATCAGTTGATTCGACGATCAATCAGAACCTAAGCAGGGCAGTGTTCCGTTCACATCAACGCCCTTGAACGAATTTAGCTTCGTAGACTCCTGGCACGTGGACTTTGAGCTAGTGTTGCGTCGACCCATTGAGACCGCCCCCTTTATCAGGCATAAGAAGTGGTTGAGATGAATCCTCCAGCGAGCGACTTAGTCATGCCACAATCTTGCTGAGGTCTGTGGTGGACCATGTCCAGTGTGGACTCGTTAAACCCCTTAGCGCGGCGGGTCTGGACCGCTCTGATTGCGGCATATCCAGAGTGGTCAGAGTACTTCGGGACTTGCGGCGAAGACGACCTCGAAGCAGCAGTTCCAGCGCCCATAGGGTCAAATGCTGGGCACCTCGTCATTTTCACCGCCACAGGTGAGGATTTGTGGATACGCTTCAGCCCGCCCTCGATGTGCTATTACGTCGATGACGAAGCAGAAATGCTTGATGTCGTTCGGCAGCTTCTGGAGGAAACAGCTCTATTTGTTGTCATCATGCGCGGTGATAAATGGGCTGGAACCACACTGATCAGGCAAGGGGAGCCAGGGGATCTCCCTCAATTAGAACCTAACCAAGTGGCGCATGTTGTTTCATGGTCTGGAAAATACGACCGAATAATCAATGCGAAGAAGCTCGCGTGAAGTCTTTGCTGATGGGAGTAAGATACCCGCGCGTCGCGCTATAATTGACACGGACGACGCTTCTGGAGGCTACCCCATTGGCAGAGACGATTCGCTTGACGACGACAGCCAAAGCCGCGGGCTGCGCGGCGAAGCTCAGCCCCAGCATCCTCGAAAACGTGCTAAAGCGGCTGCCGCGGCAGAGCGACCCGAACGTGATCGTCGGGTTTGAGACCAGCGACGACGCAGCCGTCTATCGCCTCACCCCAGATCTCGCCATCGTCCAGACGGTCGACTTTTTCACCCCGATCGTCGATGACCCGTATCTCTTCGGCCAGGTGACCGCCGCAAACGCGTTGAGCGACGTCTACGCGATGGGCGGCCGGCCGATTTCGGCGCTCACCATCGTCGCCTTTCCCGCCTCGCGCCCGCCCGAACTTCTCGAGGAAATTTTGCGCGGCGGCCTCGCGAAAATGGCGGAGGCAAACTGCACGGTCGTCGGCGGCCACTCGATCCGCGACGACGAGTTGAAATTCGGCTATGCCGTGACGGGCCTGATTCACCCGGACAAGGTCTGGCGCAACGTGGGCGCGCGGCCGGGCGACACGCTCCTGCTCACGAAGCCGCTCGGCACGGGCGTCATCTCCACGGCGCTCAAGCAAGATCGCGCGGAATCCGAGTGGGTCGCTGCTTCCACGGCTTCGATGACGCGCCTCAACCGCGACGCCGCCGACGCCCTGCACGAAATCGACGACGCAGCCCAGGGCCCCAAGCCCGTCCACGCCGTCACGGACGTCACCGGCTTTGCGCTTCTAGGTCACACGCGCGAAATGGCCATCGGGAGCGGCGTCTCGGTTCGGATCGACCCCACGCGTATCGCCTATCTTCCCGGCGCGATTGAGGCCGCTCGCAACAGGTTCTTTTCCGGCGGCTTGGCGAACAACCGGGAGTTTCTCGAGGGCTGCGTCGTCTTCGCTTCCTCGGTTCCCGAGGAGTTCCGCGCCCTGCTCCTCGACCCGCAGACCTCCGGCGGCCTGCTGTGCGCCGTCGCGCCCGAAGCCGTCCCGGCGGCGATTGCGGCATTCGAGCGCCGCAACGTCCCCGTACGCATGATCGGCGAAGTGATTCCGAAACGCTCGCCCCTGATCGAAGTCGCCTGAGCCAAGCCGAATCGTGTACACTCTTCGCCGTTTGAACCCTTCATGGACCCAGTAACGCACGGAATCACGGGCGCCCTCCTCGCCAAGGGATTCCTCTCCAAGCGCCATGAAAAAGTGGCGATCTTTGCGGGGATCCTCGGGGCGGTCTTCCCCGACGTGGACGTTTTTTACGAAGGCTTCGCTGAATTCGTCGAACACGATCCGCTTGCGATCGTGAAGTACCATCGCAGCATCACGCATTCTTTCGTGGCGCTGCCGTTTTTCGCCGCCCTTCTCGCCTGGCTGACTCGGCCCGTTCTCGCTCTGCTCAAGAAACGCTTCCCGCGATTCCGTGATCTCGAAGCCCCGTCCTGGTGGATGTTGACTCTGATTTACGGGGTTGGGATCGCGAGCCACATCATCCTCGACGGCATGACGTCCTTCGGAACGCGCATGTGGTATCCGCTCTCGAATACGCGCGTCGCGTGGGACCTGCTCTTCATCATCGACTTTTCGTTTGCTTCGGCGGTGCTCCTGCCGCAGATCGTCGCCTGGATCTACGGAGACCGCGCGAAGAGCCGCCCCCGCGCCGTGCGGATGTGGATCGCGTTCACTCTTGGCGCGCTCGTGGCGTGGGTCCTCACGCGCGCCGCCGGATATCCCTTCCATCTGTGGGTGGCGGGGCTCGTGAGCCTCGTGCTGGCCCTGCTGTTCTTCGGGCCCGCCAAGGGCGGCTGGGGATTCGGCGTGACGCGCGCCGCGTGGTGCCAGGCCGGGACCTGCGTGATGATCGCGTATCTTTTCTTCTGCTCGCTCGCGCATCATACGGCAATGCTGCGCGTGCGGGCGTTCGCGGATCAAAACCACATCGTGGCCGACCGGATGGGCGCGCTGCCGATCCCGCCGTCTCTGCTCGATTGGGGCGACGCGATCCGTTCCCCCAACGGCCTCTGGGAAAGTCAATACGACCTGCGTGAGCCAAACGCCTCGCGCTTTCGCTTCACGCCCGATTCGCCGCCCGACGCTTACATCGGGCGCGCCTTCCTGCTCCCCGAAGTTACGCTTTACTGGCAGTTCGCGCGCTTTCCGTCGATTCAGAGCTTCACGGAGGGCGGCCGTCACGTCGTCGAGCTCGGCGAAAATCGGTTCTCGGACGGCCGCCGCCGCGGTCCGCAGCCTTTCACGTACCAGGTCGTATTCGACGAAGCGGGCAACGTCATCGAGGAGGGCTGGCTGACGAACGGCATGCTCCGGCGCGGCATGAGGCAGATGGTGCCGCAGCCGCCCCTGCCACCCCGCCCGGCGCAAACAAAGGATGCGCCGTGAAAATTCTCGTCTTCAGCGATATTCACGGCGACCTGCCCGCGATCGAGCGTCTGATGGCGCAGCCGGCCGATCTCTACATCTGCGCGGGCGATCTTGCCACGTTTGGCCGCGGTCTCCACGGCTGCGGCGAAGTGCTTAAACCTCTCGGCGAGCGCCTCTGGGTCCTACCGGGAAACCACGAAACCCACGAGGATATCCGCGAGTTCTGCCGGCGTTACGGATTCGTCGATTTCCACCGGCAGGTGCGCCCGCTCGAATCCGCGAAGGGCGTCACGCAGTGGGCTGGCCTCGGCTACAGCAATATCACGCCGTTCAAAACGCCCGGCGAGTATTCGGAGGCGGAAATCGCGAAGGCGCTCTCGGCGTTCGACGGAATTCGGCCGCTCTACCTCGTCGTCCATTTTCCGCCGCTGAACACCCTGGACGAATACGCTCCGGGCAAGCATGCCGGCAGCCCCGCCTTGCGCGAATGGGTCGAGCGCGCGCAGCCCGCCTATCTCTTCTGCGGCCACATCCACGAAACCGCGGGCCTCGCCGAACGCCTCGGCGCCACGCAGTGCTTCAACGTCGGCAAACAGGGCTACGCCATCGAGATTTAAGCTCGCCGGCGTTCTTTCCGGCCGTTGGGTGGGACCAAAAGTGAGAGGCGCTATTTCCTGCTGCTGACAGGGTAAATCACAAGCTGACGGCGTTCGCCCGTGCCCTCGCTGGCCGTGCGCACTCCGGGCGCGCCGCTCAGTTCGAGATGAACGATGCGCCGTTCGCGCGACGACATCGGACTGAAACGAAACTCCTGGCCCGTCTCGCGCACTCGTTGCGCCGCTACGCGTGCAGAAAGCTTCAGCTCCTCGAGCCGCGTGGCGCGGTAATCACCGCAATCGAACCGCACGCGATCGTGCAGCTGCGGACTCAGCCGCAGCCAGCGATGCGCCAGATGCTCGAGCGCCAGCAACAGCTCGGCGTTCCGCTCGAGCAGCAGCTCCTGATCGGCGCCGTGAAACGCCACGACCAGCCCTTCGCCATCGGGCGCGCCGTCCGCGCTCATCGGAACGATGTCGTACTCGATCGCGAGTCCCGTCTCGCGCACCACGAGATCGGCGAAACGTTTCAGTTCCGCCGTCGCGCGCTCGCGGTCGAACCGCAGATCGCCCGGCGCATTTCCCATGTTCGCGGTTTTGCCCGGCCGCTTGGGCGCGACCGGCGCTCGTTCGTCGCTCATTCTTTCTTCTTCTTGAATTTGCTCCGCGAAGGGAGCGGTTGCGCCCGATTCAAATACCACTGTTGCACCGACTGGATCAAGGTGCTCGTGAAGTAGTAAAGATTCAGCCCGCTCGAAAGATAAAAGAAAATGAAGGCCGTCATCAACGGCATCAGCGTCATCATTCGCTGCTGCGCCGGATCGACCGTGGCCGGCGTCGGAGTCATTTTCGCCATCAGGTACGTCGTCAGCGCGAGCGCGACCGGCAGAATGTAATAGGGATCTCTCGCGGAGAGATCGTGAATCCACCAGACCCAGGGAGCGTGGCGCAATTCGATGGCGCCGTTGAGCATCCGGTAAAACGCCCACAGGAACGGCAACTGTACCAGCATCGGCAGGCAACTTCCGACCGGGTTGATGCCTTCCCGCTGGTACACCGCCATCACTTCCTCGTTCATCTTCCGCTTGCGCGGATCGCTCATCGAATACTTCTTGTACCGGTCCTGGATGGCCTTGATTTCCGGCGCCACCATCTGCATCTTCCGCGCGGAGTGGAAGGTCCAGATGCGAATGGGAAGCAGCGCCATCGTGATCAGCAGCGTGAAGACGACGATCGCCCAGCCGTAGTTTGGAATGTACTTGTGCATCCATTGCAGAGCGAACAGCAGCGGCTTGGAGATGATTCCTGTCCAGCCGAAATTGATCAGCTCCTCGAGCGACGGCCGCACTTTGCTCAGCAGCGCGAGATCCTTCGGCCCGACGTAGAGCCGCAATTGCAGCGGCCCGGCGCTCGCCGTGCCCGCGGCCATCTCCGCCTCCGGTTCGCTCCCGTGATACTGCGTCCAGTGCCAAGTGGAGAGCGCCGTCCCGTCGGGACCATCGGGAATGAACGTCGCGGTGAAGAACTGGTCCTGGATGCCGGTGAACTCCATCGGGCCGGACTGCTCGAGCGGCTCGCTCTGGTTTCCGGAAACGCCGAGCTTTTTGTATTGCAGCAGGTTCAGCTTGCCGCCCTGCTTGTAAAAGACGTTGACCAGCGTCGGGGCCTTGTAAACGGCCCGGTCGCCGAATCCGCCGCGCCACGCGACCGCCACGGGCAGCGGCTTCCCGTCGAGTGTCGCGGACACGTCGACGGACAACTGGTAGTCCTGCGCGAACTTTAGTTTCTTTGCGACGTCAAGATGGCCGTCGCTCCAATGAAATGTGATCTCGGCAGGCGCATTTGCGCTTGCGGAATCAGGCGTCACAGAGTAGAGCGCCGAATTCGCCTGCGCTTCCAACTGCTTGTCCGAAAGCACCAGCGAGAAGGGCCATCCGAGTTCCGCTGCCGCGCTCGCGTTGACCAGTTCGAGCGGCTGCGGAGGCTTTTCGTCGTTCAGGTATTTTTTCAGCTTCCAGCTTCGCACCACGCCGCCGCGATTCGATAGCTCGACACGATACAGCGGGCTTTCCACGGCTATCGTCTTTTCCGCCGACGCCTGGATCGCGGTAATGGTGGTGGGACGGGCCGGCGCCTGGACCGTCGCCATCGCGGCGGCTTGCCCCGCGCTCGAGTTTTGCGCGGGCGTCGTTTGCTGCGCGGGCGACGCGGGTTTCTGCGGCGAAACGGGAGGCTGGTAAAAGTGCAGCCAGAGGACTGTAATCGCGACAACGATAACAACGAAGATGATCCCGCGGGTCTGGTCCGACATCTCTTCTTTCACTGCAACCGCTCCAGTCCGCGAAGGTTCGAAGCTGGCCCAGCAACAGGTTGGCAGGTCGAGGCCTTTAGCCCCTGAAGTTCCTCCGGCTCCGGTACCGGATCGAATCCGCCCTTCGTGAACGGGCGGCAGCGCAGCAGGCGCTTCACCGCAAGCGCGCCGCCTCGCCGGGCGCCGTGGCGCGCGACCGCTTCGTACGCGTAATTCGAGCAGGAGGGATGGAACTTGCACGCGCCGCCGAAAAACGGCGAGAGCAGCACCATGTAGAACCGGATGGCGAAAAGCAGCGCCCACGCGCCGATCGACCTGGCCGCCGAGCCTATCGCGCCGGCCGTTCCGCGTGTGGCAGCAGCGCCAGCAACTCCGCTCCCAGCAACGAAAACTCCGCCGTCGCTGCCGAACTGCGCGGATGAATCACGATGTCCCATCCCGGGGCAATCTCCTGTTGGTGCAACCTCAAAATTTCGCGGAGCCGGCGCCGGATGCGGTTGCGCCGGACCGCGCTGCCCAGCGCCTTTTTGATGCTCCAGCCGAACCGGCTGAGATCGAGGTCATTGGGGCGAAGAAAAGCCGTGAACTGGCGGCTCGACCGCCGTCGGCCGTCGCGATACACCGCGTCATACTCGGCGCGGCGCACCAAGCGGCAGGCGCGCGGCAAGTCCTGCCGCGGCGCATCAGACGCGCGTGAGACTGTGGCGTCCCTTCTTGCGGCGTTGCGCAAGGACTTTCCGTCCACCCTGGCTCTTCATTCGCGCGCGGAACCCGTGCTTCTTGTGGCGGGCGCGCACGTGGGGCTGATATGTGCGTTTCGGCAACGATCTCTCTCCTCTGCTGGTTGGCCTTCTGTCAGCGGCGGACTGCGCTCATCGGAGGCGCTTCGCGGCCTCAAGCGAATTGTCTAGTGTATGCGACCGCCGCAGCACGGTCAAGGAAGGCTCGCTGCATCGGAGATCCTCTGCCTACGTTGCGGGGCCGAGGATTTCGGCGGCTCGCTTGGCGTCCTCGGCTCGGACGAGGAGCTTGACGCCGCTCATCCAAAGGCCGGGTTCGGTGCCGCCGGCGTCGTCGCCGCGGATCATCGATTCGATCCCGGCGGCTTGCAGCGCGCCGTGAGCGAGTTCAGCTTCGAGCTTGTCTCGATAGTCGCGTATGACGACCAATTCCGTATTCTTCATGGGTTCGTCCGTATACTCAACCCAAAGTCGCGGAGGTGTGCTGGCCTCGTGGGCTAAGCGCGCTTAATTTTCTCATACTTGGACTGCCCGTTCGTCGGACTCAGAAGCCCGTCGCGCCGAATGCCTGCTTGACGTGCGGCTTCAGCAAGTAGACGACGATCCAGACATCGATCGCCACGAAAATCGCCCGCCACACGAAAAGGATCGGGTGGAAGTGTGCGAGCGCGCCCAGCAGACCGAGGGCCTGGATAACCAATCCGAGCCCCACCAGCACGATCGTCAGGATTCGGGCCCAGTTCTGCAGTTTCCACAGCCCAACACCGATCACCACATAGAGGGCGGCGAAAATCAGGCAGAATACCGCGACGAACGCGATCCCGATCCCCCCTATCATCCCCATCGGCCCCCGGGCCATGCGAGCAAGAATCACGCCGCCCATCAGCAGGCAGCCGAGTGCCAACAGAACCAACAGCCCCGCTCCGATGAAGCCCAGCACCGCAAGGATTGTTACGCCAGTTGGACGCTCCATTGCCAACTCCTGTACGCGAGAAGTGTTCGTTGCCTGCAAACCGCAGCGTTCGTCGCCGCAGGCCGGATTTCCGCGCGACGGTACGCCAAGCGCGCCATGCGGTCAAGAAAAAAGAGGTCCAGCACCGGCCTCCTCCGGCGCAGCGCGCTTCCAACAATCTGATTTATCTCCACGTCACTTGGATGTAAACTCCGGCCAGTCTTGAGCCGCGGGCTGGGTACCCTCCGCTCAGCTTCCGTTTGGGAGTCCCGAATGAACGCGCCGGCGGGTAGGCATCTTCGAAACTCCGCGTCCTTGCTCTGTATTCTGCTCGCGTGTGCCGCGGCCGGCAGAATGGCCCGCGCGCGCGCCCAATCCTCCCAGGGCGCGCCGCCCCAGGGGCCTTCCGCCAACCCGCCTTCTGCTCCGGCGCCCTCGGCAGCCAACGCGCCCGAGATGAGCACCCAGGAAAACCCTGTCCCGCTGCAAATGCGCGTCAATCTGGTTCCCGTTCGTGTCGTCGTGCGCGACGCGCAAGGCCACGCCGTCTCCGGCCTGGGCCGCGAAGAGTTTCAACTCTTCGAGGACGGCAAGCCCCAGATCATTTCGAATTTCACGGTCGAGACGCTGGCCTCGCTTTCTCAGGGCGTCGTGCGGCCGGACGTGGCCGCTTCCGGCCCCGCCGCGCCGCCGGCCTTCGCGCCGCCATCGCGCTTCGTCGCCCTCCTCTTTGACGACCCGCGCCTGACCATACAAGATCTGATGCAGGCCCGGAACGCGGCCAGCCGCTTCATCGACTCCTCACTCACGCCTGTCGATCGAGTGGCCGTGTTCACGGTGTCCGGGCAGATGCAATCCGACTTCACCGACGATCGTGCGAAGCTGCGTTCCATCCTCGCGGAGTTGCAGCCGCGCAGCGTCACGGCTGGCGATCCGAGCGCGGCCGCCGATTGTCCGCCCATGGATTACTACGAAGCCGACCAGATTCAGAACAAGCACGATCAGCAAACGATGGACGTCGCCACTCAGGACGCCATGGCCTGCGTATTCGCCGGATCTCCCAGTCCTGTACCCCTCAGCGCCGCTCAGCAAGCCGCTCAACTCGAGCAAGCGCAGGCGGTCGTACAGGCAACGGCCGTTCGCATGGAGGAGCTGGGCGACGATCAGACGGGATACTCGCTTCGCCGGCTCAAGGAAATCGTCCAGCGGATGTCGGCCTTGCCGGGACAGCGAGGCATCGTATTCATTTCACCGGGATTCATATACCCGAATCGCGAGAGCGAGTTTTCGGAACTCGTCGATCGCGCGATTCGTGAGAACGTTTTCATCAATACGCTCGATGCGCGCGGGCTCTATACTCCCGACCTCGGCGACATCAGCGAGCCCACCGTTGATGCGAACCCCGTCACCAAGGGGTTTCGCACGAATCTGCACCTGGAAGGCCAGAACAGTCAGTTGCAGGTGCTTCTGGATCTTGCGGAGGGCACCGGCGGGTTCGCCTTTCACGGCGACAACGACCTCGGCGAGGGCCTTCGCGAGCTCGTTTCGGCGCCCGAGGCCTACTACCTGCTCGCGTTCGTCCCGCAGAACCTGAAATTCGATGGCCACTTCCACTCGATAAGGGTCGCCCTCTCCGGCAAGCAAAGACTCACGATTCAGGCTCGAAAAGGGTTTTACGCGCCGAAGCATGGCGAAACCCCCGCCGAAGTTGCGGCCCGGGACATCCAGGACGCAGTCTTCTCGCAGGAGGAGCAGCACGCACTTCCCGTTGCACTCCAAACTCAGTACTACAAGACCGGCGCGTCGGACGCCAAGCTCGCCGTCCTCGCCCGCGTCGATCTGGCGCACATCCATTTCGACAAAGCCGACGGACGAAATCAGAACGATCTCACCGTCGTCGCCGCTCTTTTCGATCGCAACGGCAACTTCATCACCGGCACGCAAAAGGTCATAGCCATGAAGCTCCGCGACGATACGCTCGCGAAGCTCAGCCAGACGGGCGTCACCGTCCGCACGAGCTTCGATGTGAAGCCGGGAGACTACGTCGTGCGCCTGGTCGTCCGCGATTCGAAGGCCGAACTCGTCTCCGCTGAGAACGGCGTGGTCGAAATTCCGTATTAGGCCCGCGCGTGTAAACTGCGGATAGAGTAAGGAAGGTGCGTCATGAAGCTTCGGAAGATGACGGCGATTTTGCTTGCGGCGCTGTGGATCTCGTTGGCGGCCTGTGCCGGAGCTCGCTCCGCGCACGCGCAGCAATCGCCCGCGCCGAATTCCGCCGATCAGTCTTCTGCGACAGCTTCAACCGGAAATGCTCCGGTCATCCGCGCCGAGTCGCGCATCGTGCGCGTCGACGTCATTGTCACCGACAAAAGGGGCAACTACATCCACGATCTCTCGCCCACCGACTTCCGCGTCTACGACAACGACAAGGAGCAGCAGGTCGTCAACTTTTCCTTCGGCGCCGCGGCCGGCTCCTCCGCGGCGCCCGAGCGCCATTACATGGTTCTGTTCTTCGATGATTCGACCATGGATCTCGGCGATCAGGCGCGCGCCCGGCAAGCCGCTCTGAAATTCGTCGACGCCAACGCCGGACCGGACCGCGTGATGGCCGTCCTGGATTTCACGGGCGCTCTCCGCATCGTGCAGAACTTCACTGCCGACGCGGATCGTCTCAGGCGCGCCGCCCAGTACGCAAAGGCTTCCGCCGTTTCGCCCAACTCGTCCGACTCTCCGGAACCCGCGATGGGACAAATGGGTGGCCCTCCCCTTCCCAGTCTCTTCAATAGCGGAAACGATTTCGGAATCTATACCCTCTTGCTCGCGATTCGAAATCTGGCCAAGGACCTCGGGGCCATTCCCGGACGCAAGAGCGTGGTTCTCTTCACCGAAGGCTTCCCGCTCACGCCCGAAGCGCAGGCCGAGCTCACCGCGACGATCTCCGCCTGCAATCAGGCCAACGTGGCCATTTATCCGTTGGACGTCCGCGGCCTGATCGCGCCCATGCCGTCCGGCACCCAACTTGATCGCGACGACGCCCCTGCCGCGCGGCCTCACCTTGTTCTTGCGGCGTATCCGCAACGTGGCGGAGGTGGCGTTGGAGGAAGTGGAGGTGGGGGAGGGGGAGGCCGGGGCGGCGGTGGCGGCGCGCCGGGCGGTGGCGGCGGCTCTCCCGGTGGTGGAGGAGGCCGGGGCGGCTCTGGTGGAGGCACGGGTGGGTCAGGCGGCGGTACGGGTGGCACCGGGGGCAGGGGTGGACCCACGGGCGGGCCAGTCGGCGGCGGTTACAATCCCATGCTCAACCCCTACGGGACAAATCCCTTCGGCCCCGTGCAGCCTCAGATGATCCTTCCCACGCTCCCCGACACGGGCACTTCGAGCCAATCCGTGATGTACGCGCTGGCGGACGGCACGGGCGGCTTCCCGATCATGAACACGAACGACCTGCTGGGCGGCCTTTCCAAGATCGCGCACGAGCAGGATGAGTATTATTTCCTCGGCTATTCGCCTGCGGATTCGCCGGATGGCTCCTGCCACACGCTCCGCGTCAAAATGAACCGCGGCGGTCTGAACGTCCGCGCCCGCACCGGATACTGCACCGCGAAGCCCTCGGACGTGCTCGCGGGCAAGCCCATCGAGAAGGATCTCGAAGCGCGCGCGACGGCTGCGTCCTCGGGCGGCATCGGCGGCTCCCTCGAAGCACCCTTTTTCTATACCTCGCCCAACGAGGCGCGCGTGAACGTCTCCATGGAAATCCCCTCTTCGTCGGTGCAGTTTTCCAAGGACAAGGGCAAGTATCACGCGGACATCAACATTCTCGGCATCGCCTATCACCCCGATGGCTCCATCGGCGCGCGCTTCAGCGACCAGATCACCTACGATTATGAAAAGGACGAGTGGAAGAACTTTCTGAAATCGCCGATGAGCTATGCGAATCAGTTCGCGGTCGCCCCGGGGAGCTATCGCCTCACGGTTGTCCTGTCCGCCGGAGGCCAGGACTTCGGAAAGTATGAAACGCCGCTCGTCATCGATCCGTATGACGGCAAGACGTTCAGCCTCAGCGCCGTCGCCCTCAGCAACCGCATCGAGCCGCTCGCCGGGATCGGCGGAGCCGTCGAGGCCGATCTGCTGTCCGATCGCACTCCCCTGATCGTTCGCGACATGGAAATTGTTCCTTCCGGCAGCAATCGCTTCAAGAAAACCGATTCCGTCGCACTCTACGCGCAGGTCTACGAGCCTCATCTGACCGATCCAAATCCGCCGCCCATTCGCGTCAGCTATCGCGTTGTGGACGTTAAAACCGGGAAGGAAGTTTTTTCGGCGCCAAACCTCGATCCCTCGGCCTTCATCGAAAAGGGAAACCCTGTCATTCCCGTGGGGCTCAAGGTCCCGCTCGATCAAATCCCGCCGGGAAGCTATCGCCTGGAGATGCAGGCCTACGACGGCTCGGGCTCGCTTTCGACAGTGCGCACCGTCCAATTCGAAGCCGAATAGAAGCCGTCTGAAAACCTCCCCGCCTTTGATACGATGTGTGGCCGGGCATGCCCGCCCATGGCTGCCGGATTCCCGCGGCGGCTCGGAAGCAACACAATTTGACATGAGGTGACTGATCGTTGGCCCAATCGCGTTCGTCCAAAAACAAGGCTGCGAAGAAAGTTCGTAGCGCCGGAAAAAAGCTGAAAATCGGGCTGATCGGCTTCGGCACCGTGGGGCGCTCCGTCGCGAAGATTCTCTGTCTGGACGCGGGCGGCCCGCTCCTTCTCACTCACATCTGCAATCGCAATATCGAGAAGAAAAAAAACGCGGGCCTTCCCGCGCAGATTCGCTGGACGTCGGATCCTGACGACGTGCTCCGCTCCGATGTCGATGTCGTCGTCGAGTTGGTTGGTGGCCTCGAGCCCGCGGGCGAGTGGGTCCGCAAGGCGCTGCGCGCGGGCAAGTCCGTCGTCACCGCCAATAAGCTGCTCATCTCTGAGTCCGGCCCCGAGCTTGCGGACCTCGCGCGAAAAATGGGCAAACGCCTCGAATTCGGCGCGTCCGTCGCCGGAGGCATCCCCGCCATCATCGGCATTCAGGAAGGCCTCGCCGGCGACCGCCTCTACGGGATCGCCGGTATCCTCAACGGCACCTGCAACTACATTCTCACGAAAATGGAAGCCACCGGCGCGAGCTTTCAGGCCGCGCTGAAGGAGGCGCAGGACCTCGGCTACGCCGAAGCCGATCCCAGCGCGGATGTGAACGGCATCGACGCGCGCGCCAAGCTCGTGATCCTCACGCAGGCGGGCCTGCGCCTCCGCGTGCGCAGCGAGCAGATTCTAGCGCGCACGATCTCGACGATCCAGTCCGTGGACTTCATGTACGCCCGCGAGCTCGATTGCGCCATCCGCCAGATTTCGCTCGCGCAAAAAGACGCGCCGCAGGGCGCGCGCCTCTCCGCCGCCGTTCAGCCCGCGCTGATTCCGTCCGAGTCGCTGATGGCCCACGCGCAGGGCAGCCAGAACATCGTCACGGTCACGGGCGAATTCGGCGGGCGGGTGATTTTCTCCGGCTACGGCGCGGGCGGCGATCCCACGGCCGTGGCGGTAATCTCGGATCTCTATGCGATTGCCCGCAGCGCGGGGGCCCCTCCCGAGGTTTTTCCGGGCGCGGCGGAAACCCCGGACTCGGTCAGCGGCGATTTCACCGTGCCGCACTACCTGCGCTTCGTCGTGCGCGACCGCCCCGGCATCGTCGCCGCGCTCGCCGCGATCCTCGCGAAGTATCAGGTCAGCATCGACGCGCTGCTCCAAAAGCCGGGCTTCCCACATTCCGCGCTGTCCTTCGTGATGACGCTTGAGCCCTGCGACAGCGCCGTCCTCCATCGCGCGCTCGAGGAAATCGCCCGCCTCGACTTCCACGTCGAGCCGCCCCTCTGCCTCCCGATTTTTCTCGATTGATCGCATCGTCGTGTTCGGTCGTGGCCATTTGAGCTGCCGCACTGGCTGATCGAGCATTCCTTCGCCTCCTGGTTGCCATCGTTTTTCCCGGCTTCCCAAAAGTCCGCAGGCTTTCGTGCTTGCAAAGTCCGCGCGGGCTGCTAGCCTAATTGGGACGATGAGGGACGCAGAGACAACACGAAAAAGGGGAGTCGCGGTGGATGGCGATCCGCGGGTGCGAGGCGCCAACTGGAGCCCGC
This sequence comes from Candidatus Acidiferrales bacterium, assembly GCA_049523255.1. Taxonomy (GTDB): domain Bacteria; phylum Acidobacteriota; class Terriglobia; order Acidiferrales; family UBA7541; genus Palsa-295. The sequence continues at coordinate 46,360 of JBEKNB010000020.1, read as the reverse complement.
GCTGGTGCCATCCCTGCCCGGGTGTTTCCCTGCCGACCGCCGGCAGGCCTGCTCTCGGGTCCGTCGAGCCTCCGGCTTCCAGCCTCAAGCATCCAGAACCTCTCCCTTACGTGCCATGTACCCGAAACAGGCTCGGGAGTAGAATTCGACGACCCGGCGAGCGTCGTCGTCCCGAGCGAGCAACGCGAGCCGAGGGACCTCTCCTCTCCCTGCCACTTACCCGTCACTGGCTGCCGAGTAGAATTGGCTGTAAGTCATTCAAAATAAAAGATCGTGGTGCCTCTTACCCGTCAATGAAATGGGGGGCCTTTTGGGCCCGAAATTTGACCGTCTTCGGAGCGTCACCTAGAATCGATCACCGGTCACACGACGATGTTTGAAACGCTCACAGAAAAACTTCAGCGCGCGTTCAAGAATCTGCGCGGACAGGGCAAGCTCACCGAAGAGCACCTGGACGCGGCGCTCGGCGAAATCCGCGAGGCGCTGCTGGAAGGCGACGTGAACCTCGGTGTGGCGGACGAATTCATCGCGCACGTGCGTGAAAAGGCGCTCGGGTCCGAAGTTCTCTTGCAGCTTTCGCCCGACCAGCAGGTTGTGAAAATCGTACGCGACGAGCTGGCTGACCTTCTCGGGCGCGAGGCGAAGCCACAGTTCTCTTCGCGGCCGCCGTCGGTGTGGCTCATCTGTGGCCTGCAAGGCTCCGGAAAAACCACGTCCACGGGCAAGCTCGGCAAATGGCTCGCGGAGCACGGACATCGCCCGATCGTGGTTTCGACGGACGTCTACCGTCCCGCGGCGCGCGAGCAACTGGCACAGGTGGCGAAGGCGACGGGCACGCCGATCTGGCCCGGCGCCGGCACGGACAAGCCGCTCGAAATCGTCCGCGGCGCGACGCGCGAGGCGAAGCTTTCCGCATGCGACGTGATCCTGGTGGACACGGCCGGCCGCCTGCACATCGACGACGAGCTGATGAACGAGCTCTCGATGCTCAAGAAGGAACTGAATCCCGCGGAAATCCTGTTCGTCGCGGACGCAATGATCGGGCAGGACGCGGTGCGCTCCGCGGGAGAATTTCACAAGCGGCTGGGCGTTACCGGCATCATCCTGACGAAAATGGACGGCGACGCGCGCGGCGGCGCGGCGCTCTCGATTCGCAAGGTGACGGGCGCGCCGGTGAAGTTCGTCGGCGTGGGCGAAAAATACGACGCGCTCGAGCCGTTCGTCCCCGACCGCATCGTCGGGCGGATTCTTGGGATGGGCGACGTCCTCGGCCTGATCGAAAAGGCGCAGAAGCACGTCGACGAGAAGAAGGCGCGCGAACTCGAACGCAAGCTGCGCGAAAACGACTTCACGCTCGAGGATTTCCGCGACCAGTTGCAGCAGATTCGCAAGATGGGCTCGATCGAGCAGTTGATGGGCATGCTGCCGAAGGTGGGGCCGTTCGCGAAGATTCCGAAGGACGCGTCGATCGACGAGAAGCAGTTGAAGTCGATCGAGGCTATCATCAATTCGATGACCGCCGCCGAGCGCGCCAACGACAACCTGATCGACGGCAAGCGCCGCAAGCGCATCGCGCGCGGCAGCGGCACCAGCGTGCAGGAAGTGAACCAGGTGCTCAAGCAGTACGCCGACATGCGCCGCATGATGAAGCAGTACGGCAGCATGGCCAAAATGAAGATGCGCGGTATCGGCAAACTCGCCGGACTCAAATAGGAGCCACGGTGCCGATTGTGATCAATAACGTGCTCGGCCAGATTCGCTCGATCGCGGCAAGCGGCGACGACCGCAAGGAAAAAGCGAAGCGGCTGGCCGAGCGAATCCAGAAGCTGGGCTCGTATCGCTGGGTCGGAATCTACGACGTGGGCCCGGAGCAAGTATCGATCATCGGATGGGCCGGCCCGAGCGCTCCGGAGTATCCGACGTTTCCCGTAGACAAAGGCCTGACCGGCGCCGCGATCCAGCAAAAGAAGGCGGTCGTTGTGGGCGACGTCCGGAACGATCCGCGATACCTGACGGCGTTTGGCAGCACGCTTTCGGAAATCATCGTCCCGGTGCTTTCTCCGGATGGGCGCGTGATCGGAACCGTGGACGTCGAGAGCGAGCGCCCCAACGCCTTTTCAGCGAGCGACCAGCAGATGATCGAGCAGTGCGCCGAGGCGGCCATGCTGCTGTGGCTCCTGGCGTGAGCGCGGCGTGCCGCATATAGCGATTGGTGAATGCGGCGGGGTCCGCTATACTAGTTCGGTTGAAGTGAGGAGGGATTTCGAGTGTTAACGATTCGCCTTGCCCGGATTGGCAAGAAGAAGCAGCCTTTCTACCGCGTGGTCGTCACGGAAAAGACGCGCCCGCGCAACGGCCGTTTTGTCGAAATTATCGGAACCTACGACCCGCTAAAGAACCCCGCCGCGGTGCAGATCGATGGCGAGCGCGTAAAGTACTGGCTGTCGAAGGGCGCACAACCAAGCGACACCGTCCGAAGCCTTCTGCGCAACCCTAAGCCCGCCTGAAGCGTCCTAGTCTACAGATTGCCATGTGCATAGTTCTTGTACACGCTCACGCGAATATCTCCGCTGGGCACGGCAGGCTGTGGAGGTCGGGCAATGAGGGATCTCGTAGAGCAGATTGCGAAAGCACTCGTAGATCATCCAGAACAAGTACACGTCAACGCAGTGGACGGCGAGCAGGTAACGGTTCTTGAGCTGCGGGTTCACCCCGAGGATCTCGGCAAGGTGATCGGGCGGCAGGGGCGCACGGCGAAGTCGATCCGCACGCTTCTCGGCGCCGCCGGGATGAAGCTGAAGAAACGATTCACGCTCGAGATTCTCGAGTGAGTGCTGAAAAACCGGCGACGGTAACCGTGGCGCGCATCCTGCGCCCACATGGGCGGCGCGGAGAAGTGGCCGCCGAGATCCTCACAGAGTTTCCCGAACGGCTCACGCGACTGACGCACGCGGAACTGTACGACGCGCGGACCGGCCCGAACCAAACACCCCCTGCAACAAACCTGACGCGACGCAGCGTCGCGATTCGATCCTGCTGGCTCGCGCAGAGCCGCGGCGGCCAAGCCATTTTCCACTTCGAAGGTTCGGACTCGATTTCGGACGCGGAGAAGCTGGCCGGCATGGAGGTGCGAATCCCCTTTTCCGAGCGCATGGCGCTTCCCGCCGGCAGCTACTACGTGACCGATCTGGTCGGCTGCGAAGTACGGGAGAAAGACGCCGCGCTCGGCGCGGTGCGCGACGTGCAGTTCACGGGCGGGCCGCCGCTGCTTGTGGTGGACGCGGCGGGCGGCGAGCTGCTGATTCCGCTCGCGCAGGAAATCTGCGTGAATGTGGACGTGGCGGCGCGGCGCATCGACGTGATTCTTCCCGAAGGCCTGCAAGACCTCAATCGCTAGTTTGCGATAGGATGAGCGCGATGCGATTCGACATCGTCACGATTTTCCCGGACTTCTTCGCTGGTCCGCTTGACTACGGGATCGTGCGGCGGGCGAGAGAGGCGAAGCTGGTGGAGACGCACGTCCACGACCTGCGGGCGTTCACACACGATCGCCACCGCACCGTCGATGACCGGCCGTTCGGCGGCGGCGAGGGGATGGTGATGAAGCCTGAGCCGCTGTTCGAGGCTGTGGAATCGCTGCTGGGCGGGGCGAGCGCACCGGCGGGAACGGCCATCGTGCTGCTGTCGGCCGCGGGGAAGCCGTTCCGGCAGGAGGCGGCGCGGCGTTTCGCGAAACTCGAGCGAATCGTGCTGCTGTGCGGGCGTTACGAGGGCGTTGACGAGCGCGTCGCCGAGCATCTGGCTACGGACGAAATCTCGATCGGCGATTTCGTACTGTCGGGCGGCGAACTGCCCGCGGCGATGATCGTCGATGCGGTGACCCGGCTGATTCCCGGCGCGCTCGGCAACGAGGATTCCGCCGTGAACGAATCTTTCAGCGAGATGGGGAAGGGCTCGGATGGGGCGCAGCAAGCAGCGCCCCTACAGGCAGAGCTGAACCAATCGCGCCTTGCGAGTCACGCCATTCTGGATTACCCGCACTACACGCGGCCACAGTCATTTCGCGGGTGGGATGTGCCGGAAGTGCTGATGAGCGGAAACCACGAAGAGATCCGCCGCTGGCGCCGCGAGCAGGCGCTCAAGAAAACGCTGCGCAACCGCCCCGATCTGCTCCCCCAGTTCCACCGCGCGATTTGAACTTGACAAGAATCGAAGTGCGTAGTAAATCCCCCCTCACGATTTGTTCCTGCACGGACCCGCCCTGGGGGGCGCAATCCACATTCCGATTTGCAACACCAAGAGAAGAGGGTGGGCGATGCATTCACGAATTGCTGGACTGAAGATCGCGTGCGTGCTGCTGGTGTGCCTGGTGGCGCTGTTCATTTGTGTTTCGCCGGGTCTGGCGCAAAGCGCTTCCACGGGAGCGGTGACCGGAACGGTCACTGATCCTTCCGGGTCCGTGATCTCCGGTGCGACGGTCACGGCGACGAGCCTCGACACGGGCCAGGTACGCACGACAACGACCGACGCCGGCGGTTCGTACAAGTTTTCCCTGCTGCCGCCCGGAAATTACAGCGTGAAGCTGTCCGCATCAGGCTTCAAGACTGCCGAGGTCCCAACGGTCACCGTGAACGTCACAGAGACCGCTGTGGTGAATCGCAGCCTCGAGATCGGTGCGCAGACGCAGGAGGTGACGGTTTCGTCCACTGCCGCCGAGACCATCCAGACGCAGAACGCAACGGTGGGAGGCTTGGTCTCTGGAACAACGGTCACGGACCTGCCGCTGAGCACGCGCAACTACACCCAGGTTATTGACCTCTCGCCCGGCGTCACTGCGAACGTCGCGACCGCCACGGCGGTCGGAAACGGCACGATGGACATCAACGTGAACGGTTCCGGCTCCGATCAGAACACCTACATGATGGACGGGGTCGTCACCACGAACTACGGCAGCGGTGGCGCGGCGCAGTCAGGTAGTTATGCCGGGATCCCGATTCCCAATCCGGACTCGATTCAGGAGTTCAAAGTCCAGACGTCGCAGTACGACGCCGCCTACGGCCAGAACCCAGGCGCGAACGTGAACGTGGTGACGAAGAGCGGCACGAATCAGTTCCACGGCTCGGCATGGGAGTTCAACCGCAATAACTTCTTCAACGCCAACGACTTTTTCTACAAGCACTCAGAACTAAGCGAAGGACTCGCAAACAAGCCGCCGGAAGTGAAGCAGAACCAGTTTGGCGGCACTTTTGGCGGACCGATCATCAAAGACAAGTTCTTCGCCTTTGGCTCGTATCAGGGCACCAGGCAGCTCAACGGAATCGGCAGCAATGGCTTCGCTACCTCCTTGACTGAAGTCGGCCTGCTCCCACTCAACGAGCCGGGCGTTCCCTTCGCGAGCGCACGCGCTGACGGCAACACGGGCACCATTCACCAGGACTTCAATCCGGCGAATCCGTCATGCTCCTACTCAACGTACCGGGGATACCTGGGATGCGCGTTTGCGGGCGAGACCGACTTTGCCAGCGGTTTAGGCGAGTCAGGCAACTTCGTCAATCCGAACGGATCCAACATCAGTAACACCGCCATCAATCTCCTGCGGCAGACGGAGAAGATTCCTCAAGCTCAGGGAGGCTTCAACAACGGCTACTACCTTCCCAGCTTGCGTTACAACTCCAGTGGCGTGCCCTTTTGTATTGCTACCGCCTCGTGTGCTACGCCGACAACGATTTCGCAACCTACGATCGCCAACGAAAATCAATACATGCTCAACAGCGATTACGTGCTGAACAGCAAGAACACTATATCGGAAAAGTTTTTCTTTTCCGCCGACCCGCAAACCCAGAGTTTTAGTTGCATTGTCACCGGCTGCGACCCGGGCGCCCCGGAGGATGCGCGGTATGCGTCGACTTCTGCGGTTCTGAGGGACACGGCGGTCGTCACCAACAATTTTGTGAACGAGGTATTCGGCTCCTTCCAGCGTTTGTACCTTAACGTCCAAGACGGCGACACAGTCCAGGCCTGCGCGGGCGACGGGATCACGCCGCTCAACATCATTCCTGCGGTCAATGACGGCGCGCCTTGCCCACTTTCAGCGGCCGCTGCCGGTAATCGCGAGGACTCTCTGATCCCGATCATCGGCAGCTTGGGGATTCCCGGGGTAGGATCCCAATGGGGATCGTGGAGCGCTGGAGGGAATTTCTTTTCGGCGACCCGGAGTATCCAGACCAGCTTCCTGACCGGCGACCAGATTTCCTGGAATCATGGCAAGCATTCGTTTCGAGCGGGCGTCAACACGCAGCGCATCCAGTGGAACTGGGCGCAGCCGAACAGGGAACGGGGTTGGATCATGGCCGGCGATATGGCCGACCTCCTGCTGAGCAACAGCGGCCTTGCCTCCGATGAGGCCAGCGGTGTCGCAGGTACCCCCGTTTCCGCCGGTTGGTTCATTAACTCTACCAATCGCCTGCTGCCCAATGGCTCGCCCAATCCTCATCACTGGCGCATCAGCGAATACTCGACGTTCGCTGAAGACGACATTAAAGTGACGCGGCGGCTCACCGTGAACCTGGGCCTGCGCTGGGAATATGACGGATGGCCCAGCGACGCGCATGGCGTCTTCACGAACTTCGGGGCCCAGGAAGCCGGTCTGGTGGATACCGGCACTGCGCTCCTGAACAACCCTGTCGGCACCCTCGCGGGCTACATCGTCCAAAAGAATTACAACCGGGCCGAATACAACGGCCTAACCGGTGAGTTCGGCTCGACGGGCATTACCGTCAACAGCAACAAGACGCTGTTGAACGGCTCTCCCCTTGACAACTTTTCTCCGCGCCTCGGTGTTGCGTGGCAACCGTTTGGCGAGAAACTTGTTGTACGCGCGGGGTACGGCATGTTCTTTGACCGCGTTTACGGAAATCTTGTGGGGGATAACATCCTGGGAAATATGCCTCCCTACGCCACAGGCGTCGGAGAGAATCCGGGCCAGACCCTCCAGAATCCGTTTTGCCCCTCGTGTCCGCAGTTCCTTGGATTCATCCCGCGGACGCTTTTCTCCACGGTTGCGCCGCAACTTACAAACGCGAATCCCGCGTTCGGCCTGAGCAATCTAACGGACGAATTCGGCGGCAATGCTTCGGGCCTTCTCGACTCTGGCGACGACCCGGCGATGCGCACTCCGAAGATCCAGCAATACAATCTCGACGTTCAGTACGAGTTCGCGCGCGGTTGGGTGGCCGACATCGGTTACGTCGGTTCGCACGGAATCCACCTTTATGATTGGAACCGCGATCCGAATCTCGCTTACCTCGTGAATTGCGGCCCAGCTTCCGCGACATGCAATCCGCCGACGGATCAGGTGAACATCAACCTTGAGCGGCCGGCTAGTTCCTTTCCGATCAACGACAACGGCAACAACCGCGTGCTCGAGAACACAAGCGGCAATTATCTTGGCCGTGTCGCGTACCTAGGCGTGAACCCGGGCAACTTGCAGCAGGTGAAGACGGATGGAAATCATCTCTACAACAGTTTGCAGGCCCAGCTCCGTCACACGTTTTCCCACGGCCTGACCCTTCAGGCTTCCTACACTTGGAGCAGTCTGAAAACCGACATCAACGCCAGCGAAGCCGGGGCCGGCATTGCCACGCCCGGCAACGTGCTTTCCGGCAGCGCATCCTCCAACGACCCCTTGAATGACCGGCAGCAGTACGGGCCGGCGGCGTTCAATCGCCCCAACCGCTTTGTGCTCAGCTACAGCTATGAGTTGCCCTACAAGAGTGAGGGGTGGAAGGAGAAGGCTTTGGGCGGGTGGGGCGTTTCCGGCGTGACCACGATTCAAGACGGTCTGCCGTTCAGTGTTACCGATGGAGCCAATGGCAACGAGGCGACCCTTTTGTATGGCACGTCCATCCCGGCCACCGGCCCCTACTCCCGCGTTGAACTCGCGGACCCGGTCGATTGCAATTCCCTCGGCAATTGCAAGTCGGGGATTCCGCTCGCCTCCACGGGGAGTATGTATTCACGCGTGGTGAATGGACTTGGCGGAGGCCCCGGGTTCTTTAATCAGACGACCAGCCCATTCGCACCGGCGCCGCTGTTTGGCGGGACACCCAGCGAAGCTGCCGGGCCGTACACAGGTACCTGCACCGGGGCGAATCCCCAGTTCATCGGGTGCGGCACAGGGTTCGGCGATTCCGGCGTCGGAATCATGAGGTGCTGCACGCAGCTCAACTTTGATGCGGCGATCATCAAGAATACGACCGTCGGGGGATTGCGGGAAGACGCCAGCCTTCAATTCCGGGCGGAGTTCTTCAACCTCTTCAACCACGCACAGTTCAATGAGCCCGGCAACGGTTACGGCGCGGCCGGCTTTGGAGAGATCACCTCGAGTTCGGTTCCGGGGCGCATCCTCCAATTCGGCTTGAAGTACATCTTCTAGCTCTAGCGGATCTCTACTGCCTGACCGATGCCGAGCCTTCGGCGTCGGTCAGGCTTGGCCTCGTGGCAACGGCTACGTTAATTTCGTGTAGGCAGGGCGGCGTCAATTCGCTATAATTATCGGTTGTGCGTTGTGTGCTGGCCCCACCTGAGCGGGTCTGCCGGGAAAACAGAAATGAAGCCGATCATTGCCAAGGTGCAGGAGTCCGAACTTCGCAAGAACCTACCCGTATTCCGCCCCGGCGACACGGTGCGCGTGCACGTGCGGCTGAGGGAAGGCGAGGGCGACAAGGAGAAAGAGCGCATCCAGCCGTTTGAGGGCGTGGTGATGAGCCGCCGCGGGGAGTTGCTGGGCGAAAGCTTCACGGTGCGGCGCGTCAGCTTCGGCATCGGCGTGGAACGCATCTTCCCGGTGCATTCGCCGATGATCAGTTCGATCGACGTGGTGAGCCAAGGGCGCGTCCGCCGCGCCAAGTTGAATTACCTGCGATCGCGCAAGGGCAAGGCCGCGCGCATCAAGCGGGTCGAGAAGTTCGAGACGGTCGGAGCGGGAGCTGCCGCCGAGTAACAACACGTTTCATTCTTGGTTTGGCCCGCCCGGTTTCTCCGGCGCGGGCTTTTTCTTTTTTCGGGACGATGCCTGCGCTTCGTTGTAGCGGGCGTGTGCTAAAATCCGTGGCCGATGGGACGGCTCTGCTCCTCACGCTACGAGCGCGAGGCGCGCCAGCACGGGTGGCAGCGCATCGCCGGACTGGACGAGGCAGGACGCGGGTCGCTATTCGGGCCGGTGGTCGCGGCCGTCGTGATCCTGAATCCCCGGCGGCGAATCGTCGGCCTCGACGATTCGAAGAAGCTCGCGCCGGAGCGGCGCGGCGAGCTTGCCGAGCGCATCCGCCGGCACGCGCTGGCCTGGGCCGTGGCGGAAATCGACGCGAGCCGCATCGACGCCTGGAACATCTACCAGGCGAGCCGGCAGGCGATGGTCGCGGCGATCTCGCAACTCCACCCTTTCCCGGATTACCTCCTGCTGGACGCCGTCGAGCTCGATCTCCCGATCGAACAAAAGGCGCTGATTCATGGCGACGCGCGTTCGGTATCGATTGCGGCAGCGTCGATTTTGGCGAAGGTCGAGCGGGACCGCCGCATGGAGGAGTTCGACCAGATCTACCCGCAGTACGGGCTCGCACAGCACAAGGGCTACGGCACGCCGGAGCATCTTGAAGCGCTGCGGCGGCACGGGCCGTCGCCGCTCCACCGGTATTCCTACGCTCCGGTGCGGAAGGCGCGCTGCTGGGCCAGCGGAGCGGAGCAGGCTCCCCTGCCGCTCGAGGTTCCGTCGGATGTTCTGAACGGGCAAAGGGAAGACCGTAGAACCCCGACTCCCTGAGTTTTCCATTCAGGCCAACGACGCATACATCGGAGGGAACGGAGATGATCAAGGTCGGCGTATTTTATCCAAACGGCGAAGGCGCGAAGTTTGACATGGAGTACTACCTGCGAAAACACATTCCTATGGCAAAGCAAAAGATCGGGCCGGCGATGAAGGCTGTGGCCGTGGAGCAAGGGGTCGCCGGCGCGCAGCCCGGAACGCCTCCCACATACCTAGCCATCGGCCACCTTACGTTCGACTCGGTTGATGCATTCATGGCGGCGTTCCTGCCCCACGCCGCGGAAATTCAGGCGGACGTTGTCAACTACACAAACGTCCAGCCCGTCATTCAGTTCAGCGAAGTGAAGATGTAACCGGGCCCGGCTTGGTGGATGGCAGGGCCCCGTAGCGGGTAACGGCGGCCGGTCATCGCAGGGCAGCGGCATTCGCCCTGTTATCCCCTTCGTCACCATGCCGACGGCCCTGCGTAGACCCTTGTTTTTCGCGCGTGCTAACCTTCCAAGTTGGTTGGTGCTTCCGGCCTGACGTCTTTTCCCAGGCCGAGCGCAACCGGGGCACGCGGGACCATCCATGGCGTTTAACAAAAGCAAAGCGCTCGAGAGCGCGCTGAAGTTCCTCAACCAGGGCAAGGTTGCCCAGGCCATCGCCGAATACCAGCAAATCCTCCGCCATGATTCGAAGGATCAGGCCACCCTGATGACCGTGGGTGATCTCTTCGCCCGCCAAGGAGAGATGCCGCAGGCCATCGAATATTTCGAGCGGCTCGCCCAGGTCTACCTGAACGACGGCTTCAACAGCAAAGCCATTGCGATCTACAAGAAAATTGCGAAGCTGGCGCCGAACGAACTCGCGCCGCTCGAGCGGCTCGCGGATCTTTACGTGCAGCAGGGAGTGCTGAGCGAGGCGCGGCCGCTCTTCCTGCAAATTGCCGAAGCGCACCTGAAGGCGAACCGGGCGCCGAAGGCCGTGGAGGTGCTGAACCGGCTGCTCGAGGTCGAGCCGGAAAACCCGCGCGTGCAGATGCGCCTGGCGGAGCTCTACAACGCGATGGGCCAGAAGAAAGAAGCGGCCCAGACGTACTTCGGGTACGCACAGCGGCTCTTCGAACGCGGGGAAATCGACGAGGCGCATAAACTGATCGAGCGGGCGGTGGAAGTCGATCCGGCAAATGCGGGCATCCTGCTGCTGAAAGCGAAGATTCTCGCGGCGGCGGGCAAGAACGAACAGGCGATCGCAATCCTCGAAAAGCATCCGAAAGCCGGCGCGGGCACCGAGGTGACGAACCTGCTCATCGACATCGAGCTCAAGGCCGGCCGGGTCGAGAACGCCGCGGACCGCGCGCGCAACCAACTGATTCACGGCAGCGTTCACTTCGGGCTGCTCGAGAGGGTCGCGGAATCCCTGATGCAGGCCGGAAAGGCCCGCGAGGCTCTCCCGCTGCTGCGCGAACTGCGCGATCCGATGATCGAGGCGGGCGAACAGGACAATTTCCTGAAGGCGCTCGAGAGGGTCATCGATGGGTTACCCGGCGACGCCGAGCCGCTCGAACTGCTGGCCGATTTCTCGCGGCACTCGAGCGACCCCTTCCACCTCAATTCGGCGCTGGACAAGCTGGTCGATGTGTATGCGGCAGCGGGAGATTACGCACGGGCCGAAGAAGTGATGCAGGAAATGATCGACCGGAACAAGGGCGACGAGCGTCTGGTCGCGCGGTTCGATCAGCTTCGCAAACACCGCGGGAGTTCGCCGGCGGTGACGGCAGAAAGAACTCTCGAGCAGCCGTCTGCGCCGGAAGCTAGCCGGGCAGAGGAGTCAACGGGCGGGGAGGCGGTTTCGGCAACTCCTCGCGTGGTTGAAGAGCCACTCGACGAGGAGACTCAGCGGTACATCGCGCAGGCGCTGACGGACGTGGACCTGTTTTCGAGCTACGGGCTCACGCACAAGGCAACGCATCTGCTGGAAAACGTCCTGCAGAGCGCGCCGCGCCACACGCCTACGCTTGAACGTTTGCTCGACCTTTATCTCGGCGCGGGCAACGAACGCCGGACGGCCGAACTCGCCGGGCAGCTCGAACGGATCCACCGGGAGCGCGAGGACACGATCAACGCCGAACGCTTCGCCGAACTTCGGCGCAGATTCGGGAAGGCAGCCGATCTCAGCGAAGAACAGATGCCGGCTGCGCCAGTAGCGACGGCGCGTACTCCGAGCACCTATCAGGCGCCAGCCGAGGCCGAACCTGCACCCGCTGCAGCTCGGGAATTCGAAATCCCGCTCGTGGCGATTGAGGCGGAAGCGCCGGCCGCCGAGGAGCCGGCCGGGGCACCGCCAGCGCCAGCAGCGCCGGAGCCGGCGACCCGGGCGGGAGCCCGGGAAGAAGAAGTGGACCTCTCGGACGAATGGGAGGCCATGGTCCAAGAGGTTGCCGAGCCCCCGCAAACTGCTCAGCAAGCGGCCGCGCCATCCGCACCGCAGGCCATCGAACTCGTTCACGCCGAAGCGGAAGAGGACGAGAGGATCGAGATCGAGGCTCCCGCGGAGAGCGAGTCGCTGGAGGTCCTAGAAGTGGCTGCCGAAGCGGCTTCCGAGGGGACGGCGTTCGAGATCGTCGAGGATTCGGCCGACGAAGCTCCCACAGCCGAGACGACGGCCACGAACCGAGATTTCGAGCTCGAACTGACTGCGGAGCCTGCCGAAGTGCAGGGTAAGGCCGGCGCGACTACAACCGAGGATTTTCTCAGCGAGCTTGCAGCCGAAGTGGAAGGCATGGAGGCGCCCTCGGCACGCCCGGCTCGAACGGCGGAGCCGCCGGTGCCGGCAGCAACGGCACAGGCCGCACCCGTGGTTGCGGGAAATTCCACCGGTGCGGCGCCATCATCGGGCGACGCTCGCGTTCCGCCGACCGCGGTCGAAGCGTTCAACGAGCTGTCCGAAGTTTTCCAGGAGTTCCGTTCGGAACTTGGCGAACTCGGCCAGGAAGACGAAGACCTCGAGACACACTACAACCTGGGCATCGCCTACCGGGAAATGGGCCTGCTCGACGAGGCGATCGGCGAGTTCCAAAGGGTGGCGCAGGCAGTGCAAAAGGGCAAGCCGTTCCCGTATGCGATGAACTGCGCGACGCTGCTGGCGCTGTCGTTTCTCGACAAGGGCGAGCCGAAAATCGCATCCCTGTGGTATCAGCGGGCGCTCGAAATGCCGGGGCTTGAGCACGAAACGGTTCTCGCGCTGCGCTACGACCTGGGCGTATCGCTGGACATGGCGGGCGAGGCTTCCGCGGCGCTCGAGAACTTCCGGCAGGTCTACGCGATGAATATCGACTACCGCGATGTGGCCGACCGCATCGCGACCCTGCAGAAAACCTGATCGCCGGCTGTTGCCAGCGCGGCGAGAATCTCCCATAATCCTAGCTCCACGATGAGCCGCATTGCGCGCGTTCCCGTTCTGCTAGCCTGGCTGGTGCTCGGACTGGCGCTGATTCTGATCCCGTGGTCGGACCTCTGGGAAACGAACTACTTTCTCTACCAGTATCCGGCGCTGGGACTCTTCGTGAAGAGTCCCTTTCTGCGCGGGGCGGTTTCCGGGCTTGGATTCATGGACGTTCTGTTCGCACTCGAAGCGTTTCGCCGCCGGATGGCCGTTGCCAACCGCACCTGAAAATCCGATCGAGAAATCGTCCGGAAAGACGATCGTGTGCTACGTCACCGATCGAAAGGCGCTCCGTTCCGCCGATTCCGCCGCGAGCGTGGTCGCAAGGATTCGCGCGGCCGCGGCGGCGGGCGTGGATTGGGTGCAAATCCGGGAGAAGGATTTGCCTGGGCGGGAGTTGCTCGAGCTGGCGCGCGCTGCGATCCGCACCGCAGCCGAGGTGCGCACTGGCAGCGTGCGCGTTCTCGTGAACGACCGGCTGGACGTGGCGCTGGCGGCCGGCGCCGGCGGTGTGCACCTAGGCGGCGAATCTATTCCCGTGCGGGAAGTTGTCCGCTGGTGCAGCAGCGGGAACGCACCGGCCGGATTCCTGGTCGGAGCATCCTGTCACCGCCTGGATGAAGTCCGAGAGGCGGAGCGCGCCGGGGCAAGCTACGTGTTATTCGGGCCAGTGTTCGAGACACCGTCGAAACACCAGTTTGGGCCGCCGCAGGGAGCTGCAAAGCTCGCTGAAGTTTGCCACACCGTAGGGATTCCCGTGATCGCGATTGGCGGCGTGAACGAAAAAAACGGCGCGGAGTGCGTTCGCGCGGGAGCGGCGGGGATTGCGGCGATCCGAACGTTTCAGGAGGTGCGCGACCCGGCTGTGCTACGAAAGGCGATCGAGCGTCTCCACGCTCGCGTGTAGCGCCTACGCGCTGAGCCAGCGGCCGACGGGCTGCCAACCCTCGACGTGGTCGCAAATCACCTTGATGACCGCGGTAATGGGGATCGCGAGGACAAGCCCCATCGCTCCCCACATCCATCCCCAGAACAGCAGGGACACGGTGAGCGCCAGCGCGTTCAACCGTACGCGCCATCCGACGAGGGCGGGAATGAGCAGATTGGCCGTAACGATGTGGAAGAATGTGAGCATCGCAAAGATCCCGATGAACGGACCAATCTTGTGGAACTGCGTGGCTCCGATGAGCAGCGGCGGCACCCACGAGAGCACGGCACCGATGTAAGGCACGAGATTGCAGATGCCTGAAACGAGAGCGGTCAGGAACGGAAAATCGAGGCCCAAGGCCCAAAAGAAAAGCCAACTCGCGAAAACGAGAATCAGCCCGACGAGCGCCGTGCCCATCAGGTAGCTGCGCAAGACCTTCGTCACATCCTCGAGCGCTTCTTTGACCGCGGTGCGGTCGTTCGACGGGAAGAGCTGCATCGTGGCATGCACGACCCGGCCCTTCGCAGCGAGCATGAAGAATACGAGAAAGGGCACAAAGGTCGAGGCCAGGATGAACAGGTAGAGCGACCCCAGCCTGCCGATCAGGGCGTCCCGGAGGGGGTGCGAGTCAGCGATGGTTACGATGCGCTGGCCGACACGGGGGGACTGCGGGGTGATTTCGGAGACATGCGCTTCAAGATTCGCGAGCTCGCTGTCGATGGCTTCGGCTGCGGAGCGGAGCGGCGCGCGGTATCTGGGCCAGTCGCTGCCGAATTGATCGAAGCGCTCGACAAGCATCCAGCCCAGCATGGCCAGCAGGGCGAGTGCCACCAGAACCACAAGCAGCGAGGCGAGCGCCCGCGGAATGCGTATTCTTTCCAGCCACGAGACCGGGGGATCGAGGAAATAGGCCGCCAGCACAGCGAACAACAGCGTCACAAGTATTGTGGATGCCCAGTAGCAAAAGGCGATCACAATTCCCGCGGCAATGATCCGCGCGCTAACCGAACTTGGGGCGATGACTTTCGTCTCTTCGACCGGCATTTTTCGTACGATAGCACATCCCTCGCCGCATAAGGGGGTTCGCCGCTTATCTCTAACGCCTGCCGAGACTTCCCGGGCGGCGCGCACGATGGTAACGATTTCGATGAGAGGTCACCGGGTTGGAACCACAAGAGCGACTTGCGCGATGATAAAATTGATTTCTTGCTCTTGTAGGCGAAGGGAATCCATCCTCATGGCGAAACAGCTTTTCGGCACGGACGGCATCCGCGGAATACCGGGCGAATACCCGCTCGACGACGCGACGCTCGAGCGCGTAGGTTTCGCGCTCGGCGAAAACCTTGTTTCACGCGGGCGGGCCCGGGACGCGCGGCCGCGCGTGCTGATCGGACGCGACACGCGCGAATCCGGGCCGCACATCGCCGAACAAATCGCGCAGGGGCTCTGCTCGTCCGGGGCGGAGCCCGTTTCCGCGGGCGTGCTGCCCACACCGGGGGTGGCGTGGCTCGTGAGCCGCGAAGGATTCGCGGCAGGCGTGGTCATTTCCGCTTCGCACAATCCGTATCACGACAATGGCGTGAAGTTGATCTCGTCGTCGGGAATGAAGTTCCCGGATGCGGTCGAAGCCGAAATCGAAGGCGTCATCCTGTCAGCCAATGGCACCGGCCCCGTCAAGGGCGGCAAGCCGGCCAAGAGCGCCATCCCCGCCGCCGACGCGAACGGCAACGGGAAACTGCATGAAGACTATCTGGCGGGACTGCGCGAGGCGATTCTTCCAGGCGCAAAGCTCACGGGAATGAAAATCGTGCTGGATTGCGCGAACGGCGCGGCCAGCAAGCTGGCGCCGAAACTGTTTCGCTCGCTGGGAGCGAATGTGACCGCGCTGAACGACGCGCCCGACGGCCGGAATATCAATGCGGACTGCGGTTCGCTGCATCCACAAGCCATGCAGAAGCGCGTGGCCGAGACAAGCGCCTCGCTCGGAGTGGCTTTCGACGGTGACGCCGACCGCGCGATTTTTGCAAATGCGTCGGGAAAGCTGGTGGATGGAGACGGCGTGCTGCTCGCCGCGGGCCGCTACCTGAAATCAATCGGCAAGCTGAAGGGCAACGTGATCGTCGGCACGACAATGGCGAATCTCGGCCTCGAGCGCGCGCTCGAGAAATCCGCATTGACGCTGGCGCGCACGGCGGTGGGCGACCGGTACGTCCTCGAAGAAATGCGGCGCATCGGAGCGAACCTCGGGGGCGAGCAGTCCGGACACATCCTGTTTCTCGATGACGCAACCACCGGAGACGGCATGCTGACGGCGGTCAAGATCGCGTCGCTCGTTTCGATTGCCGGGCCTCTCGATATGCTCGTAGCCGACATGAAGGTTTTCCCGCAGAAGATCGTCAACGTGCAGGTGCGGTCGAAACCGCCGCTTGAATCGCTGCCAGAGGTTGCCCGCACACTCAAGGAAGCTGAATGCGCGCTCGGCAAGTCGGGGCGCGTCGTACTGCGCTATTCGGGCACCGAGCCGCTCGCTCGCGTCATGGTCGAAGCCGAGCGCGCCGAGGATGTGCAGCGCTGGACCGAAGCGCTCGCTGCTGCGTTGCGCGCCGCCGTCGGGGCCTGAATTTTTACGATTATAAAATCTGATCGAACTGATACATCAGATTGATTATTCCAAAGAACGTAGAATTAAGCCTTGGTTTCTTTCATAAACTGGATTTACGGTGCTTTCCGCAGGAATAAGAGCATTCAGCAAATCCGCTAACTCTATTTCTGACAGCACGATAACTCATTGGCGAAAAACGCAACAGGGTGGCATCGTGCGTGCAAAACAACTCCTCGGCTGTCTCTAGTCCTGGGGTGGGCCGGTTTCGTCGCGCCGAAACCGGAATCTTGGGGGGTAGAGCAAGAACGGGGGCCCGGGTGGGCCCCCTATTTTTTTGCCCTCACAATGCTTTGTTACTCTAGAAGGACGAAGGGCGCCCATCCTGCGGGCGCCCACCCTTCGATTCTTACCGATCGTTTTGTGTCAGCTGCAGCCGGAGGTCGAGCCGCAGTTCGAGCACTTGTAGCAACTGCCATTCGGCGTCATAAGCATGCCGCATTCGGAGCAGTAGGGCGCGTCGTCGATTGCGGCGCGTGGACGCGTGATGGTTTCGGGGTCCGCAGCCTTCGCGGCGGCGACAGGAGCGGGCGCAGGAGCCACAGTCCCGACACTCGCTTCGGCTTCGGCGCCAGCGGCGTTATCGAGGTAATCCGGCGAAATGAATTTCCCGCCGAGCCAGCGCCCGATGTAGTCCACGATCGACTTCGCGTAGCGAATCTCCGGATTGCCGGTATAGCCGGAGGGCTCGAAGCGCGAATTCACGAACTTATCGACGAGCGCGCGGAGCGGCACGCCGTACTGAAGCGAAATCGAAACAGAAAGCGCGAAGGCATCCATGATGCCCGACAGTGTGGAGCCTTCCTTCGCCATCTTGATGAAGATCTCGCCGGGCTTGCCGTCGTCGTACATACCGACGGTGATGTAACCCTCGTGGCCGCCAACGGAGAACTTGTGCGTGATCGACTTCCGCTCCGAGGGCAGCTTTTCGCGCCGGGCGCGGGCAAAGAGCTCCTGCTGCTCCGGTCCGGGCACTACTGCTTGCGCAGGGGCTTGCGGAGCCACCTTTGCAGGAGCCGCGGCGGCCTTCTCATCTTCTTTCTTGCCGGCGGCAGAAAGCGGCTGCGAACGCTTTGAATTGTCGCGATAGATGGCCATGGCCTTCAGTCCGAATTTCCAGGACTCCGTATAGGCCTCCATGATGTCTTCGACCGTCGATCCCTCCGGCATGTTGATCGTCTTGCTGATCGCGCCGGAGAGGAACGGCTGAGCGGCGGCCATCATCCGCAGGTGGCCGCGCCAGGAAATCGAACGTCCGCCACCCATCGGTGCAAGCGAGCAATCGAACACGGGGAGGTGCTCGGGTTTCAGCCCGGGCGCGCCCTCGATCTTGCCCTCGGCATCGATGTAATCCACGATCTGCGCGACCTGCTCGGGCGGGTAACCGAGCTTCATCAACGCCTGCGGCACTGTGTTGTTCACGATCTTGATGACGCCGCCACCGACCAAGCGCTTTTGCTTCACGAGCGCGAGATCGGGCTCGATACCCGTGGTATCGCAATCCATCATGAACCCAATCGTGCCAGTGGGCGCGAGCACGGAGACTTGGGAATTCTTGTAGCCGTGCTTTTCGCCAAGCTCGAGCGCCGTGTCCCAAGACTCCCGGGCGGCGCGAAGGAGCGAGGGCTGGGCGCTCTCTTCCTTGATCGGGCGCAATGAATCGCGGTGCATGCGGATCACTTCGAGCATGGATTCGCGATTCCGGGGGTAGCCGCCGAACGGCCCCATGCGTTCGGCGACGCGCGCCGATTGCGCGTAGGACTCACCCGTCATCAAAGCGGTGATGGCGCCGCAGAAATCGCGGCCGCCGTCGGAGTCGTACGGCAGCGCAAGCGACATCAGAAGCGCGCCGAGATTGGCGTAGCCGATGCCGAGCGGGCGATAGTCGTGCGAATTGCGCGCGATCTTTTCGGTCGGATAGCTCGCGTTATCGACCAGTATCTCCTGCGCGGTGATAGTAATGTCCACGGCGTGGCGGAAGCCTTCAGTGTCGAACTGGCCGTTCGATCCGAGGAACTTCAGCAGGTTGAGCGAAGCGAGGTTGCAAGCCGTATCGTCGAGGAACATGTACTCCGAGCACGGATTCGAGGCGTAGATGCGGTCGGTGCCTTTGCAGGTGTGCCAGCGGTTGATCGTCGTATCGTACTGCATGCCGGGATCGCCGCACTGCCAGGCGGATTCGGCCATTTTGTGCATCAGATCGCGCGCGCGGAACTTCTCGACCGGCTTGCCGT
This sequence comes from Candidatus Acidiferrales bacterium, assembly GCA_049523255.1. Taxonomy (GTDB): domain Bacteria; phylum Acidobacteriota; class Terriglobia; order Acidiferrales; family UBA7541; genus Palsa-295. Next base: position 27,290 of record JBEKNB010000020.1, on the reverse strand, counting down.
CGGTGACCTGGCGCGTCCACCAGTCGCGATCTTCCTCGACGGCGCGCATGAAGTCGTCGGTGACGCGCACCGAATGGTTCGCGTTCTGGAAGAACACGGAGCCATAGGCCTCGCCGTCGATCGAGGAGTTGTAGCCCTGCTCGATCAAAACGTGCGCCTTGCGCTCTTCCTTCATCTTGCTCTCGATGAACTCGACGATGTCCGGATGATCGACATTCAGGATCACCATCTTCGCCGCCCGGCGGGTCTTTCCGCCGCTCTTGATCACGCCGGCAAAGGCGTCGAAACCCTTCATGAAGCTCACCGGCCCGGAGGCGATGCCCCCGCCCGAAAGCGATTCGTGGCTGCCCCGCAGCGTGGAGAAATTCGTTCCCGTGCCGGAGCCCCACTTAAAGAGCATGCCTTCCGTCTTCGCCAAGTTCATGATCGAGTCCATGCTGTCCTGGACGGAGTTAATGAAGCAGGCCGAGCACTGAGGCTTGGGCTGCACGCCGACGTTGAACCACACCGGCGAATTGAAAGCCATTTTCTGCTCGACGAGCAGGTGGGTGAGTTCGTCGCGGAACGCGCCCTTCGCTTCCGCGCCAGCGAAGTAGCCGCCATCACTGCCCCAGCGGACAATCGTGTCCACCACGCGGCCGATCAGTTGCCGCACCGAGGTCTCGCGCTCGGGGGTGTTCGGCTTCCCGTGAAAATACTTCGAGGCGACGATGTTCGTCGCCGTCATCGACCAGGACTTGGGGACTTCGACATTCTCCTGGCGGAAAATCACTTGCCCCTTATCATTGCCGATAAGCGCCGTGCGTCGCTCCCATTCGACCGCATCGAAGGGAGACACCCGCCCGTCGGTGAACCGGCGGTGAAATTCCAAGCCCGTCATACGATTTGTGATCTGTTCCATTTGCGAATTAGAACTCAGGACCGTCCTAGTTTCCGCCATCTCTGCCTCCGCGCCGGCAGTCGTGCCGCCGAATAGTTGGCCGAGGTGCCGAGCGGGGGACAATCTCAATTGTAACCCCAACTGGAACCCGGAATGTTATTTCGCGTACCGAGAGATACACGAGTTATTGAAGGGTTTAGCCGGAAGAGCGGTTCGTCACGACCCCCGAAAACGACCGCCCCGAACCAGAAAGAGAGAAAAGCGCAGCTAAGCCGCGCAGTACAAGGGCGCGGTACATAGGGCGCATCCCTCTGGCTATTCGGTTGAACTCGGTCCGGTCACGACGCGGCGGTCATTGGCGCTGGGAAAAACGACCGACTCACGCTTCTCCGCGTCTGGGTGCGAAGTATCATGGGTTGTGGAAAACTTGTCAAGAACAATTCGCACACGAACCACAAAATGTTTGGTTGTGCGTGTCGAAACTGTCTACCAGTAGTGGTTCCGAGTCACAGCGACCACTACTTCAGATCATGGAGGTGCTGTTCGAAGCAACAGCAGAATATTGACATGAGCGCCACTTTGAAAGACAAATCCATAATGAGAAGCCATGGATACGCCAGCCATTGAGATTCTGGGACTCACGAAGGACTACCCCGTCGGATTCTGGCACCAACGGGTGCGCCGGTCGCTCGACAATCTGACCCTGGAGGTCGAGGAAGGCGAGGTCTTCGGATTCCTCGGGCCGAATGGCGCCGGAAAAACGACGACACTGAAGCTGCTGACCGGGCTCATATTCCCGACTTCCGGCACGGCGCGTGTGCGCGGCCGGTCGATCGACGACGTCCAGATGCACCGCGAGATCGGCTACCTGCCCGAACAACCCTATTTCTACGACTACCTGACGGCGCGCGAACTGCTCGATTACTACGCGCGTTTTTCCGGATACAGCACGGCCGAGCGGCGCGAGCGCGTCGAGCGATTCCTCGAACGCGTTGGGCTTGCGTCGGCGGGGAACGTGCAATTGCGCAAATTTTCAAAGGGCATGCTCCAGCGCGCCGGCATCGCGCAGGCGATCCTGCACGATCCTCCCGTGGTCTTGTTCGATGAGCCGATGTCGGGACTCGACCCGATCGGCCGCCGCGAGGTGCGCGATATCATCCTCGAGCTGAAGAAGCAGGGCCGCACGGTGTTTTTTTCCACGCATATCCTTTCGGATGCCGAGATGCTGTGCGATCGCGTGGCGGTGCTGGTCGGGGGCAGGCTGCAAGGTGTAGGCGCACCCAGCGAGATCGTTTCCATGGACGTGCACGCGATGGAGATTCTGTTCGAACTGCCTGACGGAGCCGCGTTGCCGCCGGCCTTCGCCGGGCGGGCGGCGCAAATCGGGGGACGCTATCGCGTGGAAATTCCGGAAGTGGAAATGTACTGCACTCTCGAACAGTTGCGGAACTGCAAGGCGCGGATTCTCTCGATTTCACCTCTGCGCCCGACGCTCGAGGACTATTTCATGCGGGTCGTGGGGCGCGAGCGAACGGTCGCCCATGCGGTCGAGGGGATGCGGCAATGAGCGCGATGCCCGGCGTCGTTGCGGTGAATACGTTCCGCGAAGCGGTGCGCGACCGCGTTCTCTACAATCTGATCTTTTTTGCGCTGATGATGATCGGCGCGGCGATCATGGTCGGCCAGATCTCGATCGGGATCGAGCGGCTGGTGATCGTCAATCTCGGACTCTCGGCGATTTCGATTTTCGGCCTCGTGATGGCGATCTTCATCGGAGTGGGCCTTGTCTACAAGGAGATGGAGAAACGCACGCTCTATAGCCTGCTGGCGAAGCCGATCCGCCGGTGGGAGTTTCTCGTGGGGAAGTATGTGGGGCTGCTGCTGACGCTCGCCGTCAATACTTCGTTCATGACGCTTGGGCTGGCCGCCGCGCTTTTTTACGTGGGCAGGCCGTTTGTGCGGTCGGATGCGTTGGTCTTGGTTGCCGTTTATTTCATTCTGCTCGAGTTGGCGCTGGTGACGGCCCTCGCGCTATTCTTTTCGTGTTTCTCAAGCCCGATGCTTTCGACACTTTTCACGCTGGGAATCTATGTCACCGGCGTGTTTGCAAAAGACATTCGCGAGTTCGGCGAACTTACTCACAATCCCGCCCTCAAGGGCATGACTCGCGTCCTCTACTATTTGGTTCCGAACTTCCACAACTTCAACGCGATTGCGGCGGCGGCACACGGTGAGTCCATTCCGGTCTCGCTGATTTGGCAGAATACGCTCTACGCCCTGCTGTATGTCGTGCTCGTGCTGGTGGCCGCCTCCGCCGTGTTTTCCAGGCGCAATTTGAAATGAGCCTTCCAAGCCAAAGCCGTGCGCTGTGGGCGGCCGTGGCCGGTGTGCCCCTGCTCTTCGCGGCCATCGCGCTTCTGCAAACGCGGATTGATGCGCGGGCGCGCACAGCCGCGGAAGAGAAGGAAGAGCTGGTGATGAGTTCGCCGTTTGCGGTGCGGAAGCTGAGCCTGGGCTACGACTCGCTCCTCGGGGACATCTACTGGACGCGCGCCGTGCAGTATTACGGTTCGCGCGTGGGAACGCGCAATGCCAATTTCGACCTGCTCTGGCCGTTGCTCGACATCACGACGACGCTCGATCCGAAGCTGATCGTCGCATACCGCTTTGGCGCCATTTTCCTTTCAGAGAAAGGTGCGGCGGGAGCGGGACGTACCGATCTCGCGATCAAACTGGTGAAACGCGGGATTGTGGCAAATCCAGACGATTGGCAGCTCGATTTCGACCTGGGCTTTCTTTACTACTGGCGAATGAAGGACTACCCGAACGCGGCGCTTGCTTATCTCGAGGCAAGCAAGAACCCCAAAGCACCACCCTGGTTGAAGCTGACGGCACTGAGCATGGCAACAAAAGGGGGATCGCTGAAAACGTCGGAATTGATCTGGGCCGAAATCTACGAGTCGAACCAGAGCCCTCAAATCCGGAAGATGGCGTTCGAGCAACTGCGGGTGCTGAGGGCCCAGGAAGACGAGCAACACCTCGACGAGCTTGCGGCTGACTATCGCCAGAAATTTGGACGCTATCCGACATCGACGAGCGATCTGCGAGACGCGGGGATTCTGCCAGGCATTCCGTTGGACCCGGATGGATATCCGTATGTGTTCGGCCCGGAGGGCAAGTCGGGTCTCAACGCCCAGAGCACTTTCGTTATCCCTCCTGAGCCAAAGCTCCCGTCCCCAAAATCCAAGTAGCTGGAGCAACAACGTTGAGTGCGAATCGTCACCAAGCGGGTCTGCCATTAAAACGCGGTTACAATAGAGTGTTGCAACCGCCAGCGGGCCGACAGAATCCCACCTAGGGACGCCGGAACATGCTCAGGAGACTCGCCATCCCGATTCTGGTTTCAGCGGTGACTCTGGCCGCTACGGCGCTGGTCCCTGGGCGAACCTCGGCAGCATTCCCTCAAGCCGCTCCAGCCACAGGCTCCGAGGGAAACGCACAGAGGGATTCCCAGGCACAGCGCCCCTCCGAGGCCGAGATCCGCGCCCGCACCAAGAACGTGACTGACAATCAGCACAGAAACGATGAAGCTCTCGATCAATACGAGCGGATCGAGCGTTACGTGGACCGCAGCGGCGGATCGAATCCGCACACGATTGAGGACCACACCTATCGTGTCGTGCCGGACGGGGGGGGAACGATCAAGCTCCTGCTGAAAGACGGAAACCAACCCGCCGATCCCACCGAGTATCGCCAGCAGTTGCAGTTACTCGAAAGCGTGCTCGAAACGATGGCCAAGCCCGATGACTCAAGGGCCAAGGCGGCACGCGAAAAATATGAAAAGCGCAAGCGCGAGCGGGCGCAATTCGTCGATGCGGCGAGCGAGGCCTACGTAGCGAATTGGGTAGGGCGCGAAAACTACAACGGCCACGCTTGCGACGTCATCGAGCTCGATCCGAATCCAAACTTCCATCCGCACTCGATGTTTCAGGCTGCGCTCGCACACGTGAGCGCCAAGGTGTGGGTCGATCACCAAGAGGATCAGATCGTGCGGGGAGAAGCGCACGTGCTGAACGACATTTCGTTCGGCGGCGGAATCCTGGGAAAACTCTACCGCGGCGGGATTGTCTCGATGGAGCAGGCCGAAGTAGCGCCGGGTATTTGGCTGCCGACGCGGTACCAATACGATTTTGCCGGACGAAAATTCCTGTTTCCCTTCGAGCAGCACCAGACCATCGACGCAGGCCATTACCGGCGTATCGGACCACCGCAGGAAGCCCTAGCGATCGTGCGGAACGAGTTGGCAACTGGGAAACCCTTCTCTGGAGATCCGTAACTTTCCGCCCAGCTGGGTGTTAAGTTAGGAAGAAGAGTCCCGGGCTTTCTCCCGAGGAGGTTTCATGAGACGGCGGACCCTTGCGTTTCTTCCGGCCTTGATTCTATCCGTGGCGGCGGCAGTTCCTTGCGGCGCCCAGACCAACTCAGATCAATCGTCGCAGCAGTCCGGGCCAGCCACGTCAACTGCGTCTGCGGGCACTAAGAAAGTCTGGACGAATGACGACGTAGGCGGTTTGCGCGATGGTCCCGCGATTTCCACGTTCACGGAACCGAAGGCCGTACCGGCCAAGATCAGCGCGAAACCGGCGTCCAAAGGGCGTGACGCGAAGTGGTACCAGACTCAGATAACCAAGCTCCAAGCCCAAATCCCGCCTCTTGATAGCCAGATCGCGCAGCTTCAGGCAGCGATCGAAGGTACGCCCACGGGGAACGCAAAGGAATCGACGCGACCGTATGGCGTGAAGCAGGACCAGTGGCCGGCAGAACTGCACCGGCTGCAGAAGAAGCACGCCGACATCGAGGCGCACATTAGCGCCATAGAAGACGAAGCGCGCCACAACGGCGTCCCTCCGAACGCGCTGCCCTAGCCGTCCTGTTTACCGCGCAGCGGCAGCGGCTTCTTTCTCAATCGGGGCGCCGATCAGGTTGCCCCACTTCGCCCCCGCCGTCACTCCCTTCCCCTGGTAGAGCTGCCTTAATTGATCGGCTGATTTGAACGTGCCGTCTTCATTGGCGGCCTGCGACCACGGGACGTTGGCGGCTCCCGGAATGGCGCGCTGTGCGGTTTCGCTCATTCCCGGCGGCGCGATAATCTTTCCGGTGAACTCGTCGGCCGAACGCACGTCCACCAGATAACCCGGGGTTTTCTGTTGGACGATCGAGAGGACCTGTTCTCTGTACGCGCGCAGCGATTCATCCGGCCTAGCCGTTCGGTACGTCGCGGGAGCCAACTTCGCCGGATCGGTCGGTTTTCACCTGCCAGAAAGCGCGCGCCAAAAACCGATGCCCCAGTACCGCAGGCATAGGGTACTAATACCCCGGTACCTCAAGAATGTGCCTCCCGAGCCATTGGCCGGTTCATAGGCATTCCGTAGCATCAGTGTGCGGGTTGGGAGCTGCGTTGCGGGGACGACGGCTCCGAGAGGAGCTGGAGCATGCTACCCAGCCCGCCCAAGCCCTCCTGCCGACGTAACCCCTTCTGACCCCCGTTAGCAGGACGGGCTTGCCCACAAGGTCCCGCCGAACCTGCTAAAGTCAAAACGGGAACCGGCATATTTGGCACTGTTTTTGCGTCTCAACAAAGCGCATTGCGGGATACTCGCGGACAACCCTTGCAGAATCAGCCGGGAAGCGCAAACACGCTGCCCGGGAAAGGCGGGGCATTGCGACACGTGGCGGGAAGACCCGACAGCACTGCCCGGCAGTTAGCTGCGACCGTCCTCGCCGGCCTGTGCGCGCTTGGCACGCCCGCGGGCGCGTTGGACCTTGAGACGAAGACCATCGCGGCGTTCAACCGCTACGTCGAGATCACAGAGGCGCAGATTACCTCCGAACTCTCGCGCCGCGAGCCTTACCTCTGGGTCGAAGAGCTACCAACCGATCGCCGCACTGCCGCCGAAGCAGAGTTGCGCGCGGGCCATGTTGTTATCGCGCGCCTCGAGGCAACTGCGCCCCCGAATGCGGGCTCAGGTGACGCTGGCGCGCAAGGCCGCCATTCCGATCCCGAAAAACCAGTCCTCATTCCCGGCGGAATGATTCACCACTGGATCGGCACCGTGTTCATTCCTGGCGCCACGCTCTCGGAAACACTCGCCCTTGTGCAAGATTACAATCACCACTGGGAGTACTATCACCCCGACGTCGTGCAATCGAAGATTCTCGGCCAAGACGGAAACGACTTCACGATCGACCTGCGCCTCTACAAAAAGAAAGTCATTACAACAGTCCTGGAAACCCAGCACGAGGTGCACTACGAATTTGTGGACGCCACGCACGCGTGGAGCCGTTCGCGAACCACGCGGGTTCAGGAAGTGGAACATGCCGGCGAACCCGGTGAACGTCTGGAACCGGAGGGCCACGACCGCGGCTTTCTCTGGCGAATGAACACCTACTGGCGCTTCGAAGAAAAGGATGGTGGCACATACGTGGAATGCCAGTCCGTGTCGCTCACGCGAGACATTCCCACGGGCCTCGGCTGGCTTATCGGGCCGTACGTGAACAGCGTTCCGCGGGAATCGCTTACGTTCACACTCGCCACTACGCGCTCCGCCATCCTTCAGCGCATCGCCGCGCGCGCGGCAAAATAGCCCGAAGTCTAGAAGGAACTGGCGGCGAGGAAAACGTCTGCGAAGCCGTTGGTGTCGCTCGTGACGAGATTAGTCGCGGAAGAAATGAACGCGACCGCGTGGCCATCGCCGGTGATCATTGGAGCGACGCTATCCCCGTTGGCCGTTGGCGGCGCGGTCCCCGCAGGCTGGCTCGCGAGCGCGGTTCGAGGCGTGCAGGCGGGCGGCGTCCCGGTCGTAGTAGTTGTCACGTCCTGGCAAGTGCTGCGAACAAAGACGTTCTCGACGCCGTTCTGGACATTCGAAGCCAAGTTCGTCGCCTTGGTGGCAAAGGCGATCAACACGCCCACGGAGCAGACCGTCGTTGTGGTCGTGGTCGTGCCGCATTCACTGATGCTGGGATTTTCGCTCAGTGCGTTCGCCGGCGTACTGGGCATCGCCGAGGTATCCGGAGAGGAGACCAAGATCGTCGAAGGCGTGCAGCCGGTGACGATGGTCAATACCTCCGCGCATGTGTCGCGCACGTAGATTTGCTGCGTCGGCCCTACGCCCGCCACCAAATTGATGCCAGAGGACGCAAAAGCCACAAAGCGACCATCCGGCGAAATCGCGGACTGCGTGCTCGCGCCGTTTGCCGGCGTGGTTCCGTCGTTGCTGGAAATGAGTTGCACCGTCTGGACGCAGCCGGAAGCGGCAGTGACACACGTAGATGTTTCCAAAACTTCCGAATACCGGCTCGGGTTTGAATTGGGCGACGGGAGATTCGTCGCCGCGGAAGAAAAGGAAACGAACAGTCCCGTGTTTGCAATCGCCGGGTCCGAACTCGGACCGTCAGCGGGTGTCGAGCCATCGGGCGTGGAAACCAAATACGTCGTAGGCACGCACGACGAAGTCTGCGTCAACGGAGTTACGCCGGAGCAGATCGTCCGGATGTAAACCTGAGGAGTCACACCATTCACCAGCGGATTAGAAACGAGATTGGTCGCGAGCGAAACAAATGCGACGTATTGCCCGTCGGGACTGATCACCGGATTGTAGCTGTCCGCATTGCCGGCGCTCGTTCCGTCGGCCGAAAGCGAAACAAGTATCGGCGCATTCGTCGTGGTGCAAGAGGTCGTAGTCGTAGTGGTACACGGCATCTGCCAATAGACTTGGCGCGTGCCTCCCGCGACAGCAACGTAGTTCACCAGGTTGCTGGCCGACGACGTGTAGGCGACGTGCGTCCCGGCGCTGTCGAGCGAAGGCTCGGAGCTCGGACCATCGGCGGCGCCCCCGTTTGCGGCCGCGCTGACCAGGACCGTGCTTGGCGTGCAACTGTTGGTGCTGGTCGTAGTGCTGCCGAGGCAGGTGTTGCGAAAGAAGATATCGCTGGCGCCGTTTGTCAGATTAGGTTGGCTCGCGGTCGAGAGCAGATTCGTCGAGTTCGACGCGAAGACGACGAATTGGCCGGTTGTGCTTACTGCAGGCCCAGCCGTCGTTAGGGTCGGGGGCCCGCTCGAGCACGCCGCGCCGCAAACTCCATTGTTCGCTTGCGCGCCGCTTGGCGCCACATCGACGAGCACGGGAAGCCCGGCTGTATCGGTGGGGTTCACAGCGAAAGTCAGCACGTTAGACGTGCCACCTCCCGGCGCCGGATTCACCACTTGCACCTGCTCGATTCCCCCGGCAGCGAGGTCGGCGGCCGTCAGCGTAGCCTGAACCCCAGCCGGACTGCCGAAGACCGTGGTGCGCGGCGCTCCGTTGATGGTCACCACGGAATTCGGCACAAAGCTGGTACCCGTGATCGAAAGCGTTGTGGCTGCGCCTCCTGCCTGCGCGGAAGTGGGACTCAGCGAAGCGATGCCCGGCACCGGGTTGGTGACGCTAAGAGAAAACGCGTTTGAATTGCCGCCGTTCGGTTGCGGATTGAGCACCGTAATCTGCAGCGTGCCGCCGGTCCCGACGTCGGAAGCGGGGATGGAAGCCTCCAGGGAGGTCGTGTTCAAGAAAGCTGTTGAACGGCCATTTCCGTTCACCGCCACGGTGGACTGCGAAACGAAGTTTGTCCCTGTCACGGTCAGCGTGAACCCAGCACTGCCGGTCGCGACGGCCGAAGGCGATAGCGACGTGATGTGCGGCACGGGGCTTGGGGGGGCCGAGATCACGAACGTCGCCGGGTTCGGCGTTGTCCCGCCTCCCGGCTGCGGCGTCTCGACGGCGACGAACGCAGTGCCCGCATTCTGAACGTCACTCGCCAGAATCTGTGCCGTCAGCACGGTGGTGCCGGTGAACAGAGTGACTCTCGGCTGGTTATTCCACAAAACGACGGAGGCCGGCGTGAAATTCCCGCCGTTGACTGTCAGATTGAAGGCTGGCTGGCCCGCCACCATGGTCGTCGGCGATATGGATGTGAGCCCTGGCGCTGGATAATTGATCTGCTGCTGGCAGGACGTGAGACACACACCCACAACACAGATCGAAATCCAGAGAAAGAGGCGAAATTGTCCCCGCAAGTGTCTAGCTCCCGAGCGCACAGGTCGCCCCCATATCGCCGCGGATCATCCACAGATCGAAGGAACGGCCCAAGCGCAATCGTAGAGACTACTAGAGATGGCCCCGGTGGGCAATCGGGATGCCTGGGCGCGCGATCGTCCCGCACTTTCGCTGGCCGGCGCTTCCCCGGCCTTATAGCACGGCATAATACGTGAAGATGGTGTAGTCCGGATTCGCGTGGCGCTTGCCGGTGCCCACAATCACGGTGCGCGTCAGCCAGTCGTGCGGGCCGATCGGAGTGTCGAACACGGGCGTGCAGCGGAAATAGAACTCGCGGTCGCCGCCCCAACTCGGATCGTTCCGGTCAATCGGCTTGCCGTCCGCTGGATAGAGGTACCCTGTGTTGTTGATGTAGATCATTGTTCCGTCGGAGGCTTGGAGCATGTAGTGGGCGTTTAACCGGCCGTTGCCGGCATAGTCCGCGCCACTATGCGGCACTACCCTCCCCTGCAGCCTCGGACCCTCGATGACGCCGGATATTGCCGGAACGTAGGCGCGCCGGCCATTCGGCGTCTGGAACGAGACGCGTTCCTTGAAATCGATCCGAATTTGAAACACGTATTCGAGCTTGATCGGCACAATCTCTCCCAATGGCGTCGCCGCGCCCGCCGTGGATGGCTTGGTGTCTTGCGATCCGCTAGGTGGGCCATCGGCGGCAGAAACTACTTCGGGAAATGTGCCTGCAAAGAGGCTTTCCGCGAGCATTACGCCTCCGCCCACCACGGAACCTTTCAGCATCGAACGGCGGCCGATTGCGGAACCTTTCGTCAAGTCACGAAGTTTGCGGTTCATTGAGGTCTCCCTAGTATCGAGTGGAGCCGAAGGACAACGAAGCGGCTCGACTTTATTGTGCCGGACCTTCCACGACGCACTCAAAGTTGTTGGCGTCTTCGGGATCGCCCTGGCCTTTGTATCGCGCGTACTTCGGATACGCGCACAGCGGACGCGTACGCCCCGGAAATGCTTTCCCATGTGCGACGACGGAATCGGGCGCCGTTCCATTCTCAACCCAATCAACCACAGCGCCGAGTAGGTCAAACTTATCGAGCGTTGCAGGGCCGCCCGCGCAGTGGTTCATTCCCGGGACGAAGAAAAAGCGGCTGGAGTTCTGCACTTGATCCATGCCGCCGTTCGCCGCAGCCATTTTTTCGTAGTAAGCGAGTGTGTCGAACGGCGAAAAAACGGGATCGCTTGTGCCGTGATAGAAGACGATTTTGCCGCCGTGGCCGAAGAACGTGCTCAAATTCGTCCACGTCGTATCCGTCAGGGTCTGGTTTTCGTTGGCCTCGACATTGGCAACCATCTGGTCGATGTTCAGATTGGCCGGCGGCATCACGGAAGCAATGGGATTGGGCCCGTTGCTCGGCAAGAAGCTCGCGAACGCACCGGCGCCGCCAAGGATGTATCCGGTGTCGTACGGCCACGCGGAATAGACCTGATTCCCTCGCGAATCTTTCGGACCAGTGAAGGCTTTCTGCAAGGCTCCCACTTGCTGCGAACTCAGGCACGCATCCGTCTTGGCCCCCGTGCACGTGAGAACGGCGGGATCGAAATGGCAGGCTTCTAGATTAAAGATCATCCCGTCTTTCAGCCCGTCCTTCTCATCGCAGGACTTCATGATTGCGTCGGCGAGAAGCTTCTTGTCGCTATCGGAAAAATCCTGGCTTGGGGCGGGCTTGCCGGAAGCGTCCTTGGGCGCGATCTGGGCAAAAGCCACTCTCGCCCAAGTGAGACCGATATTCGAATAGCCGGTGCGCATCGCCGGATCGCCCGAGATGATTCCGTCAAAGTACATGGGGTAGCGCTGCGACATCAGCATTCCCTCGCGCCCGCCGGTCGAGCAGCCGTCGTAATAGGAGCGCTTCGCGGGCTGGCCGTAGTACTGCGCGACGATCTGTTTCGCGATTACCGTAACCCTGCCGACCGCGATATAGGCGAAATCGAGGCTGGCCAGCTGGTCCTTCATGAAGGACGCGTCAAACACCGCACCCTTGTGTCCCGTGTCGGTCGAGACAACGGCGAAGCCTCGCGCCAGCGCCGGTGCATCCCCCGCGGCCTGCACCCCGTAAGGCGGAGTCACCGAACCATTCAGTCCCCCTCCACCCTGAAACAGAAACCGGCCGTTCCAGTTGTCCGGCAGCGCAATCGCGAAGTCGATCGCGTAGGGTTTCCCATCGACACCGGTGCGCGGATCAATCGTTCCCTCCGCACGGCAATACGACGGGATCGCGACCGGAATCGTGTCGGGAAACAAAAGGGAGGCCCTGACCGTTCCTGGAGGCGCGCTCGGAACCTCTTCCGCCTTCGTGATCGCCATCCCCGATCCGGGAATTTTCAGGTTCACCAAATCTTCGCATTTCTTCGTCGGCGCAATCCCTGCGCTGCTCGCCGTCTGCCCGCGCGCGACAGACGTCCCTGCGAGCGTGAAACACACCAGAGCCGCAAGAGTTGCCGTGATTTTGACGTACTTCATGATCGAGCCTCCCCCCAACGCCAAACCATGCCCAAACGCGGCGGAGCATAACAAACGGGCCGCAAGCGGGCAATGTTCGATTGGTCAGCAGTCAGTAGAAGGTCAGAGCCGGAAGAGCTTGCGCGCGGTTTCGCCCAGGATGTTGCGCCTGGCCTGCTCGCTCAGGAACGGCAGCCCCGCGATCCGCGCGGGCACGTCGAAGTCCCAGTGCGGCCAGTCGGAGGAATACATCAATTGCGTCTCGGCATTCACGGCCTTGAACGTCGCCTCCAGCATATGCGGCATCGTCACTTCCAGGGGCTGCGACGTGAAGTACATCTCCGCGATGTACTCGCTCGGCAGCCGCTTCAGCAGCGGCGCGTCCGACTGCCGCATCAGGTATTCGTGGTCGAGCCGTTGCATCATGAACGGCACCCACGCAAGCCCGCTCTCGATCCAGATCACTTTCAGCTTCGGGAATCGCTCCGGCAGGCCGTTCACGATCCAGTTGGTCATGTGCGTCATGTTGCAAGTGACGAACGACATCGAATGCACGGACAGAAAACGGTTCATCGTCGCCGTCATCGTGTCGCCCCAGCTCGGCCCCGCGTGGAACGCCAGCGGCAGCCCGCGCTCCTCGAGTTCCCGGTAGACGCGCATGTACAAGTTCTTGTGCACGCCCGCATGCCGCTGGCTCGTAATCATGAATCCGACGACCCCCGGCGTCTCGCCGAATTCCTCGATCATCTTCATGCAGGCGTCCGCGTCGTGGAACGGCAGGCACAGCAGCGTTCTCACGCGCTTCTCGTACGGCAGGATTCTCTCCGTGAACCAGCGGTTATACGCGAACGTCATCGCCGTAACGATGTCCGGCTCCGGATGCAATCCCATCTCGAGCATCGGCTGCGGGAACACAACCTGCATCTTGATCCCCATCGAATCCATCGCTCGCCGCACCAGCGTCAAGTCGCGGTGCTCGTCCGTCTTCTCGACATATTCCGCAAGCTCGGCCTGATGCGGAATGCGCCCGAAGACATCCTGAAACGTCAGCCCGACGGGGTGATTGCTGAACGCAAGCTGGCGCGCACGCGGCCAATCCTGCGTCATCGTTTTCGCGTTGTGGCGCAGCACCGGATTTTCCAGGTGGTCCAGAATCTCGGCCCAGGAATCGAATTCGACGTGATGCGCGTCCACGTCCACGATGAAATAGTCTTCCAGGTGATAGCGTGCGATGTCGCGGCGCGCGTTCGCGAGGATTTCGCGCGAGTCCGTGCGCGTCGTGATCTGCTGGACCTTGTGCTCGGTCGCGGTGCTCGTGTGATTCAGCGTTTTGGTCGTGCCCATCGTCCTGTCCTCGCCCCATCGCCCCAAAAACTTGTCAGGCTCCGGAGGCATCTCCGCGCGGAGACCGCGCCGTACGGGAAAACCAGAGCGCCAGATCAAACGGCGTCAAGTGCTCCGCGCGCAGCAGCGCGCATGCAACCACCATCGCCTCCGTCGTTGAAACCGTGGCGTCGATCGCGGCGACTTCCGTCTCCGTGTCTTCCACAAATGCAGCGTAGAGCTTCACGGCACCGCTCAGGAAGCTCGTCACGTCCTCTCGCGGCACGCCGCCAACCTCGCCCGACTGGATGGTTCGCTCGATCCGGCCCCGCAGTTCCACGAGAAGCGCGGACAACTTTGTGGATTCCTCAGATGGTGACATAGATCCCGTCACCGGCCTCTTCCACCGCCACGCGAATCAATTGAGCCGCACGCCGCCCCGGATGCGCGCCTGTCTTGATGTCGTATTCGAATCCGTGCCACGGGCAGACGATGCGCAGGCTCGACTCATCGAACGCAAAGCCGTGGCTTTCGCCGCCTTCGTCGATGATTTCCGTCACTCCCGGTATGATTTTCCCCTGGCAGACCGGACCGCCCTGGTGCGCGCAGGTGTTCTCCCACGCGTAGAGCTTGCCTTCCACGCGGAAGATGCCGATGGTTTTTTCGCCCACGTCGACGACGAGCCGGCCGCCTTCTGGGACTCGTTCACTCGCTCCGACGTGGACCCTCTGCGATGTCGCCGGCATATTTCACCCTCTTTGCGGGCTGATGCGGGCGATTGTATGGCGATATGGGCCGATTATCAACGTGCAGGGTCGCTGGCTGGCGGGCTAGTTGGCGGGGCCGGAGGGTGCGTTCACAACCCAATCCTGCTGGGCGAACTCAACACCCCAGAAGTGAGGACTGGGCGAGAGAAATTCGACGCCGACGCGCGTGCCTCTGTCAGACGTGTCTCCAACGTAGACCACGCGGCATTCCTGTTCTTCTTCCGTCGCGGGGTTCGCCAACACCACTTCCGCGCCGAGCGCCACCGGCTCCTGAAGATACAGCAGGCCGCCGTGCGCGTTGATCACTATGGTCTGGCTGCTCTCTTGGAACTTGCGTCCTTCGGCGTTTTTCCCGATCGCTCGCACGGGCAGACGGGTAAAGACTCGTGAACTGCGGCGGTCCTTGCTGTACTGTGTCTCGGGCATGATCATGAGTATCGTGCAACGGGCTCCCGAGCGCGTCAATCCTGCTAAGCGGGAGCGTGTCCAAAGATGCAGTTTGCGAAAAGGCTGTCCCAACCGTCCGTGCTTCCGTAGAATGTCCCGTGGGGAACGCCTGCGCAGCGGCGTCCGGGGTTCTGCATGGAACTGATCGAATACGTAGAATCGAAGCGGGAAGAGAATCTCAACGAGCTGAAGGAATTCCTGCGCATCCCGAGCGTGAGCGCCAAGGGCGAGCATAAACCGGATATCGAAAAGGCCGCGCAATGGGTGTCCGAGAAACTTCGCGGCGCGGGCCTCGACAACGTCGAAATCGTCCCGACAAAGATGCACCCGCTCGTGTACGGCGAATCGCTCCAAGCGCCCGGCAAGCCGACGATTCTCTTCTATGGCCACTACGACGTGCAGCCCGCCGAACCGCTCGATCTTTGGACCAGCCCCGCCTTTGAACCCGCCGTGCGCGACGGCAATCTCTTCGGCCGCGGCACCGCCGACGACAAAGGCCAGGTTCACATTCACATGAAGGCGATCGAAGCGCTGCGAAAGACTGCCGGGAAGCTGCCGATCAACCTGAAAGTGATGATCGAAGGCGAGGAGGAAGTCGGCAGCGTGAGCCTCTGGGACTTCGTCCGCCAGAACCGCGAGCGGCTGAAAGCCGATGCGCTCGTCGTTTCGGACACGTCGATGCTCGCGAAGGGCGTGCCTTCGATTACCTACGGCCTGCGCGGCCTGAACTATTACCAGATCGAAATTGCGGGTCCCGCCCAGGATCTCCATTCCGGAGTTTTCGGCGGCGCCGTCCCGAATCCGATTACGATCCTGGCCGAGATAATTGCAAAGCTTCACGACGCCAACTTCCGGGTAACGGTTCCGGGCTTCTACGCCGAAGTCGCCGCGCTTTCCCGCGAGGAGCGCAAGGCCCTGAATTCGCTGCCTTGGAAGGAAAAAGAATTCCGCAAGACGGTGGGCGCGCCCGCGCTCTGCGGCGAAAAAGGCTTCTCCATCGTGGAACAGCTCTGGACGCGCCCTACTCTCGAGTTGAACGGGATCTGGGGCGGCTACACGGGAGAAGGCGCGAAGACCGTGATTCCGTCGAAGGCCCACGCAAAGCTCTCGACTCGACTGGTGCCGAATCAGGATCCGGCGAAGATCGCAAAACTGGTCGAGCGGCACGTCCGCAAGCTGCTGCCGAAAACAGTGACGTCAAAATTCGAAGTATTGAGCACGGGCAAGCCGTGGGTCGCGCCCTACTCGCACCCGATCTTTCAAAAAGCGATCCACGCCCTTGAGGCAGGCTTCGGGAAAAAGGCGGTGTTTATCCGCGAGGGCGGCTCGATTCCATTCGTCACGCAGATGCACGACACATTCAAGGTTCCGTGCGTGCTGCTCGGCTTCGGCCTGCCGGACGAAAACGCGCACGCGCCGGACGAACACATCGCGCTCGAAAACTATTTCGGTGGCATCAAATCCGTCGCTTTGTTCTACCAGGAGCTCGCGAGCTTGTAGAATTCGCAAGCCGCAAAATGCCCGTTTTTTCGGGCTTTTTGAAACGTTTCACTTGCGTTCGCCGGGCAGGACGGCTATATTGCACCGCGGCATCCCGGAACCCGGGCGGCCGTACAGCAGTTTCAACCTGAGGAGGAAATAGAATTCGATGGCCACTCCGTTGAGCAAATCCAAGATCATCGCCCACATGGCTGACAAGGTCAGCACTCCTGATAAGCCGGTGTCGAAAAAGCAGGTAGCCGCCTTCTTCGACGAGTTGTTCAAGCTCGCGGTGAAAGAAGCCAAGAGCGCAGGGAAGTTCGTGATCCCCGGCATTGGGCGCGCCGTGAAGGCGCATCGCAAGGCCCGCATGGGGCGCAACCCCGCCACGGGCGAAGCGATCAAAATCAAGGCCAAGACCGTCGTGCGTCTGCGTGCAGCAAAGGCGTTCAAAGACGCCGTTTTGAAGTAGGCCCGCTTCTTCGGCGCAAATTTTGCGGCAAAACCCCCAAGGTGCCTCCTGGCCCGCCGGACGGGCAGAAGGCTTGGGGGTTTTGTCTTTTCATCCGCGTCCAATCCCATGCACGAACATTCCGGCCTTCTGACCGACCTATACGAACTGACGATGGCGGCGGGGTATTGGCAAACCGGCTTTGATGCCACCGCCACGTTTGAGTTATTCGTCCGGCACCTGCCGCCGCGGCGCAATTACCTTGTCGCCGCCGGGCTCGAACAGGCGCTCGAATATCTCGAAAACGTTGCTTTCTCGTCCGACGAAATTGACTACCTCCGCGGCCATCCTATGTTCCGCAACATTCGCCCCGGATTCTTCGATTATCTGGCGAAGCTTCGATTTACCGGTGATGTCTGGGCTATGCCCGAGGGGACCCTCGCCTTCCCCGGCGAACCGGTGATGCGCGTGACCGGGCCAGTCATCGAAGCGCAGATCATGGAAACGTACCTGCTCGCGACGCTTAGCTATCAGACCATGATTGCCAGTAAAGCGGCGCGCATCTTCACGGCTGCGCAGGGCCGGCAGGTCGTGGACTTCAGCGCGCGACGCGCCCACGGCGGTCTGGCCAGTCTGCTATCCGCGCGCGCGGCGGAGATCGGAGGCTGCCAGGGCACCTCGAACACGCTGGCTGGCAAGCAGTTCGGAATGGGCACCTACGGTACACAGGCGCATTCGTGGGTGATGGCGCACGAGGATGAAGCGGAAGCATTCAACCATTTCCTCGACGCTTTTCCCCAGGGCGCGGTCCTGTTGGTGGACACATACGATGTGCGCAATGCCGTAAAGAAAATCATCGCGATCGGGCGGAAGCCGGCGAGCATCCGCCTGGATAGCGGCGACCTTACGGCGGACAGCCGCTGGGCGCGGCGAGCGCTTGATCGGGCTGGCTGGAAAGACGTTAAGGTATTTGCATCCGGTGACCTCGATGAGTACAAAATCGCGAAGATGCTTCGAGATGAGGCCGCCATCGACGCGTTCGGCGTCGGAACGGCTCTTGGGACTCCGGGCGATGCGCCGCACCTGAATCTGATCTACAAGCTTGTCGAAGTCGAGCGCGGAGGCCGGATTCGCGAAGCCGCGAAGTTCAGCCGCGCGAAGGCCACGTATCCCGGCCGTAAGCAGGTCTTCCGTCATCTGACGCCTAGCGGAGAATTCAAAGGCGACACGATCGCTCTTCGGGACGAAGCGCCGAACGGAGGCCAGCCGCTGCTCGTGGAAGTGATGCGCGGCGGTCGCCGCGTCGCATCTGCCGAGCCCGTGAGCGCTCTCCGCGACCGCTGCATCGCGAATCTGGCCCGGCTCCCGCAGCGCTACCGGCGGATTGACCGCAGCGCCATCTACCCCGTTCGGTACAGCGCTCGTCTCACGGCCTTGCAGGAAAAGGTCCGCCAGCGCGTTCGCCGCTTTGCGGTAAAATAGCTTCAGTCGACAGGGCGAACTTGAGCACATGACGCCGCGCAAAACAGTCTTCTGGGAAGTGGACGCGCAGGCTGACTTCATGCTGCCGGGCGGCAAGCTCTACGTTCCCGGCGCCGAGAAGATCATCCCGAACATTCGGCGCCTAGTGGCGGCCGCAGCGAAAGCCGGTGTGTTCCTCATTTCCAGCGGCGATGCGCACTCGGAAAACGACCCTGAATTCCAGAAATTCCCGCCTCACTGCCTGCGCGGGACACCCGGAGCGCAGATCGTCCCCGAGGGCCTCGCAAAAGCGTTCCTGACGGTTCCGAATGATCCGTCGAAGAAATTGCCGCCAGACGTTTTCAGCTATCCGCAGGCGCTGCTCGAGAAACAGACGCTCGACGTCTTCGATAATCCGCACACGAGCGAGATTGTCGAGCGGCTCGGCGTGGATGCGGAGTACGTCGTTTTTGGCGTGGTCACGGAGTACTGCGTCCGGTGCGCAGCGACAGGCTTGCTCGAGCGCGGCCGCACGGTTGCGATCGTGAAGGATGCGATTGAAACACTCGATGCGGCGGCGGGTCGCCGCGCCCTGGATGAATTGCAAGCCTCGGGTGCCCGGCTGATCACGACAGACGAAGCGGTCGCGAAGATTGGGGCATCCATTCCCCAAAGCGTCGCGTCAAAATCTCCGGCGCGCTAAAGGCCGGTTGAGAAATGCCAGCAGATCGTCACGAACAAGCGCAGGAGCTTTTCCAGCAAGCCTACCGCGCCCAGATGAGCGGCGATTTCGACCGCGCCGCCGAACTCTATAAGGCTTCGCTCGAAATCCTTCCCACGGCCGAGGCCCACACGTTTCTCGGCTGGACATACCACTTCCAGGGCAAGATCGAAGATGCCATCGTCGAATGCAAGCGCGCCATCGAGGTTGATCCCGATTTCGGCAATCCCTACAACGACATCGGCGCGTACCTGATTGCACTCGGCCGCCACGATGAAGCGATCGCGTGGCTCGAACGCGCGATTGCCGCGCCTCGTTACGATCCGCGGCACTTTGCCCATTTCAATCTCGGCCGCATCTATTTCGCCAAGGGCATGTTCAACCGCGCCCGCCAATGTTTTCGGGAGGCGCTGCGGATCGAGCCGAATTACGCGCTGGCCCGCCAGGCCTTCGAAAAGCTACGGCACATGGTGAACTAGTGCCGTTCCAACTTTTTGAGCCAAGTAGATCGGAGGCTCGATAGACTGCCAGCGTCTCGCGTCTCGCTTCTTGGCTCTTCGAAAGTCGGAACAATTCGTTGGAACGGCACTAGGAAGTGCTCGCTCCCGCATTCGCCGGCTTTACGATCCTGCCGTAAAGCCACATCAATCCCGCCGTAACGACTCCGATCGCGACGATCACCCACCACATTTGAGCCGGCCGGCCGAGCACGTCGCCGAATTCGTACACCAGATATCCGCCGAGCGGCCCCGCGATGAAATAACCAATGGCGATCGGCAGGAACGCGTAGCCCATGTAAAGGCCCTGCTGGCCGGGAGGCGCGAGCCGCGAGCAGTATTCGTAGTAGCGCGACGCCTGCGTGATTTCGCCGATGGCAACGACCATGAGGGTCGCGGCGAGTGTTAAGAGAGTCGGATGCGCCGCCAGGAGAATCCACGCGAGGCCCGTAATAAGGAAACCGAGTGCGATTGCGCGGACCGGCTGCATTTTGCGTGTCAGATATGTCGCAAGAATCTGAAAGCAGATCACGGTGATCGCGTCGATCGAAAGCATCAGATCAACATCCGCCGTCGGATCGACGTACGTCCGGATGAATAGCGGCACCGAAATGAAAATCTGCCAGAAGACGATGTAGAAGCCGGAGACGATCAGCAGAAATGTAACGAAACGCAGATTGCCGAGAACTACGAAGATGTTCTTGAGCGCGTTTCCAATGCTTTCTACTTTCGATTCGCCTGCATCGCCGGGTTCGCGATAAAAAAGCAGCGTCACCCAGAACATCAGGCACACGCTCGCCGCTGCCGTGCGAAACACATTCTCGATTCCCAAATTCAACTGCTTGCGAACCAGCCACGCCATAATCGGGCCGAGGGCGCCGCCGATGTTCACCAGCGTGTAGTAGATCGAGTAGCCGAGCGAGCGCACGTTTTCGGCGGACGCCCGCGCCGTCGTTCCCGCCACGCACGGCTTTACCAGTCCCGGCCCCAGAGACGGAATCATCAGAACCGCCAGGACCAGCCACTTGTCGCCCAGCGCCCTTCGCGTCGTTTCCATCCATGGCGCCGAAAGCGACCCGAGCAGGAAGTAGCCGAGCGTCAGCACGAGATACGCAAAGATCAGGGAGCGGCGGAAGCCGAACCGGTCCGCCAAAGTCCCGCCCAGAATCGGCAGAAAATAGACGGCGAGGCCGAAGATCCCCATGAGCCACCCGGTCAGTTCGCTTGAAAAATGGAGCTGCTCGCTGAGGTAAATCGCGAGAACCGCAGTGGTTCCGTAGTAGGCCACCCGCTCGAAAATCTCCGTGAAATTGGCGACCCAGAAGGGAGCTTCAAAGCCGGAGCGGATCTCCTCGAAGCGCTGAGCAAAATTCAAGGTCCGTTTTCACCTCGAAAGCGGGCGGCGATTGTAACGGAAGTGGCCCCCACCGGCGGTCCATTTTGGCTTCTTAAGTGGCCTTACGAGTCACTTTGTGGCCAGCTTTGACGCCTTAGTACGGTTACCTTAGTCCTGGAAACTTCAGCGGAACGTATTTCGTCAAGCAGCGGCGGGCGCCAGTTGCGGGCGCATCCTTCTGTAAACGGCCAAAACCAGGGCGCCCAGACCCCACGCGACGATCAGAATCCCGGCCAACGGACCCACGTACGGAATCATGCGCACGACCCGCAGGACCGCCAGGCCGAGAGCCAGCTTGCCGAGGGCGGGCCCGACTCCGACCCCAGCGCCGAGCAATTTTTCGCCAATCCACGAGCCGACAAAAACCTGCGTTGAATAAACTGCGATCACGTAGAGCAGGGCCGCAGAGATTCCAATTCCAAGACCGACGATCGTAACGCAGGCAACGATGGCGGCGATAGGAGTGGCAAACAAAAACAACGCGCCGAAGCCCAGCGCGGGGCCCACCCGCTTGCACGCCTGCGCCGCATCAAAGAAAAATCCGGGAGCGATCAGGAGCAGGACGAGGCCAAAGAGAAAGCTTGCGCCCCAGGAGAGCGTCTGATGCCAATAATAGCGGGGGGACGCGTAGTCCGGGCCGGGGCCCTTGATGGTGACATCGATCGGGCTTCCCAGCTTTGCACCCGGGGCAACATCCGGCTGGCGCCGCCCCGAATACTTTGTTTGCCCTTTGATTTCGGCGGTGGATCCGATGCTGAGGCGCTGAGCCCAGATTTGGGCGTCACGAGCCAGCGTGCCGTTGATGCTCAGGTCGCCGGCACCGACCAGCAAGTCGCCACCGATCCGGCCGTCAAGTTCTCCCGTGCCCACAAAGAGTGTCATCGTGCCGCCGACAGCGGCCTTTTCATCCAGATCCGTCTGGGCCGTCCAAGCCGACACGTTCTTCGCGACTGTGCAATTGCCGTTGAGGGATAGAGTCTGAGCCCACACACGCACGTTGCCATCCACCGAGCCGTTCACACGAACACTCGCTCCAAATGCGATGATGTCACCTTTGACGTGTCCGTTCACGGTGAGGGAGTCGGAGAACACGACCAGATCGCCGTCCACCTGTCCGTCGATCCTCGTCCGCCCGGCCACCACGATGAGATCGTTGTTCACCTCTTGTCCGGCGGGCAGTGTATAACTCGGATCGCCGCGCTTGACCTCGGCGGCGCTTGCCGATGGCGGCAGCGCCAGCGCGCAGACGATCGCGCCTACCACAAAGGCGATCGTCGTGACGCGCTGCCACTGCTTCCTGAGAAGCCAGATCGCCACAGCTGCCAGCGTCGCCACCGCTGAGAATTCCATCAGGCTTCGCATCGTATCCCATCCTTTCCAGAAAGCACCGGTGAAGAAGAGCATCGTGAGGATATTTCCCTGCGTGAAGCCCGCTTGCGCCGCCTGCGTAAGCCAAGGCTCGACGAAACCGGACCAAAGCGTGTAGGCGCCGCCGATGCCCAGCCCAAACGCCACCATCCATCCCCAGGTGGCGCCGCGCTTCGGCGCCGCAAGCATGCGTGCCGGGACTGGCTCGTCTTCCACAGCGAGCGCCTCGCGCAGCCAGACACCCTCTCTCTCCAGCACGTGGAGGAGTTCGCCGCACCGCGAGCATGAATTCACGTGCGCGGAAACCTCGCGCGCGCGATCGGCGTCGAGCTGGCCTTCGAGATAGAGCAGCCCCGTCATCTCATCGAAATGGCCATCGAAGTGATCGTTCATACGGTTCATGACTTCCTCCCCGCAGAAGCTCTTTGAGCATTTTCGCCGCCGCCCTCGGTGAGTGCTACGCGCAACTCATGCCGTGCGCGTAGCAGCAAAACACCCACGAAGGCGCGGCGCACGCCCAACGTGTCCGCAATTTCGTCGTAGCTCATATCCGCGTAGTACCGCAGCACGAGCGCCATCCGCGCGCGGTCGGGCAGCTTGGCGAGGCCGGTGCGCACCTCTTTGCTCGTATGTTCGGCCTGGAGACGTTCGAGCTGGCCCGGATCGGGGTGCTCGAGCGGAAGCGTCTCGACATCGCCGGTCTCGAGGTCCTGCCGGATGCGCCGGCGGCGAAGCGTGTCCCAGCAGTGATTGCTCGCAACCTTGTAAAGCCACGCCGTGAACGGGCGCGACGAGTCGTACGTCCCGAGTTTTTGCCGCACCTTCATGAAGACTTCCGTCGTCGCATCTTCCGCATCCTCGCGCGCCGGGAGCACTCGCCGGCAAAACCGGAAAATCGCGGGAGCGTACTGGCGATAGAGCTCGCCCCAGGCGTCGGAATCACCCGCCCGGACCTGGGCCAGCAACTGCGTCAATTCCGCCTCGCTCATCGTCCCGGTCGTCTTCTGCCTGTCCATGAGTTGATACGCAGGGCCGCGTCGAAATATTTCACAAGTATCACAAACTACCCGAGTTGTCGCCTGCGACAGATGCGCGGGGCGGCGGAGCACCACAGCCTTCCGACCGGGGTCTGCTATACTTTGCTATCCGCCGATTCGAATGGCCCCCAAGGATTCAACGCCAAAGCGCTTGTTCCTGGTTGACGCGATGGGCTACATCTTTCGCGCCTTCTACGCCCCGATGGACCGCCTGCAGACCTCGGCGGGCGTTCCCACGAAGGTGCCTTATCTATTCGCCACGATGATGCGACGGCTGCTGAACAGCAAGGATCTGCGCCCAGACTACGTCGCCGTTGTATTCGATGTCTCCGCGCCTACGTTTCGCGACAAGCTTTTCGCGTCCTACAAGGCGCAGCGGCCGCCGATGCCGGAAGACCTCTCCGTGCAGCTCCCCTTTGTCCGCCGTTACTGCGAAGCGATGCGGCTGCCTATTCTCGAATATCCCGGCTACGAAGCCGATGACGTGATCGGCACGCTGGCCCAGCAAGCGGCGAAAGAAGATCTCGACGTATTCATCATTACGAGCGACAAGGACTTGATGCAGCTCGTCGGCGGGCGAGTGCGGCTTCTCAACCCGGCCAAGAACGACCTCATCGTCGATGAGAAGAAAGTCGAAGAGATCATGGGCGTGCCACCGGGCAAAGTGGCGGACGTGATGGCCCTGATGGGCGACACGATCGACAACATTCCCGGCGCGCGCGATCCGAACGAAAAGCCCGCGCCGGGCGAACGACGGAAAGCGGGCATCGGCGAGGTGGGCGCTCGGCAACTGATCCAGCAGTTCGGCAGCGCGGAAGCGGTTCTCGAGCACGCGGCCGAGGTGAAGCGAGCGAACTACCGCGAGGCGCTGGAAAAGCACGGCGAGTTCGTGCGTCTCAGCAAACAGCTCGCCACCATCCCGACCGACGCGCCCGTGCCCCTTTCGCTCGACGCGTTGCGCCTGCAAGAACCGGACGCGGCCGCTCTACGCGCGCTATACGGCGAACTTGGTTTTACGTCGCTGCTTAAGGAAATCGGGACGGCCGCGGACGCACGCGCGACCGACTATTCGGCGCTCGATTCGCCGGCTGCGCTCCGACAATTCCTCGAAGCCGTGCCGGCCGGCCAGACCACCGCCATCTGGCTTTCGCTCGACTCGGAAGAGCCGGACGACGAGGGCTTCGGGACGCGCGTTCTGGCGGTCGAGGTATCCGCGAAGGCTGGGGCCGCACGCACGATCGCCAACGATGAGGAAAACAAGACGCTGGCGGCTATGAGCGACTGGCTGGCCGACGCCAACCGGCACAAAGTCGTGCACGACCCGAAGCTGGTTTATCTGCTGGCCGTGTCCGATGCTGAAAGCGCGAAGGGACTCGCCGGAGTTCGCGATGCAACAGTGCTCTACTCCTATCTTCTCCGGCCGACGACGGCGAATCATGCGTTCGCCGAGGTCGTGCTGCGCCATCTGAACCAGACGCTCTCCGGCGCTCCCGGCGAGCGCGCGGATTTTCTGCTGCGTCTTGCGCCCGCGCTGCGAGCGGAAGTCGAAAAACAGGGCCTCGCAGAAGTCTACGAGAAGATCGACTTGCCGCTCGCGCCGGTGCTGGCGCGCATGGAGGCCGCGGGCGTGCGCGTGGATCCGAAAGAGCTGGAAAAGATTTCCGCGAACGCACAGGAGCAAATCAGCGCCCTCGAAAAGAGCATCTACGAACTGGCGGGGTTCGAATTCAAGATCAACTCGCCGCTACAGCTCGCGGAGGTTCTCTTCGACAAGTTGAATCTCCAGCCGCCGCGCAGGACCCGCGCCAAGATTCGTTCGACCGCCGCAGAGGTGCTCGACGAGCTGGCGCTGATGCACGAGTTGCCGAAAAAAGTGCTCGAATACCGCGAGCTCGCCAAACTGAAATCCACGTACGCGGATGCGTTGCCGCGGCTCATCCATCCCGCCACGGGCCGCCTGCACACGCGTTTCAGCCAGACAGGGACGGCGACCGGGCGGCTGAGCTCGTCGAACCCCAATTTGCAAAACATACCCGTGCGAACGGAACTCGGCCGCGAAATCCGCGCCGCCTTCGTGGCTTCGCCCGGGCGGCTGCTGCTGTCGGCAGATTATTCGCAGATCGAGCTGCGCATCCTGGCGCATCTCTCCGAAGACCCGATCCTCGTCGAGGCCTTCCGCCGCGGCGAGGACATCCACGCGCGCACGGCCCAGGAAGTGTTCGACGTCGCTCCGTTCGCGCAAACGCGCGAGCACCGGCGCGTGGCGAAAGTGATCAACTTCGGCGTGATCTACGGGCTATCGGCGTTCGGCCTCGCCCAGCAGCTCGGGATCGAGCAGCGAGAGGCGTCGAAATTCATCGCCGCCTATTTCGAGCGTTACAGCGGCGTGAAAAAATATCTCGACGCAGAGATCGCCGAGGTGCGCCGCGCCGGATTCACGAAAACGCTCTTCGGGCGCAAGCGGCCGATTCCGGAGATCAATTCGCCCCAGCCGAACCTGCGTAATTTTGCGGAACGCACGGCGATGAATACGCCGATGCAAGGCGCCGCCGCGGACCTGATCAAGCTCGCGATGATCGAGCTCGACAGGCGCCTGGGGAACGAATTCGAATCGCGTATGATTCTCCAGGTCCACGACGAATTGCTGTTCGAGGCTCCCGAAGAAGAGATTCCGCGACTTACGGAACTCGTCAAGGAAGTTATGCAGGGCGTGTACGCGCTGAGCGTCCCGCTTGTGGTGGATACGAAGGTCGGCCCGAACTGGCGGGACATGGAGTGAGACAAGAACGGCCGGAGTCCGTTGAGGAGGACGAATGGAGCACGCGGCAGGATTTCTGAAGCTGGTGCAGGACGCGAAAACGCGGATCAAGGAAGAGGATTTTCGCACGACGAAAAAGAGGCTCGACGCAGGCGAGAAAATCGTTCTCGTCGATACGCGCGAGGATTCCGAATGGGGGCGCGGCCACCTTCCGGGAGCGGTTCACCTGTCGAAGGGCGTTATCGAGCGCGATATCGAGAAGACCGTGCCCGACAAGGACGCGGTGATTATTTTGTATTGCGGCGGCGGCTACCGCTCCGCGCTCGCGGCGGACAACCTTCAGAAGATGGGCTACCGCAACGTGATCTCGATGGACGGAGGCTGGCGCGGCTGGACCGAAGCTGGTTTTCCGGTCATTAAGAACAGGGAGTAGTTTCCGCGCGGGTTCGGTTCACTTGCCGGAGAGTTTGGCTGGGGCGGTTGGACTCGAACCAACACCGTCCTCATTAACAGTGAGGTGCCCTACCGATTGGACCACGCCCCAACTCGCGGCAGATGAATACACTTAATTTACACGAATCCGGCGTAGACCGTAAAGCGTGTCGAGCATTATTTGGATCGATCGCGGAGTGCGGCGGCGAAGAGAAAGTAAACGCACCCCCGCCGTGGCATTCGAGAGGGGGTAGGTGGAACCTAATACGGCGGTAGGTGGCCGGGGGAAGGAAGCCGGCCCAGCCCTCAATCCCCGAAGGGATCCTCGACTTTCCTCCCCCTGACGGGGATATCTATCGCACGCCGCAAACCAAAGCTAAGACGCTGAAATCAAACGGCGTTGTCTTAAAGTCGCGAGCAAAAATTCCCGGCCGCCAGTAAAAATTCCGGCTGACTCAAACAGGCATACATGGATTCCCTTAGGACTCCGCGAGAATTCCACCGGTAATGTCCTAAATCGGGACAGCACCACTCCACTGCCTTCCTAGGGAAGCCTAGGCACATCGTATCCCCCTGAGTCGTTGAGGTAGTAATCCAGAATGACGGGTGGAAGCAAGCAGAGTTCGAGGGGCGAGCGGGGCGCGAGCCGCTCGATGATTTGCCAAG
>JBEKNB010000019.1:0-89279 GCA_049523255.1 Candidatus Acidiferrales bacterium | reverse complement strand
CGATCTGCCACTTCTCTTCGGGGGTCCGATCTACGCGTGGTTTCCTGCCCATGTTGCCTCCTGTTTGGAGGCCCTGATCTTACCTAACTGAGGTGTCCGGTTTTAGCGGGGAGCACTACAGGTGGTGACAATTCCGCCATCTGCGATTACCGAAATAAGCTACGGGCAGGACGTTCACCGGCGAGTGGGGACTGCCGTGGCAGTCGGGGCGTTCACATTGGGGCTTGGCGCTTTGACTGTTCTCAGCAAATCGAAGAAGCACTATGTCGGCTTAATCTGGGCAAACGGCGACCAGAAGGGTGGCTTGGCGCTCCAATGTGATAAGAACGATTATCGGGGCGTTCTCGCGGCTCTAGAGGGAGTCACGGGTAAGAAAGCGGTTGACTCTGAGACCATGACGGTCAAGAACTGAACATCACGTGTGGGTCGAGAGATCGCAAGACTCGGTGATCGGGAGGCGGTCGGCTACAGAGAGCCGAGAAAAATTCAGAGGTTCACGCGATGAGGAAATCCCTATTAACGTGCCTGCTCTGCCTCGTTCCCGTGGCGCAGGGGCAAACGGCTCCTGACGTTCCCGCATCCTGCAAGGTGCTCTACTCCATGATCGAGGAAGATACCTTGCATAACGTGAATCAGGGCTTGATTGCTTCGGGGTTCAAGGAAAAGGACGGACTGAAGTGGCTAGAAAAAATGTACAAGAAGTATCCCGACGTGTGCTACGTGGCCCCCAATTCCTCTGAGTCGGTAGTATTCGTCATTATTGCAACGCCCGCCGTGTATCACGGAACCCGCGTGGAGAATAGCAGCCACGCTGTCACGAACAGCAGCGGCCAAGCCGAGACGGACGACGAGGGCAACACAATCCAGACGACAAGTTCCGTCGCTGTGCCTTATGAAGTGAATTACAGCTCTTTCACTCTAACAATCGAGAGGAAGACAGCGGATGGGCACTTTGAGCCTGTCCGCCGATTCAAAGTAGACGGCTTGTACCATTGGGCGTATGGCATGTCATGGGGAAAGGGCAAGCACCCGGTTGCGAATGTGATGGAGGACGCGATTAAGTGGATTCACGAGGGTGGGCTGAACAATCCGGCACAGACAATTGCGCCATGAAGATTTGGGTAGAGTGCGTTGGCGGAAAACCATGAGCGTGCTCCTCGAATATAAGAAGAAAGCCATCATGGGCGTTGTAAACGTTGCCAGCGTTGTCATCGTTCTTTGGTTGTTCGGCTCTCGGCCCCATTCAAACATTCAAGCTGTCCAGCCAAATAAAAATGGCTGTTCGATCTCAGCGGGCGTCAGAGACTTGGCGCCCAGGCCAACACCACGCGCATTTTTCTGCTCGCCATAGATGAGGCCCGACATCCACGCGGTTCAATTTGTCGCTCTGTTTTGGTTTTGACCGCGTTCTTGATTCAATCCTTCGTGACACGGAAGTTCACTTTCTGGCCCCGCCTAAGAAGTTCAATGATTGCCAGTTCTAAAAAAGTTCGCATGTCGTTGCCCGCTTGCAGAGGCTTCAATAAGACCATCTGTCGGAGTTCAGTCTTGTTGAGGGCGCAGACCAACTCTGCCGCTTCCCTCGATGAGATGGGCTTACCAGCGCCGATTTATTTTGAATGATGTCCAACAATTCCGTCTGTGTGAGCATGTTTTTCACTTTCCACTACTCCAACCAGTTGATTCCTTCGGGCAACTCGCCATAATCCTTGATCCAGTTTTTCTGACGTTTCAAAATGGCCTTGACCTGTTCTTCCAGCGCAGCTTTCATCGGATCGATTGGCTTCACGCGCTTGATCCTAGGCAGCCGGTAGCGTTCGCCAAAATCGAGGCGCCGCTTTTCCTGTTCCTCTCTGAGTTCGGCAAGAGTGCCAGGGCGGTACGTGCGTTCTAGTCGCTCTTGGCGTTCGGGATCGCGCTGGAACTCACGTCGAAGCACCCAAATCCATTTTGGGGAGATACCGAGTTCGACAGCGAGTGCCTTCATAGTTTTCCTCTGGCTGCCTTTTCGCGGCCGGCCGCGCGCCGGGGCATTGGCCCGATCCTGAAACCACGCCCAAACGAGGGACCGAACCAAACGGCCCTCGCGCGGCGAGCGGAAGGGGCGTGGCTGGCGTCCTTTGGCATCCCGCACCGCTCTCATGTGGCGGACGTGCTCAATTGAGGGGCCACGACGCTGCGTTTGCTCGGCGAGCGTCCTAAACTGTCGTGTTTTCCCAAAACTCTCATTCATTGGACTTAAAGCCCTCGCCTTGCTTGCTAGGTGACGTGGTGACGCGTAATGACCCATTTTCAGTTACTTTTTTCTTGTGGGGGTCCATATAGGGTTTTACTGTAAAAGCTCCCCACGTCTTGTCACCCGTCACCATCCTCACCCGGCTCCAAAGACAACCTCAATGTATGATGATCTTCACCGTCAGCGGCCATCCCCGTCAGATCAATGGTGAGAGGTCTCCCAACCGCGACAGGCATGACCGCCTCTCTCCGCAGCCCGATCCCGGTCCAATAGCGAACGGTTTTCGTTCGGCGCTCCCCAAAACGATTTGAAAGGCGCTCGCTGAAAACTTTCCGGTCCAAAGCCCTTTCTCGGCTGGCCGCTGCATATTGCTGATACGCTGTCCATAATTCCCCTTTAGGAACCTCGAAACGGTCGCCAATCTCGCAACGCTCATCAAAGAACGGCTGCAACACATCGCTATCGGCCGCGTACTTTGTCGTTGCCGTCTGAACCACCGTCGGCGGCTCCAACCCTTCCTTTTGCCAAGACAGGCACCCCGCGAGCATCCAATTCAGAACGCCCGACGCCTCGGCTTGAAGCACATTCGGCAGATTCTTGTCGATTTTGTCCGGGCCAAAGGTTTGACCGAAAGGAATCAACCTCATCCGGCGCCACATCGCATTCGTGTCATCGCTGATGAGCGGCCTATGGTTGAAACACAACCAAAGTTTGTGAGTCGGCCGAAATGAGAACTGATTCTTGTACAGCGGTCGCACTGTGATCGTATCGCCTCCCGTCCACGACTTGATCCGCGCTTCATCCAAGTGCCGTCCCTCTCTAATCTCTACAGATTTTGCTAGACGCGCGCCAGGGAGATCGACACCTTCCCCCGGCGAACATCCAAACCGTTGAGGCTCTAGCGCGGAAAATGGAAGATCGGTCCCGTACTCTCCCATGATGAACAGAATGCATTCGAGGAAAGTCGTTTTGCCGTTTGCGCCGCTCCCATAGAGGGCGAACAAGCATTGCTCTCGCACGCTGCCCGTCAATGAGTAGCCGCACATTTTCTGCACGTATGCGATAAGCTCGGAATCGCCGTCGAAAATCTCCGAAAGGAATTGTATGAACCTCCTGCAACTCGCCTTCGCATCGAACTTAACCGGCGAGAATTTCGTAATGCGGTCCTCTTGAGTCTCCTCTCTCAACTCTCCCGTGCGAAGATCAATGACCCCATTCGCCACGCCAAACAACCACGGCTCGGCATCCCATCCTTCCCCATCGTCGGCAATCGAAGACAAGGCTTTGGCTTCTCTCAGCGTCGAATTGATACGATGACTATTTTCGCTTTCCATTGCCCAACGAAACTCTTTCGATGCCTCATCTTTGTTGGCAATCGACGCGGCGCATTTGGCCCTGTGTCGCGCGGCATTCTTGGCTAGGATGCGAACACCATCTTGCGTATCCTCCAACCAACGATGCTGTTCCTTGTCCCAAATTAGCCAACGGCCCCGCTTGTGGTCGAATCTGACATTCTCGGCATAGAGTTCCGCAAATAGTTCAGCGTTTCCGTTATCTGTCTGCGGCCATTGCTTAGGCGTAGCTTCGGGAAACTGCTTAGCTGATGATGTATTCTCGGGAGTTGGCGGATTCATCGGGCGTCTCCCTTCGGGCCGGACGGTTCAGACCAAGCGCGGTACGCGTCAAGCACGGCATCGTCAACCTGCCTGAACAAACCGCGCGACACGTCAACGGTTTTTTCATAGCGATAGCCGCGACCTTCGGCCACAGAGTAGGTTGGGAGAGCAGTCCAAAGCTCATTGCGATTGTTGCGAAGCACTCTGATGTCGTCGATGTCAATGCAATAGCCCTCATCGCACGTCAAACGGATTTTCACGTTCGCTAAAGCAGACGGTTTTCGGGAAGGAGTTACGGAGAGGATTTCGACTTTCATAGCAACACCTTTTCTTTTTGTTGGGCCACACTTGATCGAACTGTGCAGCCAACCAACGCTCTCCATTCGCCCGCGATGTCGTTGGCATCATCGCAAGCAACCCCTTGTTTGCTGCGACAACCTCAGATGTGATTCAAAACGTGGTGCTACTTACTGGCGGATGCTGGCTCCCACAAAACATCCTTCAGCCGTTCCTTGTCAAAGACCAGATCCAATCCTGCATCCGAGCTTTTCATGCCGTTGTCACTGATTAACTCGACGGCGAAACAGCCCGGATAGGGTTCCTCCAGAATCACTCCAATGGAAAACTCCTCGGCGCCGACAGTGATGAGAGGCCTGTTTGCCACGAAAAAGCGGCCCACAGGCTCGGTCGGCATTTCTTTCTCAAACTCAACAGGCTTGCTCATTTCATTTCCTTTGTCTAATCATGGAGCATCGACCGCGATGGTTGCCGACTGCCAGCCGCATCTTGCTTCGGCCCGCCAGGGATGCTCGATAGAAGGGGTCGCCCAAAACACGTTCACGGCCTTAGCTCCGGCTCGCAGGCGCGGGCTTCGACAGCGGCGGCGGGAATACGCCATCCCTTTCCAGGCCCCTTGCCAAGCAAACGCGCTCCTTCGAGCTTTCTTTCGGCAATCAGATCGCGGACGTATTTGAGGGTGACGCCCAACCTCAAGGCCGCTTCCTGAACGGTTAGCTCCTTGGTTCGCTTCATCGCGTGCTCCCTTTTCCGAGCATCCTTTGACTTCGTGGTGCTCTTACTCTATTCTCGAATTGTACCTAGAACGCTAATTATAATAAAGAGGTCTAGACAATGACGCGGCAAAAACCTCCAAAGCGTTCTAGGTCCATTGCGTCCCGCTTTTTCTGGCGAATTGCGGAAGGCGCTGGGGACTTCTTGCGGGAAATGGCGAATCTCCGCGAGGATGGCGTGTCGCGTTTTCAACAGAAATATGAGCCGTCCTTCGATCATTACGGAGAGTCGGAAATACTTGAGCTGCGCGACGAATTGCGTGCCTTATGGACGGGCGGTAAGGAGATGCCGCCGGAACTCGCTGCGGTTTGGGATGCGAAGCGGGCCGCCGCGACAGGAACCCTGTTGGGAGAGTTCATCTGCAACCGCTGGCTGCGTGCTAGCGGTGGCGGGCTTGTGATTCTGTTCGGCGAGATTCAACCAGACCTCCATGCACCGCTTGGGTTGCTTGCCTACTGCGCCCATCTGTACGGCAACAGGATGCACGTATGCCGTAACGGAGACTGCCCAGCGCCCTATTTCGTGGCTGGACGGCGTGACCAACAATTCTGCTCCGCTGAATGCGCGGCTCCCGCAAAGCGAGCGGCCAAGCTACGTTCCTGGCGCAAACATAAAGACAAATGGCCTAGCCAGCGCAAGCGGGCGAAGCACGGGAAGTCAAAGAAATCTCAGAGCCGCAAACGCGGCGGGAGGGCGTTGCGCCTGAGTTCAATGCCCCGAACAAAACGCGGGTGAGTCCAAAATGAGTCCAAAACACCCCCGCAGCGGTGCCAAAACAGGGTCTCGGAATCGGCAAGGCCAGCGGATTCAGCGAGACTTAGCGTTTGGTTGCACGGTTCGATTCCCTTATCCCGCTCCAGTTTTCTCCACCCTTCTCTTCCCACCGATCGCTATGGTCAGTTCTCCTGTGGTGTGCTAGAGTTTCCTAGCTCAGCGTCATGCTCGCATATCTTTGCAGTCCGATCGCGTTCGCCGAGGGTTCCGGAACGCTTTGGCGGCGCAAGTTGGTGCCGTTTCTTCGCGACCAACTCGGCCAACGCGTCTACGATCCCTCCGAGGAGGCGAGGAAGAGCCTCACCGCTGAGGAGATCGCAAATCTCGCGCACTGGCAAACGACTGATCTCGAGCGCTTCCGCCGCGCGGTCCGCAAAATCATCGCCTCGAATCTTGACCTGATCGAGAACAAGACCGACTACCTCGTCTGCTACTGGGACGCCTCCGCCGAGCAGAGCGCCAACGCCGCCGCCGAACTGACGGTGGCTCATCGCACCGGAATCCCGGTCTATCTCGTCACGGAGCTGCCCGTCGAGGAAATCAACCCCTGGATCCTCGGTTGCTCCGACCATGTTTTTTCCTCGGTCGAAAGCCTGAAGGAATTTCTCACCTCACGCTTCTCCCATGAGAGGCAGACCCAGTTGTGGAAAGACTAGAAGCCGAGGTGGGCAGATAGGTCCTCTTTCCCCGTGGAAACGATGGTCATCGCCGTAGGAAGCATGCGTCGGCCGAAATTGGATGCCGTCCGCGAAGCCTTCTCGGTTTTTCGCCACGCACTCGGCGATGGTGCGCGATTTGAAGTGACTGCCGTGGACGTGCCGAGCGGAGTGCGCCACACGCCTCTTTCGCGCGAGGAAATGATGACGGGCGCGCGGCAGCGCACCGAAGCTTTGCTCCGCCTTGCGCGCGAGCAAAACGCGTCGTGGAAATACTTCGTAGGCCTCGAAGGCCGGCGTCGACGTGGTTCACGAGCGTGGCGTGCGATGGGTATTCCTCGAGAATTGGGCTTACGTCGCCGACGCCACGGGCCGCGCCTTTTTCGGCCGCTCCGGCGGCATCGTGTTGCCAGAGCCGCTGGTGAAGCGCGTGGTGGACAACGGCATCGAACTCGCCGAAGCCATCGACGCTTTTGCCGGCGAAGACGGCATCCGGAATAAGCAGGGCGCCTGGGGTGTCCTCACGCGCAATCTCATGACGCGGCAGGACGCGTTTCGCACCGCCGTGGTTGCCGCTCTTGCTCCATTCTTCAACCCGGCTCTTTCCGATCATTCGTAGGCAGGCCGCGAAAAGTCCACAGGACTTCGTACTTGCATTCGGCCCTCCGAGTATTAAGCTGGTTTCGTGGTTCTTGTGGCAAAACCCGGCTGCAGCTTGGCCGTCGCCCCGATAGCGGGCGGGAGACAGGCGGATCCTGGCCTTTCTAATCGACACACGGGGACGATTAGAAACCGCCGCAAGTTACTGGAAACACAGGACGACTCCTCTGTTTAATCGACATAGAATCGCATGCCTCGCAGCCGTATTTTCGGAATGGTGGGTTGAGGTATGAAAAGCACAATCGTAGGAAACGCGGTCCACACGGACTCCGCGGCGGAGATGCGGCGGCACCTTTTCTACGAAACCTCGCACTCTCCCGCGCTGGCCGACCTGGTCGGCTATGAAAAAGCCAAGGACATCATCGATTTCTGTTTCATCGCCAATCCCTACTATCCAACGCGGGGGATGCTCGCGGACCTGCAGGCGAATCTTCCGAACCTGATCAAGTCGTATCCCTCAAGCAATCCGTTGATGAGCCAGCGACATCTCGCCGCCGTGCTGCACGTCAACCCGGAGCATTTGGTCATCGGCAACGGGGCAACGGAGCTCATTGCGCTGATGAACATGACCCTGATTGACCGCCTCGCTGTGCCGATCCCGACATTCGGCGAGTACATCGAAAAGATGAAAGACCAGCGCGATGCGGAACTCTATTCCCTGGACCCGCAGAGGAGATACGAGCTTCACCTCGACGACTATCTCGCCTGGGTGCACGAGCGAAACCTGAAGTCGTTGCTCATCATCAACCCGGGGAATCCGACTGGCCAGCACATCCCATTCGACGAGATGGTCGATTTTCTCAATCGCGCGCATGATTTGGAGCTGGTGATCGTCGACGAGTCCTTCATTGATTTTGCCGGAGATCCCATTCCGAGCCTTCTGCCGGTGGCGGACCGGTTCTCGAACCTCCTGATCGTTCGGAGCATGAGCAAGCACTGCGGTGTGCCGGGCCTGCGGTTAGGATACTGTTACAGCGCGAACCTCTATGTCCTCAATCGGCTGCGCCGCTTCGTTCCCACGTGGAATCTGAATACGCTCGCTCAATATTTCCTTTCTCTCTTGCCGCCAACAGATGTCGCATATCACGAGGGCCGCAAGCGCCTGATTGCGGATGTCCGATGGCTTTATGGCGCGCTGCAATCGATTCCCTGGATCGAGGTCTATCCTACGGGCGCCAACTTCGTGCTGTTCAAGATCAAAAACGGCATGACGGCCACAGAACTCCAGGCGCGCCTGCTTGCCGAGCACGGAATGTACGTGCGCGACTGCTCGAACAAAGTCGGCATGGACCATCTTCATATCCGCGTTGCCTCTCAGGGCAGCGACAAGGATGCGCGGCTGGTAGAAGCTCTCAGCGTACTGACCCCATGAAACGGCCGGTTGTGCTCGTCGTTGCCCGGCGGACAACCCGCGGCCCCCGATTCATCGACTATGTCGGCGAGCTCCACCTCGGACTTCTCATCCGTTTGCAAATCGTGCCGCTGATCGTGCCGGTCGTTGAGGGAGCCCTGGCGTGCCTCCCGCAGTATGCACGGGAAATGAACGGTCTCCTGCTGGTGGAGGGCGAGGACATCGAGCCGAAGCACTACCAAGCTCAGGAGGCCAATTTGGGGCACCTTGAGAAAACACATCCGCTCAAGGACGAAATCGAGATTCGCCTCGCGCGCCACGCTCTGCGCAACCACCTTCCGGTCCTTGGCATTTGCCGTGGGGCGCAACTCTTGAACGTCGTTTGCGGCGGCACGCTCTACGGCGATGTGCAAAAGGAGAAGCGCTCACCTCTTAAGCACCTCGATTCGCGCCGTTACGACAGCTATCGGCATGGGGTATCCGTCGTCCCGGACAGCCCTCTCGCGAAGTGGTATCGGCACACGAAGATGCGCGTGAATAGCTATCACCACCAGGGAATTCGCGAATTAGCCCCTTGCCTGCGAGCCATGGCTCATGCGGACGACGGGTTGATCGAGGCTTACTATCATCCCGGAGAGGTGTTTCTGGTGGGGCTCCAATTTCATCCTGAGCGCATGTTGAAGGAGCACGCGGGTAACCTGCGCGTTTGGCAGGCTTTTGCCGCCGCTATCCACCGCGGCATGCGTCGTGACACCGGCGGCAAAAGGCGTAAAATACGGAAAGCCTAGGATGGAAGTGCGATTCACCGTCGCTCTTGCCGCTGTACTGTCGCTGGCCGCGGATCTCTCCGGCGTGGCGCCGTTTCGCGCACCAGCTCCGGCAACAGAGGGCGTAAGTTCGTCCGTTTCGTCGCCAGCCGACGGCGGCATTTCAGCGACTGGCGCGGAGGATCAGGCATCCAGCAGTCTTTCGAAAGAGTTGCAACCGCAATCGCGGCTCCTGCTCATACGTTACGTGGATGGCGAGTTCGCAAAAGCCGTGCAGCCCGTTCCGGGCGGCAAGCATGGATTCAAGGTCCCCGTCGGCAAGCCTATCGACAAGCAGACTCTCAGCGATGCGCTCCGGCTCTACGGGACCGGGGTGAACCAGGGCGACACGGTTCAGATCACCAGCCTCGAGTTTCGTTCGCGGGAGATCATCGTCCGCATTAACGGCGGCGGCAAGAAGCCTTTCCATCTCCGCGAGCATCTTCAAGTCGGCGTCGGCAACATGTCCACCCCTCCGCCCACCTATACCCAGCCCGTCCAGCCGCTCGGCGCCACGCTGATCCTCGAGTACGGCCGGGCGATTCCGGACATGAGTCCGGACGACCTGAAGCACGATCTTGAGGTATTTCTCGATTTTTCGAAGCAGCGCTCGGCTGCGGTGAACTGGGTGGAGACGTTGCCCCCGCAGTTTCAGCAGGCGATCAGGGATCACCAGGCCGTAGTCGGAATGGACAGCGAAATGGTACTGGCCGCGATGGGCCGACCCGATCACAAGGTCCGCGAGCGCGATCCGGAAGGCGAGGAAACGGAGGATTGGATCTATGGTACGCCGCCTTCCAAGACGACGTTCGTCACGTTCGTGGGGGACAACGTCATCCGCGTGAAGGAGTTCAACTAAGAAATCGATTCGGACCATCGAAGATCCCGCGTTGACTTTTTCGCCTTAGCGCCCTACGATTTGCGTTTCAACGACGTCCTGCACGCCCTTCACGCAGGCCGACCAATCACCCTTGAAAAGCTCCCGGAGGACACATGGCAGTGAAGGTAGGGATTAATGGTTTCGGACGTATCGGCCGAAACGTCTTTCGCGCAGCGATGGGCGACCCGGCGATCGAGATCGTTGCCGTCAACGACATTACGGATTCGAAGACCCTCGCGCATTTGTTGAAATACGACTCGATCCTCGGCAATCTGCCGAATCGGGTGGCCCATACGGACGACACGATCTCCGTTGATGGGAAATCCTTCAAGGTTTTCCGGACCAAGGATCCCGCGGAGATCGACTGGGCTTCCGTGGGCGCGACCATCGTGGTCGAATCGACGGGCCTATTCACCAAGGGCGCCGACGCGCGGAAGCACATCCGCGGGCCCGTCAAGAAGGTGATCATCTCCGCGCCGGCGACCGATCCGGACCATACGATCGTCCTCGGCGTTAACGACAAGACGTACGATCCGGGCAAACATCACGTGGTCTCGAATGCCTCGTGCACGACGAACTGCCTGGCTCCCGTCGCGAAGGTGCTTCAAGACACGTTCGGGATCAGCATCGGGACGATGACCACGATTCACTCCTATACGAACGACCAGAAACTGCTCGACCTGCCGCACAAAGACCTGCGGCGCGCCCGCGCCGCCGCGCTGTCCATGATCCCGACTTCGACCGGCGCGGCGAAGGCGCTCCATCTGGTGGTTCCCGAGCTGAAGGGCAAGCTCGACGGCTACGCCATGCGCGTTCCGACGCCGAATGTGAGCGTGGTCGATCTCACGGTGATTACCGAAAAACCCGCCACCGTCGAAAGCGTTAACGCGGCCTTCAGCGCCGCGGCCGAGGGCCCCATGAAGGGCATCCTCGAATACACGGAGGAGGAACTGGTGTCGGTGGATTTCCGGGGCAATCCGAGTTCCTCCATCGTCGACGCAGGCTATACGCGCGTCGTCGGCACGAACTGCGTGAAAGTGCTCGCGTGGTACGACAACGAGTGGGGCTACTCGTGCCGGTGCCGCGACTTGATCAAGTTCTTCGCTGCCAAGCTGTAAAGAGCGAGGCTTCGCCCGGCACCGCGCCTCCAGGACGCCCATGAACAAGCTCTCCATTCGCGATCTCGAATTGAGCGGCAAGCGAGTTTTCATACGAGTGGACTTCAACGTTCCGCTCGAAGGGGGGCGCGTGTCGGACGACACGCGCATCCGCGAAACGCTGCCTACGCTTCGGCTGGCAATCGAGCGCGGCGCGCGCTTGGTTCTCGCGTCGCACCTTGGCCGGCCTAAAGGAAAGGTCGATCCCAAGTACAGCCTCGCGCCCGTCGCGGGCAGATTGCGCGAATTGCTCGGCAAGCCGGTTGAATTTGCTTCCGATTGCGTCGGCGCCGATGCGGAAGCAAAGAGCAAAGCCCTGCCAAACGGCGGCGTGCTGCTTCTCGAGAATGTCCGGTATCATCCGCAGGAAGAGGCAAATGATCCGGAGTTCTCGAAACAGCTCGCGGCGCTGTGCGATCAGGTGTTCGTTTGCGACGCGTTTGGTTCGGCGCATCGCGCCCACGCCTCCGTCGTCGGCATCACAAAGTACGTGCGGCAAGCGGCTGCGGGTCTGCTGATGGAAAAGGAGCTCGCCTACCTGGGCAAGGCGATTTCAAATCCCGAGCGCCCTTTTGTGGCCGTGCTCGGCGGCGCGAAGGTTTCCGACAAGATCGAAGTGGTGCAGAACCTGATGAAACTCGCGGACGCGATGCTCATCGGCGGCGCGATGGCGTACACGTTCCTCAAATCGGAGGGGAAGCCGATTGGGAATTCGCTCGTCGAGAACGACAAGCTCGATCTCGCCCGCGGATTGCTCGAGCAGGCGCGCAGCAGAAAGTTCAGGCTGCTGTTGCCGGTCGATCACGTTTTGGCGGAGTCGCCGGATTCCACGGCTACGAGGACGACGGACATCGCGATCACGCCGGACGGGTGGATGGGGCTGGACGTGGGGCCGAAGACGGTCGAACAGTTCGGCCGGGAGATCGCGAAGGCGCGCACGATCGTATGGAATGGGCCGTTGGGCATGTTCGAAAAGCCCGCCTTCGCGCACGGCACGCTCGGAATCGCGAAGGCAGTCGCTGCCGCGACGAAGGCCGGGGCGACATCGATCATAGGCGGCGGGGATTCGGTGGCAGCCGTGGAGCAGGCGGGAGTGACAGACCAGATCTCCCACATCTCGACCGGCGGCGGCGCGTCGCTCGAGTTCCTTGCGGGCGAAAAGCTCCCCGGCGTCGAAGCACTTACCGACAAGCCCGGCAGCGGGAAGGACAAGTAGTTGCGCCGTCCGGTAATCGCCGGCAACTGGAAGATGTACAAGACGGGCGCGGAAACCCGCGCTTTCTTCGAGGCGTTCCAACCGCTGGTTGCAGCTTCCAAACATTGCGATATTGTCGTCGCGCCGCCGTTCACGGCGCTGAGCGCAGCCGTCGAAGCTGCGCGGGGTAGCGCCATTAGGATCGCAGCGCAGAATTTACACTGGGAACGCGAAGGCGCATTCACAGGAGAGATTTCGGCGCGGATGCTCGTCGAGGCAGGTTGCCGCAGCGTGATTATCGGGCATTCGGAGCGGCGGCAGTATTTCGGCGAGACGGACGAGTCCGTGAACCGGAAGACGAAGGCCGCGCTCGAAGCGGATTTGACGCCGATCGTCTGCGTGGGCGAAACGCTTTCCGAACGCGAGGGAAATTTGACGGAGACGGTGCTGAAACGGCAGTTCGAAAAGGGGTTCGCTGCGTTGACCGGTGCGCAGTTCTCGCGTATTCTGATCGCGTACGAGCCGGTGTGGGCCATCGGCACGGGGCGAACAGCAACACCCGAGATGGCCGCCGATGCTCACCGGTACATCCGGGATTTAGCCGCAAACCAGTTCACGCCCGAGCAAGCGTCCGCGCTTCGAATTCTTTACGGCGGCAGCGTCAAACCCGATAACATAAAGGGATTGATGGCGCAGGAGGGAATCGACGGCGCGCTCGTGGGCGGGGCGAGCCTGGATCCGAAGTCGTTCGCGGCGATCGTGAATTTTTGAGCGCGCCGCGCGGATGGTACGTTCGCCGCGCGCTCAGCAGGAGTTCTAGATGCCAACATGGGGGAAGTGGGCCATATCGCTTCTCGTGGCGATAGGGCTGATCTGGGTGGGCTGGCGCGTGTCTTTCGTCCTCACGACACTGCATGTGCTCGTCTGCTTCGTGCTGGTGGTTGTGATCATGCTACAGAGCGGTTCGGCGGCCGACCTTGCCGGTGCATTCGGGGGCGCAGGCAGCCAGACGGCATTCGGTCCGCGCGGCGCTGCGACATTCCTTTCGCGAGCGACCACGTGGTGCGCCATCGTTTTCATGATGACTTCCCTGGCACTTTCGGTGAAACGCGCGCCGGCTGAAGTCAGCACGGGTTCGGTCCTCGAACAGACGCAGAAGTCCGCGCCAGCTCCGGCGAAACCGGCTCAGGCGCCGCCGGTCCAGGTCCCTGTGCAGCCTTCTCAGGGGCCCGTTCCGGCGCCGAGCCAGCAGAAACCCGCGCCCGGCGCGACTCCTCAGAAATAAGGGCTTCTGCTACAATCTGATTGCCTGCTTTCGAAGTGCGGTCGTGGCGGAACTGGCAGACGCACCAGCTTGAGGGGCTGGCGGTAGCAATACCGTGGTGGTTCGAATCCACTCGACCGCACCATTCCTTCCCTTCTCCTTTCTCATTCTTCCGCATCGTTTTTCTTGTCCGACGACGAGACTTGAACTCCTTTTGTGCATGGGTTTGTTTTCCCGCACCGAGCACACAGCACCAAGAAGAACAAGCAACGGCCGGACGACAGTGATGCCGTAAGTGTTCCGCGACAAATTGCAGCGAGCGGCTGTCATCCGGACGGCGAGCAACACCAAATTGCGTTCATGGGTATAGCCAGACTAGGAAGCATTCCAGGGCGATCAAAAATCGTGCGATCGCGCTGGAGCAACGAAGCGTCAGCACGTCGTAGCTAAGTGGAATCAGTGAAATCGGAGGTAGTCCTATCGGAGGCTGGGCCATAGCTTCTAGTACTCATAGACGGGTGCGGGCACCGTCCCGAAGGTCCAATCGTTGTCCTTTCATTTTCCTTAGTATGAAATCCTTTGCGCAAGGAATCAGCATCGCCGACTGCATTGAAATGACTTAAGGCTGGCAGAACAGATGCAATGTTCCCATACGAGTTCTGCCACGTTTTAAGGCGGAACGCTTTGTAGAGGTGTATTTGGCGGTTTGGATCCCGATTGCGGGACTCAAGGGGCGTAAGCTTGTCCGGCTATAGGAAGTGAAGTCGGCCACACAGCACCTAGACCTTCTGGCGAATAGATCAATTGGGACCTGAAAGTTACGTCCACAGCGATGTCACCACGGTCAGAACTCCCCGCTTTGACCGCGTTCGTAAACAGGTAGATCGAGCGTATCTCTGTGCCTAAGGGAGGCAGTGTGTCCATATCCGATTCAAACTTTTCGTGGTTTGCCATCCGAGTGAAATCGCGATGCGAGCGGGTCGTATCGGAGGCGTTGCGGCAAAAAGGCTACGAAGAGTTTCTCCCTCTGTATTGGTCGCGGCGGCGCTGGTCGGACCGCGTTAAGGTGATGCAGTTGCCGCTCTTTGCCGGTTATTTGTTTTGCCGGTTTTCTCCAGACGCCCGCGTGCCGATTCTATCGACGCCCGGCGTCGTCCTGATTGTGGGCCAGGGGAGAACGCCGCTGCCGATCGACGCGAACGAAATAAACGCGATCCGCACGGCAGTCAACTCGGGCCAACGGGTAGAGCCGTGGCCGCAGCTCGAGGTCGGCCGCACGGTGCGCATCGAAGAGGGATCCCTCCGGGGGCTCGAAGGCGTCCTGCTACGGTTCAAGGGCACCAACAGTCTGATCCTTGGCGTGACGCTCCTGCAGCGCGCCGTCGCGGTGGAAGTCCCGGACAAATGGGTCGTGCCGTGCAAGGCCACGATGCCTGTGGTCAACACGTCCGAGATTCGATCGATGCAATGATGACCCGCCTGAATCCGGAAGCCATCAGGTTTCCCGCTCGCTGTTTACCGTAAGCTCTCGAACCAAATCATTGCGGCATTTTTAGAGAACGAACGGGCCAGACGAATGGCCCGCACCCAGAAAACGTGCAGGAAACACCCAGACCACCGCGCGGCGAACTGATCGTCCATCCGACGAAGTCGCAGCGAGGGCCCTCGACTGTCCTTTACCTGGAACCGCTCAGCGGGAATTTCGGGGCGGACGAAGGCCGCTCGCTTGGCTTCGAAGCCTGGCGGGTAATCCGCCAGAAGCTGCCCTGGCTTGTCGGTCTGGTCATTCTGGGCTTCATGGGGGGCTTCGTTGTGAGTCTTTGCGAAACACCCCAGTATGACTCCCGCGTGACTCTGGAGATTCAGAACCCCACCGAAGGAACGGCAAACCTGCAGATTGGCGACGGAGCCGCGATTTCCCCGGAATCGTATCTGCCAACACAGGTCGAGATTCTGCAAAGCCGCACGCTGCACAAACGAGCGATTGCCAGACTCGCGAACGACACGTTTCAGAGCGGATTCCAAAAAACAGGCCGGTTGGATTCCTTGCGACGCTTGCTTCACCTGACCCCAGAGGCGCCGCCCTCCGGTTCGCATTCCATCCCCCCGGTTCATGTGACCGTCCAGCCGAGCGTCAACACACGAATCGTGCAGATCAACTGCGAGTCGGTTAATCCTCAAGCGGCAGCGGCCTACGCCAATGCCCTGGCAAACGAATATATCGATTCGAACTTACAAGCACGATGGGATGCGATCAACCACGCCCGGCAATGGCTGGCACAGCAGCTGGAAGACACACGCGCGAAGCTCCAAAGCTCGGAAGATCAGTTGCTGGCTTACGGGCGCGCCTCGAACCTCATGTTCACAGGCGACAAAGAAAACGCCGAAGAAGAGAAGCTCAAGCAGATTCAAGCGGCGCTATCCGACGCCGAGGCGGACCGGATTGCCAAGCAGTCCGCGTACCGGATCGCGTCTTCCACGCCCGCCGATACGGTACCGCAGGTCATCGACAACGCCCAACTGACCCAATATCAGGCGCAGCTGGCCGACTTGAAACGGCAACTGGCGGAGCTGGAGGCCGAATATACGCCCGAGCACCCAAAGGTGAAGCGGGTGCAGGCCCAGATCGACCAACTCCAGTCAACCTTTTTGACAGACCGGGGCAACATCCTGACCCGGATTCGCAGCGAATATCAGGCTGCGCTCATGAAAGAGAACCTGCTTGCTGCCGCCTATCGGCAGCAAGCCCAGGTGGTGTCGGAGCAGACCCAAAAGACGATCAACTATAGCATCCTGGAGCGCGACGTCGAGACCAACAGGCAGCTCTACGACACGCTGCTGCAGAAAGCGCGCGAAGCCGACATCGCGACTGCCATGCGCGGGAGCAACGCCCGAATCATCGATCTGGCGGAGACGCCGCTTGCGCCTTCGAAGCCTAACTACCTCTGGAACACGCTCCTGGGCGCCATGGCGGGTTTGATGTTCGGACTCGTCTGGGTGGTGGCGCACGAGACGCTGGACCGCAGCTTCAAGGTTCCCGGAGATATGTCGTTGCATCTGAACCTGCCGGAACTTGGTGTGATCCCGGCGGGGAACGCGCTTGGACGGAACGGCTACGGAAGGTATCAGCGGCTGGCCGGCCTGGGATCGGCGGGAGCGCCGCCCCCGCCGCCGAGCGGGCCCGTGGAACTGGTCACCCTGCGCGACAAATCGTCGGTTATCGCGGAGTCGTTCCGGAGCGTCGTCACTTCCATCATGCACTCGGCTGAAAACGGAACAGCGCCGCGGGTGATCCTTGTCAGTAGTGCGATTCGCGAAGAGGGGAAAACCACCGTTGTGAGCAATCTGGGGATCGCGCTCTCCGAGATCGAGCAAAAAGTTCTGCTGATCGACGGAGACTTGCGAAAGCCGCGACTCCACGAAGTATTCAACGTACCCAACGACTGGGGATTGAGCGACCTGTTACGTGAGAAGAGCTCGTTGCGCGAGTGCCCGCTCGAGGCACTCGTCAAGCGCACGGGGATATCCGAGCTCAATATCCTGACAAGCGGCCCGGGGACATCCACCGTTTCGAATCTTCTCTATTCGCACCGGATGCTGGAACTGCTGCAGCGCCTGCGATCCGAGTTTGACATCGTGCTCATCGATACTCCTCCGCTTCTGGACATCACCGACGCGCGAATCCTGGGCCGGCTTGCCGATGCGGCCGTGCTCGTCTTCCGCGCGGGGAAAACGAGCCGGGACGCTGCGCTCGCCGCCAAGCGGCGCCTGACA
Organism: Candidatus Acidiferrales bacterium; assembly: GCA_049523255.1. GTDB lineage: Bacteria > Acidobacteriota > Terriglobia > Acidiferrales > UBA7541 > Palsa-295. The sequence continues at coordinate 71,839 of JBEKNB010000019.1, read as the reverse complement.
GACGATGGGATCCCAGTGCTGGGTACGATTCTGAATGGTTGGGACGTCAAGCAGACAGGCGCGTATGGCTACGGCTACAGCCCGTATGACTACTACTCGCCGTCGTCGTAACCCGGAAGAGAATTCGACTGTGCGCGCAACGAGTCCAGGAATTGCCCGATCGAAGCGGTGGTCCGGAAGCCAATTGTTCGACATTTCCCTATCCTTCGTCGCGTTGCTCGCGTTGTCGCCGGTCCTGCTGGTGATCGCGGCCGCGATTCTTCTGGAGACTGGCTGGCCGATTTTGTTCACGCAGTCGCGAGTCGGGCGCGACGGACGGATGTTCCTCCTGCGGAAGTTCCGGACGATGCGAGTCAAGCAGGCCGGACCATCCATCACGGCCCGAGGCGACGCCCGGATTACGCGCGTCGGGCGCGTGTTGCGAAAGTTCAAGTTGGATGAGCTGCCTCAGCTTTGGAACGTGATCCGAGGCGAAATGAGCCTCGTCGGGCCGCGGCCGGAAGTGCCGCAGTTCGTAGACCGGAGCCAGCCAGTGTGGTGCGCCGTGCTCCGAGTGCGCCCGGGCATCACGGATCCTGCTTCGATCACCTATCGCAACGAAGAGGAACTCCTGGCCAAGGCTTCCAACCCGACCGACTACTATCGGGAAACCGTGTTGCCGGCCAAGCTGGCGCTGAATGTGGAGTACCTCGAGAAGCGGTCGTTCTGGTTGGACCTGAAGGTGATCGCGCAGACGGTCAAGTGCGCCGTGTTTCCAGGAGAGTTCGACATCAAGACTATTCGCATCGCGAGTCCGGAAGATTCCAAATGAGCGAACAAGCCTTCATACCTTTCAATCGTCCCGAAATCGATGACGCCGAAATCGGCGAGGTCGTCAGCACGCTTCGTTCCGGGTGGCTGACGACGGGCGTGCGCACGGCACAATTTGAAAGGGAATTCAAGGAGTACGTGGGCGCGAAGCACGCGCAGGCGGTGAATTCCTGCACTGCAGCCCTTCATCTGGCGCTGGCGGCGCTGGGCATCGGGCCTGGCGATGAGGTGATCACGACTCCGCTGACGTTCTGCGCGACGGTGAGCGTGATCATGCACGTGGGGGCGACGCCCGTGCTGGCTGACGTGGGACGAGACGGCAATATCGATCCCGAATCGATCGCGGAGCGAATCACTCCGCGGACGAAAGCTATCATCCCGGTTCACCTTGCCGGCGCACCCTGCGACATGGATGCAATCTGGAAGCTGGCAAAAAAGCACGGTCTTTTCGTGGTCGAAGACGCGGCACACGCGGCAGGAACCGAATACCGCGGCCACAGGATCGGATCGGGCGAGTTTCCAAGTGACGCGGTGTGCTTCAGCTTCTACGCCACGAAAAATCTGACGACCGGCGAGGGCGGCATGGTGACGGCAAACAGCAAAGCCCTCGCGGAACGCATCAAGATGCTCACGCTGCACGGGATCAATCGTGATGCGTGGAACCGGTATCGAGAGGATGGAAGCTGGTACTACGAGGTCCTCGAAACCGGATTCAAGTACAACCTGAGCGACCTTCAATCGGCCGTCGGAATACATCAACTGCGCAAACTCGACCGGTTTGTCGAGCGGCGGACCCATTACGCAGACCTCTATCGCAAGGAATTTGCCGATGTGGAGGAGCTCGAGTTGCCGGAGCCCGTCACGGACGGGCGGCATTGCTGGCATCTGTATGCGTTGCGGCTCAACCTGGACATGCTCAGCATCGACCGATCCCGGTTCATCGCGGAGTTGCGCGCGAGGAACATCGGGGCGAGCGTTCACTTCATTCCCATTCCTCTCCATCCGTTTTTCAAAGATCGAGCGGACTTGCCGGAGAATTACTGCCCGCGTTGTCTGGCGCTCTACCCGCGCCTTGTTTCACTGCCTCTGTATCCTGCGATGACTGAGGACGAAGTGCGTTACGTTGCGAACTCGGTGCGGGAGATCGTGAAGCAGTTTCGGAACAGGCGGCTGACGATGGACCGTGCGTGGCACCCCGAGCGAAGGGTGCGCGTCGCTCAGGGCAGGGGATGATGAGCATCCGGAGGATCATTGTGGCGGCAGCTTTTCTGTGCGTTGCGAGTGGCTCGTGCCTTGCGCAGGCTAGCCGCTCTGAAAATTCGGCGAGCGAGGCGACGCCCGCGCAGATGAACACAGCGATAGGTCCGGACGACAGCGTCACGATCGTGGTCCTGGATTCAGATGAGATCAGCAAGACATGGCGGGTAAGCAGCAAGGGTGACCTGAGCCTTCCGCTGGTGGGGACCATTCATGCGGCAGGCCTGACTGCGGAACAACTGCGAGAAAAACTGTCCGTTGAACTGAAGCGCTACATCCGCGACCCACAGGTCACGGTGTACGTTTCGGATGTTCAGAGCCAGCCAGTTACGATCGCGGGGGCTGTCCACAAGCCTGGAACGTATCAATTGGAGGGACCGAAAACTCTTCTGGAAGTGCTCATGATGGGGCTGGGTCCCGATGCCGCCGGTCCGACTCTCATCGTGTCGCGACCTGTCGAGTCCGGCCCGATTCCTCTGCCGGGGGCTCATCTGGACTCGACCGGCGAACGCAGCAGCATCGAACTGAAGCTGAGCGAGGTACTCGACCCATCCACGCCGGCGTCGAACCTCGAAATCCACCCGAACGACGTGATTTCAGTCTCCAACCTGCGGCGGTTGGTCTACATCATCGGAGAGGTTGCCCGCCCCGGCGCGGTGGAGTTGGTGACCCAAGATCAGGTTTCCGTTATGCAAGTGCTGGCTGCGGCCGGCGGCCTGACAAAGGTTGCATCCCCTCGTCACAGCGAGATCATGCGTTTAGAGCCCCACGGGACCTATAAGAGGGTGTCCTCGATTGATTTGAAGAGGGTGATGACCGGCAAAGATGAGGATAGGTTGCTAAGTTCTGGCGACATCATCGTTGTACCTTCCAGCACGCTTAAATCATACGGCCAGATTGCCAGTACGGGCGCCATAACCACAGGGCTGTACATCATTACACGCTATTGATCGGGGCCGACAGGACACACCACGGTCGTCCGACTATCTCTCTGATTCAATGAACGCAAAACCAACAACCACTGCCGTAGCGCCCGAACGAGTGGCAGGAGTGTTTTTCCGCTGGGAGATTGCGGACGAAGGGATCGCCGTCGACATTCATCTGAACGTCGTCGAGCTTCTGGAGCGCGACGCGATGAGAGCCCGGGGCAAGATGGCAGGTGGTTTCCTCCTGGGCCGCGTGAACCGGGGGCGGGTGCTCACGCTGACAGTCGAGCACTATGAGCCTGTCACACCGGAGCGAGGCGTATCCGGTTCTCCGTTTGCGGATTGCGAGCGAATGGAGGCGATGGTGAATCGCTGGCGTCCCGGCCACAGCCGATTGTCGCTGATCGGATTGTACCGGACGTGCATGCCACAGAATGTCTTCCTGACGAACGACGACCTGAGTGCCCTGGCGGCGCATTTCAAGGATCGCGCGGTGGATATAATCGGCACGAGTTTGGACGGATCAAAACTCTCGCCGCAGGCGACGGCTCCGCCCGCCGCGGATCCCGAAGATGCAGAACGCGTTTTTCTCCTGATCGAACCCGCCGTGGGGGGAACGAACAGCAAAGCGGTTCTCCACCTGACGCGAGGTGGAACGGTCGTGTGGCAGTCGCCCTCGACGTTGTTCAATCGCAACGAGCTGTCGAGGCGGCGGGCTGCGAATCAATCGCAAGTTTCCGAAATGCGGCCTCCGTTGGCGGAGCCCGAACAATCGAGCGAGGCGGCCACGGAAGAGGCCACCGTTGCGCCGAGGATTTCATTCAAGAAGGTACGGGCACTGAAGTGGGGCGCCGTATCGCTGGGCGTCGTGATGCTTCTGATTACGACGTTCTTCCAAGTTCGCGGAAGGTTTGGATTCAGTTCCCCATTTCCGACCGCCCCCGCGACTCCGGCAGATACTCACTTGGGATTGAAGTTGGACCAGACCGGAACTTCATGGAAGCTGAGTTGGAACGCTGAGTCTCCCGCCTTGGCGAGCGCCACGAAGGGACGCCTCGTAGTCACCGATGGTGGGATGCACAAGGAGATCGATCTAGATTCGGCCGACCTGCGCGGTGGCACCATCATCTACTCGCCGATCACGCAGGACGTTGTCCTGAGGCTCGAGGTGGATAGTGCTGGATCGCCGGAGCCCGTCAGCGAGTCGGTTCGGACCGTGGGCGGCTTGTTGGTATCGCCTCTCTCGCCGACGGATGCTTCTAACGCGCTTCCGCCATCCGCGGATGACGCCGGCGCGCAACAGTCACCCGGCCCGGCTGCGGAACCGCCTCCGACAACAGATTTGGGTCGTCCGGCCGTGCCGCCTTCCCAGAACTCAGCCTCCGCGCGAACCGCGGAAGAGGAGTTGGGGCGACCAACAACAACGCCAGCATCGAAGCCCTCGGTCCCGGTGCAGACGGCCGAACTGCAGCCGGCGCAGCCCAAAACCTTGAACAGGACGCCGCCCGCTACTCGCGCTGAGGCAAAGCCGGTTGAGAAGCATGCGATGACCGCCTCGCGACCGACCCTTCCCGTCGTGGCGCCGCCTGCCGCGCCGCCAATCCCGAAGATCTCCGCGCCAGTGCGAACCGCGGAGACGCAGCCATTCAAGGCTAACGTTCCGAGGAAGACCGAGCCCGTGATAGAGAAAGCGAAGCCTGCGGATTCGCATCGAAAGGTCGCGTTGCGACCACCGGCACAGACACCGCAGCGCCATCCAGCTCCAGAGCCACCTCCGACCGTAGCGGAGCGGTTGCCTGCGGTCACCCCGGCGACCGTGCACCATGCCGTCGCCCAGGTAGCTGAACTGATTTCCAAACGAGATCCGGACTATCCGCTGCCCGCAAAGCAGGCGCGCGTGTCGGGAGCCGTCGAAGTGAATTTCACAATCGATGCGAACGGGCAAGTGCGCGACGTCAAGGTTACCAAGGGGCCGGCCCTGCTCGAGTCAGCCGCTGTCGAAGCGGTGCAGGAGTGGCGGTACAAGCCTGCGCGGCTCGATGGCGTTCCCGTCGCGACGCAAGGCAACGCCGTAGTCGTCTTCAGAGTTAACTGAATTTTCCAACAGAAACGCGAGAAAACCGATGTTCCAAACCTTCCTCAACGGCGACCAGCTAGCGACTCGGCTGCGCCGGCTGCTCGTGAATGCAAATACGTCCGACGGCACGCTGCGCGCGCTGAAGAAGCTCGTCCGCGCCCACCGGTTCGCTTTCATCCAGTTGTGGCACTTGGCGGTGATTGTGGTATCCGTCGCGATGGCGTTTTGGCTCCGGTTCGATTTCTCGATTCCGCGCGCAGAGGCGCACCGAATGTTGCTGGGGATAGCGATCGCCGTTTTCGTGAAGATACTCGCCTTCCACTACGTCGGGAACGATAACGGATGGTGGCGATTTACGGGGATCGTCGATCTGTCAAGAATTCTTGCCGCGAACGTCACCGGGTCATTCCTATTTACGGTGGCGACGGCAGCGCTGGTCGGCCCGCATTTTCCGCGTTCTGTGTACGTGATCGACTTCCTGCTGTGTCTGTTGGCTTGTGCGGGCGCCCGGTTTGGCGTGCGGCTGTCGCACGAGATGATCCTCCACGAGGCCACCGCAAAGAACCGGACCAAGGGCCTGTTGATATACGGAGCTGGCGCAGCGGGACTCAATCTAGTCCGCGAAATTCGTCAGAGCAAGGACCTTCAGTACCATATCGTCGGATTCCTGGACGACAACCCGCACAAACGGAACGCCAGCTTTTTTGGAGTGCGCGTGCTGGGCCGCGGGCGCGAGGCGATCCGCATCGTTGAGCGTTACCGGCGCCATTCACCGAGCGTGGACGAAATCGTGATCGCGATGCCCTCAGCCTCGGGCAAGAGCATGTCAGAAGCGCTCGCGAACTGCCGTGCTACGGGCGTACCTTGCAAGACGATTCCCGGTTTGGGCGAATTGCTCTCAGGCAAAGTGCGCGTCAGCCAACTCCGCGAAATTGCGCTCGAAGATCTCCTTGGACGCGCGCCGGTCAATTTGGAACACGAACGCATCCGTGAGTCGGTCGCCGGGCGCTCGGTAATGGTGACAGGCGCGGGCGGATCGATTGGATCCGAGCTGTGCCGCCAGCTCCTACAGTTCCAGCCGAAGTACCTTGTGGCGCTGGATCAGGCCGAAAGCGACCTTTTCAAGATCGAAATGGAGTTGACCGGGAAACCGTCTCCCGTAAAGGTGTTCCCGGTGATCGGCGACATTCGAGACTTCGAACGCATGGAGGAAGTAATACGCCAGTACGGCGTCACTTCGATTTATCACGCAGCGGCATACAAGCACGTCCCCATGATGGAAAGCAATCTCATCGAGGCGGTTACTAACAACGTGATCGGCCTCTACAACATGGTCGAGGCGGGCTATCGGAATGGAGTCGAGTCGTTTGTGATGATCTCCTCGGACAAGGCCGTCAACCCGACCAACATCATGGGGCTGACGAAGCGCGTGTCGGAGCTGGTGGTTTCGTCCATGCCGGGATTAGACAAGGGCCGCGGAACCCGTTTTGTTTCCGTTCGATTCGGCAACGTGCTCGGAAGTAACGGAAGCGTGGTGCCTATATTCAAGGCGCAAATCGCGAGCGGCGGACCCGTTACAGTCACGCATCCCGAAATGCGCCGCTACTTCATGACGATTCCCGAGGCGGTACAGCTCGTGCTTCAAGCCTCCACGATGGGGAAGGGATCCGAGATATTCGTACTCGACATGGGCGAACCGGTGCGAATTCTGGACCTGGCGCGCAACCTGATCCGTCTGACGGGCCACGAACCTGATGTCGATATTCCCATCCGGTTCGTAGGGCTGCGACCCGGGGAAAAGCTCTTCGAAGAGCTCGCCACCGAAAGTGACCAGATGCAGCCAACCCGTCACGAAAAGATCATGATTTTCTCCGGCCCGACCGTGGATCACGAATTCATGCAGAAATGGATGACCCAATTGCGTGCCTTGGTGGGTCAGCGAGACAGGGCAGGCATCCTGCGGCACATTTCCGAGGTCGTTCCCGAGTATCAGCCGAGCGGCGAATGGCGGATCGTGCTCGGCAACAACAAGACAAAAATCGCGGCGGTGGGAGCCTGATCGTGCAATTCGACCCGAGGCGCTGCTTCATTATCGGCGAGATCGCGCAGGCTCACGACGGTAGCTTGGGCACTGCTCATGCTTATATCGACGCGATCGCGAAAGCGGGCGCCAACGCCGTGAAATTCCAAACCCACATTGCCGCCGCCGAAAGCACGCCCAGCGAGCCCTGGCGGGTCCGTTTCAGTTTCCAGGACGTCTCGCGCTACGGGTACTGGAAGAGGATGGAGTTCACGGAGGAGCAGTGGCTGGGCCTGAAGCGGCATGCGGAAGAGAAGGGAATCGAGTTTCTCAGCTCCCCGTTTTCGATCGAGGCCGCGGAGATGCTCCGCCGCATCGGCGTGCGCGCGTGGAAGGTTGCGTCCGGCGAAGTCAGCAACTCTCAGCTGTTCGACTACCTGGTAGATACGAAGCTGCCAATCATGTTGTCCACAGGAATGAGCGCCATCGAGGAAATTGACGCCGCAGTCGCGCGGATTCAAGCTGGGGGAATTCCTCTGGCGGTTTCGCAGTGCACTTCGATGTATCCATGCCCTCCCGAGAAGGTCGGGCTGAACATGATTCCGTACTATCGGCAGCGCTATGGATGCGCGGTCGGACTCTCGGATCACTCCGGCACGATATTCCCCGGGCTGGCGGCCGCAAGCATCGGGATCGAGGTGCTGGAAGTGCACGCGACGCTCAGCCGGGAGTGTTTCGGCCCGGATGTTGTGGCCTCGGTCACAACGAGCGAACTGGCGACGCTGGTCGAAGGTGTGCGATTCATCGAGCGAATGAGGAACCACGCCGTGAACAAGGACGAGATGGCCGATGAAATGGCACCCGTGCGCCAGCTCTTCACGAAGAGCATTGTCGTCCAGGTCGATCTTCCCAGTGGTGCCGTGCTCACCGCCGAATGCCTGGCCGTCAGGAAGCCGGGCACGGGAATTCCGGCGGATAGACTGTCGTCCGTGATCGGGCGGCGCTTGCAGCGAGCCGTCGCCGCGGGCGAGATGTTGAGTGAAGCTGACCTCAGCGAAGAGGTTGTGCCGCACTTTCCCGAGCGCCGATGAGCCACCCAAACATTTTCGTGCTGCCGGGCGGAAAAGAGCCCGATCCCCGAAATGAAGTGGCTGCTGCTCCGGCCCAGTTCGTCGATTTCGAGAAGATTCAGCCGGGCGATGAAGCCCACTTCTCAAAGATGATTACGCCGGAAGACGTGGAAGCGTTTGCAAGGCTCAGCGGCGACCGCAATCCGCTGCACATGGACGAACAATTCGCCGCGCGCACGCACTTTCAGCGGCGGGTCGTGCACGGCATGCTCATCGCGAACTACGTGTCCGCGCTGATCGGGATGCGATGCCCAGGCCCGGGAGCGCTCTGGAGCCAGCAAAATCTGCGGTGGCCGGCACCGGTATTCATCGGGGATCGAATTCAGGTGACGCTCAAAGTGACGCACAAGTCGAGCGGAGCGCGAACGCTGACGATTGATGCCAAGGCCGTAAACCAAGACGGGAAGGTGGTTATGGAAGGTGAAGGAACTGTGACGGCTCTCGAGGAACGACAGCAGCCGTTGGAATTGCCCATTGCGGAGCGCGTGGCCTTCGTGAGCGGCGGCGCACGCGGAGTTGGCGCCGCCATTGCGGCTTCTCTGGCCCAGGCGGGAGCGATGGTTGTCGTCAACTACCGGACGAGCGCGGCCGCGGCCGAAGATCTCTGCACTGCGATTCAGTCGAGCGGCGGGCGGGCCATTGCAGTGCAGGCGGATATCACTGACCAAGCCTCCGTGGGCGGCGCCGTTCAGAAGGCTCGGCAGCAGTTCAATCGCCCCGTGAGCATCCTGATCAATAGCGCCGGCACATTGCCCGAGCCGCGTCCTTTCATGCAGACGACCTGGGAAGACGTCCAGTCGAAGCTGGACGTGCACGTTCGCGGCGCCTTCCACTGCTGTCAGGCCGTGATTCCCGGAATGATTGAGCAGAAATCCGGGCGCATCGTTAACATCGGCTCCGCGTTCGCCCGAAGTACGCCTCCTGCAAACTGGAGCAGCTTCCTGCTGGCCAAGTCCGCCATGCAGGCGATGACTCGCTGCCTGGCGGCCGAACTGGGACCACACGGTATTCGCGTCAACATGGTGTCGCCGGGATTGGTCGAGACGGAATCGATCGCTGGATTGTCCGAGCGGCTGCGCAAAGTGCAGGCGATGCAGACGCCGCTTCGTCGCCTGGCGTCTGCCGCCGAGGTCGCCGCAGTCGTGTCCGCACTTTGCACGAGCGCGGGCGACTTCATCAGCGGCGTTGAGATTCCCGTTTGCGGCGGCTTCCAGATGTAAGGAGTTTTCCGGTCTTGTCCCAACTCAAAGAGCTACGCGCACAGATTGACGGGCTGCTCGATCAGGGCCGCTGGACTGAAGCCCACGTTTGCCTCGGCGACCTTTGGCGTCACGAGGGAAAGGCGGCGGCCGCCGGATATGTTCTGTCGTGCTACGAACGCCTGCGGGAGCACATCCCCTTCGTGAAGAGCCGGATCAGCATCCTGCGTTCGATGACCGTCGAGCCACTCGTGCCGATTCTACGAAGCGCGGCCCTGGTTTCCGGAATTGACCCTACCGTTCAGGTCGGGCAGTTCAATTCTTACGCGCAAGAGATCCTCGGTCCCGGCAGCGCCCTGTATTCGTTTAAACCCGATATCGTCGTGTTGGCGATCCAGACGCGCGACATCCTCCCGGAAATCTGGGAGGGCTACGCGGACTTGCCCGAAACGCAGCTCCAAGCGTCTCTTGATCGCGTACGGGAATCGCTCGCTGCGTGGGTCCGGACCTTTCGCGAACGCTCCAACGCGTCGCTCGTGATTCACACATTTGAAAAGCCTTCGGCGAGTCAGGGCGTGCTCGATGCGCAGGGAACGAACGGGCAGTTGGCTGCGATCGAGAAACTCAACACGGAGGTCAGGAAAGTCTGCGGGGAGTACCGGGGAGTCTACTCATTGGATTACGACGCCCTCGTGGCGCACCACGGCCGCGCGCGCTGGCATGACGAGAGCAAATGGCTGACGATGCGCATGCCCTTCGCGGCGGATAGCCTTCTTCCTCTGGTATCGGAGTGGATGAAGTTCATTCACCCGTTGACCGGCGTGACTTGCAAGGTTCTGGCCGTGGATTTGGACAACACACTTTGGGGTGGGGTCCTGGGCGAGGACGGCTTGGATGGCATACAGGTCGGGCCCGAATACCCGGGTGCATTCTATCGCTGGCTGCAGCGCGCGATTCTCGACCTTTATCAACGCGGCATTCTGCTGGCCGTCTGCAGCAAGAACAACCGGGACGAAGCAATGGAAGCGCTGCAAAACCATCCCGGCATGCTGCTCCGTCCGGAACACTTCGCGGCATTCCGGATCAACTGGCAGGACAAGGCACAGAATCTTCGCGAAATCGCCGCTGAGCTGAATTTGGGGACCGATGCCATCGCCTTCTTTGACGATAACCCGGTGGAGAGAGAGCGTGTCCGCTCGGAGATGCCCGAAGTCAAGGTGATTGCCGTGCCGGATCGGGCGCACGGGTTCGCACGGGCGCTGCGGGAGTGCCCGTACTTCGAGCGGCTCACGCTTTCAGCAGAAGACCGCGAACACACGCGGCTCTACCACGAGCAAAGCAAGCGGTCGGAGCTGGCCCAGAGCGCGGGTTCCCTGGAGGACTTCTACCGTTCCCTCGAGCAGGAGGTTGAGATTGCTTCGGTCACTCCCGAAACGATCGCCCGCGTGGCGCAATTGACCCAGAAAACGAACCAGTTCAACGTGACCACACGGCGTTACACGGAACAACAGATTGAAGAGTTTGCGGCTCGCCCCGATTGGAACGTCTATTCGGTTCGCGTGAGAGACCGCTTCGGCGACAACGGCATCGTCGGCGTGGTCATTACGCGGATGGATTGCGACGTTTGCGAGATTGATACGCTCCTGCTCAGTTGCCGGGTAATCGGCCGCACGGTCGAGACAGCCATGCTCGGATTTCTCGCTGAGACCAGCAGGAACAGCGGAGCCAGATTTCTGCGAGGCTGGTTTCTTCCCACCAAGAAGAATGCTCCGGCCGGAGAGCTTTACTCATCTCATCAGTTCAAAGCGACCGCCACAGAAGACGGCCGGACGCTTTGGTGTCTGAGCCTTGAAGAAGCAAAAATCCCCTATCCAGAATGGATCCGACTGCATGTCAGAAATGGTTCCTACCGCGCAGAACAAGCGCGTGCTTCCTAGGGTTCTAACAGTCGCCGTCGATGTGTTTCAGGTTCCTGAATCGAGCATGGAACCGGGTTCCTCGCCGGACACAATCGAGAGCTGGGACTCGCTCCACCATTTGAGTTTCGTCGTGGCTCTCGAGCAGGAATTTGGCGTCCAGTTTTCACCGGAAGAGATTGAACAACTGCTGTCGATCGAACTGACGGCGGCGCTACTCGAAGAAAAACTAAGACAAGGTGGAGCTTCCAATGGGTGTTGAATTTCGATTCGCTAACTTGCGTGAATATCCGCGCATCAGTGACTTCCTACATGAGCACTGGGCAAAAAACCATGTTTATACACGGGACCGGGCTCTTTTCGACTGGAGCTTTCACCGGCCAGGCCACTGGGATCCTGAGAGCTATAGCTTTTCCCTGGCTGTGGACGGCGACGAACTCGTCGGCATACTCGGGGGCATTCCGTTCACGCTGAACAGGTTCGGGCAGGCTTCGAAGGCGGTCTGGATTGTCAATTATGTGATTCGCACCGACTATCGCAAGGGTGCAACGGCCCTTCAGCTTCTGAGCTCGTTCCGAAAGCCGGAGTTCTCCGCGGTCGTGGCGTTTGGGATTAATCCTGCCACTGTCGCGATCTATCAGGTGCTCCGCGGGCAGGTGTTGCCGGAAATCCCGCGTCATTTCCTCGTGATGCCCCATCAGACTGAAAGGATGGCGTGTGCGTTGCATCTTGCGTATCCGGATTGGTCCGATGAGCGTGCGGCGAGTTTAATTTCCGGGTTCGAGCTTCCGGAGCTGCCAGTTGCCCCGCTTCAGATGGGCCATTCCTTGCCGTGTTCTTGGGATGAAATCGACTGGCCCGAGCATGCCTCCCGCACCATTGGCGCGGCAAGAGACGCCGATTTCCTGACCTGGCGTTATCGGAACCATCCTGTCTTCAACTACCGCTTCCTCACCGTCCCGGAAGGGAAGAGGACTGGTTTGGCCGTGTGGCGCCTGGAAACGATTCGCACGGAGACGCCGCACGGCCGGAAGGACGTGGATTTAATCGGGCGGCTTGTCGAGTTCCTGCCGGCATCGGCCGCAAACGCGGAGGCGTTATTTGGAGCGTTTGTCGGAGAACTCGACCGCGCAGGGGCCATGGGAGCCGATTTCTACGGCTATCACGGCGAAACGCGGAAGTGGCTCCAGGAACTGGGCTTCCGCGGGGCACAGTCCCACCCGGATGGCCCTGCGATCCCATCCCGCTTTCAGCCGCTCGACGGCAAAGGTGGCGGCATCATGAGTGCCATTTTCCTTCGCGATGGCAAGTCTCCTGGTTCCGATGATGTCGAGTGCCCGTGGTATTGGACCAAGTCCGACTCCGACCAGGATCGGCCGAACTAACGCTTTTCAAGCCGAGCCCCGAGCTCGCCGAGTGCTTCGCTCCATGAGCCAACCACAACTACACGTCGCGACATATCACTACGTTCGCGATCTGCCTCGGACACGGTTCCCGCAGATCAAAGGGATGCTGCTCGACGATTTCCGGGAGCAGGCGAGGGTTTTGCCCGATCTGTTCGAGATGGCGACGATGAGCTCCGCGCTCGAATTCCTGAATGGAACTTATCATCCGCGGCGGGATCTCTGCCTGATGACGTTCGATGACGGATTGAAAGAGCACTACGCCGAGGTCACACCGATTCTCGAAGACGACGGCATCCAAGGCGTCTTCTTCCTGATTTCTTCATGTTTGGAAGACCACGTCGTCGCACCAGTCCACATGAACCATTTTCTGATGGCCGGTTTGGGTTTTGAGCGGTATCGAGCAATGTTCGCGGAAGTCATCCGGGCCTGGGGCTTCGACGAACAGTTTGAGATACGAGTGGATTCAGCGGTGAGCCAGCACACGTACCCGCTCGATACTCTCGATGTCGCGCGGTTCAAGTACCTATTCAATTTTGCCCTCCCACCGAATTGTCGCGACCGCGCTGTCAGAGAGCTGTTCAGGGAGTGCATCGGCGATGAGAACCAATTTGCCAGAGATCTCTACGTGAGCTGGTCCGAAGCCCGCGAAATGCAGAGGGCCGGCATGTTACTTGGCGGGCACACGCACGAGCACCGGCCGCTGGCGACACTCGGCGACGAGGAGTTGAAACGCGATCTTGCCAGGTGCCGAGAACTCATGCGTAAGAATCTCGACACACAGGATTGCTGGCCATTCAGCTATCCGTACGGGAAGGCAGACTCGTTCGACAATCGGGTAATCAGGATTCTGGGTGAATTGGGATTTCAGTGCTCGCTTTGCACGGAGAAGGGCATGAACGTGCCGGGCACGGACTTGTTCGCGATTCGGCGCGTCGATTGCAAGGAAATTATGTCTTTCGGTCGCCAGGAAGCGAACTTCCATGCGCGTGCGTTGGAAAAGTCCGTCTCCGCGGGCCGGGGTGACTGAAGTCCGTGTTTCAGCCGCATATCAGCCATACAGTTGTCAGCGATGAGAATTGCCTAGGAGTGATTCGCGCATGAGTGCAACCCCTTCGATTGCCCAGGGCCAGCCGACGCCGGACGAATTCGCCGGCTCGAACGTCCTGTGGATTGAGCCCATCGAGGGCTGGACGACTCTCAAGCTGAAGGAATTGTGGGAGTACCGTGAACTCCTGTATTTCCTCGTCTGGCGCGACATCAAGGTGCGTTACAAACAAGCCGCCTTGGGCGCGGCGTGGGCGATCCTTCAGCCCCTGCTGACCATGCTGATCTTCAGCCTCTTCTTCGGGCGCCTGGCGAAGGTTCCGTCGGATGGAATTCCCTATCCTCTGTTCAGCTTCACGGCGCTTGTGCCATGGAATTTCTTTGCCACGGCGATTGCGCAGTCGTCGAATAGTGTGGTGGGCAGTTCCAACCTCATCACGAAAGTGTACTTCCCGCGCCTCGCGATCCCTCTTGCCTCCGTGCTGGCAGGGCTGATGGACTTCGCAATTTCCGGCGGCGTTCTCCTCGTTATGATGGCCTACTACAGGCGCGTTCCGACGGCCCACATACTCTGGCTGCCGTTCTTCGTCCTGCTCGCGCTGGCCGCGGCCGTCGGCGTGGGCTTCTGGCTCTCCGCACTCAACGTGAAATTCCGCGATGTTCGCTACGTCGTGCCGTTTCTGGTTCAGTTCTGGATGTTCGCTTCGCCGATCGTGTATCCGACCAGCCTGTTGCCCGCCCGCTGGCGGACGCTGTACGCCCTAAACCCGATGGTCGGGGTTGTCGACGGATTCCGTTGGGCTCTTCTGGGAACGCATACAGCTCCGGGCCCCATCATTGCCGCGTCCGTTTTGGCCACCCTCGCCTTTGTGATCGGTGGGGCATTGTATTTCCGGCGAATGGAAGCTCAATTCGCTGATGTCGTCTAATCGCAAGTCCGCATTCATAACCTTGATTCAAGATTCTCAATCCGCTGGAGCCAACGTGGAAACCAATTCCAAACGAAAAGTCTGTGTCGTTCTTGTCGACCGCGCCAACTATGGGCGCCTCAAACCCGTGTTGCGCGCCATTACCGAGCGTCCGCAGCTCCAGCTCCAACTGGTGGCCGCCGGAACGATGGTGCTTGAGCGCTTCGGCCATCCAGTGCAGAACGTGAAGAACGACGGCTTCGTCGTGGACGGCGAAATCTACATCGAACTCGAAGGGTCGACGCCCGCAACGATGGCCAAGTCCCTTGGCTTCGCCGTTGTCGAGTTTGCGAGCGAGTTTCAACGCCTCAAGCCTGACGTCGTCATATTGATTGGCGATCGCTATGAGGCTCTCGCCGCCGCACTCGCCGCTGCTTATATGAACATCTGCATCGTGCATATCCAGGGCGGAGAGGTGTCCGGCTCGATCGACGAAAGTGCTCGGCATGCGATCACCAAGCTGGCTCACTATCACTTCCCGAGTACCGAGCGCTCGGCGAAGTACCTTGTTCGAATGGGAGAAGCACCCGAGTCGATTCTCGGCATCGGTTGCCCGAGCAGCGACATTGCTCGCACGCTCGCGCCTACTATGACATCGGAACTCATAAACAGCACGGGGAGCGGGGCTCAAATCGACATCAACCAACCGGTCCTGCTCGTTGTGTTCCACCCGACCACGACCGCTTACGGCGGCGAGCGCCAGCAAGTGAACGAGATCCTGCGCGCTCTCGGCAAACTCCACATGCAGACGATCATGCTCTGGCCCAACATCGATGCAGGCGCCGATCATATCAGCAAGGCCATCCGGCTGTTCCGCGATCGGGAAGCGCCCACGTGGTTGCGAACTCTGACCAACCTTTCACCGGAGCACTACCTGAATCTGCTGGGACGGATTTCATGCGCCGTAGGAAATTCAAGCAGCTTTGTCCGCGATGCCGGATATTTTGGGACGCCGGTGGTGCTCGTGGGCGACCGGCAGGAGGGGCGCGAGACGGACGAGCACGTGACGCGCATTCCGCCCGTTGCCGCTCAACTTATTCGCGCCATTCGGAAACAGCTCCGGCACGGGCTTTACGCACCCAGCAGCTTGTACGGCGACGGTCTCGTTTCCAACCGCATCGCCGACGGGCTGGTGCGCTTGCAGCCTTACGTGCAGAAGACGTTGCACTACATCTACGACGAAGTAACAAAGGATCGACATGACCATCCGCGTGCTTGGGATCATTCCCGCACGAGGCGGCTCGAAGGGTATCTTGCGCAAGAACCTCGCGCCGCTGCTCGGTAAGCCTCTTCTCGCGTACACGGCAGAAGCCGCGCTGGCCAGCCGCAGGCTGACGCGCACCGTTCTGTCCACCGACGACGAGAAAATTGCGGAGACCGGCAGGCTGCTGGGGATCGACGTCCCGTTCATGCGCCCGGCCGAACTGGCCAGCGACGACGTGCCGACACTCCCCGTCCTGCAGGATGTGGTGAAGAAACTGGAAGCGGCCGGAGAGCGCTACGACGCTATTCTGACTTTGCAGCCCACGAACCCATTGCGGCGCGCCGACGATATAGACGGCGCGATCGAGCTTCTCGAACGAACCGGCGCAGATTCCGTCCTGTCCTTCGTCGACATCGGCGAGCGGCATCCAGCCCGCATGAAATGGATCGATGGAGACGGCCGCGTTTCCGACCCCCCGTTTGCCGAAGCGTTTGAAGGGCAGCCGCGGCAGCAGTTGGCGAAGCTGTATCTGCGGGAAGGTTCGATCTACCTGACGCGCCGGTCGGTCTTGATGGAACAGAACTCGCTGAAGGGGAAAGACTGCCGCGCCTGGCTCATACCGGAGGAGCGCGCACGCAATATCGATACGCCCTTCGACCTCCGGATCGCAGAATACATTTTGCAGGTTCAAGGAGAGCACTGATCATGTCGACTTCATCTGTCGAATTCCGAACGGGAAAACTCTATGGGGGCTTGTGGTCTCAGTACGACGACGAGCTATTCTTGAAGTCGCTGGCGCTCTTCAAGGACCGCTGGCTCGCCAACGGCGAGGCTCTGGACTTCTTCGCCGGCAAGCGCTGCCTTGACGTCGGCTGCGGCGGAGGCAGGTATTCTCTCGCCATGGGCCACATGGGCGCCGGATCGGTAGTAGGCGTGGACGTCAGCGAGTCGGGGCTTGCCGACGCTGCGATGCGAGGCGAACGGCTAGGTTACTCGAATGTGAGTTTCAAGCAGGCTTCCGCCCTCGATCTCCCATTTCCCGATGCGGAATTCGACTTCGTTTGTTGCGCCGGTGTGCTGCACCACACGCGCGGTGTTGAGAGAGGCCTGCGTGAGATTCACCGCGTTCTCAAGCCTGGCGGGAGCATGTACATGCTTCTGTACGGCGCGGGTGGCGTTTTCTGGCCCCTGAACTACCTGCTGCGGCCGCTCGCGGCGCTCGTCGGGCAGAACGATTTGGAAACTGCCGTTGAAAACGCAGGATATGCCGCCAACAAGCGCAGGGCTGTTCTCGATGATCTCTTTGTGCCACTCCTTGAGACTTACTCACGGGAGCGCGTGGAACATCTCTTGCAAAACACCGGCTTTCCGACATGGAGATATTGGACCTCCGCGCGCATGGATCACGAGACGGACGCTTACACCATGATCGCGGAGCTCGAAACGCGGCTTCGTATGTGGGAGGCCGGCTACCAGCACTCGCCCGATCCCATGAAAGCCGTTCTCCAACTGCATTGCGCGAATCTTTGCCGCACCGTCATTGAAGCGGCGCGCGATCTGACAGAACAGCACAAGATGGGACGTATCACGCACGACCAGTTGCAGGATGCGGTTGTCGGACACGGCCACCATCGCTTCGTTGCCGTTCGTTCCTAGTGCAGCCCACGATTCTAGTTACGGAGTCCCTGAACTTCTCGGACGCAGCTGCCGAGCGTCTCCGATCCGCTGCTCGGGTGGTTCTCTCCGACCTGGACCGTCAAGGACTGCTGTCGGCGGTTGGTGAAGCGGAGGTGCTCTGGGTCAGGTTGCGTCACCGGATCGATCGCGAAGTAATGAACGCAGCGCCTCGTCTTCGCATAATTGCCACGCCAACCACGGGCCTAAACCACATTGACCTTCAGGAAGCAGACCGCCGCGGTATCGAGGTGATATCCCTGCGCGGTGAAACCTCGTTTCTGGATCAGATCCACGCCACGGCGGAGCACACACTCGCACTGATTCTTGCCTTGTTGCGCCACGTACCGGCGGCGCGCAACCACGCGGCGGAAGGCGGATGGAACCGCGATCTGTTTCGCGGCAGGGAACTCCACGGTAAGACGGCGGGCGTAGTCGGCTATGGCCGCGTGGGCCGCATGGTAGCGGGTTATCTGCAAGCGCTGGGGATGAAAGTGTTGGCGACAGACACGAATTTGAGCCGCCGCCCAGTCGATGCCAGGATCAACATGGTTCCGCTGGCTGAGTTGCTCGCCAAGGCCGATCTCGTCACTCTTCACGTCGCGCTGACCGAAGAGACGCAAGGCTTCTTCGGGCAGAACGAATTCATGCAAATGAAGTCCGGCTCCTGGTTCATCAACACTTCGCGAGGCGAATTGGTAGACGAAGGCGCGCTTATGGGAGCACTGCTCAACGGCCGTCTTTCCGGTGCCGCAGTCGACGTGCTTTCCGGGGAGCGTTCGTCCGGCATGAACGCCCATCCTCTCGTTGCCTACGCTCGCTCGCACGACAACCTGCTGATCACGCCACACATTGGCGGCTGCACAGCCGAATCCATGGAAAAGACCGAAGAATTTCTTGCGGATAAGGTCGTAACACTCCTTCGATCGCAGCGTGAGGAAGTGGTTATCGAGGGCGGCAACCGGAAGGATCTAGGCTGATGTGCGGAATTTCTGGGATCGTCGGCCGGGGGTGGGAACCGGCACAACTGCGCGCGATGATCGCGAGCCAACATCATCGAGGGCCGGACATGCAAGGCAGTTATTTCGATCCGGCCGGATCGGCTGCCTTCGCGCTCAACCGACTGAGCATCATCGACCTTTCGGACGCGGGTCGCCAGCCAATGACCGATCCGGAGAGCGGCCTGACGATCGTGTTGAACGGAGAGATCTACAACTATCTGGAGTTGCGAAATGAGCTGGGTGACTATCCGTACCGCAGCAAGACGGATACGGAAGTCGTGCTGGCTGCATACAAGCACTTGGGAGAAGCCTGCCTCGATCGCTTCATCGGCATGTTCGCGTTTCTGATCTGGGATGAGCGGAAGCAGCATCTGTTTGCCGCCAGGGACCGTTTTGGCGTGAAGCCTTTTCACTATTACTTCCGAAACGGTGAACCCCTGTTGATTGCGAGCGAAATACAGACCTTGTTTGCGGGCGGCGCACCGCGAAAGATGAACGCCTCCACCTGGGCGACTTATCTGGTCGACGGTTTGCATGATCATTCGGCGGAAACATTTTGGGAGGACATCTATTCGCTTCCGCCCGGGCATTCGCTCACCTGGGAAGATGGCAGCGTTTCCGTCAGGTGTTGGTACGACCTCGCCGAACGAGTCGGGCGCGAGTTTGATGAGAGGCCCGTCGAAACAGTACAGGACGAGTATCTGGCGATTTTAAAACATAGCGTGAAACTTCGCTTCCGCTCCGATGTGCCCGTCGGGATCAACCTGAGCGGCGGTTTGGATTCTTCGATTCTCCTCGCTCTTGTCCAGGCGCTGCAGGGCGCTGACAGCAACATGGAAGCCTTTACCTACGTGACCGGCAATCCCGACTACGACGAATTGCCGTGGGTGAAACTGATGCTTGAGGGTACGAGGCATCCGTCTGTCGTATATCAGCTTGATCCTGTGGAAGTGCCAGCTCTCGCGGAGTCCGTTCAGCGCCATGAAAGTGAGCCGTTCGGCGGCCTGCCGACTCTGGCCTATGCGCGGCTGTTCGAGAAAGCGCGCGCCAACGGAGTCACGGTTGTGATGGACGGCCAGGGAATGGACGAACAGTGGGCCGGCTATGACTACTACGCGAACAGCTCAAACGGCACGCACGCCTCTCCGATACAAGGCACCAAGCAGCGCACCACGCGGCCGGAATGCCTCCTGCCGGATTTCCGATTGCTGGCCAAGCCCTTTGTCCCGCCCGCTCCATTTCCCGACGCTCTGCGAAATCGCCAGTACGTGGACACGCGCTACACGAAAATGCCGAAAGCCCTGCGATTTAACGATCGCATTTCCATGCGGGCGTCGATCGAACTGCGCGAGCCTTTCCTGGACCATCGGCTCTTTGAATTGGCTCTGAAGCAACCGAGAGAACGCAAAATCGAGAATGGGACCCGCAAGAAGCTCTTGCGGGAGGTTGCGCGACGCCTGATTACTCGCTCCATCGTGGAAGCCCCGAAGCGCCCGGTTCAAACGCCGCAACGCGAGTGGCTGCGAGGGCCGCTCAAGCCCTGGGCGGAAGGCTGCATCGAAGCTGCCCTCCAGGCACGTGGAAATACGTGGCTTAATGCGTCTGGCGTACGCGACCAGTGGCACGCGTATTGCTCCGGAGATGGCGACAATAGCTTCCATGTTTGGCAGTGGATAAGCCTAGGACTAACTTCCCAGGACTAAATGGGCAACGTCGCAATTCGAGTCGAAGGGCTGTCTAAGCGCTACGAGATTGGCGCCAAGGAGACGTATGGCTCCCTGCGCGAATCCTTGCGCCATGCGATCGGCACCCCCGTTCGCCGCCTTCTGTCTGCTGTTGGCAAAGGCGCGAATAAGGGCGCTCAGGGCGCTCCTACGATATGGGCCCTTCATGACGTGAGTTTTGATGTGAGACAGGGAGAAGTTCTCGGGCTAGTCGGGCGCAACGGCGCCGGCAAGAGCACCATTCTGAAGATACTCTCGCGCATTACGGCGCCGACGGAAGGCCGGGCAGCCGTTCGGGGGCGAATCCGATCTCTGCTGGAGGTGGGAACCGGTTTTCACCCGGAACTGACTGGAAGGGAAAACATTTACCTCAACGGCGCCATCCTAGGCATGAAAAAGGCGGAGATCGACCACAAATTCGATGAAATTGTTGCCTTTGCGGAAGTCGAAAAATTCATCGATACCCCCGTCAAACGGTACTCCAGTGGCATGTATCTTCGTCTTGCTTTTGCCGTTGCGGCTCATCTCGTTTCTGAGATTTTGCTCGTAGACGAAGTTTTGGCGGTAGGCGACGCTGCGTTCCAAAGGAAGTGCATCGGCAGAATGAACGAAGTCGCTCACGAAGGCCGAACGGTGCTGTTTGTCAGCCATAACATGGCGGCCGTGCGCGCGCTTTGCAGTCGAGGGATTTGCCTCGAGCAGGGCCGGATATCCGGCGAGGGCGATATCGAACACGTTCTCTATCGCTACACGCAGAGCCAAATGCAGGAGCACCGGAATCCGACCGGGACACAAACGCGGTTCGCCTCGATCCGCGTGAATGGCCAGAATCCGGGCAACATCGAGTCGGGAGAATCCTTTGAGGTCAACTGCACTCTGGAACTCGTGGCCCGCGTTCCAAGTTTTCGGCTTTTCTGCATCATTCAGGACGCCAACGGAGAATCGGTTGTCGTAGTTCCATCGAACAGCCGGGCGCTGGACGCCGCCAACAAGCCCGGCGTGCACCAGATCAGTGTTCGTTTTCCCGGTCTCTGGCTCAGGCCCGGGGTCTACAGCGTCTATTTCAAACTTTTGGCTGTGGCTGCGGGGGCAGGCGATTCGCGTTTTCTTTCCGACAGCATCATGCTCGATGTCACCGGGACCGACGATCCTGAAATGCTTCTGGGATCACTCGCGCCCAAGGTGAACTGGGAAGTAGAGGACTCCGTGCTTCGTTCCGAAGCCGCCGATCCTTTGGTTCTGGGCGACTGAAACGCTAATGCCTAACGGTATGTTCCTAATCCACCCTTCCAACTTGGGTCAACGAAGGAAGCGCTGCCGCGCGGAGGCCGACGGGCTTCTTCGATTACCGCGCGAGATCGTGACCGTCTGCAACGTCTGCTCGTCACCGCGGCACGTCCTGGTCTCCGCCAGTGACCGGTACGGGTTGCCGCTGCGCATGGCGTTGTGTTTGGACTGCGGCCTTTTTTATCTCGTCGACCGTTTTTCGGCCGAGGCTTATTCGGACTTCTATTCAAGCGGCGCCTACCGCGAGGTCAGCTGCCGGTTCAACGGGGTGACGCATACGATTCAGCAGGTCCAGGTGGATCAAGTTTCCTACGCCAAGACGCTGGTCCGGCTACTCGCGGGCTTTGTGCCCCATTCTCGTTCTGGGAAACTTCTCGACGTTGGGGGTAGCGCCGGGATTGTTGCTCGTGAATTCATGAACACATTCGGTTTGCTCGGGACCGTGCTCGATCCTGCAACGGAAGAGATCAAAGCGGCTCGAGCCGCCGGGCTCGACGCCGTTGTGGGTTCGGTCGAAAGCTGGGAAACGCAGGATCGATTCGACCTGATTCTGCTTTGCCGAAGCATCGAGCATCTTTTCGATCTGCGCTTCTCGCTCAGCCGAATTCGCAGCCTGCTGACGCCACAAGGGCTTTTTTATTGCGACATCGCCGACTTCATGGAAATGTGCCGAATGGTCGGAGCTCCTGAAACCTTCACAAAAGTTGACCACTGCTATTGGCTCACGCAATCAACCGCCTTGCAGATCTTCCGCACGATTGGATTCGAGACCGTTTCGATGAACGTTGTTTTTGGTGGCGGATACACGGGCTTCCTCCTGCGGGCTTGTGAACCTTCCGCACCGCCGCTCGGACAGCAAAGTTCAATCCTGCAGCAGGTCGAAGAGATTCAGCGGATCGAAAGGGAATGGAAGGCTCTGGGGAGCTCCTCGACGGGTCCCGCCGATTGGCTCCGCCGCAAAGGTCATCGCGCTAAGAGAAAGCTCCAACGTCTTCTCACACCGCAAAGAGAAAAGGCGACCTCGCCTACGACTGCGGTTCCGGCCGTTCCGGTCCCAAAGAACACACCATGAGCAGACCACGACTCCTCATCCCGATGAGCATTCAATTTTCAGTTCGCTATATCCTTCGCACAGGTCTGCTCGACCGCCTTCGCGAAGTCGCCGAGCCAGTGATTCTCCTCGGATGGCGCGATGACGAACTGGAAGGCGAACTCAAGAAGGCGGGCGTTGAAGTCCATACGTTGATCGAAAGGCGGATGGGCAAGCGCTACGACCGAATCCGCAGTTGGATAAACGTCCTTCACAAGAAGCGGCTCGCGACCTCCTCCGAAACAGTTTGGGAACGGCGCGCGGACCTGGAACGGTCCGCGTACGGTCGGTTGCGCAGGCGAGCGCGAAAGAAGGTGTTTCACACCGCATTCTCAATTCCGGGCAGCTCTGAGTGGTTGCACCGGCGAGAAAGAGAGCTCTGGCAGACCGACACCAACGTGAAGGAAGTTCGGGCCCAGATCGATCAACTTAGGCCAGACGCGGCGTTTAGCCTGACTCCTTTCTTGCCGAACGAAGAGATGGCTTTGCGGGTTTGTGAAGAGCGTGGGATGCCGCTATGCACCTCGATTCTTTCCTTCGACAACATAACGACTCGAGGATGGTGGGCGGTTCGCTTCGACCGATACATGGTATGGAATCATTACAACGCGGCGGAGCTGCGCCGTTCCTATCCCGAAATCTCCGCATCCGATATCGAAATTGTGGGCGCGCCCCAATTTGATTTCTACTGGAATCCCGCCTTCTGCTGGACTGAAGCCGAATGGCGCCGCCAGCTCTCGCTTCCGCCGGATCGTCCGGTGATTTTATTTGCCGGAGGTTACTTTTTCTGCGCTCCCCACGAGCCGCGGTTCCTGCAGCAGATTGACGAGGCGATCGATCGAGGCGAGATTCCTGAAAATCCCGTGATTCTGTTCCGTAATCATCCCATTGATCCCATCGAGCGATGGCTCCCCATCCTGAAGCAGGCCAAACATATCGTCTACGACGATCCGTTTCCGAAAGGGCGTATCAGGGGCCACTCGAACATGCCGGCGAGAGACATTCAGAAGCTTGCTTCGTGTCTCTTGCACAGTCGTGTGCACGTGAATATCGCCTCGACGATGGCCGTCGACGGCGCGATCTTCGATCGTCCCCAAATTGCGCCGGCTTACGACGACACGCAAAGCCGGAAGTACGAGCAGACCTCACGGGATTTGTATTCTCAGGAGCACTACCTTCCCATCACGCGGTCCGGCGGCTTGGAGATCGTGCACAGCAAAGACGAGCTCGTTCAAGCCGTTCGCTCCGCGCTTGAAGATCCGAGCCGTTTGGCGGAAGAACGGAAGCGTCTCGTCCGCGAAATCTGCACGTTCGACGACGGCCGCGCAACGGACCGCGTTGCTCGCGCAGTCCGGTCATTCTTGACGCAGCGCGTTCCGGCGCAAGACGCAGTCGCGAAGTCGGCTTAGCTAAGTTCGAAAAGACCAGAGATGATCTCTCAGGCAGAGCGTTCCAATTTCTTACGGCAGTGCTGGCGGACCCACCGCTGGAAAGACGGCGTGGGTACGCTCCTGTTGCCACTGCGTGTTTCCGTCTACCACTGGCGACGGGATATCTTGCGTTCCCGGAAGCAGGACGGGCACGTTGCCGTTGGAACCGCCCAGGTCACTCAGGAGTCCACACCCGCATTCTCGCCCGAATTCCAACCCATCTTTTGTGATGCCAGTCTGAGCGTCGAGGCTCCCGTAGACCTCGAGAGCGCGTTCGCCGAAGCCGATGCGCAACTGCGCGGCGTCTACCGATTCGCCGGCGGGCGCTGTAGCCAGTTCGACTCCGACACGGTGGAAATGTGCAGGGACGTCGAGGACGTACACGCCTACCATCGGCTCTACTGGGCCCGCCGTTGCGCTGTCGCTGCGTCCTTCGGGCACGAAGGCGCGCAGCAAGCGCTGCTCGGTGAATTGCCGCAATGGCTCGATGGCCGCTGGGAGAACTCCGCAATCGCTTCGTGGCCGTACACGCGCGCGGAGCGAATCGCTTCCCTGACGATGGCGCTGTTCTGGATTCACCGAAGCGCGGTTCCCGGTTTGTCGTCTCTCGTTGTGCCGATCAAACAGCAAATTTGGAAGGACGCTGTTCAGTTGTCTTCGAACGTGGAATTCGCGCTGGGGTTGCACAATCACTTGCTCAACAACGCCCGCGGACTGTTCCTTGCGGCCACTGCTCTCGCGCCCGAGTGCGAACAGGCGGCCGAGTGGCGCGAACAGGCATTCGACATCTGGGACAAATATTTCCCGCAACTCGTGCTTGAAGACGGCACCTTTGCCGAGCAATCCAGCCACTATCACCTTTTGCTCTGCCGCACCGCGCTAGAGTACTCGCTGGCATGCCGGCGCGCCGGGCGTGCAATGCCCGCCGGTTTCGAAGGCCGCATTCGCTCCATGTTTGACTTGGCGAATGAGCTCCTTCGCGCGGATGGGTCGCTTCCGCGATTTGGAGACAACTCGCCCGACTGCGCGATATCGGATTTGTGGGGTTTGCTCGCTGCCGCATACTACTATGGCTTGCTCGCGAATCCTCCTCGGCACCGGTTGATTACGCCGTTGACGCTCTTCTATTGCGGGACGGCTCCGGAAATTCCCAAGCCTGCTCCACCGGTGGATCGGCGCCTCTTTTGCAAAGGTGGCTTCGCGATTCTGCGGTCGCCGGCCTTGGATGCCGAACTCGTCGCCCACGGTGACGGCCGCGACGGCGTTGGCGCCCACGGCGACACGGGACGCGGCAGCTACGAATTCTGGTGGGATGGCCACGTGCTGGTTCGCGAACCCGGCAGTTTCTTCAGCTCGTCGGACGCAAACTGGCGCGCGTACCAGTGTGCCGACGCCCAGAACGTCACCTCGCTCGACGGGCTTTCGCCGGCCATCACCAAACAGGACGAAGGATTCGTGGCTCGCTGGTATCGCGCGGAGGGTGGAACTTGGGAAGCGCTGGCGGACGGCGGGGTCCAGTTTCGTTGCGAAGCATTCAAGCGTCTGCGCTCGGACATCACTCTGTTCCGCGCGTGGCGCTTCACGGATCCCGGCACGCTCACGCTGGAGGAGAGGATCGAGGGTTCAAGTCGTGTTCAGTTCGAATCGCGCATCTGTTTGGGCGACGCCCCCTGGGGCCCAGTCGAGAAGCCCGTCGACGGGGATGCGCCTCTTCTCGGAAGGCTGCGCTGGCACTGGGGAGACGGGGCCTCGGCGGAGATGACCATTACGGCTCCGGCAAATCTCGCGATTGCCGACCGGCCCTGCACGTTTCTTCCGGAATACGGCGTCGAGAAGCAAGGCCGTTCGCTCTTGCTCAGTGGCTTTCAGCAGCTTCCCTTTTCATGGACCGTGCAGTGGAAACTAAGGAAGGCAGCATGATCACAGAAACCGCGCAAACGACAGAAACGGCCGAACCCCAAGCGGTCAAGGATGCTGTTCGGAAGTTCTGGGGTACGCTCCCCTGTGGCGTTTCACACAGTGACCACGCCACGGATTCTCACGCGTTCTTCGAAGAAACCGAGAAGCATCGCTTCGAGGTTCATACGGACTGGAATCGTCCGTTCCTGAAGGACGCCATCGACTTCTCCAAGTACACGGGAAAGACCGTTCTGGAAGTGGGAGTTGGCATCGGCGTAGACGCCATGCAGTGGAGCCGCGCCGGCAATCGGGTTTTTGGCGTGGACTACAACCTTCCCAGCGTTCAGATCACCAAGGCGCGCTTTCAGGACGCCGGCGCGAAAGGGACGTTCCTGAATAGCGACGCGGAAAACCTTCCGTTCGCCGACGACTCATTCGACCTCGTCTACTCTTTCGGCGTTCTCCACCACACGCCGGGAACGGAGAAGGCGATTCGGGAGGTCTATCGCTGCCTCAAGCCCGGCGGCCAGGCAATCATCATGCTGTACTACAAATGGTCGGCGATGACCCTGGGCACGATCATTCTGGGGAACGGCATCCGGCAAGGCGGGCTCTGGAAGACGAAGAGCATCGCGGACTTGATCAGCCGCTACACCGAATGGGACAGCCAGACCGACGAGAATATCTGCCCGCTCACGAAAGTCTATTCCAAGCGCCAGGCGCGAAAGATGTTCCGGCAATTCCAAAACGTCGAGATGGAGTTGCACTATCTCTGGCCCGGGCACTTTGGCCCGATGCGGCGGCTCATGCCGCTGATTCCGGCCGGCGCCAGGCAGCGGCTGCATCGTCGCTTTGGTTGGAATCTCATCATCAAGGGGACCAAGTAGAACACGCTCATGTGCGGCATCGCTGGCATCTTCGATCTCTATAGACCGCCCCAGTTGGCCGATCTGAAGCCGATGGTGGATATTCAGGCCCACCGCGGACCCGACGCGGATGGTTTTCTGGTGGATGGTCCGCTTGCCATGGGTATGCGGCGCCTTTCGATCATCGACCTTGCGGGCGGCGACCAGCCGATCTTCAGCGAAGATAAATCGCTCAGCGTCGTGATGAATGGCGAGATCTTCAACTACGTCGAGCTGAGAAAGTCTCTGATCGAACAAGGACACGTTTTCTCTACCAAGAGTGACACGGAAGTGCTCGTTCACTTGTACGAAGAACATGGTCCGGCTCTTTTGTCGAGGCTGAACGGCATGTTTGCCTTCGCCTTGTGGAACCGGAAATCGCGCTCGCTCCTGCTGGCGCGCGATCGCATGGGTGTGAAGCCTCTCTACTACGCCCGAATCGGCTCGCGCTGGCTGTTCGCGAGCGAACTCAAGGCTCTCTTGACCCAGAACGAGCTGAATACCACGCTCGATCTCGATGCCATCGCCGACTATTTGCGGCTCAGCTACATTCCCCGCGAAGCCACTCCGTACCTGTACGTGCGCAAGCTTCTTCCAGGGCACTATCTGTTCATCCGTGGCGATCAGTATGAAGACCGGGCGTGGTGGGATCTCGCGGCGATTCCGGCCAAGTCGCCGGCCGATCTGGATAGCGAGCTGCAATCCGAATTCGACGATGCAGTGAAGCTGCGCATGCGAAGCGATGTTCCGGTGGCCTCGTTTCTCAGCGGCGGGCTCGATTCGAGCCTGGTCACGATTACGGCGCAGCGGCAGTCTGCGATGCCGATGCGCACCTTCACCCTGGGTTTCGAACAGACCGAGTTCGACGAGCAACCCTACGCCCGGTCGGTCGCGCAGCTCATCGGCAGCCAGCATTGCGAGGCCTCGGCCACGGTCCAGGACGCCATCGAACACTTGCCGGCGCTCCTTTGGCACATGGATGAGCCGGTCGGCGATTCATCCATTATCCCGAATCACCTGATCTGCGGCCTCGCGGCCAAGCACGTGAAGGTTTGCCTTTCCGGTCTGGGTGGCGATGAACTTTTTGGCGGTTATGCGAGGTATGTGGATCGCGGTCCCGGTAGGATTCGCCAGGTATTTCAGCATGCCCCGAACACGGCCAGGACTCTGGCGCCGATCGTCGACCGCTACCACTACCATTGGGCGGAGGAACTTCGGCTCGCTTCTGGTCCCTCGATGGCCTGGCGCAGCTATCTCCACCGGATCCAGATATTCGACCGGCGCTCTTTGGAAACGATTGGATTTCCCGCTCGGGGGCGCGCCGAAGCCACGATCGAATCTCTCTGGAATCGGTATCCCGGTGTCGACTCCGTCTCCCGGCGCCAGTTCATTGACCAGCAGACCTATCTCCCGGATCAGATTCTCGCCCTAACGGATCGGATGTCCATGGCCAACTCTCTGGAGGTCCGTGTCCCATTCATGGACTACCGCTTGGTTCGCTTCGCTCAGCGAATCGGAGGCGATCTCAAGCAGAATTCGCAGGACTACAAGATTCTCCTCAAGCGATCGCTGGGCCAGCGCTGCCCGCCCGAGATTTTGAACCGCCCGAAGTGGGGCTTCGATACGCCGCTGAGCCGGTGGGTGCAGCAACCCGGCCTCTACGAGTTGATACGGGGACTCCCCGAGGGCACGGCGGTCAAGCAGGGCTTGTTCAAGGCGGCGGCGATTCGGGCGCTTGTTCAGGACGCGCCAACCGCCGGCCGGTTCGCTCGCCGCGTGTGGAACTTGTTCGTGCTGGACGTGTGGTTGCAGGTTCATCGACGGCCGGCGCCGCCGCGCGAAACTCTTTCGGATTTGCTGGTCGCCTACGCATGAACCCTCACGTCACCGTTCTGACGGCTGTTCGCAATGGCGCCCGGTACATCGGCGCGACCATCGAGAGCATCCAGAGGCAGACTTTCGCGGACTGGGAGTACCTGATTGTCGACGATGCCTCCACCGACGAGACTCTGCGCGTCGTCGAAAACTATCAGCGTGCGGATTCGCGTTTGCGAGTTCTAAGAAGGGCAGCCTCCGCCGGACCCTATACGGCAGCGAACGACGGGCTCCGCAGCGCGCGCGGCAAGTATGTTGTTCGCATCGACGCCGACGATCTTGCCACTCCGGATCGGATCGAAAAGCAACTCGCTTTTCTGGCCGCCCATCCGGAGTACCGCGCCTGCGTTTCATACTGGCAGGGCCTCAATGAGGGCGGCGTGATGCCGCGCACCGTGACGCCGGTCCCGGATAATCCGCGCGTCTTTCGGTGGGCATTGTTGCTGCGGTCCGCTTCGATCCACAGTGCCGTCTGCTACGAACGCTCCATGATGGAGGAAATCGGCGGATATCGGGAATTACCGCTCTCGCAGGACTACCGCCTGTGGTGCGAACTCACCCGCCGCGACTGGCTCGGCACGATGCCGGAAGTCTTGTGTTACGTGCGGGCGCACGCGCGACGCGAATCCCATGCGAATTTCGACGTGCAGCGTCAGTTGGCGCTGGATGTGCTCGCCGACCACCTGTTGGCGCTCACGGGAGAGAGATGGTCGCACGAGGATCTAGTGGCTCTTCGATCGGTCGGTCACAGCGAGCGCATGTCTGCCCAGAAGGGCATCGAGATGCTTGACCGTTGGGACCGTTTGTGGCAGGCGGCGAAGGATCTGACGCCCGAGGATCGAAGGGAACTCGCGCGCCTTTCGACGTTCCGCCGGTGGAAGCATCTGCGCTCGAACGCTCGCACGCAGCCCTTCCCGGTGTTGTTGGGCGTGCTGAAGCTGGTCACGACAAAGTCCCAATTTCTGGTCCCTGCATTACGAGGAGCTGGCTCATGAGATCACCTGTTGTGTTTCAAAGCCTGGAAGACGAGCTGAAGCCGATGATGAAGTACGTCCGCGGCCGCGTGCTCAATGCCGGCTGCGGCTCGCGCGACATCACCGATTTCTTGGTCGCGAACGGCGCCACTTCCGTCGAGCATTGTGACGTGAAGTCCAACATTCCTGGTGCCATCATCTCTGATTTGGCGCACATCCCGATGGAGGACGCCCGCTACGACACGATTGTGTGTAACGCCGTGCTCGAGCATGTCCAATTTCCCGACAAGGTGATGCAGGAGCTGCGAAGGGTCTTGAAACCCGATGGCCATCTGCTCCTGTGCATCCCCTTTATGCAGCCGTACCACCCGAAGCCGGACTATCGGCGCTATTCCAGAGAGGGAATGGTGGAACTGGCCCGCATCCACGAGCTGGAGCCCATCGAGGTTTTGCCGGTGCATACCGTCGCGCAGACCGTGACGTGGATCTGGTGGTCCTGTCTGGACGAGAAGCGCAATCAGGTTCAGAAAGCGCTGCTCTGGCTCCCGTTCTATCTCTGGGGCCGTTTTTCGCAGCACACGGATCCTTCTTTGCAGCATCAGTCCAACTCATATCAGATGGTTTTGAGGAAAATTCACTCGAACGGCAACGGAAATGGTAACGGAAGCGGTTCCTCAGCTTCCCACCGATCCGCGTGATATGAAGATCTGCTTCGTATGCTCGGAATATCCGCCCGGTCAACACGGCGGGATCGGCACGATGACCCAGGTCCTCGGCCGCGCCTTCGCTAGGCATGGGCATCAGGTTCGCGTTGTGGGCGTGTATCCGGATTCGTACGATGCCCCCGACTTCGAGAATGATTGCGGCGTTGAAGTCTGGAGGTTGCGTGAACGGAACTACCGTCTGGGTTGGATTCGTTCGCGCTACGAGCTCTATCAACGGGTCTCGGAATGGGTCCGCGGAGGGCTGATCGACTTGGTGGAAGTCCCTGATTATCAGGGTTGGGCCGCCGGCTGGAGGCGCTTAGCGGCTCCAGTTATTACGCGACTGCACGGCTCACTCACCTACTTCGCTTCCGAGCTTCACCAGTCGGTCGACAACACGTCGTACTGGCTGGAACGTGCCTCTCTTCGTCGCGCCGACTACGCGTGCTCGGTATGCCGGTATACAGCCGAGATGACCGAGCGAGTCTTCAAGATCCCGCTCAGTTCCAGCGCGATTCTCTACAACCCTGTCGAAATACCGCCACCGGGAGAGCAGCCCGTCAGGCTACGGAACCGCGTGATTTTCAGCGGGACGCTCACGGCCAAGAAGGGCATCATCTCGCTGATCAAGGCATGGCCGCGAGTGGTGGGTGCCGCCAGAGGTCCGGAGCTCCATATCTTCGGCAAAGACGGTCGGGCGCCGGACGGCAGCTCGATGCGCGAGTTCCTGAGCTCGATGTTGCCGAACGAAATGCGCGCGAGCGTCCATTTCCATGGTCACGTTTCTCGTGCGGAGCTGTTCGAGGTCTATCGCACTGCCGGTCTCGCCGTGTTCCCGTCGTACGCGGAGGCTTTCGCCGTCGCGCCGCTCGAAGCGATGGCTTGTGGCTGCGCGACGATTGTAAGCAAGCGCGGCAGCGGCCCGGAATTGCTGACGCACGGCCGCGATGGTCTGCTGGTCGATCCGGACAAGCCCGAAGAGATCGCCGACGCCGTCGTCGGCGTCTTGCGAAATCCATCGCTCGGCCAAAAGCTTGGCGAGGCGGGACGCGCCCGCATTCAGGAAGCGTTCAGCGTCGATCCGTTGGTCGCCCAGAACGCGGCGTTTTATGAACAGTGCGTACGCGAGTTCCGTGCCAAGGCATCCCTGAACTGATGAGCGCAAGCGCCCCATATCGGATTTCACGCACCGCGTCCGCGCCGTCCGGCGCCGTCGCGCAGTCGCACACTGAGTTGCCGTGCTGGTGCGGTGCGGGCCAGTGGATCGTGTGCTTCCGCACGTCTGGTTCGGGGCTGTTGCGGTGCTCTGCCTGCGGGTCCTTCCAAACGGATCCTCCGCCCCTGCGGCACGAGGAAGAAAGCGCTAATTTCTATACGGACTACTACTTGAACAGGGATCTCGTCCGGCCGTATGCGGCGCGAAATGCCTGGTTTTGGAAGGTGGCCGAGCGTGTTCCGCAGCTCATGGAAATCCGTGAGAGCGCTGCCGATATCGGTTCGGGCGACGGACACTTCTGCGCCGACCTTCGCGCCGCGGGCTGGCCGAATGTCACGGGGATCGAAATCTCGCGCACTCGAGTTGCGCGGGCGCGGCAGCTTTATCCTAACATTCCGTTTTATAGCTGTTCGCTCGGCGAGGCAGGAATCCCGGAAGATTCGCTCGACCTGATCGTAATGGACAGCGTCATCGAGCATCTGCCCCGGCCGATCAATATGGTCGAGGAACTCAGACGGTATCTCGCGCCCGGCGGCACTCTCGTCATCCTCACTCCGAACATGGAGTCCGGCCATTTCCGCTTTCTCGGGCACCGCTGGACGGGCATGCTGGCCCCGCACGCCCACATCTTCTTGTTCACGGGCAGTGGCCTTGCGCAAATGCTGACCCGATGCGGCCTCGCGATCTCAGCCATCGGCAGCCTCCAGACGCCTGCCTATCGGCCGAGTGAGTACGCCCGTCGGCTCTTCTCTGGCGACATCAAAGGCACGCTGTGGCGCGCCCACCAGGAACTTGGCGGCGCCTACGGTCGGCTGATCGGCGCCGGGCCGATGCTCTACGCGGTCGCGAGCCGCCCGCGATGAACGCGAATTCGCCAATGGCCAAAGCGCACGACAGTTCGATCAATGCGATGACCGCCGCCGCTCCCTTCCCCGAAAAGCTGCTCATCGTCTCGCACGTCGTGCATTACAAGTTCGCCGGCGGCCTCTATGCCTACGCGCCCTACGCCCGCGAAATCGAGCTCTGGGCTCAGATGTTCCGCGACGTCTTGATCGCCGCGCCCTGCCGCGAAGAGCAGCCCCCGGCCGACTGTGCGCGCTTCGAAGCCCACAATCTGCGCGTGATCGCCCAGCGCGAAGTCGGCGGAGAAACTCTCGGCGCCAAAATCAAATTGGCCTGCGCTCTTCCGGGGCTGACCTGGGATCTTTGCGCCGCGATGCGCCAGGCCGACGCGATTCACGTCCGTTGCCCCGGAAACCTCGGCCTGTTGGGAACCCTTCTCGCTCCGATGTTCTCGAACCGCCTCGTCGCCAAGTTTGCGGGTCAGTGGAGTCCCAATTCCCACGAGCCGTGGACCACTCGCTTCCAGCGTTTCGTGTTGAGCTCGCGCTGGTGGCGTGGTCCCGTGACGGTCTACGGCCGCTGGCCCGGCCAGCCCGCCCACGTCGTGCCGTTCTTCAGCGCCGCGCTCACGGACGCACAGGTCGCCCGCGCTCGCCGCGCCATCGCGTCCCGCGCTGCAGGCGAACTCCGTCACATTTTGTTCACCGGCCGTCTTTCCAGCGCGAAGAATGTCGATGTCCTCCTCGCGGCCCTCGCGAAACTCCGGGCGCAGGGAATTGCCTTCACCGCCACCATTGCCGGCGAGGGCCCGCAGCTTTCCGCACTCGAGCGCCAAAGCGCCGACCTCGGCCTCGCGGATTGCGTCGAGTTCACCGGAGGCGTCGGCTTCGATCGCGTCGTCGAGCTTCTCGAGCGCTCCGGCATTTTGGTCCTCGCATCCGAGACCGAAGGCTGGCCCAAGGCGATCGTCGAAGCCATGGCCTTCGGCCTCGTCACCATCGGTTCGCAAGTCGGCATCGTTCCGGAGATCGTGGGCGAAGGCCGCGGCTTGACGGTTCCGCCGCGCAATGCCGAAGCCCTGGCTGCTGCTCTGCGCGACGTTCTTACCGCGCCTGAGCGCTACGCCGAAATGCGCGCGCGCGCCGCGGAATGGGGCGCCCGCTACACCGTCGAATCGCTCCGCGATTCTCTGCGCTCTCTCCTTGTCGAGCGCTGGCGCTTGCCGGTCTCCGGCCGTGCGGGCGCGCTCTTCGTCGGCGCATTCGTGCCCAGTTCGCAGGGCACGCGTGGAATCTCCGAAGACGTTTCGATCCATCTCGCCTCGCGGGGCTGGAATGTGTCGACCACATCCCGCTGCGCCGGCCGTCTCTCTCGCCTCATGGACATGCTGTCCACCTGCTGGAGCGAACGCGGTCGTTACCAGGTTGCGGCCGTGGACGTATACAGCGGCATGGCGTTCGGGTGGGCTGAGGCCGTCTGCTGGACGCTGCGTAAAGCCGGCAAACCGTACGTGCTCACCCTGCATGGCGGCCGTCTTCCGGAGTTCTCCGCCTCGCGGCCCGCGCGCGTGCGCCGCCTCCTCGCTTCGGCTGTGGCGGTCACGGCCCCCTCGAAGTATTTGACCGAGCGGATGCGGCCGTACCGTGACGATCTCCTCTTGATTCCGAACGCAATTGATCTGGATTCGTATCCCTTCAAGTTGCGGCGCGGCGCGGCTTCTCGCCTGATCTGGCTGCGCGCGTTTCACGAAATCTACAACCCGGTGCTGGCGGTCCGTGTCCTGTCGCGTCTCGCGCGCGAGTTGCCAGAGATCCACCTGACGATGATCGGCCCGGACAAAGGTGATGGCAGCTTGCAGCGGGCCCGGCAGGAAGCGGAAAGCCTGGGCGTGTCCGCCAACGTGACATTCCTGGGCGCAGTGCCCAAGCAGCAGGTTCCGGAAAAGCTCGCGGACGCCGACATCTTCTTG
This sequence comes from Candidatus Acidiferrales bacterium, assembly GCA_049523255.1. GTDB lineage: Bacteria > Acidobacteriota > Terriglobia > Acidiferrales > UBA7541 > Palsa-295. The sequence continues at coordinate 37,291 of JBEKNB010000019.1, read as the reverse complement.
AACACATCCAACGTGGACAACACGCCCGTCAGCGTTATGGAGGCCATGGCCTGCGGCTTGTGCATCGTCAGCACGAACGTCGGCGGCGTCCCGTATCTGCTCGACGACGGGAACGATGCTCTTCTGGTGCCTCCCAACGATGCGGGCGCAATGGCGCAGGCCGTCCGCCGGATTCTCGCCCGGAGCGATCTTGCGCAGCACCTCTCCGTGCAGGCGCGCCGGAATGCCGAGCAGTTCAACTGGACGGCCGTGACCCCGCAGTGGGATCGCCTCCTTCGCTCCGTCGCTGAAGTGGGAAGTGCGCCGCCTCAGCCGGGTACTATGCGCGTGTTGTCTCCCAAGCCGATCGACCCGCGGGAAGTTGTCGCCAAGGTCGAATCCACAAGCTCGAGGCAGTTGGCATGACGGCCTTTATGACAACTCGCCTCGCTGAAGGCGACCAGTTGCTTCAGCCCGGGCGAATGCCTGCCATCTCGCTGATTGTGGCCTGCCGCAATGAGTCGAAACACATGCGCGTCTTTTTGGATTCGCTGCTGCAGCAGGATTTGGAAGGCTTCGACTGGCAAATCATCGTTGCGGACGGCATGAGCGATGACGGCACTCGCGAGGAACTCGACGAGTGCGCCCGCCGCAATCCCCGGATCTCCGTGATCGACAACCCGGCGCGAATCGTTTCCTGCGGCCTTAACGCCGCCATTCGGATCGCTCGCGGCGAAATCATTCTTCGGTTGGACGCCCATACGGAGTACGCCCCCGACTATGTCAGGAAGTGCGTCGAGTCTTTGGAGCGCACCGACGCGGACAACGTAGGTGGCCCGGCTCGCACCAAGGCCGATGGCTTGCTCGCTCGTGCGATTCAGGCTGCCTATCACAGCCGCTTTTCCACTGGCGGTGCGCGCTTTCACGATGACGACTACAGCGGTTTCGTGGACACTGTTCCGTACGGCTGCTGGCGCAAGGAAACGCTCTTGCAGCTCGGGCTGTTCGACGAAGAGTTGGTACGCAATCAGGATGACGAGCTCAACCTGCGTCTCACTCGCGCCGGAGGCAAGATCTGGCAAGCGTCCGAGATCGTGTCCTGGTATCGCCCCCGGACATCGCTCTCCGCTCTGTTCCGCCAGTACTTTCAATACGGTTTCTGGAAGGTGCGCGTCATTCGCAAACACAAAATCCCCGGGTCTTTGCGTCATTTGATTCCCGGTGCGTTTGCTGCGGCGAACTTGATCCTGTTGCTGGCCGTGGTTTGCCTCGCGCTCGCGGGATCGCCGTCTTCTCGGCGCGTGCTCTTCGTGTGGGGAATCCTTCTGGCCGCTTATGTTTTCGCCTGTGTGATCGCGGCTTCCTTTGCCGCCCGGCGCTTCGGGTGGCGGCTCTTTCCCTATCTGCCGCTCACGTTTGCGGTCTTTCACGTTTCGTATGGTTTGGGCTTTCTGATCGGGTCGGTTTACTGGACGTTCGTGCGCTCGCCGCAATCACGGCTCGGTGACCTCTTTGTGGGCGTGACTCGGTGAGCCTGCTTTGGGTGTTGGTGAAGGAGAACGGAACAATATGAGCTCTCTCGCAATCGACGCTAAGACTCAGTCGGCAGCGGCTAATCTCGGCCGTCTGCCCGCGGTTGCCGGACGTCGCGGCTTGAAGCCCGCGAACTGGATCGCGATGGCGGTCGTTTGCGTCGCTGCGTTCGTGATCTACAGCCTGCTCTGGGCGCAGGCGCCGCTCTCCATGACGGACACCGTCTCCTATCTGCACCCGGTGCAGGATTTTCTGGCGCATCATCGCTTTACCCAGTTGCACGGCCGTCTGCCGGGATTGACCGTGTTTATCCTCATGGTGGGCACGGGCCGGGCGTACTTCTACGCGACCCTGGCGTTGCACCTCATCGGTGTCGGCGCTCTGGCCCTACTGATGTTTCGATTGGGCGTGCGCGCCGCGTTCGTTTGGACGTTTGCGTTTCTAGGCGTGCTGCCGCCCTACGTTCAGAATGCCGCCTATCTTTCCTCGGAAACCTTTACGGAGGCGTTTCTCGCCCTTGGATTTGTTTTGCTGTGCGCATTTGTTCTCAAGCGCCGTTGGCCGTACTGCGTTTTCGCATCCCTCTGTTTCGTCTGGGCAGGGCTGGCTCGTCCAGCCATCCTGTTTGTGCCCTTTGCGCTGGCGCTCATTCTTGTTGTTGTCTCCTGGAAACGGTTCCTTCGCGCCGCCGCCGTTCTCGTGCTCGCTCCTGTCCTCTTCGTGGGCGGTTGGATTCTCTATACCGGCCTGGAGTTTCATTACTTCGGCCTAAGTTATTTCAGCGGCTATCAGCTTTCGTGCTCCACGATTGGCATGTATGAATACATCGACAATCCGATCGCTCGCGAGGAACTCCTCAAGGCGCGCGCGGGAATGTACGTGGCGGGCATGACCCCCAACGACGCGATCTGGAAGGCCGTTCCTCATCTGGAACAGCGGCTCGGGCTCAACGAGGTGGATCTCGGGCGCTTCCTCCTGCGGATGAACGTCAAGCTCATCACGCATCACCCCGAGGCTTTCCTCGAGGAATTCACGCGGGCCATGGTCATGTACTGGTTCCCGTACCTGACGAAAGTTCTCAGCTACAGGTCGGCTCTCAAGCTGGTTTGGGATGGCGTACAGCTTCTGGTGGCGGCAGTCTTCTTGTTCGAGGTGGGAGTTCTGGGGGGCTTCGCTATCGGGTCTAAGTTCCTCGATCGGGGACTCGTGTCTCGAGTGAGCGACAAACTTCTCATCTATCTTTTGGCCATAGGAGCCATCTTTCAAACCGAGATCACGTCGTGCGCTGTGGTCGGCGGCAGCAATCCCCGTTTCCGCAGCGTGACGGATCCTCTGACCATCTTCTGTGTTGTTGTGGTCGCGGACTGGGCGCTCACGGCGTGGCGCGCCAGCCATCGTGACCCTGTCCTTCGGGAGGAGGTGCGGTCGTGATCAACGGCAGGCGCATCGCGGTCGTCATGCCCGCGTACAACGCGGCGAAAACTCTCGAGCAAACGGTTGCCGAGCTTCCGGACACCGTCGACATCAAGATTCTCGTCGACGACCACAGCTCGGACGAGACGGTGAAAATCGCCCAGAAGCTGGGGCTACGGGTCTTCGTCCACCAAAAGAATTACGGCTACGGCCGAAACCAGCAGACTTGTTATCGCGAAGCGCTGGCGGCCGGCGCCGATATTGTTGTGATGGTCCACCCGGATTACCAGTACACGCCGCTCTTGGTAACCGCCATGTCCGGCATGATCGCATTTGGCGTCTACGATGTGGTTCTTGGCTCGCGAATTCTTGTCGGAAGCGCTCTGACGGGCGGCATGCCTTTCTACAAATACGTCTCGAATCGCTTCCTTACGGCCTTCCAGAACATTCTTTCGGGGGCCAAGTTGTCCGAATACCACACGGGCTTCCGGGCCTTTAGCAGGGACGTCCTCATAGGCCTGCCCCTTCTCGAGAACTCGGATGACTTCGTCTTCGATAACGAGATGTTGGCCCAGTGCATCTTTTTCGGTTACCGCATCGGCGAGGTTTCCTGCCCGACGAAGTACTTTGCCGAAGCCTCCTCGATCAATTTCCTACGCAGCGTCAAGTACGGTTTTGGGGTCCTTGGAACGACGATGAAACTGAGACTCCAAAAGCTCGGGCTGGTTCGGTTCCGCCTGTTTAGCACGTTCGGGAGGAAGCTGATGATGGACTACTACTCCCCCCGCGCGGTCGACGTTACCAAGAGAGAAAGGCTGACGGCCTGACCGGGCACTGTATGCGCATTTCACGTTTGCATTTCGGAAAGAATGGTTCATAGGAGTTTCGATGCCTTCCGTACAACAGAACTTGGAGCTGTGGAACCAAAACTACTCTTGGTCTGACGCGGGCGACGAATGGTCCAGCGCCTGGGGCGGGACTGATTGGACGTGGTGGACGTCGCTCTATCCGCGAATCTATCCCTTTCTCCCGGCGAAAACTATTCTCGAAATCGCTCCCGGCCATGGCCGCTTCACGAAATATCTCAAGGACTACTGCGAGCGATTGGTCGTCGTGGACCTGAGCCCGAAATGCATCGAAGCCTGCCGCAAGCGCTTCGCCGGAGAGTCGCACATCTCCTATCACGTGAACGACGGCCGGTCGCTCGATATGGTCCCGGATGGATCGGTCGATTTCGTGTTCAGTTTCGATTCGCTCGTCCACGCCGACGCGGAAGTGATTCAGGAATACGTCCGGCAAATCGCCCGGAAGCTGACGGACAAGGGTTGGGGGTTCCTTCACCACTCAAATCTGGGAAGCTATCGCCTGAATGCTTCGCTCGCCGGATACGCGAACAAAGTGAAACCTCTCGGCAGGGTTCTAACCAAGGCTGGCTTGTTGGTCAGCCCCTGCTGGCGCGCAAACGACATGACGGCGGACCTTTTCGACGGTTTCTGCCGCAATGAGGGTCTCCAGTGCGTGAGCCAGGAACTGATCAATTGGGGCAACTATCGCTATCTGATCGATTCCATCTCGATCTTCCGCGCCGGAGACACGCCCCGGATGCCGAGGAAGGTCATTCGCAACGCCAACTTCATGGATGAAGTCGAGAAGGCCCGGCTCCGCGCCGAAGCCCTTTCCAGACGGCCCGAAGTACGCGAGCCGGTTGTGCTCGAGCCGGTGGTGGTCGGATCGGAAAGGCAGGGCGGTCCTCGCTAGATGGCGGCGGCAACCCGGTCGATGACGGATCACATGACCACTCGAGCGAAAATCGCGACGTTCCTATATCACGATGTCTCGGACAATCCGCTGGAGTCCGGTTTTCAGCGGCGCTCCGCGCTCGCTTATAAACAGACGCGGGATGTATTCGCCAAACACTTGGACCGGATCGCCAGCAGCGGATTGACGCCTGGACGCGTCTCGGATTTGAATTTCCAGCGGCCCGAAAGACACGTTCTGATCACCTTTGACGACGGTGGCAGGGGCGCGCTCCACGCAGCCGAGGAGTTGAACCGCCGCGGCTGGAAAGGGCACTTCTTCATCACCACGAGCCTTCTTGGCACCAGCACTTTTCTGGATGCCAGTGCAACCCGTTACCTCCACAGTTGCGGCCACGTGATCGGGAGCCATTCCCACACGCATCCCGATATTTTTAGGGCCTTGTCGTTCGACAAGATGATCGCCGAATGGGGCCAGAGCTGCGATCTGCTGTCGGATCTCCTGGGCGTACCGTGTGTCACCGCGTCCGTGCCCGGCGGAGACGTATCTCGCCGCGTCTTCCAATCAGCGGACGCCGCCGGCATACAGTTCTTGTTCACCTCCGATCCGTTCCTGCTTCCTAAGCAGGAAGGCGCGTGCCGGATTTTGGGCCGCGTGTGTCCAAAGGCCGATATAGCGCTCCCTGACCTTCAGAAGCTCGCCGAGTTCCGTGGTTGGACGAGGGAAGCCGTCCGCGGTCGCGTGAAGACGACCTTAAAGACGGCTCTTTTTCCGCTCTACCGGATCTACGTTCACTATGCGCTCCAATAACGCCAAGAATCGCGTCGTCGTTCTCTGTGGCCCGGAGCTGAGCCACTTGAACACCTGCGCCACGCTCATTCGGAGCGGCCTAAATGTCGTCGGTATCTGCATGGCCGACCAGCGAACCGCGGGCATTCCGATCAAGTATGTGTGGAAGAGCATCAGGCGAAAAGGGATTTGGCCCACCGTGTCCCGTTCGCTCGCCCGCTTGGCCTACTTGGCTCTGAACAGCCGCCAGGATCAAGCTGCCTACAACCGGCTGTTCGACCGGAGCGCGATCGAAAGAACCTTGCGTCCTTACGCCGGCCGCATTTACCACACCGACGACTACTCCAATCCCAGAACGATGGCGTGGCTCAAGGAACAGAAACCGGACGTCTTTGTCGTCCACACTCCCTATTGGGTTGGGAAGAAGGTTCGAAATCTGCCGCGAACGGGCATTGTTCTGGGTGGTCATCCGGGGCTTACTCCGGCTTATCGCGGATCCCATTCGGCCTTCTGGGCGATCTATTCTCAGAAGCCGGAAGACGTTGGCTGCACCGTCTTTCTCGTCGATGCCGGCGTGGACACCGGGGACGTCGTGGCCCAAGAAAGAATCCCCGTTGAGAAGGGTGATAGCTTCCGCACCCTGTCTTGGAAGGGCATGATCCGCATCGCCGAGCTCCAGGCCGACGCCCTGAAACAGCTCGACGACGGCGTGGATCTGCCCCGGCGCAAAATCACCGCCTCTCCCGACTCCGAATTCGATAACCCCACTTTGGGCGAATTTCTCCGCTATCGGATGAGGCAGCAGTTCGTGCGGTGACAAAACTGTTCCCTTTTTGTGAAGCAATCGTGTGCTCTGCCACGTTCATTCCATTGAAATACAAGGACTTATAGGGGCACGCGGCGTGCACTCTCAGAAAGTGCAATCGTTTGCTGTTGGCGATCCGGCTCTGGGTACCCGCGAGCCGCGAGCAATTTTCATGGGACTTAAAGGGCGAAAGTGTGCCATTTTTGGCATTTTAAGGCTGTTTAGAGCGCCAATTCTGTCCATCTGCACCAACGCGTTTTTGAGCTTCCAAAACCACTCCAAGGCCTAGTTTCTTGGCATCGCCAGTCACCGCTACCGATCTTCGGGCTTCCGTTCCGATCTGCGTCGATCTCGACGGGACTCTTGTCTGCACCGACACGATGTGGGAGTGCCTGATCGCCGCGTGGCGAAAGAATTTCTGGCTATTGTTCCTGTTTCCGGTCTGGTTGCTGCGCGGACGGGCCTATCTGAAGCATGAGGCAGCGAAGCACGCGAACCTCGATACTCGAAGCCTCCCCTACGACGTGGATCTGCTCAACTGGCTGGCGGAACAGCGCGACGGGGGCCGCACGGTGATGCTCGTGACCGGGTCGTCAAGCGCCGTGGCCCACAAGGTTGCCAAGCAGCTCGGGATTTTTTCGGAAGTCATTTCGAGCACGATGACTAGCAACCTGAGCGGTCAAAACAAACTGAAGGCGCTTCGGGACCGCTTCCAAGGCAGGGAATTCGAGTACATCGGCGACTCGCGGGCGGATGTGCCGATCTGGGCGTACCTTGGCCGGGCGCACGTCCGCGGCGCGTCGAGGCGGCTATGCGCGCAGCTTGAGCGGCAAGGTATCCAGGTGGTTTCGCAAGGACGCCACCGAGGCGCGAGTCTCAAGGCTGTCGCTCGCCAGCTGCGAATTCATCAATGGTCCAAAAACCTTCTGATTTTCATCCCGCTCTTCACGTCACACAAGTTCACTCACACCACTCTCTTGCTGCGATCGTTTCTGGCGTTTGCCGCATTCAGTTTCGTCGCATCGGCTTTTTACATTTTCAACGATCTCCTGGATGTGCGAGCCGACCGCCTGCATCCCAACAAACGGGAACGCCCCATCGCTTCCGGCCAGCTATCCATGAATCACGCGGCCGTGCTGCTCTTGATCACCCTCACGATCGGCCTGGTTCTGGCGGCAAGCGTTTCGAAGGCGTTTCTCGGCGTCACGCTCGCTTATCTTGTGGGTACCGCGACCTATTCGCTTTATGCAAAACGCCTCGTTCTCGTGGACGCGTTCGTGCTCGGCCTGCTTTATACGGTGCGAGTGATTGGGGGCGGCGTCGCCACCGGCATTCCCATCTCGTCCTGGACTTTGGGTTACACGAGCTTTCTCTTCTTGAGCCTTGCTCTGATGAAGCGCTACTCCGAGATGTCGCAGCGGGCGCCCGACGCGAAGGGAGCGACGCTGCCGGGGCGGGCGTACGAGCTCCAGGACCTGTCGATTATCGGCAATATCGGAATTTCGTCCGGATTGATGTCCGCTTTGCTGATGGCGCTGTATCTGCGGAGCCCGGAGGTGGAAGTGCTATACCGCCGCCCGGCGTTCCTGCTTCCCCTCTGCATCATCCACGTCTATTGGATTTCGCGAGCGTGGCTTCTGACGAACCGTCACCTGATGCACGACGATCCGATCGTGTTCGCGCTAAAGGATGGCGTGACGCACAAGCTCTTCTTGCTGGCGGCGATTATCGCCTATTTCGCGACATGAACAGCCCACAGCCCAACGCGTTCATTTCCATCGTCATTTGCACTTACGGCCGCTCGACGGCCTTGCAGGATTTGCTGAGCGCCATCGAGGCCCAGACGTATCAAAACTTCGAAGTTCTGGTGATCGACGGGAATGGAGAGCCCTCGCCGGCCCGCGAGGCAATCGAAGAGTATGTGAGACGCCCGAGCGCGTGCAGGAACATCGTTGCGATCGCGTCCGAAAAAGGGCTCACACGCCAGCGCAACGTCGGCTTACGGGTGGCGGCGGGGGACCTGATCTGCTTTCTGGACGATGACGTCACATTCGAAGAAGACTTTCTTCAGGGGGTTGTGGACCTATTCGGGCGATCCGACATGCGGGACGTCGGTGGTATCACGCCGTACGACATGCTGCATTACCCGACGCCGGTAAATTTGCGCTGGCGCCTTCGTTCGCTCTTCGGCGTGATGCCGGGCCTCGATCCGGGACGGACCGATCATCTTGGCAGGGCAGTGCCGCTGAGCTTCCTCAAACCGTGGTCCGGCAACAAAGAGGTGGGATGGCTCCCGGGATTCTGCATGATCTACCGGCGTGGCGCCGTCGAGGGTGTGTGTTTCGACGAGTTGCTTCCCACGTATGGCGGCGAGGACCGGGACTTTTCGATGCGGGTGGGCAGACGGCATCGCCTGTTGATCTGCGGAGACTTGCATATCCAACATCACTATACGGTCGAAGGCCGGGAGGATGGCCTCGGGCGCCTTCGCGAAAGCAGCTTCGGCGCGGGCCGCCGCTTCGCAAAGTATGGCCGAGGATTCCGCGACTCCATGACGATGGTCCGCACCTTTGCGGGGGATTTCCTGGTGGATGTCGCGGCCTTCGTTCGTTCGCCAGGGAGAACGAGCTTTTTGACACCGTTTGCCAGGGTGCAAGCGTGTTTAGACGGGATGCGATCCGTCAGGACGACGGAAAGCCAGACAGCAAGTCCGGCGTCAAAGATTCATCTGGGCGATAACCGTACACCTGTTCCGGTGCCTAGTGAACGCGACAACTGAAACTCCCGAACGGTCGCTGTATTTCCTGAACGTGCGGCAAAGCACGCTGGACTGGACTGTGTTTGCGCAGATCTGCGTTTGCGTGGTCCCAGCGATGGCAAGTCTGGATTTCAGTTCGCCACTCGTAGGCGCCCGGTATCTAGCGGGTTCGCTGTTCGTATTTCTCGGATATCACGTCCTGAAACGCGATCGATACAGGTTCATGAGCCTGCTCGTAGGCGTGGGGCCAGCCTTGAGCCTCCTGCGCGGCGTCTTTTTCTACGACAGCGTGCTTGCTTTTCTTGCCACGGGCGTTGGGCTGTGGATCTTCGTGGCGCGGAAGGAAGTACAGTTCGTCTGGGAAGATCCGATCTGGAGGAGTCTTGCGTTCTTCTGCCTCCTCTACTGGGGCATATCCGTCTTGCTTCGTGGCACGCTGAACGCGAACTTGCGGGCCCTCGAATTCGCCCTCGCCGCGGCTGCGGTTTGCCTATTGGCTAACCGGAGGTCGTACCTGGCGACCGGGCTGATCGGAACGGGGATTTCGGCGACGGCCTACGCGATCGCGATGTTGCCGTATGGCACCCGGCTCGGAGAAGGAGAGCTGGACAACGGGCAGACGATCGGCAACCCGGTGTTGATGGGATTGCCTTCGGCGCTGCTTGTTTTGCTATGCCTGACCGATCGCGGCAGGTACCTGCTGCTGGAAAGCAAGGCGACCGCGCGACTGATTCTCTGCCTCGTAGTGGCGCAGTGGCTGATTTTGTCCGGCTCTCGCGGAAGCTGGCTGATCACCATCGTCGGGCTGCTTCTCGTATTCGCTTACAACAAGTCCAGCCGGAAAACGATCCTGGCGGCAATCGCGGTCGGCTGTATTGCAACCCTGCTGGTTCTATCCACCGACCGAGGATCCAAGGTAACGACCGTGTTCGACAAGACCGTAGACTCGAACCGGTCTCTGGCGAATCGCACGAGCGGACGGTCTTCCATGTGGGAAGCGCTCCCTCAGATTTTCGCGGCGTCGCCGGTCTGGGGCTGGGGACCCGGCTCCGCAGCGGACGTCGACTACATTTTCACGCACCGGCATCTGATTTTTCATTCGCTGTACGAGCAGATCATCGCCGAGTGCGGACTTTTGGGCTTCATACCCCTGATGTTCATTATTGGATTCTTGGTCCGGCGAGCCATCGTCCACCTGCGCCGGTTCGGTGAGATCACCCCGCTGGTGGGAATCGTGGGTTTCATGCTGATCGGCGTGTCGGTGACCGCGTTCGATTTCGTTTCAGGGGTGTTCTTTGGACTGGCACTGATGGCGCGGGAGCCCAACCCGAGATTTGTAGCCCGAAAACTCATGGTCACGCCGATGGAAGAGGACGAGGCCATTCCGGTCTGAAACGCTATGAACGAGACACTGCTGCGCACGTATCATTCTCTGCCTCCGTGGACCCGCTCCGCCGTGGCCACGGCACGCGGCGCGTACCTCAGTTACTGGCGCTACGATCGCCACACCGACAGGCTGGTCGCCGAAATTCTGGAGCGAGAGTATTGGAGCGCCGAGCGGTGGAAGCAGTGGCAGGAAGAGCGGCTTGCGTTCGTTCTGCATCGCGCCGCCACAAAGGTTCCGTACTATCGCGCCGCGTGGGAGAAGCGCCGGAGGAATGGAAATCGAGCGTCGTGGGAATATCTGGAGAACTGGGAAGTCCTCGAAAAGGCGCCCCTGCGCGAGAATCCGAAGGCTTTCGTCGCGGACGACTGCCGGACATGGCGCATGTTCCCGGAGCACACAAGCGGAACGACCGCCAAGCCCATCACTCTCTGGCGAACCCGCGAAGTGCAACGAGTGTGGTACGCGTTGCTGGAGGCGCGAACGCGCTGCTGGTATGGGGTAACGCGGCGCGACCGGTGGGGCATTTTTGGCGGTCAGTTGATCGCGCCCGTCGCGCGGCGCACTCCTCCATTCTGGGTCTGGAATGCCGGGATGAACCAACTGTACCTGTCGTCGTACCACCTGGCGCCCGACCTCGCACCCTACTATCTGGACGCGCTGAAGAAGTACGACGTGAAATACCTGTTGGGCTACTCATCGGCTCTCTATTTCCTGGCGCAACAAGCCATTCGCCTGGGCCGACGCGACCTCAAAATGACCGTGGCGGTCACCAACGCCGAGCCGCTTTTCGACACGCAACGCCGCGTGATCGCGGAAGCGTTTCAATGCCCGGTACGGGAAACGTATGGGTCGTCAGAAATTGCCGGGGCCGGCAGTGAATGCGATCACGGAAAGATGCACGTGTGGCCGGAGGTCGGCTACATGGAGCAACTGGACAAACTCGGCCTGGTCGAGGACGCAATGCCGGGCGAAGTGATCCTTACGGGTTTGCTGAACGCGGACATGCCGTTGATCCGCTATCGACAGGGAGATTGCGCGAGGCTGGAGACCGAGGCCGGGAAAGCGGAGTGCGGCTGCGGCCGGTTGCTGCCGACAATCGGAGGACTGGAGGGCCGCGCGGACGACGTGCTGTACACGCCGGACGGGCGAGCCGTCGGACGTCTCGATCCAGCTTTCAAGGGAACGATGCCCATTCACGAGGCGCAGATCATTCAAGAGACGCTTGGGCGCGTGAGGCTTCTTTACGTGCCGGCGAACGGATTTACGGCGCATTCCGGCCGGGAGATTACGCGCGCGATACAGGATTTTCTCGGATCCGTCGAGGTGGTTCTCGAAGAAGTTACACAGATTCCGCGGGAAAAGAACGGCAAGTTTCGAGCGGTAATCTCAAAGGTACAGACTTCGAAACGGAACGGAACCTGCGCGGCAGCCGAAGCAAGCTTGCAGGAAGCCGGTTCAGGGGCCAGGTAGTTTGAAATTGGAAGGAAGCGACGGTCACCGACTGACATGAAACCATCGAAACGCATACGCGTGCTGCTTACGGTCCCCCATCTGAACCGCACGCAAAGTCCCTACCGGGAGATGATGGCGATCGCCAAGTATCTCGACCGCGACGAATTTGACCTTTCGATCTGCGCGCTTCGAAACGGCGGTCATGAAGAGACCGGCCCGATCCTGGACCGGCTGGGGATTCCATGGTTCACGGCGATATTTCGCCCACGCAAGCTATCGGCCGGCGAGCTCAAGGTCGTCTGGAGAGCGCAACGTCAGATCAACCGGCATGGCCCGTTCGACATTCAGCATTCGCTGGATTTCACTTCGAACCCGACCGAAGCGATTGCCGCGACGATTTGCGGGCGGCGCTACGTCTACAACCAGCGAAACATGAATGAGAACGGACACCCGTTCGCTTTGCGAATGAAGTTCCGTTTTTCGGGCCGAATTGTGGCGATCGCCGACCACGTCCGTGAGTTCCTGGTCGAACAAGGCGCGCGCCCCCGGAGGCTGGTCAAGATACCGAACGGACTCGATCTGGAGCAGACGGACCTGGAGTTCTCGAAGACCACGTCGCAGCCGGGCAACCTGATCCTAGTCTTGGGTCAGATGGAGCCGCGCAAGCGGCATCAGGATGTGATCAAGGCGATGCCGGCCGTGCTCGAGCGGCATCCGCAGATGCGGCTAGCAATTGCCGGGCACGTCTACAACACCGCATATTTCGAAGAATTGCGGCGGCTCGTAGCCGAATTGGGATTGCAAGCCAGCGTCGATTTTCTCGGAGCGCGCAACGACGTCCCCGAGCTGATGCGCCAGTCGAAGGCATTAGTGTTGTCCTCGGAGAGCGAGGGGCTGCCGTGGGTGATTCTCGAAGCCATGGCGGCTCGCCTGCCGGTCGTGGCCTCAGACATTCCCGCAAATCGGGAGGTTGTGAAAAACGGGCAAACGGGCCTTCTTGCGCCGCTGGGCGATCCCGCGGGCTATGCGGAGTCGCTCAATCGATTACTGATCGATCCGGGGTTGGCGGCAAGAATCGCGGCCGAAGCGCGCGCGATGGTGGAGCGACGTTTTGCCGCCGAGGTCATGGTGAGGCAGACGGAAGGGATGTATCGCGAAATGACGACCGGCGCCCGGCGGGGCGTTGTGAACCCGGAACTGGTCACGCGCGGCGCCGATTGAATGAGACCACCGATCCACAGATTCGGGGCCGAGGCATGAAGACGACCGGCGTGATGCAAGTGGTCGACACGCTCGAAACGGGCGGAGCCGAGCGCGTGGCGGTGAACATCGCGAACTTTCTTCCGCGCGGGCGATATCGCTCGTACATGTGCACGACGCGGAGGGAAGGGCCGCTCGAGGAACTGCTCGCGGCCGACGTGGGCAGGCTCAGGCTGCGTCGCAGGCGCCGGTTCGACGCCAAAGCGATCGGCCGGATGGCGAAATTTATCCGGACGAACGACATTCAGATCGTACACGCGCACGGCGCTTCACTCTTTCTGGCGGTGGCTGCTTCGCTGAAAGCGCGCGACGCCCGCGTGATCTGGCACGACCACTTCGGCCGCTGCGGCACGGAAGAGCGGCCTGCGTGGCTGTATCGGATTGCCACGCGCCGGGTCGCGGGCGTGATTGCTGTGAACGAAATGCTGGCGGAGTGGTCGCGAGCGAAGCTGTCGATTCCGGCGGATCGAGTCTGGTACGTTCCGAATTTCGTGACCGCGGCGGGCGGGGACGAGATGCGCGAGATGCGGCCTTCCCTGCCGGGAAATCCGGGCGCGAGAATCGTTTGCGTGGCCAACTTTCGGCCGCAAAAGGATCACGTGAACCTGATTCGCGCCATGACCATCGTGGTGCGCCGCGCGCCGGATGCGCATCTTCTGCTCGTCGGACAAACATCGGACGATCCGCATTGCAAGGCAATTCGAGCCGAGATTTCGGCGCACGGTTTGGAGCAGAGCGTGAGTTTTCTCGGCCAGCGCGGGGACGTGCCAGAGGTGCTACGGGCCTGCGACATCGGAGTGCTGGCTTCGAGTTCGGAGGGCTTGCCGCTGTCGCTGCTCGAATACGGCGCGGCGGGACTGGCGGCGGTTGCGACGCGCGTGGGGCAGTGCGGGGAAGTGCTCGACGAAGCCAAAGCGGGCGTGCTGGTTGCGCCGTCATCACCGGCGGATTTGGCGGAGGCGCTGGTTTCGCTGCTTTCGTCAGCCGGGCGGCGTATGGCTTTGGGAGCGCGACTGCGCGAACGCGTGGCATCTGTATATGGAGCGGAATCCGCGATGCAGCGAATTTGCGAAGTGTATGACTCTGGCTTGACGATCCGCGCGCGGGACAACGGAGCGCAGCGGGCGCCGATGAATTCGAGCGCCGCGAAACGCGATGTGTACCAACACATCGCAAGTCCGGCAACCAAGGGTGAATAACGCACGATGACTTCGCGAGCGCAGGAGATATCGTTGGTGAACCCCCGGGGGCGCTTTCGCATGAACGTCGACGGGTTCGATTGCCTTTGTGCGGTGGCGATCCTGCTCACGTTCATTTTGATGAGCTTCGCGCCTGCGGCACCTTCCCGATTTGGAGACTTGTATTTTCACGTGGAGGCGCAGAATCTCGCGCACGCGCTCCAGGGGACTGGTTCATGGAGTGACGTCACATTCATTCGGGCGCCTGGGCCGGTGGTCTACTATGCGGTGCCATATCTGTTCGTTCGGCCGGGGAGTCCAGACAAGACGTACTGGCAGGCCGCCGTCGCGTGGAATGCTTTGTGGATGCTGATAGCGGTCCTCCTGATCCGGCGCGCGACGAGTTTACTGGAGAACGCGAGAGCGGGAAAAATTGCGGCCGCCCTGTCCCTGTTCGCACCTTTTGCCGTTTACTATAGCTTTGGAGTCGCTGCCGAGGCGCCTGCCTACGTTACCGCTACCGTGTTCGTGTACGGATGGGCGGCGTGGCGAACAGAACAGGCGCGCCGCCTGTATTCCAGAGGCGCGGTGATTGCCTGCGCCGGCTTGGTCGCACTGATTTTGTGCCGGCCGAACGCAGTGGTGGTTTTGGCGATCGCGGCTGCCTGCGGTTGCCTTGGCTGGTTGCGGACGAGACGCGGTGACGCCGACGCAAAGTTCGCAACATGGTGCACGGTCGCTGTATTGGCAACGGTGTCTTTAATCACGATTTCGCTGAAGCGGCTGCCGTCCAACCGGGGTTTGAACGAGCAAGGGTCCAATTTTTCGGACGTTGTTTTCTTCGGCAGTTTTCAATTTCGGTCGGAGCCATGGGACTGGCGCTTCTGGGGCAAGTCGACCCGTTCCGGTAGTGTCGACTATCAGAACTGGGCTGACACGCGCCAGAGACTCGCTGATGAAGCGGCGCAGTCCGGTCAGCCCATCTCGCGTCTTGAGACGAGGTGGGCCTTGGAGGACATGCTCCGTCATCCCGTAAAACGCCTCCAGATGTTTGGCGTCCGCGTTTTGGCCTTGAACGTGTGGATCGCAAACTCGGCAACGCCGGAGGCTTTCGGCGTCGGCCCATTTGGAGGCCGCTCAATCTACGTTCTTTTCCACGTCATTCTGAACGGGTTCGCGCTATTGCCTTTGTTCGCTTCTTTCTGGTTCGTTGCATCGAATCGCGCGGACTTTCTTCGTTACTGGCCGCTCTGGGGAATATGGCTAGGGCTTCTGCTGTTTCACGCTCTTACGTATGCCGAGCCCAGGTACATGCTCCCCGGCCTGCCCGGCCTGGCGATCATGGGCGGATGCGTGCTGGCTGCAAAACGCAGGAAGATGGTTCTGCAGTGAGATGCCGTGCGTGAGACGCGAATTTTCCTGGCGTTGATTGCGTGCTTGTTGATTGCGACGACGGCAGGTGCGGCGGAGCACTATGTGGGACCGGACGGAACGCTTTCAGGCGCCGGGACGTTGAGCTCTCCCTGGGATCTGCAAACGGCCTTGAACCAGCCGCCGTCGGTGCGACCCGGCGATACGGTCTGGATTCGCGGAGGCACCTATCGCTCCGCCATCAGCGACGGCTTCACGAGCCATCTCGCCGGAACTGCCGCAAACCCTATCATCGTCCGCAACTACAACGGTGAGCGCGCCACCATCGATGGCCAGAAGGATTATGCAGCTCTCAGCGTCGTCGGATCCTATGCCTGGTATTGGGGCCTAGAGATCATGAGTTCCTGCACGGCTCGAGTGACAGCACAGACAGTTTGCTCGCTCGGCGTCGGAGCCTACGGTCCGGGGAACAAGTTCATCAATCTCGTCGTGCATGACACGACGCAGGGATTCTCCGGGTTCAACGCCGCGCCCGACAACGAGTTCTACGGAAATCTGAGCTACTACAACGGCTTTGTCGGTACGGATCGCAACCATGGGCATGGAATGTACCTGCAGAATATCTCCGGCACGAAAACCGTCTCGGACAACTTCGTGTTCGACAACGCGGACGAAGGCATTCAGGTCTATGGCAGCGGCAACGCCAGCCTGGTCAATTTCGTCATAATCGGAAACACCTTGTTCAATAACGATTCCTGGCCAACTCCGAACTATCAATACAACCTGATCATTGCTGGCGGGCAGACGCGGAAGAACATTACCGTTCAGAACAACTACAGCTACTTTCCCGCAGGCGCGAATGCGGAGGGATTTGGCGGGCAATTCGGGCAGTACAGCGCGGGCCAAGATGTGACGGTGACGAACAACGTGTTCGCCAACGGCTACGCCCCCGTAGGTTTCACCGGACAGGCTGGACCTGTGTCCTTCACCCACAACATCGTCGTCGCGGCGACGGACGCACTGCGGTGCATCACGATCGATCTATGGCCGGGGGAAACACTTGCATCCTACACCTGGGACGGGAACACGTATTACGATCAAAGCTTCGGTCATTTTTTTAGGGGTTCTGCGCCCGAAGAAGGAAGTGGCAGTTTCAGCGGCTCGAACGAGTCGTTCGCAAGCTGGCAGTCGCAGACGAAGTTTGACGCCCACAGCACGTACAAGCAGAGCGCCCCGACTGGAGGGTGGATCTACGTGCGGCCCAACAAATATGAAGCGAAGCGCGCGAACGTGACGATTTTCAACTGGGACCAGCAACCGACGGTATTTGTAGACCTCTCGAGCGTGCTTAGTCCGGGCGATCAATACGTAATCCAGGACGCGCAGAACTTCTACGGGCCCGCCGTCGAGAGCGGCGTCTACTCGGGGAAACCGGTTCCAATCAAGATGAAGAGTTTGGCTAAGGCCGTTCCAGTCGGTTTCGCAACGCCTCCGCATACGGCACCTCGATTCGGGACGTTCATCGTTCTGCCGCTGCTGGCGAGGTAGGAGCACCCAGCGACGACCTCCTCTGGCAAGGCCGACACGAGATGACGAGGAATCCGGTTCGAAACCACAATGGGAGTTTCGCGGAGTCAAATGGCCGGTGGCTTTCCACTTGGAGGAAATCAACTGCATCGAAAGGCGGCCGAAACTCGGGCGGCGTTGACGTTGGCGTTAACCCGTGCAGGGGCAATGATATAGCGGCATGGAATCCTGGTGTTCCTATTGGCTTTGGCAACAGTGGTGCATCATTGTTTGCGGTCGCCAAGGGCGCACTCTAGCGTCGGTGTGCTCCGACGGCTGACGATTGGGTACCCTGTCTCGACCTTGGTCGGTCGGGGGCGGCGCCACAACGACTATCTTGGCCCTACAATAGCCGTCTACACGGATTAGAATAGTCACCATCGCGACGGAGATCGAGTGATGAGCGAAAAAACAGCCAGTTCGGACAGCAGAGTGACAGCAACGGTCGCACTCTACGGAGACGATTCCACGCCCCTTGAGCTATCCGTTGTCATGCCCTGCCTGAACGAGAAGCTCACGCTCGGCACGTGCATCAAGAAGGCCCTTTCGACCATGGAGCGGCTGGGAATCCGCGGCGAGGTCATCATTGCCGACAACGGCAGCACGGACGGCTCTCAGGAGATTGCAGCCAGCCTCGGCGCGCGCGTCGTACCGGTCCGCACGAAGGGATACGGCAGCGCTCTGCGGGGAGGAATTGGCGCGGCCCGCGGCCGCTTCGTCATCATGGGCGACGCGGACGACAGTTACGACTTTACAGCGCTCGAAGTTTTCGTGAAGAAGTTGAGGGAAGGGTACGACCTCGTCATGGGGAACCGCTTCCAGGGCGGAATCGCTCCTGGCGCGATGCCGTTCCTGCACCGTTACCTTGGGAATCCCGGGTTGAGCTGGCTTGGGCGAGTCTTTTTCGGCTGTCCTGTGTGGGACTTTCAGTGCGGTTTGCGAGGTTTCAACAAAGCATCGATCGACAAGCTCGATCTGCACACGACAGGAATGGAATTCTCGACCGAAATGGTCGTAAAAGCCACATTGCACAAGCTTCGGATCGCGGAAGTACCCACGACTCTTTCGCCCGACGGCCGCGACCGCCCGCCACACCTGAGAACATGGCGAGACGGCTGGCGGTATCTGCGCTTTCTTTTGCTCTACAGCCCGCGCTGGCTCTTCTTTTACCCGGGAATGTTGCTCTTTGCGTTCGGCGTGGCGATCAGCGCCTGGTTGCTTCCCGGACCGCGCACGATCGGCGCGACAACATTCGATTATCACACGCTGCTCTTCGGCGCCATGGCGATTCTCATCGGTTTCGAGTCGATAAATTTTGCCGTGTTCAGCAAAATGTTCGCAACCACGGAAGGGTTGTTGCCCGAAGATCCGCGGCTGACGCGGTGGTACAAGTACATCACACTGGAAGTCGGTTTGATTGTTGGAGGGCTTTTGACTCTTGCCGGAGCCGGCTTGTGGATCTTCGGATTAAGCTTCTGGCGAAGCCATCACTTCGGACCTCTGGACCCGGAACAGACCCTCCGCATCGTCATTCCCGGGTTTGTATCGCTGACTCTGGGGATTCAAATCGTCCTTTCGAGCTTTTTCATGAGCGTCCTGGGTATGGGCCGGCGATGAGAAGCCGGCAAGCGTATATGACTTTATTCGTTGCGTAAGGGAGGCTGGGCGTGGCTGGCATGGTCGGCACGGTGCATGAAAGGTTGGTCCATAGCCGTAGAGTTCGCGTGTTGGCGAACCGGCTGGCAGATCTCATTCCGCACGGGGCGCGGGTGCTGGACGTTGGCTGCGGCGACGGGACGGCGGACCGGCTAATCATGGATCAGCGGCCCGATCTGTCAATAGAAGGCATTGAGGTTCTGGTCCGCCCGACGACTCAAGTCAGCGTCAAACCCTTCGACGGCACGACCATTCCGCATCCGGACGAGAGCTTCGACCTTGTGATGTTTGTGGACGTCCTGCACCACACGGATGACCCAATGATCCTACTGCGGGAAGCCGCGCGAGTCGGCAAGATGATCCTGATCAAAGACCACTTTCGCGAAGGGCTCCTGGCGCGTCCGACTCTGCGGCTGATGGATTGGGTGGGGAACGCACACCACGGCGTCGCGCTTCCTTACAATTACTGGTCGCGGCCCCAATGGACGACGGCGTTCGACCAGCTCGGCCTAAAGATCGGCGAGATCAACGAAACGTTGGGACTGTACCCCGCTCCCGCATCGTGGTTTTTTGAGCGCGGACTTCATTTCGTCGCGCGCATTGATCCCCGGGACGAAGCACCCCATAGTTCGGCAATTCGCGAAAGTGCCTAAAGTAGCGACCGCGGAAGCTGTCGTCGTACCCGTCGCGCGAAAAACCAGCGCGAAGGAGACGGTTTCGGTTCGGTCGTTCGCGCTCGGTCTCACCGCATCATTCTTCCTTCTCGAACTCGTCAATATTCTGCACCATGGGATGTGGAGAGATGAGATCCAGGTGTGGAGCTTGTCGCAGCGCTGCCATTCCTTGCTGGAATTTCTTAGGCTCAAAAGATACGAGGATTTGGGGCATCCGGACGCCTGGCATCTGCTGGTCTACCCTGTCTCGCGGTTTACGTCGAACCCTGTCGCGATGCAGTTGGTTCATCTCGTCGTTGCAACGATCACGGCGTACATCGTGGCCCGCTATGCGCCGTTCCCGAGGCTTCAGAGAGTTCTGATCGTTTTCGGCTATTTTCTGTTCTTCGAATACGCCACGATCAGCCGCGGATATGCTTTCGGAGTTCTTTGCGTGTTCTGGTTCTGCGCGGCGTTCAAACCGGGGGCGGGGAAGAACTACCTGAAACTGGCGGCGATACTTTCCCTGATGGCCCAGGCCAACGTGCATGCGCTGATGCTCGCTCTGGCGTTTGCGGCGATGCTCATGTTTGAAGTCGTTTGGTCCCGAGAGCCGCGGCGGTTCTTGTTCCCGGGCGCCGGCCAGGCCGGATTCGCTGCGATGCTGTTTGCCGCTGCGGTGCTCGCGTCGATATTCCGGATGCGGCCACCGGCGGACTCAGCCTTCTATCCCGCGTGGCATCTTGGGCTTGATCCAACCAGCGTAGGGCGCACGCTCGCGATGATGTGGAAGTCTTTCGTTCCCATACCCCAGCTGTCGCGACATTTTTGGAATACGAACATCGTTCCCAGTCCCATGGTCGTGGCAGCATTATCCATTCCAGTGCTCTGCGTTTCAGTCCTTTTCTTTGTTCGCAAGCCCACGGTGCTCTTCCTATACGCTGCCGGCATAGGAGAATTGCTCCTCTTTCGGCACGTGAAGTATGCCGGCGATCTTCGGCATGATGGTCATGGGTTCATTCTCTTCCTCGCCTGCGCGTGGCTAGCCTATGGCTTTCCTGACGAGAAGTTTCCACTGCCGAAGATTGACGGTGTTGCCCGTTGGTTTGCGCCGTACAAGCGCGGTGTGTTCGTTGGACTTCTGGTGGTTCAAGTCACTGCGGCACTGATCGCCAGCGCCATTGCTCTCAAGGTGCCTTTCTCCCAGGCGAAGAACACAGCCAATTTTCTACGCGCCAACCATCTCGACAAGATGTTCATCCTGGGAGAATTCGACGCGCCACTCGCAACGGTGGCAGGCTACCTTGGCCGGGACATTTATTACCCGCGGGGCGATCGAATGGGAACGTACGTCATCTGGGACACGAAGCGGCTCGCGACACCCAAGAAGCCGATGCTCGAGTTGGGCAAGGAGAAGGCAGCGGAGCGGCACGAGGATGTTCTGGTCATTCTGAATCATCCCTCTCCGGTTGAGGATGCTTCTGCCCAAGAGATCGCGTCGTTCACGGGGAGCGTCGTCGGTAGCGAGGATTACTATATTTATCGCGCGCGGTATGAGCCGCAGACAACTGAATCTGTGAGCCGCTGAAACCGGGTCGGACAAAAGCATGTTGACACGGCCCTGCTTTTGGAATACCGTGTCGCCACAAGCCGTAAGCCTATCTAAATAAACGGGTAATGCCAGTCTGTGCCTGAAGGGGCGTAAGCGCGTCTTCAAGGTTTCGAGGCGCCAGATCTAACCGTCGCCGACGCTGACAGCTCCAACTTCCCATTCTCTTGTTGAACCCAATCCAGCCTTTAATGCGCCACGTTGCCATAGCCGTCGTGACGGTTGCGGCGGCAGCTTGTTTGGCCGCTCCGCGGGCGGGCGCGCAGCTCATCCAGACGGCCGTGAACAACCTCAATGACCCTTTTGGGGTCGCGGTGGATAGTCAAGGCAACGTCTACATTGCGGACACATACGACCAACGCATTGTTGTGTTGAACAAGCAGGCGACTCCGATCACGGTCGCCAATGTGACGATTCAACCCGGGCAGACGGCGACCGTGGCAGGAAACGGGAATGCGGGCTACACCGGAGACGGCGTCCCGGCAACCAGCACCGATCTCTACAATCCGATCGGCGTCGCGGTGGATGGCAGGGGAAACATCTACATCGCCGACCTGTACAATTTCCGGATTCGAAAAGTGAACAGCAGCGGGATCATAAGCACGGTTGCGGGCAACGGCACGCAGGCATTCGGTGGTGACAACGGTCCGGCTGCAAACGCTGCGCTCTATCCGTACGCATTGGCAGTGGATCCCAGCGGGAATCTCTACGTTGCTGACACCTACAACCAGCGCATGCGAGTCGTAAATACCCAAACGAATCCGATCACTGTGGCGGGCGTGACGATTCCGGCCGGATACATCGCCACGGTAGCGGGGAACGGCAATGCGGGCACTAGCGCGAACGGTCCGGCCCTTAGCGCGGAATTCTCCGACCCGTATGGCATAACGGTCGATAGCCGGGGGAATATCTACGTCTGCGATTCGTATAACCGGCAGATTCGCGTTGTGAATGTGGGAACGAGCCAGATCACTGTTGCCGGCGTCGCGATTCAGCCCGGATACATCGCAACGGTGGCGGGCAACGGGAACTACGGCTTCCGAGGCGACGGCATGCAGGCCCTGACTGCGGAATTTGCAGACCCGGATGCAGTGCAAGTGGACGCCGCCGGAAACATTTATGTCTCCGATACGGAAAACGAGCGCCTCCGCAAAGTGAACAACAGCACCGGGCTGATCAGCACGATCGCGGGAACAGGCGCCTATGGCTATAACGGCGACGGCATTCCTGCGACGACTGCCACGCTGGCCTATCCTCGAGCCATAGCCGTCGACAGCCACAACAATGTCTACTTTGCCGACGAACCCAACTTTCGCATCCGCGAGATAGCGGTGAACCCCGGGTCTCCGGTGATCACGAGCAGGGCGAGCACGGCGTTCACCGTGGGAGTGCAGGGAACGTTCATAGTAACAACGGCGGACCTGCCAACGCCCGCGCTGACTGAATCGGGAGGCTTGCCTGCGGGAATGACCTTCGTCGATAACGGGAACGGCACGGGCACGCTGAGCGGGAACCCGACGTCAACCTCAGGCAGCCCTTTTGTCATAACTTTCACGGCCAGCAACAGTTTGGGAAGCGCCACCCAGAGTTTCACGCTTGCGATTTACGCGCAGGGCGGCGGACCCGAGGCTGCGTTCGTCGGTGAAGACGCGACCACCGAGGGAACCTGGCAGGGAAAATATGGAGCTGACGGGTATTCGCTCGCCAATGTGGCACAACAAAAGATTCCGAGTTATGCAACGTTTGCGGTTCAGAACCAGATCAACTACACGTGGGATTCCAATCCATCGTCTCCCAGTGCCCTGCAAATGCCGGGCAGTTCGAACCGCATTGCGGCCGCCTGGTACAGCAACGCGTCCTTTTATTTTGACGTCAACCTCACGGACGGAGCCTCGCATCTGTTCGCGCTCTATGCAATCGATTGGGATTCTGAAGGCAGATCGGAGACGGTGCAGATTCAGGACGCGAATACGGGGCTTACGCTGGACACAGAAACGATTTCAAACTTCAGTTCGGGCGTTTACCTGGTCTGGAATCTTACCGGACACGTGCAAATCATTGTCGTTCCGACCGGCGTGCCGAATGCGGTGGTGAGTGGTGTCTTTTTCGGAGGAGCAGGAAGTTCGTCCTCTCCGACTTTGATCGTCACGAAGACGCACATGGGGAACTTCACCCAGGGGCAGCAAAACGCAACCTACACAGTCACTGTATCAAATGCCGCGTACGGAACGCCTACCAGCGGAACCGTGACAGTGACAGAGACAATCCCATCGGGACTCACGCTTGTGTCAATGGCGGGAAATGGATGGTCGTGCGCGACGAACACATGCACGCGTAGCGACAGCCTGAACGCGGGGGCCAGCTATTCGCCGATAACTGTGGCCGTAGGTGTAGGGGCGAACGCCACGTCACCACAGGTCAATCAGGTGAGTGTGTCGGGAGGCGGTTCCTCGGCGGCCAACGCGAGTGATTCGACTTTGATCGTAGGAACCGGCGTCGCCGCGTGGGCGGGCGTAGATACGACGACGCAAGGGAATTGGCTGCAGGAATATGGGGCAGACGGATATTCTCTCGCCAATTCGGTGCAGAGCCTTCCGTCTTATGATTCCAACTTTAGCGCCCAGAATCTGGCGAATTGGACCTGGGCTGCCAGCACGTCGGATCCGCGGGCGCTCGAGACGGATACCAACGGAGACAGGATTGCGGCAACGTGGTACAGCACCACGACGCTCAATTTTGATCTCAGCATCGCGGGTTCGCAATCACATCAGATTGCAGTCTATGCCGTGGATTGGGATAACAAAGGAAGAACAGAGACGATCCAGATTCTAGATGGAAGCTCAGGGGCCGTGCTGGACTCGCGAATCATACCCGGTTCCAACACCGCGACGACCAGCACCAACTTCGTCAATGGAACCTATCTGATTTGGACCGTTTCCGGAAACGTAATCGTCAGCGTCACCTCGAACGGCGGCCCGAATGCCGTGGTCAGCGGCGTTTTCTGGGGAGGAGGTGCCGTCGCAATAGCACCCAAGAGCGGCACGCCTCAAAGTGCCTCCACGAATACAGCGTTCGCGCCGCTTGTGGCAACCGTGACGAGCGGCGGCAACCCCCTGGGCAATGTCGCCGTGACGTTCACAGCCCCATCGACAGGGCCGAGCGGGACATTTCAGGGGGGAGGAAACACGGCGACAGTGACGGCGAACGCCCAAGGCGTCGCGACGGCGCCGACGTTCACGGCGAACAGTGCCGCAGGGGGACCGTATGCCGTGACGGCCACTGTGGCGGGAGCGGCGACTGGGGCCACCTTCTTGCTCACGAATCTGAATCAGGTTGGCCCGCCGGCGAGCGTCGTTGCGACGGGCGGTACGCCCCAGAGCACCACCACAGACACGGCATTTGCAACCCAGTTGCAAGCCACCGTGTATGACGCGCTGAACAATCCCGTCCCCAATACGTCGGTAGCGTTCTCCGCGCCCGCCAGCGGCGCCAGCGGGACATTTTCAGGCGGGGGGAACACGGCGACGGCGACGACGAACACACAGGGTGTCGCCACGGCACCGCCATTCACGGCGAATGGCGCGGCCGGCGGACCCTATACAGTGACGGCCAGCGTATCTGGAGTAGCATCTTCGGCGAACTTCTCGTTGACGAACGCGCAGGGGGCTGCCTGCACGGGCACTTGCGCTACGTTCCTCATCAAGGACGTCAATACGGAAGGCAATTGGAAGTCAAAGTACGGAGCAGATGGGTATTCTCTCGCCAATTCGGCGCAGAGCGTCCCGGGCTACGCAACAATTGCCGTACAGAGTCAAGCGAACTACACCTGGAACTCGAGCACGAGCGATCCAAGAGCATTGCAAATACCGAGCAGTTCGGTAGGCATTGCGGCGACTTGGTACAACACTTCGACATTCACTCTCGACGTGAATGTGGGCGCAAACTCGCATCAAGTTGCGCTCTATGCCGTGGATTGGGACAACTTGGGCAGAGCTGAAACCATACAGATTTTCGATGCGAACTCAAACTCGAACTCTCCGTTGGACACCGAGACGATTTCGGGGTTCAGCTCGGGAGTTTACCTGGCCTGGAACATTACAGGGAACGCACGAATCGTCGTCACCTTGAACAGCGGCCCCAATGCTGTGATCAGCGCGATCTTCTTTGGAGCGGCGCCCCCTGCGGCCGTTGCGACTTTTGTTTCCAAAGACTCGGCAACGGAGGGCGCCTGGGAGGGGAAGTACGGAGCCGACGGATACTCCCTCGCGAATGTGGCACAGCAGAGTATTCCAACTTATGCATCGTTTGCGCCCCAGAATCAGAGCAACTACACATGGGCCGCCAGTACCAACGATCCTCGAGCGCTGCAAGTGCCGGGCGGAACCGGAGGAGTTGCGGCAACTTGGTACAACAGCTCCAGCCCTGCGTTCAGTCTCGATGTGAACGTCGGCCCGAGCGCGCATCAGTTTGCGGTCTATGCCGTGGATTGGGATAGCCAAGGGCGATCCGAAACGATCCAGATTCGGGACGCGGTCACAGGTCTTCTGCTGGACACAGAAACGCTTTCAAACTTCAGCTCCGGAGTTTACATGTCTTGGAGCGTCACCGGGCACGTCACCATAACAGTGACGGTGGCGGCTGGTCCCAACGCTGTGGTGAGCGGGGTTTTCTTTCAATGAAAGTGGGAACCGGTGCTCCGAGGCCAATTCTTTGCGATAATGTGCAAGAGTTTGCATGATTTGTGGAGCCAGCTAAGGCTAAAGCCAATTTTATCAAGAGGATCAATCTTGGTATTAGAATTGCAGTAGCGAAGGTGGGGATTAGTGCAGCGGTATCACTGGGGCCTTTAGGGTGAGACTCTATGGAGGGGCAGATGGGCAATTTTAACTGGATCGCGTTGAGATTGTTGATGGTCGCTGGGTTGTTTTGCCTTTTGGCGTCTCACGCAGCCAAGGCCGATACGCTTACTGGCACAAATCCAACCTGTACGAACTCGAGTCAAGCCTGTTGGACCGGCGTGACAGTCACGGGCGATGACACTGGATATACGGGTACCTATACCAGCATAGACACGGTAACTTTCTCCTTCTCCAGTTCAGGTGAGACGGTCGACCTGACCTGCACAGCCGACTGCGCTGGCAGCGGTTCCGTTCCGGGGACAGTGAATCCTCAGGGCGACGGTGCAATGAGCGCGCAGTTGTACGGGAATCCGGTCGTGGATAGCTCGCTGAACACGCTCGGTGGCTCGTGCGCGTCGACGACACTCCCGGGTGACGCGCAGTGCACCTCGTTCAACAGCACCTCGGACAACGTTTGCTTCGGCGACTTTTGCAATAACAGCAGCGGGTCGCAGAATTTCCCGGATGTTGCGGCGCTAACCCTCTTGGGATCAGGCACCTTCGACATAGAGTCCCTGTCGATCGATCTCATTTTTACGCTTCCGACCACCACAACCAGCACTCCGGAACCATCCAGCTTGCTACTGCTGGGGAGCGGCTTGCTCGGCTTGCTGGGATTTGGGCTGTGCCGCCAAGCGCGCGTCGTTTAGATCGCACTTCTCACCTGATCATGTCTTTCTAAAGAGGCCGGACACCGGGTCCGGCCTCTTGCCTTTTGGCATTAAGGTAGGTCACGTCCGATTCCAGCCCGCGTCGATGGCGATTGTTTTCCTCGCCGGAACCGCTGGCCGAAGGCCTTCGCACGGTGCAGTAACGAGTGGGAGTTTGTGTGAAGGGAGTTGTTCACTTACGCCACTGCTCTATTGAAAATAAAAGGTTTAGAACAGGTACGTTACATGCTTCGTATTCCGAAGCCACCAATATCCCGACGCGATCACGCCAGATCGCCAGATCGAGACTTCTGAAGGGGAGTCAAGGGGCGTAAGCCTGCCGATTTAGTCCCCAATCGTTGGTTCATCTGGATCTCGCACTCAATACCAAATGCTTGCCCCGCTCAGCCGGGGCAGAAGGAACTGGAATGTACCGTCGCCCTTGGGTTGTAGCGGTGTTGCTGTTCTTGTCGCTGCAAGTGACGCTCCTTGCCGGATCGGTCCGCGCGGGTGCCGCGGCGAACTTTGTTGGCACCGACACTACTACGCAAGGTAACTGGCAAGGAACGTATGGAACTGACGGGTCGGCGCTCGCGATGGTGACGCCGCAGAACATACCCACGTACGCCAGCTTTGCCGTGCAGGGGCAAATCAACTACACATGGACGGCCAATACATCCGATCCACGAGCGTTGGAAACCACCGGCGGCCGGATTGCGGCAGCTTGGTACAGTACCGGCCCCTTTACTTTTGACGTGAATTGCACCGACGGGCAGTCACATATGCTTGCGCTCTATGCGTTGGACTGGGACAGCCAAGGAAGAAGTGAGACGATTACGATAACCGACGCGGCAACGCAAGCGCAGCTCAGTAGCCAGATCGTTTCGAACTTCACCGGCGGAACGTATCTGATTTGGACCATATCGGGCGATGTCATCGTCACCGTCACGGGGGTAACAGGTCCCAACGCCGTAATTAGCGGTGTCTTCTTCGGAGAAAATGGCAGCAGCGGCAGTCCTGAGAGCGTCATTGTCAGTCCGAAGGTCATCGGCCTAGTCGCTAGCGGTACCCAGCAGTTCACAGCCACCGTTACCAATGGATCGAGCCAAACGGTGAGCTGGTCGATCAGCGCGGTGTCGCCTACCGGAGCGGCACCAGGGAGCATCTCCACAGGGGGTCTTTATACCGCGCCCGGAACGGTCACACCCGGAGAGCAGGTGACGGTGAAGGCGACGGCCGCGGATCAGCAGGCCTCCGGAACCGCCACGGTCAATCTCTCCGCTGGTTCGGCCGCGGCTTGGATTGGGTACGACACGTTCACGCAAGGCAACTGGCAGGGGACTTATGGCGGGGACGGGTATGCGCTGGAAGGTGAGGCACAAAATTCGCCCAGCTACGCGGACCTCTCCGTCTCAAATGAACTCACCTATACTTGGGCGCCGAACACGACCGATCCGAGAGCTTTGGAAATACCGGGCACCGGGGGAAGAATTGCGGCTAGTTGGTACAGCATTCACGATGCAATACCGCCGACCTTCAGTTTCGATGTCAACCTGAGGGACGGGCAATCACATCAGGTCGCGCTCTACGCTCTGGATTGGGATAGCCAGGGAAGGGCGGAAACGGTGCAGATCGTGGACGCTACCACGCAAGCTCAACTTGACAGCCGAACGGTTTCAAGCTTTGTGGGTGGAACTTACTTAGTGTGGAACATTACGGGCCACGTCACGATCAACGTGACAGAAACCGTTGGGCCCAACAGCGTCATCAGCGGTGTATTTTTCGGCCAGAGCAGCAGCAGCGCAGTCAATGTGACCGTGAACCCATCCACAGTCGGCTTAAATGCGAATCAAACTCAGCAGTTCACGGCGACCGTGACAGGAACGACAAACTCGAAAGTAAATTGGCTGCTCAGCCCGTCTTCCGGCAGCGGAACTATCTCGACTAGCGGCCTGTATACGTCGCCTTCGCCGTTGCCGAATGGCCTTGAAGTCATTGTGACGGCCCAAAGCCAGCAGGACACCAGCAAATCGGGCACCGCGACAGTCAACCTCACCACGGGCGGCGTCGCTAATTTCCTCGCTACGGACACCGCAACGCAAGGCAATTGGCAGGGCATCTATGGCGGAGAAGGATACGCTTTAGCTGGCAATCCTCCAAACAGCATTCCCAACTATGCAACATTCGGCACGCAGAATGCCCAAACCTATGTCTGGAATGGCGGCACAACCAGTCAAACGGCTCCGCAAAATCCCAACGGATCGAGCAGAATCGCAGCAACCTGGTACAACAGTCCGTCCTTCAGCTTTACGGTCAACGTGCAGGACGGCAAGTTGCACCAGTTTGCCTTGTACGCCATGGACTGGGACGCCAAAGGCCGGGCGGAAACCATTCAGATTGTAGATGCAGCGACGAATAACACACTCGATACCAGGAGCATTTCGAACTTTACGAACGGCGTCTATCTTGTCTGGAACATTTCCGGAAGCATCATCGTGAACGTCAACCAGACGGGCGGTGCCAATAGCGTCATCAGCGGAGTGTTTTTGGGCGGCGGAACCGGGCTCACGGTTAGTGTGAGTCCGCCGACGGTCAGTTTGAGCGGCGGTCAAACGCAGCAGTTTACTGCGTCCTTGACTGGCCCAAGCCAGAGCGTGACATGGTCGATTTCACCGTCGACCGGTAGCGGCACCATCACGTCCTCGGGCTTTTACTCGGCGCCGCAGACGATCGCCGCCGCTCAGACCGTGACCGTGACTGCGACGGCTGCCAACGGAGCCACGGGCACGGCCACGATCAACCTCTCTGCTGGAGCGACCGCCACTTTCAACGGTTTCGATACCACTACTCAAGGTAATTGGCAGTCCAAGTACGGAACTGCCGCCGGCTACTATTCTCTCGCCGGTGACAATCAGAGTCTTCCAACTTGGGTGACGTATAACGTCTCGAATCTCAATGGCGTATGGGTTTGGACAACGAGCACGTCCGATTCGAGAGCCTTGCAAGCGGTCAGCTACTCGGGAAGGATCGCTGCATGCTGGTATAAGAATCATGACAGCTTCACCATCGATGTCAATTTTACGGACGGAAACCCGCATCAGCTTGCGCTTTATGCCCTGGATTGGGACAGCCAGGGAAGATCGGAAAGCATTCAGATTCTGGATGCGACGACGGGTGCGGTACTCGACAACACTCGGACGATTTCCAACTTCACGAATGGGATTTATGCGACGTGGACAATCAGCGGGCACGTCACAATCAACGTCACGGTGACCAGCGGCGCCAATGCCGTGATCAGTGGCGCGTTCTTCCAGTAGAAGGGAAAATCGAACTGTGAGCAGCCGGAAAGTTCCGGCGGGGCTTTCCGATTACCTACTTCCCCCGCCCAACGCCAAGGCGTTTCTAGAATTTTGTCCTAGCCGCCGATCTTCTCGCGACTGTTGCATTCTCTAAGGCCATTCACCCGGCCGCAGCCCTGCCTCGTAGCTGTTTCCTGCTGTTCCTAATCGAAGAAGGCACCACTGATCACGGCGTTTGGGCCAGCGCTGACAGTGACGTTTATTTTCACGTGCCCGGATAGTTTCCAGATGTAGTAGATTCCCTGCGTAAAGTTGCTAACGCTCCGGGTGTCTAGAACTGCGCCCGTCACTGCGTCGGTCACCTGGATAGTTTCGGCCCTTCCCTTGGAGTCGTAGTCGAGCGCGTAGAGTTCGAATTGATGCACATTGCCGTCGGCGATGTTGACGTCCAGGGAATAGCTCGGCCCATAGAAGGTGTACCAGCAGCTCGCCTGCCGGATGTTTGTCGAGTTGCTCCATGCAACCTGCAGATCGCGGGGTTCAGTTCCCGTGCTCGTCCATGTCCAGTTCGCCTGATTCTGAGGCGTGAACGCCACGTAAGCCGGGATCACGTTTGTGTTCGTGTCCGGAATGTCGTATCCGTCCAGACCGTAGATGCCCTTCCAGTTCCCCTGCGTTGTTGTATCGGTTCCCGTGAAGGTAGCGGCACTGGCAGTGTTGGTGTTTGGCGTGCCCGTTCCGAAGAATATTCCGCTGACAACAGCATTCGGGCCGCTGGTCGAAGTAACACTGATTGTCACGTGCCCGGAAATATTCCACACAAGATAGATTCCGTTCGTGAAACCTGAGATATTTCGGGTGTCAAGGACGGCCGTTGTGGTTGCATCCAGGACCTGAATTGTTTCCGACCTTCCTTTGCTGTCCCAGTCCACGGCATACAGCGCGAATTGATGCGGCTTGCCATCGCTGAAATTGACGTCAAGACTGAAAGCGGGAGTGCTGTACCAGGCCGCCGCGATTCTTGCCGAGCTGTTAACCGCCTGCAGCGCTCTTAGGTCCGTCGTGCTGGCCGCCCACGTCCAACTGGACCCGTTCTGCACAGTTAGGGGAGCGTAAATAGGAGTGCTTTGGGCTCTGATCCCCGCCAAGGCGTAGCCGTCGGCCCCGTATTTCCCTTCCCAGCTTCCTTGCGTGACGGCATCCGAGACAACGAAATTGGCGGTCGTGCCCGTGCTGCTGGCGGCACCGCTGGTGCCAGTAGTAGTTCCTCCGCTAGTTCCAGTTCCACCGCCGGCACTGCCGCCGCTGCCGCTCGTGCCGCTGCTGGCCGTACCAGCCCCGAAGAAGATGCCGCTGACGACGCCATTCGGGCCGCTGGTTTTCGTCACGTTGATCGTGACGTGCCCGGAAATATTCCACACAAGGTAGAGTCCGTTGCCGAAGTTGGAGACGCTGCGGCTGTCGAGTACGGCGCCAGTCCCAGCGTCCAAGACCTGAATGGTTTCCGCCCTATTCCCGGTGTCCCAATCCAGCGCATAGAGCGCGAATTGATGTGATTTGCCATCCGTGAAATTGACGTCGAAACCGAATACGGCTGGGCGGTACCAGGCTGCGGCGATTCTGCCGGAGCCGCTGCCTGTCTGAAGAGCTCTCGGGTCGGTTGTGCTGGCGCTCCACGTCCAGTTGTATTCGCCCTGAACGTCGAACGTGGCGTACGCCGGGCTGCTTTGAGAGTCTTGGGCAACAGCATATCCGTCCGCTCCGTATACACCGTACCAGCTTCCTTGGGTGGTGGCATCGGTGCGCACAAACGTCACGTTTGCAGTTGTCCCCGCAGTCGGGGCTGGGGCGCTGGGCGCATTATTGACCGCGACCGTGATACTCGCAGACGCCGTATTGCCTGCTGTATCGAGTGCGATGGCAGTGAGAGTATGCGAGCCGGACGATGATTGCGTGGTAGCCCATGTCGTTGAAAATGGAGCCGCGGTGATTGGCGAGCCGAGGTTGACGCCGTCCAGCGTGAATTGTACGGAAGCGACTCCAATGTTGTCCGAAGCAACGGCGGTGACTGTAACTGTTCCGGACACGCTCGATCCAGCGGCCGGGGACGAAATGGAAACGCTTGGAGGCATCGTGTCCGAGGGCGGTGGCGGCGGAACCGTTGACGGTGCGCCAACAGGTAGCACGATGAAGGTGCCAAACTCGGGCGCTGTGTGAGCAGGCGTTGGAAATCCCATCGGCACAGCTTTCACCAACCCTGTCATCCGAATCGCCACGGGATTGCCGGAATAGACGCCGCTCTCAACCGCGGGCCCATAGAAGTTCTGCGCGTCCTGAATCACGTATTGGTCGCCTGGGCTGAGCACACCCGATAGATCTACGAGTACGGTAGGCTCCTGGTCCCAGTTGAAGATGGTCACGTTCGCGCGCTTTGCTTCGTAGTTGTTCGGCCGCACGTATACCCACACGCCGGTCGGAGCGCTCGGCATGTACGTGCTGTGGGTGTCAAACTTCGTCTGCGCTTGCCAGCTCGCAAACGACTCGTTCACACCACTGAAGTTGCTGCCGTCCGTCGTGAAGCCCTGGAAGAAATGGTCAAGGCTTTGATCGTAATAGGTGTTGTTGTCCCACGTATAGAGGGACAGCGTTTCCCCCGACCATAGGTCGACCGCCGCGAGTCGCACCGCGTCCGTCGCCGCCACGACGGTGTTTCCCGTAAATACAACCGGACCGAGTTCCTCGGTGAAATTGACCGGGTTGTAGCCGTTGGCAAACACGTTGTTCGTCACGGTTATATCCTGGCCCACGCTGTACTGCCCGAACTGTCCCGCAAATCCCTCCGCGTTCGCGCCCGCCGGAAAGTAGCTGTAGTTGTTCTGAACGGTGATGTTCTTCCTCGTCTGCCCGCCGGCGATGATCAGGTTGTATTGATATTGGGGGACAGGCCAGGAGTTGTTATCGAAGAGCGTGTTGCCGGTGATGACGAAATTGATCAGGCTGGCATTGCCGCTGCCATAGATCTGAATCCCTTCGTTGGCGTTGTCAAAAACGAAGTTGTCCGAGACGGTCTTGGTGCCGGAGATGTTCTGCAGGTACATTCCGTGGCCGTGGTTGCGATCGGAGGCGACATAACCGTTGTAATAGCTCAGGTTTCCATAGAACTCGTTGTCGGGCGAGGCATTGAAGGCGGAGAATCCCTGCGTTGTGTCATGGACGACGAGATTTATGAACTTGTTCCCCGCGCCGTAGCTGCCGACACCGGGGGCGCAGACGGGTGCCGGTGTGTAGCGCATCGTGCAGGAACTCATGATTTCCAGGCCCCAATACCAGGTATAGGAGCCCTCCACGCTGATGGCCGCATAGTCCTCCTGGCCGTCGATCGTGGCGCGCTCGCCGTTGTAGTTGCGGACGATGATCGGGCTCGTCGCGGTTCCCGTGAGATAGCTTGTGAAGCCGTCGCTGATCGCAGAGACATAGGTGCCTCCGCGAACCCAGATGGTGTCACCGGGTTGAACCGAAGACGGCTGATTCAAGGCCGTCTGCAAATCCCAGGGACTAGTGATGCTGCCATTGCCGCTGGCTGTCCCGTTTGACGCGACGTAGTGATTCGTTGCTGCCGCGCCTCCCACGAACACACAGGACGTGATCGCAACCACAATCAACTTTAGCAACGCCGCCATTCCGTAGCGCATCTTCTTTGGCCTCATCAACCCCAGACTGGCATTTCTATCTGGCAGGTATTCTGTCACCTAAAACTGGCCGGGATTACTGGCCTAAGCGCCAGTTTTGGTCCAGCTGGCCTGCTCTCAACAGGCCGCAGATGGGAGCAAACTTGCAGCGCAGCGAAACGGAGGTCGGAGAAGTCAGAAGGAGGAAAAAGGCGAAGCTTGAAGGGTTTTGGGGAGAGCTCTTACCGCAAAACAGATACTGGGAGGGTTACCAACGGCGGGAAACTGCTAAACCATGCAACCACAGGGAACACAGGGGAGAACGCCTTCAGGCGTCCGGCTGAAGAAGGGCAGACGAGGGGCCTACTTAAAAAACACGCCGCTGACCACAGCGTTGTCTCCGGCCGCGACGTTCACATTAATGATGACGTTTCCGGAGATGTTCCAGATTACGTAGAGTCCGTTCGTGAAGTTCGAAATCGTCCGCGTATCGAGCAGAGCGTTCGTAGCGGCATCGAGGACTTGAATTGTTTCCGCTCGGCCCCGGCTATCCCAGTCCAAGGCATAGAACTCGACTTGATGTGAGTTCCCGTCATTCAGATTGATGCTGAATGAGAAGCTGTCATGGTTCTTATACCAGCAGGCGGCAATTCGTCCGGAATCCTCTGCCGTTTCGAGCGCCCTCGGATCGGTCGTGCCGGAAGCCCACGTCCACTCGCCGTTCTGATTCTCAACCGCGAAAGACGCATACATCGGAATGCTCTGCGAGTCGTTGGCGATGGAATACCCGTCCGCGCCGTATACACCGTGCCAATTCCCTTGTGTGGTCGTATCGTAAGAAAGGAAAGCAGCCGAGGACGATGTCAGGTTGATTGTCACGGTGCCGAACCGGGTTCCATCTGCGGCGCTGGTCGCCATCACAGTGACGGGCTGGCTGCTTGTGAGGGTCGCCGGTGCCGTATAGATGCCGGTGCTCGAAATACTTCCTTCAGCTGGACTAATCGACCAGACTACGTTCTCGTTGGTCGTGCCCGTAACCGCGGCTGTAAATTGCTGAGATTGTCCAAGAGGTAGAGTGACAGTCTGAGGGCTCACGGTGACATTGATTAGATTGCCGCCGCCAAAAAACACGCCGCTGATCACGCCGTTGGGCCCGCCAGTTGAAGTCACGTTGATCGTCACATGCCCTGAAATGCTCCAGAGGAGATAAAGCCCGGTCGTAAAATTAGAGATGTTCCTCGTATCGAGCACCGCTTTCGTGTTTGCATCAAGTACCTGGATCGTTTCGGTTCTTCCTTGCCCGTCCCAGTCGATGGCGTAGAGAGCGAGCTGGTGCGAATTTCCGTCCGTGAAATTCACGTCGAAGCTGAACGTCGGCGGTATGGCATCGTGCTGGCTGTACCACGCTGCCGCGATTCGTCCCGAACCGCTGCCGGTTTGCAACGCTCTCGGATCACTCGGGTCTGCATCCCACGTGTAGTTCAGCTGGTTCTGAACCGCAAACGTGGCGTACGCGGGAATGCTCTGCGAGTCGTTTGCCACGGCATATCCGTCGGTCCCATATGCACCCTGCCAGTTCCCGTGCGTGGCGGCATCGGAGGCGATGAAACTGACTACAGCGGGCGTCGGAGGATCACCGGCTCCAAAGAATACCCCGCTAACCACGGCGTTGGGGCCGCTCGTCGCGGTCACGTTTATGATCACATTTCCGGAAACGGACCAGACCAAATAAACACCGTTCGTGAAATTCGAGATATTTTCCGTATCCAGCACCGCGTTCGTATTTGCGTCTACAATCTGAATCGTTTCGGCTCTTCCTTGGTTGTCCCAATCCACGGCATAAATCGAGAATTGATGAGAATTCCTGTCGTTGAAATCGACCGCAAGACCGAAAGTTTGCGGGTTGTACCAGGTCGCGGCGATCCGTCCAGTGCCGCTGCCGGTCTCGAGCGCCCTCGGATCGGTTGAAGTGGCCGCCCACGTATAGTTCACCTGATTCTGGAGGCTAAAGGACGCATAGCTGGGCAGACTCTGAGAATCACCGGCCACGGAATATCCGTCCATTCCATACGTTCCTTGCCAGGTTCCCTCCGTGGATGTATCGGAGTTGATGAATGTGGCGCTTGCTCCTGGTATAAGAACGATCGTGGCGATGCCGTACTGGGTTGCGTCGAGTGAATCCGTGGCTGTGACCGTCACGGTCTGAGAGCCATTCACCGCCGACGGACTAATATAGAATCCCGCGGGCGAAATCGTCCCCAGATTCGGACTGATGGACCACACTACCGGCGTGTTCGGAGAACTGAGAACGCTGGCGCTAAACTGCTGCGTTTGGCCCGCGGCCAGCGTCACAGTCGGCGGATTTACGACGACGCCGAATGAATTGTTGCTGCCCGTTCCGAAAAACGCGCCGCTCACCACGCCGTTCGGGCCGCTGGTGGTTTTTACGTAAACGATGACGTGCCCCGAAATATTCCAAACGAGGTAGGCGCCGGTCGCGAAGTTGGCAACGCTTTTGCTATCCAGTATGGCACTTGTACTCGCATCAACGACTTGAATCGTCTCCGCCCGTCCCTGGCGGTCCCAATCCAGCGCGTAGAGCGCCAGTTGATGGGTGTTTCCGTCCGTGAAGTTGATGTCGAAATAAAAGGTCTGCGGGTTGTACCACGTCGCCGCAATTCTTCCGGATATGCTGGCCCTTTTCAGATCGCGGGTTTCCGTCGGATAGGCGTCCCAGGTGTAATTGGCCTGATTCTGAATGGCGAATGAGGCATAGAGCGGAATGCTCTGCGAGTCGCTGGCTATGGAGTATCCATCCGCTCCGTACACGCCCTGCCAGTTGCCTTGGGTGGTCGTGTCCAGTTGGACGAAGGTGGCCTGAGCGGGCGTTGCCCCCTTTGCCGTCAGGCAGCCAAGCAGCCAGCAGATCCCTATTAGGGCGAATCTAAGGCGCGATGATTGCACTCGGATGCCAGTGCTTTTTGTTTTTTGAACTGAATTCATGTCGCGACTCCGAAGATTGTGCGCGGGTCTTTCGAGGGGCTGCAACGTTCACGCATGGCGAATAGGTTTCAGTTTTGGCCCCAAACTCTTCCGCCGTAAGAAGACACCGCTGACGACGGCGTTATTGCCTGTGACCTTTGAGATGTTGATCCGGACGTGGCCGGAGATGTTCCAGACCAGGTAAGCCCCGTTGCCGAAATTGGAGAGCGTCCGGATGTCGAGCTGAGCACCGGTAGAGGCATTGGTGATCTGGACGGTTTCCGAGCGACCTTCGCCGTCCCAATCGACGGCGTAGACGGCGACCTGGTGGGTGTTGGTATCGGAGAAATTAAGGTCGATATAGAAGCTGGTGGTGTACCAGGTGGCGGCAGTTCTGGCGGTGCCGAAGCCTGTCTCGGTGGCGCGGTTATCGGTGGTAGAGGCAGCCCAAGTCCAGGTGGCGGGACTGACAAAGGAGAGAGAGGAAACGTAGGAGGGGATGGTTTGAGGATTGACGGTAGCGATGGCGGAGCCGTCGGAGCCGTAGGTTCCAATCCAAGTACCCTCGGTGGTGGTATCGGTTTGTAGGAAGGTAGCCGTGGGGCCTCCGGAAGAGGAACTGGTGCT
>JBEKNB010000018.1:0-93269 GCA_049523255.1 Candidatus Acidiferrales bacterium | reverse complement strand
AGTCTGGACCGTGTCTCAGTTCCAGTGTGGCCGGCCAACCTCTCAGTCCGGCTACCGATCAATGCCTTGGTGAGCCATTACCTCGCCAACAAGCTAATCGGCCGCGGATCCCTCTTCTGGCGACTTGCGCCTTTGAAGACAAGAGCATGTGCCCTCGTCATGTTATGCGGTATTAGCCCAATTTTCACTGGGTTATTCCCCACCTGAAGGAAGGTTATCCACGTGTTACGCACCCGTTCGCCACGCGCCCACATCCTGTATTGCTACAGAATGCTGCGCGTTCGACTTGCATGTGTTAAGCACGCCGCCAGCGTTCGCTCTGAGCCAGGATCAAACTCTCATTTGAAACCTGATGTTTCGACCGTGAAAACTTTCATCCTCACGATCGGAACGAACTGTTAAATCGCTCGGTTTATCCCACTCCATACACTGGAGTGGAACTATCTCAAATTCCTATTCATCCGATTGCTCGGACAAATAGGCAAACCAAACGGGTTCTGGCTTGTATCATTCGATTGTCAAAGAGCAGGAACTCCCAGGCCAGCTGGAAGGACAGCAGACAATTGCTGATTCTACGCGATTGCCGCTGGAAGTCAAGCGCGAATCCGGCGAGGACTCGCCGAAGGTTTTCACGTAGCGCCGGGTCCTTCAGCCCGGCATCTTCCCGCTTCGTTCCGTCACGCGAAATGTCCAAATGTCCTTCGCAGCGAAAATTCTTGCCTCCGCGCTGCCAATTCACCTATGCACGAAGGTTTTCACGTAGCGCCGGGTCCTTCAGCCCGGCATCTTCCCGCCGCCATTTTCTCTGCGGCGAAGCTTCCCTCGCCTCTCCGCCGCCCTTCTCATTCCGAGGGACCTCTCTTCGTTCCGTCACGCGAAATGTCCAAATGTCCTTCGTAGAACCCTTGCCTCCGCGCTGCCAATTCACCTATGCACGAAGGTTTTCACGTAGCGCCGGGTCCTTCAGCCCGGCATCTTCCCGCCGCCATTTTACTCTTCGGCGAGGCAAAGCCTCGCCCGCTTGCATCTTCCGCGCTAAGATTCACGCGACGATTCATTCCATGCCCGATACAACCGACATCCGCGCGACACGCAACGCCATCCTTCGCAACGCACTCATGGCCGCGCCAATCGCGCTGTGCGCTCTGTTCATCGCTCTGTATGCGGGAGACTATGCGGCGCTTCGATATCGTATGGCGCGGGGCAGCCCTAACTCTGTGCTCTCGACCGTGACGATTCTCTACGCCGCCCCAATCCGAGGCGACAAACTCAGCGTCTTCACCGACCAGCCCGACAAGCAAACCTGCGTCCGC
Organism: Candidatus Acidiferrales bacterium; assembly: GCA_049523255.1. Lineage (GTDB taxonomy): Bacteria > Acidobacteriota > Terriglobia > Acidiferrales > UBA7541 > Palsa-295. Next base: position 91,956 of record JBEKNB010000018.1, on the reverse strand, counting down.
TCGATCTTCCCTCAGCTCAGCTACATGCCTTGCTGGTATCTGCGCCGCCACGCCTTCCGCGTCGTCGGCTAGCCCCGCGCCGAACACGACTTCCGCGCGATCCGCGGTTTAACTGTCGGCGGCGGGTATCAAAGCCTCACTGGGCGCCAGCGCTCGAAGCCCCAAAGCCTGAGCGCCGTTCACCGCCGATCTGAGGTCACTGTCTCCCGTCACAATCGTCGTCTGAGCTAGGAGGGCCAGTCGCACGATTTCGACATCTTCAGCAGGTACGACGACACCGGCAGGCAATTCTGGACATTCGTCGTGCTCCCGCCCCAGCTTTTCAGAATTCTTCAGAAGTTGGACGACAAAAGAAACAGGTTCCATCGCTCTCCCGCGCTTGCCATCTCGCATGATCCCCGTGAGGTGATGCCAATAGCGGTCGACGAGGAACTGGTTGACTACGATCCTGTGGCAATTCGCCCCTATGCGGCGAACTAACTCCGTCGAGGTTTGGTCCGGACGATCATGCTCGTCAACGCCGTAGATCGCAAAATAGAGGATGTTCTCGTCAAGCAGGAATCTGTGCTTCACGAGTCACTTGCTCTTCAGTGCCCCGAGATACTCCGTGAGTTCGCCTAGGCTCTGATCGAAGAAGCCGGGCAAGCCGCCCGGGACTCCGCCCGAGTCGTCTATCTGCAGCCGCTCGCAGACGGCATTGCCGTCCTTGTTCTCGAAGTAATAAATCGCGAGGTCTGTTGCCGGAATCTCTTGCTTTGCGACTGAGTTCAGTAGCGCGTGCAACACATGCTCGCTGTGTGTTTCGATGAAAAACTGCCTGCGCTCCTTTTTCGCGAGCTGTACGAAGAGACGCGTGAGGTGTGCCTGCGCGCGCGGATGCAGATGAACCTCCGGCTCGCTCAGGAGAACTGTTTCGCCCGGCGGCGTCAGGCCAATCGGAACCAGAATAAACGGTAGTTGGTTGGCACCGGTCCCCTCATTCGAAAAAAGCGAGCCCGGCAGATCGGCATGCGCGGGCGTGCACAGAATTGTCACTCGGTTGCCCGGAAGATGTTGAATCTCGATCCTGATCCCCGCGAGATTCGCCAGCCAAGCGGAAATCTGTCTTTCCACGGGCCGGTTGTATGCAAGTACACTCAAGAGAGCGATCGTTCGATCCTGAAGCGCCATTCGGTCCAGAGTCTCGGCAGGTGCATCTGCGAACGGGTAGCCGGCCTCTTCGAATCCGCGCAGAGGGAACACGGGGTGAACGGATCGCAGAAGTAACTGCGGTGCCGTCTGGAATCGCACGGCCAGCTCTTGGAGGGCGAGTTGCTTCTCCGGAGGCACGACCCCGTCCCATTCGAATGTGGTCGACGCGATCAGTGCAAACGTTGATGATGGCTGAACGCCTATGCGCGCGCCGACCGCCGCCAGAGCAGCGTCGGCGGCGACTGCTCGTTGTGGCCCCCAAGACCAACTCTTTCGCCCTGACGCATTCAAAGACTGAACCCAGTAAACCAGCTCTCCCCTTTGATACACTAGGCGATTCTCGCGAACCCGCACCTCGAGGTCTCCGGTTGTTGGACCCGGGGCATATTCAATCTTTCTCCCCTGCGGAATGTCACCCTGAACCGCGAGAGCAATTTCCCGCTCGCCACGTCGCACAACTTGATCGAACTCCCCGATGTCGATCAGCTGATCCGCCTGAAACAGATACGGTTGACGGACGTCCGGCGCTAACCTAGACACCCCCGAACATAGCTCGTTCAAGTTCCGAACTGCAGCCTGACGCCATAGAAGGAGCGCCTGGAAAATGCTGGATTTCCCGCTGCTGTTTGGCCCGATGAACACGGTTATCGGCGCGGCTTCAATGCTGGTATCAGCATGCAGCTTGAAGTTCTTCAGATGTATCCGCGTCAGCATGACGGGATTATACAGGAGAAAATCACGTAATCGGAGGCACGGGGCGATTTCGTTACCCATCTGGAGCTGACTCGAAAGGCTCGTTGTCGGCGCAGCAGAATTCCGGTTTTCGTACAGGGGTACTATGCCTTGTACTGAATCTGTACTTTAGTCCAGTTCTATTCGCCTTCAATCCCGCTACTCTGTTCCTGTAGTGGAAGTCCGAAAATGAAAACGATGAAAAAACGGAGACCACCATGACCCAACAATGCACTACACGACGAACCCACCGTCGATCAGCCGCCAGACCCCGAAGGCCTGCACCCCAGCCCCGAACTCGCCGCCTATTTTCCCGCCCTCAATCGCGCTATCAAGGTTCTGGGCGAGAAGAACCTCGAGCCTCCCGCCCCCGCCGTTGCCCCTCGCGCCCGCCGCAAATCGAAGCCGCGCCGCTCCGCCGCACAAGCGCAGGAGCCCGAATCCTCCATCGAGCGCCACGAGCGCAAGTGCGCCGTTTGCCAGCATCCGGAACGCGAGGCCATCGACGAGCTTTTCCTTCACTGGCACGAGCCTTTCCAGACCGCCCGTCATTACAGCCTGCCCGTGCGCTCCCTCTACCGTCACGCCCACGCCACCGGCCTCTACGCCGCCCGCCAGAAGAATCTTCGTTCGGTCCTCGACCGCATCCTCGAAAACGCCGGCACCATCAAGGTCACCAGCGACAGCATCATCCGCGCCGTGCGCGCCTATACCTGCCTTACCGACGACAACCAATGGATCGAGCCGCCCACCCAGGTCGTTTTTTCATCGCAACTGCTCGCGCCCGCCGTCTCTGCCCCCTCCTTCGCAGTTCGCGAACCAGGAGTCACAGCTTCTAATCGACACTCCGGCGATAGAAAACGACGACCCGGCCAGGGTCGTCGTCCCGAGTGAATCCGCCGTGGCGGATGAGTCGAGGGCTCTCTCTCGGCGAACATCCTCCCGACTCGCTGGCGCCGCGATCCTAATCGACACTCCGGCGATTAGAAAATGACGCAACTCATTGAAAACACGGCATCGGCGTCCGGTCTAATCGACACGGATGGGCGGGGCGCACGTGTGCGCAAACGGAGGGAGAAATGTATCAGCGCGCTGCGTCGCGAACTTCGCTGCGGGCTAATACGAGGACGGCGACCCGCCTCGCGGCGCACGTGTATTCAGGAACTTGCAGACGTCTTTCACGGCGTTGCTGAGGAGACTTGTCTCCGTCGCGTAGATCATGTTGCCGCCGTGCGCGATCACCAGGAAGCGGTAATTCCCGGACCACCCGCCTGCTTGCAGCATGAAGTCCGAGTCCTTGGGATTCGAGGTGAGCGTCACGTTGGGGCACTTCTGGCTGAGGTGCTTGACGATCTCGACGGGATCGACCGTCGATTGCCGCGACAACACGATCTTCAGCGGCCTTCCCGGCGCCGGCGACTGCGCCTTCGCGGCAGGCGCCACACTCGCCGCTCCCACCAGCAACAGTATCGCAAAACCAAGTATGAAGTACTTTTTCATTGCCGGATCTCCCTTCGCCCGGTTTTTCGGGCGGGTATGAATGATCGTGCAAAGGGCGCCGCGGTCCGGTTCGAAGGCGGGGATGCCTGCCGGGCACGGCGCAAACCTCTCCCTAGCTTAGAACACGATTCGAGGCAAAACGTTGCGTGGCGCCACGCGAAGTGTCCGATTGGTGAAAACCCGGCCACGCGGCCGTCGCGGGTGGCGCGATGCCGGTGCTTGTACTATGATGCGCCCCAATCGTCGAAGTCACACCGAGATCAGGAGGCCCCATTGTCCAGCCCATCAACGCAAAATGTGCCAGGTCCAGATCTGCACGGCCAGCTCATGCAGTTGGCGAGTGGCTACGCGCCTGCGGCGTGCCTCTATACGGCAGCTAGACTGAAGATCGCCGATCTGCTGGCCGGAGGTCCGAAACCGGCATCCGAGCTGGCCCACGCGCGCGACGTGAACGAAGACGCGCTCTACCGCACCCTCCGCGCCATCGCGTCGCTCAACGTCTTCCGCGAGGTGGCGCCGCGCACGTTTGCCAACACGCCTCTATCGGAGGCGCTGCGCAGCGACGTGCCGGACTCCGCGCGCGACACCGTGGTGTTTCTCGCCGACCCGCTCCACTTTCGCGTGTTCGGAGAGTTCACGCATCCGATCGAGACGGGCGGGACCGCATTCAAGAAGGCCACCGGCATGGACGCGTTCGAGTTCTTCCGGCAAAACGGCGACGAGAACGAAAGATTCAACGCGGCGATGACTTCGATCAGCGCTCACTTCACGAAGCCGCTGATCGAGGTGTACGACTTCGGCGAGTCGGGCACGCTGGCCGACATCGGCGGCGGGCACGGCGTCATGCTCGTCAACATCCTGCAAAAGCATCGCGGGCTGCGCGGGATGGTCTTCGATGTGCCGCACGTGGTCGAGGGCGCCAAGGCGCGCATCGCGGCCGAGGGGCTCGCGTCGCGCTGCGAGACAGCGGGCGGAGATTTCTTTCAGTCCGTGCCCGCGGCCGATAGCTACGTGATGAAGTCGATTATCCACGACTGGAACGACGAGCGCGCCATCGCCATTTTGAGGAATTGCGCCGCGGCCATGCGCGGCAAGAACGGAAAAGTCCTGCTCGTCGAGTTCCTGATCGTGCCGGGCAACGAGCCGGGCTTGGCGAAATGGATCGACCTGGAAATGCTCGCGATGGCCGGCGGCCGCGAGCGCACCGAAGGCGAATACGCCGATCTTTTCGCCAAGGCGGGGCTGAGGCTCGCGCGCGTGGTCCGCACGCCGTCTCCATTTTGCGTGATCGAGGCCGTGAAAGCGTAGAGGAGGGCACGATGAAGACGAACTACTGGGCCGTGCTCGTTGGCGCGGTGGCGTACTGGCTGCTCGGGGCTCTCTGGTACGACGTGCTATTCGCAAAGCAGTGGACGGCGTACCACGCGTTCACAAACGCGCAGATCAGCAACTTCAGTTATTGGCCCTACATTGTTACGCTCGCGCTGAATCTGCTGATCGCGTTCGTGCTGGCGCAGGTCTGCATCTGGCGCAACGCGAATACCGCCGCGCGCGGCGCCGCGATTGGCATCCTGCTGTGGATCGGCATCGTCGGCCCGATTGTCTATACCACCTATATGTACGAGATGCGGCCGAAGGCGCTCTTCGCCATCAACGAGTTCTATCCGCTGGTGGGGCTGTGCATGATGGGCGCGATCCTCGGCGCGTGGAAGAAAAAGGCTGCGTAAGCCGCTGAACCGGGATCGCGCCGATGCGGTGCGGCAAGGCCGGCGGCTACCAGCCGTTGCGTTCGCGCAGAGAGGTGATTTGCGCGACGTGATGGCGGCCGTGCCAGGCGTACTGCGCTAGCAAAAAATCGACCGTGGCCAAGCCCCACTCGGGATGGCGGAACTTGCGCGGCCAGTCGGAGGGCTCAAGTGAACGCAGCAGCACAACCCAGCGCTTGTGGAGATTCTCGAGTAGCGCGAGCGAAAGCTCGATCGGCGGCATCTTCGCGTCGGCGAGTTCGGCCCAGCGGGTTTCATCGTAGGTCTTGATCGTGGGTTCGTCTTCGGTGAGCGCAAACTTGAAGCGGCTGAACGCATTCATGTGGCTGTCGGCGATGTGGTGGACGAGCTGGCGGACCGTCCAGCCACCCAGACGATAGGGCGTATCGAGCTGCGCGGGCGTCAGGCCGGCGACGGCGGCGGCAAGGCGAGCGGGCGCATCGGCGATCGCATCGATGCACTGGCGGCGCTGATCGGGCGTGAGAGTTGTGACCGGCTCGAACTTGCCGACCGGGTAGCGCAGGTCTGGTTCCGTACGTTCTCCCTGGATAACAACACTGCGAGAGACCACTAGGCGCTCGTGCGCGGTTTCGCGGCTTCGTAGAGAGGCGAAAGCTCGCGAAGGCGCTTCACGGTTTCGACCACGCGACCGGCGACGTAGTCGACCTCTTCTTCGGTATTGAAGCGGCCGAGGCCGAACCGAATCGAGCTGTGCGCCAGATCTTCGGAAACGCCGAGAGCGCGCAGGACGTAACTCGGCTCGAGCGTCGCCGAGGTGCAGGCCGAGCCGCTCGAAACCGCCACGTCGTTGATCCCCATCAGCAGCGCGTCGCCTTCGACGCCTGCGAAGCTGAGGTTAATATTGTTCGGCAGGCGGTGCTCCATCGAACCGTTGACGAATGTGTCGTCGAGGCGGCTCACGATCGCTTCCTGCAGCTTGTCGCGCAGCCCGCGCAGGCGCTCCATCTCGGCCGCCATTTCCTTTTCGCAAATCTCGGAGGCCTTCCCGAGGCCGACGATTCCCGGAACATTCAGCGTGCCGGAACGCATGCCGCGCTCGTGGCCGCCGCCGTCGATCATCGGCGAAAGCTCGACGCGCGGATTCCTCCGGCGGACGTAGAGCGCGCCGACGCCCTTCGGGCCGTAGATTTTGTGCGCGGAAATCGCGAGGAGGTCGATGCCGCTTTTTTCGACGTCCACCGGGATTCTGCCGACGGATTGCGCCGCGTCTACGTGGAATAGCACGTTCTTCTCTTTCGCGATGGCACCGATTTCAGCGATCGGCTGTAGGACGCCGATTTCGTTGTTCGCGTGCATGATCGAGATCAGGATCGTCTTCGGCGTGATCACGCGGCGGAGATCGTTGAGATCGATGCGGCCGTCTTTCGCGACGGGCAGATAAGTGACCTCGCAGCCGGATTTTTCGAGGCGCTTGCAGGTGTCGAGCACGGCTTTGTGTTCGGTGGCCTGCGTGACGATGTGATTTCCCTTCGCGCGATACGCCTCGGCGACGCCCTTCAGCGCGAGGTTGTCCGATTCGGTCGCGCCGCTGGTGAAAATGATTTCGCGCGGGGTGGCATGGATCAGGCGGGCGATCTGGCCGCGCGCGGTCTCGACGGCCTCTTCGGCCTTCCAGCCGAACTCGTGGTTTCGGCTCGCCGCGTTGCCATATTTTTCGGTGAAATAGGGCAGCATCGCATCGAGGACGCGCGGATCGACCCGCGTCGTCGCGTGATTGTCCATGTAGACGGGAAGCTTGATCGCCATTGCAGTTCCATTTTAGTCCGCGCAGCCAAACGCGTCCAGCAACGCGGAAACGGCGTACTTCCATCTCGGAAGGAATCCACCCGACTGCATCACGCGCTGTCCGAAAATCGTCTCGAAGACACGAAACCCCGGACCACGATGCAGAGTGGCCCGGGGTTTCGCGTTTCACTACCTAGGGATCGGTTCTAGTTGGTTACCGGATTGGCACGATCTTGATTGCGATTTCGATCGCTCTAGCGATCGTCATCCCCATCGCGATCTTGGGGCGCGAAAGCCACTCCGCGGAGCACTTCCCCGGCCTGCGCCGAGCGAAGGGTCACGAAGTGGCCAATGGAATCGTCCCGACCATGGTCGCCGTCGCCTGTCGGCAAAGTGGTGGCCTGCAAAATGTCGGTAACCTTCACCAGTTTGTTCGGGTCCGCGCCCTGGTCTCCACTGGCGCTGACCGTCGAGGTCACGGCATAGATGTCTACCCTGCCGTCGTGGTGAACTCTACCCGTGATGTTGCGGCAGCCGTCCGTCGCCGGGTTGAGTGACGTTGGATAGTTCGGAACGCTGTACGGAACACCGATATTCAGACCGTTCTGGAGAACGTAATCCAACTTCCATGTGCCGTTCACGAGACTCCACTTCTGCACGCCCGCTGTGGCCTGGGACGCGGCGTCCGCCACGTTCCCGTTGACTGCGGGGGTAACCAGTGTCCCGTCGCCCTCGTCGCAAACGTACAGCGTATTTGCGTTCGCAAACCAGATCCCGAAGGGAAACGCTACCGGGGCTGGGTTGCCAGCCTGATTCACACCGCTCGCGAGCGATGTCGGGAAGCCCGGCAGGATCGTGATCGGCAAGGCCGCGAGTTCGGCGACGGTTCCGGTCGGCAGGACGCCGGCATTGCCAACCTGATAGACCGTGTTGATGCCATTCCCGCCACTGCCCTTGGTGACGTACAACGTGTTGTTGAAGATGGTCAAACCGCGGAAGTTGTTGTCCTTCCCCGCCTTGTCCGCCGTCGTGTAGCCAACCTGCGTGACTTCGAAGTCTCCGATCTTGGTGATGTTCGGGGGCACCGGCGGCGCCTGGCCCGGCACGAGAAGCTCGGCGCCAGTCGATGTGATCAGGTTGACTCCAACCTGCGTCTTGGTGAGCTGGCTTTTCGAGAGACCTCCGTTATTGTCGTTTCCGGTCAGGTAATACAGCGAGTTTGCCTTGATGGCCGCGCGGCCGTTGTTCCCGCTGTAGGCATTTCCCTCCGTGATCTGAATGTCGCCGTTGGCATCCACTTCCGCCACGGACCGGTAGTATTGCGACACGACCGGATTAGTGGGGTCCACCACACCCGGAGTGTTCGAGTTCGACACATCCAGCTGGTTCGGCGAAGTCACGAATCCCGGACCGCCGCGGTAGCCCACGAACGTGATCGATTTCCCGTCGAGCGACTGGTTCAACGCCAGCTCTGATTTCGAACTGAAGCTCGTCACGATCTGGTCGCTGGGAATCGCCAACGTGCCAATTCGCTGGCCGTCCGTCGTAATGTTGTCCAAGAAGATCGGCGACGTAACGCCGAAGCTGCCGTCGGCCTTATCGTTGTTAAAGACGGTAGGATACGTGCCATCTGCGGTTGCCGTGTTGCAGCCGGAATTACTTGCACTGGGGATCGTCACCGTTGTCGTGCCTCCCGCAAGCAGCGGTAGCGTCACCGTCCCCGGCACGCAGCCCGGCGGCAAAGTCTGTCCCACTGTAACGGTTGAAGCGTTCCCGGCATAGACGCTGCGGCTGAGCACCAGAGTACCGGGCTGGAATTCGAACCGGCCCGAATGGTCCTGGTCGTCATTGGCAGCCGCTTTGTCTACAAATGTTCCTGCCGCCAGCACGGATGCCGCGGCGACGATAAGCACGCCTTGCATGAGACTTTTCTTCACGTATTTGCCCTCCTAGGCGCTCGAAACAATCCCACACCCACCGGGCCGTTGTTTTACTCACCTGTTAAAATTCAGTGAAGCGTTCGTTGGACCCCGCGAACCGGAGATTTTGGTCATTCCTAACATGCTGGCCTAACGTGCTGGTGATTGTGTCCGAGTTACGGCTTGCTCTTGGAGGACCCACTTAGACGAGTGGCGTGCTAGCCGGGGATCGGCACGGTGCCGAAATTTGCTACTGCGGTTTTGGCTAGTTCTGGCGGGGCGGCGCCCACTTTTGCAGGAATGCAACAACGTCGGCAGGGGCGAGAATGGCGCTGTTGTCGAATTCACCGTGCTGCTGGGCGAAAACGAGTTTGCCGTCAGGATCGAGGACGGCGAGGCTGGGAACGCGCGGCGGCGTCTTCAACGGGATGCCGTAGTGGTTGGCGAGATCGAGGTTGCGATCGCCCTCGTCACCGACACTGATGTGCACGATATGAAAGTTGGCGTTGACGAGCGGAGCGATGGCCTTCGAGTGGAACGTCGCATCGAGAACGTGGCAGTCGTAGCACCAGTTCCCGCCGAAAACGAGGATCACGCGCTTGTGGTCCTTCGCGGCGACGGCGAGCGCAGCCCTGATCTCGGCGCTGGCCTTTTCCGGCGGAGGATAGAGATCGGTGTTGGGTTTTGCCGGCTCGGGCAAGCGCCGCGGCGGATTCGGCTCCAGGTCACCTCGCTGCGTCTGGACGATGCGCCAGTCGTCTCCTTGCTGCACCCAGACCTGGCTCCCCTCAACGACGAACGGCTGCACGCCGGAATCGGTGCGGAGCAGGAACTCAATGCGAAGGACCAGCGCGACCACTCCCGCCTGCGGGTGCACGATTTCGAGTACCTTCGGGTCGAGTTTGCTCAGCCCGCTGACGGCCAGCGCGGACCAGAAGTGCGGCTCCTCGCCGAAATCGTCGGTGGTGCCCCGTGGCGTCTGCGAGCGAGAGGGAGGGACTTTCGTGTAGAGGTCGGCGAGCGCCGTTGAGTTTCCCGACTTCACAGCATCCGTCCAGCGATCGAGCGGCTCAAACGCGGACTGGGCCACCGCGGCAACCGGCCACAATAGCGATAGCGCGACGACGCAGAGCACGCGGCCGGTTTTCATGGCTCCTCCTCGCGCACGCGCGAAGCGACAATTCTACCCCACGCCTCCTGCCCGGCCTATTCCCTGCGAGGCACGGGGTGGCGGGTCAGTTTCCTGACCGGGCTTTGCGTTTGACGGTTACTTCCGATTACGCCGTCATCCGCTCACAATCGGCCAAGTATCAATGGAGCTTCCAACTTCCCATAAGCGGACTTCTGGCCCGGACAAACTTCCGGTTTGGCGGTATTCCCACACTCCGGGTTCTGAATCGTTCCGCAGAACTCCAGCAACTACCGAGCGGGCACAGCCTTGTTACTCCGACCATTTCGTCAAAGCGGGTCTACCTGGCCCGCCGCATGAGGAAAAACGGGTCTAGAATAGGGTACGTTGGCTACACAATTAGCTACGAAATCAGAGTTGGAATGAGCTTCAGCTTATGACGCCGCTGTCAGGGCCAATCGGAGCAATTGTCGAGCATTCTTATCTAACAGCAAACGCAAGGTAAGTGCCCCACGCAAAGTGTCCGACAGCCCAAACGGTCAGCGCCGCGAACAAACGGCAGTCTCTTGGAACCATGAGCGCGGTTGCTGCCGTGCCCGCAGCTACAGTGATTGCTGCGATGAAATTTCTTCTACGAATAGTCTCGGAAACGCGTTCATGGTAAATAAGCCAGAGGCCTGGGCGATGAAGCGTAACCGCCACCAAGCTTTTCAAAAGTGAACGTGAACGGGACTGACTAGGGGGTGGCATGAGTCGTTGGCAGACTGAGTTCGTGAAACGGCCTTTCAGTCCCCTTGATGTATCGAACTAGTCCTCGATAATTCCACCTGTAATGCCCACCATGAGCACGGACAGCGGAGTCTAATTCGAGATTGGCGTTGCGCCAAGTGCTGTCCAGCCAAGAGTAATCTACTTTCGCGGAGTAAGGCTCATACACCGGGTCTTCTTTGATTAAATCGATCTTGGTCAGAGCGTCGCCAAAGATAGAAGCTGCGTAGCTTGTTATGCCGTTGTGGATGAAAGCAGAGAAATCCTTCATGGTCGCAAATGTTTTGGACCGGAATTGGCCGTTCGGGGCAGGAGCCATTTCCGCCTTGAAGAGCTTTTCGCGGTCCGGGAAATCAAGCTCAACACTGATCTGATTGCCGGAATGCTGAATCCTGGGCAGAACGATAGGTAGTGTGTCGAAGAGAAGCCAGGGCGACAACTTAGCAATGATGGGAAGATCGGAAAGGCGATCAACGATCCATACGGCAGGCTGTGGCGCGCCGCCAGAGGCATCAAGGACGCCAGCTCGGTAGGCGCAGGAGATAGTTTTCCAACCAATAATTGATCCTGGTAACGGCCAAATGGTTACTTCTTTCAGGTGCAGGATGCAAAAGGACAGGATGCTGGTGTCATTGATTACGAGGGGCGTCAACCATGGAACAGGTAATTGGGTTGCAAGCTGCTCTGGAGCAACTCGGAAATTGAAAAGTAGTCTTTCCTCAAGCACCGCTGTAATACTGCGCGAGAGAAACATAGAGGTATCTCCTTTACAGCCGCCGACGGTGCGGGCTATTCAAGTATGTAATTAGGTATTAGTCAAGAAAAAGATAGGAGAGGTGGAAAAGTCCACCGAAGCCGGCGAGAGCTGCCAGATCACTGGCCAGAAAACGGGGTTGTGGGAAGCGAAAAAACGAGGTTCTAGGCGAATCGTCGGCCACTCGAAAGCTATCTGCCGGAGTTTTTTCATCGCCTACGAACAGCCTCCTGAACGAAACGTCGCTTCCCGCAAACTGACCGCCGCCAGGCGCAGAGTTCATTGGCCTATACCTCGTACCACTGATACAATGCATCGACATGGCTGATTGGCGGCAAATCCAGGCACGCATCCGCAAGGCGAAGAACAGCCCCGAAGCACTGGCGAAACTTTCCGAACTCTACCAGCGCACGCGCGACGCAATGGTCGCGTGGGAACTCGGCACGGTCGAAGAGAAGGCCGAGCGAAACGACGAGGCAGCGAAGTGGTACACGATCGCGGCACAGCGCTTTCGCCGCGCCGACTGGAAGAAGAAGGCCGAAGACGCGCTGACGCGGCTCGGCGTGGAACTGCCTGCCGCAGCGCCGGCAGAAACAGGCGCTCCCGCCCAGATTTCATTTCCTTCGGAAGATCGCACCGAAGGCGCGGAACCTTTCGAAGCGCCCGCTCCCGAACCCTATCAAGCGCTCCAGCCTCTGGCACTCGGGGAGATCCCTGATTCGGCTGTGTCCGCCGAGGCGAGTGATTCGCCCGAATCGACGGCACAGGCTGGAGAACCAGGCGAGGCCGGAGTGCAGGGCACAAAAAAGCGGCGACGCGGGCGTCGCGGCGGACGCGGCCGCCGGCGCAAGGGCGCCATAGCGGCGCCTGGCCTGCCCGCACAGGCTTTTGCCGAGCGAACCGAGTCCCAACCGCCGCAGCCAGCCGCTCCACCAGCACCGGTGTTCGAGCGGCACGCAGCGGAACCGCCCGCGCCCGAGCGGCGTCCTGCTCCCATCGAGCTGCCGGCTCCGCAGTTGCCTTCCGAACGCGCAGCGCATGGCCGAGGCGACCCGGCCCTGGCGTCGCGCATGGCCTACCTCGAATCGCTCTTGCGGCGGCTCGTGGGCAGCCCGCTGCACCACCTCGATCAGGCGGACGAGGCTCCGGCGGGACCCGGAGTTTTCCTGCTGTCAGACTCCGATCAGATCACCTCCTACTACATCGAGGCGTGCCAGACGCTCCGGATTGGCATCGGGAACCTGGTGCGGGGTGGACGCGGCGGAAAGAGCGTCCGGGGTGGACGTGGCTTCTCCGAGTCGGGACTGAAGGCCAAGCTGGCCGAACATCTGGGGATCAGCGAGGCCAAGGTTTCGCAGTACATGAAGGACCACTGCGTGGTCCGATGGATTCAACTCGATGACGAAGCCCCGCATCTGGCCCATTTCGCCATCGGCGTCCTACGCACTCCATTGAACGTGGATTGATTCGGGCGAAGAGTATTCGTAGGAGCGGGTTTGAAAGCCGTCTCTACGGAAGCATCTGATCCACATCGCCCTGGAAATACCGACCGCGCACTTCACCATCGGCGACCTCCGGAAGCCCCTAAACCTCGATTAGCCGCGGCACAGGCCTTTCGGGCGATTTCCGTTGGCTGCACCTGGATGCCGTTTAACCCCCTATTTGCACCTTTGGGCGCACGATTCTAGACGGAACGCTGGAATCAGGTAAACTCTGCAAGGCTAAGCGTTTAGGCGCAGTGTCCCTTGACCAGAGGTCAGACCTACCGAGGGACTGAGGGATTCCAGCGGTTCACGTACATTTAAGGAGAGGTGCAGGTTTATGTCTACGACAGCCGGCAACCAGCTTTGGAAGACTTTCGACTGGGTGCTCTGCAAGACGGCAGGCGTAACTTTCGACACGATTCAGTTTTTCAACAAGCGCAACCCGAATCCTTCCTTCACACCGAAGTGGTCCGATAAGCCGCTGTTGAAATCCTGGGAGAAATCGAAGCCGACGCTCGGCTGGCCGCGCACGACGGACTCGCTTTGTCCCGACTGCGTGAAAGAGGCGCGCGACGCCATCATGAACGGCAAGAAGGACTGGACCGACCTCGTCCACGAGAAAGTCGGCGAGATCAAGGCGCAGATCATCGAGCGCGACGGCCAAGTCTGGATGGTGAAGGAATGCCCCATCCATGGGAAGTACGAAGACCTGATGGCCATCGATTCGAAGTTTCTCGAATGGATCGAGAAGAATTTCCCCGGGCGCGATATCCCGGCGCACAACGACGCGGACTTGCACCGGCACGGATCGAGCACGGTGCGGCACGGACGCGGCGCGGTGCTGACCGTCGACCTGACGAACCGCTGCAACATGATGTGCGATCCCTGCTTCATGGACGCGAACCAGGTGGGATACGTCCACGAGCTGGGCTGGGACGAGATCACGGAAATCCTCGACAACGCGCTGAAGATCAAGCCGCGGCGGCAAATGTCCGTACAGTTCTCGGGCGGCGAGCCGACGATGCACCCGCGGTTCACCGACGCGGTCGCCTATGCGCGCAAGATCGGCTACAACAGCGTGCAGGCCGCCACGAACGGCATCGAGTTCGCCAAGAGCAAGGAATTCTGCAAGAAGGCTTTCGACGCCGGGATGCGCTACGCGTACCTCCAGTTCGACGGCATCGGCAACGACGCGAACAGCCACCGGCAGGTCGGCAACCTCTTCGACGTGAAGCTGCGGGCGATCGAAAACATGCACGAGGCCGGCATCGAAATCGTGCTGGTGACGACGATCGTCAACAATGTGAACAACGATCAGGTCGGGCCGATCGTGAAGTTCGCGATGGAGAACCCCAAGAAGATTGCGTTCGTTTCGTTCCAACCGGTGTCGTTCACCGGGCGCGACGAGGACATCACGCCGGAGCGCCGCATCCGCCAACGCTATACGCTTTCGCACCTCGCGCAGGACGTCAGCTCGCAGGTGGGCAAGATCGAACCGACGCGCGATTGGTTCCCGCTGTCGTTCATTTCACCGTTCGCCGGCTTTGCGGACCTCGTGCACGGGCCGGACGCGATGTGGGGATCGCTTTCCTGCGGCTGCCACCCGAACTGCGGCGTGGGCACGGCGGTGATGATCCACAAGGAAACGAAGGAGTGGGCGCCGATTTCGCGGTTCTTGAACGCGCCGCAGCTTGTGAAGGACGTTTCCGCGATCACGGACGCGGCTCGCGGTAAGAAGTTTTCGACGTTCATGATGGTTATGGCAATGCTGAGGAACTACAATCCGTTCCAGGCGCCGCCGAGCCTGAAGCTGAAGGACATCCTGAAGAAATTTGACAAGACGTGGGCAGTTTCGAAGGACGCGGACAAGAAATACGGCCGCACCAACCCCAACCGCACGTATGAAGACGCAATGAAGCGGCGCGCCGAAGATCCGTGGAACATGCTCTTCATAGCCGGCATGTGGTTCCAGGATCTTTTCAACTACGATTTCCGCCGCACCGAGATGTGCATCATCCCGTACGCCACGCAGCAGGGCGAAATCTCCTTCTGCGCGTACAACACGGGCATCGGCTGGCGGAAGATCATCGAGAACATGTACAAGAACGCGACCGTCGCCGAATGGTACAAGGCGCACGGCAAGCACGATATCTACGCGAAGGGCAAGAGCGTCGATCTTGCGAACTACGAGCACTCGCTCAAGATCAACGCCGAAGACGCCGCGCGCGTGCGTGAGCTCGAGCACGACATTCCGCAGACCGCGGCCGAGGAAGACCGCATTCGCCGCAAGAAGGCTTTCGAGGAAGCGGCAAAGGTGCGGAAGATCTACGAAGAACTCGTGTTGAAGAAGCCGCAAGAGACCGTCGTGCAGATCGGCTCGATCCAGCAGATTCAGATGGCGGTTCCGGGCGCGACCGTGAAGCCGGTGCAGATCGCTCCGGCGAACGGCAATGGCAAGGCGCACCTGGAAAGCCCGGCAGCCGAGCCCGTCGCCGGCGACTAACCAACGCTTTCAACCTGGCGGTCTTACCAACAGCCCCGGTTCCGGCCGGGGCTGTTGTTTTTTGTGCGGAATACGAATCCCATTAGAATGGAACCATGCCGGACCGACGCGCACGAGCCAGGGAACTTGCCGCCGAATTCATCCAGAAGGGCGCCCCCGTCGGCTGGTTCGAGGTGCTGTATCAGGAAGCGGAAGCAGGAAAGAGCGAAGTTCCGTGGGCGGATCAGCGTCCTGCGCCTCATCTGGTCGATTTCTGGAAGACCCATCCGATCGAAACAGCGGGCAAGTCAGCTCTGGTGATTGCCAGCGGCCTGGGCGACGACGCCGAACAACTCGCCACGTGGGGATTCAAAACGACCGCCTTCGACATCGCGCCGACGGCCATCAAGGCCGCCAAGAAACGCTTCCCGAACACGGCCGTTGAGTACGTCGTGGCCGATCTCTTCGATCCCCCGGCGGCCTGGAGCCATCACTTCGATTTCGTCTTCGAAGCCAACACCTTACAGGCGCTTCCCGCGGAGTTGCGTCCCCCGGCCATCGAGAAGATGGCGCAGTTCGTGAAGCCGGGGGGCCATTTGCTGTTGATTGCGAGAGGCCGCGAGGAGACCGATCCGGAGGGCAATCTGCCCTGGCCACTGGTGCGTGGTGAATTGGAGGGCTTCAAGCGCGCGGGGCTGGTGGAGGAATCATTCGAGGATTTTGCCGATCCCGAGCCGCCGTGGGTCCGGCGATTTCGGGTTCTCTACAATCGGGCCAAAACTGCCCGTTAACGGATCCCCAACCGCCAGTTTTGGTACAATAACTGCCACCACTAACGAACGATTTCGGGATGGAGCTCTGATGCCGATTTACGAATATGTTTGCGATGACTGCGGCGAGCGCTACGAGCGCATCGTCATGAACGGGAATACGAAGATCACCTGCCCGAAGTGCGCCAGCGCCAAAAGCACGATACAGCTTTCGGTTTTCGCGGCGCACGGCAACGGGGTGAAATCCTCAGGCGGATCGTCGCCTGCGTCCGGTTCGGGCGGCGGCTGTTGCGGCGGCGCCTGCGGCTGCCACTAGCAACGAATCGCTACCCCGCAATCTCCCTCCTCTGCTACGATTCGCCCTGCGATTCGCCGAAGCACGCGCGAACCGGGGGATTCGAGTGATGCGAGGGAAATTCTTTGCTCCGGCCGCCGTTCTGGCCGTATTGTTTGCCGCTTCTTTTTCTCCTCTCAGCCGAGTACGCGCGCGCAGTTCCGCGCCGGGCGCTTTCGCAACAAACGACTGCGACCGGAAATGCCTGTACGGCTTCGTCGATGGATACATGGACGCGCTGGTCGCGAAAGACCCCTCTCGGCTGCCGTGGGCCAAGACGGTCAAGTTCACGGAGAACAACGTTGCGCTCAAAATCGGCGACGGCCTATGGGGCACGATCAGCGGCAGAGGGCCCGACGACCTTCGGGCGGCCGACCCGGAGAACGGCCAGGTTGCTTACTTCGGTGTCGTGGACGAGCGAGGAAACAAAGCGTTCTTTGCCCTGCGGCTGAAGATCGAAGGCCGGAAGATCTCGGAAGTCGAGACGATCGTGGATCGCAAGGGCTACGGCCCGGGTCCTTTCGGCGATCCCGACAAAATGAAGGAGCTGCCGATCCTCGCCGAGGACGTTCCACTAGAACGGAAAAGCCCCCGCGCAAGGATGATCGCGCTTGCCGACGGCTACTTCAACACGCTGCAACTGAACGACGGGCAGATCTTCACGCAGTTCGATCCAGCCTGCAGCCGGCGCGAGAACGGCGCCTGGACCGCCAACGATCCGAATCCGGACCCCAACGCGAATTCGAGTCTCTCGAGCTACGGGAAGATTTCCTGCGAACAGGGATTCAAGCTCGGCAACTATCGCTGGGACGACCGGCTTCGCGACCGGCGCTTCCCGCTGGTGGACGAGGAAAAAGGCCTGGTCCTCGCGGGCGGCTTCATCGACCACTCCGGAAGATTGGAAACGTACACGACGACGGATGGCGTGACGCACCAGTCGCCGATGAAATCGCCGCATTCGTTCTGCATGTTGGAGATGTTCAAGATCCAGGACGGCAAAATCCGGCACGCGGAAGCGGTGTTCATCACCGTGCCGTATTACATGCCGTCGCCGTGGATTCGATACGGCGACTGAGTTCTGAGGCCGGGTGGCTTTGACATCCTGCTCCATGGCGGCGCCGAAGAGAGATTCTTTCGACTGCGCGTCCCGACTCGGAAATCGCAACAGCGCGATTTCCGAGGGAAGAAGATTATCGGGACGCTCCGCTCAGAATGACGCGCCGTTCCGGGGGGTTGCAGACTAATTGAGGGCCAGCTCTGTAACAAGAGTGTCAAACAGAGCCAGGCCGAATTGGAAGGGAGGTTGCGCCCATGGTTGACTTTTCCAATCAGCCCACGATGGAGGGCTTTTTCGCCCCGACGCGCTTCGAGGCGGATGTGTACGACTGCGAAGTGATCGGCAAAATTCCGACGGACCTGAACGGCGCGTTCGTGCGCCTCGGGGGCGACTGGCTCTACCCTTCGAAATCGCCTGAGGACTCGCCGTTCAACATGGACGGCTACATCAACATGTTCCGGTTCAAGAACGGAATCGTAGATTACAAAGGACGCTGGGTGAAAACGCCGCGATTCAAAGCGGACCTTGCCGCCCACAAGCAGCTTTTCGGAGTCTACCGGAATCCCTTCACCGACGATCCCAGCGTTCGCGGACTCGATCGCTCCGTTCAGAACACGACCCCGCTTTGCTTTGCGGGCAAGCTCTTCACGCTGAAAGAGGACAGCCTGCCTTACGAGATTAATCCCAACACGCTCGAGACCATCGGCCCGTGGGATTTCCACGGAAAGTACAAGAGCCTGACGTTCACCGCGCATCCGAAGATCGACCCCGTCACGGGCGAAATGATCTGCTACGGCTACGAAGCCACGGGACTCGAAACGAACGACGTTTTCCTGTACACGATCGACAAAACGGGCCGCGTGACGCGCGAGCTGCGGTTCAAGGTTCCCTACGTCAGCATGGTCCACGACATCGGGCTCACGCAGAAACACGTGATCATCCCGGTGTTCGGGTTCGTGACGAGCATGGAGCGGCTAAAGGAAGGCAAGGTACATTGGGGATGGGACAGCACGAAGCCCGCGTATGTGGGCGTCGTCCCGCGGGACGGCGAGGCTAAAGACATTCGCTGGTTCAAAGGGCCGGAACGCGCGACGGTTCACACGCTGAACGCGCGCACCGAAGGGAACAAAGTGATCCTCGAAGCGCCAATCTACGATTCCAATCCGTTTCCGTTCTTTCCTCCCGTCGACGGCTCACCCTGGAATGCCCAGAAGGCGCGGGCGTACATCCGCCGCAACACGTTCGATCTGAATTCGAAAGACGACGGCTTCACGGAAGAAACGCTCTTCCCGATGAACGTCAGCGATCTGGGCCGCGTGGACGACCGTTACCTTTCGCTTCCCTACCGCTACGCTTTTACCGCATACACGGACCGCGATCGCCCGTTCAACGAGGCGCGGGCGGGCAACCTGCGGGGCAGGGTGAGCAACTGCTACGGGCGGTTCGATCTGACGACGGGGAAAACGAGCTCGTACTTCGCGGGCGATACGCACAGTTTGCAGGAGGTCTGCTTCGTGCCGCGCGGCAAGAATGCGGCGGAAGGCGACGGCTACATCATGGGCGTTGCGTCGAATTATGCGGAGATGCGTTCGGAATTGATCATCGCCGATGCGCAGCATCTCGAAGACGGAGACGTTGCGCGCGTGATACTGCCGTTTCGCGCGACATCGCAGGTGCACGGAAGATGGATGAACGAAGACCAGTTGCCGTTCGCGTGAGGATTGCCGAATGTTGACGCGGCGTGATTTCGTTGCGAAGCTGGCGGTTGCGGGAGCGGCGCTGGGAGTGGTTGCGGTGGCGCCCGGCGCGCTATTGGCCGAGGCTTCGGCCGATTCACCGCGAATCGGCCGCGAGGTTGTATCGTTCCATATGGATCAGCCATATCTCGATGCGACGGGCAGAGCGATGCCGTACCATCCGCCATGCGGGGCGCGTTCTGCCGCGCCGGTGGCAGACCTCGGCGAAGAGGCGTTTCGGCGTGCCTATTGTTACGGGTGACGGAGCGGACGCATGGCTATGAGCAGGACGCAAGCGCGCAGCGAACACACGACGGCGACGGGCCACGAGCAGTTCAGCGAAACGATCTACGGCGTGGTCTGCGCCGGATGCCGCAACTACATCCTCATCGACAAGACGAATTGCCCGCCCACCTGTCGGGAACACGAGACCTGCCGCCAGGCCTACGCATAGTCATCGAGTATCCTGCTGGACCCAAATAGGACTAGAATAGGCAGCAAGCGCGACCGACGCAGCCGACGGCGCGTGCAACATTTCCCGAGGTCGGCCGCATCTGCTCCCATTCAAGTCGACCGCTGCTGCCAGGGGACTTCCCATGAACACTGCTTGCATGACTCGAATTTCAGCTCGGCGGAGAACTCGCTGGCGCGCGATGGGCGCGGTCTTGCTGATATGCGCAGTCGCGGGCGCGAGTCGGGCGCAGGCCCAGGATGCTTCTCCGGCAACTGCCTCTTCCCAAGCGACATCCGAGCCGAGCCAGGAACCGGCGCTCACGCATCGGCCCGCCGGTCAGCCCGCCGCGAAGCCCGACATCGCGCTGACGGTGCCAAAAGGCACCCCAATCCAGGTGGCGCTCGATAAAGAAGTGCGCATTGAGAAGGCCGGTCAGACGGTGCAAGGGCACGTGGTCGAGCCGGTCTACGCGTTCGACAAACTGGTGATCCCGGCGGGAACGGAAGTGACGGGGCAGATCACGAAGGTCGAAGGCGTTTCCGGCGGGCAGCGCACGCTATCCGCCCTCGATGCCGATTTCACTCCCGCGCGCAAGATCCAGATCGAGTTCAACCAGATCAAACTGCCGGACGGGAAGATGCTTCCGGTTCGCACGAGCGTCACTCCCGGTTCCGGGCAGGTGATCGAGTTCGTCTCCGCCGCGGGCGACAACCAGAAAAAAGGCGCGATGGATGCCGCGGCCGAGAAAACCAAAGAGGCCAAGCAGCAAGCCAAGCAGGAATGGGACAACGCCATGAAGCAGGTGAAGGCGCCCGGCAAGATTCACCGTCTGGAACGCTTCACCGTCGGCGAGTTGCCCGTTCATCCGCAGTACATCGACGCTGGTACCGTCTATTTCGCCGAGTTGCAGGAACCGCTCGATTTCGGCACCGAACCGCTCACGCCGCAAATGGCGGGTTCGATCGGCGCGACGCCCGCGGATGGCAGCGTTGTTGAGGCGCGGCTCATCACACCGCTGAACTCCGCGACGGCACAGAAGGGCGATGAGGTCGAGGCCGTCGTTTCGCGGCCACTGTTTGACGGCGACCGGGTGATTTTGCCGCAGGGAAGTCGCCTCAAGGGGTCGGTCGTGCAGGTGCAGGCCGCTCACAGGCCGAATCGCAACGGCCAGCTCCGCCTGGTCTTTCACGATTTGGTTTTGCCGGAAGGCGTCGAGAAAAAAGTAGAGGCGAGCCTGGCGGGCGTCGAGGCGGCCAAAGCCGACAACGTGAAGCTCGATTCCGAAGGCGGCGCACAGGCCACGTCTCCGAAAACGCGCTATCTAAGAACAGCGGTTTCCGTGGGTCTGGCGGGATTATCCGTCCGGGGCGATCCTGACGCCAAGACTCCGAATCCTGCGGGGACGACGGGCAACCGGATTGCTGGGGGTGCGGGCGGGTTTAAGGCAGTCGGAATCGTAATGGGGGCTCTGGTTCGCTCGCGCGCGTTCGGCTATTCGATGGGCGCGTATGGAGCAGGCATGTCCGTCTACACGAATTTTGTCGCGCGCGGCCATGAGGTGGTCTTCCCAAAGGACACGGCGATGACGATCAGCATCGGCGGGCGTCCGCAAGCTGCCAAGCCGGTTTCTCTCGAACCCGCGCCGACCGCTCCCTCTCCTCCCTCGACGGATTTGGCAAAGGCTGACGCCGACACGAGGCTGTAAGTTCCCTCAGCCGTGTACGGACCTCCCGGCCTAGGCTGAACCCGCGCGGGAAGCCCCTGTTACGCCGAGGTCTCATCACGACATAGTTCGTTGACGGAAGCAATCGCGGCCCATATAATTGAAGTTTGTCGATTGCGCCGGGAGGCAGTATGTACGCCGTAATTCGCAGTGGAGGAAAGCAGTACCGCGTCGAGCCGGGCGAGACCATCCAGGTCGAGCGGCTGGACGGCGAGGTCGGCGGAAAGATCACGTTTGAAGACGTGGTCGCCATCCGCACCGACGAGAAAAAGGTTCTGGGCGGCGAGCACACCGCCAAGGCCAAGGTTACCGGGAAGATCGTGAAGCACGTCCGCGGCCCGAAGCTCAAAGTGCTGAAGTTCAAAACGGGCGGGCAATACAAAATTCAGCGCGGCCACCGGCAGGGATTCACGGCCGTCGAAGTCGGCGAAATTCAACTTTCCTAGAGGTTTGCAATGGCACACAAAAAGGGCGGCGGGTCATCCACAAACGGACGCGACTCGCACGGGCAGCGGCTCGGCGTCAAGCGGTTCGGCGGGCAGGTCGTAACCGGCGGCAGCATCCTGGTCCGGCAGCGCGGCACGCACTATAAGGCTGGAAAGAACGTTTTGCGGGCGAAGGACGATTCTTTATTCGCGCGCATCGACGGCGTCGTACTGTTCGAAGACAAAGGCGCGCACGGCCGCTTCATCAGTGTTCTGCCGGCCGCAGAACACGCGGCGCGCTACGAGAAGACGCCTGCCGCACCCGCGGCTGACTGAATCCTTCCTCCGGTGATACTCGTAATCCGCTGATCCGATGAGCAAACCACGCGCCGTAGGCGGCGCCCCATTGGCGCACCCGATGCCGCCTTCGTGTACACTTTTGGAACGAGAACCCTGTGTTCGTTGACGAAGCCAAAATCCTGGTGAAGGGCGGCGACGGCGGCAATGGCTGCCTCGCATTCCGCAGGGAGAAGTACGTCCCGCGGGGCGGGCCTTCCGGCGGCGACGGCGGGCATGGCGGGGACATCCAGATCGAAGCGAACCCGAACGACAATACGCTTCTTCGCTACCGCTACAACCGCGAATTTCGCGCCGAGCGCGGGCGCCACGGCGAGGGGTCGGATTGCCACGGCCGCTCGGGCGAGGACACGATTCTCAAAGTTCCCGTAGGCACGGTGGTTTTCGACGCGGACACCGGCGAGCAGCTTTTCGACTTCACCGAGCCGGGCCAACGCTATCGGGCCGCACGCGGCGGACGCGGCGGACGCGGCAACGGCAATCCCGCATTCGTCCGGCCGTGGCATCAGGCGCCCCGCGAGCATGAAGACGGCCGCCCGGGCGAAGAGCGGCATCTCCGGCTCGAATTGAAGCTGCTCGCGGACGTTGGGCTGGTCGGCTTCCCGAACGCCGGAAAATCGACGCTGATCTCGCGCATCTCGGCGGCAAAGCCAAAGATCGCGGCCTATCCGTTCACCACGCTCGAGCCGCACCTGGGCGTCGTCTCGGCCGACCCGGACGCCGCTCCGGGCAATGGTCGCACGTTCGTCGTCGCGGATTTGCCCGGCTTGATCGAAGGCGCCCATGAAGGCATCGGGCTGGGAATAAGGTTCCTGAAACACGTGGAGCGAACGCGCCTGATCGCGCATCTGGTGGATACCAGCGATGCAAACGACCGCGATCCGGTGCACGATTTTGAAATCATCGAACGCGAGCTCGCCGCGTTCAGCCCGGCGCTGGCGGAAAAGCCGATGATCGTGGTGGCGACGAAGCTCGATGCCACGACGAACCGCGAGCGCCTCGAAAAGCTCCGCGCGTTTGCCGCGAAACGCGGCCTCGAATTCCACGCCATCTCGTCCGCCAGCGGCGAGGGCGTGGTCGCGCTGGTGCGGGCGATCGCGAACGCACTCGATCGCATCCCGAAACCGGCTGCGCCGGCCGATGCACCAAAAGAAGCAGCGGGTGGAGATTCAGAAGCGATGCACGAGAATCGGGCCGTGCACGGGGAGAAGCGTTGACCTCGCACGGCGCTCATGAGCCTTCAGGCGCGGGGAATCGCCGTTCGGTGGCGCTTTTCGGAGGGACGTTCGACCCGGTGCACGCCGGCCACATCGCCGTGGCGCAGGCGGCGCAGCGGCGATTTCATCTCGACGTGATTCATTTCGTGCCGTCTTCGCATCCGCCGCACAAGCCGATGCGGGAGCTCGCGCCGTTCGCCCATCGCTACGCCATGGTTTCGCTCGCCTGCTCGGGCCATCCGGGATTCGTGCCGTCGCTCGCCGAAGCGCCCGCGGACGGCGCGTCGCACGTTTTTTATTCCATCGACACGGTCCGGCGGTTCCGCCGCGAGCATCCGGATGATCATTTGTATTTCATCGTCGGCGCCGACCAGTTTCTAGAACTCCCGACCTGGAGAAACTACGAGACGCTGCTCGACTCCTGCGATTTCATCGTCGCGAGCCGTCCCGGTTTTCGCCTGGACGCGCTGCGGCTCGTGATCCCGCCGGAAAAGCTGGGGCGCGCGGCGGCGCAGAGTCCGCAAAAGATCGCGCTGCGCAAATCGACCGTTTATCTGCTGACCACCGTCGCGAGCCACGTCTCATCGACCGAGGTGCGCGTGCGGCGCGAACGAAATCAGAGCATCCACGGGCTTGTGCCCGCGCGCGTGGAAGCATACATTCTCGGGCAGGCCCTGTACCGGTGAACCCCGAAACTCTTCGCCCCGAAATCCGTTGGGCCGTCGAAGCGGCTCAAGACAAGCAGGCCGTGGACGTCACGGTTCTGAAGCTTGCAGGCGACGTGGCGTTCGCCGAGTATTTCCTCCTCTGCTCCGGGCGCAGTCAGCCGCAGCTTAAGGCGATCAGCGACGCCATCGAGGAACGTCTCGGGCGCGAGCGAGTGCGGTTGGCTCACCGCGAGGGGAAGTCCGGCGCGGAATGGCTCCTGCTTGATTACGGCGATTTCATCGTGCACATCTTCAGCGAACGCGCGCGGGAATACTACGATCTCGAGCGGCTTTGGCGCACCGCCGAGCGCCTCGATTTCCCCGCGCCGGAGAGAGCGCCCGAACCGCGCGCCGAATCCGAAGACGGCGCGGCCCAGCCATGAACGCCCCAGGCATCGCCTGGATCGCGGCCGATCCCGCGTCCCGGCGCGTCCTCGAAATCGCGGAAAAACTTGCCGACACGGCGACCACGCTGCTGATCACCGGAGAGAACGGAACGGGCAAGGACCAGCTCGCGCGCTGGATTCACGAGCATGGGCCGCGCCACGATGCGCCATTCCTGAAAATCGACTGCGCCAGCCTGCCTTCCGAGCTCGTCGAATCCGAGCTTTTCGGCCACGAGCGGGGCGCGTTCACCGGCGCCGTCGCGCGCAAGCCGGGCCGGCTCGAAATGGCCCAGGGCGGCACGATCGTCCTTGACGAGGTCGCCGCGCTTACGCCGGGGATGCAGGCGAAGCTGTTGCGCGTCCTCGAAGAACGGACGTTCGAGCGGCTGGGCGGCACGGAAACGCAGCGCATGGACGCGCGGCTAATGGCGCTCACGAACGCCGACCTCGGCACAGCCGTAGCGGCCGGCCGTTTCCGCGAGGACTTGTTCTTCCGCCTGAACGTGCTCGCGATTCCGGTACCGCCGCTGCGCGACCGGCGTGCGGACATCGCGCCGCTAGCCTCGCACTTTCTCGCGCGGCTCGGCCCCGTCCATGGGCATGCGGACGCGTCGCTCGATCCGGCGGCGCTCGCGCTGCTGGAATCGTACGCGTGGCCGGGAAACGTGCGCGAGCTGAAAAACGCGATCGAACACGCTCTTGTCTTTGCGAAAGCGCCGGCCTTACAGGCCGGGGACTTTCCCGAGATTCTCCGCGCGGCCGGCGAATCGCGCGGTCCCGCGGCCGCGCTGCGATCCCTCGAGGATGTCGAGCACGAAGCCATCCGCACGGCGCTCGAAGCGACCCGCTACAAGATCGGAAAGGCGGCTGAAGCTCTCGGCATCAGCCGCAAGACCTTGCTCGAGAAACGAAAAAAATACGGTCTGATTTGACCGCGTCTGTGCCGCTGTTCCGAGGGCAAGAATTCGACGGCGGTAGGGGCGGGTTTCAAACCCGCCCCTATAAGCAACCTTCCAGGCTCCATTAAAGCGATGAAGATCCATCTCCTCATGCTCGGCAAAACGCGGCGCGAGGAAATCCGCGCGCTTCTCGATGACTACGTCCGCCGCATCTCCCATTACGCCGAGATCGAGATCAGCGAATTGCGCGAGGCTTCTCCCGCCGCGCTGCGCAAACTGAAAATCGACCCCGGTGGGACGGTCATCCTTCTCGACGCCGCCGGCAAGCAACTCACGTCGCAGCAATTCGCCCGCTGGCTTGGTGATCTGCGCGACCGCGGCGCGCGCGAGCTCGTCTTCCTCTGCGGCGACGCCGAAGGCTTCCCCGCCGAAATTCGCGCCGGGGCGAAGCACAAAATCTCGCTCTCGACGCTCACGATGCCGCACGAATTCGCGCGGGTCGTCCTCGCCGAGCAGATTTACCGCGCCTTTGCGATTCTGGCCGGCCATCCGTATCCGAAATGAAAAATCAGCGCGCGCGTGCGCGCTTTCTATACGTTCCCGTAACTCCTTGGCAAGTCGGTTCTTGACGTTTTGTGGGCGCGCGGCCACTATTGAAAACTGCCTCTGAGGTACGAATGAATGCCGGAAGGTCAGGGACTCCTCATCGTCTACACGGGACCGGGCAAGGGCAAGACGACCTGCGCCCTCGGCACCGCGTTTCGCGCCGTCGGACAAGGGCTGCGCGTCCTGATGGTGCAGTTCATCAAGGGTTCGTGGCACTATGGAGAGCTCGACGCCGCAAAGATGCTCGGCGACGACAAATTCGAGATTCGCCCGATGGGCCGGGGGTTCGTGAGAGTCGGCGGCGCGGATACGGACCCGGCAGATGTGCGCCTTTGCGAGCAGGCTTGGGAATACGGCCGCGAGCAGATTTACAGCGAAAAATACGATCTGGTCGTGCTGGACGAGATCAATTACGTAATCAGCTACAAGATGCTTGACGCGGATCGCGTGGTCGAAGCGCTCGCCGCGCGGCCCGAACGCGTGCACGTGATCTGCACGGGGCGGAACGCGCACCCGAAGCTCGTCGAAGCCGCCGATCTGGTCACGGAGATGCGCGAAATCAAACATCCGTATACGAAAGGCATCCTCGCGCAGCGGGGAATCGACTACTGATCTTATGGCCTGGTTCAAGCGCGAAAAGAAACCGATCGAGAATCCCACGCCCGCGGACGAACGCCGCGTTCGCACCGAGGGCCTGTGGACGAAGTGCGTCGCCTGCCGGGCGATCATCTGGAAGAAGGACCTCGAAACAAACTGGGAAGTGTGCCCAAAATGCGAGCACCATTTCCGGCTGCACGCACGCCGCAGGCTCGAGTTGCTGCTCGATGACGAACTGTGGACCGAGCACGATGCGGATCTGGCATCGAGCGATCCGCTCCATTTTTCGGACACGAAGACTTACGCGAACCGGCTGAGCGAAGCGCAGCGGAAGCTCGGCATGAAGGACGCGATCCTCACGGCCGAGGGTACGCTCAACGGCCGCCCGGTGATCTGCTGCTCGATGGAGTTCAGCTTCATCGGCGGGTCGATGGGCGCGGTGGTCGGTGAAAAAGTGGCGCGCGCCATCGAGCGTTCGATTGCGCGGAAGCAGCCTCTGATTATCGTCTCGTGTTCCGGCGGCGCTCGGATGATGGAAGGCACCGTCAGCCTGATGCAACTCGCGAAGGTCTCGGCGGCGCTCGGCCGGCTCGACGAGGCGCGCGTCCCGTTCATTTCGATCCTCACCGATCCGACCACTGGCGGCGTCACCGCGAGCTACGCAATGCTCGGCGACCTGAACATCGCGGAGCCAGGCGCGCTGATCGGCTTTGCCGGGCCGCGGGTGATCGAGCAAACGCTGCGCCAGAAGCTTCCCGAAGGCTTCCAGACGGCCGAGTTTCTCCTCGAGCACGGTTTCCTCGACGCCGTCGTCTCCCGCAAGGAATTGAAGTCTTACCTCGCGCAGGCGCTCAGCTTTTTCCTCGGCTGATATCTCCATGAACTACGACGAATCCGTTCGCGCGTTGATGGCGCTGGGGCGCGAGTTGGCCGCGCCGCAGCAGGCCCGCGTCCAGAAATTCGGTCTCGAAAACATCACAACGCTTGCCGAGGCTCTGGGGAATCCTCACCGTTCCATTCCCTGTGCGCACATCGCCGGCACCAACGGCAAGGGTTCGACTGCTGCGATGCTTGACTCGATCCTCCGTGCGGCGGGCCTGCGCGTGGGGCTGTACACCTCTCCGCATCTCGAGCGAATCAACGAGCGGCTTCGCATCGACGGCGAGGATATTTCGGACGACGCTTTCGCCGCGGCCTGGACCCGCGTGCAGGCCGCCATCGAACCGCTGCTCGCGGCCGGCAAGCTTGGCGCGCATCCGACCTATTTCGAGTGCATGACGGCGATGGCATTCGTCGCCTTCGCCGAAAAGGGGATCGACTTCGCCGTTTACGAAGTCGGTTTGGGCGGAAGGCTCGACGCGACGAACATCGTCCAGCCCGAGGTCGCCGTCATCACATCTATCGATTTCGACCACGAGGATTTCCTCGGTCACTCGATCGAGGAGATCGCATCCGAGAAGGCGGGAATCATCAAGCCCGGTGCGTGGGTCGTCAGTTCGGCCGAAAGGCCGGAGGCGCGCGCGGTGATTGCGCGTCGCTGCAAGGAGCTCGACGCGCGTCTCGTGGAAATCGACACGACCTGGCGCGTCGAAGAAACAGACTCATCCGGCGGCTGCTATCGCGCGGTGGCAGCCCCGCTCCATTCCCGCAAGACGCTTGCGATCGAGCCGCCGCTTCCCGGCCGCTTCCAGATTCGCAATGCTCTGGCGGCCGCAACAGCCGCGCATCTCCTCAGCGAACGGGGATTCCCCATCGACGACGAAGCAATCACCGCCGGCATCCGCGCCGTGCGGTGGCCCGGGCGGCTCGAACGTCTCCGCGAGCGTCCCGCCGTGTTTCTCGACGGCACGCACAATCCCGCCGGCGCGCGCGAGCTGCTCAGATTCTGGGAAGAGAATTTCAAGGGCCGGCGCATCTTGCTCGTTTATGGGGCCATGCGCGACAAGGCCGTGGACGAGATTGCCGGACTTCTTTTTCCCGCAGCCGATTTTGTAATTCTCACCGAGCCCCGCCAGCCGCGTGCGATCTCCGCTCCGCTGCTCGCGGAAATGACGAGCCATCTGGCGGCGAACTCTGCCATCGTCCGCGATCCCGGCGAGGCCCTCGAGCGCGCCATCGAAATGGCCTCGCCCGAAGATGCCGTGTTCGCCACGGGTTCGCTCTACCTCGTGGGGGATTTGCGCTCCTATTGGCACAAACGCACGGCAGCCGAGCTGGAAATTGGCGCCCGGCGAAATCCGCCCGCCCGAAAGATTTAGAAGACCTTCCGCAAAACGTGGCGAGCCAATCCGAATTTCTGGACGCGGGGCGCATTTCCTTTTCGCAACCGCCCAATTTGGCTGTTGGCAACCGGACCGCAAACAGTCATCTTCGAAATGCGTGGGAACAGTCGCCGGCTTTTCTTCGTTTATTGACATAACGGCAAGCAAACCAAATCGATCTTCGCTCGTCTAAGCACGGCAAACGTGGAGTGAACTGTATGACTCGCGACGAAAGACGGCAAATCCTGGAATCGTTCGGGCGCGCTCCTGCGCTGTTATCTGGAACTTTGCGCCAACTCCCCAAGAAGATGTGGCTCTACAAACCCGCGGCGGATCGCTGGAGCATCCACGAAATCATCCTCCATCTCGCGGACAGCGAAGCGAGTTCCTACGTTCGTTGTCGTTACCTGATCGCCGAACCGGGCAGGCCCGTGACGAAATTTGACGCGGCGCGGTGGGCGGGCACTCTCGGCTACTTCCACCAGAGCAACCGCGAGGCACTCGAGATCATCCGCAGGCTGCGCAAAATGACCTACCAACTCCTGGTGACGCTGCCCGAGCCCGTATGGGCGCACACTGTCGGGCACGGCGCGGAAGGTGAGGTCAGCCTCCAGAGCTGGATCGAACGCCAGGAGCGCCACATCCCTCACCATATCGAGCAGATGCAGCATAACTACCACTCATGGCTCAAAATGCACCCGCCGCGCAAGTCTGCGTCCCTATCCGCATCCGCGAAACCCAGCGTCTCGTCCGAGATGGTCTCGCTCGCCGTCGAAACCTGCTGAACGATCGACGTTGGGCACAGGGCGCGCTCCCTGCGGCCGGCTCCGATCTGCCGCCGGTGCCCGGTTGCCGGGGCCATCCGGCGATGGTACGATGTCCCGTCCATGAGCCCCGACGCAAACCTCCGGCCGCGTGTCGGAATCCCGTATCGCACACGAAAAGAAGAACTTACGGGAGAATTCGCCAAGCTCGAAAAGTACGTGAATGCCGTGAATGCGGCGGCCGCGACACCCGTGCCGATATCTCTCGGGCTTTCGTTGGAACACCTCGAAAGGATCGCGCGCACACTCGATGCGATTTTGCTGCCCGGCAGCCCTGCGGATGTCGAGCCATCCCTATTCCGGGCCACCCGGAGCGCTCAGACCGCCGAATCAGATGCCGACCGCGAACGGACGGATTTCGTGCTCCTAGAGCACGCCCTTGCGGAGCAGAAGCCGGTCCTGGCGATCTGCTATGGCATCCAGAGCCTCAACGTGTTCCTCGGCGGGACGCTCGTTCAGGACATCCCCAGCGAGCTGCAGACGCAGATTCTGCACGATTGGGAGAGTGAGCAGGACGATCCCGAGCCCTTCCATGCTGCGGCGATCGAACCCGGTTCCCGGCTCGCGCAGATGGCCGGGGCGGGCGAAGTGGTCGTGAACAGTTCGCACCACCAGTCGGTTCTGGATCCGGGGCGCAGCCTCCGAGTCGTATCCCGTGCGCTCGACGGCGTCATCGAGGCCGTCGAATGGACGGGCGACTCCAACTGGGTAATCGGCGTGCAATGGCATCCCGAACGAATGCAAGAGAAGGACTCGCTGGCTCGGGCTCTCTTCCGCGATCTGGCCGTTGCGGCTTTAGCGCGGAAAACGCCGGCGTCGATCTGATTGCGGGCCTTCGCCGGCTCTCAATAGCAGGCAGGCTTTTCCGGAATTTCAATTCCGACTCATCTCCTTCTTTGGGGGACGCATGATTTCGCTTGCGGGCAAGGCAGCACTCGTAACGGGCGGCTCGCGGGGCATCGGCGCCGCGACGGTCAAAATCTTCGCGCAGGCGGGCGCGGACGTTGTCTTCAATTACCATCGCAATCGCGACGCGGCCTCGCAGGTCGAGCAGGAAGCGCGCAAGCACGGCACCCGCATCGAATCGTTCAAGGCCGACCTCGGAAGGATGGACGATGCAAAGAAGCTGGTCGACCACGCGCGCGAGCGCCTCGGCCGCCTCGATATTCTTGTCGCCAACGCTGGCATTTGGAACCAGGAGGACGCGCCGATCGAAAACTTGTCCGAGCGCGAGTGGGACGAAATGATCCGCGTGAATCTGAAGAGCGTGTATGCCGTGGTTCACTACGCCGTCCCGCACATGATTGCCCAGGGCGGCGGCCGCATCGTCACTCTCGGTTCAGTGGCCGGACAGCGCGGGACCGCCTTCCACACGCACTATTCCGCCACGAAGGGCGCGATCATCAGTTTTACCAAAGGACTTGCAGCGGAACTCGCACACCGCAACATTCTCGTGAACTGCGTGGCGCCCGGCTTCGTCGATACCGGGATATGGAAGTCGGCCGCGAAGAACCGCAGCAAAATGAAGACGTGGCTCGCGGCGTATCCGTTGAAACGCGTGGCGACCGTCGAGGAAGTTGCAGGGCCGATCCTTTTCGCCGTTTCGGACCTGGCAACCTACGTGACCGGAGAAGTAATCAACGTAAACGGAGGTTCTTTTCCGTGCGGTTAAACCCATGCCCTCTTCTTGCCGTTGTTCTGCTCGCCGGAACCTGCTTGTTGCCCACGCGGGTGGCGGCTCAGGATAATCAGTTCCTGATGCCGGAACAGAGCGCCGCGAAGGCCAAGCAACTCCTCGATCAGGCCATCGACGCGCTCGGCGGCAGCGCGTATCTAAACGTCCGCGATGTCACCTGTACCGGCCGCCTCGGCAGCTTCGACCACGCGGGCGAGCTGACCGGGTTTGGTCAATTCATCGACTACGCGATCCCGCCCGATAAAGAGCGCCAGGAGAATCTTCCGAAACGCAACATCATCGAGGTCTACAACGGCGACAAAGGCTGGGACCTCGACCGCGGCGGTGTTTCCGAAGCCCCAAGGGTGGACCTCGTGGACTTCAAGGAGGAATCGCAGATAGACCTTGACCACATCCTGCGCCACCGCATCCACGAACCCGGCATGATTTTCCGGTACGGCGGCCCGGACATCGTGGATCTCAAGGAGGCGGATTGGGTCGAACTCGTGGACGTGGACAACCGCACGATCCGCATTGCGCTCTCTGCTTCGACGCACCTGCCCATCCGCAAAGTCGTGGACACGCGCGATCCTAAGACGCGCATGAAGAGCGAGGAGATCGAATACTACTCGAACTACCACCCGCTCAGCGGCGTCCAAACTCCGCTCCAGATCACGCGCGAACGCAACGGCATCAAGATCTTCCAGGTCTTTTTCAGCAAGTGTGACTACAACACCGGCGTATCCGACTCCCTCTTTACGAAGGAATCCTTGGATGAACGCTGGACCCACGTCGGCAGCAAGTACAAAGATAAAAACAGCAAGAACAAAAGCGACAAGACCGACAAGGACGACAACTGATCGCCTGTTAGTGGGTCAGTTTGCGGCCGAATCCCAATCTCACATCCCAAACCGTTCCAGGAACCTAGAATGTCGAATGGCTTATCCGGTAATCCAACTACGCGACCAAGTGAACACAGTTGGGTGCCTTAACTTCCCAGAACCGGACTTCTGGGGCGTGTGCCAGAATGTCACTTGTACCATGAGCGCGTTTATCAGGACCTAGGCTGCAAATGAAGGCCTCGCGCGCGGAGACTTGCCGCCCTGAAGTCGCCGCGGTTCAGTAGCTAGAGTCCGAGCGCATCCATCTTTGGCTTTTCGTAGGTATCATCTTCACCGGGCCAGCGCAAACGACCCTTAAACTTTCCAGTCTCGGCAGCCAGGGCCCAGATGAGGCTCTCGCCAGCGGGCAATGTTTGCGGCTCTCTCCGAAACACGGGATCCTCATACGCGTGGTCTGCATCGATCCATTCCCACCCGGACTTTTCGAAGGCAGCCATCACTTCCTGAAGGAAAAGTGCATTGATCATCGAGTAGTGGACGAGCAGTGTGTGGCGAACTTCATGACCCAGTACATCCAGAGCAAGCTGCCGATAGTACGAGGCCCGATCGAGCAGATGTGCGACCAAGTACTCACCGTAGGGCTCGACTCTTGTGCCAGGGACCTGTTGGAGCCGCTGCTCCATACGGTCGTTGACGTACCAATCGGACGTATCGAGAGTGACATGGCCCACGCGGTAGCCGTGTTCCTTGAGAAGTGCGCGGAAGCGGTCGCGTTTCTCCGCCGTGTCTCCCTCTTTTAAGAACGGATAGCGGAACAACTGAGTCCGGTTGCGATAGGGCGCGATGATCGGTTCGTCGCGCAGGAAATCCGCGGCAAACTCTTCGTATGTTGTCTTTCGAAGGTACATCAGGTGCGAGTAGGAGTGGTTGCAAATAAGATGGCCCGCGTCGTCCCAGGCGCCTAGCAGGGCTTTTCCCCCGGGCCGATCCACGTGTTTGCCGGCGACGAAAAGTGCCGCTTTCACCTTCCGCGCGTCTAATGCTCCGAGTATTCGCGTGTTTGCTTCCTTCCAATCCACAAACTGACCCAAGTCAACCTTTGGATCATCCATCGTGAGCGCGACTTGGGGACGGCCGCTCGCCCCTTGCTGTACTATTCTTGATCCGGCCTGCGCAGCAAAGAGCGATGGGGCGTGGAACCAACGGGGCGTGGCCGTAACGACCGCCGATCGCTCTAGGAAACGGAGAAAAGCGCGGCGATGCATAAGGCAAGTTTAGATCGAAATTTCCGATTTAGTCCTCTCGCTTGTGCGTCATTTGCGGGATAGGTAAGGATGTCCCAACAGAATTTGAATGGTGCGTAGATCCGCGCCCGCTTCGAGGAGATGCGTGGCGAAGCAGTGACGCAGCGTGTGTGGGTGCACGACCTTCTGGAAAGCGGCCCGCTGGGAGGCTCTCTTGCAAGCATGGTAGATCGCCTTGGGAGTGATGGGGCGATCGCTGGCGCGAGTATGTTTGCTGGGAAACAGCCAGACACTGGGCTTTCCGCGCAATCGGCGCCAGTGTTGCCGGAGTTCGTTGAGTAACTTTGGACTGAGCAACACATCCCGATCTCTGCGGCCTTTGCCGCCTTGGACGTGAATCATCATGCGTCGACTGTCAATGTCGCTGACTTTCAGCTGCGCGAGTTCGGCACGCCGGAGTCCCGTGGCGTAGAGCGCCATCAGCAGAGTCCGATGCAAGGGAGGCCGAGCCGCATCGATGAGCCGCGCAACTTCTTCCTGGCTGAGAATCGTTGGCAGGTGAACAGTCTTCTTCGGGTAGGGAGTCTCTTCGATGCCCCAGGCTCTCTTGAGAGTCTTGGTGTAGAAAAATCGCAGACCTGCCAAGCGTTGCGCCACCGTGTTCGGGGAGAACTGCCGCTTCCGGAACATCTCGGCTTGATATTCACGAATGTGTCGGGGGCCTAAACGATCCGGAGGACAGTGGAAGTGTCGAGAAAAATCTTCGACACTGCGAAGGTAGCAATCGATGGTGGTCTTGGCGTAATTACGCCGCTGGAGTTCCTCCAGCATCATTCTTCTTAGATGGGTCACGGGGACACCTCCTGTGACCCAAACTTATCTCAGCCGTCGGGCAACCACTGTTCTGTTCGCCTCACGCGAAGCGTCCGCCGCCGGGCGGCTTCGTTCAAACGGGGTTCTGGGAACTCCGAATGCGGCCGCCGGTTGACCTGGATGCGTAACGCGCCAACCGGACCCCAGACTCCAAACTGACCCATTACCCGATTCCCGCTCCCGATGTGCCGATTCCGCGCCGTGCGAGGTATAATTGCCTGATGCGAACGAGTCGGGAAATGCAACCGATGCACGGCACCACGGTTCTGTGCGTCCGCAAGGACAACAAAGTCGTGCTCGCGGCCGACGGTCAGGTGACCCTCGGCGAAACCGTGATCAAGCACAGCGCCAAGAAGACCCGCCGTCTGTACAACGACAAGATCATCGCCGGGTTTGCGGGAAGCACGGCGGACGCTCTTTCGCTTTTCGCTCGCTTCGAAAACAAGCTTCAGGAATATCACGGCAATCTGCCCCGCGCCGCGGTCGAACTGGCCAAGGAATGGCGCACCGACCGCTCGCTCCGCCACCTCGACGCGCTGCTGATCGTCGCGGACGCCAAGAATACGTTCCTGCTCTCCGGCAACGGCGACGTCATCGAGCCCGACGACGGCATCTGCGCCATCGGCTCCGGCGGTCCTTACGCGGTCGCCTCCGCCCGGGCGCTCGCCAAGCACACCAAACTCAGCGCCAAGGACATCGCGCAGGAAGCCATGCGCATCGCCAGCGAAATCTGCATCTTCACCAACGCCAATTTCAGCATCGAAGAACTATGAGCGACAAGTCGGAGAAAGACATGGTGATCTATTTGTCCGGAGACCAGCAGGCGGCGGAACCCGAGCCTCTTCCGTCGTTCGACGAGCTGACGCCGCGCGAAATCGTCGTCGAGCTCGATAAGTACATTGTCGGCCAGAACGCGGCGAAAAAGGCCGTCGCCATCGCATTGCGCAACCGCGTCCGCCGCCAGAAGCTCCAGCCCGAAATGGCGGAGGACATCCTCCCGAAAAATATCCTGATGATCGGGCCCACTGGCGTCGGCAAGACGGAAATTGCGCGCCGCCTCGCGCGCCTCGCCGGCTGCCCGTTCGTGAAAGTCGAGGCCTCGAAGTACACCGAAGTCGGCTACGTCGGCCGCGACGTCGAATCCATGGTCCGCGATCTCGTCGAAACGTCGATCGACATGGTGCGCGAGGAAAAGCTAGACGAAGTCGCCGAGCGCGCCGAACAATCCGCGGAAGAGCGCCTCCTCGATCTGCTTCTTCCGCCATCGCCCATACCGCCCGATGCCGGGGCCGCGACGGAAGCCCAGCGCCGCGAACAGGCGCAGCGCACGCGCGACAAGCTCCGCGCCCAGCTCCGCGAAGGCAAGCTCGACCAGCGCCTCGTCGAAGTCGAAGTCCGCGAGCGCTCCATGCCTTCGTTCGAAATCATCACCAACCAGGGCGTCGAGGAGATGGACATTAACGTCAAGGACATGCTCTCCGGCATGTTCGGCCAGCAAAAAAAGAAGCGCCGCATGACCGTTGCCGAGGCCTTCGACTACCTCATCCAGGAGGAAGAGAACCGCCTCATCGACATGGATCAGGTCACCCGCATCGCCGTCGACCGCGTCGAGCAGATGGGCATTCTCTTCATCGACGAAGTGGACAAGATCGCCGGCCGCGAGGCAGGCCACGGGCCGGACGTCTCCCGCGAGGGCGTGCAGCGCGACATCCTGCCGATCGTCGAAGGCACCACCGTGAACACGCGGTACGGCATGGTCCGCACCGACCACATTCTTTTCATCGCCGCCGGCGCCTTCCACACGACGAAGCCCTCCGATCTGATCCCCGAACTCCAGGGCCGCTTCCCGATCCGCGTGGAGCTCAGCTCGCTTTCCGAGGCCGACTTCATCCGCATCCTCACCGAACCGAAAAACGCGCTCATCAAGCAGTACGTCGCGCTTCTCGACACCGAAGGGCTCAAGCTTTCGTTCAGCGACGACGCCATCGCCGCGATCGCCCGCTTCGCCGCCACCGTCAACGAGCACACCGAAAATATCGGCGCGCGCCGCCTGCACACGATTCTCGAAAAGGTCCTCGAGGAGATTTCCTTCGAAGCGCCGGAAATGAAAAAGAAGACGGTCAAACTCGATGCGGCCTACGTTCAAAAACAGCTCGCGGACATCGTGAAGGACCAGGATCTGAGCCGCTACATCCTCTGAGCTCGAAAAGCGCGACACTCGAAAATGGAAACTCGAAAATCGCGAGGCCTCGGTCGCGCGCCGGCCGCTGACTTTGGTTCCCACCCTTCGGTGGCCGAATTTCGAATTTCGATTTTCGTGTTTCTTCTCATCGCCGGTTGTGCCTCGCCGGGCCAGCCGCTCGAGCGCAGGCCTCCCGTCCCCTTGGCCGTTACGGATCTCGCCGCCGCGCAATTGGGCAACGAAGTCATCCTCACATTCACCTTGCCCACTGAAACCCCGGACGGCCGCCCGCTCGGCCGCGCTCCCGCAATCGAGATCTATCGCGACTTCGAGACTCCTCCCGGCGCCGGTGAACCGCCGCTTCCGCCCCCGGCCAGTCCGACGCTGCTCGCGACGATCCCGTCCGGGATGGTGGACCGCTACGCGCAGCGGGGCCGCATCCGCTACGCGGACACCCTCGCCGCCGACGATTTCACCCGGCACCGGGACAGCCTCGCGGTCTACACCGTCCGCGCGCGCGTCTCCGAAAAGAGGGACTCGGCAAGCTCGAATGCGGCCAGCCTGCGCATCTATCCCGTGCCGGATCCGATCGACGATCTGAAGGCGGAAGTCACTCATTCGGCGATCGTGCTTGCGTGGACACCGCCGCAGAAGTCGCCCGTGGGACTGGCGCCTCCGATTTCGGGTTATCGTCTCTATCGCCAGGCCGAATCGGGCGAAGCGGCGGCGGGTGGCGCAAAAACACAGCCCTCGCCCGCTCTCATCGGCGAACCGGACGCGGCGTCCTCTTCTTTCAGCGACTCGAATTTCGAGTTCGGTCAGACCTATACGTACCTCATCCACAGCGTTGTGCAGACGCCGAACGGTCCGCTCGAATCCGGCGATTCAAACAGCCTCGTTGTGACGGCGAAAGATACCTTCCCGCCGGCCGCGCCGCTCGGTCTCGTCGTTGTGGTGGTTCCCGCGCAGGGCGAGACGCCCGCGCACCTCGAACTTTCGTGGGCCATCAGCCCTGAATCCGATGTTGTCGGTTATAACGTCT
Organism: Candidatus Acidiferrales bacterium; assembly: GCA_049523255.1. GTDB lineage: Bacteria > Acidobacteriota > Terriglobia > Acidiferrales > UBA7541 > Palsa-295. The sequence goes on along the minus strand of JBEKNB010000018.1, from coordinate 54,274 downwards.
ACAGAAGTGATCGGGAAGGTACTCAGGGAATTCGTCTGACTGGAGACTCGGCGCAGAAATTGTTGCTTACACCTGCGTTTCGCGATATGAATGTGCAGCCCGGCCGCCGTTACTTCTACACTGTCACTGCGGTAGACCGCTCAGGGAACGAAAGTGCTCCCGGCGTAGCTGTCTCAGGCGGCGTGCCGGCCGAAGGGCAGGTTACGCCATGATGGCTCCCACGCTGCACGATGATTCGATCGAATCCAGGACTTCGCACGCGGTCCTCTGGACCGGGCTTTATACCGGCGCCCTGCTGGTCGTCGTCATGCTCGGCGCTCTGGTGGCCGCAAACCGGATGCCGGCGATCGAGCAGTACGCGCTCGAACGGAACGCGGCGTTCGGCGGCGTTTTTGTTCTCGTCATGCTGCTTCCGGTCCTGCGGTTCCTGAAGCGCCCGAAGGCGATGTTTGCGTCGGCCATGATCGGATGGGTGCTGTTCGCGGGCGCCTATAATCTGGCGGGATTGTATTTCCAAGATCTTTTCGATGTTCTGCGGACACCTTTTCAAGCGCTGGTGGAAGGAGCCGTTGTCTACGGAGTTCTTGCCGGCAGCTCCTGGGTCATCGAAATGGTGCTCCACGCGCGGCGTCATCCGATCGTGCCGGGCCGCAGAGTCTCTCGCGACGCGCAAAACCATACCCGATGAAACTCTGCCGTTTCGAACCAAAGGAAGCCGCCGCCGGCAATCCGGGCCGTTCCGTCCGCGAAACGCTGGTGGAATCCCGCGCCGGAATCCTCGAAGACGGCGCGATCCACGAAATCTCCGGCGAACTCTGGGGTCCGCGCCAGCGGACAGGCCGCCGCTGGCAGGCCGGCGAAGTGAGATTTCTCCCGCTCTGCTGGCCTACGAAAATTATCTGCATGGCGAAGAACTACGCCGACCACGCCGTCGAAATGGACAGCAAGCCGCCGGAACTGCCGATCATATTCGCGAAGGTGCCCTCGGCGATTATCGGTCCCGAAGATCCCATCGTGCTCACGCCGCTTTCCAAGCGTGTCGATTTCGAAGGCGAACTGGCCGTCGTCATCGGCCGCCGCTGCCGGAGCCTTCGCCCCACGGACGACGTACGTCCCTACATCGCCGGCTATACCTGCCTCAATGACGTGACCGCGCGCGATCTCCAGCGCCTGGATGTGCAATACACGCGGGGCAAGGGCTTCGACACCTTCTGCCCCTTCGGCCCGGTTCTTGAAATCGATCATCCTTCGCCGAAAACCACCGTCGAGACGTACGTCAACGGCGTGAAAAAGCAGGGTGCCCCTCTGTCCGATCTGATCTTTCCGATCGACGTGGTCATCCGCTGGATTGCGGACGCCATGACACTCGAGCCCGGCGACATCGTCTCAACGGGCACTCCCGCCGGTGTCGGCCCCCTCGCTGCTGGCGACGTAGTCGAAGTTCGCGTCAGCGGCATCGGTACTCTTCGCAACCCCGTCGTCGCCCCTCGTTAGGCCTCCCTTCGTCTCGTTGTCATCCCTGGTTCGCCGTGAGCGTTAGTTAATTGACTGGCTTCACGCTGAATCTGTCCGCTTGTGCCCGAGCCGCTCTGCGCTAAGATAGACTCCGTTTTGAAGGACCTGCTCTCCGACTGGCGCGACATGGTTCCCTTGGCCGGCCTTGCCGTCCTGGCTGTCGTGGGGATCATTTTCTGGCTCCGGCGCAGACCGGCGGACCCGCACGAGATCGAGCGCCAGCGCCGCGCTTATCTGAACCGCATCGGCCGCATCGTCGAAGGCCAAGTGCTCGAGATCCTGGACCATGCCCACGCCGCGCCGTCCGGAAATGGCGGCCCGAAAACCGCTGGCCTCTTCTCCGGCAAGCGCGCCGCCTCGACGAACGGCTCGCGGAGACTCCTTCATTACACCTATTCCATTTCCGGCGTCACGTACGAAACCGCGCAGGACATCACGGGGCTCGAGGAGCGCGTGCACCTCAACCGCGTTGCCTCCGGCCAGATCGCCAGTGTGAAGTACGACCCCTCGAATCCATCCAACTCGATCCTCCTCGCCGACGACTGGTCGGGCTTGCACTGAGACTGTTCCGTCTTCGCAAAAAAGCCCACACCAACAACCGCTTGAAACTGCCTCCGCAGATTGCTAGGGTGATTTCGGTCCCGGAACATGGATTGGAACGCACAACTCGAAAGGACAATTGGAGGTCGAAGACGCCCGACGGCGCTATGGGAGAATTCCGTGCGCCCATCTCGGCGGCGACGCGGCGAAGGTCGTCGCCCCGAGCGAATCCGCCCCTATGGACAAGCCGAGGGACCTCTCCCTTCGGTGCCACTTACCCGTCACTCACTGCCGAGTAGAATTCCCCGTAACTCATTGAAAACACAGAATCGGTGTGCCTCCTACCCGTCACTGGAATCGACCCCTTGGAAACTGGCAAGCGCGGCGTGATCATGACTCAACACCTCAAAAATCATGACCGGATCGAGGAGCTGCGGAAGCGGAACGCCGAGGCCGAAGAGGGCGGCGGGGCGGAGCGGCGCGAGCGGGAGCACAAGGCCGGGAAGCTGAGCGCGCGCGAGCGAATCGACCTGCTGCTCGACGAAGGCACGTTCGAGGAGCTGGACAAGTTCGTCCGGCACCACTGCGACGATTTCGGGATGGAGGAGCAGAGGCCGGCGGGCGACGGCTTCGTGACCGGCTACGGGCGCATCGACGGGCGGCTGGTCTACGTGTTCGCGCAGGATTTCACGGTGTTCGGCGGGTCGCTCTCTTCGGCGAACGCGGGGAAGATCACGAAGATCATGGACCTCGCCATGCGCCAGGGCGCGCCCATCATCGGGCTGAACGATTCGGGCGGCGCGCGAATCCAGGAGGGAGTGATGTCGCTCGCGGGCTACGCGGATATCTTCCTCCGCAATACTCTCGCAAGCGGGGTGGTCCCGCAGATCAGCGCCGTGCTTGGGCCCTGCGCCGGCGGCGCGGTCTATTCTCCGGCCATCACCGATTTCATTTTCATGACCGGGGAGACAGCGTACATGTTCGTCACCGGCCCGGACGTGATCAAGACGGTGACGCACGAAGAGGTGACGAAGCAGGAACTCGGCGGCGCGATGACCCACAACTCGAAAAGCGGCGTGGCCCATTTCATCGCCCGCGATGACGCCGATTGCCTGGCCATGATCCGCGAGCTGGTGGGCTATCTCCCGTCGAACAATCTCGACGATCCGCCGCGACGCACCTGCGACGATCCGTGGGACCGCGCGCACCCGGCGCTGAACACAATCGTTCCCGAGGACCCGCAGAAACCCTACGACATCAAGGACGTGATCCACGCCGTGGCCGACGACGGCGAGTTTTTCGAGGTGCACGAGCACTTCGCGAAAAACATCGTCGTCGGCTTCGCCCGTTTTGACGGCCGTCCCGCCGGGATCGTAGCGAATCAGCCCGCGTTCCTCGCCGGCGTTCTCGATATCGACGCTTCCGTGAAGGGCGCGCGCTTTGTCCGTTTCTGCGACGCGTTCAACATCCCTCTGATCACTTTCGAGGATGTTCCCGGTTTTCTGCCTGGCACGCAGCAGGAATGGGGCGGGATCATCAAGCATGGGGCGAAGCTGCTTTTCGCGTTCGCCGAGGCCACGGTGCCGAAGATCACGGTCATCACCCGCAAGGCCTACGGCGGCGCCTATTGCGTGATGTCCTCCAAGCACATTCGCACGGATATCAACTATGCCTGGCCCACCGCGGAAATCGCCGTCATGGGCCCGGAGGGCGCGGTGAACATCGTCTTCAAACGCGAGATCGATCGCGCGCCCGAAGCGGAACGCGAAAGGCTGCGCCGCGAGAAGATCGAAGATTTTCGCGAGCGGTTCGCCAATCCCTACGTCGCCGCCGAGCGCGGATACATCGACGCGGTGATCGAACCCTCGCAAACGCGCGCCAAGATCGTCACTGCGCTGCGCTCCCTCGAAAACAAGCGCGACGCGAATCCGCGCAAAAAGCACGGCAACATTCCCTTATAGGAGCGTTTCATCCAGTGGAACGGCCGGCACGCTGCGGGAGTGATACGGCCGGCACGCGCTGGATTTGGGGGGGGATTTCGAGTAAGATTCCGCGGGTTTGCATCACTGCCAAACAAGGGGTAACCAAGAAATCGCAATGAAGAACCGTGCAAAAGCAAAAACAATGCTCGAATCGCTGGATGCCCTCATCGCAGAGCACCACCTCCTAAAGCATCCGTTCTATCAGGCGTGGATTGAAGGAAAGCTTTCGAAGGAAGCGCTCCAGCTCTACGCGGAACAGTATTATCAACACGTTCGCGCTTTCCCCGAGAATCTGAAGCAGCTCGCGGGCCGCACAAACGGCACGCTCGCAAAACTCGTGAACGAGAATCTCTACGACGAGCTCGATCCGGAGGCCCCGCATCCGCAGCTCTGGCGCCAGTTCGCGCAGTCGCTCGGCGTGAGCAACGCGGCTCTCGATGGCGCGCGTCCGCTGCCCGGAATCGCGGCCCTGCTCGACACGTTCGACGAGGTCACCGACCAGGGGACGCTGGCGCAAGCCGTCGCTTCTTTCTACGCCTACGAAGCGCAGGTGCCCGAGATCGCCGCGCAAAAGATCTCCGGGCTGCGCCGGTTCTATGACATCACGGAACCCCGCGCTCTCGCCTATTTCGCGGTCCACGAGGAAGCCGACGTGCGCCACCGCGCCGCGTGGCGAGGCTGGCTCGCCAGCCAGGCAGACGGAGATGCGTTTGACGTGCTCTGCGCCGCCGAGCGCACGCTGAAGGCGCTCTGGGGAGCTCTCGACGCCGTCTATCCGCGAGCCTGCGCCGCGGCGAAGAATTAACCACGGGGGGAAAGGAGCGCGGCTGACAGCGATTTGTCGGCTGCGCTCCTCGTGCTCCCGCCCGAGCCCTATTCTCTATTTGCTTTTCAGGACTCGAAGGCCGTCGCGGCCACCGACAAACACTTCTCGCGTAAATCCCAGAAAAAGTCCGTGCTCGACCGCGCCGATCACATGGTCGAGATGGTGCGCGACTTCCTTCGGTTTTTCCATCGCCCCGAATGCGCAATCCATGATGTAGTTTCCGCCGTCGGTGACGTAGGGCTTCTTGTCCGCGCCGAGCCGCAGCGATGGATTGGCGCCGAGATCGTGAAGCGCTCTCTCCGTGGCCTGCCAGCCGAATTTCACGACCTCAACGGGAACGGAGACCAGCGAGCCGAGTCGTTCGACCAGCTTTGTCTCGTCGGCTACAACCACCATTCGTTCGCTTGCCGCGGCGACGATCTTCTCGCGCAGAAGCGCGCCGCCGTGGCCCTTGATCAGGTAGAGCGTTTCGAGTTCGACCTCATCGGCGCCGTCGACAGTGAGATCAATCCGGGCGTGGCCGGCAAACGTGGTGAGCGGGATCTTCAAAGAGCGCGTGAGCGCCGCCGTTTTGGCCGAAGTCGGAATCCCCGCCACGCGCAGACGCTCCTCGGCGATGCGCCGCCCGAGCGCCTCAACGAAGAATGCCGCGGTCGAGCCGGTCCCGAGGCCGAGGACCATTCCGTCTTCGACGAGCTTGACGGCCGCCTCCGCTGCGGTCTTTTTCCAGTGATTCTGCTCTGACGGCTCCATCCGTTCGCTCACTTTCGGCGCGGCGCTTGCCCGGCGAGGCGCGGCCATGATAGCCGCTTTGCGGGAGGCTGCCAAGTGCGCGCAAGACTTCGCGACCGGCGTGCTAGAATTTCGCCTTGCCGGTCGGGCCACACGGGCACAGTATGTTCCGGAAAATTCTGATCGCAAATCGCGGCGAGATCGCCGTGCGCGTCCTGCGTGCGTGCCGCGAACTCGGCGTGGGCGCCGTGGCCGTCTATAGCGACGTCGACCGCACCGCGCTGCATGTGCGTCTGGCGGACGAAGCCTATCCAATCGGTCCCGCTCCTTCGCGCGAGAGCTATCTCTCGATTGAAAAGATCATCCACGCGGCGCGCGAGGCGGGATGCGACGCGGTTCATCCCGGCTACGGATTCCTCGCCGAGAATCCGGCGTTCGCGCGCGCCTGTGCCTCCGCGGGCCTCACCTTCATCGGACCTCCGCCGGAAGCGATGGAAAAACTCGGCTCGAAGACGGCGGCACGCCACGTGGCGCGCGAAGCAGGTATTCCGGCCGTGCCGGGGACGCTCGACCCCATCGAGAATCCCTCGGAAGCGCTCGCGACGGCAAAGCAGATCGGCTTCCCGATTGTGCTGAAGGCAGTGGCCGGAGGCGGCGGCAAAGGGATGCGGCTCGTGGAGAGCGAAGCAGAGTTCGCTTCCGCGTGGCGCAATGCCGCATCGGAAGCGCAGAACGCTTTTGGCGACGACCGGCTCTACCTCGAAAAATACCTGCAACGGCCGCGGCACATCGAAATTCAGATTCTGGGGGACCTTCACGGCAACATCATTCACCTGGGCGATCGCGAATGTTCCGTGCAGCGGCGATATCAGAAGGTGATCGAAGAGGCGCCCTCGCCCGTGATGACTCCAGAACTGCGACGCGCGATGGGCGAGTGCGCCGTAAAGCTCGGGCGCGCCGCCGGATACTCGAATGCGGGCACGGTTGAATTCCTGGTGGACGCGGAACGCAACTTCTACTTTCTCGAGACGAACACGCGCCTGCAGGTCGAGCATCCCGTGACCGAGAGCGTAACAGGGCTCGATCTCGTGAAGCTGCAGATTCGGGTCGCGGCGGGCGAGCGGTTGCCTCTCACGCAGTGCGATGTTGCCCTGCGCGGCCACGCGGTCGAATGCCGCATCTACGCCGAGGACCCGGACAATAATTTCTTTCCCTCGCCCGGCAAGATCCTTGAATACCGGGCGCCAAGCGGCCCCGGAATCCGGCTCGACGACGGCGTGTACCGCGGCTGGACGGTGCCGAACGAGTACGATCCGATGCTCGGGAAGCTGATCGCGTACGGGAACGACCGCAGCGAGGCCATCGCGCGACTAATGCGGGCGCTCGAGGAGTATTGCGCGAGCGGCATCAAAACGAACGTCGCCCTCCTTCGCAGGATTCTCGCCGCTCCTGATTTCCGGAGCGGCGACATCTACACGCGATGGCTGGACGATTTTCTGAGCCGTCCTGCGCCCGGGTTGCAGGCAGCGGGCGGGGCCGTATTATCCCATGCGGAAGATGCCGCGCTGCTGGCGGCCGCGCTCTGGCACATTTCGGGCAGTGGCGCTTCCGGCGGCAGGGCGGCAGCCGAAGCGAGCGCGCCGGAGTCGCGTTGGAAACTGGAAGGCAGGCGGGAACAGCTCAACCGCGAGCCGGAGCGATAACCATCCTGCGCCCGCGCCGCCGACGGCAGCCCAAGATCAACTGATGAAACTCGAAATCGAACTCGGGGGCAAGGCGCGCACGGTCGAACTCGAAGCCGACGGCCGGGGCGGGCGGCGCGTGCGGTGCAAGATTGACGGCCGCGCCGTGGAAGCGGACGCCGTTGAGGTCGCGCCGGGAATCTACTCTATTCTGATTGCGGGGGCGTCGCTCGAAGCCCGCGTAGAGGCCCATGCCGCGGGCCTGCGGGTCACGGTCGCGGGACGCGAATACGCGGCGGCAATCCGCGATCCGCGGCAGTGGCGTCGCCATGGCGGCACAGCATTCGAGGCCGCAGGCCGCCAGCAGGTGGTCGCGCCGATGCCGGGGAAAGTGGTTCGTGTGCTTGTAAAGACGGGCCAGCGGGTGGAGGCGGGTGAGGGAATCTTGGTGATCGAAGCGATGAAGATGCAGAACGAAGTGCGCTCGCCGAAGTCCGGGACCGTGGAACGGCTGCTCGTCTCCGAAAACCAGGCCGTCGGCGCGGGCGAAGTGCTCGCAGTCGTGGCCTAGCGATCGCTACTTTGCGTCGGGGAGCTTGCCCGCGGTTTCGAGGATCTGGCGCGCGAGGTAGTTTGTGACATGGGCCTCGTCGCGCGCTTCAATGAGGTACGCCGAGCGGAGAAGTTGTTCTTTGCGGGTACGCAGAGCGTCGCGGATGGCCTGCTGGACCTGGGGATCGGAGAGCTGGCGATCGCCCGCGGTTTCCTTTGCGATCAGCTTCAGGATGCGGTAGCCGCCACCCCTGAGAGGAACCGGTTGCGTCACCTGGCCGGGTTTCATGGCCAGAACGGCGCTCTTGAGGGCCGGATCGGACTGGTTGAGCGCCGATTCCGGAACGAAGCCGATATCACCGCCGGTCGAGGCGCTTGGGTCCTCGGAATAGTCCATGGCGAGCTCGTTGAAGTCAGCGCCGGCATTGAGTTTCTGCGCGAGCATGACAGCTTTGCGTTCGGCTTCGGCTTCATTGGCCGCCTTGTCGTTCTTGCGATTGTGGACCGTGGGGTCGGGGCGGGGCGTGACGACGATCTGCGCAACGTGGTACTGCGTTTCCGTGACGTTGAATTGCGCGCGATTTCTCGCATAGAAATCGGAGATGTCCTGATCGGTGATGGATATCTTCGCGACGACCTCGCGGTTCAGCAGCTTCTGGATCGAGAGCTGCCGGCGGATGTCGCTCTTCAAATCGTCCACGGTAAGCCCGGTTTCCTGGAGCTTCTTCTGGAACTCCTCCTCGGTGTACGGGCTCTTGGACTCGGTGAATTTGTCTTCGACTTCGGCGTCGCTCGCGACGAGGTTCATCTTCTGGGCGCGTTCGAGCAGGATTTCGCTATTGATCAGTTCATCGAGGATGCTGAGCTTCAGGGATAGCGCCTCTTCCTGCGAGGGCGCAGGTGCGTCGGCGTTCACACGCGAGCGGAAGAGCTTTTCAACCTCGCCGCGCTGAATCTCCTTGCCATTCACGACGGCCCAGACATCCGGCCCGGGCGCGAGTTCCCGCCGGCAGGATGCCGCAAGGGCGCAAGCGGCGACCATCGCAAGAACGAGGATTCTGCGCTTCAACCGGCGCTCCTTCCGAGGGGAAACAGGAATGGCTTCAGGCAGCTTTCTTCACGCGGCCGGCGCGGATGCAGGCGGTGCAGACGCGCACGTGTTTGCGTGCGCCGTTGACGACGGCCCGGACGCGGCGGAGGTTCGGATTCCAGCGGCGGCGCGTGACATTGTGCGCGTGGCTGATCGTATTACCGTAGTGCGGCTTTTTGCCGCAGATTTCACATGCAAGTGCCATGTTCGTGTTGCTCCAGACTGGGGAGTATTCGAAAAGCGCGAAGCTTCATGCTATCAGAGAATGCCGCAAAGACGGAAGCAATTTGGCCGACAAGCAAGAAGAAGCCCCATCCCCGATGAAGGGGATGGGGCCGGTTAAGGTTTTCGCCGCCTAGAAGCTGAACTTCAAAGCAAGCTGCACGATGCGCGGAGGCACCGAGCTGCTGAAGATTTTGCCGAAAAACGCAGTGCTGGCGTCGTTGACCGGCGGGTTGAATTGCGGGTGGTTCCAAAGATTGTAGAACTCCGCCCGGAATTGAATGTTGGTGCCTTCGGTCACCTTGGTGTTCTTGATTATCGACAAATCCCAGTTGAACTGGCCGGGCCCCATGATCGCTCCGATGCCGGAGTTTCCGAAGCCCACAGCACCAAGGGATGTGGCGCACGCACCCTGTACCGTGCCTCCAATGCATGGCGGGCCCAGTTGGGCATAAGCGCCTCCCGCGCCCGTGAAACCGCCATACGCGAGTGTATTGATCCAGCCTCCTACTCCTGCCGCGGTGCCTATACCGCTCACCACGCGTTGATAGTTGCTTCCGGTACTAGCTCCGCCGATCGTTTTGCAAACACCAAGGGCGCTGCAGGCCCCGGTGGCCGACGGCTCCAACTCAGCTCGGACGCCTTCGCCACCGAATCCTGATCCTCCTGCGCCGTAGTAAATTGTGCCGCCAGTTCCGTCGGTGACCGTAAAAGGCTCGCCGTCCTGGACAGTGGTCACACCGGAAATCTGCCATCCGCTCAATGCCTTGCCCGTGAACCCTTCCGCGTGCTTCGTAAGCGGCAGGTCGTAGCTATATGCAACCACAAGGCGCTGGGGGCGGTTGAACGCCGCCAACCCGTACTGTTGACCAAAGTCGAGGGGATCGTTGCTCGATGCACCGCCCGAGAGAACGTTGCCCGGTGCGGCGATCCCGCCGCCACCCTCAGCGCCATTGACATTCGTCATGAGCTTACTCCACGTGTAGGACGCCTGAAGCAACAGGCCGTTGGAGAATTGATGCCTGAGGCTGAACTGCAAGCTATTGTACTTGGAGTCGCCAATGGTGTTGGTCGTCGACATGCCGGTGGGGCTATATCCGAGTAATGAGACGCGGCCAGGTGCATTCGATTCCGTGTTGTCGATGATCCGCGTGGCAGGGTTGGTGTTGCCGACATCATTGAATGGGAAGGATGCGGGAGTACCCTGTCCGCCCGATCCCAAGATCATTCTTGCGTTCTGCGGGTCGGTTGGCTCGTTGGGAGCGCCCGGTGCGAGAAACGCGATGTTGATGGGGCGCGCCCAATCGTACAAATGCGTGCCATGCGTGCCGACGTAGCCGATATCCGCGATCCAGTTGTGCGCAAACTCATATTGAAGATCGAGGTTGTACTGCTGAATCAGGGGCGTGCGCATGGTCGGTGCGTCGGAAGTAGTGCCCACGCCCTCGCCGCCTTCGTTAGCAGTGACGACCGTAGCGCCAGTTGCCGCGGTGCCAGCACCGACGTTCAGCGTGCGAGGGAGCCATCCGAAGATCAGGTTTGTAGGACCGGGCAGGTCCAGGGAATTAGCCGGAACAGCAGGAACTGCACCAGAGTAGGGTGCATTACCCGCGTTGTTATTGGCCAGCAGGTTCGCATACACCGCGTCGTAGAAGATGCCATAGCCCGCGCGGACCACAAATCTGTTGCCGAACGGCTGCCACGCTATGCCGATGCGCGGCCCAAAATTAGCCACGGGTGAGCCGTTTATCAGCGTCTTGTTGGTGTTGAAGAGAACTCCAGTCGCTCCGCCGGGATAGCAGGAGGGACCGGGGCAACCATAAACGCCAGCCGGGGCCGCCAATCCGCACGCGGCGGGCACTGCGGCGGTTCCACAGCGGGCAAGATTGGGGTTGTAATTTGACTGGACCGTATACCCCACGAGGGTGCCGATCGTGTTGCTCGGAGTACCGGGACCATTGACGACTTCGTTGCCCAGGAAGAAAGAACCCGTGTTCACCAGGGCGGCCTGTTCGGGCGAGCCGTTCGTGAACAGACCTGTTATGTCAGACGGCCATCCGTCATACTCCCAGCGGATGCCCAGGTTCAACGTGAGCTTTCGGGTCAACTTGATGTCGTCTTCCGCAAAGGCGGAGAACTCGTTGGTCCGCTGGTAGTGCGGGTTGCCAATCGGGCTAGAGTACCCGTAAAAGTTGGCGAGAACTCCACCCGGAGCCGCGGGCGTGCCGGCGTTCGCTCCGCCGCTCGAACTCGTCAAGAAGTCGGCGATAGTCGGGAAAGCAAGACCACCTCTCCCGGGCAGCGTCCAGTTGTATTGAATGCGATCGCCCTCGGCACCCGCGCGAATCGCATGCTTGCCATGATTCCAGGAAATCTGGTCCTTGAACTGAAAGGTGGTGAAAAAATTCGTGGCCGAGGCAAAGAAGTTTCCGCCATTGTTCCACGGCCCCGGGGTTACGACAGTGCCACCCGCTAGGTTGATCGCGGGAAGACCAAAAATTCCGATCGTTGGCAACTGCGCAGGTATCGGGTTCAGATTCTTGATGTTGGAAAGGTTGGCGCAATTGCCGTTGGCAATCGGGGGAATAATCCCCACCGAGCAACCCGTATGGTAGTTGTCCGGGGAAGCGACCGTGGTGGATCGCTGAAGGGAAAACAACGCTTCGTTGACGAAGTTACTCGTCACCACCGTCGTGAGCTTGAGCACGCCGCTGTCGGCAGTGTACGTTACGCTCTCCGGCGCACCCGGATCGCAATTGTTGACGCCCGGGGCGCCCACAAAACCAAGGCAAACGAACGGCTGGATTTGCGGGTCCTTGGAAGTAAAGAACCGCTCCGACAGCGTATTCTTGTTCGAAATGACCCAATCGAAGTTTGCAAGGTACTGATCTTCATTGGCTTGGATGGCTTGCGAAATGGTCACGGGTGCCGATGTGATGGGCAGGCCGTTCGATCCGAACGGAATGCTGGGAAAATAGAAACCTCCGTTCACACCGCCTTTGGGCCCCGGCAACTGAAGCATATTTATGGCAACCTGGTTGATGTTCGATCCGTTCTGAGCCACTGGAACGCCTGTCCCAAGTTGAGCGTTAGGACCGAGGAGCAGCCCGAGGAGACCCACGTTGTTGGCGAACGTGCATCCCAGGTACTTGCGATACGTCGAAGCGTCGCACGGCGCGCCACCAGCTGTCAGGTTCAGGGGGACGGTAAGGCCCGGCGTATCGGCGCGAGTGCCATTCGGTTCGCTGAATGGTGGCAATTGGACGCCGGCGGCGAGCCCCGTTGCGAAGCCGTTGGTGCCGACTCCGTTCTTCTGGCGGAACCCTTGATAGGAACCGAAGAAGAAAAGCTTGTCTTTCTTGATCGGACCGCCAATCGTGCCGCCGAACAGGTTCTCATTCAAAATCTCGGGCTTGTTCTTCTCGTCGAGACTTAGTTCGGAGTTCTTGTTGAAGAAATCATTGCCATCGAGGGCGCTGTTGCGGAAGAACTCCCATGCGGCGCCGTGAAAATTGTTCGTGCCGCCCCTGGTAACTACGTTGACGCTTGCGCCGGGGTTGCGGCCATACTCGGCATCGTATTGAGACGTCTGAATTTTAAACTCCTGAATCGAGTCCGGATTCGGAATCCCAATGCCAGGGAAGTTGCCGGACTGCGCGCCACCGCCGCTGCCGTAGTTCGTAACAGACGCGCCATCCATCATGTAGTTGTTCTGGTCGGACCCGGAGCCATTGACGTTGATGTCCTGCGTACCATTGCCGACTGCAGCGGCGCTGGCCACGTTGGCGACGACGCCAGGCGAGAGGTCAATAATCTGCGTGTAGTTGCGCGAGCTGAGAGGCAGATCCGTAACTTCTTTCGACCCGACGAGTGTGCCGACGGTTGCGTTCTGCGTCTGCAGCCTTTCCGCCGTGGACTCGACGGTAATCTGCTCCGCCTGCGCGCCCACGGAGAGGCTTTGGTTCAGCACGGCAGTCTCCGTGGTGTTCACAGTGACTGAGGGGACCTCAGACGTCTTGAACCCGCTGGCGGCGAACTTTACGCTGTAGTTGCCTCCAGGCAAAAGCGAAAACTTAAAGCTGCCTGTGGCGTCTGTCGTCGTGGTGCGCTCCTGGCCCGTCCCAATATTCGTGGCAGTGACGGTCGCGCCGGAGATGACGGCGCCCGAAGGATCGCTGACCGTCCCGGTCAGCGCGCCTGTAGTCGACGATTGCGCGAAGGACACAGAGACGCAAACAAACAGAACCACGAAACAAACGAACAGCGCAGATATAACTCTTCCTGCTGAAGGCCTTGCGTTCATGACCTGCCCCCCCAATTGATCAATTTCGGTCCCCACCCACGCGCGAATAGCCGCGCGTTACCGCCAAATGCAAAATCAGGCCCGTTAATCGATTACCACCCAAGCGTCGGAGTATGCACGTGGACGGGGAAATATCACAGTGCGGAAGAACGTGTCAAGACAATAATCGACAATTGGGGGAAATCAGGTGGTGTACTGGTAAAGAGAACAACGACCTACCTGCATCCCACGATGGGATCGGGCAGATTCAGGATGATGCTGAAGCCTTGAGTTAGCTGCGATCTATACCTCCGAGATTCCCTCCCTTCCGGGTGAACCGGAAGGGAGGGGGAACCATGAAATTCATTCCGCCATCGCGGCGCCCAAGGACCTAGAAGAGGTACTTCAAGCCGAACTGGATCACGCGCGGCGTGGTTGAGGTGGACGTGATTTTCCCGAACGGGGGAGAGAAGCCACTCACGTTATTTCCGAACGGCGGATCGAACTGCGGATGGTTCCAGATATTGTAAAACTCCGTCCGAAATTGGAGTGTGCCGTGCTCCCAAAGCTTGGTGTTCTTCACGATTGCCGTGTCCCAGTTGAACTGGCCGGGACCGGTGATGATGCCGGGGCCCGAGTCGCCGAAGCCAGTGCCCGCGCCATTGACGCCCACTATGCATGTGCCCGGCGTCGTACCGCCGATGCATGGCGTGGAGGTGAACGCTGCGGCATTAATCCAGTGTCCGCTGATCACCCTTGCAGTCGTGCTGCCAGAAGTGGCAACCGGAATTCCCGACTGGCAGACACCCTGCGAGTTGCAGTTGACGGGGTCCGCAAACTGTGCCCGGGAGTTCGTACCTGTGCCGAAGTAGATGGAACCGCCATTACTATCAGTGATTGTGAAGGGCAGACCATCTTGGATCGTGGTCACACCCGAGATAGTCCAGCCGCTCAGCAATTTGCCGGAGAAGCCCTCTTCGTGTTTCCACGGGAGGTCGTAGCTGTATGTGATTACAGCCCGCTGCGGGCGGTTGAACGAGGCCGGCCCGTATTGCTGGCGCAAATCGAGGGAGTTGTTGCTGTTGGAAGCCCCGTAGAGCGTTTCGCCCGGTGGGTTGATGCCGCTCCCAGCCTCGGACGAGTCGACATCCGTGAAGGCCTTGCTCCACGTGTACGCGAATTGAACGAGCAGACCATGGGAGAACTGATGTTTGAGTTGCGCCTGGAAGCTGTTGTAGAGGGAGTCCCCGTTTGTGTCGGTCGTCGCGACGCCTGCCGGCGCGAAACCGAGATAAGCCACGCGCTCGTCCACGTTGGCGGTCGTATTCACCGTGACGGGATTCGTATTAGCAGGATCGTTGAAAGGCAACGAACCTGACACCAGCCTCGCATTCTGCGCGCCCGTAGGCTCATTCGGCGCGCCTGCAACCAGCTTTCCGAGGTTGACATCCGCCGAGTAGTTGTAGAGGTGGATGCCGTGGCTGCCCACATAGCCGATATCGGCGACCCAGCCGTGTGCGAATTCGTACTGCAGGTCTAGGTTGTATTCCTGTGTGAGCGGGAGGCGGCTAGCCATTTGCGGCGAGTCGGAAGTGTACCCCAATCCCGAGGAAACATAGGAGCCAGTGCCTGTCGCGAAGATGTAGCGCGGCGTCCAGACAAGGGGCGTGCCTGGCAGGGCCCCCCCTTCAAAGGGTTCGTGCAGTACGTCCTCCTCACTCAAGGGGAAGGGCCCCGCGGCTGCTTCCGAATAAGGCGGCAGGTTCAGCTGGTTGTCGATCAAGAGGTTGCCGTAGATGCGATCGTAGAACCATCCATAGCCCGCCCGGACGACAAAGCGTTCGCCAAACGGCTGCCAGGCAACGCCAATGCGGGGCGCGAAATTGTCGAGCGGCGTGCCGGGCACCAGTGTCTTATTGCTGTTGACCAGAACACCGGTTGCACCGTCAGGTGCAGTGAGCCCAAACTTGCTGACTGCGAAGTTGGAGGGCACTACGAATCCGACCAGTGTGCCGGTTGGATTATTCAGGAAGTAGGAACCCGTGTTGACCTTAGCCAGTTGGGTGTCCCAGACGTTGGAAAACTCGCCGCTCTTGTCGTCCGGGAATCCGTCGTACTCCCAGCGCAAGCCCACATTCACGGTGAGCTTTCTGCTCACCTTGATGTCATCCTGCACGTACCAGTCAAACGCGTTGATTCGATTGTAGTGAGTCAATTGCCCAGCCAAGCCGAAGCCGAGGGCGATGCCGCCCGTGGGTGTAGCGAGCGTGCCGTCGATCGCCGGCCCGGCACTGCTGGTCAAAAAGTCGGGGGTGCCGTAAAAGAGAAGTTCGCCACGTCCGGCAGCCGGAATCGTATTGTTGTACAGAATTCGCTCGCCCTCGAATCCCGCGCGAATCGCCTGCTTTCCGTGATTCCAAGAGATCTGATCACCAAATTGATAGGTATTGATGAAGTTGCTGGAGATCATGGAAAAGTTTCCGCCCTGGCTCCAGGCGGAAGTCCCCGAAACTCCCAAGATGTCGAGGATCGGCACCTGGTTGAATTCGGAAAATGTGGTGTTCACAGGCGGACACGAGTGACCGTTGTTCTCCAACGGAATGATCGTGGCGCCGTTCGGGAGACCACAGGCGGGAACTTTGTTCGGATCCTGGTTGTTCTCGATGTCGCGGTGAAACGAAAAGCGCGCTTCGTTGACGAGGCTGCTGGTCAGCAGGGAGGTCAGCTTCAGTTGGCCGACGTGACTTATGTAATCAGCGTTCACGGGGGCGCCTGGATTGCAATTCCCAGCGAGAATAAAGCAATTGAAGGTCTGGTTCTGCGGATCTTGCGATAGGAAATATCTCTCCGAGAGCGTGTGCTTGCTCGAGATGACGTAGTCCGTGTTAATCATGTACTGGTTTTCATTGGCCACGGTGGGGTCGGAAATGGCGACCGTGCAGCCAGTAGGGCCGGTGCAGGATGCGGGCGCGCTGGGAAAGTAAAAGCCCTGGTTGTAGCCTCCCTTGACGACGCCCTTTGCTTGCAGCATCCCAACCGCGGTATTCGTAATGTTCGTGCTGTTGCAGGTGGCGTCACCGGCCGTGCAGGGTTTGACCGTGACGCCCGTGCCGCCGGCAAAAGAGAAAAAGCCTGTCTGACCTGCGAATACGCTCCCCAAATAGGCTTTGTACGCGGGGACGTCATTGGTGCAGCGGAGGTCCGTGCAAACGCCGCTCTTGAAGTCCGCATAATCATTCCAGGGCATTAGATCGACGTTGGGCTCGTAGCCGGCGGCGAAACCGCTGGTGCCGATTCCGTTGATCTGCCGCAGGCCCTGATAGGAGCCGAAAAAGAAGAGTTTGTCCTTCTTAATCGGGCCGCCGAAAGTGCCGCCGAATGTGTTCTGTTTTAAGGTCTGCGGCGCATTCGGTTGATGTAGGCTCGCCTCGCTGGCCTTGTAAAAGAAATCATTGGCGTTGAAGAAGTTGTTGCGGTTGAATTCCCATGCCGCGCCGTGGAACTGGTTCGTCCCGCCCTTCGTGACAACTTCGACGTTCACGCCCGGATTCCGCCCGGAACTGGCGTCGTATTGCGAGGTCTGTACCTTGAATTCCTGAATCGTGTCCGGATTGGGAATTGCAATGCCGGGATAACTGCCAGTTTGACCCGCGGTGCCGCTGACGTAGTTGACAATCGAAGAGCCGTCCATCGAGTAGTTATTCTGATTCTGCCTGGCTCCATTCGCTGAAACGTCTACCGTTCCGTTTCCAACCGAGGAAGCAGTAGTTACGTTGCTGACCACTCCCGGCGAGAGGTTGACGATCTGTGTGTAGTTGCGGGAAACCAAGGGCAGATCGACCACTTCTTGCGAGCCTACGAGACCGCCGTTCGTGGCGTTCTGCGTCTGGATGGTCTCGGCGGTGGACTCAACCGTAATTTTCTCCGATTGCGCCCCTACTTCGAGGCTCTTGTTCAGCACAGGGGTCTCGGTCACGTTCACGGCAACCGACGGCACCTCGGCGGTCTTGAAGCCGCTGGCGGAGAACTTCACGGAGTAGTTGCCGGGCGGCAGCAGCGAGAACTTATACGAGCCGCTGGAATCGGTCGTGGTGGTGCGCGACTGGCCGGTGCCGACGTTGGTGGCCGTGACGGTCGCGCCGGAAATCACCGCGCCCGATGGATCAGTTACGGTTCCGGTCAGCGCGCCTGTTGACGACGTCTGAGCCATAGACACGGAGACGCAAACAAACAGCGCTAGAAAGCAAACGAAAAGCGCAGACGCAAATCTTGCGGCAGACGATCTTGTACTCATTACCCCACCCCCCCGATTGGTCGATGTAATTCCCACCCAAATCCTTCTCAAATTGGCCCCTAACCGCGGATTGCGTTGCGGCGCTTTCGCATTTCCCCACCGCGCGCCCCGTCCAATGTGTTGCAGATACACCGGGACGGGAATCGTCCGGTGCTTCTACTATCTTTCTGCAAGGCTTGTCAAGACAAAATACACATACGTCATCCTAATTTAGACATGCGTCAACAACATAAATTAGCGTGGCAGGGTCGCGCACGCCCAGTGCCCACCCTCTGCTTGTATACAGGTCCCTGCTTGTCTCTGACCTACTCGAAAGGTGTCGTACGTCACGGGATGAATTACTGCATCACAGGTATTGTATGTACTAGAAGGAAGTGTAAAGCTCACCCTGAGTGGGTCATCTGACTACAAAGAGAAAAAAACAAATGGAGATTTCACGACGCAAGCCGCAATTCCGACGGCCACCCAAGCTTGAACCCCTGCGTCGGAGAGGCACCATCGCGCCTTTGAGTCGAAACCAAGGCACTCTAAAGATCAGTCTCAATAGTCCGTTGTACGAACGACCCGGCTTCCTATTATGGCGCGCGCGCCATATCGCAAGCTCGATCTTCACCTACGAATGCCGCGAGTTCAGCGTTACGTCTACCCAGTATCTGGTGCTGGCCGTGGTGAAGGAGAACCCAGGAACCGATCAGGCGGGAGTTTCACGAAACGCGGGCTTGGACCGGTTTACAACGGCGTTGGTCCTTTCCAATCTGATCAAACGCGGGGTAGTCATCCGTGCGCGAAGTGCCAGCGATCGTCGGCGCTACGCTCTCCGGCTCAGTCCGCGCGGGTTTGAACTGTTGAAGCGCATTCTTCCCAGCGCAGCTCGTGCACGGGCGCGTATTTTGTCCCCATTTACGCCGCGCCAAAGGAAGCTCTTCATTAGTATGCTTCAGCAATTTGTTGCGGCGCTAAACAGCGATGCACGCGCCCCTGTCTATGAAGAAGCATTGCCACACACACGCAATGCCCGCAGGATCACTCACCAAGAGTAAACAAACCGGCGATGGCGTTCCCGAGTCGGACGAGTAGCGAAGTTATAGGATCCGGCTCCCCCAGGGTCTGAGCCTAAGGAGACGAACCTCAACGCTTCTGGCCGACGAGGCCAGCGATGGTGTCCATCAGGTCGAA
The DNA here is from genome assembly GCA_049523255.1 of Candidatus Acidiferrales bacterium. GTDB lineage: Bacteria > Acidobacteriota > Terriglobia > Acidiferrales > UBA7541 > Palsa-295. The sequence goes on along the minus strand of JBEKNB010000018.1, from coordinate 35,381 downwards.
TTTCGTGAGGACTTCGAGTTTGCCGTCTTCCATCTCCACGAAGACAGCAGGGCTCTCGTGGCTGAGCAGGTGAGTAACCTTTTCAACTGGCGCATTCGACGGCACTTGAGGCAGCGCAGCGCCCATCACTTCGCGGACGATCAGTTTGCGTAGGTCCTTTCCTTGTAGGGCGAGGTTCAGTACCTGGTCCTCGAAAATCGTGCCGATCGAACGCTCGTCCTCGAAGACCGGGAGCTGGGAAATATCCTGTTGCTGCATCGTGTTGAGGGCTTGGAAGACCGTGCGGTTGGGACCCACAACGATCGGTTCGCGGGTCTTGCCATTCTGGCGTTTTACGCGAATAACGTCTGCGGCCGTGAGCGTCACTTCGGCATCGGCGTATCCGTGCTCGCGCATCCAGCCATCGTTGTAAATCTTGCTCAAATAGCGACTGCCGGTGTCCGGCAGAAAAGCGACGACAAGATCGCTCTTCTTGCAATCCTTGGCGACATGCACCGCCGCGGACACGCATCCCCCGCCCGAGCCGCCTGTGAAAATCCCTTCGCGCTTTGCCAGCCGCCGCGCCCAGAGAAAACACTCTTCGTCGTTCACCTGCACGACGTCGTCGAGCACGCTGAAATCCATGGTGGACGGCAGAATGTCTTCGCCGATGCCCTCGACCACATACGTGCGGGCCTTGCCGATGTTGCGCGTCTTGAAATAGTCATAGAAAAGCGACCCGTACGGGTCGACGCCGATGACCTTCACGTTCGCGTTCTGCTCTTTGAGAAAGCGCCCCACACCCGTGGCCGTGCCGCCGGTGCCGAGCCCGCAGACGAAGTGCGTGATTTTTCCTTCGGTGTCCTTCCAGATTTCGGGACCGGTCGTGCGGTAGTGCGCCTCGGGGTTTCCGGGGTTCTCGTACTGATTGGGGTAAAACGAGTTGGGAATTTCGCGCGCCAATTTCTTCGCCACGGAATAATAGCTGCGCGGGTCTTCCGGCTCGACGGCGGTCGGGCATACGATCACTTCCGCGCCGAATGCCTTCAGCAGATCGATCTTCTCGCGCGACTGCTTGTCCGTGATTGTGAAGACGACCTTGTATCCCCGGACCGCCGCGACGAGCGCGAGGCCCATGCCCGTGTTGCCGGAGGTCCCTTCAATGATCGTGCCGCCAGGCTTGAGCTGCCCTTTACGCTCGGCGTCGTCGATCATCCAGACGGCAATGCGGTCCTTGATCGACCCGCCCGGATTCAGATAATCGGCCTTCACGTAGACTTCCGGAGGCACACCCTTGGCCACGCGGTTCAACCGAATGAGAGGGGTGTTGCCAATCGTCTCAAGGATGTTGTTGCACTTCACGGAAGGCATCTCTCCTCAAAAGCTTCTAGCTTCGAGTAGCTTAGAGACTTACCGAAATTCTGTCCAGCAGCAGTTTCCGCCGACCGCGATGGCCCGCGACAGAGGCCATCTTCCGGCGTGCTATCCTTTTCATGTGATGCCGCCGGTCGCGCCCGACACCGAAATGCTCTTTTACGATGGCCATTGCGGGCTGTGCCACGGCGCCGTGAAGTTTGTGCTGAGACACGATCGCTCGGGGAATGCCTTCCGGTTCGCGCCTTTGCAAGGGCCAACCTTTGAAGCGCAGGTGCCTGTGGAGCAGCGATCCGGCTTGCCGGATAGCATCGTCGTGCTCACCAAGAACGGAGTGCTGCTGGTGCGCTCGAACGCATTCGTGCACATTCTCCGGCGGCTGGGCGGCGGTTGGCAGATTCTGGGAAGCGGACTCGCCGTAATTCCGCGGCCGGTCCGCGATGTGGTTTACGACCTCATCGCGCGCATTCGCTTTCGTATTTTCGGCACGCGGGATAAGCTGTGCCCGATTGTCCCGCCTGACTTGCGCGCGAGGTTCGATCCATAATGGGAGGAAAAATGGAACGGCAAAACATTTCGTCCGGAACGGCGTGGGAACCGATCATCGGCTATTCGCGAGCGGTGCGGGTTGGTCCTTACATTCACGTTTCAGGGACGACGGCCACAGACGCCAAGGGCAAAGTCGTCGGCGCGGGGGACCCCTACGCGCAGACGGTCCAGGTGCTGCGAAACATTGAATCGGCTCTCTCGAAGGCGGGGGCGACGCTGACCGACGTGGTGCGTACAAGAATATTCGTGACCCATATCGCCGACTGGGAAAGAATCGGGCGGGCGCACGGCGAATTCTTCGGTACAATTCGCCCGGCGACGGCTATGGTCGAGGTCAGCCGTCTGATCGCGCCGGAAATGCTCGTTGAAATCGAGGCAGAAGCAATCGTTGGGGAGTAAGTACGGAAAACCGGGTCGTCAACTGGTGCCGGCCTTTTCTAGTTCCTCAATCAGCGCGGGAACGATTTCAAAGATGTCGCCGACCACGCCGTAATCGGCGACTTCGAAAATAGGGGCGTTCTGGTCCTTGTTGATCGCGGCGATCGTGCGCGACCCCTTCATCCCGACGACGTGCTGGATGGCACCACTGATACCAAGCGCGAGGTAGAGTTTCGGCGCAACCGTCTGGCCGGAGCTGCCGATTTGACGTTCCATAGGCAGCCACCCTTCATCGCAGATCGGCCGCGATGCCGAGACTTCACCGCCCAACAATCTCGCGAGCTTTTCGGCCATGGGAATGTTTTCCGGCGCCTTGATTCCGCGGCCGACCGAGACCAAAATCGGCGCCTGCGTCAGATCGACGGCTTGCTTCGCCTCCCGGAAAAGCTCCAAAGGCTTCGTGCGAATCTGCTCAGGCTTCAGACCGACGCTCACCGGCTTCACCGGCGCGCTGCCACCGGCATGTTTCGCGGCAAGATCGGCACGGAATGCACCCGCTTGAAATGACGCGATCCACGGTGGCTCGCCGGTGAAGACCACGTCCGCGGCGGTGCGGCCCTGAAATATCTGGCGGACGAAAACGAGCTTGCCGCCTTCGTAGCGGTAGCCGATGCAATCGCCAATCATTCCCTTTTGAAGAGACGCGGCCAGCTTGGGCGCGAAATCGCGGACCTGGTACGTGTGCGGCAACAAAACGAGGTCTGGTTTGGCCCCTTCGATCACCTCATGCAACGCGAGTGAAAACCCATCGGGTGTGTATTTTTCGAGCAGGTCATGTTCCACAAGGAGCACTTCGTCGAGCTGGTAACCGGCAAGTTCGCCGGCGAGCGCCGCCACACCCTTGCCGATCACAACGCCCGAAAGCGCGCCCTTCGCCTGCTGCGCGATCTGCTGCGCAGCGGCGAGAGTCTCGAAGCTGACTTTGTTCCATTTGCCTTCGCGCTGCTCGGTGATGAGGAAAATTTTCATGGGGCAGTCGTTTATCAGAGAACCCGGGCTTCATGCTTGAGTTTCTCAATCAGTTTGGCGGCGATTTCCTTAGGCGATCCGGTAATAAACTCCGTCTTTTTCTGCTTCTGCGGGACGTAAATGCGCTCGACCTGTTGCGTCCGCGCATCCGGGATACCGAGCGAGGCGCGTTCCATAGTCGCAATTTCTTTTTTCTTTGCCGCCATGATGCCCTTGAGCGTGGCGTAGCGCGGCTTGTTAATGCCAGACTGGACCGTGATCACTGCGGGGAGAGGCAGCTCGACCCACTGGAACCACCCAGCTTCGAGCTCGCGCTTCAGTTTCAGGCGGCCATCGGTGACTTCGATCGACATGATGATCGTGGCGTGCGGGCGGCCAAGTAGTTCGGCGAGCAGGACGCCCGTCTGCCCGAAGCCCTGGTCGTCGCTCTGGAGCCCTGTGAGAATCAGATCGAAATTCTCGCTCTGAATCGCTGCGCCAAGGGAACGGGCCGAAGCGAGAGGATCCAGCTTGTAGAAATCGTTGTCGGAGACGTGGATACCGCGCTCGGCACCCTTGGCGAGCGCTTCCTTGATGGTTTGCTTCGCGCGCTCGGGCCCCATAGAAATCGCGACTACTTCTCCGCCGTGCTTTTCCCTGAGGCGTAGCGCTTCTTCGAGCGCGTAAGTGTCCGGCTCGTTGGTCTCAAATCCGATGTCGGCTTCGCGAATCCACGCGTTGCCTTCCACAATGGCGAGCGGCGCATCCTTGGCGGGAACCTGCTTGATGCAAACGCCGATCTTCATGTCAGCGTCCATCCCAGCGCTTGAAGAGGAGCGACGCGTTGGTGCCGCCGAAACCGAAGGAGTTCGAGAGCGCGTAGACGACTTCCGTCTTCCGCGCGTGGTTCGGGACGTAATCGAGATCGCACGCAGGATCGGGATTCTCCTGATTGATCGTTGGTGGAATGATCTGATCGCGCAGCGCCAGAACGCTGATCCCGGCCTCGAGTCCGCCCGCTCCGCCGAGAAGGTGCCCTGTCATGGATTTCGTCGAGCTGATGGGAACTTGCTTTGCGCGCTCGCCGAAGACGCGCTTGAGCGCCGCCGTTTCGATCGCGTCGCCTAGGGGCGTCGACGTGCCGTGCGCGTTGACGTAACTGACGTCATCTGGCGTGATTTTGGCGTCCTTGATGGCCGCCATCGACACGCGATAGCCGCCGTCGCCTCCCTCGGCGGGCTGCGTGATATGGTACGCGTCGCCGGACATCCCGTAGCCGACGATCTCGGCCAGGATGTTCGCGCCGCGGCGCTGGGCAAATTCGAGCGATTCGAGAATCAGCACGCCCGCGCCTTCGCCGACGACGAAACCTTCGCGATCGGCATCGAACGGGCGGCTGGCGCGCTCGGGCTCGTCATTGCGGGTCGAAAGCGCGCGCATCGCGCCGAAGCCGCCAATGCTCATCGGCGTCACCGCTGCCTCCGAGCCGCCTGCAATCATCACTTCCGCATCGCAGCGCTGGATGATTTTGAAAGCGTCGCCGACCGCGTGAGCCCCAGCGGAGCAAGCCGTGGCCGTGGCCGAATTCGGTCCCTTCGCACCGTAGCGGATCGAGACGTTGCCCGCCGCGAGATTCACGATCGCCGAAGGAATGAAAAACGGGGAAATCTTGCCGGGACCGCCATGCAGGTACTTCGAATGCTCCCGCTCGATAACGTCGAATCCGCCGATGCCCGAACCAATGTAGACACCGGTAGCGTCCTCATTTTCGGGCGTAACCTCGAGGCCTGACATGCGCATCGCGAAATCCGACGAAGCCATGGCGATCTGAATGAACCGGGCCATCTTCTTCAGTTCTTTTTTCTCGACCCAGTTCAGCGGATCGAAACCCTTCACTTCGCCGGCAATCTGGCAATCGAAGCCGGTGATGTCGAACTGAGTGACCCGGCCGATGCCGCTCTTTCCGGCCAGCAGGTTGCGCCAGACCTCTTCGGTCCCAATGCCACATCCGCAGACCAGTCCAACACCAGTCACGACGACTCGGCGGTTCAAAGGAGACTTCTCCTGTTTCGGAATAGGACGACCGGCGGACTACTTGCTTGCCTTGGCGTGCTTCTCGATGTACTCGATGGCGTCTTTCACCGTGGCAATCTTCTCGGCATCCTCATCCGGAATCTCGACGCCGAACGCTTCCTCGAAGGCCATGACCAGCTCGACAGTATCGAGCGAATCGGCGCCGAGGTCATCCACAAACGAAGCGCTGGGAGTCACTTCGCCTTCATCTACACCGAGCTGCTCGACAATAATCTGCTTTACGCGCTCTTCGACGCTGGCCATTCTGATTGTTCCTCCAATTTCGGCTGTTTCCGCCAAACGGGGCGGACGCCAGACAGGGATCGCACCCCGCATTCGACTCGCCCATTCTATGCGGGGGCGTATCGCACGGTCAACCTTAGTCCCGCTTCTCCCCGGATGCAACAGCGAGTCGCGGCGAGGCTGCTCGCGATTCCGTTTCATCCCATGTGCATGCCGCCGTTGACGTCGAGCACTTGCCCGGTGATGTAGGCGGCCTCGTCGCTTGCGAGGAATACGATCGCCGTGGCGATCTCTCGATCCTTGCCGAAGCGGCCAAGCGGGATGAGCGACTTCATTTTTTCTTTCAATTCCTGCGGCAGCGGATCGGTCATCGGCGTCTCGATGAAGCCGGGCGCAACGGCATTGACGGTGATGTTGCGCGAGGCGACCTCGACGGCAATCGCGCGCGTGAGGCCGATCAGCCCGGCCTTCGACGCGACGTAGTTCGCCTGGCCTGCGTTCCCAGTTTCGGCGACGACCGAAGAGAGATTGATAATGCGGCCCGAACGCTGCTTGAGCATCGCGCCGAGCGCCTGCTGGATGCAGAGATGCGCGCCGGTAAGATTCGTTTGCAGCACGGCGTTCCAGTCCTCGAGCTTCATCCGGAGCGCGAGAGTGTCGCGCGTGACTGCGGCGTTGTTCACGAGAATATCGAGCCTCCCGAACTTCGCGAGGGCTTGCTGGAAGCCGGTCTTTACCTGCGCAGCGTCGGCAACGTCCATCGGCACGGCGAGCGCGGCGGCTCCCATGGCTTCGATTTCAGCGACGAGAGACGCAAGCTTATCGGCGCTGCGCGCCGCCACGGCTACTTTGGCGCCGGCCTCCGCGAGCGCGAGCGACGTGGCCCGGCCGATGCCTTGCGACGCGCCGGTGACGACAGCAACCTTGTCTTTTAGCGAAAACATAAAATTGGGTTTGATCCTAACTTTCGGACGATTCGGCGCGCGTCTGGGCGATCTTGTCGAGCGTCGCCTGCAAGCTCGCGGCGTCTTCCACGTTGAAACAACGGACCGAGCGATCGATCTGCCTCAGCAAGCCGGAAAGAACTTTGCCCGGCCCGACTTCCACAAAAATCTTCACGCCGCTGTCGATCATCTCGCGCACCGAATCAAGCCATCGGACGGGAAGCGTCACCTGGCGAATCAATGCCTCGCGCGCCTCGTCGCCGGACTCGATGGCTTCGGCATCGACGTTGGTGATGAGTGGGAAACGCAACCCGTTGACCTGCGTCGCGCGCAGGTCCGGCCCGAAGCGCTCCTGCGCCGGAAGCATCAGCGCGCAGTGAAAAGGGGCTGACACGGGAAGCATTACGGCGCGCTTCGCGCCCGATTGCGAGGCAATCTCGACCGCTCGCTTGACGGCCGCGGCGTGCCCGGAAATCACAGTCTGTTCGGGCGAATTCAGATTCGCCGGTGAGACCACTTCGCCGTCCGCCGCTTTCTTGCAGATGTCCGCGACGTCCGCCGGAGAAAGCCCCAGAATCGCGGCCATCGCGCCTTCCCCTGCGGGCACCGCCTCCTGCATATACCGACCACGCTGCCGCGCCAGGCGCACAGCATCGGAAAACGCGAGCGCCCCAGCGGCCACGAGCGCCGAATACTCACCAAGGCTGTGCCCCGCCACAAAATCCGGCGTCACGCCGCGCTTTTCGAGCGCGCGATAGGCCGCTACGGAAACCGTCAGGATGGCGGGCTGCGTGTTTTCCGTCAGCTTGAGCGTGTCCTCAGGCCCCTCGAAGCACAACCTCGAAATCGGAAATCCGAGCACCGAGTCGGCTTCCTCGAACACAGCACGCGACTCGGGGAAATTCGCAGCGAGATCGCTGCCCATGCCGGGATACTGCGAGGCCTGGCCCGGGAAAAGGAAGGCAAGCTTGCTCATGATGATTCCGGCCGGCTCAGCCGCGGGCGGGAATTGCGGCGGCAGCGGAAAGCTCCTGTTCGATTTTCTCGTTGACGCGCGAGCGGCAGAGTTCGGCCGCTACGCGAATGGCGTTCTTGATCGCGTTGGGATTCGACCGGCCGTGGCCGATGACGGTAATCCCGCGAACCCCCAACAGCGGTGCGCCGCCGTATTCCGAATAATCGGTGCGCTTGCGGAAATCGTCGAAAGCGCGCTTCGAAAGAGCGTAGCCGATCTGCGAAGTCAGGCTGCTCTTGATCGCCTTCTTCAGCATCCCGCGGATATGCTCCACCACCCCCTCGCTGATCTTGAGGGCGATGTTGCCGATAAAACCGTCGCAGACGATGACGTCGACGTTGCCGCGGAATACGTCGCGACCCTCCACGTTGCCCGTGAAATTGAGCGGCAGCTGCCTGAGCAGATTGCCAGCCTCGCGCGTGAGCTCGTTGCCCTTCATCTCTTCTTCGCCGATCGAGAGCAGTGCGACGCGCGGCCGCTTCACACCCCAGATCGTACGATAGTAGATTTCGCCCATGATGGCGAACTGCTCGATCTGTTCGGGTTTCGAATCCACGTTGGCGCCTACGTCGAGAATAACCGACACCTTTTCCTTCATGTTCGGAAACGCCACGGCGAGCGCCGGGCGATCGACCGATGGCAGCGTGCCGATCACGAAGCGCGCCACCGTCATCACGGCGCCCGTGTTGCCGGCGCTCACGAAGGCTTCCGCCTTGGCGTCGCGAACCAGTCGTGCCGCGACGTGCAGCGAGCTCTCTTTTTTACGGCGAAAAGCCTGCGAAGGTGAATCGCTCATCGTGATCACGTCGGTTGCGTTCACGATCTCGATCGGCAGGCCGCCATGCTTATGGCGGCTCAACTCGTGGCGGACGGTCGCTTCGACGCCGACGAGCAGGATGCGCACCCCCAGCTCACGCGCGGCCAGGATTGCGCCTTCTACCTCCGCGCGAGGTGCATGGTCGCCACCCATCGCATCGAGAGCAATAGTGATCATCTGTGCTCCAAGGAGCGCCAACTGGGGACGGCGGGCGAGGGAAAGTTAGGCCGTCTTGGCCTCGGTGTCAATCACTTCGCGGCCCTTGTAGTAACCGCACTTCGGGCACGCGCGGTGAGGCAACTTCTTTTCGTGACAATTCGAGCACTCGGCCAGGGACAAAGGATGAAGATGATCGTGGGCGCGGCGGTTGGATGTGCGCCTCTTTGAATGACGTCGCTTTGGGTTCGGCATTCCGGCTCCTCATGACAGGCCGCGACGGACGGGAAAAGCGGCCTGAATGCAAAGAGATAGTGTAGCGTTTTATTGCTTCTTGAACCAGTCCTGCTTGAGCCGGGCGAGCGGGGCGAGCCTGGGGTCGGCGCCATTCTTTTCGCAGCGGCATTCTTCGTTGTTGAGGTTCGCGCCGCAGTGTGGGCAAAGCCCGCGGCAGTCACTCGAACAGATCACCTTCATGGGCAGCGAAAGGTTCACCTGCTCGGCGAGCACATCGGCCAGAAACAGGCCGTCCCCCTCGAAAAAAGCGATCTCCGTGTCGTCCAGGGCCAGGTGGACCTCGTCGTCGTGGGCGATCGAGGTCATTGGGCGATAGAAGAGATCGAAATCGCGGCTGATTTCCTCGATGACGGTATCCAGGCAGCGCGCGCAAACCAGTTCGACTCGCGTGTGCAGATTGCCGCTGATCCGAATCTGCCCGTCGATAAGCTCCGCAGTAGCACGAACTTCCAGGGGCTCGACCTGCCGGAATTCTCCGGAATGAAAGTCCAGGGTTCCCGGGGCGTAGCTCTTCCGGATGCGGGTCTTTCGGACTGCAAGCTCGTTCACATCCAGAAACATTTCATTTTCCCCGGTTCGCAGACTAAAACTTATTATATGTCCACCGGGGACGGTGTCAAGGAAGCCTCCTGGCGGACGTTCCGCAACGGTACGCGACCTGTTGAGATGCTACGCGATCGGCATAACGGAAATGCCCAAGAGTTCGCGGCACTGGCGCAGCAGGAAGTGGTCCGTCATGCCCGCGATGTAATCGCAGACGACGCGATGACGCGGCTGGCCCTGCGCCAGTTCGGCGTAGTACTTCGGCATGCGATTCGGGTAATCAAGGAAAAAACCAAAAAGGGCGTCGAGTGCGGCTATCGAGCGGGACCGCTCCTCGGAAATAATCGGATGCGAGTAGACACGCGAGTTGAGAAATTGCTTCAGGCTTGCATTGTCACGCGCCGCACCGGGCGAAAAGCCGGCAATCCGTCTTGCGTGATGCCGCACGTCTTCGACGGTCTTGATCCCATTAACCTCCGCCTGACGGCGCGTATTCTCGATCAGATCGGTTGCAAGGCGATCGAGAACGCGCTTCAGCGCTTCGTTGAATTTCAACTTGTGTAGGCCGCGGGGGTAGCGGCGGTCGACTTCGGCGTAGGCTCCCTCAAAAGGGGGTACTTCTCCAAGCAGTTGATCGAAGTCGAGGACGCGCGCCTCGAAGCCGTCGTCAAGATCCGCCGTGTTGTAGGCGATCTCATCCACAAGGTCGATCAGTTGGGCTTCGAGCGGCGGCCGTTCGTCGAGAAGATACTCGGCGAGCTCAGGAAACTCCACCGCGGAATGGTCGCGGGAATGCTTGATGATTCCCTCGCGGACTTCGAAAGTCAGATTCAATCCGGCAAAATCAAGGTAGCGCTGCTCGAACTGCTCGACAATCGTCAGCGCGTGGAGATTGTGATCGAAGCGATCGCCATGTTCGCGCATACGCGCGTCGAGCTGTCGCTCGCCGGCGTGGCCGAACGGTGGGTGGCCGATATCGTGGACGAGCGCGAGAGCTTCCGCGAGGTCCGTATTGAGTCCTAGGGCGTTGGCAACGGTCCGGGCGATCTGCGCCACTTCGATCGTGTGCGTGAGCCGGTTGCGGAAGTGGTCGGAGAAGCGCGTGGTAAAAACCTGCGTTTTCGCTTCCAGACGGCGAAAGGCGCGGGAATGGATCACGCGGTCGCGGTCGCGCGCGTAGTCGTTGCGGTACAGATGCTGCGATTCAGGGTAGCGCCGGCCGCGCGAGCGCTGCACGTCCATTGCGTAGGATGCGGGTGGCATTTACGCCATTCTAGTTTATCTGGGCGCACCCCGGCTACTTCCGGGTGGCGCAGCGTGACGGCGGGAACGTTGATATCAGGACTTGTTGGGCAGGAGAGACAGCGCCTGATCCGCCTGCTCGGCGATCGGCGTGTCGGGAAACTCCGACTTAATCTGCTGATACAGCTTCGCCGCTTCGGACGGATCCTTCTGGGAATAGTGGACGGCAAGCGCTAGCATGGCGACGGGCTTGGGCACGAGCACGGTCGGCTTCGCAATCAGTTGCTGGTAAAACTTGACGGATTCATCGCCCTGGCCCATACGGTCGTCGAGCGATGCGAGTTCGAACTGTGCCAGAGCGGCAACTTCTTCATCGCGGCTGCCCGTAACTCCCTCGAGCCATTTCTTGGCGTCGGCGTCCTTGCCGATCTTCTCGTCGCTGAGCGCCGCATAGTAGCTGGCCAGCTGACCGAAATGCGTTCGCGGATATTTCGATGCCACGTCGGAGAACTGCTGCGCTGCGAAGGTGAACTTCTGGCCCTGGTCCGAGTAAGAAACCTCGCCGGGCGTAGGCGGCGTCCCGACCGGCGCCTGGAACGTCTTCACGGCGCCATCGAATGCCGCAGAAGCCTTGACGTTCTGCCGCTGGGCGTAGGTTCTCCATCCGAAAACGCCTATGGCGACGACCACGGCGGCGATCAAAATGTACAGCGTGAGCTGCTGGTGTGAAAGTACCGCCTCGGCGCCGTGTGCCAGCGTCTCGCGTACCTCGTCCTTTTTCAGTTCCTTGCGGGAAATATGTTGCGCCAAAGCTGCCCCCGAAGAAAATCTCAGAGTCTTAAGCGTATCACAAACCCGGGCGGAAGCCAGTCAGAGATGCCGGCGGGCGTAACTGTAGCGCGCACCCATTCTTGCCTTGCGGAAGCCGCCCGGCTAACGAAAGAGCCCCTTCGTAGGAGCACGAAACGGGGTTTGGAAACCTGTCGCGCGCTATACCTTGGTGACGTTTTCAGCCTGGAAGCCCTTGGGGCCCTGGCGGACCTCGAACTCGACAAGCTGGCCTTCGTTCAGCGACTTATATCCGTCCATTTGAATCGCGGAAAAGTGAACGAAGACATCCTCTCCCGACTGACGTTGAATGAACCCATATCCCTTTGACGCATTGAACCACTTCACGACGCCCTGTTCTCGAGCCAACGGTGTCTGCTCCTCTTCGAGTGATGTCCCGATTCAGGTGATCGCAACGCCCAATCGCCAGCATAGCTCGTTCGCAAAAGAGCCTGCGCTCCCCCAAAGGGCGTTGCCGCACCCCCATCAGCGGGCGGGATTCTTGCACAAACCGAATTCGGTGTCCAGAGCATTGCAGCGCTTGGAGTTGGAATCAGCCGCGTGGCTTCAAGAAGTGATTCCGCCGCCCTAGGATGGGCCGTTGTGGGAGGCACGACGCGGGAGTTTCTTCGACATCACAAGCTCGGCCCCGCCGCCCGAGCCCCGTCGGACCGTAAATTCGTCCATGAATGCGCGCATCAGGAACAGCCCGCGCCCCGACGTGCGCAGCAAGTTCTCCTCGGCCAGAGGGTCCGGCACCTCGGTCAGCTCGAACCCGGGTCCTTCGTCGACTACGTGAACGATCATTTTGTCCGGCTCGAACTCGACGGCGAGGCGGATCTTCTTAGCGCGATCTTGCCGGTTGCCGTAGTTGTACGCGTTGATCACGCCTTCGCGCACGGCCATGCCGAGCTTGTGGATATCTTCCTCGCCGAAGCCAGCTGCTTCCGCGACGCGCTGCACGATATCTTCGGCGAGATCCACACTTTCGAGCAGTGTGTCCAGTGTGACCTCGAGACGTTGGGCCCTTGGCGCCATGGTGAGTCGAGGGAAACCCTAATCAATTGGGCCATAATGGGTATCATACCCATGCTGCGCCGTCAATCCGTTGGAGTGACTGTCCACGCTGCTGCCCAAGCCCGGGAGAGGGAGCCGTTTCACGCCCAGTAGGTGCGGTCGAGCGTGCGGTATTGAATCGCCTCGCTCAGGTGCTTTGGCTCGATCGAGGCGGCGCCTTCGAGGTCGGCGATCGTCCGAGAAACCTTGAGAATGCGGTCGTGGGCGCGCGCCGAAAGACCGAGCCGGGCAATCGCCGTCTCGAGCAGCTTTTCGCCCTCGGCTGAAATCGCGCAGTGTTTCCGGATCAGTTTGGGCGGCATCTGCGCGTTGGCGTAGAGATTCTTTTCGTCGCGGTAGCGCTCGAGCTGTATTTGCCGCGCCCGCAGGACTCGTTCGCGCACGCTCGCCGAGCTTTCGATCTCGCCATCGCCGCGCAGCTCCTTGTACTTTACCGCCGGCACTTCGATGTGAATGTCGATGCGATCGAGCAGCGGCCCGGAAATCTTCGAGACGTAGCGCTGGATCTGCGCAGGCGAGCAGTGGCAATCGCGCGTGGCGTCGCCGAAAAACCCGCAGGGGCACGGATTCATGGCCGCGGCGAGCATGAAGCGCGAAGGGAAGCTGACGGAAAGGGCGGCCCGGGCGATGGTCACGCATCCATCCTCGAGCGGCTGGCGCATCACCTCGAGCACGTTGCGCTGGAATTCAGGCAGCTCGTCGAGAAAGAGCACGCCGTTGTGCCCGAGCGATACCTCGCCCGGCCGGGGCACGGCACCGCCGCCGATCAGGCCCGCGTCGCTGATCGTGTGGTGTGGCGAGCGGAACGGCCGTGTGCCGACCAGCCCCCGCGCCTCTTCAAGCATGCCGGCGATGCTGTGAATCCGCGTAGTCTCGATCGCTTCTTCGAGCGACATCGGAGGAAGAATCGTGGGGATACGCTTGGCGAGCATCGTCTTGCCCGCGCCGGGCGGCCCGATGAAAAGAATGTTGTGGCTCCCCGCGCAGGCCACTTCGAGCGCGCGCTTGGCTGCCATCTGCCCGCGAACGTCGCGCAGGTCCACCGCGTACTGGCTCGCCTCCGCCAACATCTGCGATGTATCGACCTCAATCGGCCGAAACGACTCGGGCGCGTTCATCAGGTCGGCCGCCAGCGGCAGTGATTTCACGGGGAAGACATGTATGCCTTCCACTACGGCCGCTTCCCGCGCGTTTGCCTCCGGCACGACCACGTTCGGGATGCCGCGTTCTCTCGCCGCCAGCGCCGCCGAAAGTGCTCCACGCACCGAACGGACACTGCCATCCAGCGACAATTCGCCCAGGAACACGTACGAGTCGAGAATCTTGCCGAAGAACGTTCCCTGGCAGCCGAGTACGCCCAGCGCCATCGGCAAATCGAACGCGGAGCCTTCCTTCCGGATGTCGGCAGGCGCGAGGTTGATGGTGATAGCCTGCTGCGAGGGAAAATCGAAGCCGCAGTTTCGGAGCGCCGACTTGATACGCTCGCGGCTCTCCTTGACGGCGATATCCGGCAGGCCCACCACGGTGAAGGAACCTTCAAAGCTGCGGCTCACGTCCACCTCGACCTCAACGAGGTAGGCGTCGATCCCAAATACAGCGGCGCTGAACGTCTTGAAGAGCATCCCAAGACAAGGTCTAAGCCTTGAGACGCAGAGCGTAACTCAAAACGACACTTCACGCTAGTGATACGACTTGTGCCAATCCTCAGGCGTCGGAGAGCGACTCGTCGAAGCCCGCGCCTTCCTTCTTTTCGATTTCCCCGGCCTCAAGGATCTCGCCGCAGTCGAGGCATTCGACGTATTGCGCCTCGTTGTCCTTGGCAATCAGCCGCGTGCGTTTGTGCTCGCAGGTGGAATGCGCAGTGGCAGACATCGGATGAAAACCCGCCGCGATTATAGCATCTGCGTCTCGCGCGAAGACCGGCCCGCAGTTGACAAACCTGCGGATTGCAACTATCAGAGTTCTTGCCGAAGCACTGAAAGCGAGAGCCTTTGACCTCCGAACTGGGTTCGCAAAAACGACTGGTCGGTGTCCTGTTTTACGGCATCGTCGCACTGCTCGTGTATCTCGTCTATCGCATTGTGGAGCCGTTCCTTGTGCCGCTTGCGTGGGCGGCCGTGCTCGTTGTCGTTTCCTATCCGGTCTACGAGTGGCTGAAGCCTCGCTGGCACCGGACGACGGCGGCGCTCGCGTGTACGGTCGGTGTCACCCTCATTCTTATTATTCCGACGGTCTTCGTGATGATCGCGTTTGTAAGGCAGGGCGTGGACACGGTCCAGTCGATTCATCTCGGGTTCGAGACAGGCCACTTCGGATGGCTGAACGACCTGTGGGCGCGGGTTCAGGATCGCTTTCCGGAGGCTGGATCGGGCGATCTTACGGCCTCGCTCCATCAATATGCGGAACGGGCGGCGACATTCGTGGCTGCCCAGCTCGGCACGATCGCGAGACACACGGCCGTCTTCCTGTTTCATCTGGCCGTCACGATCCTGGCGATGTTCTATCTGTATCGCGACGGCGATTCGATGGTCGAGCGTCTCCGGGAACTGTTGCCATTCGAGCTCGATCACCGCGACCGCATGATTTCGGATGCGCGAAATCTGATTTTCGCCAGCGTCACGTCCAGCCTGGTGGCAGCCGCTGTGCATGCCGTGCTGGGCGGCCTGGCGTTCGCACTGACCGGCGTCAAAGCGCCGGTTTTCTGGGGAGTGATGATGGGGTTCTTTTCGTTCATCCCGGTCGTGGGCTCCGCCTTGATCTGGATTCCCGCAGTAGTCAGTTTGATAATCGGGGGCCACATCGGGCGCGCGATGTTCCTGGCGCTGTTCTTCTGCATCATCATCGGGATCGTGGATAATCTGATTCGTCCGTGGCTGATCAGCGGACGTGCCGAGCTGGGCGGCCTCGTCGTTTTCATCAGTGTGCTCGGAGGCATCAGTGCATTCGGGCTGCTGGGCGTCGTCCTGGGACCCATCATTGTCGCAACCGCGGCTAGCCTCCTGGAACTTTCCGTTCCTCCTCGTTCCGGTGGAAACTAGGCGCCTGGAGCGGGTACGAAGAAAATGGACGCCGTGCTAGAGTAGCGCCCCTCGGGAGAGCCGATAAAAGCCGAATGGCCAAGAACTCCAAGCCGCAACACTCCAGCCTGCCCCCGGAAAAACTCCGGTGGCGCTGCGATCCGGATCGTATCCCGTTCCAGACGACGGCCGAGGTCGAGCCCGTCTCGAACGACCTGGGGCAGGAGCGCGCGCTCCGCGCCCTGCGGATGGGCGTCGAGCTGACTGCGTCCGGTTACAACCTCTTCGTCTGCGGCCTTTCCGGCACCAGCCGCGGCGGCATGATCGTGCGGATGATCGAAGAGATGCATCCGCAGGTCGAGCCCGCCCCCGACCGCTGCTACGTCAACAACTTCAAGAACGCTGACCGGCCTCGCCTGCTAACGTTGCCGCGCGGTCAGGCGAACGCCTTTAAGAAAGAGGTCGAGTCCGGAATCGACTTTTTGCGCCGCCGCATCCCCCAGGTGTTCGAAGGAGAGCCGTTTCAGCGGCAGAAAACGCGGATCGTCGAGCGTTTCACCGTGCGCGAAAAGGAGCTGATGGACGACTTTACGCGGCGCATCGCCCGCGAGCAGTTCGCGCTCGGCCGCATGCAGGTGGGCGCGGTGGCCCTCCCGGAGATTTTCCCGGTGCTCGAAGGCCAGATGGTGCCGATCGAGGAAATCCCCAAGATGGTGACGGAGGGCAAGCTCGAAAGCGCCGCCGCGGAAGAGCTCGAGCGAAAGTACGACCAGTTCCGCCAGGAGTTCACCGTCGTCTACCGCCGGACTCTTTCGCTCTCGCGGGAACTGGCCAGCGAGATGAGTTACCTCGAGCAGGAAGCCGCATCCGTACTCGTGGACGGCGTGATCGAAGAGCTGAAGGAGAAATATCCCAGCCCGCAGATCTCCGAATATCTCGAGGAGGTCCGCCACCACATCCTCGACAACCTCGATCCCTTCAAGGAGCGTGAAGGGGAAGAAGAACAGCCGCCCTCGGAAGGCGGCGGTGCCCCGCGCCCCGACCGGTCCGACCGCGACCCATTCCGCGTCTACGGCGTGAACGTGATTCTCGCTCACGGGGAGCAGGAAAAGTGCCCCGTGATCTTCGAGACGATCCCCACCTACGCAAATCTTTTCGGCACCGTTCATCGCAGCTACGACACGCGCGGCGGCTGGAACTCCGATTTCATGGACCTTCGCGGCGGGTCGCTCCTGCGCGCCGACGGTGGTTTCCTGGTGATGTACGCGCTCGACGCGCTCACCGAAACCGGCGTGTGGCGCACTCTGAAGCGGACGCTCAACCATGGCAAGCTCGAAATCCAGCCGGTCGACATGTTTTTCCCGTTCAGCTCCGCCGCGTTGAAGCCGGAGCCGATCGACGTTCATGTCAAGGTCATTTTGATCGGCGACCGCAGCATGTACGAGCTGCTCTACGACTTCGAGGACGACTTCAAGAAGATTTTCAAGGTCCGCGTCGAGTTCGATGAAGAAATGAAGTGGAGCGAGGATGTCCTACGCCACTACGGCGGGCGCCTGCGAAAACTCGCCGAAGACGAAAAGCTCCTTCATTTCGACCGCACGGCGGTCGCCTCCATTCTCGAACATGGAGTTCGGATCGCGGGACGCCGCGGCAAGATCACTGCGCGTTTTTTCGAGCTGGCCGATCTCGCTCGCGAAGCCTCCTACGCCGCCCGGCACGGGGGGAACCCTCTCGTCACCTCCGCGCACGTTCGGTGCGCCCTCGACGCGCAAATCGAGCGGCACAACCTACTCGAAACGAAAATCCGCGAGATGATCGAGCAGAACCTCGTGTTCATCGACACGACCGGCGGGCGCGTCGGACAGGTCAACGGCCTGAGCGTACTGGAAATCGGCGGCTACGCTTTC
This sequence comes from Candidatus Acidiferrales bacterium, assembly GCA_049523255.1. Lineage (GTDB taxonomy): Bacteria > Acidobacteriota > Terriglobia > Acidiferrales > UBA7541 > Palsa-295. Next base: position 17,934 of record JBEKNB010000018.1, on the reverse strand, counting down.
GGCAAGCCGGTTCGCATCTCGGCGTCGGTCGCCCTCGGCAAAGTGGGCATAATTAATGTCGAGCGCGAATCGAACCTCAGCGGCCGGTTCCACGACAAAGGCGTGCAGATCATCGCGGGCTACCTGCGCCACACCTTTGCGCAAGATAAGCCGCTCTCGCTTTCCGCGAGCGTCTGCTTCGAGCAATCTTATTCCGGTGTCGATGGCGACAGCGCCAGCTCGACCGAAATATACGCGCTTCTCTCCGCCCTCTCGGAATGCCCGATCCGCCAGGAACTTGCCGTCACCGGCTCCGTGAACCAGCAGGGGGAAGTCCAGCCAATCGGCGGTGTAAACCAAAAAATCGAAGGCTTCTACGACGTCTGCCGCCTGAAGGGGCTTACCGGCAAACAGGGCGTGCTGATTCCGGCCGAGAACATAGACGACTTGATGCTGCGGGACGAAGTGATCGAAGCCGTTGCCGGCGGGCGGTTCCACATCTACCCCGTCGCAACGATCCAGCAGGGAATCGAAATTCTTACCGGCGTCAATGCCGGAACGCGCAGCGCCTCCGGAAAGTTCGAGTCTGGCAGCGTGTTTGCCAAAGTGGACGCGCGCCTGAGCCGGATGGCTTCCACCCTCCGCAAGTTTGACTAGTCCGCAATCGCTCGGAAATTCCCGGAATCAGAGCAAGCGGCGCAGCTTCATGGTCAGCGTCAGTGTCTGGCCGTTTCGTTCGATGGTGAGCTTGTACGGACGTACAAGCTGTCGGAAGAGGTCGTGGATTTCCGCCAGCGAGAGGTCGGCGGCGGGATCCTCGTCGATACCGGCAATGATGTCGCCCTTCTGAACGCCCGCGTCGCTTCCCGGAGTTCCCCGCCGGACTTCCGCCACCTCGAACGTCTTCAGTCCCGGCCCTCTGGCGATGAGCGAAATACCGCTCATGTCTTCGATTTCGTCGCTGTGAAGTTCACTGTTCGGGTCGAGAAAAATTTGCCCGTGAGCGTAGTCAAAGACCACATTGAAACGCCGCAGCATTCCTCCGCCGATTTCTCCGGCGAGCCGCGCGCCGCTGCCGGCAGCGGGACTCCGTCTTGAGAATTCGGCAATCGGCTCTTGGACTGGGACGGCCCCGATCTGGAATAGCTTCAGTCGTGCCAGCAGGGCGTTTCCGCGTTCATCTAAGGGCTGATCCATCGCCGGGATTGTTCTCAGGTGCGACGCAAGCAGACGGTGAGCGTCGGCGTAGCGCTCGTAAATCAGAACCGAGACATCGATTGCTGTGTTGACAATGAAGTCGCCTTCGACGGTCTTGCTGCCTGTCTCGCTGAACTTGGCCTGCACCTCTGGCGCTCCGCCGGCAGGGGCATGAGAAGGCTTCCCGGCGCCCAGATACTGGTAGCTGGCGGGATCGTAGAGCCGGACCGTCTTCCGCGCGTAGTCGATTTCGACGACAACGCTTTCGAAAAAGTCTTTACCGAGGGTTCCTTCGTAAACCCGGCCAACCTCCGCGGCGAAATTCTGCCTCGGCACCTGGGGCAAAGCGGGCAGAGCGAGCGCGACCCCCGCCAGTTCCAGAACAACGCTCTCGCTGGATCGAATCCCGAGCTCCGCGGCGCGGTTCGGATCGATTGACGTGGAGGCGGCCGTCGAATCGAGCAGGAAAAGGCACGGCTGGCCCTCGTTCAGGCGCACGGGCAGAAAGACGAGATTGCCGATGAATTCCGCCGGAATTTCGGCGGCGTTCCCCCCCAACGCAAATCGTGCGGAAGCGCCCGGCTGTGGCGGCGCGCCGTTGGTTTGCGCGCGCGAAGCGGGCAGTGCGGCCAGTCCCACCGATAACGCAAGGGCGGCCGCGAAGAGCGTTGTTCTCCGGCGCTTCATTCAGCCGGTCAGTTGCCGGGCGGCGTGGAGGCAGAGGGCGGTGCTGCCGTTGCGGACTTCGGCGTGCTCAAATAGCCCTTCGCCTGGTCTTTGTTGACCTCGAAGACCACGATCTCATATGGCGCGCGCGCTCCGCGGACGTAAAACTGCACGGGCTCGCCGACGGTCTTGTCTTTCTTCTCGATGGTCTTGTCGTCGGCAACCACATTCAGCGTGTAGCGGTAGTGTTTCGTATCCACCTTGCGCAACTGCACCTGGATCGGACCTACGTGGTCCGGGCCCTTGGAAGACTTGTTGAGCGAAAACTCGAAAATGTCGCGCTCGCCGAGCCGCTTCAGCTCTTCGACCTCGTCGTGATTCCGGGCGATCAGTCCGCTCTGTACTCCGAGGTCGCCAATCGTGCTCTGCAGCTTGTTCTTCGTGGCTTCGAGATCCGCTTTCGTGGCGGAAATGTCGCTCTGGGTGCCGTTGATCTGGGTCGCGACCTGGCCGAACTTCGTGCTCGTGTCCGCCTGGACAGCGCCGATCTGCGCGCGCAATTGCGCGTCGCTCTTCTGCTGCTCGGAGCGCGCGGTCTGCGCGAGCCCGCGAGCGCGCGCGAGTTCGTCTTCCGTCAATCCGAGCTTTTGGGATGTAACGTCCAATTGTCCCTTCAGATCCGCCACGCGGGCGTTCGTCTTGTCGAGTTCCGCGGCCAGAGCCTGTGTTTTCTTGTCCGCGTCCTCCTGGCTCTTGTGCAGGGCTTCGCGCTCTGAGTAGTTCGCGTACAGCAGATAGCCGACCAGCGCGAATGCCACGACGAAAAGCACCGTCACCCAGCGCGGTAGACTTCCCCCTTCGATTACCGCGTCACCTGGGATGTTCGGGGTCGAACTCATCGATCCTCCTCAGCGGCGTGCGCCGCACTCATGCTTGGCTTGGACACCGGATTATCGCCGAGCCGTCGAGCGAAGTCTATCCCTTCGGGCGTGGCCGTCCTCTCCCGCCTTGGGGCCAGCGAGCCTCGACCGTGGTGGTCAAACCGCCGCGCGGGGTGAATTCCCCGGTCACGCGGCACCTCACGGGCCGAACGGCCGCTACGATGTCGCGCAGAATCCGGTTCACCGCGTTCTCGTAAAAGATTCCCAAATTGCGATAAGCCAGCAGGTACATCTTCAGAGCCTTCAATTCCAGGCAAAGCTTCTTCGGTTCGTATTGAATCGTGATCGCGCCGTAATCGGGCAGGCCGGTCTTGGGGCAGACGGACGTGTATTCCGGAACGCGGATGGTGATCTCGTAACCCGGGAACTGGTTGGGCCACGTTTCGAGCTTCGGCAGCTTCGCATTGATTCCCGCGCTAGCGTGCGCGGCCGTGTAGTCGGGCATGCGTTTTCCTTTCCACGCATATTCTACACTGCGGGGAGGTTGCCGCGGCCCGGAACGACTGCGCCCGTCTAGTGCCCCGGCGCTGCTCGGAATACCAAGTACGTCGTAGGAAAAATGCACTTCGGCGAGGGATGTGGTTAGCATAAACCGGTGTTGGGTCTTGCCTGTGAAACGCGTTTTCGATACTCTGTCGCGCCACAGTGGGGGTGATTGGCACGATGATCTGTCCGCAGTGCCGCAGCGCACACTGTTTTCGTTCGCGCCGAAGCGGCGTACTTGACTGGCTATACTCGGCGTTCGGGTTGCGTCCTTGGCGATGTCGCACGTGCGATCTGCGATTCCGTGCCCGACACGTGGCGCTCCCGTTTGCTCGTTACACTCACTGTCCCAAATGTGGAAACTTCGACCTCGAGCGCATTCCCCGCGAACGAGTCGACGAGGGTACGCTTCTCTTCCTGAAACGATTCCTCGGTTTTCCGGCCTACCGTTGCGATCCCTGCCGCCAAAGGTTCTTCAGCGTGAGACCGTTTCGCCGCATCCTTCCGTCGATGGTCCCAGCCGAGGCCCGGAGAGTTTCGGGTAACTGACACCGGCCGCGCGGCGCGTTAGGGCCGCAGAACTTGCAAAGCCCGCTCGCCCTGGGACATACTCTCGCCCACGGCCGCAAAGGGGGGAACCATATGAGCCGGAAGTCAAAGCAGTCGAAGAAATCCAGTAGTGGCGCCTCGATGAATCGCCGCAGCTTCATGGGTACGCTCGCGGCGGCTGCAGGCACGAGCGCCGTGGCGGGCAGCCTGTCCCTCGCGCCGCCGGCAAATGCGGAAACCGTCCATTTCCCGTCATCCTCGTATCTCGGAGGCGCCGGCCCTTTCCGTACCGAGTGCGACATTCGGGACTGCGATGTCGAAGGTGAAATCCCCTCCGAAATCGACGGCGCGTTCTATCGCGTAGGCCCCGATTGGCAGTATCCCCCGATGACCGGCAATATTCCTTTTGACGGCGAAGGCCTCGTCAGCATGTTCCGCATCCAGAACGGCCACGTCGATTTCAAGAGCCGTTATGCCCGCACGCAGCGCTTCAAAGCGCAGGCGGCCGCGCGCAGAAGGCTCTTCGGCATGTACCGTAATCCCTTCTCGGACGATCCGGCCGTCAAAGGCGTCAGCCGCGGCACAGCCAACACTCACATCGTCTACTACAACGAAAGAATGCTTTCGCTCAAGGAAGACAGCCCGCCCGTCGCCATGAACCCGCTCACGCTTGAGACCGTCGATGACTACTACACCTTCCACGGCGAGCTCAAGAGCCTTACCCATACCGCCCATCCCAAGTTCGACCACGCGACCGGCGAAATGATCTCCTTCGGTTATGAGGCCAAGGGCCTGGCGACCGACGACGTCTGTGTCTTCTCGGCAAATTCCACGGGCCACATCACCTGGCAGGCGTGGATCAAGGTTCCGTACGTCGGGATGGTCCACGATTTCGCCGTTTCGCAGAAATACGTCGCGTTCCTCTGCATCCCAATGGCGACGAACGTCGAGCGCATGAAGCAGGGCCAGGTGCACTTTGCCTGGGATTCCACGCTGCCCACCTGGTTTGGCGTTCTCGAGCGCGGCGGCGACGGCAAGGACCTTCGCTGGTTCAAGGGCCCCGAACGCTGCGCCACGCACGTGATGGGCGCGTTCTCGGACGGCGACAAAATGTACGTCGACATGGATATGGCGCTGAAGAACCAGTTCCCGTTTTTTCCCAACCTCCACGGTGAGCCTTTCGATCCAAAATCGGCGTCAGGCTACCTGACCCGCCTGTCTGTCGATCTCTCGAAAAAAGACATCACCGACTACACCATGGAAAGGCTGTATCCGCAGACCGGCGCCCTACCGCGGCAGGATGATCGCTATCAGACCATGCCCTATCGCATCGGCTTCATGCCCACAAGCGATCCGACCAAGCCGCTCAATCCGAAACTCGGCAACGTCGCCTTCCGGCCGACGAACTCCTATACCAAGTTCGACCACGCGACGCGCACCACAACGCAGTTCTTCATCGGCGACTCCTCCAGCTTGCAGGAATGCTGCTTCGTCCCGCGCAGCAAGGACGCGGCGGAAGGCGATGGCTACCTCGTAGGCATTGCCAGCCGCCTGCTCGAGGGCGGGCGTTCCGATCTCGTGATCGTGGATACCCAGCACATGGAGGACGGCCCCGTCGCCACTGTGAAACTTCCGTTCCGCAGCTACAGCCAGGTCCACGGCTGGTGGGTGCCGGGCTACGCGCTGCCCAAAGCCTAGCGAGCGTCAGGGGCAATTCCCGTGAGTCGGAAAACCAAGTCGCTGAAAAAGAAACGAACGGGTATCGCAAAGGTTCGCCGCAAGTCCTCGACCACTCGCCCGCCAGCGCCTAACGGCAACCACGCCCGCTGGCACTTTGTGCCGCCGCACGGATCCGCCCCGAGCGTCCATTTCTCCGCGGACACTCCCGATATGTGGGGCAACCCGCCTTTCCGCGCCGAGTGCGACATCCAGGACTGCGAGGTCGAAGGCACAATTCCTTCAAACATCGACGGTGCGTTCTATCGCGTGGGCCCGGATTGGCAGTATCCGCCCGCGCCGGGGAACATCATTTTCGACGGCGAAGGACACGTCAGCGTGTTTCGCATCAAGAACGGGCGCGCCGATTTTCGTTCCCGCTACGTCCGCACCCAGCGATTCAAAGCCCAGGCCGAGGCGCGCCGCAGACTCTTCGGCGTGTACCGCAACCCGTTCACCGACGATCCGAGCGTCGCCAGGGTGAGCCGCGGCACGGCCAATACGCACGTCGTGTATCACCACGGGCGCTTGTTTGCGCTGAAAGAAGACAGCCCGCCCGTGGCGATGAATCCGCTCACGCTTGAGACCCTGGACGACTACTACACATTCCACGGAGGGCTTCACAGCCTCTCCTTCACAGCCCACCCGAAGTTTGATCCGCTGACGGGGGAAATGCTCGGCTTTGGATTTGAAGCCAAGGGCCTCGCCACCGACGATGTCGCGGTCTACGCCGTCGATTCCAAAGGCAAAGTTACATGGGAGGCGTGGATCAAGGTTCCCTACGTGGGAATCCTCCACGACTTCGTTGTGACCCAAACGCACATCGGTTTCCTCGTCTTTCCGATGGCGACGAATGTCGAGGGCATGAAGCACGGCCAGATACATTTCGCCTGGGATTCCACGCTGCCGACCTGGTACGGCGTGATGCGCCGCGGCGGCGACGGCAAAGACCTTCGCTGGTTCAAAGGGCCCGCGCGCTGCGCCATGCACGTGATGGGCGCTTTTTCCGACGGCGACAGGCTTTACGCCGACATGGAAATGTCCCTCAAAAACACGTTTCCTTTCTTCCCCAATCTCCACGGTGAGCCGTTCGATCCCGTGGCTGGAGCGGCTCACCTGACGCGCGTCTCCGTCGATCTCTCGAAAAAAGCCGGGACCTACGACATGGAGATTCTCTATCCGCAGGTTGGGATTCTGCCGCGCCAGGACGAGCGCTACCAAACTCTCCCGTATCACGTGGGATTCATGCCCACCACCGATCCAGCGAAGCCTCGCCACCCGAATCTTGCGCATCTGCCCTTCCATCTGAACAACTGCTACACCCGCTGCGACCACGCGACGCGCAAGACCTCCTCGTTTTTCATTGGTGACGACGCGACGCTGCAGGAAGCCTCGTTTATCCCGCGCGGCAAGAACGCCCCCGAAGGCGATGGCTACGTGATCGGCGTGGCGAATCGCCTCCTCGAAGGCGGGCGCGCCGACCTTGTCATCGTCGACACGCAGCACATGGAGGACGGTCCCGTGGCTACCGTGAAGCTGCCCTTCCGCAGTTTCAGCCAAGTCCACGGCTGCTGGGTGCAGGGCGACGTCCTGCCGGAGAATTGAAGCGTTACGCGCGAGGTTCCGCGGCGCCTGCGGGGTCGAGGCCGCCTAGGGAGACGAGCAGGCGGCGGAGTTTGGCGCGATCTTCCAATCCCATCCCCACCGTCTCGAAGCCTGCCTGGTGCGAGCGAACGAATCGCACCACCGCCTGCACACTGATGGACCGCAGGCCTGCCGGAATCTTCAGCGTCGCTTCCGTTCCCACGGTGAGTTGCACGTCGCCGCTCAGCAGCCCGCCTTCCAGGCTCAGCACGCTGATTGCCGACGAGTACTTGCCCCGCGCCGACGTGATCGTCGCGGGCACGTTGCGCGGTAGCCGAATTCGGCGGTAACGCCTGTGCCGGACGACGTCACGGCCGGGAATCGGATCGAGCGGTGCGAGCGCCAGAACTTTCTCGTCCAGCCCGGACTCCGCCAGGAATCCCTGCATCCACTCCGAATCGATCTTCATCAGGGCCTGCGCGGCCGCCATGCGAATCTCCTCTGGATACGTCCAGCCGAATGTTTTGCGCGACTCGACGAAATTCCGCAGGTGCCCGCCGGCGTCGGGCGCTCGCATCCGGCCGAGCGCCTCGATGGCTTTGACGCGCAGATACTCCGCCCCTTGCGGCAGGAGGTCTCCCTCGGCCACACGCAGCAGCGTTGGCGCCGTGGACGGGTCTCCGCACATACCCACCTCATCGAGCGCGAGCCCCAGGACCATCGGATCGAGTAGTTCGAGCGAGTTCGCCAGCAAACGGCCGCGCTCCGGAGCACCCGCGATCGAAAGCTGGCGCACGACCGCGTCATGAAAACCGCGCCCGCCGTGCTTCAGCCGCAGCGGAAGCAGATCCTCGACTCCCATCGGATCGAGCCGGCTCAGCAGCCCGATGACGGTCGCCGCCTTGGCTGGCGTCTCGGACTCGAGTACCTCTTTCAAATGCCGCGCGCAACCGCCCCCGGCGGCCTTTGCCAGTTGGACGATGTTCTCGCGCTCGCTGCGCCGCCATGAACGCGCGAGCCGCACGGCCAGGTGCTCGCTCGCAACTTGCGGAACGCGCGTCAGCACGTCCACCAGCCCTTCGGGCATCGCCTCCGACGCCAGTGCTTCCTCGATGAACTCCGGCAGGCGGTTCTCGACCCCGATGCGCGGGCGCAGGCTCTGCGCCCACGCTGGCCGCAGTTCCTCGAGGTCCGCCAGCGAATCGAGCGCCTGCTGCATCGCCCGGTAATACCGGCGCTGCGCCGACTCCTGGCTCAGCCGCACGAAGGCCGCGCTGAGCAGCGTCTGCAGCTCAGGATCCTTTTCGGCGATGAGTTGCTGCCCGATCTCCGCGAGCGCGTCCTGCAACCGCTGGCTCGCTGCCTTGCTGTACAGCCCGGCGAGCTGTCCCAGTCCGATGGCTGCCTTCTTGCGTGCCTCGGCGTCCTTATTCCGCACGCACGACGCGTATTTCAGCAAAACGTCTCCCGCGGTCTCTGCCTCCCCGCGCCCGAGCAGTTCCTCCACATACTGCTGCACGTTCCGCGGCGGAATGCACCACGCCTCCGTCGAAGTCAGCACCGCGCGCTTCCCCGAGTCGGGCACGGCGGCCCAGAACTGCCGGTCGAGCAGGTCCGCATGGGATTCCACGGAAAGCCCGGCGCTTGCCATCTTTTCCTCGCGGGCCTTCAGCAGCTTTCGCAGCGTCTCGAGTTCGTGGCCCATGCGATCCAGCATCTGGCGTACGGCATTCACCCGCACTTCGCCGCGCTGGAAGCGGTCGAGCGCGAATCGGATCGCCAGGTCCTCCGCCAGCCGCAGCAGCGCGCCCTCGTCAAGCCTCGCGGACGGTGTCTGGGCTGCGACGGTCGCCAGCGCCTGCCGGAGCGTCGCTTGCGCGTTCTGCGGCAGCGATGCCAGCTTCTGTTGCCACGTCGTCTGGTCGAGCTGTTGCGTATTCTTTCCGTGCGCAGCCTCGCCGAACTGCGTAAGCAGCCGGAGCAAGCCATACACCTCGGCTTCTTCCAGCGCCGGAGTCCCGGTCCCTCCGCCCCCTCCGCCTCCTGTGCTTCCGCCGTCGTATTCCCCGCCGTGGGCTGAACCTGCGGCCCCGCCCCCGGTTCCGGGCGCACCTCCAGGGCCGCCGCCCGGCGTGGCCGAGCCGCCGTGGGCGCCTTCTGCAGCGGCGATGAGCTGGATCATCTTTTCCGGGCTGCGGAACCAGTCCTGGATGCTTTCAGCGTCCGCGCCGAGCGTCCTTGCCGTCAACTGCGCGGCAACGCGCGCATCGGCGTATGCCGCATCCTCCGCCACGAAACGAATCTCGTTCACCCGGATTCCCCCGCCGCTATCCCTGCCGAAGTGTTGTTCCAACCGGTCGGTCAGCGAAGCGGCGCGAGGCCCCGTCTCCATGAACACGCGCACGAGGCTGGCGAATTCGTCGCGTTCGACGCTCGGCTGGAAGCCGATGCTCGCCACCCCTGCGTTGCCGAGCAGCTCGGCAAAACTCCGCTCGGCGGCGGTCGATTCCAGAGGCACGCCATCCAGCAGAAGCTGCGAGCCGGAGGCTCCCAGGAGCAGACCCGTGGGGCCCGCCTCCCGCACCGCCTCCTCGAGCTCATTCCACGTGACCTCGAACTGGCCGGCCGAGCGGGCGTGCTCTAATCCATAGAGTCGAGTGTACTTAAACAGAACGTTCAGACTGCGGACGAAAGCGCGGGCGCTCGGAACGGTGGACTCACTGGACACTCTTAGGTCACTTGGGAGGGGCGGCATTCTTCGGGTCTCTACTCAAGTGTACTAGAACGATTGGCGGGCGAAATGGTACCGACGTTCCAGGGTAACGAACCAGCTACATCCATAGTCTCAGGCGGGCAGGTGTACTTGAACCCCCAGCTCTTTGACCGTGGGCCGCACCCGGCGAATCACCTCGCTCGCCCACAGCTTTTCACTCAACAGGACCAGCGAGCCGTCCTCAAAATTGCATATGGCGCAGAAGAAATAGTTTGGAAAGGCCTTGTGATAGGCGTCCACTCCGCGGCGCGCCAGATCCCCTTCGACTTCCGGATCGCCCGCAACCGCGCCGCCCATGCGCGCCCCGAATGTCTCGTTCTGAAAGCGGTCGAGCAGGGATTCAAGCGCCGCAGGTTCGGGCGCCGGAATCACGATCGATCGCCGGGTGGTCGCGCGATACGCGATCCCATGGCGGTCACAGAATTCGCGCACGCGATCGAGATGACTGAAAAAATCGAGCACCCAGGCCTCGGTACCGGCAACCGCCGGCAGAACGCGGCTCCAGATGCGCGCCGCGTCGGTCCCGCGGACCGGTTCGCGGTTTTCATCCGCTTCCACGAGGTCGAGCCCCACCGCCTTCACGTCGGGGCCGAGATCGAGGGCTTCGATGTCAAGCAGGTACATGCCTATTCTTCCTCGCTTGGCGCCTCGGGAAACTTCTTTTGAAATTCGGGAGACTGCTTGCGCACTTCGAGCCAGTCGAAAAAGGCATCCGGGGTCTCGAGCCAGATGGCGAACCATCGGCCGATCTCTTCCTTCTCCTCCCGCTTCTCTGCGTCCACCTTACGGTTGCGGGCGATCATCTCCGCGCGCCGCCGCCCGAGCCGCGCCACTTCGCGGGCGCGTTCCGCCGCATGACTCTCTCCCTGGGTCGCGAATTTCCGCAGCAGTTCGTCGAGCCGCACCAGGCACATCTCCGCTTCGGCAAGCGTGGAAAAGTGCAGCAGGTCCGCGAATTCTTCCTCGTAGTGCCCTTCCGTATCCGAGCGCGTGGACCACACGACGCGCATTCCCGCCTCTTCGAGCACGCTCACGATGTAGTCCGGCGAGGTCTTTCCGCGCGCGCCGAGCTGCGCGATCAATTGCCGGCGAATCTGCTCGATCTCCGCCGGAGTGAAGCGCGGCTTGCCCAGCCCGTGCGCAGCTTCCAGGATCAGTTCCTTCTTCGTGGAAGATTCGTCGGAGACGCGTTCGTCGGAGTGATGTTTCTTCAAGCGCTGCCTCAGTGTTTCGCTGTTTGTGACGCGCCGGCTGCGGCATCGGCGGCGAGACGCCTGCGGAGGCGCGCGACGTTTCGGTTGTGCTCCGCTAGCGTCCGGCCGAACGAATGGCCGCCCTCGTCGTTGGCCACGAAGTAGAGATAATCCGTCTGCGTTGGCGCAAGCGCCGCCCGTAGCGACGCCTCGCCCGGATTCGCAATCGGCCCGGGCGGCAGGCCCGGATGCGTATAGGTATTGTAGGGCGAATCGACGCGCAGATCCTGGGGTCTCACGTTCTTCTCCGGGTGGCCGGCCAGCGCCAGCGCGTACTGCACCGTCGGATCGCATTGCAGCGGCAGGCCGTGGCGCAGGCGATTGTAGAAGACGCCAGCCACCAGCGGGCGTTCGTCCGGTTTCGGCGTCTCTCGCTCGACGAGCGACGCGAGCGTCACCACTTCCTCGGGCGTCAATCCCCCGGGAAGCGGCGAACCGGTCGGTTCGACTGTTTCCCAGACCGCCCGGAAGTTCTGCACCATCCTCTTCGCCACCTGCCCGCAAGTGTTGTGCCGCGTGAATTCGTACGTCGAGGGAAACAGAAATCCCTCGAGGCTCTTCGCCCGTGGAGCGAGATCCGAAACGAGCGCCGTATCGTGCGCCGCCGCGACGAATTCCTCCCGGCTGCAGATTCCCTGATGTTCGATTTCCGCCGCGATGTCGTAGATCGTCCAGCCCTCGGGCACCAGGATCGTGCGGACGAAAATGCGGCCGTGCGCGATTTTCCAGAACACTTCGCGTGAATTCACCGGCTGGTCGAAAAGATACTCGCCCGCCTCGAGCGGTCTGCGAAAGTGCCAGTAGCTGAAGAGCGCGAACGCGAGGCGGTTGCGGATGACGTCGTTTTGCCGGAGGACTCCGGCAATCTGCCATCGGGACGTTCCGTGCGGAATGTCCACAAAGACCTTTTCCGGTCTGTGGCCGCGGTACGGGCGGCCGATCTGCGAATCGAGCCATCCGGCCCCCGCGCCCAATGCGGCGATCGCCAGCAGTGCCAGCAAGCCGAGCCGCCGGATCACGACCTGGTCTTCTCCGCAACGGCGGCGCGTGCCCGGCTGGATTTGCGCTCGAGGTAGTCACGCAGCAGAACTGCGGCAGCCACGTGATCGAGCGGCTCGCGGCTCTTTCGGCGCGAGGAAGGCCGCGTCTCGGCGATCATCTGCTCCGCCTCCCAACTCGTCAGCCGCTCGTCCAGCATTTCCACCTCGATGCCGAGTTCCTTTTTCAGCCGCTTGGCAAACCGCGCCGCTTCGTCCGCCATGGGGCCCTCTTCGCCGGTTATGTGCAACGGGTGGCCAACGACGATTTGCGCGACTCCGTGCTTCCTGCAAATGTCGCGCAAACGGCGAAGGTCGCCTTGCCGGTTCGTGCGGGTCAGCGTCTCGAGCGGCTGCGCCGTTAGTCCAAGCTCGTCCGATAGCGCGAGACCGATCCGTTTGCGGCCGTAATCGAGGGCCAGAATTCTACCCGGCTTGGCCTCGTCTGTCGTTTTCTTTGGCATGGTCGCGGTTGCTGCTCGGGTCACGGTGGTCATTTCTTCCCTTTCATTATACGCGACCGCCTGCCGCATCGAGGATTGCGGTTGACCGCGGCGAATCGCGGAAGTAACAAACGGACAATATCCGGGCAAGTCCGCACTACGGCTGGCGGCCGCGCTCGCCTTTCTCCCAGGAGGGCCAGAAACCCATGAGCTTCATTTCCTGGTCGAGGCCGGTCTCTTTCATCAGTTGCTCGATCTCGGCGCGCGATTGCCGCGGCCCAATCCGTTGCGGAGCGTCCGCGAGAGCGTAGACCGTCACGGCCGCGATGGCCGTGTTTTGCTTGAGCTGGCCGATGTCCACTTTGTCGAACGTGTCCGAGGCGGCGTGATAGTTCAGCAGGTAGTTCGCGGTCTCCTGGTTTGCAACGAGCGCCAGCACACCCTCGAGCAGGAAATCGAAATTGTCCGTGTCGATGCCGGCATCGAGTGTGAATTCCTTCACGCCGAGAGATTTTGCCGGCTCGAGCGCCTCACGCACGGCCGCCAGCGTGTCCTTCCGCCCGCCGAGCGAGTAACCCGTAACAGCCCCGTCCCCGGCATCGTAGACCACGGCTGCGGCCATATTATCGAGCTCCGCGCGGTGCGCCCGCGCGTACGCCCAGGAGCCGAGCATGTACTGTTCTTCCCCGGTGAAAAGGACGAATCGAATCGACCGGCGCGGAATCGTTCCCGAAGCATGGATCACCCGCGCCGCGTCGATCACCAGGGCGACATTACAGCCGTTGTCGAGGGCGCCGGTGCCCAGATCCCACGAATCCAGGTGCGCGCCGAGCAGCACGAACTCCTCCGGCTTTTCGCGCCCGCGGATTTCCGCCACCACATTTTCGGATTCGACCGGCCCGCTCACGCGATTCGGCATCTCGAAATGCACGCGGACCTCCTGCTTCGACGCCAGAAACCGCGCCAAGCGCCCGGCGTCCTCGCGGGCCACAATCGCCTGCGGCAAGAGCGCAGGCTCTCCACTGAGTGCCGTCGTGTGGCGATAAAGCAGGAGATTCGGGCGCGTCGACATCCAGAAGATCGCTGCGGCTCCGGTCTTTCTCGCGCGTTCGATGATCGCGGGATCAGCCAGATATTCGCCGGCAAGGTCTTCCAATGTCGCCAGCTCTTTCGTGTGGATGAGAACGATGGCGCCATTCGCTGCCGCGCCAACTTTCGCGAATCCCGCGTCGTCTCCGTCACCGGCATCGACGACGCCGGCCGTTATGCCTCCTTCCGGTATCGGCGGCGACCATCCGGTCGAGACCAGACGGATCGAAAAAGCAACCGGCGCCAGAACCTCGGCGTGCGTGTGGCCCTCGCTCCAGCCCGCCGGGACCGTGAATTTTTCGGTGTGCACGTCATCCACGCCTGCGCGGCGCAAAGCTTCGACTGCCCAGCCCACGGCACGATCCGCTTCCGGGGAGCCTGTCACGCGCCCGCCGATGGAATCGGTCAGGTAACGGAGATTCTCCTCGAGCGGCGAAGCGCCCAGCGCGCTCTGGATCATCGCGGGCGCCAGTTCCGCGCAGGACTTCTCCACCGAACAGGCCCCCGATCCCTGCGGCACCTGCTTCCAGCCGGGCGGAGGGTTGATCGGAGCCATCTGGCCCGAAGCCGCCGGGACTGCCGGCAAGATACAGGCGAGGCTCAACCCGAGGCAGAAGAGCAAGCGCGAGCAATTCGTCACGAGCATTTCACCGGCCCGGATTATAGCGAGGGGCCGCCGGCAATCACAAACTCCCGGTTGATTTCGGAAAAAAATTCTCAAGTTGAGAATTTTGTACACAGAGTACAGGTTTTAATGTATGCTCCCGCCGCTGCATCCCATGAAGGCAGCGTAGTTTACAGAAATGACAAACTTTGGCAGCCTAGCTGCCTTTGGCTCGCGTCGGCCCCGCAGAAAAACACGCAGCACTGGTTCTGAAGGCGATCGAGGCTTCATTGGGCTTGGATCGTCCGCAGAATCACAGCAACTCCCGTTTGCAAAGCAATCCCAGCTTGCAGTTTTCGGATTGTAAGCAGTGAGACCAAAAAATAAAGACTCTGCCCGCCAGGGCAAGACGGGAAGGCCAGATTGAAGAAAGTACGCGAACTGCCAAAGATCATTTCCCGCACCAGAAGGTCCAACGTAAGCCAGCCCAGCTTTTTCGTTTTTTGCCAAAAATCCACGGGAGCAGCGCAGTTCCGAGCCGAAGCGGGCGCCGACCCGAACTTCACTGTCGAGCGGATGGCCGGCCTGCTGGCCATGCAGTGCTTGGCCCGGGGGTCGAACCCGGACGACTTTGACGTCCTGGTCGCGGCCGACAGGACGTTCACGAACCGCCTGCTGTCGCGGGCCAGCGAGCTCCTCGAGGAAGGGCGAGCCCTCGCCGGTCCGGCCACGCTGAGTCCCCGGCAAAAGGAGATTCTACATTCGGTGATCTGCAATCACGCCAACAAGGAAATCGCGGCCCGGCTCAACATCACCGTCCGCACCGTGAAGTTTCACATCTCTTCCTTGTTGAATCGATTCGGCGTGCAGAATCGCGCCGAACTGGCGCGCCGGGCGGCCGGGCTCCTGCGGCCGGCCAGTCTCGACGGCCGCGCGGCGGACCGGGACGAACTGCCGCAGCCCCTGCCCCAGGTGTTGGGGCCCGTGGCCGTCAGCCCCGCTCTTCACCTGGCGAGCAAAACGCGAAGCGGGCAGTTCACCAGACGAGTACTCTCCGCCTGAGAAGATTCCGCGCGAGCCGAGGCCCAGGCTTCGGCTCGCGCGCCCCTTCGTTTCACTTCCACTTTAGTTTCTTCACGTCGATCGTCGGCGGCGGAAATGCCATATCCATGCTTTCGAGCGTCTCGGCGATGACGTGCGAGACGGCGAGGTTGCGGAACCATTTTTTGTTCGCGGGAATCACGAACCAGGGCGCGTGTTCGGTGCTGCATTTCGCAAGAACATCTTCGTAGGCCGCCGTGTAGTCGTCCCAGAATTTCCGCTCGTCGAAATCAGCCTGGGAGATTTTCCAGCGCCGGTCGGGATCGTCGATGCGCTGCTGAAAGCGCCTCCGCTGCTCGTCCTTGCTGATGTGAAGGAAGAATTTGACGATCTTGATGCGATTGTCGTGCAGCAGTTCCTCAAATTCATTGATTTGATTGTAGCGGCGCGACCAGATTTCCCTGGGCACGAGATTGTGAACGCGCACAACGAGAACGTCCTCGTAAACGGACCGGTTGAAGATTCCGATGTCGCCGTATTCCGGGACGGCCTTGTGAACGCGCCAGAGGAATTCGTGCGAGGCTTCCTCGGCCGAGGGCTTCTTGAACGACATCACGTGGCATCCCTGCGGGTTGCAGCCGGTCATGACGTGGCGAATCGTGCCGTCCTTTCCGGCGGCGTCGCGGCCTTGCAGGACAATCAGCAGAGCGCGCTTGTGCTCGGCGTAGAGCAGATATTGCAGCTTGTCGAGCCGTGCGATGGCTTTATCGAGGCTCACCTTCATCTTGTGGCCCTTGTCCCAGCCGAGCGTGTTCTCGGGATCGTAGTCCGCGAGTTTCACCTTCTTCCCCGGCTTCACCATCAGTTCTTTGCTGAAGTTCGTCGCCATTCAGTTTTTGCCCTCCGCGAGGGCCCTGTCTGCAAACCGTTCCGGTTCGCGTGACACGTGAAAGGCCCCCCTTTTCATTGACGGGTAACAGGCACCACGATCGTTTGTTTTGAGGAAGTTACAGGGATTTTTACTCGGCAGCCAGTGACGGGTAAAAGGCAACAAAACTGTGAGGCAGAGGAGAACAGCGGAGAGGTGGCGAGGGTTGTGCCCGTCGGGGTCGCCGGGTCACCCGCTACGGCGGATGCACGGGGAGCTTGTGGGATCGGGGCGCGCGCAGCGCGGCGCCACTGGGCTTCGCGGCTGCGCGTCGCCGTCGCCGGCTCCGAGCGCCGGTGCACCCCCTGCTTCAATGTTGCCCGCTTCCAACTTCTCACTGCGCATACCTCCATGATCCATCATTTACCGTGGCACAGTGCGGGTCACGGTGCAAGTGGGAAAGCCTGTGGACTTCTGGGAAGTCTGCGTAAGGCAAGCGAATCGAGCGTGGGGTTTGTATAATAGTTTTTTCCATGAAACCGACGCGCATATCCGCGAGCAGCACCAAACGGTTTTCGCTCATCCGTTCACTTATTTGTTCGCTTCTATGCAGCGCGCTGACGGCAGGGTTCCTTGACATTCGAGCGGCATCGGCAGCCTCCGGGCAGAGTCCGATTGAGGCCTTGCACGTGCCGGAGCTCGACGCCGGCTTTCACCTTCTTTACGAACTGAAGCCTGAGGAAGCTCACAAGCAGTTTGAGGCTTGGCAGAAGTCCCATCCCCAAGACCCCCTTGGGAGCGCCTCGGAAGCGGCCGCTTATCTGTTTGAGGAGTGCTATCGGCAAGGCGTCCTGACCTCCGAGTTCTTCCTGGACGACAAGCGTTTTCTGGGTAAGATCCCTCTCAAACCGGACCCGGAACTGCGCGCGGCATTCTTCGCCGCCGACAAACAGGCACAGGACCTAGCGCAGTTGCGATTGAAGACGAATCCGGACGATGCGAATGCCCTGTTCGCCATGTCTCTGAGTCTTGGTATGCAGGCCGACTACGCCAGCCTCATCGACAAGCGTCAGCTCGACAGCCTGAAAAAGATCCGCGAAGCCGATACGTACTCCAAGAAACTGTTGGTGATTGCTCCGGATGCCGCTGACGCCTATCTTGGCCTGGGCACGGCGAATTACTTCATCGGAAGTCTGCCTGGAATCAAGAAGTTTTTCCTCAGCTTCGTTGGAATCCACGGCGACAAAAACGCAGGGATCCAGCAGATCGAGATCGCCGCCGATCGTGGCCACTACCTGCGGCCGTTTGCGAAGATTTTGCTGGCGCTGGCGGCCCTGCGCGAGAAGAAGCCAGAAGTGGCCCGCACACAACTTAAGGAGCTCGTCGCGGAATTTCCCGAGAACCCACTTTTTGCTGATGAGCTGGCCAAGCTCCCGGCCCCTCCGGCCACGACCATTCCCCTTCAATAGTGAATTCCTACTGAGTTAGGAAGCGCCTCAGCAGTCTGCCCGTTTGGTGTTGGCATCCCGAACGGCCCGATCTCATTTCTGCGCGACCCGATATGTTTGTCGGATTCGGGGATACCTAACCTTAGCTATTAGATCACTGTTCCTTTTCGTACAGTCGTGTTCCGCACAGAACGTGACGAGTGTCACCGACGACGGCAACAAAAAGAGTTAAGAGATAAGGGAGTCGGCAGGCGAGGCGGAAC
>JBEKNB010000017.1:0-95199 GCA_049523255.1 Candidatus Acidiferrales bacterium | reverse complement strand
TAACTCCTTCCATGAGAAGGCCGGTTAGAGTCAAGACAGTTTTGTTTTTACTTACGTGGATTTTTTGTTTTCAAGCTGAGCCGCCTCTGTCGCCATCCTTCCATCCGCACTCTTTTGTGAGCGTTTTCGCTCGGTGCAAGTTGGGCGTCCTCAATTCAGTAGGTGCTGCTACCTGATTATCGACCTCGGCTCCTGTCGGTTCGACGGGAGTTGGGCCAGGAGTTAGGCGCAGTCACCTGATCTCGGCGGTTGAGCTCGGCTGTTCGGATCCAACGCTAGGCCACCGCGCTTACCACTTTGTGGTTGCTCCGCAGTGGCTCATAGACCTCTCCGCTGACCCACAACCTATGCAGCAGTACGGCCAACTTCCGCGCCACCGCAACGACGGCTCGTTTCTTGGCATTCTTCCCTCCGCGCTCGGCTAGCTTGAGTCCCCAGCGTCGCAGGTCACTGTCCTGTCCGAACGGCCCGAGAATGTAGTGCGCCCCCTGCACCAGCAGCGTTCTGAGGTAACGGTCTCCTTCCTTGCTGATGTGGAGTTGTGGTTCGCTATTACCAGAGTTCCTGCGACCGGGACGCAGCCCGACAAAACACCCCACATCCCGGCTACGGCGAAAGCGGTGCGGGTCGTCCAAGGTAAGAACGAACGTCAACGCAATCAGCGGTCCTACCCCTTTCACCTGTTTGAGCACAGCTACCTGGGGATAAACTTCCTTGGCGATTTTCTCGATGCGTTCATCGTATTCCGCAATTCGCTCGTTGAGCGATTCGATTTCTCTCAGCAGCGGATCCAAGACATCCCGTAATTCCTGACTCAGCCCTTTGGCCCTTTCCCGATTCATTTGCTCGCTGCCACATTTCCGCAGTCGCTGGCCGTAGGATTTCGTCAACCCTCGTGCCGCATTCACCAGCGCGGTGCGCGAGCTGACCAGTGCCGCCCGGGCGCGGATCACCGTTAGATGGATTTGCGCTTTGGCACTGCGATGTCTCACCGGACCCAACAAGCCGGGATCAATCCGGGCTAGCCGGGCCAACGTCCGAGCGTCGAGCTGATCATCCTTTCGGTTACTCTCCCCGATCAGTCGTACGTTGCGCGCATGGGCTACGATCACCTCGTGTCCCAACTGAGTCAACTGCCGGCTTGCCCAAGGTGAATGCGTCCCGGTTTCTAGCGCGACCCGGCTGCGGGGAATCCTGCTGAAGACTCCCTCGATTCCTTTCGGCGGCGTCGGTAGTTCGCTCTCCGAAATCACTTCGCCCGCTTCATTCAGAATGCAGTAATGGCTGGTTCGATCTCCCAGATCCAAACCGATCGTTAGTGGATTCTCTCTATCGCCACAGTGCTAATCTTCTTCATTGCCGGTCTCCTTTGCGCCTCGAGCGCGTCGTTCACTGGGAGCGTATCGCATCCCGCTGGAGACCGGCCTTCTCATCCCATCTGGTTAGTCGGATTACCGGACAAGTAGTTCATACGGATCCAGAAACGGAGTCTGAGAAGTGACCGCTGGCATTCGGCCGCAGACTGACCCACCACCCACAAGAGCAGTCGTGGCTGTCACACCAGCAAGGCGTGATATGCTTGCGCGGTTTGCCCGAGCGAGGCTCGGGTTTCAAGGGGGATCCGATGAAAACGAGCACGGACCGAATTCTGACGACGCACGTCGGCAGCCTACCGCGCCCGCAGGACGTGGTCGATCTTCTGTTCGCGCAGGACCGGGGCGACGCCTACGACCAGGCGAAATTCGACGAGACGATGCGGCGCGCGGTAGGCGACACGGTGAACCGGCAAGCGGAGTGCGGCGTCGACATCGTGAGCGACGGCGAGACGAGCAAGATCAGTTACGCGACGTACATCCGGCACCGGCTGACCGGATTCGAGGGCGACTCGGCACGGCCCACGCCGCAGGACCTGGACGATTATCCGGAGTACCGCGACCGGCTGGTGAAGACCGGACATTCGGCAACGTACAAGCGGCCGGTGTGCAAAGGGCCGATCAAGGTCAAGAACCTGAAGCCTGTCGAAGAGGACATCGCGCGAATGAAAGAGGCGCTGGCAAAGGTGAAGGTAACCGAAGGCTTCATGAACGCTGTCTCGCCGGGAACGATCGCGGTGTTCCAGCCGAACGAATATTATCCCTCGCACGAAAAGTATCTCGGGGCGCTGGCGGACGCGATGCGCGAGGAGTACGAAATGATCGTGAAGTCAGGGCTGCTGCTGCAGCTCGATTGCCCGGACCTGGCGATGGGCCGGCACACGCGGTTCAAGAATTTGAGCGACGAGGAGTTTTTGCGAAACGCCGAGATGCAGGTGGAGGCGCTGAATCACGCGCTGGCGAACGTGCCGGCGGACCGCGTGAGGCTGCACGTCTGCTGGGGCAACTACGAAGGCACGCACATCCACGACATGGATTGCATGAAGATTTTCCCGATCGCGATCAAGGTGAAGCCGATGGCGCTGCTGATCGAAGGCGCGAACCCGCGACACGAGCACGAATGGGAAGCGTGGACGAGGATCAAGCTGCCGGAGGGCAAGGTGCTGGTGCCGGGCGTGGTAGCGTCGAGCACCAATTACGTGGAGCATCCGGAAGTGGTGGCGCAAAGGCTGCTGCGATATGCGAACGTGGTCGGGCGCGAGCGCGTGATCGCGGGAACAGACTGCGGGTTCGGGACGTTCGCGGGATTCGGACCGGTGTACCCGGCGTTCTGCTGGATGAAGCTGCGGTCGCTGGTGGAGGGCGCGAAGATCGCGTCAAAGAAACTCTGGGGGCGCTCAGGCACGGCGAACTGAGCGGCGACGGTGGAGATGATTGAGCGAGCGCGAGCCAGCCTGACGACGAGAATATCGGTAAAGCCGAAGAGCGCTCCAATACCGCACGTGCATTCGGCGTTGCAGCAGCCCGATTGCGAAAGTCGCTGCGCCAGCAACCAGCGGGCAGATCACCAGTAGCGCGAACGTTATCTTCACCGGCAATCTGGATGCCGCCCAACTGAAGGATACGCTCCTAGTCGGCGGCGACCATTCCGGCGCCGCGCTCCATTTCGCGACGCAACTGCGCTTCGTACTGCGCGAGCTGGGCTTCGATATCGTCCACCGCTTTGCGCCGCTTGACGATCTGGTCGCGGTAGCGCCGCAGGAAGTAATCGATCGTTTCCACACGAATGCGGATCGAGCCCGAAGGCTTGTTTTCGTCGAGGTCCTTGAAGCAGAAGTAAGGCGTGCCGGAGTTTTCGATGATGCCTTCGATGACGCCGTAAATCGGCGCGTCGTGGCCGCACTTGAAGCTCGACATTTCGAGGGCGACGAGGTTCGGATGGCGGGCCGTAAATTTCGCGGCCCAGACTTTGTTGTTCGTGCTGCACGAGTAGGAGTTCTTCCAGGCGTCGGAAATATCGAGCGCGTGGCTAACCACGCCGGAACGGACTTCTTCCCCGAACAGACGATCGAGCATGTCTTCATCGAGCGGAAGCGTGTTCTGCGAGAAGATCGGATAGCCGAGCTTCTGGAACTCCTCGAGGATTTCGTGATTCAAGCCCGGATCGTGGTGGTAGGGGCGGCCGAGCATCACGATGCCGATGCGATCCTCGCGTTCGAGCTGGTCGAGCACCTCGCGGGCGCGCCTCCGAATGCCCGCCTCGTAGTCCTCGAGCGCCTGATAGCCGGCTTCGATGGCGCGGTCGTTTTCCTCCTGGGACAGGCCGAGGATCGACTTCCAGGCCTCGAACATCTGGAAGGCGAAAAGTTTGCGATCCTTGAAATTCAGGATCGGGTCCACGTACTTGACGTTGATCTCCTTGAAGATGTTGTTTTCCTTGGTGAACGCGGCCTTCACGGTTTCGGGAGTGGCGGTGACCGTGGGGCAGGCGTTCGTGCCGGTGAGCTTCACGAGCGGCGAAGTGAGCACGTCGTACATGGGGAAGAAGATCGCGTCGAGCGGCTTCTTGCGGTGCTTGACGTGAATCAGGTTGTAGACATGCGAGATTCCAATCTTCGCGGGGAAGCAAGGATCAATGGCGCCGCGGCTGGCGCCCGCGCGATACAGCTCGGGCGTGGTGTAGTCGGAATAGACGATGTTTTCGGGCTGCACGCCGAGGCCTTCGAAATAGGCGTTGAAGAGAGGAGCGTATGAATAGGCATTGAGGACGCGGGGGATGCCGATGCGCAACTCCGTGCGGGCTTCCATCAGTTCGATGCGCTCTTTCGCGGCCTTTGTCCAGGCGCGCGCGGGAATTGGGTCGGCGACGGATTTGGAGTTGCGGGGACGGAAGACTTCGTGCGCGGCGATGTCCACAAAGTTCGGGTTGGCGTCCTTAATCTGATCGAGCCCTGCCTTAATCCCCTTCATATCGTTGACGTCTTCGACGGTGCCCTTTTCGCAGGTGGCGATGATCAGGCGCTGCTCGTTGGCCGCCAGGGGAACCTTGGTGACCTTTTTCTTCGCGGGCGTGACGGGCAGGGGCAAGAGAATGTCGGTCTTGATGTCGATGAAGGTGCGCAGGCAGGTGTTCTTGCAGAAATTGCAGCGAGTATCTTCGTTGCGCGTGCTGCGATATTCGATCTTGCGGACGGCTTCGAGACCGATGAAGGTGGTCCGCATTCCATTGCGCCACAGGCGAAGGGCTTCGACGCCCGCGCCGATGGCGCCGGATTCGCCGCAATGTTCGTGGACGATGATCTCAGGCTGTTTGCCCGCCGCACGGAAGCTATTACGAATGAAGTCGACTTCGGCTTTTACGACGGCGAGATTGTTCTGCGTGCCGCCCTGAAGGATGAAGCGCGAGCCGAGGGCCGCGAGGTTGGGAATGCTCGCGACATAGAGGAAGACATTCTTCGGCAGGACGGCCGCGAGGCCGGCCAGAATTTCCTCGGCGCGCCAGCCCTGGCGCTGGAAATTGACGATATCCGACTGCATGAAGACGGCGCAGCCATAGCCGAAGAGCGGCATCGAGTTCGCGGAGAAAGCGAGATCGGCGTACTCCTCGACCTTGAGTCCGAAGCCCTCGGCGGTGGATTGCAGGAAGTAGCCGTTGCCCGCCGAGCACTGCGTATTGAGCTTGAAGTCTTTGACGCGCCCGTCTTTCAGGATGATGATCTTGATGTCCTGCCCGCCGACATCGACGATGACGTGAGGGTCTTCGTAGAACTTCAGCGCCGATTCGGTGTGGGCGACCGTTTCGACGAGAGCGACGTCGGCTTTCAGGACGTCCTTGAGGATGTCCTTGGCGTAGCCGGTCGTGCCGACGCCGAGGACTTCGAGATTCGCGCCCTGGGCCTCGACCTGGCCGCGGAGGTTCTCGAACATCTCGATCGTGTCTTGAATCGGGTTGCCGTTCGAGAGCTGGTAGGCCTTGCAGAGGATGTCGCCTTCCTCGTTCACGAGCACGGCCTTCGTGGAGGTGGAGCCGCCGTCGATGCCCACGAAGCCTCCGACCGTCTGACCCTTTGGGAGCGTGGCAGGAATGAACTTCTTCCGGCGATAGGCCTCCTTGAAAAGATCCAGCTCGCTCGGATTCTTGACCAGGCCGGAGCCGCCGGATTGAGACTTTTCTTCGGCGCGACCGAATTCGATGTAGTGCACAAGGTTGTCCACACCGCGATAGCAGCCGACACAATCGTCCTCGCCCTTGCCGAATTCGACGGCACCGAGCGCGGCGAAATACTGCGCGTTCTGCGGAACCTTGATGAGGTCTTCGGGCTTCGAGCCTGCCGGGATTTCGACTTTGCGTTCCTGCCACATGCGCGGGATATTCGCCTGCCAGGCCTCGCGCATGCCGCGGATGAAGGTGTTGGGACCACCAAGGAGCAGGACGTGGGGGCGCAGCGTATGGCCGCGGGTGAGAACGCTCAAGTTCTGGAGGACGATCGCGTCGAAAAGCGAAGCCATCAACTGATCGGGAGGCGTGCCGACTTTCTGCAAGCCGTTGATATCCGTCTCGGCAAAGACGCCGCACTTCCCGGCGACCTTATGGAGCTTGACGCCGTGATATCCCTGATTGCCGAGCTCGGCGGCGGGAATCTTGAGCTTCGCGTTGATCTTGTCGATGACCGCGCCGGTGCCGCCCGCGCACTTATCGTTCATCGAGGGGATTTTCTTCTTACGGCCGCTTTCGTGATCGTCCTTGAAGACGATGATCTTCGCGTCCTGCCCGCCCAACTCGATGACGGAATAGACCTCGGGGTGCATCTTTTCGACCGCGAGGGCGACGGCGGTGACTTCCTGGACGAACTTCGCGTCGACGAGATCGGCCAGAACGCCGCCGCCGGAACCCGTCATGAACATGCGGGTATTGTGGCGATTCACGCCGACTTCAGACTCCATCCGGCGCAGGAATTCGAGGGTCTTTTCCGGCTGCTTGGTTTCGTGGCGCTGATAATCCTGCCAGAGAATTTCGTCGGTAGCGGCATCCACGACGATGGCCTTGACGGTGGTTGAGCCAACGTCGAGTCCAACCAGATAGCGCGTTTCGCAGTCGTATCCGTGCATCTGCTATCTCCCCTCAGACTTCGCGGCGAACCAGCCAGCCCGCCGGATGGAAAAGGGACTTCTCACATTTAGGCTGTCAGGCCGCGCTGGGGACCACGATTCCCTGCGAACGCGAGCGGCGCCAGAATCGACTGCTTTCGTCCATCCGATCGCTGACGTGCAGGATAAACTGCGCGGCCGTGCCAGCAATTCCTGGGCGGTGCGGCACATGGTAGAACGGGCGACGCAGCTCCGGATGCTCCGAGATGTAGTTCTTGATGTCGTCGAGGCGCTTGCCCGTGGCCTTGAGACTCTCCTCGAATTCGGCCTTGGCTTTCACCTTGGCCTCGCCGAGCGCCATCTGCACGCGGCTGTGCGCGTTGACCTCGCCTTCGCCGGACGTTTCGATGGGCAGGAAGATCATGTCCTTGAACTTGTTGATCACGGCGGATTGGACGCCATCGGACTGCGAGGAAGGCATGCAGCCGAAAGGTTTGAGCGCAAGGACCATGTGGCACAGGCGGTGAACGGTGTAGTAGACGTTCTTGCCGACTTCGAGGTGGCCCTCACCGCCGCGCGCGAACTGGTTGTAGAAGGGATGCGCGAGCTCCGCCAGCTCGGGCTGCGGGACCAGGTGGTGTGTGATGCCACCCAGATGGCGGATCACGCGGTGGTACAGGCCATACCACATGAATTCGCCGACGCCGATCATGGCGAGTTTCTTGCGAAGCGCCATCTGATTGGTGAGCTGCTTCTTGAACTCCCACCACTCGGGACTGCGATACGGGCGAGTGACGGGCCACTTGGCGCGGGCGTGCGCTTTCGCCTGGTACATCAGATAAGCGACCCAGGTGGCGATGGGCTCGACGAGGACTTGCGCGCCTTCGCACTCGAGGAAGGCGAACATGTTGAAGTTACCATCGCCCTCGGTGGTCTGCGCCCAGAATTCGCCCGTGATCTTTACTACCGGCTTCACCTTGGTGCGATCCACTTCAATGCTGTCCATCTTTTCCCGAGCGGCGGCCAAGGCATCGAGGTAGTCTTTCCCCCACAGATGCTCGTGCATCTTGCCGAACACGTTGAACGTATTCCGTAGAATCTTGTTACTTTTGAACTTGGGCTTGGCCCAATCCGGCGCCCGCTCCTCGATTTCAAACGAATCCCGATTTTTCAGGTCGTCGCAGAGCCCATCGACTGTTTCGCGAAATACACGATCGGTTTCGCCCCTATTCACTTCAAACGGACGAATCTGGTAGATCAGGTCGTTGAACACGTCGCCCAGATGCAGAGCGTTCAGCATGCCGAATCCGAAGTCGATCGTGAACTTCAACCCCGGTTCGCCCGACGCCGCCTTGATTCCATCGCTGTCCTTGAACAGCAGCACTCGGAAACCATCAAAGCCGGCATTCTTCAACGCGAAGCGATACTCCGCCTCGTACATGCCGAACCGGCACGGACCGCACGAACCAGCGGTGAAGAAAACATAATTGTCGAGGATGTCCTTGCGCGGGATGCCTTCCTTTTCGAGGAACTGGAGATACTGCACCAAGTTGCCCACCGTAAAGTATGTCGGATTGCACTGACCGTTATTGCCATATTCCTTGCCAATCTGGAACGCAGGCACGTCCGGCACGGGCAGTTTTTCGCAACGATAGCCGCAGCCCTGGAATACCGCGCGAATCAAGTCCTCATGTTTCCACGTGAAGCCGCCGAACAGGATCGTCACCTTGCTGCGCTCCTCGGCGGTGAAGGCTCTCTCAATCGGCCTGTGGAAATGAGTTGGAGCATCCAAACCGGCAAGCTTGCGTAGACGAAGCCGC
The DNA here is from genome assembly GCA_049523255.1 of Candidatus Acidiferrales bacterium. GTDB lineage: Bacteria > Acidobacteriota > Terriglobia > Acidiferrales > UBA7541 > Palsa-295. The sequence continues at coordinate 86,918 of JBEKNB010000017.1, read as the reverse complement.
TCGGCCGCCAAGCGGTCGGCGATTTCGCGGTCTTTCTCAATCTGCACGAGTCCAGTCGCCATGGTTCCTCCCTCAAGGAACTATGCCAAGTTGCAAAAGATTGCTAATGAGCTGGGCGTGAAAACATTGTGAACGCGTTACGCGTGAACGATTTTTCATTCGGCGAAGCTGCACGTACTCCCGCATCCGCCAAACGATCCGTCACCTCGGGACGCATCAATCTCGCGTTCGCCCGCAGATAGACCCAGAAGCCTTTCTTCGCAGCGTAATAGACGACCTTGTGCGCGAACTGCGGGCGCAGCAGCGGCTCGCCACCCATAAGGGCTAACACACGACACGTCGTGGAATGCAGCCAGTCGATCGAGCGGCGGGCTACATCTTCGGTCATCTCTTTCACATGGTTGTCGAAAGCCCAGTAGTGGCAATCGAGGTTGCATTTCCACTCGGTGAAGAGGTGCGCGATGATGGGATGGAAATCTCCGGGCAGAACACGCGAACGGATAGGAGCCGGCGAACTCTTCAGCAGATCGTGGAGTTGGACACCGAGGCGAAATGGTTGCGGGGGCGAGGTTCTCGCGCTGCTGCGGAACAGCCATGAACCCTCCTCGGTGTCGAGCACGCTCAGTCTGACCACGCCGTCGAGGCACCCGAGGGTAGAAAGATGGCGCGAAACTCGACTTGATATCTATACAGCGTTCGCTTTAGTTTGACAAGATGTCCCGTTGTATTCGGCAATTCGAAAACAGAATCAACGGAATCACTACTGCCTATGGGAGATCGTCCCAAATTGGAACAAGGCTCTGGCATTCATCCGGCTCGTTAGAATATCTTCGGAATTCCCAGCAACTTATGCGAAGGGGCTCGCAGGATTTCGTGGAGTTCTACTTGGCGTGACCATTCAGCGGCGCAATCTCCAAGCGGTCCCCCACCTGCGTGCCGGAACGATAGATCGTGTGGGGCGGAAGTTCCAACACACTGTTGGCTTTCAGCGAGACCTTGGAGATGCGAAACGGACGAACGTACTCTTCGACGTGGATAACTTCTTTGTCTTTGCTCAGAAAGATGAGGTCGATGGGGAACAACATGCCGATCGTGTGGACACCACTGGAAGGCACGATCCATAGGCCCGTACCCGGGCGGGTCCATCGCTTGGTCTTACCGAGCAGACCGACGAGCCGGCGCAGGTAGCTATCCGCGACGGTCGCTTCCGTGGCGACAAACGTCTCGCGCGTCTTGTTATACACGTAGACCGCGGGGTTTTCTTCGACCCTAGTCATGGTGCGGAGGTCCTCAGTTGAAACGGAACTCATCCGAATCCTTTTACTCCGTCATCTTCCTGCGCCGGCGCCAAATGATGATGAAGAGCACGGCAACCGCCAGAACGCCTGCTACGATGCGAATCGTTGTTATGTCCATGCTATAGCTCCTTTGCTTTCGAGGTTCACTCTCGCGGCGCAACCGGCGCACCGCGTTTGCCGCGGCTCACTTCAGTGCATGAACTGCCTCACCAGAGTAATGATCGCGGGACCCAGGATCACAGCCAGCAGAGCCGGAAAAACAAAAAACACCAGGGGCGGCACCATCTTTACCGTTGTCTTCGCGGCCATCTCTTCGGCCTTCTGGCGGCGGCGCGTGCGGAGCTCATCCGAATAGACGCGCAGCGATTGCGCGATGCTGGTGCCGAATCTCTCGGTCTGGATAAGCATCGCCACGAGCGCCTTGAGATCCTCAAGTCCGGTACGGCGCGCAAGCTCGCGCAGAGCCTCAAGCCGCGTCTTGCCCACCCGCATCTCGAGATTGACCATATGGAGTTCGTCGCTCAGCTCGGGATGAACGAGTCGCAGCTCCTGGGCCACGCGCAGAATGGATTGATCGAGCCCGAGCCCCACGTCCACGCAGATCACGAGCAGATCCAATCCATCCGGGAGGGCAAGCCGCAGGCGATGCTGGCGAACCCGAATCCGCCAGAAGAGCCAGATTTCCGGAATTACAAAGCCCAAGCCGACGGCCGAAACCAAAATCAGAAGCGGGCTGTACTGGTAGACTCCCGTGAACAAAACCACGAGAACGAAAACGATGGGCAGAAGTATCCTTGCGCCGCGAATCGCGAGTGCGGCGTCGGAGCTGCGATATCCCGCTCTTAGCATCATGGTCTGCGCGCGGGAAGCCTGCACACCGGCAGCAGCGGGCAAAAGTGCGCCCACTTTTGCGAGAAGGTCGCGCGCGCGTTCCTTTTGTTTGTGGGCGAATCGCTCCTCGGAAACACGCGGCATAGCACTTGCCAGTTGCTCGAGCCGAGCGGCAATGCGCCCGTCGCCAGGTGTGAATGCGTAAACGAGGGCCATTAAAATCAGGACCGTGGCTACGAATGTGATTCCTGTGACAGCCGCCAGCATTACACCCCCTCCCCCATTCAAACCTCGATGTGCACGATCTTCCAGATGATCGCCGCGCCGATGACCTGAAGGGCAGCCGCGCCCGCCAGAATCTTAGGGCCCATGGGATCGGTGAACAGCACTCCCACATAGCCAGGATTCATGATCCTCAGCACGATCAACATGCAAACGGGGAGCGCGATGAGAATCACGGCCGTCAGCCTCCCCTGCGCGGTCTTTACCTGCACGTCGCGGCGGATTCGGAAGCGCTCCCGAATCACGCGAGCCAGCTCATCGAGCAGTTCCGCCAGATTCCCGCCGGTTTCCTTCTGAACCAACAGAGCGGTAACGAAGAAACGCACGTCGATCGACGGCACGCGCTCCGTCAGGCTCAAAAGGGCGTCCCGCAGCGGCAGGCCGAGGTTTTGCTCGTCAAACGTGGTGCGAAACTCTCCGGCGACCGGCTCCGCACATTCCTTGGACACCATTTCCACACCGGTGGCAAACGCGTGCCCGACGCGAACGGCTCGCCCAAGCAGATCGAGCGCTTCGGGAAAGCGCAGCTCGAATTGCCGCATTCGGCGCGCACGCAGCATCGACACGACGGTGACTGGGGTGGCGGCGCCGATCAAGGCCGCAAGAACCGCTAGCAGCAATTGGTGATAGATGTAGCCGACAACGATGTAGGCGCCTAAACCCATGACTCCGCTGAAAAGCAGGATTTTGCCGGGCTTTGTCCGGAGACCCGCCTGCGTGATGAGGCTTTGCAAGCGGCGAGACCATGACAACCGCATCATCAAACGATTCAATACAGGAACGCTGCTCAGATCTTCGTCCCTCATCAACTCGAGGTCCAAAGCGACATCGCCCGCGCGATCCGCTTTCTGCACGGCTTCCATTCGGCTGCGAACCAGTTGCGGATTGGTTGCGCCTCCGAACAACATCCACACAACCGCGCAGACGATCAATACCGCAACGAAAGTCAGCACGGCGATCAGGAGTGCCATGCCACCCCCCTTGCTCGCTGCAAGCTCGTGGAAAGCATCATCAGGTCGTCCAAAAAGGTTCGCAGATTCGACGTGTATTCCATCACGATAAAGCCTCAGCGACGCTCCGAAACTTGAAATAGCGCCGGCGGTAACTGGATTCCGGTGACCGCGAGCCGGTCGCTAAACTGCGGTCGAATTCCGGTGGGCATGAACTCGCCCATCACGACGCCATCTTCGCGGATGCCTCGTTTCTGGAACACGAAGAGGTCCTGCATGGACACGACATCGCCCTGCATACCGGTGATCTCGGCGACGTTCATCAGCTTGCGGGTACCGTCGCTCAATCGATTGATCTGAATCACCACATCGATGGCGGAGGCGATCTGCCGGCGGATTACGTTGTCCGGAATGTTCAGATTGGCCATGGCCACCATGGTCTCGAGGCGGCTGAGCGCGTCGCGCGGGGCATTGGCGTGAATGGTCGTGAGCGAGCCATCATGCCCCGTATTCATCGCCTGCAACATGTCGAGTGCTTCCTCGCCGCGCACCTCACCTACAATGATCCTGTCCGGGCGCATACGGAGGGAGTTGATCAGCAACTGCCGCTGCTGCACGGCACCCTTGCCTTCGATATTCTGCGGCCTAGTTTCGAGGCGCACGACGTGATCCTGGTTTAATTGCAATTCCGCCGCGTCTTCGATGGTTACGATTCGCTCACGGTTCGAGATGAACGAAGAAAGAACGTTCAACAAAGTGGTTTTGCCGGCGCCTGTTCCGCCCGAGATCAGGATGTTAAGCCGTGCTTTGACGCAACCACGCAGAAGCTCCAGCATGGCAGGCGTCAGAGTGGTGTTAGCGGTCAGATCGTCCGCTGTAAGCGGCTCTCGGGCAAATCGCCGGATCGAGAGGCACGGGCCGTCGATGGCCAAGGGAGGGATGATCGCATTCACGCGCGATCCATCGGCGAGACGCGCGTCCACCATCGGCGAAGACTCATCCACGCGCCGACCGATGGCGGATACGATCCGGTCGATGATGGTCATCAAGTGTGCGTCGTCACGAAACTGTATCGACGTGGCCTCGAGTATGCCGTTCCGCTCCACATAGACGCGCTTATAACTGTTCACCAAAATGTCGGAGATCGTCGGATCGTTCAGAAGAGGTTCGAGCGGACCCAGTCCGAAAACCTCGTCGAGAACTTCCTGGGCCAACCGCTCCCTTTCCTGCAAATTCATAGGAGTCGCTTCACCGACGACGAGCGCCTCCAATATGTGGGACACTTCGCGACGAACGTCTTCGCGCTTGACCTCGTTGAGTCGATCCAGATTCAGCTTCTGGATGAGTTTGCGGTGAATCGCCGTTTTTACGGCTCCGAAGTCAGTCCGTGCTGTGGGAATCGGAGTAGGTGCCATTCCTGCTTACCTCTTCGCCGTCAATGAAAAAAAGTTGGTCAAGCCAGTTCGCTTCACGGCCCCGGCCTTTCCGTTGCCGGTCAAATGGTCCGCCAACTGGCGGTACTCAACGGTCAGCGGGTTGTCGTTGTCCGTGAGTGGGGAACCCAAGTTCACGGCACCGCTGGCTTTCCGGAAGTCATTGGGCAGACACGCCAAGGGCGGGCGTTTCATATCCTTCTCAATGCTCTTAAGCGCGTCCTCGTCACCCTTGTGCCAGCGATTGACGATCACTCTGATCCGATCCGGATCGACGCCCAAACCGCCCAGCGCCAGCAGGCGACGCTGGAGGGCCCACAGCGATGGCACATCCACTTCCACGACGATCAGGATCATCCGAGCGGATTTGAGGAGGTGGCCCAAATCAGAAGAAAAGTACGAACCCAAGTCCGCCAGAACTACGTCGAAGCCGGTTTGCGCGACATTCACCACTCGGTCGAGCGGGGCTACCGGAATGTTCTGCCACTCCTCGAGCTGCAAGGCACCTCCGAGGATTTCCAATTTCGTCTTGTGGCGCTCGAGCATCCCGCTGAGAAAGTGACTGTCGAGACGGTCCAGGTTTTCGATCGCATCGCGAACGCCGAAGCGCGGATGCAGATCGAGGAGAAGATGGACGTTGCCGAGAGGCCGGGCAAAATCGAGCAGGACAACTTGTTTCCGGGAGTGCGCGGAGAGCTGGACTCCCAGGTTTACGGCCACGGTTGTCGTGCCCACGCCGCCCTTTGAACCCATCAAGGCGATGAGCTTGTCGGCTGGCCGCCCATTCGCCGACTGTCCCTCTTGATTCAATCTCGAAAGGATTTCCTTCAGCGTATCCGGAACGACAGGCTTGGAAACAAAGTCCTGGACGCCGCTGCGCATTGCATCTAGCAAAAGTTGGGGACTGGGCGGAGTGGTTGCGGAGCAGGCGATCAAACGCACCGACGGGCGGAGCCGCCGAATGTGGCTGCTGAACGCAAAGAAGGGTTCGGGATCACGGGAAAGGTCGAGCAGGACAATGTCAGCCGTGAGCTCGCCCGCCTCCGGCATCTTCTCCGCCGGAATCATCCATTGTTTCACGGAGCTCACAAGGCCCGTTTGCTGCAAGCCGGCGAGCAATTGCGCCGAGCCCACCGCATCATTGGTGACGATCGCTGCAGTTAGCATGAGTTCGAGTTCCGATGGTCCAGATTCACGCTTGATCGAGTCAATTCTGTCCCCTTATCATCTTGTTGCTGCCGGCGTTTTCGGCTGTTCCGTCGCTGGTCCCATGAACGGAATTGGGAAGGTCGGCCCCTTGGGCATTTCGGCAAGAGACTGGGCCTGTACAATGCGCGGCGTGACGATTACAAGCAGTTCAGTTTTGCTCTTACTGAAGGACTTGCTCTGGAAGAGCTTGCCCAGAATCGGGATGTCTCCGATACCCGGTATCTTCGACAACTGCTCCGTAACTTGGTTGTCGATGAGCCCGGCAATCGCAAAGCTCTGTCCGTCTCGCAGGTCCATCTCCGATTCCACGCGCCGCGTCGATAGCGCGGGTATGGTGAAACCCTGGATCGTCACCGCGTTCGTGTAGTCGAGCGAGCTGACCTCCGGAGCAACTTTCAAATGAATCAGACCTTCCTGCGTAATCGTCGGCGTGAAGTCGAGCCGGACGCCGTACTGTTTGAATTGAATCGTGATGCCGGCATATCCGCTTCCTCCGGAGGATTGCAGAACCGGAAACGGGAATTGGCCGCCCGCCAGGAACGAAGCATCCTTGCCCGATGCGGTCAGCACGTTCGGTTCGGCGAGGATCTGCAGAACGTCCTGCTGCTGGAGCGCCTGGATTGTGGCTCCCAGGTTAATGTCCGGCCGATAGATGAAAATATTGAGCAGGTTGTTGAGCGTAAAGCCGCTGCCGGAAGTCTGGCTTGCCGTGCCAACGCTGGTCGTAGTAGTAGTCGTCGGCGGCAGCGTGCCGGTAAAGCTCGGAGCTCCATATTGCTGAGTCGAAATGGAGCCGACGTTTTTCGCGCCGGGCAGGCTCAGGATATTGAATCCCCACTGGCTCATGGCGGTGCGGTCCACTTCGGCGAATTTCACTTCGAGAAGAACATCTCCCGGAGGCGCCGGCGGGATTTCGATTAGGCTGGTCACTTTCGGTGCGGCATTCTTTACGACTTCGATGATTTTATTGGCGATAGCAGCGGACGACGCATGCCCCGAAAGAATCACCGAGTCCTTCGATGACTCGATTTGCACGGCTTCGTTCGGAAACACCTCATGGATTTTCTGGGTAAGGCTCAGAATGTCGATGTCGACGGAAACTTCGAATGCCTGGCTCTGGTCCATGTCGTCCCAGAGCAGGAGCGAAACTCCCCCCGGCGTTTTTCCGTTCACCACAACTTGGTACGGGCTCACCACGAGGGCCTCGGCAATCGTCGGATCGGCGATGGACACCCGCTTGATGCGCGTCGGCGAAGTGATGACGATCGAACGTCCAACCATTAGGTGCAACATCTGCGGCCCTTCCGATGCCTGTTGCGGCTCGGCCGTCACCGGAGTGGCGGGCGGGTTCCCTGCCGACGGGGCAGCCTGCTGTGCCCCGACTCCGGACGCGGTTCCCAAAATCAATCCTGCGAGAAGAACCACGAAGGCTGCATTCACGCGGTTACGTGCGTTACAGTGGTCGGACATCCCGTTTCTCCCTGGAACCCCTTCACTGGGTCGTGAAGCTCTTCGTCTCGCGCTTGTCCCCCGTCAGCACTTCGACCGTATAGGGCGGGGGAGCAGCCGCTTTCGGTGCTGCGCCGTGCCTTACGGGCGCAATCGGCACATCCGAGGCGAAGAGCGCCGACTGCAGGACTGGTGCCGGAACCGACGTATCGGTGTCTACCGTGTTCCGAAGAGCGAGTTGGATTTTCCCTTCGGTGCTAGCCATCGCCAGCCTGCCGGCGTCGTCGGGCGTCACCAGCAGCGTAATCACGGGAACGGTTTGCGGCTTCCCGTCGCGATCCTGCTCGACTTTCTGCCCTGCGGCGAGGACCCTCACGTTTTCAAGGATCGTGCGCGTGATGTTTTGCGCTCCACCCTGGCTCGGACCGGAAACGGCGCCGGTGACCATAACGTCCACCATCGTTCCAGGTGTAACGAATCCCGCCACGCCAATCACGTCGTTCACGGCCACGGACATGGCCCTCATGCCTTCGGGAATGACTGCGGCCAGCCCCGCGCTCGATCCCTTGGGCGCAAGCTTGCTCTCAAGAATCGGCTCATTCTCGGCGACGGGCGCTATCAAAGCCCGACTTACGCAATCCTCTTTGCGCGTATACATCCCTGCTACCGTCCCCGAAGCCAGCCAGGGGATCGTTCGCAGCTTGGACGCATCCAGCATTGTTCCCGGCGGGAGCGCTTGCGCTGCAACGACGATGTGTTGCATGACCAGAGGCGCCGCAGCGACTCTTGCGGACGCCTGCTTGAATTGATGGTAGACGAAGCTGCTCAGCAGGAACGCAACGACCAGGGCGAAGACCGCTCCGATGAGCATGCGATTTCGGTTCATAAAGCCGACTCCTTATACCTCAACATCAAAAAAATCGAAGGCCTAGCCGCAGCCCAATGAAACAGACGAGCGTCCCGACCGCCGCGGCCACGCCAAACGGCAGTTTCAACGCTTCGGGATTGTCCAGTGAGACGTCCGGCCGTGCTGCCCGAAAGCCGAGCGTGAGGAAACTCAGAATGAGCAATCCGATATTGCGGAAAGTTTCGCGAACCCGGTTGGCCCGAACCATCACCACAACGGCCATCAACCCGGCCACGAGGACACTGGCCAGCAACACTAAAAAGAGCATCTGCGGTCCGAGGAAAGCTCCTAGAGCACCCATCATCTTCCAATCGCCCGCGCCCAGCGCTCGCAGCAAAACCAGCGGAAGCAGAATGGCCAGCGCCAGGCCCGCGCCTTCGAGGGCCACTACCGCGCCCCTCCATCCCGCCGCGACGGCGTGCACGGTAACGCCCAGAAAGAAGCCCGGCACTGTAAGCCAGTTTGGAATCCTCCGGGTTGAGCTATCGAGCCAGCCCGCGTAAAGCGCAAAAGCCAGAGCGAGAGCCCATATTGTTTCATTGACGTTCACATGCATCGTTCCGTCTTCCAATCCAACTTCACCGATACGCATGAGCGAACTCGGGCACACCCCTACCGGAACTCGTCGGCGTGATAGAGGCGTCCGAGCCGGAACGCAACAACGCCTTACTGCCCAGTCAGGTTCGACGTCGCGTTCGCGAAAATGCTGCTTATCGCGCTTCCAAGAGGCTTGAGCGTCGTCACAGCTACCAGAGCAATCAACAGGATGAGCAAAGCGTACTCGATCAGATCCTGTCCTTCCTCTTCCTTCCAGAGCCGCAGCAGAAAATGCTTCATAGCTTCCCCTCAAAGATTGAGATTGGCTGGCAGAGAGCACTCTACCGCCTCCGTTGACTTAGCACCTCAAACGCCACTTGAAGACGTCCGCCGTTCATCCCTAACTCATTGCATCTAGATCAGTTACGAAATCGATCTTGCCAACTCCATCCCGGTCGTAACTAATTGGAGACGATCCCATAATCATGGCCTCGCCGTTTGGTGACAAAACTTCGGGCAAGGACAATAGCCAGGGAGCTCAGCGGAACTAAAAGGTGACTCAAAATGCTCTGAAGACTGCTGGAGGATTATCTGAGGGCCGCCCCGAGGGTTGGATTCACGGTGTCGGCGGGAAATAGCACGCTCCTGGCCGATTGACAGGATGGGGCCTCGGCATGCTGAATACAGCCGAGGAAGTAGACACGCACATCACCTTTGTCGCTTCGGAAGGCGAGAGGCAGAACTCGCTCCAGTTCGCCGGCTCGAGCCTGGCCTTTTGCGTAGGCGTCGGGCCACTCGAAGCGGTAGTCGTCTGGCGAGGAAACCCAGTAGTCAGCATTGATCGCTCGCGGGACATCAGTCATATGGTCGAGATCTCCCAAGAGCCGCGGCGGATCGTAAAATTCCGTTGTTGTGAACTTGAACGGGCGAACCGCTGTACGTCCGCTATAGAGGTAAAGACTTGCGTCCTCGTAAGCTACCACGCGTGCATCCTGAGCCGTGGAACGCGAGAGCCATTGATAGGCTTCCCGTTTCTCTCGCAAGAGTGCAGCGCGCCTCTTGCTTTGCGCGGCCATCAGTTTTCGCGTTCCGCCAACATAGTTAAGTGCCACAAGGGAAGCGAACACAAATATGAGAACGCCAAGCGCGACTGCCAGGACCTTTTCAGTCATAGGCCGTGTCCCGGTAAGAGTCGCGCGTGCCATTCCCAGAACCTGCTTGCCCTCGAGCCAAACGCCTGCCGTGAAAAGGGGCAGGAACGGAATCAGGAAGCGATCCGCTAGCGGATAGATCCAGAAGAGAGTGAGACAAACATAGAACGGCAGCGCCAGGTGAATGGGTTGAATCTCACGTACCCGCGCTTCCCGCAAAATGCCGCTTATGATGGCAACCGTCACAACTGCCACCAGAATGCGTCCTAGAGGCCGATCTGAGTCAAGTGAAGGCGAGAGAAGATAGCCGGCCGGGGCATGGAAAAGCAGAAGCGCATTATTCTTCAGTGTAGCGAACAGGATGGCAGCGTTGGGCACACTTGCTGTCCAATCTTTGAGATAGCTCGTGTAGTAAGCCCACGTATGATTCCAGCCCACGCTTGACGCGGCTGCCCCGGAGGCCGGCGAGATTGCCACTCGGGGAAAGAGGACCTGCCGTGCGAGAGCAGCGAAGAAGGGAGCAACACATCCGCAGAACGCGAGCAGTTGGCGCCACGCACGATGCATGAAGGCGGATGCGAGAACTCCCAATGCGATGGGAACTCCGAACACGCGTGTCAACATGCAGAATCCCACGAAAATACCGCAGCAAATGACCGTAGCGTTGTTGGCCTCTCGCTGCGTCGCTCTTTCGGCGATGAGCAGGGCGGCAAGCGCCATGGCCGCAAACGGAATGTCAGAAAGCACGCTCCCGCTGTAGAAAATAACCCACGGGTGGAGTGCGCAGAAAGCTGTGAGAAGTAATGCCTCCCAATCGCTAATGCCTCTCAGCCGGCGTAAGAATAGGAAGGCGACAATGAGATACAAGGCGCCGAACGCCACGCTCACGGCTATCACGTCGACAAGGTTTGCGGGGAAAGAGGGATTCCAACGCCACACCCACGAAAGAATCCACGGATAGAATACGGGATATTTCGTTGCTATGGGTGTCCCAGGAAAGCTGGCAAGAAGATACCCTTTCCCCTCGGCCAGTGCTTTGGCGGAACTGAAGTAAAGTGCGTCGTCTTCCGCTAAACCGAAAAAATTCGTCGGATGGAGCCGGACGACTGCGATAACAAACGAAACCAAAATACATGCCATACCCAGCCAAGGAAGCATCTGCCGGCGGCGGTTTTGCTGGTTGTTTGGCGCAGCTAGTTCCATGGCTTCGTACGGACGAATAGAACACTGACATCGTCCGTGTAAACGCGCTGCCATTCCGGTGACGACGAAAGCAACGTGGCGAGGGCTTCGTCGCGATGGACCAAGCAGGATTGCACGCCGTAGCTCCTCAGCACAGCCAGCGCGCCCGGCGCAATGTGCGAGATGTGAAGGTAATCGGATAGCAGGCCGCCGCGCTCGTAGACGTCGCCGCGGCCATCAATGAAAACTTTGTGCTCAGGGCCGCGCGCCCATACGAGATAGCCGCCAAAACCATAGTTGTTGAACATGGGCTCCGGCACGGGATGGTGGTTCAGGTATTCGACTGCAGCCACAGGAAATGCCTTCGCGACATTTCCTTGAAGCGCCGCGCGCGACGGGAAATAGTGAATCACGGCCGCGATCACCCCGGCCATCAGGAGGGCGTTGAGAGCGAATTTGTCCTTCTTTCGATCGTAGTCTGGCATCCAACGAGCCACAACGGGCGAGAGAAACAGCGCGAAAAAGGGCACGAAAATCAAGAGGAAACGCACGTGCAAGCAGGCCATCGTGGTACCGAAAAGGAAGAGTGCTAAATGCTCGAGTCGCCATCTGAACCGGAGAATCACTTGCAGGAGCATCGTACCCAGTAGGAGGGCAAGGAACATCTTTCCTCCCGGGATGCCAAACGGCATCGATTGCCATTCCTCGATATATTTCACGTTGAGCGGAAGCGAGAAAGCAAACTCGAACGGAGAGGCGGCGATTCGCGCGCCGTAAGGCGTGATCGGAACAGCCGCCAGGCACAGAAGGAATACGGCTGCGATGCTGCGGCGCTCGCCGGGCGTCCAGGGACTCACTTCCAGGCTGCCGATCTGGAAATCGAAAACGCCGCTCATCCAGTAGACGAAGATCGTTCCCAGCCCTATGATCCAGGAGCCATGCGCGTTCACCCACAGCAGCATCAATAGCGGCAGACACCAGAGCCCGGCGCTCTTACCCTGGCGGAAACGCTCGAGCGCGATGAGCGTCAAGATCAAAAACAAATAGCCAAGCATCTGCGGCCGCAGAGAGAAAGAGACCTGGGCGAGAAGAAAGAGCACGCCCGCGGTAACGCATCCGGCCTTAGATTTGCCGGAGCAAATCGTCGCCAGCGCATATAGCGCGAGCACGACTGTGCTACCCAGCGCGATCAAGAGAGCTTCGAGCCCGCAAATTCCTCCAAGGCGATAAACCGCCGCGGACAAAACATCGCCGAGCCATTCGTAGGCCAGCCAAGGCTGCCCATTCACCGTGAAAGAATAAACGTCGGTGGTGGGCCAATGGTGAGTCGTGAGGATGGCATCCCCGACTTTGACGTGCCACCAGAGGTCGGGGTCGACGTGAAACGCCCGACTCGACACGAAAACGGCGCCCACCAGCAGGCTGGCGAGCATCGCAGGAAATGAGAACACACGTTGCAGGAGTCCTGCGATCTTCAGCGAGGACGGCGCAGTCAGGTTCGCCGGAACGTCGAGAGCCGAAGGAAGGGCTGCTGCTCTCGAACTAGCGTGGATTACCGTATTCAACTCACTCATCGATTCTCGTCCAGGCAGCCGTGGGAAAGCTCCGCCTACATGATCTGCTTGGATGACGGCAACGGATCGCTCACGTTCGCCACCGGAATCATTTCCTTCGGTTGGCGAATCTCGAGCTGGTTGATGAGCCGGTGCAGATAGCCACGGGCGACTCCGAGGACGCGCGCGCTCTCGGCCTTCCGCCAGCCGCACTCGCGAAGGGTCCTCAGGACGAGCCGCCGCTTGAACTGGCGGACCTCTTCTTCGTACAACCCGTTGAACGCGGGAGACTCGGCAGGTACTTTGTTGATCGAGGGCGGCAAGTGCCGAACTTCGACGGCTTCTCCTTCCGAAAGAACCACGGCCCGCTGCACCGCATTCTCGAGCTCTCGGACGTTGCCCGGCCAGCCGTACTCCTCGAACGCGCGCAAAGCCGACTGGGAGAAACGCCTTGCCTTCTTCCCGAATTGCTCCGCCGAGATTTGCAGGAAATGTTGCGCCAGCAGAGGAATATCCTCGCGGCGCTCACGCAACGGCGGAAGGTGCATCTGCACGACATTCAGGCGGTAATACAGGTCTTCGCGGAACGCGCTCTTCTGCACCATCTCGGCCAGATTGCGATGGGTGGCGCAGATCAGCCGAATGTTTAGATTGATGGAGGTGCTGCTACCCAGCCGCTCAAAGCGGCGTTCCTGCAGAACGCGGAGCAGTTTCGGTTGCAGCCCGAGACCTAGATCGCCGATCTCGTCGAGGAACAGAGTTCCCTGGTCGGCTGTTTCGAGCCGTCCGCGGCGGGCCATGACGGCACCCGTGAAGGCGCCCTTTTCGTGACCGAACAGTTCATCCTCGATCAAGGTCTCCGGTAAATTCACGCAGGAGAATGCCACAAGCGGCCGGGCGCTGCGTCCGCTCATCTGGTGAATCGCCCGCGCCAGCAGCTCTTTGCCCGTGCCGGTTTCCCCGCTGATGAGGACGTTGACGTCGCACGGAGCAATTTTCTGAGCGAGGGCGAAGACTTCCTGCATGGCTGGTGACGTGCCGAGCAATTCGTGAAGTCTTCCCGAGCCGCGCGCGCTAGTTCGCAACCGCTCGAGTTCCCTCTCCGCGGCGTAGAACTTGTGAGCCCGCCTCAGGATCAGCCGAAGTTCGACAATGTTCGGCGGGCTTGTGGTGCTGTCGTAGGATCCGCGCTCCATTATCTTCACGAGCATCTGACGGTTTTCGCTGTCGCAAAGCGCGACCATCGGCGGATGGGACTCAAATTGGTTCATTGCGTCCATCAGGCGGAGGCCAGCCTCGCAATCTCCATGCGTGCTCTCGACGCGCAAGTCCATCAGCATGACGTCGCACCACTCGCGGAGGTCACCCAGGCGATTCATCTGGAACTCCGAGGTTGCGCGCATGACGAAAGCGTCACCCAATGCGCGCGCGATGGCTTCGGCCAAACCGGAATCCCGGCTCACAAAACAGACACGTATCGTGGAATCGTTCAACGTTTGTTCCCCCAAATTAAAGATTTACCTGAAGTGCCCCATGCATGCTTCGGAGGCGTCCGGAGATCGCCTTGCGCTACATGCAAAGTCTGCGCTGGACGGCTCAACCATCCCGCCATGCACGGGATGAATCTCGCCGGGGGACGAGGCCTTCGGCCTGAAGAGGGCAAATAGGATGCCAAATCGAGGCGCGGAGTTCAGATTTTGGATGTCCGAACTATAAATAAGTCGTGCTCAATCAGTTGGGATACCCAAAAGTGGACGCAATGTCCTGGAAAGGAGACGGTCAATCTCGGGGAATGGGCAAACCGCTGCGCATTTGCGGTAATATCGTCCAGTTTTCGTCGATCAACGGCTCGCTTAAGTGTTTCAATCCTTGTTTCACGGGGTGTTGCGCGACGAAACCTCGTCAACTGGAATACCTACTAGTATTTGCACAGGAATCGGCGCCCCCTCCCGCATCGCCGGCTTGAACTTCCAGCGGCTGAGGGCAGCGCGGGCCGCCTCGTCCATTAGGGGCAAGATACTCTGGTAGACTGAGAGGTCGCCGACTGTTCCATCACCTCGCAGTGATCCCTTGAGAATAATCAACTTATGAGCCTTGCTGGGGGGAATTGGCAGGCGCTGAAAGTCAAACTTGGATTCGGCCTGTGGCGGTACAATGCCCTGGCTCAGGTGCACGACCGCGGAAGCGGATTCGGTGGTTGGCTGGGGCGCCGACGCACCTTGGGGACAATACTCCATCGTCCAGTTCGCTCCGGGCATCGGGAGAAAGATCGTATCCACCTTTCCGCAATGCAAAGCTCCGTAGACGCCCAGGCCGCCGCCGCCGATCGGTCCCGCCGAGACAATAAGCGCATTCTTTCGGATGTTAAGCGACGAAGGAACAGCGTAAACCATGTTCATGACTGCGTCGGACTTCAGCAGGCCGTCTCCTCCCGCGCCGCTGCCAGGGTCTCCGCCTCCATACGTGACACTAACGGTTCCGTTCGGCACGCCGCCGCCGCTTGACGACGAAACGGAAGTACCTCCTGAGCCATTTCCCGAAGGCGCACCAATCCGACCGGGTAGACCAGCGGGAGCACCCACAACCATCAACACAGTACCTGGTCCAGCCGAAGCCGAGCCCTCACCAATGCTAGGCGCTTCCGCCACCAAATCGCCACCGCCCCCGCCACCGCCGCGATGGGATGTGAGAGTAGGGCCAACAGCCAAGGGAAGAATCGGCTGCGTTGTGGAGGCGCTCAGCACGATCATTCCCGAACCCGTTGTACCGGATGGCGTCAGTGACGGCGCGGGCCCCGCTGCAACGTTTCTCGCCTGGCGCATGGGCTTCGCTACATTGGGATTGTATTGAAACGGAACCTTTGGCGCATCCAGCGGCTTCGCAAGAATCAGATCGGGCAAACTCGCTTGCGCTGTGATGCGAAGAACAGGAGCCGAAGTCGATTGAACTGCCTTTTGCGCATTCTCGGGATGCGTCAGCTTGACCGCAGGAAGAGCGGCGTGCGATGGGGCGGGCTCTTTCACGCGAGGCTCGTGGGCTGGAGCCGGGTGCACCTCAGGCTTGACCGAGTGGCGGTCGGGCAAATAGTAGATCGTTTCAATTCTGTTCGGCACGGACTCGAGTTCAGGAGCGTCAATCGGAATTACGCGGGGCACAAAGATCAGCAAGAAAATGACGGCGCAGTGCAGCACGAACGAAAGGCTGAGGGGCGCGCCCCGAAAATAGCGGCGAGCCAACATCACGTTGCGGAAGACACCGCTCGTGGCGGCCGATGCGGACGCTCGTGCCGTGCCGAGAAGCACTCTTAGCGATCCCCACCAACCGGAGTACGCCGACTCGCGCCTCACGGTAAACGTCGGGATCTTCGAAGAACGCGCCGGAAAAGGAAGGCGCTGCACGGGCGCAGCAACAGCGCCCTGCGGCTTGAATCGAAAAACGGGGTCCGTGGAGTATTGATTCTGAAAGATCACTCAGTATTCCCGCTACATCGAGCCAGTTGGCCGAACGCTTCAAGCCGGCGGGCCAGACGGACACCCCGCCCTAACCGTGGTTGGCACTAGCACGTGCCGTACCAATAGCCTAATCGGCTCTGAACGTTGAGGGTTTCACTCAGGAGACACCCCGACTGTCATCATTCGGATACAGATGAAACTACTCGGTGAGCGATTTTGGTCATCGGGCTGGCGCGCCGCGCAAAGGATACAAGACGCCGTACCAATGCAACGAGGATGCAAGGTCAGGCCGATCAGGCACAGGCGAGCTAGGAGATGGAGCCAGCGGGGAGATTGGCCGCCCGCGCTGGCGAGCAGCGGGCGCGGACAGGGCCAAGTCCCGCAGCCCAGCGGATCTTGTGCTAGGTTAGAGCCTTTCACGCGGAGGTCTCTTGCGTCTCTGTCAATTTGACGACAACCGACTCGGACTTGTGCAGGGCGGGCTCCTCCGCGACGTGACGACTGTTCTGAACGAGTTGCCGGCGCTTCGCTATCCAGTTCCGCTGGGAGATCCCCTCATTGCGGCACTGCCAAGGTTGCGCGAACGCATTCTCGCTGCGGCCTCCGCGGGGCAGGCGAAACCCGTTTCGAGCGTCCGTTTGCTGAGCCCCGTGGCCAGTCCGAGCAAGGTCGTCGCCGCACCGGTCAACTACAAGAAGCATCTGGAAGAAGTCACCGCCGATCCGAATTTGCATCATCAAAACACAGCCCACATTCAGGCAATCCATCAGTCCGGTTTGTTCTTGAAGGCAACCAGCTCGATCGTCGGCCCTTCGCAGGGCGTGATGATTCGGCACCCGGACCGCCGGACCGATCACGAGGTCGAGTTAGCTGTGGTCATCGGCAAGCGCGCCAAATCCGTTGGGCGGAAAGACGCGCTCGGCTATGTGGCTGGATATTGCATAGGACTCGACATAACCGTGCGCGGCCCCGAAGAACGCAGCCTGAGGAAGTCGATCGACACGTACACCGTGCTCGGTCCATGGCTCGTTACATCCGAAGAACTGCCCGATCCGTCGGGGCTTGAGCTATCGATCTCCGTCAACGGCGATCTCAGGCAACATGCCAACACCCGCGATTTGATTCTAGGGGTTTCTGAGCTGATTGAGTTCGCTACGTCTTTTTACACACTGCTTCCGGGCGACGTTTTGCTGACGGGAACACCGGAAGGCGTAGGGCCAATTCATCCGGGCGACCTGATGCATGCGTGCATCGAGGGAATCGGAGAAATGGACGTCCCGGTTGCCGCGAGCGAGTAGTCATCTTGTCCGGTGATGCGCGGCCGCGTGGCTCAG
Source organism: Candidatus Acidiferrales bacterium (assembly GCA_049523255.1). GTDB lineage: Bacteria > Acidobacteriota > Terriglobia > Acidiferrales > UBA7541 > Palsa-295. Next base: position 69,350 of record JBEKNB010000017.1, on the reverse strand, counting down.
GAGGGCTTCATCTCGCGCTGCTCGCGCCAGATGCCGAGCTTCTCCTGTGCGACGCGATCGGAAAAGCTGAACAGGACGGCTTCGCTGTCCGCGCGGTGCGCCTGGCGCGCCCAACTTGGGACGACAAAGACGTCGCTCTCCGCCCACTCGAACGACGCGCCGGCAACATAGCTGCGACCCTGGCCTTCGACGACGACGAACACAGTACCGTCCGTCGAGCGGTATGGCGCCGTCTCAAATCTCCGCGGGATAAGTTGGATCGCCGCGCTCATCGTCGGCATGGCCGAGCCGCCCGTCAGTGGATTGACGTAGCGCAGCTTCACGCCGTGGCAGGGATCAATCGGTCCGTTCCTGTGCAAGGTGGCGAGGCTCTCTCGAGCGCGCTGGTATCGGTAGTTTAGCAGAGGCGACGAAAGAGATTCGGGTTTGCAGCCCTCGGGGACGAGCGTTCCTCCGTAGCGGGCCTCGGAATCATTCGCCGGGCGCGAAACCGGAAACTGCGTCTCATCATGCCCTTCCGAGAAACTCGTGTCGAAGAGATTGACGATAGGCACGTCGAGCCCATCGAGCCAGATCACCGGGTCCGGGCCTTCGTTCCCGTGGTCGTGCCAGCTCCACGCCGGCGTAATGACGAAGTCGCCGCGTGCCATCCCCGTGCGCTCTCCGTCGACCGACGTATAGGCGCTCGAACCCTCGAGAAACAGGCGAAGGGCGCTGGCCGTGTGGCGATGAGCGTGAGCCCGCTCTCCTGGCATCAGAAGCTGCAAACCGGCGTAAAGGGAGCCAGTGATCTTGGACTGACCTACCAGGCCCGGATTTTCCAGAATGAGTACGCGACGCTCCGCTTCTTCTGCGGACAACAGCGATCCGGCCGCGATCAGGTCTGGCCGGACCGTGGAGTACTTCCAATGAACAGGTTTGGCTCCCGGCTGAGGCGAGCGCGTGACCAACTCGCCGAGGCGTTCCCACAGGGGCGCGAGGTGCTGCTTGGCGATTTCGGCGTAGAAGGCCTTACGCGCTTCGATTTTCTCCAGGGATGTCGGGCGAGTCGACGCAGTCATGCGAGAGAATTCCTCCTACGATTCAAATTGATCTAAGCTAGGCTCCCGGCTGTAGACGGTGGTGTGGCCCCGCCAGAAGTTCCCTACCAGAATCGAAAGGCAGGCCGACACCGCGACGACAGTTCCAAAAAGCAGCATTTGGCCGGGTTTCCATCCGAATGACAAGAACATTCCGCCCAGCAGCGGACCAATGATCGAACCAATCCGGCCAATTCCAAGCGCCCATCCAACACCGGTAGAGCGCATGGAGGTGGGATAAAAGCTCGCGGCCAAGGCATTCAGTCCGCCCTGGGCGCCGATGATCATGAAGCCGACGGTGAACGTGAACAGGAGGACCACAAAGTACGGAACCGACATCATGGCCAGCAGCGCCAGAAACAGACCGGCCACCGCGTATTCAGCAAACAGAATCGCGCCAGAGCCGCGCCACTTTATGAGGTGGCCCTCCACAACGCACCCGAAGACGCCGCCGAGGCTGATGAATGCCGTCGCCGTGGACGCCGCGGAGACCGACATGCCCTCCTGCTTCAGTAGCGCGGGGAGCCAACTGCCGGTGAAATAGATGAGCAGGAGGTTCATAAAATATGGAAGCCAGAGCAGGATCGTCCCGGCAGCACGGCCTTCGGTGAAAAGGCGTTTCACGGGGATGTCTTTGTGCCGCTCCTTCCGGGATGAAGAAGGCAGGCTCACGTCCGCGGTACCAAATTCAGGAGAAATCCGCGCCAAGATCCGATGAATCCTCTGCGAGACTTCGCCCCGCACGGCCAAGAACTGAATGGATTCGGGGAGCAACACAATCAGGAACAGCGAAATCACGAGCGGCAAGATTCCGCCGAGATAGAACATCGAGCGCCAGCCCCAGTGCGGGATCATTGCGGAACTCGCCAGCCCGGAAATCGTCCCGCCGAGCGGCATCCCGATAAACAGCACCGGGACCACAACCGGCAACAGGCGCCGCGGAACGTACTCGGCCGCGAGGGCGACAACATTGGGCATGGCGCCACCGAGCCCGAGACCCGTCAGGAATCGGAGAACCAAAAGCGCGCGGAAGGAATTGACGTGGGTTGTCAGGAGCGAGAAGGCGGCGAAACTGAATATCGAGCAGATGACCGGCCACTTCCGGCCCCATCGGTCGGCGACTGGGCCAGTGGCCATGGCGGCGATCATCAGTCCGATGAGGCTGGACGAGAAAATAGGGCCAAAGGTGCGAACCGGAACATTCAGAGTTTCGGCGATGGAGGGCGCCGTGTAATTGATGATCTGCGCGTCGAAACCATCGAGAACCAGCACCAGGCCGCAAAGCGCGACCGTCCACATCTGGAAGCGGCCGAGAGACCCTCCGTCAATGACTTCGCTCACAGTCAGCGCGCGCGGTCCGCTAGCCACTTTGGAATCCGCCAAAGCCATCTATCAACTCCGATTCAATCGCCGGCAGGCCGAGTGTACACCTCAAGATGGTGGTTCGGGTAGAAACGGCCGTAGAAAGCAGCCCGATCAGGGCTTGCCAATGCGAAGCACGGGTTTGATGGTCTCGCCGCTGTTCGCATCGGCTACGGCTTGGTTGATCTCCTTGAAGTCGTAGAAACGCAGGAGCCGGTCGAACGGAAACTTGCCGGCCCGGTACATTTCGATGAGCTTGGGGATGAAGAACTGCGGTATCGAGTCGCCCTGAACGATTCCGCGAACGGTCCGGCCCAGCAGCAGGCGGCTCATGCTGATCGGGGCTTCCGCTCCCGGAACGCCGCCGCCGATAAGACCCGCCGTGCCGCACGGAGCGAGAACATCGACGGCGAGCTTGAGCATCTGTGGTTGGGCGGTGATTTCGAGAGCAAAGTCAACGCCCGAACCGGTGATCGCGGCGATGCGTTCGCGGATGTCCTCGCTTCGCGCGTCGATAGCGTGCGTGGCGCCCAACTCCAACGCAAGGGCGAGCCGATGCGGAACGATATCCACGCCAATGATCGGGTCGGCACCAACGATGCGCGCGACCATCACGGCCGCCAGGCCAACCGCGCCGGTGCCGAATATCGCGATACTCGAATTTGCCGGCACGCGCAGCGAATTCAAAACGGCGCCCGCGCCCGTCTGCAAGCCGCAGCCCAACGGAGCCAGCAGCTCGAGCGGCAGATCGTTTGGAACCTTGACGACGTTGCGCTCCGTGGCCAGCGCGTAGGTGGCAAACGAAGACTGGCCAAAGAAGTGCCCGTGAATTACGGCCCCGGTTGGTTTCCCGACGAGATGCAGCGCATTCGTACCGTCGATGCGTGAACCGCCGAAGTTGATGGCCATCACTTGCTCACAGTAGGGATAGCGACCGCTGCGGCAGAATCGGCACTTGCCGCAAGCGTCGTACGACAGGATGACGCGGTCGCCCGGTTTCACAGTGGTGACCGCGGGGCCGACTTCCTCGACGACACCCGCGCCCTCGTGACCCAGCACGAGGGGCAAACCCGCCGCCTGGGTTCGGTCACGGACGTGGATGTCCGTCTGGCAGATGCCGGTGGCCACAATTCGGACGACGATCTCGTCAGCGCGTGGCGCGTCCATCTCGAGTTCCTGGAACACAAATGGACCCGAGGTTTTCTCGATGACGGCAGCTGTGATCTTTCGGGATTGGGCTCCGGCGCCTTCCATTGATGGCTTTCCCTGCGGCGCGTTCGAGTGAGTTTAGGTCGCTTGGGCGGCAGGCGCGATCTTGGTGTGCGCCGCGCTTCTGACGGGAGGCCTGGCAAAAACTAACAGGATAGCGCTTGCAAAACACAGCCCCGCGACAATCGAAAAGACCGGAGCGTAAGTGCCGTACTTGTCATAGAACCAGCCTGCGATCACCGGGCCGAAAGCCCCTAGAATCGTGCCGATGGGCGTCGTGATGCCGAGCACGAGCGGGTAAACTCTTGGTCCGTAGTAGTTCCCTAGAATCGTCGCCAAGCAAGTGAAAGCGGCACCGAAGCCGCTCCCCATGCAAATCGCATAGGGATACAGAGAAACCGGTCCAACAGCCCTGACGGCGAGCAGCAACCCCAAACCGAACAAGCACACCGCGACAGCGAATATATAGCGAGGTTCGATACGGTCACCCAGGGCGGCAACGGCAAACTGTCCGATAAGGGACGAAAGCAAGAGCGCCGAGAGTGACCGAGCCGCTTCCGACGGAGTATGTCCCAAGCCTTCGAGATGCGAAATCCCGTGGGAAATGTAAATAAAAAAGCCCATGAAGAAACCGAGATACGTCGGCATGAGCAGCCACAGTGTCCGGGACTTCAATGCATCGCCGAGCGTCCATTCCTCTGTTGTCTTGAAAACCTCGCTGCGATGTTTTGGCGACGCGGCCGCTCCCGACGACCTACCCGGTGCGATTCCATCCGGCATTTGCCCGAGTTGCGCAGGACTTTCCTTGACGAAAAGCGCGGCGAGCGCCGCGGCGCACAACGACATCGTGCCCATCCACCACCACGCCATGCGCCAATTCCCACCCGAACCGGCGATGATGCGGTTGAGCAAAGGAACCGCAGCGAAGCCACCTATGCCGGAAGCCGTGAGAAGAATCGAAATGGCCCGAGCTCGCTTCTCACGGAACCATCGCGCCATTCCGACTTGGGGCCCGATCGTGCCGGCCAATGCCGCGCCCGGGCCGACGATCAGTCCGAGAATCAGGATCGCCTGAAGAGTGCTGTGTACCCACAGCGCCATCAGAAGCCCCCCGCACGACACCAAAACCGTGCCGGCCACCAGCGTAAGGCGAATACCGAAGCGATTGATCGACAGTCCCACCAGCGGACCCGGCAGGCCCGCCATCAGGCTGAACGCCGAGTAGGCGAGCCCTAGTTCCTTGCGGTCCAGGTGCATGGCTTTCGCCATGTAGGTATTCACCACGCTCATGCCGAACGTGGGAAACGCAAAGTTGAGGATGATGATCGCCCAGAAAACCAGCAACAGCTTCCAGCCATAGAACGGACTTTTGGGCATCGTGGATTTCCTTAGGGCCCCGTCTCCGCGGTTGCGCTTGAAAGCGCCGGGATAATTCCACCATTGCCGTGGATATGTCAACGGTATATCTAGATGCGCCAATCGGGCTCACGTGGGAGTTATGGGAAGGTGGCACGCCAACCCTGCGCGGCCGAAGCTCGAGGGGCTATAATCATGGTCGCCCAGTTCCCTCAGGGGGAAAGGCATGGCAGAGCGGCATAAACCCCAACTGGCGTTCGCCATTGGCCTGGCGCTGCTGGTCCTGAGCGCCATCGCCGCCGGCATCACGATCGTCCAGCTGGAGATAAGCCTTAAGCGCGTGGCACACGCGCACGATGTGGAAGTAACCCTCGCCGATCTGGAATCAACGCTCAGCGCGGCCGGCCGTGCGCAAACCGGCTACCTGACGTCGAATGACTCGCGCTTTTTGGACCAGTACGAGGTCTTGGCCGCACAGATCCCCTCCAAGCTCGATTATGTCCGCGATCTGATCCAAGACGTGCCGGAGCACCACGATTCCTACACGCGCCTTGCCGTCCTCGCAAACCGTCGACTGGCGCTGATGAGAATTTCCGTCGATCTGCAAAAGGAGGGGAAGGACGACACCCCCCTTCAAACTGAACTCACAAGGCAGAGGGTCGGCGTGGCCGACGAAATGAACTCCCTCTTTCAACAGATGGAGTCGCATGAACAGCAGTACTCCAACCGGCGCCTCAACATCTCGAACGTGCTGTTCATTCTAATTCTTTCGATCCTCATTGCCACGTTTGCGATTTCGGTTGCCCTGCTCTACATGAACTATCGATTGTTGGGGTCGGAGCTTACGGAAAGGCGGCACGCGGAAAAGACTGCGCTGGAAAGCCAGGAGTCGTTGCGCTTGCTCAGCACGCGCCTTCTTCGTGTTCAGGATGAAGAGCGCCGCAAGTTCTCCCGCGAGTTGCACGACAGCCTGGGTCAGTACTTGAACCTTATCAAGATGAATCTCTCCGCCCTGTCCGACAACAACAGGCCCGCACCCGAGCGCCTCTCCGAATCTCTCGCCTACCTCGACCGGTGCATTACCGAAACGCGCACGATCTCCTATTTGTTGCACCCACCTCTACTGGACGAGATGGGGTTCGTCTTTGCCGCAAAATGGTTCTTAGACGGCTTCGCGCAGCGGAGTGGTATTCAGGTGCGGGCGGATATCCCCGATGACGTGGGACGCCTGCCGGATTCGATCGAACTCGCCCTGTTTCGCGTACTTCAGGAATGTCTAACGAACATTCATCGTCATTCGGGAAGCCCGCACGCCGAAGTCGTATTGGAGAGAACACCGGGAGAGGTGATTCTCCGCATTCGGGACCGCGGCAAAGGCCTTCCGCCCGAACTACTCGAACACTTTCGCGCGATCGGTTCGCATGTTGGTGGCGTGGGACTTGCAGGAATGCGCGAACGAGTGCGCGAGCAGGGTGGGCAACTTGAGATTCAGTCAAACGAAATGGGCGCCATGGTGACCGTGCGCATGCCTTTCGCAAAGAGCCGGTCGGACACGCGAGACGCTGAGCGCGTTCGGGAGGCTTAGCCCAAGACTTGGCGCGCTCAACTTCCCGTCTTGTGCTTCTCCCGCGCATGCTGCTTTAGGACGGTCCTCGCTGCGACCTCTTTGGCCCGCTTGCCGTAACGCCCTGATTTTTTGGCGCTCTCGACGATGTGTTCGTACTGACGTTGCTCTTTTTCACTGACACCGCGAAGATGCTTTCCTCTTGGCATAATTTTCCTTTCCGGCTGGGCCGCCTCCAATCGAAGATCGTCATACCGGTCTCCGAGCGGCTCACGAATCATTCGCAAGCTAGACGCTTGCCTACGCGAAGACCCAGGACACTAGGTAGCCTGGATGGCCGGTGGCCGTCCGGGATCCCCTGACCTCCGACGCCGAACTCGGAAACACGCTATTCGCATTGGTCCGACCCAATACAGCAGCGAGCGACCAAGCCCAGCCCGCGTTCGAGTGCGACAGCGTTTCGCCGATTTCGCGGCCGTCTCCCCGTACGCGAAATTGATGTACGATGCCGGCCGATGTACGGCAGTCGTGTGAACCCTCGTACATCAACCCAAGTTTAAGTTCGGCCACATACGACCGCAACACAACAAGATCCGAGTAAGGCGTCAAACCCGCCAAACCACCGCCGTACTTCGCGACGTGCTCTCGAAGAGAGCGGTGCCATAGGCTCGCGACATCGCGTCCTGTCCGAAAAGGTGTGGCGCCCCGCTCGACGAACGCATCGGCAAAATCCCGGCAATCGCTGTAGCGCTCGTCATACAACACGGTGTTGATTCGCGGGGGACTCGGTTCGATCGCTGCGGCCAGTGCCGATGAGTTCGAAACCAGAAGCGCCGTCGACACGGCGAACGCGCCCGCATCTTTCAAGAACTCCCGTCGATACAACCAAGAGCTCATTCAAAGGCTCATGGCCGACTTTCGCGCGCCGAGGTCGGCCGCGACAGGTAGATGGCGATTAAGTCCAATTCGCTGTCCGGGAGTTCGACCCGATTGTGGGGTGGCATGCTGCCGATTCCGGCGCGAACTACGTGACGGATGAAATCGGGATTCAGGTCGGTGCGCTTCTCGAGAAGCGCCTTGTCCTTTCCCAGCCGCCGTCCGAGCATGAATGTGCCGGTCCCGCCATCGAGATGACAGTATCCGCAGCGCGCATGAAACAGCCTTTCCCCTTCTTCGAGATTGCGCGCTGTGTCCGCCGTGGCCAGGCTCGCACAAATCATCGCGCAGATGAACGCAGCTGCGGCGCCGATCATCAGCAGCCGCATCACACTTTTCTCCCGCGCAGCGCCTTTGGCCAGATTCCCTGCTTGCCCGGAGCGAGAATTCCGTTGGGATCGAGTGCATCCTTGACCGTTTCATTCAGCCGCAGCAGCGAATGGTTGTTGAAATTGAACGTATGCGCGACCTCATCCATGTAGGAGAGGTGGGTGCGATATTCGCTGTAACCTTCCCGGGCCGCGTCGTCGACCAGCACCTTGAAGAGGGCACGCACCTTCGCGGTTATCGCGGCATCGTCCTGATCGTAAATCATCATATTGATGTTCGTCACGTAACGCTCGAATAGCGTGAACGAACCGTAGTAGTCCATTCCAATTTCCTCGTAGCGCTTCCGCGTGCTCCGAAACTGCTTGAGCACGTGCTCGCTGGTCGCCGGAAGGACGGGGGAAAAACCTACGTGGCCTCCCCGGCCGCCGCGCCAATTCACGACCTGGAGCGCTGCCACACTGGGGATCCCGGCCCCGGAGTCCGCGACCGGATCGCCGCGATGCCACTTGCTGATTGCGAATTCTTGCTTCGTGTATTTCGCGAACGCGTTCTTAATTACGCGCGCGTTGACCTCATTAACTTCGTCATAGCCATACAACCTCAGGTTTACACCCCACCAACCCAGGTTGAACTTCTGGAGGACTTCCCTGAGGACACTTTCCGGCATCGGCCCGTCGCCCTTGTACCATTCGCTTCGCTGCGATTGGACGGCCGCCACCCGCAGCGAATTGCCAATGCTCGGACTTTGCTGGATCACGCCGGTCAATCGCAGAGGCGCGAGCGCCTCGACCGCCCAACCGACATCCTCGGGATTGGAAAGCTGCATGCTCAGTCCCATCGTCGATTCGGGCTCGGGCATGAGCCACAGGCCCACTTTCGTCACGATTCCGAAGTTCGACTGCACGAACACCTGGTCCCAGGAAGGGCCATAACCGTACTTGAAGAGCTGCCAGCACGGGCTGTTCGACATGGCGCCGGTTCCCGTACGAACGATTTCGCCGTTCGGGAGCACGACTTCCATCCCGCAGATGTGCCCAGTGTTGTCTCCGTACGGCGTGTAGCCGTAGCCCCGCTCAAGCGCGTTGCCGACGACGCTTCCCCAGGCGTTGCCCGGTACCGACATCCATAAGGGGATGCGGTTATCCCGCAGGTAATTGAAAAGGTCGAAGAAGCCAACGCCCGGCTCAAGCAAGCAGTAGCCAAACCGTTCGTTTACTTCGAGAATGCGATTCATCCGACCGAGGTCGAGGACAACCGTGCCGCTCATCCGCGGCGCTGAACCGCCATAGCCGAGATTCTTCCCCCGCGAGATCGGCCACAGTGGAATCTTGTGCTCGTTGGCAATTCGGACGATGGCCTGGACTTCTTCGACCGACTTCGGGCCTACGGCAGCAGAGGGCACATGGTCATCAGCATCGCCGATCGAAAAGGCGTCCAGATACGTGTGGCGATCCTCTTCGGTCGCCAGCACCCATTCGCGGCCGACAACTCCCGCGAACGCATCGAGCGCCTGTTGGAAGCTCTTCGCAGAAACGTTCGGTGGCAGGACGAGAGCCAATTCGAATCACTTTCCCCGTAGTCTTCGATCTATGGTCTCGACCCAGACGGCGATCACGCGACAACGATGTGGAAGATCTTTTCGGCCGTGCCGTGGGCGATCTTCTCGACATCCGCTTCCGGCAGTGGCGCCGAGTTCATGAAATTGGCCGACTCGACCGATTCCTGATAAGGATAGTCGATCGCAAAGATGATGTTGTCCGCCCCAAGCGCTTCGTAGCAATACCTCAGCACCTTGTGATCATTCATCCCGCTGGTGGTAATAATGAAATTATCCTTTGCGTATTCGCTCGGTGTTTTCTTCAGCTTTCCGTGCCCGCGCGAGTACGACCGGTACATGTAGTCGATGCGGTATAGCCAATACGGCAGGCCTTCTCCCATGTGTCCGAGGACGATTTTCAAGTCTGGGAATTGGTCGAAAACGCCGCTGACGATCAACCGCATTGCGTGCACGCCCGTCTCCATTTGGAATCCCCAGATCGCCCCTGCCAGGTTGGTGTCGGCGCGGGTCATGAACGAGCACGGATCGGGCATGTTCCGCGGATGGATGTAGATCGCCGCCTTGGAGGCCGTCGCCGCCTCGAAAATCGGCCAGAACTTTCTGTCGTCCAGATACTCGCCGTTTGTGTGCGAATTCACGATCAGACCGTTCAGCTTGAGCTGGTTCATTGCGCGGTCAATTTCCTTCGCGGCTCGCTTCGGATCCTGTGGCGCAAAGCTTGCGAGCCCCGCGAAACGCTTCGGATTTTTCTTGATCACTTCAGCCAGGCGGTCGTTCGCCAGCGTCGCCATGCTCGTCCCCGTATCGGCATCGAACATCTGCACGCCGGGCGACGTCAGCGACAGGACGTGCATGTCCACGCCCGCCTGATCCATGATCTGGATTCGCTCCCCTTCGAAATCGAGCAGGCGCCGCAGCAGAGGCGGTGCGCCCGCCGTCGGGTTGAGGAAACCTCGCCACATGTCCAGATCGGGGTTGGAATACGATAACCCCGCGACACGACGGAACTCATCCGCCTGCTCGGGAATCGAAAACGCTTCCTCCGTGGCAACGAGCCGGTACTTGCGTTTCGCCGTCTGAGGCTGATTCGCGGCCTCCACGGCAGCGGGCATGCCGGCAGCAAGCAAGCCTGCCGACAGCACTTTGGAAGAACTTCCGAGGAACGCCCTGCGGTCCATACCCATTTGTGTCCCCCCGCCAGCGTTTGGCTGGCTTACTGGTGTCCCGTAAATCGCGCGTGTGGGGTGGGTGTTAGCACGCCCGGTTTTTTCTTGTCAAGCGATTTGGGGCTTTTGGCAGAAATGACTTCGCATGGAAATCCAGGACGTGGGCTCGTCTATCGGTGAGAATCGGGAGGAATTTCCACCTTCCCGGCAAATGATCGGTAGACGAACGTGAAGTACCCCGTTGCGAGCAAAATCCCGATGAACCACCAGATCAAACCAATTTTCAGGCCATATGCACCGGCCTTGGCGCCACTCGCTGTCAGCGCATACGCGGGATTCCGCGCCGGCAGCACCATTGGGTACAGCCCGAAGACGGCGCTGGTCAGCATTCCCGCCAGGTAAGCGCAAGATGCAAGAAAAGCACCTATCTCATTCCGCTTTGCCAATTGGATCTTCACGGCCCCAGCACCGGCCGCCGCGAGCAGCGGGAATGCCGCTCCCCACGGCCACCGGACGAAATTCGCCAATACCTGCCCCTGCACTCGGAAGGTCACCGCGCTAACCAGGATTGTCAGCACAACCACGCCCCACCAAATCCTCCTTGCGACTCCCGTCGCCCGCTCGCTCACAGCGCCGGTCGTCTTCATGTGCACCCATACGCTACCGTGCATCACAAGCGCCGCCAGCGCGAGCACTCCGACTAGAATCGTGTACCAGTCCAGAATCCCGGTCTTTTCTCCAAGTAGAAAGTTCGTCCAGAGAGGCTCGAAAAAGTATCCGCTCGCATCGAGCGGCACGCCTCTGACGACGTTTCCCAGGGCCGCGCCGTAAAACACCGCCAGCAGCAGGCTCGATGCGCAGAACAAAAAGTCCCAGAATGGCTGCCAAACTTCACTGCGAATATGATTGCGAAATTCGATGGACGTGCCTCGCAGGATGAGTAGCCACAGCACGATAATCAGCGGCAGATAAAACCCGCTGAACCCGCTTGCGTAGAGTACGGGAAACGCAAAATAGAGCGTTCCGCCCGCCGCCAGCAGCCACACTTCGTTTCCGTCCCACACAGGTCCTATGCTCGCGAGCACTTGCCGCCGTTCTTCATCCGTCTTCGCCACCAGAAGATGGATCGCGCCCGCACCCAGATCAAATCCGTCCAGCAGCACATACACCGCGATCATCAGCGCCACGAGGCAGAACCAGATGGTTTCCATCATGCTCCCTCAGTATGTCGCCAACGGCTCCGATTCTTCTCGGTACAACTGGCGGGACTCCGGTCCGATTTCAATCTCGCGCCGAACCAAGAACAGCCAGAGAATGGCCAGCACGCCGTACATCCCCATGAATCCGATCAGAGTAAACCAAGCGTTTCCTGCGCCCACGCGAGGCGACGCCCCGTGCGCCGTCCTCATCAATCCGTATATCAGCCACGGCTGGCGTCCCAGTTCCGCCGTCATCCATCCCGCCGTGTTGGCGATGTACGGCAACGGAGCGCACAGCATCAGCAGCCACAACATCCACCGCGACTCATACAATCTTTGCCGCCAGAGCAAAACCGCCGCCACTAGCATCACGGCTATGAAGATCGTCCCCAGTCCCACCATCACGTGGTAGCTGAAATAGAGCAGCGGAATCCGGTCGGGCCACGAATCCTGTGGGAAGTCGGCCAGTCCGCGCACGTTCGCCGTCCATTGGCGGTAGGTGAGAAAGCTCAGCGCATCCGGCACCGTCAGGGGATTGTCCAACCGCTGGTTCTGAACGTCCGGCTGCCCGAGAATCGCAAGCGGCGCGCCCTGCTGCGTTTCAAACAGTCCCTCCATTGCCGCGAGCGTCACCGGCTGATGCGTCGCAATCATGTGTCCTTGCATATCTCCTGTCGGGAAGAGTTGCAGGCACGCCGCGACGGCGCCAACGATCACGCCAGCCTTCACAAACGTTCGCCCGTACGGCTCGTCGCGCTTCGTCAGCAGGTAGAATGCGCCGACGGCCGCCATCACGAAGCAGCCCGTCTGTACCGCGCCCAACATGTTGTGCGCGTACTGCCAGAGCGCCCACGGGTTCAGAACCAATCCCCAAAAGCTCGACAACAGAATCTCCCCGTTCGGACCCAGTGCGTATCCCGTGGGATGTTGCATCCAGGCGTCCGTCGCAACGATCAGATATCCCGATAGCCACGAACCCAGCCAGACCAGGAATGCGGCCCACCAGTGCCCGATCCGCCCAAGCTTTTTCTCGCCGAACAAGAACAGGCCCAGAAAACTCGACTCCAGAAAAAACGAAAATATCCCCTCCATGGCCAGCGTCTGCCCAATCACGCCGCCGGCTGCCTTCGAAAACTCCGCCCAGTTCGTCCCGAACTGAAACTCCATCGGAATCCCCGTGACCACGCCGAGCGCAAAGTTGATGCCGAAGATTCGCGCCCAGAATCGCGCCGCGCGGTTGTAGTGCTCGTCGCCTGTTCGCACCGCCTTGGTTTTCAAGTAGACGAGCAACAGCGCCAGACCCATCGTCAGTTGAGGAAAGATGTAATGAAAGGTCACCGTGAAGGCGAACTGCAGCCGGTCCACGCCGAGGGCTTCTTCCATCTAACCTCCTTGTGCCCGTCGTGGACCTGCCCCGCACGAGCGGCCGGCTACCAGAGCGGCAGCGGTCCTGCGCCTAGAGCTTCAGGACAGTCGTGATCTGGGTGAGGTCTTCGCTCGGTTCCGCGACGAAGCCAAACCGTTCTGCGAGAGCCCGCATGGCGGTGTTCTCGGGAAGCGTGCTGGCGATAATGCGCCCGAATCCTTCGATGCGCGCCACCTCGATCAGGCGTCGGATCAGTTCCGTGCCGAGGCCGAGGTGCTGGGCGCGATCCGTCACAAGAACGGCTAGTTCGCCTGCGCGTCGATCACGTTCGCGCGTCAATCGTCCCACGGCGAGTATTTCTCGCCTACCGGCCGCTCCCTCCGGTGCCTCCGCGATCAGAGCCATTTCGCGGTCATAATCGATGAAGCACTTGCGCAGAAGGCGCTCGTGCGCGACGCGCGAACTCAGGTTCTCCATGTGGAAGTACCGAAGAAAAACGCTTTTCTCGGAAAGCGATTCATGGAAGCGCTTCATTAAGGGCTCGTCCTCCGGCCGAATCGGCCGAATCAATACCTCCACGCCGTTTTTCATTTTCCACGGCGAGACGTACTGCGCCGGGTATGGCCGGATCGCCGTTCGAGGCAACGCCGCATCTGCAATACTTCGATCGAACAGAACGATGCGGGCATCGAGTGCAAGAATCCCGTCAGGCGAAGCCAAGAGAGGATTGATGTCGATTTCTTTGATGCGCGGCAGCTCGACGGGAACGTAGCTGAATCGGACGAGCAAGCTCTCGAGCGCTTGCAGATCGACCGGCTTCCGGCCTCTTACGCCTTGCAGCGCCTTGTAGATTTTCGTCTGCTCCATCAGGCGCTGCGCTAGTGTCGTATTGAGCGGCGGCAGGCCGAGCGCCTGGTCGCGATAAACTTCCACCAACTGGCCGCCCGAGCCAAACAGCAGTACCGGACCGAATTGCGGGTCCACGCTACTTCCCAGGATCAGCTCGTAGCCATCGAGCCTCACCATTGGCTGTACGGTCACGCCCTGGAAGCTGCCGGCGCCAGCTCGCTCCGTTGTGCTCGACTCGATCGCCCGGAACGCTTCGCCCACGGCGTCGAGAGTCTTCAGATCGAGCTTCACGCCGCCCACATCGGTCTTGTGCGTGACCGTCAGCGAGTGGAGTTTAAGGACGACAGGCAGCCCCATTTCGCGCGCGAGTTCTATGGCCTCATCGGCACTGTGCGCAATTCGGGTTGGGACCGTAGGAATGTCATAGAGAGACAAAATCTGTTTCGATTCAAACTCCGTGAGCAGCGTGCGGTTCTCAGCGGAAATCGAGGCGAGAAGTTCTTGAGCCTTTCGAGCGCGGCCCAGCGCCACGCCCGGATCGTCGGAGATGGCGGGCGTTTCATACAGCCCGCGGAGATGATCGGTGTAGCGCCACATGTATTCGAACGCGCGCGCGGCAGTGTCCGGATAGTCAAAAGTGGGGATGCCCGCGGCGTTCAAGATCCCTTTGGCCTCCTCGACTTCAGGTCCGCCCATCCAGCTTGCCAGCAGCGGCTTGCCGTGATCGTGCGCGTAACGCCGTACGCGATCCGCCACGCGTGCCGGGTTCGTCATGCCCTGCGGCGCCAGAATCGCGAGCAGCCCGTCGCTCCCGGGATCCTGGATCGCGATTTCGAGAGCGCGCGCGTAGCGTTCGGGATCAGCGTCGCCCAGAATATCGACCGGATTCCCGTGGCTCCAGTGCGACGGCAAAAGCGCGTCGAATGCCCGCTGCGACTTTTCCGAAAGCGGTGCGAGTTTCCCGCCGCTCGCGATCAGCGCATCCGTCGCGAGCACGGCCGGCCCTCCCGCATTGGTCAGAATCATCAAGCGGGGTCCGCGTGGACGCGGCTGCTTGCTCAGTACCTCGGCCATGTGAAATACGTCGGCGATACTCTGGACGCGCAGGACACCGCATCGTCGCAGCGCAGCTTCCAACACCTCATCGCTGCCGGTCAAAGCGCCCGTGTGCGACGAAGCGGCCTTCGCCGCGGCCTCCGTCCGTCCAGCCTTGATCAGGATGATCGGCTTTGTCATCGCCACTTCGCGTGCCGCGGACATGAACGAGCGCGCGTCGCCGATGGACTCCATATAGATCAAGATGCTCTGCGTGTTGCCGTCATAGCCGAAGTAATCGATCAGGTCGCCCCATCCAACGTCGAGCATCGAGCCGGTCGAAACGAACGCGCTGAACCCCACCTTTTCCCGCAAACTCCAGTCCAGAATCGCCGTCAGCAGCGCCCCGCTCTGACTCAGAAATGCAACATTTCCCTGCCGCGCGATCGTCTGCGCAAACGTCGCGTTCAGACCGATAGCCGGGTTCATCACGCCGAGACAGTTCGGGCCGATCAGCCGCAATCGGCCGCCTCGAAGCTGCTCCGCGATCCGTTGTTCGAGTGCTTGCCCCGCAGCGCCCACTTCTCTGAACCCCGCGGAGATCACGACCGCTGCCTTCACGCCAGCGTCGATACATTCGCCAATCACGCCGGAAACACTCGCGGCAGGTGTCACGATGACAGCGAGATCGACTGTTTCCGGTATTTTGCCAACTGCCGCATAGCAGAGATGCCCGAGAATTGTGGGATGGCTTGGGTTGACTGGATATACTTTTCCCCGGAAGGATGCCTTCGTGAGATTAAGGAAGGTCGTGCGGCCCACGCTCCCTTCGCGCTCGGTCGCGCCGATCACGGCCACGGAGCGCGGCCGGAAGACCGCGTCAAGCGATCTGGGACCGGCCTCTTGAACGCTGCACGAGAGGGCTTGTGTCTCCGCTAGTGAGCTCTTGCCATCCATGCCCACACTATCGGCATTGGCTGAGCTTTTTTCAAGCCCTCTCGTGCCCCAGCCCGTGATCAACCACGTACTGTAAGAACAGGGCAAGCCGCGTGTGCAACTACCTTGTGCGCCGTCGCCCTTTCGAGGTGCGTCGCGGCTCCGAGATGACCTCGGTTGTCCCGCACTCCCAAAACGATCAGGTCTGCTCCCCGCTCCTTCGCCGTTTCGAGAATTTTCTCCGCTGCGTTCCCAGTTTGAACGACCGCCTCCGGCTTGCACCAGAGTTCCGCACTCGTGGGCACCATTTCGTGGAGTTGAAAAATCGCGTTCGAGACCCTGTCCTCGGCGGCTCGCCCATCTAGTGGAGTCTCAGGTGGCGGCATCACGTGGAGCAAAATCAACCGCGCCTGATTTTCCTGCGCCATCGAGATGGCGTACGGCGCCGCGTCGGCCGATTCCTTGCTGAAGTCCGTCGCATACAGTACGCGATGAAACTTCGCGCCTTTATGCGCCGCGCCTCGGGCCCACGGACCGATTGTGAGCACCGGCACCGGGGACCGGCGGAACACCTCTTCCGCCACCGAACCCATCAACAGCTTCTGCGCTCCCGTCCGCCCGTGCGTTCCGAGTACGATCAGATCGACGCGATAGTCCTTGATGGCCTGCTCGAGCGACGGCCAAATGCTGATTCCGCGGTCCACCACGCCCTCGTGCGATACCCCGGAGAGTTGCGATTCGATGCGCTGCATGTTCTGCTGAGCTGCCTCTTCCTGGGCTTCGATGCCCGCCGCAGTCAGCTCAGGAGTCGTGTAGACATACGATGCCGGAATCAACACGTGGAAGGAGTAGACTTTGGCCCCGTATTCGCGGGCGACGGCTGCCGCAAACGGCAGCGCTGCTTCCGATGGTTCGGAGAAGTCCGTCAGGTACAGGATATTGTTTAGAGTGACTCGCGCTCCGGCTTCTTTCACGTTTCCCATGACCCGCCTCCTCGTCACATTATGTGACGAAACGCCCCTGGCCCGATGTGACCGCTATCACTTTCCGGCGTGACAGATGTCACGCTGCGCGACTCAAAAGAGGACCCTAGCAGGCTGATCCAGCCGGATTTGGCTCCCACCTCCGCGTCACCCGTCGGTAAAAAGGGACTCGCGCGCCTGCCCCTTTGCCGCGGGAAGCGGCTCTGTTGACTCGCTGAAATCCTCGGTCCATCGCCACCGCGCGATGTCAGGCAGGTCCTCGAAATGCTGCCGAATGTAAGCCTGGTGTTCGTACAGTTTACGCTTGAACATTTCCTCCAGGTCGGTCGCCCTCGAGCGAAAGCGCGGAATGTAGTGGAGCGCATCGAGCGCGAGGTGAAGCCGGCTGATCTTGTTTCGCACGACCATGTCAAATGGCGTCGTCGTGCTTCCCTGATCGATAAACCCCCGCACGTGGAAACGCGCCTCGTTCGGCCGCCCGTGGATCATACTGTGAATGCTCCACCGATAGCCATGATAGGCGAACAGCACGGGCGCCGATCCCGTGAAAAGCTCCTCGAAGCTAATGTTATCCATCCCGTGGGGATGCTCCTGTGGGCTCATGAGGGTCGCGAGGTCCACGATGTTCACCACCCGCACTCGGATTTCCGGGAGATGTTTTTGCAGTAGCCAGGAGGCCGCCACCGCCTCGAGCGTCGGCACGTCGCCCACGCATGCGAGCACGATGTCGGGCGCGGCCTCGTCATTGCTGGCGAACTTCCAGACCGAGGCCCCGCGCGCGCAGTGCTCGACCGCCTGTTCCATCGTGAGCCACTGAAGCTGCTCCTGTTTTCCGCAGGTGACGACGTTGACGTAATTCCGGCTGCGCACGCAGTGATCCATCGTGCTGAGCAGGCAGTTCGCGTCTGGGGGATAGTAAATCCGTATCACCGTGCTCCGGCGCGCCAGCGCGTTGTCCACAAATCCAGGAGCCTAATGGCTGAACCCGTTGTGGTCGTTCCGCCAGGCGTGGCTCGTCAGAAACACGTTCAGCGAAGCGAGTGGTCTTCGCCATGGCAGCTCTTCGCTTTCCTCGAGCCATTTCGCGTGCTGCGTCAGCATCGAATCCACAACCTGCGCAAACGCCTCATACGAGGACCACACGCCGTGCCGCCCCGTAAGCAAGTAACCCTCGAGCCAGCCCTGGCAGCAATGCTCGCTGAGAACCTCGACCACGCGTCCCCGCGGACTCAGGTGATCGTCGATAGACACCGTTTCGCCGACGTTCGCGCGGTCCGTCGCGTCGAATACGGCATTCAAGCGGTTTGAATTCGTCTCGTCCGGGCAAAACAGGCGAAACGTCGTGGGGTTCAGTCTGATCACGTCCCGCAGGAACTCTCCCAGTTTGCGCGGCGCTTCGGCGACAACGCTTCCGGGCGCGGGCACCTCGAGCGCGTAGTTCACGAATTCCGGAAGCGCGAGCGGCATCAGCAGCCGCCCGCCATTGGCATGAGGAGTTGCCCCCATCCGCTTGTTTCCCTTGGGAGCCAGTTCGCGCAACTCGCTCACGAAGCGGCCATTCTCGTCGAAAAGCTCATCGGGCTTGTAGCTCTTCAGCCAGGCTTCCAGGAGGCTCAGGTGCTGCGGCTTTTCGCGCACGGTTGCGAGCGGTACCTGGTGCGCGCGGAATGTGCCTTCAATGGGAACGCCGTCGACTTCCTTCGGTCCCGTCCATCCTTTGGGCGTGCGTAGGACGATCATCGGCCAGCAGGGACGCCTCGTTGCGCCGCCCGCCCTGGCGTTCCGTTGAATCTCGCGAATCTCCGCGTAGCACTGGTCCAGCACGCGCGCGAATTCCTGATGCATGTAAGGCGGATCGTCGCCCTCCACGAAGTACGGCTTATATCCGCGGCCCTGGTAGAGTTCCGCCAACTCGCTGTCGCTGGTCCGGCCCTCCACGGTCGGCCCCGAAATCTTGTAGCCATTCAGATGGAGGATCGGGAGCACTGCTCCGTCCGTCACGGGATTCAGGAACCGGTTTCCCTTCCAACTCCCCTCGAGCGGGCACGTCTCCGCTTCTCCGTCGCCGATCACGCACGCCACGATCAGGTCGGCGTTGTCGAACGCCGCACCGAACGCATGCAACAGTGAGTAGCCGAGTTCGCCGCCCTCGTGAATCGAATTCGGCACGTGCGGCCCGCAATGGCTCGGAACGCCGCCGGGCGTCGAGAATTCCCGGAAGAAGAGCCGCATCCCCGCCACGTCTTCCGTGATTTCCGGCCGCACGTCCGAGTACGTTCCTTCGAGGTAGGCGTTCGCATTCAACGCCGGCCCTCCGTGCCCCGGCCCCGCGATGTACAGGATGTCCGCCTCTTTCTCCTGGATCAGGCGATTCAGGTGGACGTAGATGAAGCTCAGCCCAGGCGAGGTTCCCCAATGCCCCAGCAGCCGGGGCTTGATCTGTTCCGGACGCAACTCCTCGCGCAGTAACGGGTTCTCCTGTAGATAGATCTGCCCGACCGTGAGGTAGTTGGCGGCTTTCCAGTAGCGGTGTATCTGCTCCAATAGCTCGGCCGAGAGTGGCCCGTTCGGAGCGGGCCTGGATGGCGGTGCGACACCGGTCTCATCCGCAACGGCGGTAGACAGCTTCGCATCAAAGACGAACATGCTTGCCCCCTATGATTTCGTTCCCCTGAGGACTGCGAGGACGTGCTGGGCGATCATCCAGTCCTCATCTGTTTGGATCACTCGCACTCTCACTCTGCTGTGCGAGCTCGAAATCAGTCCCGCATTGGTTCGATTGAGCGCAGCATCGAGTTCGATGCCCAAAAATTCGAGACCGGCGCAGATTCGTTCGCGTATTTCCGGAGCGTTTTCTCCGATCCCTCCTGAGAAGACCAGCACGTCCAGCCCGCCCAGCGCCGCCGTGTAAGCGCCCAGATACTTCTTGGCGCGATAGCAGAAAAGCTCGACCGCCTCGGCCGCGCAGCTGTCGCCGGCTTCCTTCTGCAATAGATCGCGCATGTCCGCGCTGATTCCGGAGACCCCCAGCAGGCCGGACTCCCTGTTGAGCAGCGAACTGGTCTCTTCCGGAGAAATCTTCCGTTGTTCCTGAATATAGAGAACCGCGGCGGGATCGATATCGCCCGAACGCGTGCCCATGACAAGCCCCTCGAGCGGCGTGAAGCCCATCGACGTGTCCACGCTTCTGCCGTTCCGTACCGCGGTCATGCTGGCGCCGTTTCCCAGATGAGCGACGATCACACGCCCCTGGGCCCGAGCACCGTCCGTCGAGCGAAGTTCCTGAAGAATGTACTCGCACGAAATACCGTGGAAGCCGTACCGCCGGATTCCTTCGTCGTACATGCCCCGAGGCAGGGCGTACATTCGCGCTACCTTGGGAAGCGACGCGTGAAATGCAGTGTCGAACGACGCGACCTGCGGCAACTTCGGAAATCGCTGCGCGATGAACCGGATTCCTCGAATCGCTTCGGGCATGTGGTCCGGGTCCAGCCGCGCGAGTTCCTTGAGTTCCGTGAGCAGCTCGGGCCCGATTCTCTGCGGCTCTGTGTAATGGGCACCGCCGTAAACCAACCTGTGCCCTGCCGCTATGAGTTGGCCTGCGTACCCGCGTTCCGATAGCCAGTCGAAGATCGCCGTGAGATCAGCATTCTCCTCGCGACTCTCGATGGCGCGGTCGCACAGCGTGCCTGACGTAGCGCTGACAATCTTCACGCGGGCTGCGGACGTGCCTGCTCGCTCCACTGCGATCGACAGAACCAGCGCGGGCTCATCCTTCACTTCATAGAGCGTGGCCTTCAGGGTCCCCGACCCTCTGTTCATCGTCAAAATGGTTCCCTGCTTCAGGCTTGTCACGGCTTTTCGCGATTCCGTGCAGAGAAGATGTCGGGCGGTTAGGAGACAACAAGAGAACCCGCGTAACGGGTCGGTTTGTGCGTTGGGGACTGAAAGACGTATTCGTCGTTATCCTTCACAGACGCCGCCGGCAGTTTTGAAGCTCAGATTGAAACGAAGAACGTATTCATCAGCCGCGGTCTCTCTGTGCATGACTGTTTCCAGCAACCATTATGACAGGGAATCGGTATGATTGAAGCCTGGATCGCAGTCATCCGGCTTAGTTGCAACTCCTTTGATGTGTGTGCACGGAATTAGAATAGAGGACTTGCTGGTGTGCGTTGCGATCAAGAAAATTCGTGGTCGTGAAGCAGGTAAAAGGCCGGCCGGAGCTACCAGCAAGATCTCTCAGTGAAAGAAGGGTCGGCGCCAAAGCACCGGGGATCAGCTTTGAGGTTCCGGCTCGGAGGGCATGGCCGCATTTGCGCTCGACACGTCATTGTCGGCAGAGTCTATGTTTTCAGGCGAATCGTCGTTTCCCGTGCGTTTCGCCAGCTTTTTCTGTGCGCGGCGCTCCGCCTTCTCGCGCTGTTTTTCCAACCTCTTCATTTCCTTCTGACGCTTCAGGAACGTGGTGGCCATGGCCTCTCCTTAGATTTCAAATATCCGTCGGTAGCGACGTAAAGCCCTCGCGGGGCTACCAGCGGGGCTCGCGGGGCTGGCGCGGGGCTTCGCGATAGTCTTCGTTTGAGAATCCGCCCCGGCCCCGACCACTGCTACTACCGCTACGCGGCGCGCTCCGCTCCGTTTTGGGGCGTGCTTCGTTCACCTTGAGATTACGTCCGCCGACATCTTTTCCATCGAGGCCCGCGATCGCCTTCGCCGCCTCCTCGTCATTGGGCATTTCCACGAAAGCAAAACCCCGCGCTCGGCCTGTCTCTCGATCCATCGCGATGTGAACGCGCGTAACCTGCCCGAACGCCTTGAACAGTTCGCTCAAATCGCTTTCCGTCGTTTGGAAACTCATATTGCCTACAAATAGATTCTTCATTTTGTTCTCCTAAGCACTGTACGTAGCCAAACACAAGTGGCCTTAGCGACGGGCCGCCCCGGCAACCGAGATCCTCTCACAGAGAGCCTTCGAGGAACACGCGGAATTGGCCCGAACGCCTTGGATGGCGCAGCGCCCGTAACGCCTTCGCTTCGATCTGACGGATGCGCTCGCGAGTGACGGCGAACGTCCGGCCGACTTCCTCAAGGGTGTGCTCGCCGTCCCCGCCGAGGCCAAACCGCATCTTGATAATGGTCTCCTCGCGAGGGGTGAGCGTCTTCAACATGCACGCCATTTTTTCCTTCAGATTGAGGTTGATGGCCGCGTCCGACGGAGAAACAACATGCTGGTCCTCGATGAAGTCGCCCAGGCGCGATTCTTCGTCTTCACCAATCGGAGCCTCAAAAGATACGGGCCGTTGCGCAATCTTCTTGTTCCCACGCACCTTTTCGACGCTTACCTCCATACGCTGGGCGATCTCTTCGGAAGTAGGCTCGCGGCCAAGCTCCTGCACGAGCTGCCGACTGGTGCGAATCTGCTTGTTGATCGCCTCGAACATGTGTACGGGCACTCGAATCGTTCGTGCCTTATCGGCGATCGCACGCGACACTGCCTGGCGAATCCACCAGGTGGCGTAAGTAGAGAACTTGTATCCGCGGCGCCACTCGAACTTGTCAACTCCTCTCATCAGGCCGATATTCCCTTCCTGGATCAAATCAAGAAATTCCAGGCCTCTGTTCGTGTACTTCTTGGCGATGGACACGACAAGCCGGAGGTTCGCTTCTGTAAGTTCCTTCTTCGCTCGTTCCGCTTCCGCTTCGCCACGCAGGACAGGGGCGAGGGAACGCCTAAGGGCCGCCAGCCCCACGACGCTGGACTCCTCGATCTCTTTCAGTCGTCCGCGGCGCACCCGTAGCTCGCGGCGTGCTTCAGCTGCTGCGCTTCCGCGACTGCTGCCGACCCGGCGCTCCAGCCGGCTGCATTCGCGCTCGAGCGAATGAACCTGCTCGACTGTATACCGCAGTTTGTCGATTAGGCGTTTCCTCTCCTCCGGATGAAAATTGATCGACCGCACCAACTGCGACATCTCAATCCGTGTCCGCGACAATTGGCGGCTGGCTCGCACGTACCTGCGCTTATTGGACCTCGGCATCTCGTCCAATCGACTCGCCTGCTTAAGCCCTACGTTGTAAAGGTTCTCGATCCGATCGATGATCCGCAACGTGCGGCGGCTCTTATCCTCGATTTCTTCTGCGGTTAGCTCGTCTTCGCTCAACTGGACGATCTCTTTAATCGAACGCGTACCCTTACGCAACTCTCTGCCAACTGCGATGAGATCCTTGAGAACAAGCGGAGAGCGGGAGATCGTCTTGAGCACCAACCCGTGGCCGCGCTCCATACGTTTGGCAAGCGCCACTTCACCTTCGCGCTTTAACAACGGCACGTTTCCCATCTCGCGCAGATACAGCCGGACCGGATCGTTCGTCCTGTCCAGGAGATGAGCAGCCTCGTCGAGCTCGACCTCTTCACCGCGGCCATCTTCAACACCCGCGCGCCGTTCCTGCACCTCAAATTCGGCGGCCGCCACGGAAGGGTCTTCGGTAATGTGGGCTCCGTCGGGCTCGAACGAAGAGGATGCGGTGCCGATCTCCTCCGATAGATGCGCCTCGCTCGGCAAAGCATCACTCACTTCGTCATGGGGTGTATAACCCAGTTCTTTGTCCATGTTGACGAGGCTTCGAACTCGGTCGTCTTTCTCGCGAATCGCTAGAGACAAAGGTCTCTCCCTCTGAGGTGACGGCCGGAGTCGGCCGTCGTGCCCTCAAGACCATACCACCACGAGAGGAAATTCCGTGCCAAAATCCGCGTCGGCTCTAAGTTTCCATCTGCGCCTGCAGGAATTCCCCCGGGAGCCGAACCAAGCGGCTTTTGAGAGCCGCCGGCGAGTGATTCACGCGGCCTTGACCGTCGTTCTCCTGCTTTTCGAGAGAACTCATACCGACTGGCATCCTCTCGATCCGGATGCCGAGGGTCCGCTCCAACTGGAATAACTCCGTCCGCTGCTCCCTCAGAAAGAGAGTGGAAGCAACACCGCGCTCGCCTGCCCTTCCCGTGCGTCCCACCCGATGGATGAAGTTCTCCGCCATCTCAGGCAAGTCGTAATTGATGACGTGAGCGATATCTTGAACGTGAATCCCGCGCGAAGCTACATCCGTCGCCACCAGTACGCGGTAGTGCCCTTGCTGAAATCCCGCGAGAGCAGCCGTCCTCTGGGATTGCGAGCGGTCGCCATGGATCATGGCCGCGTTGATGCCTTGCCGAGTCAGGGCCTTGGTAATCCGCTCGGTTCCGCGCTTCGTGCGCGAAAATACGAGACACCGGCCGCTTTCCCGAGCGAGCAAATGGCACAGCATTTCGTGTTTTCCGTCTGTAGACACCTCGAACGCCTGTAGGCGCACGTTCTCGGAAGGCTTGAGTGTAGACCCGAATGCGAGGCGCAGCGGGTTTCTCATGTAATCCTTCACAAGATGCGCCACAGACCCCTCGAGCGTCGCGGAGAAACACATGGTCTGCCGGTCTTTCGGCAGAATCGCGACAATCCTGCGAATCGCAGGGAGAAATCCCATGTCCAACATGCGGTCTGCCTCGTCGAGCACGAGCGTCTGCAATGCTCCGAATTGGACAAGCCGCCGATCGAGGAAATCCTCCAATCGGCCCGGAGTCGCGACGACAATGCGAGCTCCTTTGCGGATTGCACTCAGTTGTGGCCCTTCGGCCAAACCGCCCACAACGAGGGCCGCTGGCGCAAGCTGCCTTCCTCGCAAGGCGTTGTATTGCTCGACCACTTGCATGGCCAACTCGCGCGTGGGAACGAGCACGAGTGCTGCGATTCCCGCCGCGTCTCTCCGGATGAGTCTTTCCATTACCGGGATCAAAAACGCGAGGGTCTTGCCGGTTCCAGTTTGAGCGGTCGCAAGCACGTCCTTGCCTTCGATTGCTGGCGGGATCGTCGCTGCCTGCACCGGCGTCGGAACGCAGAAGTGTGCTGCTGCCAGTCTCTCCTTCATAGAAGGGGAGATCGGTAATTCTGAAAAATTTTGCATTTTGCTTTCTTGCTGGCGAAAGAGTTTAGGCGGCCGACACGGAATTCCGAGCGGGCACGACCGGCTCTGAGCCAGTCTTATTTTGGATTACGCTGAAAACGTACGGAGGAAACTGATGGCGGATATTCTCAGATCAGGTCTTGCACCAGAGGGACCGCACAACACAACCGAAAGTATTAAGCGCGACCAAACTATAACACATCTCTGCTCGGAGTGATACTTGATACTGCGAACCCCTGATAGTTAGGAGACTTACCCCAAGAATGCGGTCTCAACAAAACCCGCTAGTGTTACTATAGACCATGAGCCTAGCCTACCGAATGGTCTTCGAATGCCCGAAAGGCCCCCACGACATCAACTTGCAGCGAAAATGCACAAACACCTCGCTTTCAGAAATCCAAGCGATGGAGATGTTCGGGGACGAGGAGATTTCCTGCACTAATCCCAATTGCGGCTGGCACGGCAAAGCATCCAAAACGAAACTCCGTCGAATCCTGCCCTTCAATTGGATATTCTCTCCCGCGACTTAAGTAGCACTTCCTGCATGGTGTTTCGACACCTTGCCGCTGTCCGCACACCCTAATACTGAAACAGACTTTTTCCTGTGGCGTTCCAGCGTTTCTTCCAAAGACCTGGGGTGCAAGCCAACGGGAATCGAGACTTCGTGGCCAGGAATTAACTTGACTCTATATACCAGTGAGATATAAGAAAACTTTCGGTTTCCATGGGGCCCTCGCTTGCTTCCTCTTGGGGTCAGCGTGAACGCTGAGGTTGGGCGAGAAAGGAACTGCGACGATGCACTACAACTACCAGATTAAGTTTAATCCCCCCAGGACGGACCTCGATCTGTGAGCACTCAATACGATCCACAGCTTTCTATCCTGCTCGCGTCACTGAGCGAGCAAACCTACGTTCAGTATCGGAACGGCCCTCCGCCGGGCAACAACGGGAAGATCGACGTTCCTACCGGATACACGCAGATCGCTTCCTTTGTTGCTCCCGAGGTAACGCCCTCGTCGAAGCTTAATCAGTTAAGTGACATAGCCTGGGGGGACATACGCGGAAGCGCGGAGCTTCGCGCGCGCTTTGCCGGAATCGCAGACGTCTACTTCGGGTTTGCGCTTACGTCGCCGTCGCAGAACATCATCGCGTTGCGCGGGACACAGTCCGACTTTGAGTGGGCACTCGACTCTGCGATTCCGCAGGTTCCGGTGCCGCTGGTTTGGTACAGCCACGGGAAATTTCAGCAGGCCCGCGTTCACTTGGGTTTTCTCGTTTTTTTTATCCTGCTGGCGGAGCAGATTTTCGATGCTGCCAAACAGTTCAACACCTCCTCGCTGTGTCTTGTAACCGGCCACAGCCTCGGTGCCGCCCTGGCCGTGCTTGCGTCGCCGGTGCTAAAGCTTGTCACCGGCAACCAAGTGATTCAAATGTACAACTTTGCCGGACCTCGCGTGGGCAACACGGCGTTCGCCGACGGCTACAACGAACTCGTCCCTGAAAGTTTTCGCGTCGTCAATCTGGCCGATATGATACCGATGCTTCCTCCGACCAAGATTTTTGGATGGGAGTATGCCCATGTCGGTGAGGAGTGGTCGTTCCTGAATCAGTCGGGGAACGTAGCCGGCAACCACGCCCTCATCGGCTCCAACAACTACACGGATGCGGTCGATCGATCAGTACCGACAAACGCGCCGCGCGTATACCCTGTCACAGGGCTGGGCAACAATCCGACGTCCTGAAAGCCGACTGTTGTCCTCCGCCAGAAATCGGCACGCGATAAACTTACAAGCGCAGATCTACGTTACACACAAGTTTGTCCCTTTCGCTCCATGCAGACCGACGTGCCGGCAAAATGCAAGCGAGGTGTGCGCCGCTAACTCATTGAAGGGATTGGTCGGGGCGTGGAGATTTGAACTCCAGACCTCCTGCGCCCAAGGCAGTTGCAGAAAATCTATCTTGTTGGTCCGTCCGGCTTTGTTCTGCGTCACGGTACACGGTTTTGGACCTAAGTTGGCAGCATTTGGACCCAAGTTGGACCCAACTTTTTTTTCACAACTAGGCAGACGGTAGGCAGGCGCGAAAGCTGTTAGCGCACGCCCGAGCTTGCCATCCTTCCTATTGTCCTCGCTCGATGAAACACGGCAAGGGCGAGATTTGGTCGGACAGGGTTGTGGCACGCCGGGGTTGGGGCATCGGGCCAAGGCTTGGGGCTGGCGGGGCCGGGCGTGGTAGAATCCGCCACGCCGGAGGTGCTTCCCGGACATGCATCCAACATTTGAGAAGTTCCTTGAACCGATACTTGATAAAAGCCTTTCCCCTGCCCAGCGCCGTTTTTACGCCGCTCGTGAAATTCAGTTCACTAGACAGGCGAACTCGATGTTGAAAAGCTCCGGAGACACGCAAGGTCTAAAAGTCGGGGAAGAATATCTGAATGCCTTGAAGGAATTGCTCGAGAAAGAAGGCTTGAACCTGTCGGCACTATTCTGAAATCCTCAAACTTTCCGGGGGACCGGAAGCTCCGCCGCCTGTGTATCACCAGCAACTCGCTGCGCGAACCAAGAGGACAAGAACCTTTTCCCAACCGCGCCGACTAGAAAGGGTGCGATATATGACGAGTCGTTAGCTTCAATTCTGAGTTACCGTGACGAAGGCAATGCTAGCGGTTATATTACATGAGTTTAACACTAACCGACAATCTCGAATTTTCCGTTGTCGTGCACCCGCTCCGGGCTATAGCCCGCACTTATCGAGGTACTGAACCACAGCAAGTTTCTCTCCCAGATATGGTGGCCAATCAAATGATTTGTTTTGGTATCGCGAAAGGGAAGCTTCGTACAAATCTGTGAACGGCTTGTTCCATCGAGAGCTCTTTTCTGCGGCACACTTCAGGGCAGCCAGGATCGAGGCCGCGAGCGGAGCGACCTCCTCATTCGAGTTTCGACGCGTTGCGTTGGCATACTGACCCGTGGCATGTTTCGTCCGGTAGTCCAAGTCTCTCCAAGCCGTGAGGTGAAGCAAATGAACCTCTATCGACTGTTTGTATCCTTCCAACGCGTCCTTGAGGGCAGGTTCGATCGATAGACCATTAAAGTCACAGAGCAATATGTCAGTTTCCCGTGCGTGGCATTTTGTATAAAAGTCGATCAGGGAGCGCGCCTGCAACAGCACACAGTCTCGCACTGCCACGACGACATCAGGTAGCAACGCGTCAGCGGTAGTTCTCACATCGTTCTTGCCGTTATTTGCCATGAGGAGATTCCACGAGCATCCGCCCGCCACTAACCACCGATGATCGTTGATAACATGAAGGAACGCCGCCTTTGGTTTCAGTCTAGGAGGTCGCAAGGAAGTCTCTCCAGATGCCGATGGCACCGCCGTTATCTTCGTTAACGGGATTTCGGGGATCTTGGCAGTAGTCCCAGAGGTGGTTTTCGTTTTCCATATTTCACCTCCAATTTGCTTATGGTACCCGAGTTGGCGTCACCCGCCAAACAATCAACGCCATCGAGACGGGCAGGTACGATCCGAGTCTCCCCTTGGCTATCAAGATTGCACGGCTTTTCGGTAAGCACGTCGAGGAAATCTTTCTCGACCAGGAGAGCGGGCCGGTAACGTCGGCGAATATCAAAATCTAGCGAGATAACACGATGTGCAGAAGGTTTACATCTTCGACGTTCTTTCTTCAAGCCGCGAACAGCCCGACACCCGTCCTCCCCGTTCATCTGTTTCCTCTGAATGCGCTCTCGTTAATCGTTAGGTGCTAGGAGCTGGTTGTCATGTCACGAGGCTTTGACGGATTCGAAATCGACGACTTTCGCGATTCTGGTTCCGACTCCGGGCGGGACGTAGGTCGGGGTTCATCTTCCGACTGGAACGCCCGCACCAACCTACACAACATCCACCGCGAGGAAGATAGGGCCGACCGACTCGACCGTGAGGGACGGCAGCGTTCGCGCGGAGAACGCCCGCCGCTCGCTCGCGAGGAACGCGTCGAAGCGATCCTTTCTCAGCGAACACGAACAAGGTACACGGAGCGGGACAAAGAGTATTCTCTGCGAGATTCTGAGATTCATGCTCTCTCTGAAGTTGGCAAGTTCCGCGTCGTAGCCGCGAACGACCTGGCCGAATTTGCTTACAACGGCGATCACACCCGCGTGGAGAACGATGTCGAAAACTTGGCACGTCAGGGTCTCGTGAAAACGACGAGCATTACAGACACAGAGCACAACCCAATCCAAGTAGTGACCCTCACGAAAGAAGGCCACGAGTTCTTGTCTCGCGGGAAGATTCTTCGCCCGGACCAGGTTATCTATCATGGGCTAAAGAAGCCCAAAGAAGCCATTCACGACGCGGAACTCTACCGGCTCTATCACAAGGTTGCTGATGAGATCGAAGGTCAGCGCGGCACGGTGCTTCGCGTCAAGCTCGACTACGAAATCAAGCGGGAGCTCTACGCCCGTCTCGCTCGTCTTTCCGACGATAAGGGCCACGCCCCGGAAGAAGTGAAGGAGGAAGTCGCCGCACGGTATCACCTCAAGGTTGTGTCTGGGGAGATTCCAATTCCTGATTTGCGAGTTGAGTATGTGCGCGAGAACGACGGCGAAATCCAGCGGCGCGACCTGGAACTCGCTACGGACCATTACCGCCCGCGCGGGCTGGCGCAGAAGGCCCGCGCCGGCTTCCAGATCTACGGCCGGCGCGGCGATACGGATCGATTGCGTCGTATTCGAGACGACCGGGAATTGAGCGCGGCGATTTTCAGCCTATAACCCATGAGCATTTACGAATCCCAACTCGCCAACCTCTCCGCTTTCGGCTATACCGAAGCCGAAGCGCGGTTTCTCTACCTTGTGGCAGCGCATTCCGGCTATTTCACTGTGCGGCAGTTCCTTGACTTCTGCCATGCCAGGAGCGGGAAACGGAACGCCCGCTTTGTCGAGAAACTATTTGCCTTGGGCCATGCCTCGGCCCAGAGATACACGCGGCGGAGCCTCGTTTACCACCTCCGTTCTCGCCAGATTTACGAAGCGATTGGCAAGGCCCATCTCCGCAATCGCAGGGAGCACAAACTCGATTACATCAAGACGCGGCTCCTGGCTCTTGACTTCATCCTTGCCAACCCGGAAGACCGCTATTTCGAGACGGCGGAAGAGAAGCGGCGCTATCTGATTGAACGGTTCAAACTCAGCGAGAGTTTCTTCTCTCGATCCAGCGAGCATGGCAAGGCCGTTACGTTCTCCGACGGATTTCCGCTGTGCGTAGCCTATCCCGCTCCTGATTACATGCCTGTGGTGACTTTTACCTATCTTGATCCCGAGCACCGAAACCTCGACCGCTACATCGCACATTTGCGTACCTATCGGCCTCTATTCCGGCAGCTTTCGAGCTTCCAATTCATCTACATTTCGACGGCAGCCGGCCTCCAGCAGGAAGCGGGCGAGCTTTTCTCATTCCTTGTGGAGGGCAGGGGCCTCTCGGATTTGACCCGCTACTTCGATATCCAAACCAAGTGGGATAGCCGGAAATACAGCCTTGTCACAGAGGATGACATGATCTTCCGGCACCAGGCTGCGAAGCGTTTCAACGGCGAGATATTCGACACTCTTTTCCATCTGTGGAGGCGAAACCAGTTGCCGAATGATTTGCGGGCTGAATCGGTGGCGACCACAACGAAACAGCAAAAAGTCCTATTCCGAGCCGTCACCGTGCCAGGCCAGGAAGCGGTATTCGGCGACAGCAGGAAACGATGGGGTGACGGCTGGCAAATACGCTGTGCTTCAGGTGCGGCTTCAGTTCCAAAGTCACCCAGAGTCCAACCGCAGATTCCTGAAAGAACGGCGGATGCGTAAATGAAACAGGTGACATCTGCACGCGGACGAAACACTAGGATGGGCGGGAGCGACCCCACTTTGTGCGGCTTTCAGCCGCCCAAAACGTCGTGGGGTCGCTCCCGCCCGCCCCGAGCCGCTCGGGGCCGTGTTTTGTCCGCGTGCAGAGATCAGAGCAAACAACTTGTAATGCAAGCCGTACTACACCGCGAAAGAGGAAAGGAGCAAAACAGTTGCCACTGCTGAAAGCACCGTCGAAGCAACCTAAAACCACAACTCTTCAGGTTCGCTTGGAGGAAGAAGTCAGACACAACCTGGACAGATACGCCGAGTTCATCGGCGCAAATGCGTCCTACGTCGTCAGCGAAGCACTCAAGCTGCTGTTCAAGCGGGACGACGAGTTCAAGCGTTGGCTGAGCGAACATCCGACCAACATCAACCAAGAACAAAGTAGAGGAGACGCTCTTACGAAGACCGCGTAACAGACATGAAACTTCGTTCAACCCAATCCGGTATGCGCGAGAATACAGCGTCTTCAAGACAGCATGCCCCGCGCTCTGCAATGCGCTCGACCCCGAATCAATCCGCGAAGCCGTCAGACATCTCACAGGAGGAGGCACGGCCCATACCGGCATCATTCTCTCAAACATCCTCCCTTAGCTCTCCGAACAATGCCGCGCCCATCGCGGCCACAGAGGGAGAGGAAAGCCACGGAAAGCACCTTCTGACGGTTCACGAAGTAGCTGACTTATTGCAAGTCCCTGTGTCTTGGGTCTACGGACGGACACGCAAACGATCCTTGGAGCGGATACCGAGTTACCGGCTTGGAAAGTATTGGCGCTTCCGTCAGGAAGAAGTGTTGGCTTGGGTCGAATCCCAACGGCGAGGCTCGCATGCTGCTTGACATGCGGACTACACTCAAAGACGACACAGAACAAGCTGGACGGGCCATCCATGGAGGAACGATGGCTCGAAGAGGTTTCCAGCAAGGATCGCTTTTCCGACGCGGCACTCGGAGGAAAGTTTGGGTGGCGCGTTGGTGGGAGGACGTAATTCAAGCAGACGGCACGCTCGGCAGACTGAGACGGTCGGAAGTGATCGGGACCGTCGCCGAATTTCCGACGCGCCGCCTTGCAATGCAAGCGTTGTCTCAGAGGCTAGGGACAATCAACACCGGCAAGGCACGACCGCAGTCTGTCCGCACATTTGGCAGTTTTGTCAAAGACGATTGGACACCTGTGGTTTTGCCAACACTCAAGTACGCAACCCAGAAGCACTATCGGTACATGCTCGACGTGCATCTCATTCCGTCCTTCGGCCAGAGGCAACTTCGCGAACTCACGCGGGAAGAGTTGCAAAGCTTTCTCAGCCGAAAGCTCAAGGGTGGTTTGTCGTGGGAAACTGTTCATCACTTCAAGTGCGGCCTGAGCAAGATTCTCGGTGCAGCCGAGGAATGGGGTTATATCGCCGAGAACGCGGCTCAGAAAACGAAACTTCCACGACGGCAGCATGGAACGGAGAGAACTGTCCTCACTCCGGTCCAGGTACGGAACCTTGTTACCGCCTTAAATCACCCCGCACGCTCCGTCACGTTGCTGTTGGTGCTGACTGGCCTACGCGTTGGAGAGTTGCTTGCGCTTCGCTGGGGAAGTATCGATTTGAATGCTCGCATGCTCCGTGTTTGCGAAACGGTGTATGACGGGCATTTCGATCAACCCAAGACGAAACGCAGTGCGCGAACCATTCCGATTGGAACGGAGACGGCAGAAATCTTTGCTGCCATCCGTCCCGCCGTTGTTGATGCAAGAGCCTTGGTATTTGCCACGCGCGAGGGATTGCCGCTGGAACGATGGAATCTCTTGCGCAAGCACCTGAAACCCGCAGCGAAGAAACTAGGGCTTCCTGGTGTCACGTGGCATCTTCTGAGACATAGCCACGCGACGATGCTCGATTCCGTGGGTACGCCAATAGGGACGATGCAATCGCTCCTGGGCCATTCCACGCCGGAAATCACGCGCGAGATTTATTTGCACGCGATCCCGGAAGAGCAGCGTCGCGCAGTAGAGAGCGTCGAGAGGCTTCTATTTGGACCCAAATGGACCCAAGTTCAGGCTCCGGCGCAACCGGCATCAGCAAGACTGAATTGAAAAATCAGGAGTTAGTGGTCGGGGCGTCCGGATTTGAACCGGAGACCTCCTGCGCCCAAGGCAGGCGCGCTACCAGGCTGCGCTACGCCCCGACATGAAGTACGTAAAGATTATAAAGGACTTCCCAACAGAACTGTTGCTCCATCTGACCAATTTCGCCTTCAACTGTGCCAAAACTGTGCCAAATAGATTTCACTGAACCATCGCTGTGCCAGAATCCAACGGCATTTCGTTGGCCTGGCGGTTGATTTTCTCCAGAGCTTCTCTCTTCATTTGCAGTTTCATTTGCGAGTAGCGTTTGAAGACCTGGGAGTCCCCCTGGCGAAGCAACTGTGTCACCCACTCGTCGGCTACGCCGCCCGCGCTGAGGCGAGTGGCATACGTTGATCGCAAATCGTAAATCCGAAAGTAAGGAACCTTTGCTCGTCGGAGGGTCTTTTGCCAAACGGTCCTCAACGCTACCTGGTGTCCGGTCGAATTCAAATCGCTGGGGAATAGAAACGGTCCATCTCCCGCGATTGCCAGTTGATCTCGGAATGCAGTAATGGCAATAGGCGTGAGCGGCACCTCGGCGATTCCGTTCGGAGTTTTGGAGTCCGGTATCCAAACAACAGCGTTTGGAAGGTCTAGTTGGTCTTTCTTCATGGACATCAATTCCTTGTAGACCCTAAGACCCGTCTCCGTGATGATCCGAACGATATTCCGCAAGTGTGGTTGGGCGTGTAATTCAATTTGTTTCTGTTCTGACCAACTGACGTAGTGCGGTCGGAACAGACCCTTCACACGAACGGGAAATTCGACACCCGAACATGGGTTAGCAGGCAGCAATCTCTTCCTCACGGCAACGTTCAACACGCGCCTGAGGACGCGAAACTCCTGGTGCACCGTCGCGGGCTGCAAAACTCCTTTCTCTCTGAAGCCAAGGGAAGACTTAATTCGGACTCGCTGGCGGAGACGATCTCTCAAGTAGAGTTCTATGTGGTCGGCAGTAAGATCCACCAAACTGTTCGACGAAAAAGCACCTTTGAGGTGCTTCACGGCACGTAGATTTATCTCGTGAGTTTTCTCAGCTCGCATGGGTGGCTTCGAATACGTTTCCAAAAAGAAGTCAGCCCATTGTCCGAAACTCAAGGATTCCCCTTTCTTTACGACATCCAGTACGTTGTTGTCTCTGGCCTGAAGCCTGTCTCTGAGTCTCTTCTGAGCTTCATTCCAGTCTTCGGTGAGTGTTGACTCTCTTCGACGAACGCCGTTCCGGTCGCGATAACGAATCCACCAGACCCGGCTTTCCTTTCTCCGAAAGACAACACCGTCGTGCACTCGTGATCTAGGCATTCTCCATCTCCTGTCTGAAGGATGCGCGGAACGAGTTCAGAAAACATCAAGAAAATTACAAATCAAGCCATCGAGCAACTCATTACGGCGCTCAACGAGGGCCGAAGCGAAACGCTGACGCAGTACCTTGCGGCGATTGGCCGATTCCATCGCTACAGTCTCGGAAACGTGATGCTCATAGCATCACAGAAGCCGACTGCATCGCATGTAGCGGGCTTTCACGCTTGGCACAAGCTGGGGCGCTTCGTAAAGAAAGGCGAGAAAGGCATCATGATTCTCGCCCCGATTGTTCGCCGGAAGAATGAAAGCGCCAAACAAGACGAAACCGATGAATCATCAACGGCTGTCGGATTTCGCGCGGCGTACGTCTTTGACATCAGCCAGACGGACGGCCAAGAACTTCCGACAATAGGCAGCGTCAACGGCGAGCCTCGCGAGTACCGTGAGCGCCTTGCGAAGTTTGTTGCCGAGCAAGGCATCGCTCTTGAGTATTCGGAGGACATCGCTCCGGCGCGAGGCACTTCCGGCTGTCGCGATCCGCGACTTATTGAAGGCATCACTTCGACATCGGCCCGACCGAATCATTCTCGGTGAGATTCGCGGAGGTGAGGCGTTCGATTTGCTTCAGCTCCTCAATACCGGCCACTCAGGAACACTATCAACCGTCCACGCCAGTTCCGCGCAGCAAGCAATATCGAGATTCACGAGCTGCGTTCTCCAAAGCGGCGTCGAATTGCCCTATCGCGCTATTAAGACCAACATCGGCGACTCGCTCAACGTCATCATCCAGCTCGAACGCCGCCCAGGAAGACGATACGTTTCGCAGATTCTCGAAGTCCGAGCTTTCAATGCCGAGCGCGACCAATACGAATTCAATCCGGTCTACGACGAGAAATCGATCCCGCACTCTCTAAAGGAAGAATTGCCATGACTCAATCATCTCTTCAAGACGCGCCAACGACCGCATTTGTATCCAGTGAAATCCCTCTAAACGTGAAGGAAGCTGCTCGCTATCTTGGCGTCAGTCCGCAGACGGTGTATCTTTGGGTTGAGCGAAAGCAGATTCCCCATCTCCGCGTGATGGGTCGCAATATTCGATTCTTGAAATCGGACCTTTCGGTGAGTTGAGAGTTGGTTCCCTCAACCAGAGAGGGGAACCAAATCGCAACGCGCTCACGGAAAGGACAGAGACCGGAGCGGTCTATTATTTGCGGGTGGAGCGGATGGCAACGGGCGTGACAGGTTGCGCTCGCCTGGCGCGACCGTGTGCTAGCGGAGGCCGAATAAATTGCTGGCTGTTAGCGAAGTCCTTGGCAATAAGCGCCTTAGTGCTTTCCTGACATATACTATGACCTAATGCACTTTAGTGTTGACAATGTCAGGTTATTGGTTGTAGAGTTTTGGCAGGAAACCGAATGCCCGACGCAGACAGATTCGAGCGACTACTCAGAGGTAAAGGCTGGAGGCACGCCTATCGGCTCGCTGCCGGAAACGCGCCGATCCCCGTGGTTGTGGACGCCCTCACCAAAGCATCTGCGCACGGGCTCCGGGAACGAGTGCAATGTCCATCCCTTTCAAGAATAGTGGAAGAGCTCTATCACTCACTTAGTGCTCGATCAGGCCATAACGACGTAGAGGCGGCGAGCCAAGATGACGCTTTTGCAGATATGGTCTCCGCATTCGACGAAATTGAATTGAATGACTTTGGCTACCTGGGGACGCAGCTCGCCAGGAAGTCTGCGGAAAGAGTTTTTGTTGAATTATCTCGGCGACAAGGCGAGCCAGAATTCGACGAAGTTCGAGATCGTTTTGCTGACGTGTTCATTGCTGACATTGTTGACAATCAGTGCTTAAGCCGAATTCGTCCCGGAGTCGCAGAGCAGAACAATCGAACTACGGAAGAGCAGTTCAAGTGGGAGCAAGAACTCAAAGAGAAGTTAAAGCCGCAGGCACGGAAGCTCGTTCAGAGCGCAGTGAACGCGCGAGAAAGTCGTGCGATTCGTGCACCGAAGAAAATTGGGGGCTCTCCTGCCCCATTGGAAATTCGACTTCATGAGCCGCTCGTGCCGCTATCAAGGTGAGCTTTCTTATGAGCCCCCTATTGATTTCACAAAATGAATTCAGTTTCGATTTCAGCAGATCCCCGAACGTGAGATGGGGGCGTTCGTCCGAACAAGGCAAAGAAGATTCCGTCTCTCATTCGATGGAGTACTACGTTAATGACGGCAAAATCGCTGAAAGGTTCGGTCACATTCTTGATTCCCAGCTGGCCGACTGGATTGACATCGCACTTGCTTGCTATCTAGCTGATCGGCTCGCTTTGCGTTTGACCGGACGTGGCGCTGAAGCTGGTAGGCAATGGGCAAGAGTTTTCAATCTTATTGTCCCGGTTAGAGACAGGGCTCGTTGGTCCAATGTCGAAGTAAAAGAGCGACTTGAACAGGTGCTTCATTTCTTCACGGATGATGTTTGGCACTTCGAGTTCGTTGAGAAAGTTGGTCCACGGAGGCCTGCTGAGTCCCAGGGATTTCTCTTTGGTTTCGATTCAAATGTTCCGGTGCGGGTAGCCTTGTATAGCGGAGGGCTTGATTCCTTTGCCGGTGCTGCCCAGACCGTATGCGATTCTTCTGATGTTGTGTTTGTGTTTGTCTCTGGTGTAACGAACGGAAGACAGCAATCTGCTCAGAGGAAACAGCTCGATGTATTGAGAAAGTGGTCTAATCGTGAGATATGGCAGGTTGGAGTTCCTTATGGGCTGCTGTGGTCCACTAGTGGAAGTCCACATAAGGAAGAATCTTCGCAACGCACTCGCGGCTTTTTGTTTTTGACCTTAGGGGCGGTCTCTACGATTGCCGCCGGTTCCAGGACGCTCTTTCTGTACGAGAATGGGATTGGAGCGATCAATCTTCCTTATGACGGAACGCAGGTCGGTGCCTACAATTCGAGAGCCACTCACCCCGTTGCTCTGCTGAGAATGCAAGATTTCATTGAACGACTGACCGACAATAGTTTTTCAATTGAGAATCCATTTGCCTTCTCGACAAAAGCAGAAATGTGCAGACACGGAGCGGTGCAAGAATTGCGTGACCATCTGGGTTTGACCTTTTCTTGCGATGGTTTTCCCGTTCGCGCGAAGGACAAAGCACAGTGCGGCCTCTGCACGTCGTGCCTACTTCGGAGGCAATCCATCGAAAGCGCCGGGTTGGCAGCATTCGACAGCAAAGGCTACCTGAACGACCTTACTAGCGCTGGATTTTCACGCTCGGAGAAGCAATTACATTCTCTCCTTGCTATGGATTGGCAAGCACAGAGAATCAAAGCTGCGCTTGCCCAAGCGAATCCTTGGGAGGCATTCGTTCAGGAATTTGTCGAACTTCGGAAACTTGAGTCTGAACTCTGTCGGTCGGGTCGGTTAGAACGACATACTCTTCAGGGCAAACTGATTCGGCTTTACTCACAATATACTGCCGAGTGGGAATCCTTTTCTGCACGCCGACTCTGCGATCGCGGTAGACGAATCGCTTGAGAATGCGGTTCATCTGTAGATCGACCTAAACGAGGTCACCATGGAAAAGCGTATTCTCCAACAAATTGATCCAAAGATTCTGGGTGGGCGTCTGCAAGAGGCGAGGAAGGCCTGTGGTTTTACCCAACAAGCCGTTGCAGATCATCTTGAGATGGCGAGGACCACGCTTGTTGCAATTGAGAAGGGTGAGCGTCGCGTAACGCCAGATGAGTTGATCAAATTGGCGGCATTCTATGGCCGAAGTGTTTCTGACTTGGTGAGCCGAAAGACGGTTATTGAGGGGTTCGTTCCTCAATTCAGGGCAGCGTGGAAAGACCTCTTTGTTGAGGACCCAGAGTTAGAAGAAAGTGCAGTCGAACTACAACGGCTAGCGGAAGATTATCTGGAATTGGAGAAGATGTGCGACATGCCTCTCAGCAAGACCTATCCGCCTGTATATGAAATATCTGGTGCCTCGGCGGAACAGATTGCCGAAGAGGTTGCGACGGCTGAGAGGAATCGTTTAGGCATCGGAGATGGTCCCCTCAGTAACCTCAGGGAACGTCTTGAGAATGATGTTGGTTTGAGGATTTTTTACCTTCCGATGGCTTCTAAGCTAGCTGGATTGTTTGCGTATAACGATGAGCTTGGCGGTTGCGTTGGGATTAACTCGGGGCACCCGCGAGACCGTCGCCACTGGTCTCTAGCCCACGAATACGGTCATTTTCTGACCGGGCGATATCAGTCTGAAATTACGTTTCTTAGTGAGAAAAGGCGAGTTTCTGCGAGAGAGCGCATTGCAGACAGCTTCGCGAGGCATTTTCTAATGCCTGCCAGCGGGCTCAATCGACGGTTCACCGAAATGCATCGCAGCAGTGAGCGTGGCATTACCCTTGCCCATGTTTGTGCGCTCGCGGACCTCTATCAGGTCTCCGTGCAGGCGTTGGTTTTGCGCCTGGAGGAGTTGGGACGGCTACCGAGCGGTACTTGGGCGCGATTGGAAGAGGAGGGTTTCAAAGTTCGGAGTGCACAACAGCTTTTGGGAATAGATGCGAATCCGCCAATTCAGCATCTTCTACCGAGGAGATATGTCGATTTGGCCATTCTCGCATATCACCAAGGCAAGCTAAGTGAAGGTCAGCTAGCTCGGATGTTGAGAATGGATAGAGTCGCTGCGAGGATGAAAGTAGAAGAAGCCCGCAGTCGATTCAATGCTGAGGAAGATGACACCTATAAGAATCTGGAACTAAATCTTGCCTCACCTCTTGGCGGAAGGTGAAATCAAAACCTTGTCCTCCCGCCCTGTCACCATCCTTGACGCCTGCGTTCTGATCAATCTGCTAGCGACTGGTAGGGCTGAGGACATTATGTCCGAAAGTGGGTATCAGTTTGGAATTTGCTCCGTCGTTAAAAATGAGAGCATCTATCTTCGGGCGACGGATCTGAATGCTCCACCGGAGCAAGTCAAGCTTGATGCTTACATAGAATCTAACCGCCTCAGAGTGTTCGAATTATCGGGCGACGAGGAGAAGGAACTCTACGTTGACTACGCGACGGAATTAGACGACGGCGAGGCAATGTCTC
The DNA here is from genome assembly GCA_049523255.1 of Candidatus Acidiferrales bacterium. Taxonomy (GTDB): domain Bacteria; phylum Acidobacteriota; class Terriglobia; order Acidiferrales; family UBA7541; genus Palsa-295. The sequence goes on along the minus strand of JBEKNB010000017.1, from coordinate 30,031 downwards.
TGGCTTTGGTGTACTCGCGCGGATTTAGTATGGCGTCTGATGACCGGAAGGCCCGACGATTGTTCACGGAGGAGATCGGGGACTTAAAGCGGCTCTTGTCGACATCTCAGATCCTGAAGGAATGGTCGGAAAAGGTCGGACTGAATCCAGTCGAGCTGAAAGGCGTATTAACAGAGGTGTCCAGGAGAGGACGCTTCTTTCCAAACTCAGGCGATACGCACTTCGCGTGGTGGTCAAAAGCAATGCTGTGATCCAGGTTACGTAAGCAGTTTGGTTTTCGACTTGCCAGTCCAGCTTTGTGATCCAGCGGTTGAAAGCATCGACGTTGCCGATAAATAACGAACGCAATATCCGGGCACGGGCGCAACTGATTTTAGCGCTCAGGACCAGTCAAACATTCGCCTTTACGGGCGCAGGAGTTTCTATTTATGCGGGATATGGGTCCTGGAAGCAGGTCATTAGGCGTCTGGCAGATCGAGTTGCAGAACGTTGTGGGGAGGAGGTTAACGCGGATGTGGTTGTCCGAAACTACGAGGCTGATCCTCTGTTATGCGCTCAAAAATTGGGACGGTATGCACATTAAGAGACGGTTTCTTATTGACTCAGGCTTTTCGTAACGGAGAACTACGCGGGCATCTGGTATACGTAGAATCGCCTTCTCGATTGCCATCGCATTCGAACCAGTTACAAGTTGTTTCCCGTACGCAGCTTTCAGAACCTCCCCAACGGAAACGGTCGTCTCGGGGGCTGAGATGAATTCAGGAATGGTCAGAAGCTCAACCAAGTGCGGGAATAAAGCATCTGTCTCGGCGGCAGTAACCTGTAAAAGCCTTTTCCACACTACTGCAAAGGAAGCCCTGTGCATGATTGAGTGCAAAATAGAGATTCCATTATCCACTTCCGCGTTTTCAGTGAGAAGCTTCGCAGCGTGGTGAACAGTGGCATCGAGAAACTTTAGGCTCACATACTCTCGTGCACCGCTATCCCAAATTTCACTGAAGTCGGCCTTGTACAGCAGTTCGTTCCCGGCAAGGTGAAACTTAAAACTCTCAATGGCCTTGTCAGGCCTCGTGACCATCGGTTGTTCTCTTTCAATTTCAGCCGTTACTGCTTCAATTGCAGCTATCGCAGCGAGTTGCGGAGCCATTTGCAGAAATCCACTAAATGCTTGTTCGAGTCCATACTGGCCCATGCCAAAATCCTGAGCACGATTACTTCTGAGCCGGAGGACGACACCTCCGCCCATTTCAGTGGCTTCTTCTGATGATTCCTTGTATGTGAACGTCCTCTGATAAACTGCAACCGCTGTTGCGGGATCGTGTTCAATTACTGACCTGATCTCATGTGCTAACCAGAACGCTTCATTTGGCCCGGAAAGCGGCGATCCGTATCGATCAAGGACGCCAAAAACAATCTTGCGGGCTCGCTCGACATCCACGCCATAGTTCCTGAGAATTACTGGTAGGACTCTGCCTGCTCCGATGTTTGCGAGCGAGACAGCTTGATCGCGGTCAAGTTCAGGTGCCAACTTCCACATCCATTGCAACAGCCTTTCACCCACAGTGAAAATGTCTGCTCTCTCGCTAGTCCGAATACTTTCGCCTGCGGCGGTTAACAGGCCCACGTACTCATTAACAAATCCGAGCATTAGGTTTTCAGAAAGCCGCAACAAGACCGCCACCCAGAGCGCTCTCCGCGGAGATTGCAGGCCACCAAGAGCTTGCGCGGCTCTAAGCGTTCCGGTCAGTCCTTCCGTTTGACCTTTGTCAGTACCTCCCAACAACGGAATAAGATCATTAACCGAACGCGCGGCCTCGTATATTGCTACGGCTGGCAAAATCTTCGCTCGCTCCGGAAGTGAACCTGACTTGAAGAATACAAGGGCTACCTTCCAAAACGTCGTTCGGTCATTGAGCCACAATTGATAAAAGAAGTATGCCAATGAAGGCCTAAAGAAGATTGTTCTGCTCGGATCGGCCTCGATGAAACCGGATACGCCATCTTCATCGAGCACAAGACGAGCCAACGCATAGGAAACATGCCTCCCAATCAAGACAAGCGCGAATTTTGTTTCAGACGTAGTTCAACGCCAGCAGTCTGACACTGCTGTGCCAGCTGTGCCAGAACGTTTTGGGGAGAACTCCTGCTTTTGACGAATTGGTATCGCGCAGGTGAGCCCCCTGTGCCAAAAGTGTGCCAGAATGCGATGTTTTTCCTGCTATTGGGGTTAGCTTTGAGCGAAAAGCAGATTCCCCAAATTGTTGAAAACACAGAGAAGTGAAAGTAATTGATGGAGCTGTTGGAGTCGGATAGTGCGCGCCCAAGGCAGGCGCGCTACCAGGCTGCGCTACGCCCCGACAAACTGAGTCTCGATTCTAGCCTACATCGCAACTTCGCTTCTACTCCGCCCCCAGCGGCGCTCGATCCCACACTTTCCGGCTTTCCTGTTACCCTCATTCGTTGTCCTGCGCGCGGACGCACATCGCCCCACCGCGACGGAGGCGTGGACGTGGCTGAGGTAACCAAAAGCATCTTTCTGATCGTGAGCGCTCTCTTTCCCATCGTGAATCCGATCGGGGGCGGCCCGGTCTTTCTGGCCTTGACCCGTGAGTACACGAGGGAGTCCCGGAAGCTGCTGGCGCGGCGCGTCTCGATGAACAGCTTCATACTGCTCGTGGCGTCGTTCGCAATCGGAACGCACGTGTTGGCGTTCTTTGGAATTTCGCTCCCCGTCGTGCAGGTCGGCGGCGGGCTGATCGTGATTTCGACGGGCTGGACGATACTGCGACAGAGCGACGACGAAGAGGAGAGGCCCGCGGTCCGGCAACGAGTCCACAACACCGACATTCTGCGGAACGCGTTTTATCCTTTGACGCTGCCTATAACCGTCGGCCCGGGCTCGATCGCAACGGCGGTCACGCTCGGCGCAAACGAACCGCGCCACCTGGGAGTAAATCTCTTCCCCATTCTCGCGGCGGTAATCGGCTCCGCCATCATCGCCGTGAGCATCTACCTTTGCTACGGCTTCGCGGACCGCCTCGCGGCAGTGATCGGCGCCACGGGCATGAACGTGATTCTGAGGTTGTCCTCTTTTTTGCTGGTGTGCATCGGCGTTCAGATCTTCTGGAACGGGGCGAGCGCGCTGCTGAAGTCCTCTATGCATCTCGTCAACTGACGCGCGTTGTTTCGGAATCTCGATGGCGGCGTGGACTGCGCAAAACCCCGCAACCGGGTCGCTTCAGTTCGTTTTGTCTTTGGAGTAACAGAGCGGCTCGAGTTTGCACTCGATGCACTTCGGTTTGCGCGCCTGGCAGATTCGCCGTCCGTGCCAGATCAACTGGTGGGAGAAGAGAATCCACCGCTCCCGGGGAATGAGCTGCATCAGGTCCTGCTCGATCTTTTTCGGATCCGTGTTCTTCGTCAGGTCGAGCCGTCCGGAAAGCCGCTGCACGTGCGTATCCACCACGATGCCCGAGGCAATCCCAAACGCCGTGCCCAGCACGACGTTCGCCGTCTTCCGCGCGACGCCGGGCAGTGTCAGCAACTCTTCCATCGTCTTCGGCACCTCGCCGTGAAACTCCTCGACGATCTTCTTGCTCGCGCCCATGATCGACTTGGTCTTGTTGCGGAAGAAGCCCGTCGGCCGGATGTCCTGCTCGAGTTCCTTGGGATTCGCGTACGCGAACGCCTTGGCGTCCGGATATTTCGGGAAGAGCGTGGCCGTCACCTGGTTCACGCGCTCGTCTGTGCATTGCGCGGAAAGAATCGTGGAGATCAAGAGTTGAAAAGCGTTTTCGTGCTTCAGTGCGCAGGTGGCGGCCGGATAGGTCTCGTCGAGCCCCTTTAGGATCGCCCGCACGCGCGCCGGGTCGGTTCCCCGCCCTTTCGCGACCGCGAACTTGCGCTCCGTAGGCTTCGCCGCGCGCGCGCTTGCGGTTTTCGCCGTTGATTTCTTCAGCTTCTTCGAGGCCATGAGGCCGAAACTATATCACACGCGGATCACGCCTCGACGCGCACGCCCTTCCAGAACGCGATGTAACTCTTGATCGGTGCGGCGGCGGGCTTGGGATCGGGGTAATACCACGCGGCGTCTGCGTTGCGCTGGCCGTTCACTTCCACATCGTGGTAGCTGGCAGTACCCTTCCAGGGGCAAACCGTGTGCGTCTCGCTCGGACGCAGATATTCAGCGCGCACCGCATCCGGCGGAAAGTAGTGGTTCCCTTCCACCATCACGGTGCGGTCGCTTTCCGCGAGGACAGCACCATTCCAGGTAGCTTTCGCCATCGTCGTCCTCCATTGCGGCTAGACGGCAAAGAAAAGGCTCTGCGCGAAAAGCCACTCCGAATCAAGCCACTGGCCCGCGCCGCGATAGCCGGAGCGCTCGCCCATCTGAATGACTTCCGCCGGATCGTACTTGTGCGAGCTCTCCGTCCAGATCGTCTCTCCCTCGCGCAGGTAAAACCGGAATCCCGCCTTCCGAATCGTCACGCGCTGCCAGACCTTCGAGCGCAGGTGCATCTCGATGCGGCGCTCGGCCTCGTCGTACCGTACCGCATGCTCGAAATTCGCAAGATCGAAGTCGCCGCCGAGCTCCCGGTTGATCCGCGCGAGTAGGTTCTTGTTGAATGCGGCGGTAACGCCAGCCGAGTCGTCGTAGGCCAGCGTCATCGTGGACACCGGCTTTTCGAGATCGGCCGCCAGCAGCAGCGCGTCACCCGCTCGTAAGGTCGCGCGCACTTCGCGCAGGAACTGGTCTCCCGCCGGGCGGTCAAAGTTTCCGATCGTGCTCCCGAGAAAGAGAACGAGCAGGCGCTCGCCCTCGTGCCGCCGCGCGGCCACTTCCTGGAGACCGTCCAGATAGGCGCGCTCGAATCCCACGATGCTCACCATGTCGATCTGTCCCAGCTCCTGCTGACACCGGAAAAGCGCGCTCCCCGAAATGTCGATCGGGTAGTAGTTCACGCGCTGCCGACGCGCGAGCGCCTCGAGCAGCCAGCGCGTTTTCTGGCCGCTTCCGCTGCCGAGCTCCGCCACCACCACCGGGCCCGGCACGCGGTCAACAATGTCCGCCGCGTGCCTCTCGAGCAACCGCATCCCCGCGCGGCTCAGCCCGTATTCCGGCAGGACGCAGATGGCGTCGAAGAGTGCCGAGCCAACCTCGTCGTAGAGATACTTCGAGGGAAGCTCCTTTTGCCCTGGCTGGCTCAATCCGAGGACCACGTCGGAAGCGAATTCAGCCGGCGTGCGCGTCGCAGCGGGGGCCGGGATCATTCGCGGAGCTGACGCCATGGATTAGTCCTCCACGCAGCGGAAGGTCGCGTACACGTATGGATAGTGCGGCTGGAACCAGTTGCGAAACGTCCGGCGTAGCATGCAGACATCCGTCCGGGCCGATCCACCCTTCATCACGAAGTGCTTTCCGTCGAAGAAATTGGCTGAGTAGCCGGGGTAAAAGGCAAATGGCTCGAATCCCGGCAGCGGCCCGAAAACCGTCGAAGTCCATTCCCAGCCGTTCCCCAGAAGGTCGACGACGCCGAACGCGCTTGCGCCCGCGGGATGCGCGTCCACCGGACCCGCGTCCCAGCGCTGGTGATGAAAATTCCCTCGGCTCTCGTCCGGCGGGGTCTCGCCCCACGGATACGCGCGCTCCACCCCATCGGGCGCGCCGTATGCGGCGCGATGCCACTGCGCCTCGGTCGGCAGCTTGCGGCCGGCCCATCGGGCGAAAGCGGAAGCCTCCGCGTGGCTTACGTACACGGGCCATGCGAGCGGGAGCGGAATCTTTCCGAACATTGTTCGGTATTCCCACTGTGCATCGCCCTCCGGCTGTTCGGAACTTCGCGCCCAGAAGTGCGGGTGTTCGATTCGCTCTCCGCGTCTCCATTCCCAGTCTTCGAAGCTCCAGTAGTCCGGATTTTCATAGCCGCCCGCTCGAACGAATTTCAAATATTCGGCGTTCGTCACGGGGAACACGTCGATCAAAAAGCTCGGCACCTCGATCTGCTCGGCGCCGAACTCGTTGTCCCAGCCGAAGGCATGCTGTCCGTCGCGCGGCCGCCCGAGCGTGGCAATTCCAGCGGGAATCGTCACCTCCCTCGGCCGGGGCGCGGGCGTCGGGTCGGAGACCACTTCGCCCTGAGCGATCTTTCTTTCCGCCGGAAGGTTATGGAGCAGATACGCCAGAGTCTCCGCGTGCATCAAGCGGTGTTCGATCGCAACCTGAAGCAACGTCCCATCCGCAAGCGCCGGCTCCTTGGAACGCAGCGCCCGCAGGCCTTGTAGTTCTCCGTCCAGCCGCTCGCGAACCAACCGGTTGTAACTCTCGACTTCCGCGATGCTCGGCCAGTCGCTCGGAGTGTCCGTCGGCAGGCCGCCGCCCACCGGATCAATGCCGAAGGCGAAAAGCTTGTCGAACTCCGCGTCGTGGGGCGCAATGTCCAGCACGCCGCTCAAGAGGTTCCAGTCGAACGCCTCGAGATGCCCAAGGTAGAAGATCAGCCGGTGGCGTTCCGCAACCGGCCGGTCGTAGAAGGAATTCGGCGGCAGAAGCTCGAACAGCGCGTTGGTTCGCGCGCGTGCCTCTTCCAGTCGCGAAAGCAATTTGGGGTGCAGAGTCGGCGCCGTCTGAAAAGTCGCCATGGCCACCTCTGGGGTAAGGGCGTCCTTTTTACTCCCGGTCAGGTATCCGGGGCAAGCGGTTTTACCCGCCCCCTTTGGATGCGGGAGGAGCTATGAAAGTAGCGACAAATTTGGATCGAGAAGAAGGTCCATCATCTTGCGGAAAGCCTTGCCGCGATGGCTGCGCGCGTTTTTCTCCTCCGGCGGTATCTCGGCGGATGTGCGGCCCAGGTCGGGGAGGAGGAACACGGGATCGTAGCCGAAGCCATTCGCGCCGCGGGGCTCTTCCGTGAGAATGCCCTCCACGAGATCGGAGACCACCGCGAGCGCGCGGCCCTGCCGTGCAAGTACCGTAACGCAAACGAATCGCGCGCGCCGTTCATCGCCCGATTTTCCTTCCATCGCACGCAGCAGCTTGCGGACGCAATCCGCGTCCGTCGCGTCCGGCCCTGCGTAGCGCGCCGAATGAACGCCGGGCGCGCCGCCAAGCGCCGGCACAACCAGGCCGGAATCCTCCGCCAACAGCAACTCGCGGGTGAAACGGCTGTAGTACAGCGCTTTCCCGGCGCCGTTTTCGGCGAACGTCGGTGCGGATTCTTCGAACAAGGAAATGTCGCGGAAACCCGGGAGAAGATCGACTTCCAGACCCGAACTTCCGGCGAGTTCGCGATATTCGCGCAGTTTTCCTGAATTCGAAGACGCAAGGAAGACTCGAATCGGCGCGGGCCCGCCGGAAGCGTTATCGCGAGCGGCCACGGAAATTCATGTGCAGCAACTCCTGCTGCACCTCGGTGAGCCGGTCGATGCCGCCGACCGCCAGTTCGAGCATATCGTGCAACTCCCGGCTCGTATACGGGCGTCCCTCGGCGCTCGCCTGGACCTCTACAAATTCGCCGCTTCCAGTCATCACGACGTTCATATCGACCTCCGCGCGGGAATCTTCCTCGTAATTGAGGTCGAGCAGCAGCTCATCGCCGACGATGCCGACGCTCGTCGCCGCGACGGAATCGATCAGCGGCACCGAGCGAAGTATTCCGGCGGCCACCACCCGCTCGAGTGCGAGCCCGAGCGCCACAAATGCGCCGGTAATGGACGCGGTTCGCGTGCCGCCGTCCGCCTGAATGACATCGCAATCGAGCAACACGGTGCGTTCGCCGAGCGCCTTCAGGTCGGTCGCGGCGCGCAGGGTTCGCCCGATCAAGCGCTGGATTTCGAGGGTGCGGCCGGATTGCCGCCCGCGCGCCGCTTCGCGCGGAGTGCGCTCCTCCGTCGAGCGCGGCAGCATTCCGTATTCGCCGGTGACCCATCCTTTTCCCGTCCCCCTGAGAAACGTGGGCACGCCGTCATCGACAGTGGCCGTCACGATGACGCGCGTCTGCCCCGTCTCGATCAGCACGCTGCCTTCGGCGCTCGAAATGAAATCTGGAGTAATTTTCACTGGCCGCAAATCATCCGGTGCGCGTCCGTCTACTCGCAAGAATCTTCTCCCTGGGCCGTAACTTTCAGGTCGTACGAAATGGTATCAACAAATTCTCTTTTTTAGTGCGCCTTCACTTCCGGCGCAGCAGATGGCGGAGCGGCACTATTCGCTCCAGGGCCCGGCTGCGGCGCTGAATTCAGGTCGAAGAAACCGGTCAGATCGACGTTGCCTGCGAGCGTGTCCACTTCCTGGCCGTGGATCAGAATTTTCAGGCGGCGAAGGTCCGGCACGTTGCTCGCCAGCGTCTGCGCGATCGAGTTCACCGCCATCTCTTCGCTGAGGATTCCTGAAGGCATTTCGGAGGAGAACGTATCGGAGAAATCCGCGACCGCCGTGCCGTCAGGAAGAATGTAGAAACCCAGGAGGTCCGTATCGGCGGGGACGGTCCGCTGACCGGGAGTCGGAGGGCTGACGATGAGCGCGTGCAGCAATTGCCTCGAGCGTTGCACGGGATCGGCGGAAAGCGGCAACTCGATTTCCACCGGAGCGATGTTGTCCGGCCCCGCAGCCCAGAAGATTTTGGCCTTCACCGTCACGTCGGTTGGCGTGGAAATCGGCGGCGCTAGGACTTCGTGGCGTGCCTTTTCTTCGGCGGCCTGCGTCTCCGCGAGGCGCCGGAGGTGGCGTTGCAGGCCGCGCAGGCTGACGGCGCCGATCACCACGGCCACGGCCAGAATCGCGATCACGATTTTCCAGTGGCGGGACATCATCTCGCTCCGGCCGCACCAGGCGCGCGGAAAGCCTGGATGGCTCTCGCAATCGCGGAGGCGAGCGGCACGGCGGCGCCCGTCAGTGAATTCACGTACGGCGCGGAGATGCTTGAAAGCTCGATTGCAATCGCCGGACCTGCGACGGAGCGGAGCCCGCGCACCGCGACACCGCTGGACGTGTCCGGCGAAGCCGGGAAGTGCTGCGCGATCTCGATCTGCACGAGGTCGGCCAGACGGTGGCTCTCCGTCGAATAGGGGCGTTGCGCCTCATTCCACGGGGTCAGGACTCCGGTTTGAGAAATCCCTGGAGGAGTGGCGCTGTTCGCGCTGGCGCCCGCCGCGACAACTGCGGGCGGAATGGGGGTGTCAAACTGATCGTAATAAGCGCGCACGGCGCCGGGCGTCCCGGTTGAGGAGATGTGCAGGCTGATGAAGATGGCGTCGCGGTAGCCGTTGGCCGTTGCCGCGCGGTCATCGTAGGAGGGATTCGAATCGTCGTTGCGTGTGAGCACAACGCGAAACCCCTGGCGCTCGAGTTCCGCGCGCACCGATCTGGCGATCTCGAGGACGATGTCCTTTTCGACTGCGCTGGGGCCCCGCGCGCCGCTATCCGTGCCGCCGTGGGCGGGATCGAGGGCGATGACCGGCCCACTGGGCGCGGGCGAGGGAGCGGCCGTTTGCGATGGGACCGCAGTCTGCTCGGGCGCTGCCGCAGGCGGCACCTCTTGCTGGGCGGCCGGCTGACCCAAAGTCTGAGCGGGAAAAAGCGGCAACATCGCGAGAGCGCCCGCCGCCAGAAGGAAAGCCCCGACAAGATTCTTCACGGCGAAAAGAATAGCAGAAACACGACGGCCAAGGCCGGTTAGCTGCGATTCCCCGCATAAAGGATCCGGGTTTGCGTGCGCATGGGGTTCAAGCGGGAGAAACATCGAAGAGATGGGCCCCAAAACCGTCGCGGCGTACCCAGAGCCCCGAGCTGCGAAGTTCGTCGCCGGCACGCGTGTACCGAATGTCGTCCAGCAGGTCGTGAAAGACGTACTGTTCCGCAGGCAACGGGTGCCCGCCAAAGCGGACGCGCCCCTGCGAAGCGGAGCGAGCGAGGTTCACAACGACCACTCTCCAGGAGTTTTCGAGCCGCCACTCGTGCGCCACAAGATTTCCGGCGGTATCCTCGCCATCGGAAGCAACCGGCAGAAGGTTCCAGCGGCCTTTGTGAAACACATCTTCCTCGGTAACCCGGAGGATTTTTTCGAAGAATGCGCGGCTGGCCGGATCGGGAGGTTCCTCGGCGACTCTCCGCAGCGCCACCGGGAGGCGAGTCTTGAATCCCTCGATTTCCCCTTCCTGATAAAAGCGCATGCCAGGCAGCGTGCCCATCAGCGTTCCGGCCGATGCGAGGCGTTCGGGACCAAAAGCCGCAGCGCAGCGGTCCTCGTCGTGATTTTCGAGGAACCGCGCGAGGCGCCGTTGATAAGCCGCCCCCTCGGTAAGCCGCGCGCGGGCGGCGGAAATATTTTCGTAGCGGACCGCGTCGTAGAGGCCTTTGTCGTACACGAAGGAAAATCCGAGATCGAGCAGGCGCTGTTCGGTACCCCAGTAGGCCTCGGCGAGAAGGACGAGGCCGGGCACCGCCGCGCGGGCGTCCACCCAAAACTCGGTTTCCGGCGGATCGGCGTCGCGCAGGCGATGGTTCCAAACCCTTTCGAAGATGTCGTTCAACTGAAGCATCGCCATGTCGCAGCGCACGCCGTCGCAATGAGACGCGATCGTGCGGAGTTCCGCGATCAGCGCGGCGCGCATCCGTGGAGAAAAATGATTCAACTGCGCCACGTCATCCCATGGCGGGAAGTAGGGGTCCTTGCCGAGCGCCAGGAATACCGGGCCCTTGGGCGTTTCGACCCGACGAAAGCTCGATGGATTTTTCTGAAAATCGTCTTCCGTGGCCTGCACGTAGAATTCGGGGTGGTCGCGCGTCCAGGGATGATCGAGCGCGGTGTGGTTTCCAACGAAATCGAGAAAAAGGGCCACGCCTCGCGCGTGCAGTTTCTTGCGGACGCGGTCGAGCGAAGCCCAAGTGCCGATGCGAGGGTCGGGAACGTATTCCGCGATCGAGTAGGGCGAGCCGATCACATCGTCCGGCGTCCAGCCGGGCAAGACGCGCTCAAAAAGAGGAGGAGTTGCGGGATCGGCGAGCTCGATTCGGCGAGCTTCGGCGCTGCGCCGCCAGATGCCCATGAGCCAGACGATGTCGAAGCCGCGCTGGGCGATTGAGTCCCACTCGGCATCCGGAACGTCCACGAGCTTGACCAGACGGCCAAGGCGCGCGGAAAGTTTCTCAAGCCACGACCAGGCATTGATTTCGTAGAGGTGCGGGTGCGGGCGCAGGGGAAACGGCTTCGCCGGTCGAGCCGTGCGCGGCGTCACGGGAGAAATCCTTGCTCCAAGAACGCGCGGGCAACCCCCTCCATTTTGTGACGATTAGAACGAGTGCCCGTCCTTTGTTTTGAACGAGTTACGCGAGTTTTTGTTCGACACGCTGTGACGATTAGAATTGACGAGGATGCAGAGGAAATAAAGGACTCAGAGGAACTGCCCAGCCGGCCGGCCTGCACCGGGCGGGAACATGTCCCTGATCCTCGCATCGTCCAAATCTTCACGATCGTTGTCATCGTCACTTCTTGCCGTTCTCTCTTCTCCCTTCATGCATCCACTTCACTGCCAAATCAGGCTAGCACGATGAAACGAGATTGTCAGAACGGAGTTCTGTGGACTTTCTTCTGACGGGCTATTGGGCAGCGCAGCCGGGGACAGAAAAAACGAGCAGGAGCTCCTTCGCGTCCGGATCGGAGCCGGGGACGGCGATGGACGAAGCGTCGAGGCGCGAGGGTGGGTGGCAGCTCGAATCCTTGGCATGTGAGGGGCCGGGCACGCCGGCGCGCCGAGGCGCGAGGTCTTCCCAAGCGGAGACGGTATAGTTAGCGGACTCCAGCAGGTTGAATTCGTAGAGCCCCTCGGCGATTTTGCGCGCGGCGGGATTCTGGCCCTGATCCGCCTTCGCCATGACGGTGACGCTTCCGGGCGGCCTGATTCCCTGCCACTTGAGGCGGACGCGGATACGGCGCGACGGGAAACCTTCACTCAATCGCAGGTTCACTTTCATCAACTGCTGACCGTCCTTGAGATGGATCGGCTGGGCATCGGCGGCGTCCGCGACGCCCGGGTAGAAGGCGCGCGGATACGGCGCGTTCGGGTTTTGCGTGTTGGCACGGTTAAAGACGAGGACGTAATCGCCGGGACCGATGTGGTCGAAATCGAAGACGCCCTTATCGCCCTGAAAGGCCCAGAGGCCCGGACGCGAATCGGAGTAGCCACCGGCGCGATAGAGTTCGACGGAGGCGAGCGTGAGCGGCTTGCCATCAGCGCCGAGCACGCTGCCGCGAATGTGCCCGGTTGGCAGCGCAACAACATCGTATTCGTAACAGGCACCATCGGGAATCTTGAAGGGCGGCAGGCCGCCGGAGAGTGTCTTCTGGGTCAGCTCGGTGCGCGGAGGGACATTCGCGGTGAAGCGGTACTCGCCGGCGTGCACGTCGTAGAAAGAGTAGACGCCGTCGGCGCCCGTGCTCGTCTCGAAGCGATCCAAGCGCGAGCGGAGTTTCAGCGAAATGTTCGACAGCGGGTCGTCAGGATCGTCCGGAGGAGCCAGAAAGGGCGGATCGGCGCGCCGGAGAACTCCGAAGACGGAGGCAACCTGGGCGCCCTTGCGCATGGCGCGCAACTGTGGAATGAGGGCGCGGGCATCACTGGCGGGACGCGTGCCGTTGCAGATCGTGGCAAAAAGTCGGCCGTCGGATTCCTGCTGGGTGAATACGACGTACCGTTCGCCCTGCTTGAAGCGGTAGGCGCAGTCGCCGTCGTCGGGGCCGCCGGAGAAGACGTCGATTTCGGCGACATCGGGTCCGGCAAATTTTTCGTCGATGCGGAAATGATAGCGCGTGAGGCGCGAGGCAACGATGTCCACGGGAGGAGCCGAGAAATCGGAAGAGGTGTCCGATTTCGGCGGTGCGTACGCGATGTCTTCGACGGCTGTGACGGTGCCGAGAAACACGACGTCACCCTGCTGCAAACCGGGACACGCCCCAGGCGGCGCTTGCGAGCAGGTGCACGCCCGGGCGGCCGTCGACACAAGGGGAATCAAAACGAAGCAGGCCCAAAGCGCGCGGAGAATCATCCTCGCTATCCTACAATCTTTTGGTGACGATGCGAAGTCGGAGCGTGCATCAAGAAAAAGCAGTTCCCCGCCCCGGCTCTCGACGGATAGAATCGCCATCAAAGGTGCGGCCCGCCTATTTTGAGAGATTCTGCTTTCGATGATGATAACATCCCGCTAAGAAAAGCCGACGACGCAGAGGCGTGCAGCACGGCTTTCGCAGCGGCTGTGGGTTCTCTCGTTTTCACCTGTTGGAGATTGCCTGCATCGGCGCGCGGGAGGTAGAAAGATTTTGACGCCCGGTTACATTCTGCTCGGCATTGCCGCCATACCGTTCATTTATTACCTGCTCATTCTTTACAGCACGGCGCGGTTTCTCCGAGTGTCGAAGCGGGAGAACCCGCCGAACACGGATTTCACGCCTCCCGTCAGTTGCCTGAAGCCGATCAAGGGACTCGATATCGAGGCCTACGAGAACTACGCGAGCTTTTGCCGGCAGGATTATCCGAAGTACGAAATCGTTTTCTGCGTCGATCCGGACGATCCCGCGATCCCCGTGCTCGAGAAGCTGATCCGCGATTTTCCGGAGCGCCAAATCCGTCTGCTATTGGGCTCCGGGCGAAACGCGGTGAACGACAAAGTCGCGAGGCTGGTGCGGCTCACGAACGAAGCGAAGTACGATCTTTTCGTGATCACGGATGGCGACGTCCGCGTCAAACCCGACTACCTGCGCGCGGTGGTTGCGCCGTTCCGCGATCCAAAGGTGGGGGCGGCGACCTGCCTGTATATTTCGACCCGGGAGATCACGTTCCTCCAGGCCCTGCAGTCGATCTCGATGACCTCCGACTTTTTTGCGGGCATCCTCGTCGCCTGGCAATTGGACGGCGTGAAGTTCACGCTAGGGCAATCCATTGTGACGACCCGCAAGAACATCGAGGGCTTCGGCGGTTACCCGGTGCTCGAGGACCGTCCGGCGGACGATCTCTATATCGGCCGACTGGCGGCCGAACAGGGATACGACACGAAACTTCTTCCGTACGTTGTGGAGACGGTCGCGGACTTTCATTCCCTGCACGACCTGCTCTTCAAGCGCGTCCGATGGATGACGGTGATGCGCCACATGAGGCCGTGGGGGCATTTCGGCCTGATCTTCACGTGGGGGCTGCCCTGGGCGCTTGTGGCCGTGGCGACACATCCGAGTGCGGGTGTCGCGATCGGCTATCTCGGCGGCTACGCGTTGTGCCGCGTCGCGATCACGTGGATGATCGGCGTCCGGACGATGAAGCAGACCGGGATCTGGAAGAAAATGCCGCTGGTTCCCTTGTGGGACGCGATGGCCTTTTGCATCTGGCTGGTCAGTTTCGGGCAGCGAACGATTCGTTGGCGCGGCATCGATTATTTCCTTCGCGAAGGAAAGTTCATACCTGTCGTTTCGAGCGCGGCGCCAGGGGCTTCGCGCTGACGAGGTTCGAGGGTCCAGAAATCGTCAGGACATTGTCACGGGCGCGCCGGCGGCACCGGCGAGCTGTTTGCGGCGGTCGTTCGTGGCGTTCCGCCAGTTGACCCGCGGCAGGAAGAGCGACGTGTCGATACGACTCCTGTATTCGATCGCAATATTCATCAGCGAATCGAGGAGCGAGTCGGACAGTAGGTGGGGCTCCAGACCAAGGTCGATCAGCTTCGAGTGCTTGGCGTTGTAATAGTGCGTTTCGGCTTCGACGCGGGGATCCGGAAGGTGGTCGATCTCGACTGAAAGGCCCATCTTCTTCGCGGCGGTTTGGACCATGCGCGCGAGTTCCAAGACCGAAAACTGCTCCGTGAACTGATTGTACACGCGACATTCGCCCGGAGCGGCAGGGTTCAGGCACGCGATCTCGACGCAGCGCACCGTGTCGCGAATGTCGAGGAAACCCCGGGTCTGGCCACCCTTGCCGTAGACGGTGAGAGGATGGCCCACGGCGGCCTGCGCGCAGAAACGATTCAGGACCGTGCCGAATACCTCGTCGTAATCAAACCGATTGATGAGCGCCTCGCCCAGCGCCGTTTCGTCGCTAACCGTCCCGTAGACGACGCCCTGGTTCAGATCCGTGGCGCGCAGCTTCCATATCTTGCAGCAGAACCGGATGTTGTGGCTGTCGTGCACCTTCGAGAGGTGATAGAAGGAACCGGGCTGCTTCGGGTAGGGGAGCACATCCTTACGGCCGTTGTGCTGGATCTCGATGTAGCCTTCTTCAATGTCGATATTGGGCGTGCCGTATTCGCCCATCGTGCCGAGCTTGATGAGGTGACAATCGGGCGCGAATTCGCGGAGGGCAAACAGCAGGTTCAGCGTTCCGACGACGTTGTTGACCTGCGTCGCGACTGCATGCCTGCGATCGATCATCGAGTAAGGCGCCGACCGCTGTTCCGCAAAATGGATGACGGCTTCCGGCTCGAACTCCTTGATCACCGAGGAGAGAAACTCGTAATCGGTCACGTCGCCAACGAGGGACTCGATGGTCTTGCCGGTGTGCGCGTTCCACGCGCTCAGCCGTTCCGGGAGCGGGCGGATCGGGGTCAGCGTCTGCGCGCCGAGTTCGAAGTCCCATTGGCGCCGGACAAAGTTATCGACGATGGCGACCGAATGGCCCTTTTGCGACAGATACAACGCCGTCGCCCAGCCGCAATAGCCGTCTCCTCCCAGCACAGCAATCTTCATGTACCCTCCCAAGATACGCACTGCATTCGGTGATGGATGCAAAAACGAGTGTTGGTGCCGCCCGGAAACTCCGACAAATCTAAAGTTTTACGCCCCGCACATATGCAACGCAAGCGGCATTTTATCCTATGAGTGCATGGCGTGAGGCACGTCGCTCTCGATTGTAACGATAGGAGAATGTGATGCGGCACGCGCGACTGCCATGGAGCACAGCCGTCCCGTTGCATCTCGGCAAGCGTCTGCCAGCGAGGCGTCCTGCTAACGGCCCGCCGCACCAGCCGTTCGCGGGGGCTCGCTGCGCCGCCCGGCTTTTAGCTCGTCCCGGCCGCCCCCGACGAACTCGCGTACCGTATAAACAGGCTTATTCTGGCTTTCGTAGTACGTGCGGGCGAGTAGCTCGCCAATCAAACCGATCGCGATGAACTGGATGCCGCCCATCACAAGAGCCATGCCGAGCAGCATCAGGGGGCCATGGTTCGCCAAGAGTCCTTCATCCAACAGGGCTTTCCGGGCGAAAACCCAAAGCCCGATTCCGGCGCCACCGGCAAGGCACAGGAGCCCTGCCACGCCAAAGAACTGCAAGGGCTTTGTCGAGTAGTCCAGCAGAAACTTCACGCTCAGGAGATCGAGCAGGACGCGGATCGTGCGCGAGATGCCGTAGTTGGATTTCCCATTCTTGCGCCGGATATTGGTGATAGGCACTTCGGCCACCGAGGCGCCCGCCCAACTCGCAAGCGCGGGAATGAAGCGGTGAAGTTCGCCGTAGAGATGAATTTCGGAGAGGATTTCGCGGCGATAGGCCTTGAACGTGGTGCCGAAGTCATGCAAGTCGACCCGCGAAAGCCGCGCCATAATTCGATTGGCAACGCGGCTGGGCAGCTGCCGCGTCAGCCAGTGGTCGGTACGCTCGACGCGCCAGCCGCTCACAATGTCATAGCCTTCCTCGATCTTCTCGAGGAAGCGCGGAATTTCAGCCGGATCGTGCTGCAAATCGCCGTCCATCGAAATGATGACCTCGCCGCGGGAGTGATCGAAGCCAGCTTTCAGTGCCGCCGTCTGTCCGAAGTTGCGGCGGAGGCGCACCACGGCCACACGATTGTCATCACGAGCGATCTCGGAGAGCAGACGGAAGGTGCCGTCCTTGCTTCCGTCGTCCACAAACACGATCTCGTACGGCTCGCCTAGACCATCCATCACTTCGATGATCTTGACGTAGAGCTGAGCGACATTTTCCTGCTCGTTGTAGAAAGGGACAACGATCGAGTAGGACAGCGGGTTCCCTTCAGGATTCATAAAACCATTGTACATCACTGGGATGCAAAGGAGACGAGACTCGGCGCCTGAGCGGAAAGCGTCAAGGGATGGTTCGTGAGCAGGAGCTTGCCGCCGCTGGTCGCGACGGTAGAGAGCTGCGGCGAACTCACGAGTAGCTCGTAGCGGGGCAAATCGGACTGAAACGTCAGCAGGTAGCAGCGGTCCGGCGCGAGCCACAATTCCTTGAATCGCGACTCGTCGATGAAGACAGGGGGCGCGCCCGGGGCGTTGGAACCATACTCAAGATTGACCCGGCGGTTGGTAAAAAGGAGTCCGCGGCGGTTCGTGTAGAAGAATACGGAGGAAAACGGGTAGTAATGGCCCTGAGTGATCAACTCGCCCGGCGGTGCTTGCATCAGCGCGCGCGCCAGAGGCCGTGAGGAAAGGAATGGATCGAACACCACGAGGGCCAGCCGGGCGGCATGAAAAAACACAACCATCATCAAGGCAGCCGCGAGAAACGCCCGCTGGCCGGTAGCCCGCAACGTCCCAAGCACTCCGATCAGAAACGCTACGCCGGCAACGACCAACGGAAGCCGCAGGTACGCGAACGAATCGATCGTCAGGTCCTCCATGTGGCCGAGCGAAAGCGTGTAGTCCTTCGGATGGTGCCCGAGGGCGGCGGAGATGTCTCCCGGCGCCGGGAGATGCCGCACGACTAAAAGGATCGTGACGATCGCGAGAACAGCTAAGATCGCGACACCGCAAAGAAACCTCGTCCCCGCCCGCACCCAACTACCTCCCATCGCCATCGCCGAACCGAGGAGCAGCGCGAGCGCCGGGTAGCAGGGCATCGAATAGTATTCCTGGGTGGTGGAAAAGGTGAAAAAGACGAGTATGAAAAGCGCCCAGCACAAGGCTAGCAAACGGGTTCGTCCTGCTCGGTCGACCGGCTTGAAAGAAAGCTTCGCGACGGCCGGTAAATAAACGCTCCATGGAAATAGCCAGACGATGTGCAGCAGCCAAAACCAGACGCGCGGCACCGTGTTGTAATCGCGCGGGTAGCGCAGGTTCAGGAAGCGAAGCAACTGCTCGTTGATGAAGAAAAACCAGAGAAATCCGTGGTATTGGCCGGGGCCGCTGTGAAGCGTGAACGCGAAGTAGGGCGGATTGCGCAGGGTGGCCAGGATGTGCCACGGCGCCGCGATCAGCAGGATGATCAGCGCACCCCAGAAGGGATGCAGCCGCTTCCAGGTTCGCCGGGAGAACAACTGACCCGTGAAGGCAAGATAGATCAGGCCGGCGGCCACCGGAAAGACGACGCCGATCAGGCTCTTCAGCAGCAGTCCGGCGCCCATGCTCGCCGCCAGAATGCAGGCCCACGACCGCGGATGAGGCTCGTCTTCGTCGAGCGCGCGAAGGAACGCCCATAGCGCAAGAGCCACCGCAAACGTCTGCATGACGTCGGGAATCAGGATGCGCGTAAAAAGGAAGATGCCGACGCACGTCGCCATGCACAACCCGGCGCAGAAACCGGCTCGCTTTCCGAATGCCCATGTTCCAAAGGCAGCCGTCAGCAGGGCAAGCGCGATCGCCGAAAGAGCGATGGGGACTCGCGCGGCCCAGTCATGCACGCCGAAAACGCGATAGGAAGCCGCCATCGACCAGTAGATGAACGGTGGCTTCTCGATGTACATGACGCCGTCGAGTCGCGCCGTTACCCAATCGCCGGATGTGAGCATGTTGCGCGCGATCTGCGCCTGTACCGCGTCGACGTCATCCATCAGCGAGGGAGGAGAAACGATGCAGCCCATATACACGGCGGCTGCAACGAGCAGGAGAATTAGATAGAGGTGAGAACGTTTTCCGTCACCGATTGTCTCAGTGCGGAAATCGACGCCGTTTGGATCCGCCATTTCCTCATCCACAGGAACAAGATCATCAAACCCCAGAGATGGTAGCCAAGATTCGCGCGCCTCTCGAGATGATCGCGCACGCACGCATCAATGGCGCCCTTGCGAAACAACCCCTCGTGATCGGAAGCGCCTGCGAGCGCGTCGAGCAGGAGTGGCCGCAGCGGCCCGCGCAACCATTCGTGCGAGGGAATATCGAGTCCGGCCTTCCCTCTTTGCAGAACGGGGCGCGGCAGCTTTCCCTTCATGAGCTCCTTGAGAAGAACCTTTTGACGCGCGCCCTGAACCTTCAAAGAAGCGGGCAGCGACGCAGCGAATTCCACAATGCGATGATCGAGAAACGGAGGGCGCGCCTCAACCGCGTGCGCCATGCTCATGCGGTCGACCTTCATGAGAATGTCGTCCGGCAGATAGTACCTCTGGTCGAACCATAGGTAGGGACACAAATCATCTCCCGCGCGCAATTTCTCTCGCAGACCGCCCAGGACCCGGTCGAGAGCGCCCGGAAGCGAAGGCCGCAGCAGAAGACTCTTCTGCGCATCGGAGAACGTCCCATTCCAGTAGACGTGCGCTCGATCTGCCGGCATCAAGCAGCCTTCAAGAAAACGCTTCAACTTGTATTCAAAGCTGATTTTGTCGTCCGAGACGGGCCAGTGACGCAAGCCGGCGAGCGCGAGCCGCGCGACACTCGGCGGCAACCGCCGCGCGATGCGAGCCAGGTGATTCGCGCGATAGGTGAGGTACCCGCCGAACAGTTCGTCACCGCCCTCGCCGCTGAGAGTGACCGTGACTTTGGTCTTGCTGAGCTTCGAAAGAAACCACAACGGCAGAGCACCTGCATCGGCCGTGGGTTCGTCGCTGTAATAGGCGAACTCCTCGATCGTGGCCGGGAGGTTTTCGCCCGGATTGAGGTCAAACTGCTCGTGGTCGGTTCCGTACTGCGCGGCAACCTGTTGGATGTAACGCGTTTCGTCGAAGGTGCGGCCGCGGAAAGAGATGGAAAGGGTTTTCAGCCTCGAGCCCGACGCTTGCGCGGCGTAGTGCAGGATCGTCGACGAATCGACGCCTCCACTGAGCCACACGCCCAGCGGGACATCGGAAAGAAGGTGTTCGCGAACGGACTGTTGCAGCAGGTGATCGAGTTCCTGCTTGGCCGACTCCAGATCGGCGCCGCGAGAAGGGCCGAACGGCAAACGCCAGTATGCCTGGGACGAAATCCTGCCATCCCGCCATTCGAGCCAGTGCCCCGGCGGAAGCTTTTCGATGCCGTCCACGAGCGTCCACGGGCACGGCACATAGTTCAGCGAGAGATAACAATCCAGGCCGGGCAGGCTCAAACGTCGGTCGATCTCCGGATGGACGAGGATGGCTTTCAGTTCGGAGCCAAAGAAAAGATCGTCGCCCTGGCGCGCGATGTAGAGAGGCTTGATACCCAAGCGATCGCGGGCCAGGACGAGACGCCCTGTCGATTCGGTCCACAGCGCGACCGCAAACATGCCGCGGAGCCGGGAAAAGCATGCCGTGTCCCATTCGAGGAACGCGTGCAGAACCGTCTCCGTGTCGGTGCGGGTATAAAATCGATGACCGCGCTGTTCGAGTTCAGCGCGCAGTTCCTGATAATTGTAAACCTCACCGTTAAATACGATCGTTGCATCGCCGTCGTCCGATTGAATCGGCTGATCGCCGCCGGCCAGATCGATAATTTTCAGCCGCGTGGCGCCCATCGAGCAGACATTCGAGCGAAAAACGCCTTGCTGGTCCGGGCCGCGGTGGATCAGCGTCTCGACGGCGCGCTCGATGCGCTCGGGGTCAGGACGCCCTTTCTTGTGAGTAAAACCGGCGATACCGCACAAGTTCTTGCACTCCTCTACTGATACGGACGGAAAATCCGGCTCGCCAGACGGAAGCGCCGGGATCAGGCCAACCGTGCGAAAGAAGCAAACTTCGTCCGGCCTTCTCGTTCGGGGCAATCGCCATCAGGGACGATGGCGTTCGCTATTCATAGCGTAGAGATTCCACAGGCTGAAGTCGAGCGGCCGTCTTAGCCGGCAGGTACCCGAAGAGCACGCCCGTCGCGCAGGATACTATAAAGGCCAGCGCGACCGAAAGCCACGAGATTGGAATGCTCACTCCGCTCGGCAAGTCCACAAATCGCCCCAGGACCTCGACAAACACTGGGATAGCCACCGCCATTCCGATGCCGATGAGCGCGCCGGCACCGCTGATCAGTATCGCCTCAAGTAGAAACTGGCAGAGAATCTCCCGTTGCCGCGCGCCGATCGCCTTCCGGATTCCAATCTCCTGCGTTCGCTCGGTCACGCTGACCAGCATGATGTTCATGATGCCGATGCCGCTGATCAGCAGGGCCACCATGGCGATGAGCAGGAGAACAATCATCATGGCCAGTGAGATGCGGCGCGAAATATCGAGAATCGATGAAAGGTTCTGGACGTCGTACTCGACATCGGGCCTGTGGCGGCTCTTCAGGATACTCGCGACCGCCAGCGTGGCCTGCGGCACGTCCTCGGCCTGATCCGCTTGCGCGTACAGAGTCACGATGAACGCGTCGCCCGTGTAATATCGAATCACGGGAAACGGCACCAGCACGGAATCCGTTCGGATTTCGGATTGCCCGAACGTCTCCACGCGCTCGCGAAAAACTCCAATGACCGTGAACGTCAATTCGCCCACGTGAATGCTCTGACCCACCGGATTCCCGTTGGGCAGGGCCGTGCGCGCGAGGTGCTCGGAAACGAGGCAAACCTTGCTGACCGTGGCAAAGTCGCCGTCGTCGAAATATCGGCCGTTTGAAATGATCAGGTTGCGAATCCGCTGAAAGTCTTGGGTCACGCCGATCAAGGCCACGGGCCAGGCTTTTCCCGCGGCCGCGACCATCATGGGAATGTCGCTGGTGCCGGCGACGCGCACGACGTTGGGCGCGTTCTGCCGGACCGCTTCCAGATCCCCCGGCGAAATCTCGTCGGCGAGAGCAACCACCTCCCGTGGGGCCGACTGCGACAGGTTGGCAAAGACGATGTTCGATCCCACCGCCTCGATCTGGGCACGGATGTACTTCCTGCCGGTTAGCGTCACCGTCACCACGAGCACGATGCACGCGCTGCCGATCACGACGCCCAGCATGGTCAGCGCGGCGCGAACCTTGTTGGCGTTCAGCGCCTGGACGGCCAGATTCCACGTCTCGGACCAGCTCATTACCGAATCCGCCAGAAATCCTCCTCCGTGCCCGGGCCCCGGCTCATAGAGTGAGATGCAGTCTTGGAGGCGATGCCCGCCGTGGGTTCAGCTTGCTGCCGTCTCCGCGGCGGCCAGTTCGGGAATCTCGATGCGAATCTGTGTGCCTTCGCCTTCCCGGCTGCGGATATCCATCTCGAACTGGTCGCCGTAAAGAAGCCTCAATCGCTCGTGGACGTTGCTGATCCCGATGCCTCCGCCGTACACGTCCGAAAGGCGCTCGGGCGACATACCCATGCCGTTGTCTTCAATCTCGATGCACAAGCGGCCGTCGCGGCGTTGCGTGCGCAGGCGGATCTGCCCGCCGGCAAGCCGGGGAGCAAGGCCGTGCTTGATCGCATTCTCAACGATGGGCTGCAGGAGCATGCTGGGGATGAACACGTCGAGCGTTTCTTCGTCAACTTCCTTGAAGATCTGCAGGTTGTCGCGCCCGAAGCGGATCACCTCGATGTCCAGGTAGTCGTCGATGAAATCGAGTTCCTCGCGCAACGGGACGAACGTCTCATGCTTGCGCAGCAGACGCCGCAGGATGTTCGAAAGCTTCAGCACCACGCCTCGGGCCATATCCGGATCGAACCGGATCAGCGAAGAAACGGTGTTGAGCGTGTTGAAAAGAAAGTGCGGATTGATCTGGCTCGTGAGCGCGTCCATGCGCGCCTTGAGGAGCAGCTGCTGGTTTTGCTCGAGATTCATCTCGATGCGCGTGTTGTTCCATATCTTCACGGCCATGGCCACGCACATCGTCGAAGATAGAACGACGAGGGCCAGATATCCCCAATTGCTCGGACGAATCGAGAAGAGCCAGCGCGCCGGCATGTAGCCGGCCAACTCGACCTGTCCGACTTCAAATGCCGCGCACGCAAAGAGCGGCAGCATGGCCCAGTTGCCCTTGCGGTATCGAATGAGCTTCCACAGCCATTGAGGGATGTTGAGAAACAGGAATGGACCGAAGTGCCAGACGTCCTCTTTCTCCGGAATCGCCTCGCGGATCACTCCGGCGAGCAGGCCGACAAGCGCGGCCGTAGGGCTCGACAGCCACTCGTGGTTGAAGAAAGCCGGAAGGCTGATGAGCGAACCGCCGAGCAGTCCGACGATCCGCCCGCCGAGCAGACCCATCAGAAATGAGCCCTCCAGCGTCAAATCGAAGAAGTTGTAGCCAAACAGACGAAGTATCACCCCGATGGCCAGCGGCGGTGCCAGGAACAACAGCAACATCACCTTCTGGTCGGAGTTGCGATGCTCGGTGAAGACGAGCCTCCGAAACGAAGCGAAACGAACCAGCAGCGCCGCTAGCGACGCCGCCCAACCGACCTTCAGGACCAGCGTGAAAAGCAGGTCCCTGCCCGATAAAAGTGTGCCCATTCGCTCGCAGACCGCTGCAAGGAAACTCTCGAATTAAGTTAGCCAATGCGGGCGGGGATGTAAAGAGAGCGTGTCTGGGAGGACCGTTCATCTCCAGGCATCCGCTATTGCTGCTGGGCGGGTTGTTGCGGGCGTTCGAGCGCGGCAGGTGTGGCGGCGGGCGGCGCTGTAGTCTCCGTGAGCTGTTCGCGGCCTTCGTCGTCGAGCGCTGGCCGAACCCGGACGTCCACGGCCAGGCTCTGCCCGGCATGGCCTTTGTAAACTCCCCGGACCGGCGCAACATCGCCGTAATCCCTTCCATAAGCCACGCGGACGTGCCGCAATCCCACGGGCTTGCCCAGCGTTGGATCCAGCGCGATCCAGCCGTTCTTGGGTAGGAAAACTTCCGCCCAGGCGTGCGACGCTTGCCCGCCGATCACTTCTTCCTGCTTTGCGTCCGGCGAAGCGGTGCTGCCGGGGACGAGGTAGCCGGAAACGTAGCGGCCCGGCACGCCGCGCATCCTTGCGACGCCGAGCAGAACGTGGGCGAAATCCTGGCACACGCCCGCGCCGATCGAAATCGAATCCTGGATGGACGAATTCACATGCGTCGCGCCTTTGACGTAGCGAAAACGCTTATGAATCAAGTCCGAAGCCGCTCGCGCGAATCCCTCGACGGTTCCATCGCTCTCGCGCTCAGCGGCCTCGATCAGGTCGCGGAGTTCGCGCACGTGGGGCACGTACCCGGTGGGCGCGACGAAGTCGAAGTACTCTTCCTCGAGCTGATTGCTGCCTTTGTCGAGATCGGCGAGTGTCGACGGATCTCCCTCAGTGTCAAATGCATCGTGCGCGAGAACCACGGATTCGGCCTCGACCTTCAAACGGCGGTGCTCGAGGAGCACGTTGAACTGGTGAACCCAGTTCCCGTACGCGTCGCGATACGAAGTGCCGCGCGAGCCCGGCGCGGTCATCAGGCGGAACGACAGGCAGCTTTGCCTGTCGTCGTTGATGGGCCGCAGCCGGACTTCGTTGTAGCTCTCGGAAACCGGCCCGTCGTATAGAAACTCCGTTGTGTGGACCAGATGGTATCGGTTCATGCCACCACCGCGTAATAGAAATAGGTTCGCGCGATATCGTCTCCAATCGCGCCGCACATTTGGACCAGGTCGTTGAGGTACCCGTGCAAACCCTGCTTGAAGATTTCGCCGATCTTGTCGTAACTGAGCCGGTCGACCAGCCTGCCCGCTAGCCTCTCCGCTTCGTTCGCGTACGAACCGCGTCCCGACCCGCTGATCGCGCGCAGGCCGCCCTGCACTTCGGCGGCGCTGAAGCGAATCGAGTGGGGATGCTGGTGATGGAGAATCAGCATCTCCGCCACTTTTTCGGGCTCGATCGGCGGATGGTACTCGCGGTGATACGCTTCGTAGGCTCCCACGGATCGCAGCACCGCCATCCACTGGTGGTTGTCCAGCGCGTCCGCGGCGGGAGGACCATCGAGCAGATTGTGATACTGCACGTCCACCAGCCGCGCCGTCATCTCCGCTCGCTCGAGCGACCATCCGACGCGCAGAAACTCCCACCCTTCGTCGTGCGGCATCGTCGCATCCGTCACCCCGTGGAAGCGGTGCGCGCCAAACTTGATCGTGTCGCAGAACCGGTGCGGTCCGGCCGCGATTTCCTCCTGGGGAACGAATCGAGTCACCGCGTGATAGAGACCGTTGATGTCCTCCCACATTTCGCGCGAGATGCGGTCGCGGATCGTGCGCGCGTTTTCACGCGCTTTCGAAATGCATTCAACCACCGAGCTGGGATTGGCTTGGCTGAACGCGAGGAATTCGAAAACGTTTTCGGCGTTCACTTCGTCGTACAGCTTCCGGAAGCGGTCTTCCTCGCCCGCCATGATGATCAGCGGTTCCCAGCGCAGATGGTACGACTGCTGCGACTGCTCAAGCAGCATGTGGTAGTTCACGTCGAGAATGCGGGCGGTGCCTTCGGCGCGTTCGATGTAGCGCGCCAGCCAGAAGAGCGATTCTGCGATTCGCGAGAGCATCACTCCTCTCCCCGCAGGACCCACGTGTCCTTGCTGCCGCCGCCCTGCGAAGAATTGACCACCAGCGACCCGCTCTGGAGAGCCACGCGCGTGAGCCCCCCGGGAACGATCGTCACCTTTTCGCCGTCGTAGAGGCAGTAAGGGCGCAGATCGACGTGGCGCCCAGCCACCGAGCCCTCCGTCGCATCGTAGGAAGGCACTCGCGAGAGCGGGATCACGGGCTGCGCGATGTAGTTCCGCGGATTCGCGCGAATGCGCTCGCGGAACTCGTCGATTCGCTTGGTCTCCGAGGCGGGTCCGATCAGCATCCCGTAGCCGCCGGATTCGCCGACGGCCTTCACCACTAGTTCGGGCAGATGGCCAAGCACGTAGGCGAGATCGTCCGGCCTCGCGCAGATGTACGTATCGACGGATCGCAGGACGGGCTCCTCGCCCAGGTAGTAACGGATGAACTCCGGCACGAAGGCGTAGATCGCCTTGTCGTCCGCAACGCCGTTGCCGACCGCGTTCGCCAGTGCCACGCTGCCGGCGCGGTACGCGCCCATCAGCCCCGGAACGCCCAGGATCGAGTCCGCCCGAAACGTCAGCGGATCGAGAAACTCGTCGTCCACGCGCCGGTAGATCACGTCCACGCGCTTCAGCCCTCGGATCGTCTTCATGTAGACGATCCCGCCGTCCACGATTAGGTCGCGCCCCTCGACGAGTTCGATCCCCATCTGCTGCGCCAGAAAACTGTGCTCGAAATAGGCGCTGTTGTAGATGCCCGGCGTCAGAAGGACGATCTGCGCATCGTCCTCGCCGCGCGGCGAAAGGCTCCGCAGAATCCGCGAGAGTTCCGCGGGATAGTGGTTCACCGGAAGCACCTCGCAGGCTTGAAACGCGTCGGGGAAAGTGCGGGTCATCACGATGCGATTCTCGAGCACGTAGGAAACGCCGCTCGGCGTGCGCACGTTGTCCTCGAGCACGCAGAATTCGCCTGTCTTTGAGTCGCGCACCAGATCGATCCCGCAGATGTGCGTATGAATCCCGCGCGGCACTTCCACCCCGATCATTTCGCGTCGGAAATGGGGACACGAATAGACCAGCGACCGCGGAATGCGCTGGTCCTTGAAGATGTTCTGCGCGCCGTAGACATCCTGCAGGAAAAGGTTCAGCGCCATCACGCGCTGGGAAAGGCCTCGATCGATGCGCTCCCATTCCGAGTGCGGCAGGATGCGCGGGATCAAGTCGAAGGGAAACAACCGCTCCGTACCGCGGCCGTCGCTATAGACCGTGAAGGTGATGCCCTGGATCAGGAAGGAAAGGTCGGCCAGCTTCCGGCGCTCCTCAAACTGCCCCGCCGCCATCGTGGCAAGCTTCTGGAACAACTTGGTGTATTGCGACCGGG
Organism: Candidatus Acidiferrales bacterium; assembly: GCA_049523255.1. GTDB lineage: Bacteria > Acidobacteriota > Terriglobia > Acidiferrales > UBA7541 > Palsa-295. The sequence continues at coordinate 3,118 of JBEKNB010000017.1, read as the reverse complement.
GCTGCCCGGGCGCAGCGAACATCTCGTCATAAAAATTGCCTGTGTCGTAGCCCTCGAAAAGGCCGCGATTCACCGTCGGCGGCTGGATGGCCCCCATCCTCGCTATGTTACCAACGGCGGTTTGCCCGGCCCCTACCGAAGATTCTATGCAACCCATCCAAATTTCCGGTGGTGCGCCACCGTCAGTTCCCCGCTTCGCCGTTACCTGCAAAATAGGGGTTCATTCTATCAATCCCCAAACTACAGCCACGGGCAACCGATCACTTCCGATAGTCGCGCAGCGCAGACTTGATCGCGCTCGGTGTTCGTGACACCGCAGGCCACCTCAGCGCAGCGACCCATTTCGAGCGAAATACGCCACACAACGTGGTTGCGCACGCCGCCTGCCCGGTTCTCGCCGTTCGCAGCTAACTCGCGCGGCGCGCCAGCGGCCTCCAAGAGTTGCGTGAGGGCTAGGGCTTGGCTCTAACTAGGTGCGGGTATTCAGGAGTCCATTGCGTGGCGGCGATGCGATCGCGCAACTCCTCGGGTGATGTGGGCTGCGCAACGCCTGCGTGTTGCGCTTCGATGCCTACCTCAAAAGCGATCTGTCGCGCAATCATCCGGAAATCCTTCAACGAAGGAAGTAACGCAGCTGCAGAATCAGACAGCGCGGGCGAGTTCTCGCCCAATGCGCGCCCGCCCGCCATCATCATCCGATCCGTCACTCTCCGCGCTCTGGAGGCAATCAAACCCAGACCAACTGCCGGAAAGACATAGACGTTATTGCACTGAGCAATTGGAATCGTCCGGCCCGCAAAGTCTACCGGCGCGAATGGAGAACCTGTGGCGATGATCGCGCGGCCGTCGGTCCACCGCATCAAGTCTTCCGGAACCGCTTCGCACCGGTCCGTTGGATTCGACAGGGGGAAAATGATCGGCCGGTCAACCTTGCGCGCCATTTCTCGCACGATAGATTCGGTAAAGGCACCGCGGAGGGTTGATAGGCCGATCAAAATCGTCGCGTCGACATTGCGGATGACAGTATCGAGATCAATGGTGCCAGACGAAGGCCGCCGCCACGACGCGAAGCGTTCCACTGGCTGAGCGTAGACGCGTTGCTCGGGAACCAGGTCGGTTCGATCTGCGTGCAGGATACCGCCCCGGTTGACAATCCAGAAACGGCTCCTGGCCTCTTCCCCTGAGAAGCCGCTGTCCACCAGCGCCATCCGCAAATAGTCCGCCACGCCAATGCCCGCAGCGCCCGCTCCGTAGAAGACAATCTGCTGGTCCTTCAAGCTTCTGCCAGATGCTTTGATCGCCCCCGTGAGTGCGCCGAAAACGACCGCCGCTGTCCCCTGAATGTCGTCATTGAAGGTCAGCAGTTGATCGCGGTATCGATCGAGGAGGGGACGGGCGTGGGGATTGGCAAAGTCCTCCCACTGCAGGCAGGTCTGAGGCAACTCCTGCTTCACGGCCTGGACGAAAAGGTCTACGAATTCGTAGTACGCATCGCCCGTGATACGCTCGTGCCGCCAACCGAGGTACTCTGGTGCTTTCAGTCGGTCCTCGTTGTTTGTTCCCACGTCAAGCACGACCGGCAAGGTTCGGGCCGGGTGAATGCCGCCGATCAACGAATAGAGAGAAAGCTTGCCAATCGGTATCCCCATGCCTCCCACGCCTTGATCGCCGATTCCCAGGATTCGCTCGCCGTCTGTCACCACAATGACGTCGACATCCAGGTGCGGCCGGTTCCGCAAGAGGCTGGGAATCGAGTCGCGGAGTGGATAGGAGATGAAAAGGCCACGTGGACGGCGGTAAATCCTGCTGAACTGCTGGCAGCCCAGAGCAACCACCGGCGTGTAGACGATGGGCATCATTTCTTCGATATGGGCGTTCAGCAGTCCGTAAAACAGGATTTCGTTCGTATCCTGGAGCGCACGCAGGTAGATGTGACGTTCGAGATCGTCCGTTTTGTGGCGATAAGCTTCATAAGCGCGTGACGTCTGCTCGCCCAGCGATTCGATGTGCGGTGGCAACAGGCCATGAAGACCGAACGCGGACCGCTCTTCGTCGGTGAAAGCGGTGCCTTTGTTGAAGATGGGTGTATCAAGAAGATCCATACCACGAAGGCTCATACGAAGGGTGGGAACGTTCATGGCTGCCTCAGGAGAAACCAGTCCGCCGAATGCTGAGCGGAACATCTGTAGAATACAAGAGTCCCGTCTCTTTGCCTCACGCTTTCGGCTGAGATTTTCGATCGCGGAAAACGGACGGCTGGGCACATCTCGCAGCGATGATGTCCAGCCCGGCAGGAACCTTTGCCGGTCCGCGCGCCGCTGGACGCAGAGTCGGCTTGTCGGAGACTCACCTGCTGCAGGTTAGTTCTTATCTCACCGTTCTTGGCCACGGATGTTCACCGACGCCTATTTCTTCGACGGTGTGATATCTGTGACTGGAAGATCCCAGTGGGCCAGCAAGATCTCGAACCGCCGCTGTTCCTCGCGTTTGTAAGCTTCCTGGTCAGGCCAGAGCTGCTTAATAGGGGATTCTTCTTCAGGATTCGCTGTTGTCGCCACTGTCGAGTTCTTGTACTGAATCGTAACGCGATAGTCCCAGCGCGCATCCTCAGTCATGTGGTTGGCGGGAGTTTCGATCCTTACAGAAATCATGCGACCGCTCTCCACGCCCTTTTTGAGCAGCGGATAGTGGTTCTTCAGGAAAAGTTGCAGGAACTCCTGTTGGTGTCCCCATTGCACTTTGTAGTAGTACTCCATGGTGTAGGGCTGGTCAGCCGCAGCTTGTGGCGGAGCACCCTGTGCAAGCAGTGGCGGCGCAAACACTGAAAGCAACAGCACAAAGAGAAAGAGTGTGTTCCTCATGGATCCTCCACTGAGTGAGTAGCCTGGATTGTAGTCGGTTCGGATAGCGCTCATCAATCTTTAGGGAAAGCGTCAAGCAATGAGGCGGTTCAGCGGCACGTGCTCAAGCGGAGTCCTCGAAGTTGGAGAACCAAGTCTGTAGTGCTCCCCGCTAAAACCGGACACCTCAGTTAGGTAAGATCAGGGCCTCCAAACAGGAGGCAACATGGGCAGGAAACCACGCGTAGATCGGACCCCCGAAGAGAAGTGGCAGATCG
>JBEKNB010000016.1:0-94321 GCA_049523255.1 Candidatus Acidiferrales bacterium | reverse complement strand
CAGGCGGGAATTACAGATCATATTTGGACAGTCCAAGAGCTTCTGACATGGGCCGGAGACTGAAATGGCTTGCCAAATTCATACGGTCGCCACCATCATCAACACGGAATTAGAGCAGCACCCGTAACTAGTTCAATTCTCGGTAACTGATTAAGCGAACTCCCTGCCGCTCCACGGCGCGCCTCACCTCAGGAGCCAACAAACCTTCCAGTTCCAGCTGACGCTCCCGTTGCAGACGCGAACCGGTGCCGATCAGTTCCGCGTCGCAAATGCCCGGATGCAGCATGATCTCCGTTATGCCTGGAGGCAGTGTGTCAATCAAGCGACACAATGCTTCCGCTCCCAGTTGCCCTGTCACGGCTACGCCGAGAAAATTGTCCGGTGAGCGCAAGCCGTATTTCTTCGAAATGGAGTAAAACTGGGAAGAAACCACTCGCACGGCTGCGACTGCCGCGAGCTGTTTTGACGAAACCCCGGCGTCTCCCCGCACTGACTTCCATGAATCCCGAAGGTTCTCGATCGGCTTCCGCACACGCTTAATTCCAAGCTCCTCCGCCAATTGCGCGAGCACCTTCATGATGCGCGGATGCGCGTGAGTGTGCTTGTGCGTGTCGAAATGCGTGGGCTCGATGCCCGCGCGGCGGATTTTTTCGACCTGCGCCCGCATCTCTCTCTCGATGTCCGTCGCCCGCACCTTCCCGGAGCTGATTTTGGCCACGAGGGCGGCAAGAGATCTGGGCAGCCTCCCTTCCCGATCGGCAAGGGACGGAATCTCTTCAGGCGGCGCAACGGCAATCCCGCCGGTGAGAACCAGGTGGCACCCGATTCCCAGAGTCGGATTCGCCCGCGCGCGCTCCACCGCGTCATCAAACGCCGGCCCGGTGGCCATCAGAGTGGCGCTTGTCAGAATTCCCTCGCGGTGAGCGCGGATGATTCCCTCGTTCACGCCTCTGGTCAAACCGAAGTCGTCCGCGTTAAGAATCAGTTCTCTCATCTTGACCTGGAAACATTTACGGGCAGATACGCGCATGATATCACGCGCATACAGAGGGACTTGAATGAGCGCCCTGCACTTTACCAGCCATATCCATGATCGCACGGCAGGCGGAATATGAATGCTGTGTGAAAGTTTTCAACAGTTCTGTTGAAATCCATGTGGAAAAGCGGCGCCCTTGATGAAAATCGCTCGCCAGAATAAGGCTTACTCCTCTTTGCACAAATCCTGTGCAGTCCGCACCGGAGAAACGAATTCACTCAAGTGTCGCTTTTTCCGTTTCTTGCGTTTTGGAAATCCAAACTCTTGCAGGCACTTCTCGGCAGAAAAAAAATCGCGCTCGGGATATTCTCTCAGTACCAGTGAGGCGGTGAATCGAGCTTGATGGGAATATCTTCCTCTTCCTGTTCGATCTCGTACCACTTGCCGTATGTGCGCCAGCCCTTTGCGATCACTTGAATCAGGATTTTCCCCTGCGGTATCTCTGGCACCTTCACGGATCCATCCTGATTCGTTTTCAAATCCAGCTCTTCCAGCTTCTCGTGCCGCAAAAAGCCGCCCGCCGTGTAATAGCGAACATACACGCTCGCGTTGCCCACGGGTTTGTTCCTGGCGTCGGTGACCTGGATTCGCAGCTTTACCGTGCCGGACCCGGAAGGCTTCGGCTTATCACCGGACTTGTCGGCCGAACCGGACTGATCTGCTGCCGCGGAAGCGGCTGGCGACTGACTCGAACTGTTCCCCTGGCCGAAGCCAACTGCCGCCCAGAGCAAGCCAACCGCCAGGACGGTCGCCCACCGGCGCGACACAGCAAGCCAACCGCAAATCGTTGTGGCCTTCACGGCAAATCCCTTGTACTCCAATCGCACGCCCCACTCAAGTTCCGGCGCCGGTTTTCGCCGGCCGGACCGAATCGGAAATCCAATCGAGGTAAGCGCGCGCGCCGGCCGAAATCGGCAGCGCGATGATTTCCGGCACGTCATAGCTATGCAGACGTTGCACTTCCTTCCGCAGCGCCGCGAATCGGCCGCACGAAGTCTTGACGATCAGCAGAAATTCCTTCGCTGACTCGACCTTGCCCTTCCAACGATAGATAGATTCGATTGGGGCTCGAACAAGGTTGGCGCAAGCCGCCAGTCTCCGCCCGACCAGCGCCCGTCCGATCCGCCGTGCCTCGTTCGCCGACCCGCACGTGACCAGCACGACGATCTTCTCCGCCATCGCCCGCCTTTACTCTTGGGACTCGCCTCAATGCGATTACCCGATACTCCCCGCTTGCGCGACAAGATACAATACCGCTTCATGGCAAGCCAAGCGATTCGCTTCGGCACTTCCGGTTGGCGCGGCATCATCGCCGAGGATTTCACGTTTCCCGGCGTCCGCCGCGCGTCGGCGGCGATTGCCGGCCACGTCCGCTCCAAGACCAAGTCACCGGTGCTGATCGTCGGCTACGATACGCGATTCTTCTCGCCTGAGTTTGCCCGCACCGCCGCTTCCGTCCTGCGCTCACACGGCTGCCGCGTGTTTCTTTGCGGCGCGCCGACGCCGACCCCGGTAATCGCTCATGCCATCCTTCACGGAAAGCTCGACGGCGGCGTCAACATCACGGCCAGCCACAATCCGGCGGAGTACAACGGCCTGAAGTTCTCCGGGCCCGACGGCGGGCCCGCGCTGCCCGAAATTACTCACGACATCGAAAAGCGCGCCGCCGCGATCAAGGACGACTCGGGCAACCACCACGAAATCGAAGACGACTTCGAGCGGATCGATCCCTCCCGGCCCTACTTCGAGCAGCTTGGCCGCATGATCCGCTTCGACGTTCTGCGCAAGGCCGAAGGCGCCTTCGTTTACGACGCCGTGCACGGATGCGGCGCGGGCTGGCTCGATCGCATCCTCGCAGACAACGGCATCGCCGTCAGCTCCATCCGCGCGGACCGCGACGTCCTCTTTGAAGGCACCGGCCCTGAGCCCTCCGACGAAAATCTTGCGCCCCTGAAGAAAGCCGTGGCCGAAAAGAAGGCGCTCGCGGGCCTCGCGACCGATGGCGATGCCGATCGCTTCGGCATCGTCGATCGCGACGGCTCGTTCATCTCGCCGAATCATATTCTCGCGCTGGTCTTCGATTATCTGCTCGCCACGCGCGGGTACAAGCTCGGCGCCTCGCGCAGCGTCGCGACCACGCATCTCCTCGACGCGACCGCTAAGCTCCACGGCGTGAAGCTCTACGAAACGCCGGTCGGTTTCAAATACGTCGGCCCGCTCCTCCGCGAGGACAAAATCGCGCTCGGCGGCGAAGAAAGCGCCGGCATGACCATTCGCGGTCACCTCCCGGAAAAAGACGGCATCCTCGCCTGCCTGCTGGTGGCCGAAATGATTGCGGCGCGCCAATCGTCGCTGGCGGATCAGGTCCGCGACCTCTTTCGCCGTGTCGGCCGGGAGTTCTGGCCGGTCCGCGTGAATTTGCATCTTTCGGAGGACGCCCAGTCCAAATTGCCGAAACGCCTGAAGTCCGATTTCAAGGAATTCGCCGGACGCCGCGTCGCGCACGAAAATCGCCTCGACGGATTGAAGCTAATCCTCGACGACGGCGACTGGGTCCTGATGCGTCCTTCCGGCACCGAGCCCGTCGTCCGCATCTACACCGAAGCCTCGACCCTCGACGCTTCCCAAAAGCTCGCCGCCGACGCGCGCGCATGGATTACCCAGTGAACGATCACACGATGAACGAACCGTCCGCCAACTTTGCCGAGCAGCTCGGCACCTTTCTGCGGCGCAACGTGAACTGGTTCTTGGCGGCGGGCCTCGCGCTCTTGCTGCTCCAGGATGTCTTCGGCACGCACGGCGTGCTCGCCATGCGGCGCTCCCAGCAGGAGGCGAGCGAAGTCCGGCGCCAGATCGATCAGATCCAAGAGGAGAATCGCCAGCTCGAGGAACGCGTAAAGGCACTCAAGACCGATCCGGAAGCGATCGAAAGAATCGCGCGCGAGGAAATGGGCCTGGCCCGGCCCGGCGAGTACATTTTTAAGGTCCAGCCCAATGCCCCTGCGATATCCCCACAGCCCGCTGCAGCGCCGAAGAAGCCCTAGCCCTCCGCTGCGGCCCGCGGTGACCCGTCAACCTGCCCTGAGCGAAGCCGGCGAAACCAGGCGAGGATCTCCTTCCCTCGCCCTTTCGATCGCGTGCGCGCGATGGAAAGCAGTAGCATGGCCGCCGTGATTTCGAACAAGCCGACCGTGGCCATCAGGATTCCTTGCGATTGTTTCTCGAAAATAGAAAAGCGCCCGTACACGAATTCCATGTGCACCCAGTAGACGAGCAGCGACGTTTTTCCAAGTTGCCTCAGTGGACTGAACCCCATGGCGCCCAGACCCCAACGGCACCATGCATATCCGGCCAGCATGATCACCAGCACGGCGCCGACGCGCCCCAGAAAAAAATTGGGGCTCGTATGCCAGTAGTCGTACACGGCGTAAAGTCGCGGCCCGCGCGCATCGAGCAGCAACGAGAGAAGAAAGATCCCCACGCCCCCGGCGGCCAACAGGACCAGCGCTCGTCCCGGACGTCCCATTGGCCAGCCGTTGAACAGAAACAAGCCCGCCGCCAGCCCTGCAAATGCGAACGCCGCCCACGGAAAGATCGGGAATAACCAGGGCTGCGGCGAACCGTAGATGTGCACGCCGTTGATGTAGGACTCGAGATACCAGGGCAGCCAGCGCAGACACCACGTCGTCCAAAGCGGCGGCGTCAGCATGGCGATCCCGAGCGCGATGCCGGCGGCGGCCAATGCGCCCGCCACGCGTTCCCCGACGACCCAGCAGAGAATTCCCATAAAAACGATCGATAGCCCGATCAGGTTCAGCACGTCCACGCGAAAGAAGTCGGTCCACGGCGCCGCTGGCCGCCCGAAAATGAACTCCTGTGCCCGGAACAACAAGCCCAGCGCAAAAACCTCCGTCCCGCGGCGAATCATTCGCGCCCCGATCTGTTTTGCCGGCGCTCCCTTCCGCCGCATCTGGCCCGCCACCAGCGCGGACGACACACCGGACAGAAACACGAAAAGAGGCGCTGGAATCGTCCCGCTGAACTGCGACCAGCCGAAGAACGCACTCTGGCGTGCCGGTCCCCCGAGCCAGGCGTCGTAGCAGTGCACCTCGAACATCCCGAAGCACGCGAGCCCGCGCAGCCAGTCGAGGTAACCCAGTCGTTGTGTCGCCGATTCGGCCATCGCGTTTGTCTCCTTCCAGAATGGCCGAGGCCGGAAATCAAATCAAGCGCTTATCGGACGGCTTCTCGTCCGGTAGAATCGCTGGCGATGGCGGCGAACTCAAGATCGTGGCAGATGAGCCTTCCGGCGGCTGCGGTTGTCTGGGCCGCCGTCACTCTGTACGCGTGCTACTTGGGCGGGCGCTCCGGCTTTGGATGGCGAAGCTTCGCGGCGCTTGGCGTTGCTTCTGCGCTCTTTGCATTCGAGTTCTTCCTCGCCGTTCCGCGGGTGCTGGGCGCTTTTCAGCAGTTTCTCGGGGGTCGCGCCGGGACTCTGGCCCCGCTTGTCCCGTTGTTCGCCGTTCTGCTCTATTGCTCGAGCGCCACGGGCAACTGGACGGTCATGCTCGTCGGCGCCGCCTATGTTGTGGCTCCCGCGCTTTTTCTCGCGAGCAGCAGAGGCAAATCGCCCGGAACCTGGGAGGACTACGCGGCGGTTGGGTTGCTTTGGCTGCCGGTCTGGCTCCCGCCGTACCGTTTGCTGTATCACGTTTTCCCCTACCCGCCGGCTCTGACGCACACGCTCGCGATTCTGGCGGCTCTCAGCACGGGCGTCGCAGCCTTCGTGCTGCTTCGCCGGTTGCCCGGGGTTGGCTACGCAGTGGAGTGGCGCTCGGGCTTCACGTGGAACTTCGGATTCAATTTCCTCGTCTACGCCGCGATCGCCATCCCGGTGGGACTCAAGATCGGCTTCCTCACATGGCATCCCGAGCTGCACCAACTTCGGGGCGTTCCGCTCTCCGGTATCGGCTCTTTCGTCCTGTCTGCCGTCGGAATCCTGTTTTTTACGGCGTGGCCCGAGGAATTCCTGTTTCGCGGCCTGCTGCAGAATCTGCTTTCAAAAACGCTGAAGAGTCCATGGGCGGGGCTGATCGTAACGTCGTTAATTTTCGGGTTCTCCCACATCTTTCACGCGCCGGTTCCCAACTGGAAATACGTCTTCCTGGCGACGATTGCGGGAATATTTTACGGCCGAGCCTGGATGAAAACCGGTTCGCTCGTTCCCGGCATCCTCATCCACGCGCTCGTCGACACGCTGTGGCACGTCCTCTTCCGCTGATTCGACTCGGTGATGCCTGCGGGGAACTATTTTCGCCGCGGACTGCGCAGCGCTAGCCAGCGTCCCAATACGATCGCCGCGTTGACGCCTATGAGAGAGATCGCGAGGAAAAGCAACGCTTGCGGGGCGGCCATGCCATGCCGGTATGAACTCCAATAGTAGAAAGCGACGAACCCGTTGGCCAGAAAAACGACCAGGAGCGTCTGAGGCTTCACTTGACTACGCCGGCCAACGGGCTTGACGCCGTCGCGTACAGTTTCCTCTCAATCCGCCCGGCAAGAAAGGCCTTCCTCCCTGCCTCGACCGCGTCGCGCATCGCTTCCGCCATCAGCACCGCATCCTGCGCGCCCGCGATGGCCGTGTTCATCAGCACGCCGTCCGCACCCAATTCCATCGCGATCGCCGCATCCGACGCCGTGCCCACTCCCGCGTCTACGATCAGCGGGACTTCCGTGATCCGCTCGCGCAAGATGCGCAGGTTCGCAAGGTTCTGAATCCCCATGCCCGATCCGATCGGCGCGCCGAGCGGCATCACGGCGGACGCCCCCGCGTCGATCAGCTTCCGCGCGGCGATGAGGTCGTCGTTCGTGTATGGCAGCACCACAAAGCCCTCTTTCACCAGCGCCTTCGTGGCCTGAATCAGTTGTTCGGTGTCCGGGAAAAGCGTCTGCTCGTCGCCGATCACTTCGAGCTTCACCCACTCCGAAAGCCCTACTTCGCGCCCCAACCGTGCCGTCCGTATCGCCTCGTCGGCCGAGTAACAGCCCGCCGTGTTCGGCAGGATGAAGAATTTCTTTCGGTCAATGTAATCGAGCAGCGATTCCTTCGTATGATCGGTTAGATTGACGCGCCGCACGGCCACGGTCACCATCTCCGCGCCGGACGCCGCATGCGCCCGCGCCATCTCCTGAAAGCTGCGATATTTCCCCGTGCCCACGATCAGGCGCGAGCCAAATGCCCGCCCCGCAATTACGAGTTGATCCGCCATAAGCTCTCCCTCTCGGTATTCTACTTCGCTTCTGCACCGCAGGCTCGCGCCGTCGCATTTGAAACGGGCTACGACAAATGCTGCGGCCTGGGCTCCACCACGTCCTCATACAGCCGCGCGATTGCGTCCTGGTAGCGCTCTTCGATCACGCGCCGTTTCATCTTGAGCGTATACGTCAGCTCGCCGTTCGCATACGTAAAATCCTTCTCCACCAGCGCGAAGCGCTTTGGCTTTTCGTACTGCGCGAGCGCCGAGGTAAGCCGCTCCACTTCCTGCGCGATCAGATCTCGCACCCACGGATCGGAGAGCATCTGCCCCGGCATTGGGATTTCCCGGCCGGCCTTTCGTGCCGCCGTCTCGACCGTGGCGAAATTGGGCACGATCAGCACCGAGACGAATTTCCGACTGTCTCCGACCACCATCGCATTCGTAATGTACGGTGATGTCTTCAACACATTCTCAATCGGCGCCGGCGCGACAAACTTTCCGCCGGCCGTCTTCAGCAGCTCCTTCTTCCGGTCGGTGATGATCAGGTTCCCGCCCTCATCGAGCCGCCCGATGTCACCCGTGCAAAACCATCCGTCGGCCGTGAAGACTTCGCGGGTCGCGTCCTGTTTATGGTAATAACCCTGCATGACGCACAGCCCCTTCACGAGAATCTCGCCGTCCTCCGCGATTCGCACTTGCACATTGGGAATCGGACGCCCTACCGTCCCAACCTTGTTCGCCTTGGGCGAGTTGAAGGTAACAACCGGGGACGTTTCCGTCAGTCCGTAGCCCTGATAAACCGGCACACCGACGCTCCAGAAGAACTCGGCCAGTTCCGGCGCCAGCGGCGCGCCACCCGAGCTTAGGTACCGGATTCTGCCTCCCAGGCCTTGGCGAATCTTGGAATAAACCAGCCAGTCGGCGATCTGCCAGCGGAATCTCACGCCGTAAGGAACGCTCTTGCCGTAGGCTCGCCACGGCACGGCTTCCAGCGCCACGCGAATCGCAGCGTCGAAAATCCTTCTCTTCACTCCGGTCTCGTGGTGGCCCTTTTCAATGATATTCGCATAGGTCTTTTCGTAGAATCGCGGGACCGCCGCCATGATCGTGGGCCGGACTTCCAGTAGCGCCTGGGCCACGGTTTCCATCTGTTGCACGTACGCGATGGGAACGCCGCGGAAAAAATATCCGTAATCGATCGTGCGTTCATAGACGTGCGCGAGCGGTAGCAGAGACAGCGCAAGATCGGACGCCGTCATCTCGAAGTCCTGGCTGAAACCCAGGGCATTCGAGCTGAGGTTCGCGTGGCTGAGCATCACGCCCTTGGGTTCCCCGGTCGTACCCGAAGTGTAGATGATCGTGGCGAGATGCTCCGCCGTGACCTCGGCGGCGCGCCGGCGGTATTCGACGATCTCGCTGTCGCTCGCCGTAGCGATCAGCGTTTCATACCGCAGAGTTTCGCCTTCCATGTTCGGCGGCGACGAAACGGAGATCACTTGCTCGAGCCCCGGCAGGTCCCGGCGGCATTCGGCGATCTTTCGCGCCTGCTCTTCGCCGGCCGTGAACGCAATTCGCGCGCCGGAGTCCTTCAGAATGTACTTGAGGTGGTCGGCCGACTCGTGAAAATACACAGGCACGGTCACGCCGCCGATTCCCTGAATGGCGAAATCGGCGATGTGCCATTCGGGGCAGTTGGGCGCAAACAGCCCGACGCGGTCTCCGGGACGAATTCCCATTTCCGCGAGCGCCCTCGCGAGCCCCGCAATTCGCCGCACCATCTCCTTCGACGAAATCGATTGCCAGCCGTCGGCCGCGCGATACATCTGCGCGCGCGGGCTCACAAACCGGTCCATGGCGTCCAGAAAAAGTTTCGGAAGGGTCGGAAGGGATGGATACTCCGTCGCCATGGCAGTCACTCTAGCGTATCGCCGCTCCACCGTGCAATCGACGTGTAGGCCGTCGCCGGCAAAGTCCACAGGCTTTCGTGCTTGCATTGAACGCGTCGTGGATTAGGATGATGAAGGTATGGAAAGGAGTGGCGATGTGATGGAAACGAGTTGTCGGCCTCTCGGACGCATCGTTAGCTTCGGTCGCGGCACCCCGCACGCCATTTCTAATCGTCACAGCATGTCGAACAAAACACAATGCAAGTTATTGAAAACAAACGAGAGGGTGCCATTCTAATCGTCACAAATTTCGGCCCCTCGGCGCGAAACAGAAAGACGCTCTGAGGAAACGATCGTGGCAAAGATAGCCGCAGAAGACGCGACCGGCTACCAACCCATCCGCGCGCCGCGCGGCGCCGCCATCTCCTGCAAGAGCTGGCAGCAGGAAGCCGCGCTGCGCATGCTGATGAACAACCTCGATCCCGAGGTCGCCGAAAAGCCGGAAGACCTGATCGTCTACGGTGGGCGCGGCAAAGCGGCGCGCGACTGGAAATGTTTTCACGCCATCGTCGCTTCGCTCAAAGCGCTCGAAAACGACGAAACGCTTCTCGTGCAATCCGGCAAACCCGTTGGAGTTTTCCGCACCCACTCCTACGCGCCCCGCGTCCTCATCGCCAATTCGAATCTCGTCGGCCAGTGGAACGACTGGAAGCACTTCGACGAGCTCGACCGCGCTGGCCTGATGATGTACGGCCAGATGACAGCCGGGAGCTGGATCTACATCGGCACGCAGGGAATTTTGCAGGGCACGTACGAGACGTTCGCAGCCGCCGGCCGAAAACATTTTCAGGGCGACTTTGCCGGAAGGCTGATCGCGAGCGGCGGCATGGGCGGCATGGGCGGCGCGCAGCCTCTTGCCGCGACCCTGAACGGCGCGGCGTTCCTCGGAATCGACGTCGATCCCGAGCGCATCAAGCGGCGCGTCAAAACCGGCTACTGCGACGTAATGGTCAACGACCTCGACGAAGCATTGCGTATCCTGAAAAACGCCGTGCGCAAACGCGAAGCGATTTCCGTGGGCCTCGTCGGAAATTGCGCGGACGTGATTCCCGAGCTTGCCCGCCGCGGCATCGTTCCTGACCTGCTCACGGACCAGACCAGCGCGCACGATCCCGTCGGCGGCTACATCCCGCAAGGTCTGGACGTCGCACAGGCCGCCGAACTTCGCAAGGCCGATTCCGCCGGATATCGCAAGCGCGCGCTCGAATCCATTGGCAAGCACGTCGAAGGCCTGCTCGCGCTTCAGAAGCTGGGTGCCGTCACATTCGACTACGGCAATAACATCCGCACGTTCGCCTTCGAGCACGGTGTGAAGAACGCCTACGATTTTTCCGGCTTCGTACCGGCCTATATCCGCCCGCTCTTTTGCGAGGGCCGCGGGCCGTTCCGTTGGGCCGCGCTTTCGGGCGAGGCGTCCGACATTCATCGCACCGACCAGCTCGTGCTCGAAATGTTCCCCGGCAACGAGATTCTGTGCCGCTGGATCAAGCTCGCACAGAAGCGCGTGCGGTTCCAGGGATTGCCCGCGCGCATCTGCTGGCTCGGCTACGGCGAACGCGACAAATTCGGCCTCGCGCTCAACGATCTCGTCGCGCGCGGCGAGTTGAAAGCGCCCATCGTCATCGGCCGCGATCATCTCGATTGCGGCTCCGTCGCCTCTCCGTATCGCGAGACGGAGAAGATGCGCGACGGCTCGGACGCCGTCGCGGATTGGCCGCTCCTGAACGCGCTGCTCAACACCGCCAGCGGCGCAAGCTGGGTCTCGATTCACAATGGCGGCGGCGTCGGGATCGGGTACTCGCAGCACGCGGGCCAGGTCCTCGTCGCCGACGGCACAAAGGAAATGGCCGCGCGCATCGAACGCGTCCTCACCAACGATCCCGGCATCGGCGTCGCGCGCCACGCGGACGCGGGCTATCCCGAAGCGATCGACTTCACTCAGCGCTCCGGCATTAAGATTCCGAAGGTCTGAGCATGGCAGCCAACTTGTTGGTCACGGGCTGCTCGGAGCTTCTCACTCTGCGCGGCTCGGCGCCGAAACGCGGGCGTGCACTCGCCAATCCAAGCATCATTCGCGACGGCGCACTGCTGATTCAGAACGAACGCATCGCCGCGGTTGGCCCGCGTCGCCGCATCGAGCGCTTGCCCGAAGCTCGCCGCGCGAAAAGGCTGGACCTCGGCGGCCGCATCGTTCTCCCGGGATTCGTCGATTCACACACCCACCTAATTTTTCCCGCAAGCCGCGCGGCGGAATACGAACAGCGCATCTCGGGCAAAACCTACGAACAGATCGCACGTGCAGGCGGCGGCATTCGCTCGACCGTCGCGGCGCTGCGCGGCGCATCGCCAAAAATGTTGAAGGACCGCGCCGCAGCGTACCTTCGCGAGTTCGCGGCGCACGGAACGACGACGATCGAAGCCAAAAGCGGCTATGGCCTCGATTGGAAGAGCGAACTGAAAATTCTCCAGGTTCTTCACGACCTGAATCAACAGCAACCGCTCGATATTGTCCCCACGTTTTTGGGCGCGCACGTGGTGCCGCCCAAATTTCACCGCCGTCCCGATGCGTTTGTGGATCGGCTGGTCACGAAGTGGATTCCCACGGTCGCGCGAGCGGGACTGGCGGAGTTTTGCGACGTTTACTGCGACCGCGGCGCATTCACGGTGGCGCAGGCGCGGCGGATTCTGAAGGCGGGACACGACTGCGGCCTTACGCCGCGGGTCCATGCGGAACAGCTGGCCCACACTGGCGCCGCGCGGCTCGCGATCGAAGTGCGGGCGGCGAGCGCCGATCACCTCGAAAAGATCGACCGCGGCGACGTTCGCGCGCTCGCGCATTCGGATGTCACATGCACGCTGCTGCCCGGCTGCTGCTTTCACCTCGGCCTCGCACGCTACGCGCCCGCACGCGCCCTGATCGACGCGGGCGCCATCGTCGCGCTTGCCACGGATTTCAACCCGGGCACGAGCCCTACCCTCAGCATGACGATGATTCTTTCCCTCGCTTGCACCCAGATGCGGATGACTCCCGCCGAAGCAATCGCCGCCGCGACGGTCAACGCGGCCTATTCGTTGCGGCAGCACGACCGCATCGGCTCGCTCGAGGTTGGCAAGTATGCTGACCTCGCGGCCTTTGACGTGGCCGCGTATCAGGAAATTCCGTATTATTTCGGTGTGAACCTCTGTACGCTGACGATGAAGCGCGGCGCGATCGTCCACTCGAAGAAGTTTTGAATATGAAACAGCTCGTCGAATGCGTTCCAAATTTTTCCGAGGGGCGGGACGCGGCCAAGGTCGATGCCATCGTCGCCGCCATTCGCGGAGTTTCCGGCGTGTACGTGCTCGGCCGCGAAAGCGATGCGGACCATAATCGCAGCGTAATTACACTGGCGGGTGAGCCGGACGCCGTCGCGGAAGCGGCCGTGCGCGGCGTGGGCAAGGCCGCCGAGTTGATCGACCTGACGCGACAGACGGGCGCGCACCCGCGCATCGGGGCGACGGACGTTGTGCCATTCATTCCCGTTCGCGGCGTCACGATCGACGATTGTGTGGCGCTCGCGAAACGAGCGGCGCGCGAAATCTGGGCGCGCTATCGCATCCCTGTCTATTTCTACGAGGCGGCAGCGCAGCGGCCCGAGCGTGCGAACCTTGAAAATATCCGCAAGGGGCAGTTTGAGGGACTCCGGGAAGAGGCTCCTCGCAATCCAGATCGCGCACCCGATATCGGCGGACCGGGTTTGCATCCGACGGCGGGCGCGACGGTCGTCGGCGCGCGCAAATTCCTGATCGCCTACAACATCAATCTGAACACTCCCGACGTCCAAATCGCGAAACAGATCGCGAAGACGATTCGCTTCTCAAGCGGGGGATTGCCGTTCGTCAAGGCCATGGGGGTGGATCTGCGCGCCCGCAACCTCGCCCAGGTTTCCATGAACCTGACGGATTTCGAGCAGACGCCGATCCACGTCGTCTTCGAGGCGGTGAAGCGCGAGGCCGAGCGCCACGGCGTTGGCATTGTGGAGAGCGAGATCGTGGGCTTGATTCCGCGGCACGCAATTGAGATGACCGCCGAAAGCTATCTCCAAATCGAAAACTTTTCCTCCGGCCAAGTGTTCGAGAATCGTCTGGAAGAATCGCTCGGAAGTGCGAGTGCCGGAGGTTCCGCGACTTTCGCGGCGCTCGCCCAGCCATTCCTCGAAGTCGTCGCGCGACCCACTCCCGCGCCTGGCGGAGGGTCGGTCGCGGCGCTTGCGGGAGCGCTCGGCGCGAGCCTCGGACAGATGGTCGCGGGCCTTTCGCGCAAGAAGAAATCGCTCGCGGCCTACGCCGTCCCGCTCGAGAAAACGCGCGAAGCGTTTCAGGCCGTGGCGCGCGAACTGGCCGACGGTATTGACCGCGACGCGACTTCCTACGAGTTGGTCTTGGCCGCGCACAAGCTTCCGCGCGACACTGTGGAGGAGCAGCGGCGGCGCGACCTCACGATTCAGCAGGCTTTTCAGGGCGCCGTCGAAGCACCGCTCGAAATCGCGCGCAAGGCGGTGGAAGTATTTGAACGGCTCGGGCAACTGGAATCGATGTCCGCCCCGTCTATGTTGTCAGACGTGCGCGTGGGCCGGATGATGGCCGCGACGGCGGCTCGCGGCGCGCTTGAAAACGTGGCCACCAATCTCGAATCGATCACCGACGCCGCATTCGTGGGCCGCGCGCGTTCGGAAGCGCGCTCGATTGCGCTAAGAATTGCCGAAAGTCCGGCCGTAGGATCAGGATAGTTCAGGGTTCTGAGGGGAAAAACAACGTGAGCAATTCAATTCGAAGAATCCTTACCGCGTACCTTCCGGTCGCCGGACTCTTGCTGGCTTCACTCGTCGTCGCTCCGCAGCCAAGCTTTGCCGGTTCGCTCAGCACCGGGGTCATCGGGATGTTCCCAAAGCAGGTGGGTGAATTCGCGTATGCGGACCTGAAGTCGGCCCGAAAATTTCCGTGGTTTTCCCAACTGCGCGAGCAGCTCCTTCCGAGCCGCTTCCGCCAATTCGAGCAGTTCCTTTCTTCGGCGGGAGTCGATCCGAACAGCCAGGTGGACGAGCTCGCCTGGGGCGCGATCAGTTCCGGCAAGGGGACCAGCGAGGACATCGCTGGCGTGGCGCTCGGAACGTTTGACCCGTCTTCCAGCGAGGCCCGCTTCAAGCAGCAAAAGCTGCCCATGGTTGACGTGCACGGCTACCATCTCTACGCCTTCGGCAGCGGCTCGGGTTCGGACGACATTCTTTTCACGTTCATCGATTCCAACACGGCGGCTTTCGGCTCCCGAGCGGCGCTCGACAAGCTGATCGACGTTCGAACCGGCGTCGCCGAGAGCCTGTTGACGAACGACCAGCTCTTCCCGCTGATCAATGAGGCCGACGGAAGCGGGATCATCTGGGCCGTGCTCGACCAGAGCTACACCCACCTCGCCGTCCAGCAATTGCTGCCGCAGGCGAACCAGTTTCCGCAAGCCGCTACGATTATCAACCGTATGCACGCGATGACGATCAGCGTCGCCGCGGACAGCGGCATTGATGCGAGATTCCAGGCCGTGTGCAACTCCACGGACGACGCGAACCTACTGGCGGCCGCACTCCAGGCGGGCGTTATGTATCGGCGCTACCAGGAAGCGCAAGACCATCCGGACCTCGCGGGCGCGCTCGATCAGGTGCGCGTCACGCCGAGCGGCGACCGCCTGAAAGTGGACGCGCCGGTAACCCAGGACCAGCTTCTCTCTCTGATTCGCACTCGCGCCTTCGCTGTTCCGATGTAGGGGGCCTGAGTTTCGCGGCCGGGGGAGGATGTGGCGCTACGCCTTCGGCCTCGACTTCGCCGCGCCCCCATACTTGACGAGCCGGATGCAAGGGCGGCCGTCACGCGTTTCCCGCTGCACGTGATCCACAAGAGCGCTTTCCAGCGGTTTGCGATCTTTCTTCGAGGCATTCTTTGCCACCGGTTTCGCGCGCGCCTTTGACGCTCGCGGCCGCGGCGCAACCGACAATTCAATCGTCACTTCCACGCGATCCGGAAAGCTTGCCGCGGTCAATTGAGCAGCGGAAGGCGAGTTTCGACTCGCGCGGCCGAGGCCAAAGGTCTCGCGGCAGGCTTCGACAGCGGCCGAAGCGAGATCCTCCTGCATTTTTTCGGAGAGTCCGGCCTGCCGCGCAACGTGAGCGGGAATTGCACTGGCGCCGACGATCAGCCGGGGATCGTTGGTCAGCGTGCATGCGATGCGGGCGGTCGGGAAGTCAGTGGTCATCGGAGTCGGCGAGCCGGACGTCGCAGGCTTCCCGGCAGTCGGGGCAGTAGTACATGCCGTCCACGCACAGGCGGACATGGTATTGCGACTGGCAGAAACAGCAGTACTTGTCGCAAGTGCACTTGGTTTCGGTCTTGTCGCACTGCGTGCAGAGTGTGATCACTTCGGCTGCCTTCCCTTGTTCCAACCGCGCTCATCCATGGTAGGCCTACTGCCACGCGGCAACAAGTACCCGGCGTCAAACATGTTTTGCAAAGCGCATACCGCGCGAGGCGGGACTTAGCTTTCCACGGGGAACGGCCAGGGAGCGGAGTTACGGCGCGTGCAGCAAGGGACAGCACGCGCCGCCGTGCTGCGAGTCTCTCCGCTGGAGGAAACCCACTGTGAACCGCTACCGCTTCTCGTTCCTGGCCTTCTCCGCCGGAATGCTGCGGTGAGCCGGCACGGGTGAAGGCCTTGCTTCGCTCGTGACCTTCGCGGTTGCGGTCGTCGCCGCCGGGAACGGAAGCTCGCGGCCGTCGGAGATGGCAGCGGCTGCTTCCCTCATCGTGTCGGGCAACGGCGAATCGATCGGGAGAAGCGCTCCTTCAGCTTCCTTCAGGAACATCAGCCCCGAGGAGCTGCCGTCCCAATCGATCGAGATCACGTCGCCCAGCAGCACCTGCTCGGTTGCGAGCAGGCTAGCCAGCGGGTACACCACGTACCGCTCGATCGCCCGTTTCAGGTGGCGCGCTCCGTACTTCAGGTCCGTCCCTTCGCGAAGGAGGAAGTTCTTCGCCGGTTGCGACACGCGGAAGAGGAATCTTCCCTTGGCGGTCTCGAGCACGCGCTGCTGCACCATTCCGAGCTCGATTTCGAGAATCTGCTCGAGCTGCTGGGAACGCAGCGGGTGAAAGACCACGATTTTGTCGATTCGGTTCATGAATTCCGGAGCGAATTTCCTCTTCGCCGCTTCCGCGGCCGTCCTCTCGACCTTCTCGTCCAGCTTCGGCTTCGATTCCGGCCGGACGATCGGCGCAAAACCGAGCCCGCCCGTCATCAATTCCGTGATCTCGCCGCCACCCAAATTGGACGTCATGAAGATCATGGTTTGCGATAGATCGACGCGGCGGTTGTCGCCGAGCGTAAGGGTCGCTTTGTCGAGAATCCCGAGCAGCAACTGCCAGAGGGCGTCGCTCGCTTTCTCAATTTCGTCGAACAGCAAAAAGCTGATCTTCAGCTTGTCGGTGTGGTATTGGGCGAGCGCCTCCTGAGTGATCAGCGGATGCGTCTCGCGGTGCCCCAGGTATCCCGGCGGCGAGCCGATCAGCTTCGCGATCTCGTGCGAGTGCTGGAACTCGGCGCAGTCCACCTTGATTACCGCGCGCGGATCGCCGAAGAGCACCTCGGCCGTGGCCTCGACCACGCGCGTCTTCCCGGCGCCGGTCGGTCCAAGGAACAGCAGGTTCCCCACGGGCCGCCCCGGTGAGTTCAGGCCGGCGCGAAATACCTGGTACAGGTCCACCACAGCCTGCACGGCTTCGTCCTGGCCAACGATCTTCCGACGCAGCCCCGCCTCAAAATCGCGTGACTCCACGCTGCGGAGTGTCGGATCGAGTTGTACTGCTTGCGCGCCCATGGTCGTGCTCCCCTACCGGAACTTTCTTCCGCCCTCCAGATTGCGCGGCACCGACCGCTCGAATTGGTCGAGCTTGACGTCAAGAGTCGACCGCAGCAATCGTAATTGCGTGACCAGTTCCCGGCTTGAATTGGCGCGGTCTGCCAGCGTCAGAAGCGGCGGCGACAGGTCGGCCAGGTCCAGGTTAAGGTTGCGTAGTGAGTGCATAAGGTTTTGTACGTACATCGACCGAATATCGAAAAGCTCAATTCGGCTGTTGACCTGCTCGCGCAGGCTGGACCAGTCGAGATCGAGGAAAGGGTGATTTCGCGAGACCTTGCGAACGATGTCGTCGGTGATGCGCGGCCGCTCGCCAAGCCGGGCCAGGTGAAGCTGCTGCACCTTGCCCTGCCGGCGCACGTTGTGCACCAGGTAATAAGTGTTGCCTTTACGCCGAACGAAAGCCACAACCGTCTCCTTCCGGGCCGGTACAACGGGTGAAACGGTCTGTAGTGTATGGCCCGTCCACTACACCGTCAATGGTACGATGCTTCGCAGGGGTGAGGTTGCATCGAATCGGTTATTACTCTTGAAGAACGATGCGAGAGCGCGACAAAAGGGCTTAGCGGAGGTTCATCGCGAGTTTCGAAATCGGATCGATAAACAAACTCTCACCTCGCTCATTTGTATGCGGTATTCGGGCATCGCGCCGTATGGAAGGAGGCCGGCGAACGTGTCCTGGGAGCCCGTCTACAGGATGGTGAAACGAATCCCGCGAGGGCGCGTAACGACTTACGGGGAGCTCGCACGAGTGCTGCGTCTGCCGGGCGGCGCCCGAGCCGCCGGCTATGCCATGGCCGCATGCCCGAGCGGAAGAGGCATTCCGTGGCATCGCGTGGTCGGCGCCGGTGGGCGGATTCGCGTCCCTGAGCCACACGGCAGCCTGCAACGGCGGCTGCTCGAGTCGGAGGGAGTCGGGGTTGGCAGCGCAATCGACATGAAGCGCCACGGCTGGCCGCTGGCGAAGAAGCGCGCAATTGGGCGCAAGCGAAAGCTCGTGAAGAGCCGGTGATTCGCGCTCGAATCACGATTGTGGTATAGAAAGAAGTCTCTTCTAAGAAGCCAAGGACTCATTCAGTGGGCGAGCCAATCATCCAGGTCGAAAATCTCTACAAGAGTTATGGAACGGTCGAGGCGGTGCGGGGCGTGAGCTTTTCGGTCGAGCAAGGCGAGGTTTTCGGCCTTCTCGGACCAAACGGAGCCGGCAAGACTTCGACCGTCGAGATACTGGAAGGCCTGCGCACTCTCGATCGCGGCGTCGTGCGAGTCTGCGGTCTCGATCCCGCGAAGAGCGGCGAACAGTTCAAGGAAAGGATCGGGGCGGTGCTGCAGTCCACCTCCCTGCCGGACAAACTGCGCGTAAAGGAAGCCGTCGAGCTGTTCGCCCAGTTCTATCGCCGCCGCGCGGACACGGACCGGCTGCTCAAGCGATTCCAGCTCGACGAAAAACGCAATGCGTTCTACAGCCATCTCTCGGGCGGGCAGAAGCAGCGGCTGGCGCTCGCGATGGCGCTGGTGAACGATCCGGAAGTCGTGTTCCTTGACGAGCCTACCGCCGGGCTCGATCCGCAGGTGCGCCGGGAAATCTACGACATCATCGAAGAACTCAAGCATGAGAAGAAGACGGTCCTGCTGACTACGCACTACATCGAAGAGGCCGAGCGGCTGTGCGACCGCGTGGCCATCGTGGACCACGGCTGCGTGATCGCGCTCGGCACGCCGCGCGCGCTGAAGCAAAAGTCCGCCGGAACGACGCGCATCGAAGTCCGCCTCGCGCAGCCGCTGACGAACGGGATGCTCGCGGGGCTCGAAGGTGTTTCCGATTGCCGCGAATTCGAGGGCACGTACGTGCTGCATTCCGCCCGGCCGCCGCAGACGATCGTTGCGCTCGTCAAGCGGCTCGAGGCGGAGAACAACGAACTGCAGAGCCTGGAAATGTTTTCGCCGTCGCTCGAGGACGTATTCATCGAGCTGACCGGACGGCGGCTGCGGGAATAGACGGAACCGGAAAGGAAGCCGAAAACCTTGGGCCGCACCTGGACTCTTACGAAAATGCGATTGCGCCTCGCGATGCGCAATCGCGCGTTCTTTTTCTTCAGCCTCGTGATGCCGCTGATTTTTCTCTTTGGCGCCGTCACGTTCCTGGGCAAAGGCCGGAAGGAGTGGGTGGGCTACATCCTCGGAGCCATCCTCACCACTACGGTGATGGGCAGCTTCTGGGGGCTCAGCGTGCAACTCGTCACGTTCCGCGAA
Organism: Candidatus Acidiferrales bacterium; assembly: GCA_049523255.1. Taxonomy (GTDB): domain Bacteria; phylum Acidobacteriota; class Terriglobia; order Acidiferrales; family UBA7541; genus Palsa-295. The sequence goes on along the minus strand of JBEKNB010000016.1, from coordinate 74,892 downwards.
CAAGGCATTCTGCGCCGGTTCCGGCTCGCGCCTTTGGGCGCCGGGCCGATGCTCGCGTCGAGCATCCTCTCGAACTACTTCCTTGTTCTGCCGGTCGTGGTGTTCGAGATTCTCGTGTGCCGGCTGGCATTCCACATGCAATCGTGGGGCAACCTCTGGGCGATCCTCCTGCTCGTCACGGTCGGCTCAGCAACGTTCTCCGCTCTGGGACTGATCGTTGCCAGCGTGACGAACACCATGCAGGAAACGCAGATGATCAACAATCTGATCTGGATGGGGTTTCTGTTTCTCTCCGGCGCGACGATCCCGCTCGCGATCTTCCCGCCGTGGTTGCAAAGAGTGGCGCTGTTCATCCCGGCGCAGTATCTGGCGACCGGCCTCGAATCCGCCGCCACGAGGCTGGCCACGCCCTTCGAATTGCTCGAAGACGTCAGCGCGCTGCTGTTGGGGCTCTTCGTTGCATTCGAGGTATCTCGCCAGCTTTTCCGGTGGGAACCGGAGGCAAAGGTGCCTCGCAACGCCAAGCTGTGGGTGCTAGCGGCGCTCGTACCGTTTCTTCTCTTCGGCGCGTGGGAGAGCACGACCGGTAGGCGGTTGAATCGCATCCAGCAGAACTATCAAACGCTCAGCGGCCGGCCGATGCCCATGCGGATTCCTTCGACGCATTGAGAAGGCGATTTCTGGCCTGCGTGTACGTTTTCCGAATCCACCGTCACTATTCTTACATCGAAACAGTTGACATAAGTGGACCCCGGGGCATTCCTTAGAACAGCTCGCATGTACAGCTTGCCCCCGCGGAGGAAGCAATGAAGGCAATTCGCGTTCGTGAGTTTGGAGGGCCCGAGGTTCTGCGCCTGGAAGAAGTGCCCGACCCCAAACCGGCGGCCGGCCAGGTTGTAGTTCGAGTTCGCGCGGCCGGCGTAAACCCGGTGGAGACCTACATACGGGCCGGCGTCTATCCGCGCATACCGCCTCTTCCCTATACGCCGGGCACGGACGGCGCCGGCACGATCGAGTCCGTTGGCAGCGATGTGACGCGCGCCAAGCCGGGAGACCGGGTTTATCTCGCAGGCAGTCTGAGCGGGACGTATGCGGAACTGGCACTCTGCGAGGCATGGGCTGTATTCCCCCTGCCGGCAAATGTTTCGTTCCCGCAAGGCGCGGCGATGCACGTGCCCTACGCCACGGCTTTCCGGGCGCTTTTTCACCGCGCGCACGCCCGTGGCGGCGAGACCGTCTTGATCCACGGCGCCAGCGGGGCGGTGGGCATCGGCGCCGTACAGCTCGCGCGAGCCGCCGGTCTGCGTGTGATCGGAACGGCCGGGTCGGACCGTGGAAAGAAGCTCGTCGCGGAAGAGGGCGCGAACCAGGTGCTCGACCACAGCGCGGCCAATCACTTTGAGGAAGCGCTCGCCGCGACTGGCGGCCGCGGCTACGACGCAATCATCGAGATGCTGGCGAACGTGAACCTGGGCCGCGATCTGGGGATTCTGGCGCCCGGCGGGCGCGTTGTCGTGGTCGGCAATCGCGGAAATGCGGAGATCAATGCGCGCGATATCATGACGCGCGATGGAGCGATCCTCGGCATGAGCCTGTGGAATGCTTCGCCCGCCGATCTGACCAGTATTCATTCCGCGCTTGTGGCGGGGCTTGAAAATAGGACGCTCCGGCCCGTGATAGGCCAGGAGATTCCTCTCGCCGAAGCGCCCCGCGCCCACGAAGCCGTGATGGAACCGGGCGCCTACGGCAAAATTGTACTGATCCCCTAGGAACGACGCCTTGATCCTCGCAACCGCAGGAATCCTCATCATCGCGAATGTCCTCTGGGAGGCGTTTGAGACGGTTGTCCTCCCACGGCGAGTGGCGCGTCGCTGGCGGATCACGGTCGCGTTCTATCGCGGCACGTGGTTTCCGTGGAGGACCATCGCGCGGTGGATCGGCCGGGTGCGAACGCGCGAGACATTCTTGAGCTTCTACGGCCCGCTTTCGCTGCTGCTTCTTTTCGTATTCTGGGCCGCATCGCTGATTTTGGGATTTGGTCTGCTCTACTACAGCGCTGCGCGCGCGGATACGGCTGTCCGCACCTTCCACACATTCTCCACGAGTCTCTATCTCAGCGGGACGACCTTCTTCACGCTTGGGCTCGGTGACGTGGTGCCGCATACGCCGGTTGAGCGCTTCCTGGCCGTTGCAGAGAGTGGCCTGGGTTTCGGTTTCCTCGCGCTGGTGCTGAGCTACTTGCCCGTGATTTATCAGGCATTCTCGCGCCGCGAAGTGAACATCGTCCTGCTGGACGCGCGGGCAGGCTCGCCGCCGACCGCCGGCGAATTGCTGCGGCGCCACGCCGGGCCCCATGGTATGGAGTCACTCGAGCAGTTGCTGGAGCACTGGGAACACTCGGCAGCCGATATTCTGGAGAGCCATATCTCGTATCCGGGGGTGAGTTACTTTCGCTCGCAACATAACAATGAATCCTGGCTCGCCGCTCTCGCGGCGATCCTCGATACGAGCGCCCTGCTGATCGCCGGCGCTGAAAACGCGTGCGCGAGGCAGGCTCGCCTCACGTTCGCGATGTGCCGGCACACAGTCGTCGATCTCGCGCAGCTTTTCAACGCGCGTCCGCGCCGGACCGCCGCGGACCGGTTGCCGCCCGCCGAATTACAGCGCCTGCGGACAATGCTGGCGCAGGAGGGTCTCCAACTTCCCGCCACGGAAGCCGCGGACAAGAAACTGGCCGATCTTCGCGAGATGTACGAGCCTTATCTCGAGGCCCTGTCGCGGTTCTTTTACTTGGAACTTCCGCCGTGGATTCTCGCGAAAGAGATCGCGGACAACTGGCGCACCAGCGCGTGGGGCCGCATCACCGGATTTTTCTCAAGCGCGAAGCGAGACGCGGAAGACCACACCCACTGAAACCATTCGCCGAATCTCGTCGGCGAATCGTTCTTCGGGATCCAATTTGGCTTTAATCCGCCGTGTTCCGGGGAACTACCCGCCCTTGCCGATGACGCCCGTGTGCTATAATTCTTGCTTTGCAGGGCCATAAAAGCTTCTTTCCGCGGCCCGGAGAAACACGATGAGCCTACCGAAAACCGAGAAAATCTGGCACAACGGCAAGTTCATTCGCTGGGACGACGCCAAGATTCACGTGCTTTCGCACGTTGTCAGCTACGGCTCGGCGGTCTTCGAAGGGCTCCGCTGCTACGAAACGGCGCAGGGCTCCGCGATCTTTCGTCTGCGCGAGCACATGCAGCGCCTTCTGAACTCCGCGCACATTTACCGCATGGATGTCCCGTACACGGTGGACGCGCTGTGCCAGGCGAGCCTCGATCTCGTGCGCGAGAACAAACTCAGCGCGTGTTACGTCCGGCCGATCGTGCTCCGCGGATACAGCGACGTGGGCGTGGACCCACGCGGCTGTCCCATCGAGGTCTACTTGGCCTGCTGGGAATGGGGACAATATCTTGGCGAGGAATCGCTGCGCAGCGGCGTGGATGTGTGCGTTAGTTCCTGGAACCGCCCGGCGCCCAACACGCTCCCGCAGATGGCCAAGGCCGCCGCGAACTACATGAACTCGCAGCTCATCCGCATGGAAGCGAAGACCAACGGCTACGAAGAAGGCATCGCGCTCGACGTGAACGGCTACGTCAGCGAAGGCTCCGGCGAAAACATCTTCGTTGTGGCAAACGGCACGATCCATACACCGCCGGTCGCGAATTCGGCGCTTCCCGGGATCACGCGCGATTCCGTCATCACGCTCTGCCGCGAACTGGGCTTTCCCGTGTCCGAGCAGATGATTCCGCGCGAGATGCTTTACATCGCCGAGGAGGTCTTCTTCAGCGGCACCGCGGCTGAGATCACTCCAATCCGTTCGGTCGACCGCGTCAAGATCGGCGCCGGCTCGCGCGGCCCGGTCACCAAGAGCGTACAGGACGAATTCTTCGCGATCACGAGCGGCAAGACGCCCGACCGCCACGGCTGGCTTTCGCCAGTTGGCGTGCCGAGCGGCGCCGCCGTTCGCTGACGATTTTCCCCCGGCATCCCTCGGATTTTGACTCGTCCCCGCGAATTCAGTAGAATCCGCGCGTTCGCAAGGCACGCCCGGAGGAATCCCTGCACAGCCTGCCTCAGAAATTCGTCGCTGAGTTTATCGGTACGTTCGCCGCGATCTTCGCTGCGGCGGGTGCAATCTGCGCGGACCAGTATGTCCGAGCCAGCGGACAAACGGGGGCCGGCCTGCTTGGTTCTGCTCTTGCCTACGGGCTGGCGGTAGCGGTGATGGTGAGCGCGCTTGGGCACATCTCCGGTGCGCACTTGAATCCCGCGGTCACAACCGCCTTCTGGGTTACGAAGCGCCTGGGCACCCTGCAAGCCCTCGCCTACTGGATTGCGCAACTCCTCGGCGCCTCGGCCGCAGCTTACCTGCTGGCGGCAATTCTTCCCGAATCCGTCTGGCGGCCGGTGGGCCTCGGCACGCCCGACCTGGCTCCAGACTTTACGCGCATGCACGGCATGGCGCTCGAGGCCATAGTGACGTTTTTCGTCGTTCTGGTTGCGTTCGGGAGTGTCGTCGAGCCCCGAGGCGCGTTCCACCGGATCGCCGGCCTCGCCACCGGCCTCGCGGTCACGATCGGCTATCTCGTTGGCGCACCGTTTAGCGGCGCCGCCATGAATCCCGCGCGTGCTTTCGGACCCGCGCTCGTGGCGCGTCACTGGCAAAACCACGGCGTCTACTGGGTTGGACCTCTCTTCGGCGGCGTAGTTGCTGGAGTTATCTACGACCGCATCTTCCTTCGCAATCAGCCGCCGGCCTAGCGGGCGGTTGCACCTTTGGAAACCATCGGTCCAGGATCCTTGCCACGCCTTTGGGGCGGATGCTAGCGTGGCTGGAAGCTTCGTATCAAGGGACTTCAGGCCATGGCCATCAATATTGACGATCTCCTGCGCCGCGCCGTCGAGAACAGGGCGTCCGACCTGCACCTGAAAGTCGGCAACCACCCGTATCTCCGGGTCGATGGCCTGCTTAACGCGCTCGGCGACGTTCCCCGCATCACGCCGGAAGAGATGCTGTCAATGGCCTTCAGCATGATGACCAACCGGCAGAAGCAGAAATTCAAAGAGACCGCCGAACTCGACATGGCTTATGGCGTGGCGGGTCTTGGCCGGTTCCGCGTGAACGTTTTCCAGCAGCGTGGCAACGTCGGCATGGTTCTCCGCGTGATCCCGACGAAAATCCGTACGATCGAGGAGTTGGAGCTGCCGCGCATCCTCGCGGGAGTCTGCGAAGAGCAGCGCGGCCTCGTGCTCTGCACCGGCACAACCGGTTCCGGCAAGTCCACGACGCTTGCCGCTATGATCGACCGCATCAACTCCCTTCGTCCCGAGCACATCATCACGATCGAGGACCCGATCGAATATCTGCACCGCGACAAAAAGGGATTCATCAATCAGCGTGAGGTCGAAGTCGATACCTCGTCGTTCTCGACTGCGCTCCGCGCCGCGCTCCGCCAGGATCCCGATGTGATCCTCGTCGGCGAAATGCGCGACCTTGAGACGATTTCGACCGCTTTGCTCGCCGCCGAAACCGGCCACCTCGTGCTTTCGACTTTGCACACGCTCGACGCGACCGAGACAATCCAGCGAATCATCGCCGTCTTTCCGCCGCCCGAGCAGAAGCAGATTCGCCTGCAGCTTGCTTCGACGCTCAAGGCGGTCATCAGTCAGCGCCTCGTCCGCAAGAGCGATAACCAAGGTCGCGTTCCCGCGTGCGAAGTCATGATCGCGACGAACTACATCCGTGATTGCATCATCAATCCCGACAAGACTCGCATGATTCGCGACGCGATCGCCGCCGGTACCAGCCAGTACGGCATGCAGACGTTCGATCAATCTCTCTTCGACCTCTACTCGCGCAACCTCATCACACTCGAGGAAGCTCTGCTGCGCGCTTCGAATCCGGACGATTTCCGTCTGCGCGTCCAGGGCATCCGCTCTTCCTCGGACGCAGCCCGCGAAGAGATGGAGCGCGCCATGAACGAGTTCGAACGCCTCGGCCCCCGCCGCTGATGATGCGATTGGCATCGTCATCCTGAAGGCGGCGAGTTGATTTTTTTCCGGCTGAAGGATCTCTCTTTAGCACATCAACTTCGTTGCCTTCGTCCGTGCTTCCTTGCTTCCTTGCTTCCTTGCTTCTATGCTCCTTCCCGTGCGTTCTTCCCCTCGCAAACTTTCGACCGAGCCGGAGCTTTACGCCTCTGCCCTCCGCGCGCTGATGCGCCGCGCGCATTCGATTCACGAGATGCGCGAACATCTCGGCCGTCGCGCGGATGACAAGGATCTCGTCTCGGCCGTTGTCGCCCGGCTCCGCGAACACAACTATCTCGACGATGCCCGCTTCGCCCTCGATTACGCACGCACGCACGCGCAATCCCGCCGCCAGGGACGTTTCCGCATCGCGCGCGAGCTGCGCGCCCGCGGCGTTCCCGACCGGCACATCGAATCCGCGCTCGATGCCACCTTTGCCGAGACAGACGAATCCGCCCTCGTCCGCGCGAGTCTCCAGCGCCGCCTGACGCACGTCCGCGGCTCGCTCGACAACCGCAAGCTCGCTTCGCTCTACGGTAGCCTGCTCCGCGCCGGATTCTCCTCCGACACGATCCGAACCGAAATCCGCGCTCTCACGCGCGCCGCTGTCCCCGACGTTTCCGAGACCCACACCAGCGAAGATTGATCCGGAAGTTTTACCCCGCTAGTACCGTCGTCCTACAGACTCGCCTCGAAAGCGCCTGATACCGTTCGGTTGCGCCAGAAATCGGGATGAGTCCCCATATGCCATCCAGTGCCCTCGTGCACACAACCCTACTCGATGCCCCTGCCGTTGCCCCGGCGCGGCCCGGACTCGTCGCGCCGCCGCCCGTGGCCGTCGCCGCGAAGCCGGCGTTCCACGTTGACCAGCTCGACGGCCTTCGCGGCTTGGCGGCTCTCTTCGCCGTCACCTTTCATTATCTCGCGGGTCTCGGGGTTCACTGGCGCGCGGTTGCCGCTTTTCAGTCGTTCCTTGGGGTCTCGCCGGTCAGCGTTGACACTTTTTTCATTCTTTCGGGCTTTCTGATCGGCAGCATTCTGCTGCGCGCCAAGGATTCTCCCAACTACTACAAGACGTTTTACATGCGCCGCGTCTACCGGATTCTTCCGCTTTACTATGCGTGGATCGCCCTGTACGTCGCGCTCTTCTTGATCCGCGGGGGCTGGGGACTCACGCGACCAGCCGGATACGCTACGCCGTTCGTTTTCGCAAGCTTCGTCCTGATGGTGCAGAATTTCTTCCCGTCCATCATCGAAAGCACCTATATCGTCGCGCCCACCTGGAGCCTTGCGTTGGAAGAACATTTCTACCTGATCGCTCCTTTTTGTGTGCGGCGGTTCAGCCGGCGAGCTCTGGGACGCCTTCTCGCCGGTGTGATCGTGCTCGCCCCGCTGTTTCGAGCGTTGATTTTCTCCTTCGGCGGGCATGACGATGCATGGCGGCAGGTTGCCACCTACACCTGGACGCCCTGTCACGCGGATGCGCTTGCCCTGGGCGTTCTTCTCGCGATCGCGTGGGGTTCCTTGGAAAAGCGCACCTGGCTTTGCGATTATTCGCGCCTGCTGCCTTGGGCCATGCTTGCCCTCACAGGAATCGCGCTCGCGTTGGGGCATTTGGACCGTGCGCAAGTTGCCCATGCGAACATCCTGAACGCATCTCTCGGCCGCAGCGCGGTCGAAGTGTCCGGGCTATGCTTGCTGATTTTCGTGCTTGTGCGTCCCGAGGGTCGTTTCTGCGGCCTTCTCCGAACCCGCTTCTTGCGCGAAACGGGGAAAGTCAGCTACTGCCTCTACGTCGTCCACTGGGGCATGTTGTGGATGGTTTCCCGTTTCCTGTTTCACCGGACGTTCGGTTCCAGTCCGTGGGTGGATTCGACCACAGCTCTGATTGCCCTGGGGCTGTCCTATCTTGTCTCCCTGATGTCCTGGCAATTCCTGGAGCACCCTTTCATCCGCCGGGCCCACCGCTACACCTTCTAGCGCATCGGGCTTATTGCGCGCCTTCGCCGGGCGCCTTCTCGCCCGTGAGCGCATCCGCAGTCTCATAGATCGGCTCGACATCCGTCGGCACGGACTTCAACCGGTCGAGCGCCTTCTGCACCTCGGGACGAATTGCGCCCATCGCCAGCATCTGCTTCGCCCCCGCATAATCGCCATTCGCTTCGACCGTGAGCAGATCGTGATCGAGCGACCGCACGGCGTCCTTGATCTTGTTGAAATCGACCGAAAACGTGCCGTCGCCGTTCATCACGTACCCGCCCTTGTCGAGCAGGTAGTTGACCTGCATTGCCATGCCTCGCGCATGCGCATCCTGCGGGCCAAATCGCAGTGTCCGGAATGACGACGCGAGGTACGTCGTGTAAAGCTGCTCCTCGGCCGCAGGCCCGTGTGGGAGTGGAGCCTGGATCTGCCCTTTGTCCGCCTGCGTCATCAGGAATTGCAGCGCGTATAAGCCCGTTACGTCCGCCTTGGCTTCTTCAATCGCGCTGTACAGCTCCTTGAGCTCGGACCGCGGGTTGGTCGCGCGAGCATCGATCGTGATCTGATGAGGCCCCAGCCCGTGCATCAGTTCGTGCGCCATCATGTGCGTGAAAAATAAGTCGAAGCTCACACTCTTCTGGTCGGCTGCGCCCAGGACGATGCGGGAAATCGGAACGAGCGTCGCGCTGAATTTCGCCTCTTGCACGTTCTTCAGCATCACCCGCTTGCTGCCTTTCTGCTCCACGACCTTGTCGTCGTTTGGCAGGTTGTAGGCGGCCGTCTGCACGCCGTGGTTGCCGTCGCCCGCAGCGAAGACTTCGTTCACCGCGCGAATCGGCGCAAGCGCGCCGAGCTTCGGATTGCGAAACTTCGGGTCTTCCGGCAGGTTGTTTTCGATGTCCTGGAGGTGCCGGCCGAAAAAGCTCAGCCGTGCGCTTTCCTTCTCGTCGCGAATGTTGATGTATGCCTCGAATGCCGCCTTGTAGCCGAAATTTTCATCGTTGTAGGTTTCGTACGGGCCGAACGTCACGTCGAGCGGCGCATCGAGATCCATCCACGCCATGTCGCTCTCGTAGTAATCGTTCGATGCAAAGGCATCGGCGCGCAGCATCAGAAACTTTTTCAGGCTGGCGTTGTCGGTAAGGCTCGCTGCTTCGCGCAGGAACGCCGCTGCCTTCGCAAGATCGGCTTTGTACTCCTCGTTGTAGGGAATGCTTTTCAGTTTGCGGTCCGGACCGCGCCGAATCACAGTGAAAAATCCTTTGGCCTGGTCCGCTTCGGCCAGAGGAAGCGTTTTGACCCAGCCCTCGAATTCGTCCTTGCTCATATCCTCGGGGTAGAAGTTGGCGCCGAGCGGCTTGCGCGAAGGAACTCCGGGAAGAAACGTTCGGTACCCGTCAATCTCCGACCACGGCCCCTTGTTGAGCCAGAAATAGTGGAGCCGTGCGCGGCCCAGTGGCGAAGCGTCCTGTTGCAGCTTCTGGTAGAGCGCGAGGTCGCCGCTCCAGAACTGCTGCATGAAAATACGGTTCACGACCCTCGAGGCCTGAATCAATTTCACCAGCGCCTTTTGATCACCCGCCGACAGCCCCGAAACACTCACGCGCACCGGAGTCGGCGCGAAGCGCGAAGCCATCGCCCGGATACCGGCGAGATCGGGAACCGGCGTTGCTGTGCTTTGCTGTGCAGCGCAAATGACCATGGCGGACACCAGCGCCAATAGGATGATTCGCATGTGCCGTAACATAGCACTTTCCCTTCGGGTTGGAGCAAAACGTCGCGCCCCTCCGTGCCGTGTCCGTTGCGTTGACCGTTGATCATCCCCACCTCTATCGCTTTCCGGGCGGAAAAAGCGTAGAGTCTCTGCCGGCAATCCACGTTCAACAGGGGGAATGGAGAATGAAGAAGCTCTGTCTTTCACTTGCAACTCTCGCTCTGGCATTTGCCGCGGGAACGGCTCAGACGTTCGCGCAGGCCGCGCCATCGGCCGATAAATCTGTACCCTACGGCTTCCGGCAGCGCGCCGTGATTGAACTGAAAGGTGTTCAGCAGGAAATCGTCAGCCTCGCGCAAGCGATGCCACAGGAGAAATACACATGGCGCCCCGCCGAAGGTGTTCGCTCGGTCAGCGAAGTCTACCTGCACATGGCCGGTGCCAATTTCGGGCTGACGGCGATCGCCGGCGCCCCTCCATCGCCCGGTTTCAAATTTCAGGGCTATGAAAAATCGACGACGGACAAGGCCAAGATTATCGAACAGCTGAACCAGTCGTTCGAATACGCCGAAATGAGCATCGGTAACATGTCCGATGCCGACTTGCTGAAGCCTTTGAAGTTTCAGGAATTTACCAGTGTCGGCGACGTCGTGTTTCACATTGTCGCGCACGCTCACGAGCACCTTGGCCAATCCATCGCCTACGCACGCATGAACGGTGTCGTGCCGCCGTGGACCGCCGCGGCGCAGCAAAGAATGCAGCAGCGTTCGCAGGCTCCGCCGACCGCGCCGCAGGAGTAAGTCGCGCTGGGCCTCCTGCGTAGCCCTTCGCCCGTCCCGGCACCGATTCAGAATCCAAGGGCCAGACACGCGTAATTCAAATCGTTCGAGGCGGGCCGGAACGCTATACTGTCTTCCCGCGAGCCCTGAGCGCGGTGGAGACTCTCGGTGGCCTCGGCCAACTGCCAAGATCTGTCTTTGTCTGCTGCCTCGAAGGGAATCTGGTTCGGCAACTACTGCTTCTCCGAGCCGGAGCTTTTGCCCTGCTTTTCGCCTGCCGGAAATTCGGGGCTTTTTGCGATTCTCGTGCGCGATCCAACGTGCCACCCGCGCTCGTTGCGAGTTCTTTACTTCGGTGAATCGGAAAATATCCCTTCGGATCTCACCCCATGGCACGAGAAGTATGAGTCGTGGTGCAGCGTCGCCGCCGGCGCCATGAACCTCTACGTGGCGTTCCTGTGGATGGGACCCTCAACTTCCGAGGAACGCCGTGCCATTGTCTCCGGCCTGATTGCAACCTATCAGCCCGAGTGCAATTAGCCCGCGGACGGTGCGCTTCGCTGCCCTGCCTCGTCTTCTCTGTGTTTCAGCGCCTCCGTGGCAAGTCCCGGCATGATTCTGGGTATAATGAATTGCTTCGTCTGAGGCTCACTTGACTGGCAACGATATCCGCAAGACGTTTCTGAGATTTTTCGAGGAGCGCGGCCACCGCGTCGTGCGCAGCTCCTCGCTCGTCCCCGCCAGTGATCCCACTCTCCTCTTCACCAACGCCGGGATGAACCAGTTCAAGGACGTTTTCCTCGGCCTCGAGCAGCGCGATTACGCGCGTGCCACCACCTGCCAGAAATGCGTTCGCGCCGGCGGAAAGCACAACGACCTTGAAAACGTCGGCTTCACGAACCGCCATCACACGTTCTTCGAAATGCTCGGCAATTTTTCCTTTGGCGACTATTTCAAAAAGGAAGCGATCGCCTACGCCTGGCAACTGGTCACCAGCAAGGATTGGTACGCGATCCCGAAGGAAAAACTCTACGTCACGATCTTCAATGGGGAGGAGGGCGTTTCTCGCGACGACGACGCGCACAAGCACTGGCTGGCGCAGGACGTTGCGCCCGACCGCATCTACGAATTCGGCGCGAAAGAAAACTTCTGGGCCATGGGCGAAACCGGTCCTTGCGGCCCGTGCAGCGAAATCCACTACGACATGGGTCCGGCAGCTTCCGATCAAGGCCACACGGACTGTCAGTTCGGCTGCGAGTGCGGCCGTTACGTCGAGATCTGGAATCTGGTGTTCATGCAGTTCAACCGCGACTCGAGCGGCAAGCTCAATCCCCTGCCGAAGCCGTCCGTGGACACCGGCATGGGCCTCGAGCGCCTCGCCGCCGTCCTCCAAGGCAAAATCTCGAATTTCGAGACTGACCTCTTCATGCCGCTGATTCGCAAGGCCGAAGAATTCACGCCCGTGGGCTACGGCCGCGATTCGAAAACGGACCCGTCGTTTCGCATCGTCGCAGACCACGCACGCGCGACAACATTCCTCATCACCGACGGCGTGATGCCCTCAAATGAGGGCCGCGGCTACGTCCTTCGCAAAATCATGCGCCGCGGCATGCGCCACGCCAGCCTCCTCGGGCCGGAGAAACCATTCTTCACGGACATGGTGCTCTCCGTCCGCGAACTGATGGCCGACGCGTATCCCGAGCTCATGGGCTCCGCCGGCGCGCACGTCCCCAAAGTCGTCGCGGAAGAAGAGCGGCGGTTCCAGCGAACCGTTGATGTTGGTCTGAAGAAACTGGAAGAAGATTTGGTTCTCCTCGCCGCACTCTCGAAAAACGAAGCAATTTACAAGGGCGAGAAAGCATTCCGTCTCTACGACACGTACGGCTTGCCGCGGGACTTCATCGAGGATGTAGCGCGCGACGCCGGTGTCCATGTGGATTGGGTTGGTTTTGATCGTGCGATGGAAGAACAGCGAACGCGAGCCAAGGCGTCCTGGAAAGGCGTGAGCAAGGACGTCGCGAACCCCGCCTACGCCAAGCTCGCGGAAACGTACAAGACCGAGCCCGACTTTTATTTCGGCACGATTGCGCGCGATTGCCACATCGAAGCCATCATCACGAAGCAAGGCCCGGCAAATGAAATCAAGAAAGGCGCGGAAGCCGAAATCGTTCTCGACCGCACGTCGATCTACTCCGAATCGGGCGGCCAGGTCGCCGATACCGGAGGCTTCTACGACAATTCCGAATCTCTCGAAGTCGCCGAAGTCAAAGGCGCGTATTATCCGGTCACCGGGCTGATCGCGCACCGTATCGTCGCAAAGGAAGATCTGCACGTCGGCGATCGCGTCGCCACCGTCGCCGATCCCGAGCGCCGCGCGCGCAACATGCGCAACCATACGGCCACGCACCTGATGCATGCCGCGCTGCGCAACATTCTCGGCACGCACGTGAAGCAAGCCGGCTCGCTCGTCGCGCCCGATCATCTGCGTTTCGATTTCTCGCACTTCGCCGCCGTCGATCCGAGCGAGCTTTCCGAAGTCGAGGAACAGGTGAACGAAGAAATCCGCAAGGATCTCGAGATGCGCACGGATATCACGAACATCGACGACGCGCTCGCGTCCGGCGCGCTGGCCTTTTTCGGCGACAAGTATCCCGAGGCCAACGTCCGCGTGGTCACGATTCCCGATCCTGCATCCATGCGCGGCTTTTACAGCAAGGAACTCTGCGGCGGCACCCACGTCCGCCGCACGGGTGAAATCGGCCTTTTCAAAATCGTCGGCGAGCAATCAACCGCAGCGGGCGTCCGACGCATCGAGGCTATTTCCGGCGATCACGCGCTTTCCGACTACCAGCGTGCGCTGCAAATCCTGCGCACCGCAGCGAGCCTCCTAAACGCCTCCGAGAACGGCTTAATTGACACAATTGAGCGCCAAATCGACTCCTTGAAGGCCCTTGAAAAGCAGCTTGAGACCCTGAAACGCAAGGCTGCGGGATCTCAGGCGGGAGACCTTCTCGGCGAAACCAGGGAGGTCAAGGGCGTCCGTGTTCTGGCCGCCAAAGTGAACGGTTTCGACCGCGAAGCCCTGCGCCAGCTCGTCGATGCACTGCGGCAGAAGCTCGGCTCCGGCGTCGTCGTCCTGGCATCCGCAGAGGACGGCAAAGTTGCTCTAATCACAGCAGTTACCAAGGACCTCCTTCCCAGGCTTCACGCCGGCAAGATCGTGCAGGAATTGGCTAAGCTGGTGGGCGGCTCCGGGGGGGGGAAACCAGATCTGGCCGAGGCTGGCGGAAAAGACACATCCGGCATAGAAAACGCTATCGCCCAGGTTTACCCCCTCCTCAACCGATTGCTATAATTCCTATTGCGCCAGAAACTTACGCCGGAAAGGTCCGCCTTTCCAGCGCATTTGTCGCTGCGCGTTTTCTGTTTGGATCATTCGTACGGAAATGAAGCATTCGCCTTCCCAAGCGGGCGGGGAGTCAGGGGCCTGGAGAATATGACCCGGAACGGCATCGTCGTTGCGATCATAGCGGCGGGTTCTTGGTTGATCCTGCCTTCGGCGTCTCACGCTCAGATCGCCTCCTTCGTCGATGCGCATGGGAAAATCGTCTACACAAACGACGATTCCCCGAAAGCCCATCGCGGGAGTACTATAAGTTCTCCCTCGGCTTCCTCGAAGACCCCGGCCGCTACTTCGGCTCCGGCTACGAGTCAGCCGGCGAATCCGCCGGACGATCGGTTCGACAGGATCGTGCGCGCGGCGGCCGCGCGGCACAAGGTCGACCCGGCGCTGGTGAAGGCCGTGATCACCACCGAGTCGGACTGGAATCCGCGGGCGATTTCCAGCAAGGGAGCGGTCGGATTGATGCAGTTGGTCCCGGAAACGGCACAACGCTTCGGTGTCGGCAATTCCTTCGACCCGGCCCAGAATGTGGAAGGCGGGACGTCGTACCTGAAGTCGCTGCTCGACCGTTACAACGGTGATCTGACGAAGTCGCTCGCGGCCTACAACGCCGGCGAGCGCGCCGTGGACCTGAGTGGCGGAGTTCCGGCATATCCGGAAACACAGAGGTACGTGCAGAAGGTGACGGACACATACTTCCGACCCGATTCGGGCCGCAACTCGTCGCTGTGGACCCCGCCAAGGGTTCCGGTGCGGCAGGAAGTCGATCCGAACGGGCGGATTATCTTCACGAACGAATGAGATGAGCATGGCTTCGGTCGCAATAGGATCGTCCACGAGAACCCTTCCGCGCGCCGCAGCGCTGGCGCTGAGTTTTCTGCTTTTCGCTGCCTTCCCTGCCCGCGCCGACAAGAAATCCGGTGCCCGCGACCAATTCGAACGCGCCGTCAAGATGCGTACGATGCTCGAGGGCTATCTCGAAAAGGACCGCTCGCGCGAGGACTACGTCCAGACCGTCGCCGCCTATCACAAGGTCTACATGATCACGCCGGAGGCCGATGACGCGACGTCTGCGCTCATCGCCGAAGCCGAACTCTACCGGGAGATGGGCCGCCTGTACGATCCGGCCTACTTCAAGTCCGCCGTCGACACATACCGGTTCCTGGTGCAGGAGTACCCCGGCAGTCGATACCGCGGAGAAGTCCTGTTCTCGATCGCGCAAATCCAAAACGACGACCAGCACAGGCCGGAAGCCGCCGAGGCGACCTACAAGGAGTACCTCAAACGCTTTCCGCATTCGGAGAAAGCCGACCAGGCGCGCGCGGCCCTGAAGGAAATCGCCGATCAGTCCGCACCGCAGGGTCAGGATGCCGGACCGGGCGACAAGGCCGGCGGGCCGATGAATCAGCTTCCGGCAGCGCTTCAGGTGGAAGGACCGCACGTGACTCCGGCTGCGGCCGAAAAAGGCGCGCCTATTGTGAAGGACTTGCAGACCTGGAATTCGCAGGATTCCGCGCGCATCGTCATCAAACTGGCGGATACGATCCAATACACCTCCGCGCGAATTGCGTCGCCCGAGCGCATCTATTTCGATCTGTACAAGGCGAGGCTCGGTCCGAAGCTTCCCGGCAAAGCAGTCAGCGTACAAGGCGGGTTGTTGAACACCGTGCGCATCGCGCAGAACAAGCCGGATACCGTGCGGCTCGTGCTGGATGTAACCGGAGCGAAGGACTACTCCGCGTTTCTCGTCGCGAATCCCTATCGCCTCGTGATCGATATTCACTCGCAGCCCGTGAACACGGCCAAGGCTGCGGCCTCTCCCGCAGCGGCTCCTCCGGCCGCGAGCGCGGCAGCGGAAAGGCCGGCGGCGAATCCGCCCGCTGGCGCCGAAACCGTGTCCGTAAGCACCGCGAGCAAACCCGTGGTCGAAACAGCGGCCAAGGCAACGGACACTCCGGGAGCGGCGAAGCCCGCACCGAAAATCAGCGCAAAGAGTCTGCCCAGGAGACCGATCCCGGCAAACTCCGCGGCCCTACAGCCTCCGCCGGAGCCGAAACCCAATCACGACGGCGAGCGCTCCCTGACGCGCGCGCTCGGCTTGAAAATCAACCGCATTGTGATTGACGCCGGGCACGGGGGCCACGATACCGGAACGATCGGGCCGCACGGCCTGATGGAGAAAGACCTGTGCCTTGACGTCGCGCTGCGCCTAGGCGCTCTGATCGAGAAGGAGCTGCCGGGCGCGGACGTTCTCTACACCCGTAAGGACGATACGTTTATCCCGCTCGAAGAGCGCACCCGGATCGCCAACGACGCGAAGGCCGATCTGTTCATCTCCATCCACGCGAATTCGAGCCATGACCCGTCGGCGCGCGGCATCGAGACCTACTACCTCAACTTTGCGACATCGGAGGAGGCCATGGAGGTCGCCGCACGCGAAAACGCCTACTCCGAAGAGTCCATGCACGACCTGCAGGACTTGATCAAGAAGATCGCGCGCAACGACAAGATCGAGGAATCCAAGGATCTCGCGGACGATATCCAGGACAACCTGACCGAGCGGCTGCAGCTCGTGAGCCGCGGCGAGAAAAACCGCGGCGTGAAGAAAGCTCCTTTCGTGGTTTTGATCGGGGCGAATATGCCTTCGGTGCTTTCGGAGATCTCCTTCGTCAGCAACCCCAACGACGAGCGCCTCCTCCGCAAGGGCGACCAGCGCCAGCGGATTGCCGACGGTCTGTATCACGGCATTTCGACCTATCTGGAGGGCTTGAACAGCCTCTCCTATAACAAGGGAAAACTCGTTTCGGATAACCACGTCTCCGACACCCACATTCCGGCCACGATAGTGGCGCCGGCCGGGAACCCCAAGTAAGATTACGGCGCCTAATAAGGGGTGTTCGTGCGCAGATTCATCCTTACAGTTCCTCTCCTTTGTCTCGCGGCGTTCCCTGCCCTCGCGCAGAGGATTCTTCCGAGTTCGGTCGCGGCGTGGCAGCCGTGCAGTCAGGCGGCAGCGAGCCCTCTTTCCTCGAATCCACCGGGGCCCGCTCCGTCTTCGCGCGACGCTTTGCCTGAGAATGAAGTGGCTTATCCGAACGACGTCTTATCCGAGTACGGCCTTAGTTCGACCGAGAAAGAGAGCTATTGCCGCGGCTCCGAGCTTTTGGATGCGACTCTTTTTCGGATGAATGATCCGAGCGGAGCGTATGGCGTGTACTCGTACTTGCGCACGCCCGGCATGTCTCGCGCGGATTTCACCGATCACTCCTCCCTGTCGAACGATCGCGCTCTCGTTCTTGTCGGGAACTTGGTGCTGGACATCCGCGGCCGGGATTTGCGTAAGAATGTGCCGGACCTAAAAGCGCTGGTCGCCTCCGTCGAACCCCGGGCGCAGGAAGGCCCGCTGCCCGAATTGTGGCAGCGCCTGCCTACCAAGAACGTCGTAGAAGGCACCGACCGCTACGTCCTAGGTCCGCAAACGCTCAATCAACTTTTCCCCGGTGGCCTGGGTGATTCGCTGGGCTTTTCAAAGGGCGCGGAAGCGGAGGTTGCTCATTACCGCGTGGGCGGCCACGACGCCACTCTCCTGATCGCGGATTTCCCGACGCCGCAGCTTGCGGAGCAAACACTAGCGGGGCTGGAAATGAAGTTCAACGTGAACGGCTCGAAGGCGGCGCCCAGTTCGCCGCCGCTCTTCGCGAAGCGGTCGCTCACGATCGTCGCGATCGTCTCCGGAGCTCCATCGGAGACGGAAGCGAACGCGTTGCTGAATCAGGTTCACTCCGGGACAGTGCTCACCTGGAATGAACCGACGTTTCAGTTCAAAGAGCCCAGCATCGAGGTAATGGTCGTCGGGGGCATCGTTGGGACTGGCGCC
The DNA here is from genome assembly GCA_049523255.1 of Candidatus Acidiferrales bacterium. Taxonomy (GTDB): domain Bacteria; phylum Acidobacteriota; class Terriglobia; order Acidiferrales; family UBA7541; genus Palsa-295. The sequence continues at coordinate 57,055 of JBEKNB010000016.1, read as the reverse complement.
ATCTGCGTATTCGCGTTGATCGCTGGCGTGGCATTTGGGGGCGTTCGCCTGATCGTCAAGCGCTTCTTTCCGGGTAAAGTCTTCGATCGCGGGTCGCATCTGCAGGTTTTGCAGCTCGGACTTGGCAGTAAACCTATCAATTCAGACGACTTCTACGCCACTGGAGCCACCTCGATTCCGAATGTTCAGGTGGATAAGAATCTGCCCGACCGGATCGCCCTGCGCATATTTCGCTGAAACAATTAGGCTTAAGTAGTGACAGATTCCGGCTTTCCCGCTTGACTTCCCTCGAACGGCCCACTAGACTGCGGTCGAGGAAAGGGTTCAGCGGCCATCCGCGCATTGGCTGGGAACTTTCTCCCCTCGAAGGCCCGCTGCAAAGCGGGCCTTCTGTTTTTAGGCCGCCACCACTTGCGTTTCCATCCGCGCTCGGGAACTCTTTAACAGGTTCGCCGGAATTAAGCAGGACGACACAAGGTCTGAGAACTGGACCAGCTCAGTACGCAATCTGAGAGACAATTGATAGATGATCCACCGACACGTACATAGGTTGAGGTTTGTTTTCGGCGCAATTGCAATTGTTTCCTTCCTATTTGCGTACCCGGCCCTGGCACAGCAGCAACAGCCTTCCGCTACCGAGCAGCAACCTGCCGCGAATACCTCCGCACCTCAGCCACCCCAAGCAGGGGCGCAGACACCAGAGGAGGGAAAGAAAGAGAAACAAGAAGAAAAGACAGGCACATCAAACGACCGCCTCTTCTGGACCTTGCCAGACTTCCTCACCGTGGACACGGCGAAAGTCCCGCCGCTCACCGCAGGGCAAAAGTTCAAAGTAGTTGCGCGATCCTCCTTTGATTACGTCGAGTATCCCTGGTATGCCTTCCTCTCCGGCATCAGTCAGGCTGAAAACAGCGAGCCCGCCTACGGGCAAGGCATGGAAGGATACGGGAAACGTTACGGCACGGCGTTCGCCGATGGCACGATTGAGAACTTCACCGTGGGCGCCATTCTGCCGTCGATTCTTCGGCAGGATCCCCGCTACTACGAAATGGGCAAGGGCGGATTTTGGCATCGCACGAGTTACGCAGTAAGCCGTTTGTTCATTACGCGTTCGGATTCCGGACACGCCGAGTTCAATTTTTCCGAGATTTTCGGCAGCGCGATCTCTGCCAGCGTTTCCACGTATAGCTATCATCCAAGGGACGAGCGAAACATTGGCAATGCCGGAAGCGTCTGGGGCACCGAAATCGGGTACGACGGCCTGACCCTCGTCGTGAAGGAATTCTGGCCGGATATCCACCGCAAGTTCCAGCACAAGAAGAGCTGACGCACGCCCGGCGCGGGACAAATCTCCCGCCATCCTGCACTAAAAGATCATTAGACGCGAGCGGCGGGGACGGCCGCGTTCAAAACCTGTTCGTAATAGCGCTCGTAGAGCGGGATGATGTCGTTCGAGCAGTACTTGCGCCGGGCGTTGGCACGCGCCATCTCGCCCATCATGCGGCCGCGATCGGGGCGCGTGAGGATTTCGAGGGCATATTTCGCGGCCGCGGCAACGTCGCGGGGCTCGAAAAGGTAGCCGTCCAGGCCGTGCGTGACGACTTCCGGAATGCCGCCCACGTTCGTCGCGATGACCGGAACTTCGCAGGCCATCGCTTCCAGCGCGGCCAAGCCGAAAGATTCCGAATCGCTCGGCAGGAGAAACAGATCGGCCAAGCCGAGTTTTTCTTGAACGCGGTCCTGCTTTCCAAGGAAAAACACGTCCTTCGAGAGGCGCTTCCTGCGAACGATGTACTCGGCGGCGCCCCGATCGGGGCCGTCGCCGATCATGACGAGCTTGGCTGCGATCTTTTCGCGGACGAGCGCGAAGATCTCGATCACGTCCGTGATGCGCTTCACGGGGCGGAAGTTCGAGAGGTGCATCAGAATCGGCTCACCCTCCGGTGCCCACTGGGCGCGCTGCGACAGATCAGTCGAGCGCCTGTAGAGATCGCAGTTGACGAAGTTGGGGATCACCTCGATGGGCCGCTTGATTTCGAATTCCCGGATCGTCCGCTCGCGCAGGTAGTTCGAGATTGCCGTGACGCCGTCGCTCTGTTCAATCGAGAAGCGCGTAATCGGGAGATAGCTGCGGTCGTTGCCGACGAGCGTGATGTCGGTGCCGTGCAGGGTCGTGATAAACGGCAAGCGCCGCGGCGCGGCCATCATGCGCGCGAGCAGCGCGCTCACGGAATGAGGGATCGCGTAATGGACGTGCAGCAGGTCGAGCGAAGCTTCTTCCGCGACCTCGGCCATCTTGGTCGCAAGCGCCAGGGTATAAGGCGGATGGTCGAACAGCGGATACGTGGTGACTTCCACCTCGTGGAACCAGATCCGCTCGCCCGCGCCCGCCAGCCGGATCGGCATGGCGTAGCTGATGAAATGGACATCGTGGTTGCGCGCGGCGAGCTCCAGGCCGAGCTCGGTGGCCACAACACCCGACCCGCCGTAGGTTGGATAGCAGGTGATCCCGATTTTCATGCTGGTTGGAGTTTATGGGAGCGTCCGGCGTTTGCCGGCCGCCGAAACCGGGCCCTACTGCCCGTTCGAACCGCCGTTGGCCGCTTCTTCGCCTTCTTTGTAGATGTAGCGGATGAAGTGCTTGTAGATGAGAAGATTCGGGCTGCCATAGCGCGTCAGCTTGATGCAGTCCCGGTCATACCATTCGACCGTGCCGCGAAGCACCTCTCCGTCGGTCAGGACCACGGCCACGGGCGTTCGCGACTGCATCTGCTTGACGTAGTAAAAATTCTCCGCGAACGTTTGATCGGGGGGAGCGGGCTTCTTCCGAGGCGGAGGCGCGGACTGCGGACCGGCCTGCATAGGCCGAGAAGAATGCTGATCCTTCATATCCGTAAGTGCGGGACGAAAAAGCTTCCGGTTCACCATGAGAGCTCCTGGAAATACTATCAGTTATGACTACGCAAGAAGGGGTTCGGTTGCAACATTTCGAAAAAAATCTTGGAGTGCCCGGAGCCTTCAGCGAACGTCGAGTGAAACGACAAAGGCATCGAGGCCCAATTGCCGGCCGATATTGCGGCGAAGGCGACCTTCGAGCGCATCGAGACCTCGGGTAGCGCGCAAGACCCACTCCCAATCGATCTTCCTGCCAAGAACTTCCACTTCGCGGTGTAAATCCGGATTGCGAGCGAGACTGCTCTCTGGGCCGTGGGAAACTTCGAGCAAGTCTGTGAGCAGAGTATAGAACAGGCTCAAAACATTTTCAAACGATTCCTGCTGCTTGCAAAGCTGAGCAGTGGCCGCGAACAGGTCGCCATATTTTTCGCCCGCCACAGCCTGATCGAGAAGACGCAGAATCTGTCGGCGGAGCCGCGCCGACTCCTCAAGATCGAGCGAAAGTGCGGCGCCGGGGCTGCCCCCGGAAAGCTGGGCGGCCAGCTTCCGTTCGGCGGGCTTCCAATCGGTCCGGTCTTTCAGAACTGCTTCGATCTGCCCGGGCGGGACCGGCGCAAAATGGAATTGCAGGCAGCGCGAGCGGATCGTCTGGAGGAGCGAATCGGGATTCGGGGCCAGCAGGATCAGGGTAGCGGACTCGGGCGGCTCCTCGAGAATCTTGAGGAACACGTCGGCATCGGTCCAGCGCATGGTGTCCGCGCCGTCCAAAATGAAGACGCGCCGACGGCCCTGCGGCTTGAAATAGGCCGCGCGCTGTACTGCCCGCAACTGGCCGACGCGGATCATCGGCCGCGCGACGGGATTGCGCAGGCGGACGGGGTCCGGGACGATCAGCCAGACGTCGGGATGCGGTTCGAGAATCAGCGGCATGCGCTCGACGGCGGCCGCGTCGGCGCTTTCGCCGCGCTCGACAAGGCCCGCTTCGATGAGAGGCGCGGGATTCACGAGCGGCGCCATCCGCAGGCAGGAGGCGCATTCTCCGCAGAAATCGTCGGGCAGGCGCTCGCAGTTCGCCGCTTGCGCGAACATCCTGGCGAGGGTGTATTTTCCGATGCCGCGCGGCCCGGTGAAAAGTAGCGCGCTCGGGACGCGCTCGCGGCGGAGCATGCTGCGGAGCGCCCGCACGATGCGTTCGTTGCCGAAAAATTCGTTGAAGCCCATGGTCAGATCCTGGCACCCAGGGCGGAAGCAATGCGCGCTTCAACCGCCGCAAGAATCTCTTCGTGAATTGACGCCGGGCTGCGGAGAACGCGGGACGCTGCGTCGAAGCAGTCTATCTTCAGCCAGTTGGGCTGCCGCGCCAGATATTCGTAGACCTCGGCGGCGGCCTCGAGATGCGCGACATCCGCCTCCTGGAGATCGCGGCTCAGTTTCGTGTAGCCGCGCGGAGCCCTTTCGCCAGCCAACCGGTGCGCTTCGGCAACGGGCACCCGCAGATAGAGCACGAGATCCTCGGCCGGCAGCCCGTAAATCTGGTATTCGAGCTGCTTCAGCCACGCGATGAATTCGTCGCGCTTGTCGCGGGAAATTCGCGAGCCCTGGTGGGCGAGATTCGAGCCGATGTAGCGGTCCGCGAGCACGGCTTTCCCCGATGCGAGAGCGGCTTCCAGGGCGGGTTTCGACTCCAGTCGGTCGCCCGCGTAGAGGAGCGCCGAGAAGTGCGGGTCGACGTCGGCGAGCGACCCGAATTCGCCGTTGAGAAACCGCGCGACAAGCTTGCCGAAGAAACCGTCGTACCGGGGAAAACTCACCTGCGTGAATGCGACGCCTCGCGCGGTGAACGCTTGCGCGAGTGCGTCGAGCTGCGTGCGTTTCCCGGAACCGTCGATGCCTTCGAGAACGATGAACTTTCCGCGGGCAGGCATGGAAGTGGCGATCAGTTTAGCACACGAAGATGACCCCAAACGGGGGGTGGGAAGTGTAGCGATTCGGGCAAGTGCCGGAGCTTTGTTTAGAATAAGTTACGGCCGTTTCTACTCGACAGTGTAGCGATTCGCGAGCACGAGGTACTGGCGCCCGCAGAGCAAGCGAAAAGGGCACAAGCCTGCCTCGGCTGCAATCGCGATCAAATTGGCCAGTGAGACTCGGCATTTTGTTTTTTTTCAGTACAAACCGGAAACCTGTGGTTGTTGTTGCGCTGCCTCGGAGAACATCTGCCTCCGAGGAGAACTGCAGCCTGCGAGATGCAGGCTAGCACAAGAGCCATCCGTACGAGCATGGAAAAACGGACAGTGAACCAAAACTGGACTGCGGTACAGGTTGGACAACACTCGGCGCTTGGTATTTCGGATGCTAGAATCGCGGCGATGCCGGCGGAAACTGATTCGATTGTGGCGAATCTCGAGCGCGTGAGGGAGCGGATCGCGCGCGCGGCCGGGCGCGTCGGGCGGCGTGCGGACGAGGTCACGATTGTTGCAATCTCGAAGACGTTCCCAACCGAAGCTATTCGCGCGGCCTACGACGCTGGCCTGCGGCACTTCGGCGAAAATCGCGTGCAAGAGTTCGAGGCGAAGCGGCCGAAGATCGAGGGCGTCGAGGCAACGTGGCATTTCATCGGACACCTGCAAAGCAACAAGGCGAGGCGTGCCGTTGGCCTTTTCCATCACATCGATTCCGTGGACAGCCTTGCGCTCGCGCAGAAGCTCGATTCCGCCGCAGCAGCCGAGGCGAAGCGGCTGCCGATACTGATCGAGGTACATCTCGGAGGCGAGGCAACGAAAAGTGGAGCCGCTGAAGCAGATTTGGCCGCGCTCGCAGAGAGCTGTTCGTCGCTGCCGCATCTGGAACTGCGCGGATTGATGACCATTCCGGCGTACTTCGACGATCCCGAACGCGCTCGGCCCTATTTCCTCAAGCTGCGCGAGTTGCGCGATGATCTGAGCCGGCGGATCGGCGGGCCCCTGCCGATCCTGTCGATGGGAATGAGCCACGATTTCGAGGTCGCCATCGAAGAAGGAGCGGCGGAAATTCGCATCGGCACCGCGTTATTCGGCGAGCGGCGGGCCGAACCCTGATCGGATAGCCACAGAGGCACAGAGAAAGCCGTGAGGGCTAGTCGGGCAGAGGCTGGCCGGTGGTTTCGAAACCGAAGGGAATGAACAGCAGGCCGAAGAGAAAGGCCAGCGACGTCATAGCGACGGGAACGCCGATAGTATGAAAGTGCGAAACGCCCGCGCCGACGAGGAACGTGAAGCCCGCACCGGCGAACCGGCCGACAGAAGTTGCAAAGGCGAAGGCGCTGCCGCGGCATGCCGTCGGGTACTGCTCGGGCAGCCAGAGCGTATACACCGCGAAGTTCGCGCCGCCAATTCCAAGAAAGAACAGGCCGAAGAAAAACCACGTCAGCGCATCCTGCGCGCGATAGAAAGCGAACCCAAAGCTGAAGGTGATGGAAACCGCCATAATCAGGAAGTAGAGCGCGAGCGTTTTGCGGCGGCCAACCCGCTCCGCGATCCAAGGAAGAGGAAGGCAGCCGAGTATCGTCCCGATCGAAAGCACCATCGTTGCATAGGTGGCCAACCGCGGCGCGAGCGCGCCCGGCAGGTGCTGGCGGGAAACAATCTCGGTGACGGACGTGGGAACGTAGACTGTGCCCGCCCACAGGCCGATGATCGAGATTAGAACGTACAGCGAATTGAGCAGAGTGCGGCGGCGGAATTCAGGCCGAAACAGCGTGGCGAAGGGACTCGATACGCGCGCCGCGCGCTTCTTCCAGCGGCTCGGTTCATTGACGCTGTACATGATGAATCCGATCAACAGCGCCGGGGCGCCACCGATCGCGAACATCGGCCGCCATCCGTGGGTTTCGCCGACGAAGTGGTTCGCGACCGCCGCAAGGAAGAACCCGAAGTAGTAGCCGGTGTGCATCAGGCCCGCGCCCATCTTGCGGCGCTCCTCGGGCCATTCCTCGGCCACAAACGTCCCGCCCATGGCCCACTCGCCGCCGATCCCCACGCCCGCTAGCAGGCGGCAGAGGGCAAGCTGCCAGACGTTGTGCGCGAAGGCCGCTAGGAACGTGAAGACCGAGTAGCACAGGATGGTGAGCATCAGCGTGCGAACGCGGCCGAATCTGTCCGCTAGCGGCCCCCAGACGAGGGCCATGCCCCATCCGACGAGAAACAGAGCAAAGAGAAGTCCGCCGTAAAAGCCGACGTTGCCGGCGGTGGCAGGGATTCCGGATCTTGGCAGGAGTTCGCGCAGCGCGGGCACGAGAACGAGCGCGTAGATGAAGGAGTCCATGCCGTCGAGCGCCCATCCGCTCCAGGACGCCCAAAAGCCCCGAATCTGATTCGACGTGAGCCGAACCTTTCCGGCAGATGTCACAGATGCGGTGGGGATTGCCACAAGGGGACGGATTGTAGGGCAAAAGCCTCCCCCGAAGCGAGGATTTCTCACGCAAGAGGCGGCTTGAGAGCGGAAATCAGGAGTAGCGCAGCCAGCGGGCCAGCTCAGGGAGCGTGGGGCGCTTGCCGTACATCAGGACGCCGATGCGATAGACCTTCGCCGAACAATAGATCACGCCCAGCGTGGTGAGAAGCAACAGGACGACCGACAGAGCCGCCTGCCAAATGGGCGGCGTCTGAACGGAGATGCGCAGAGGCATGAGCACCGGCGCGAAAAACGGTATTTCGGAAAGCACGATGGACGCCGTGGACGAGGGATCGCTGAGCACCGTCCAGTAGATCATCATGGTGAATACCAACGGCCCCATCGCAAGCCACTGCAATTGGGTGGCATCCTGCTCGGTAGAGCATGCAGCCCCAATCGCGGCGAACATCGCGGAATAAAGAAAGTATCCGGCGAAAAAAAAGAACCCGACCCAGATCAGCAGCGAGACGGGAACATGGATCGCGGGGAACGAAGATCCGGGGTTGAACATCGCGGCCATCACGGCGCCATACGAAAGCAGCAGGCCGAGCGAAACAATCCAGATCAGGAACTGCGTGAAAGCCACCCCTGCCACGCCGAGGATTTTCCCCGCGAGAAGCTGAAAGGGCCGCACGGACGAAATGAGCACCTCCATCGTGCGGGTCGTCTTTTCCTCGAGGACGGAACGCATCGTCGTGATGCCGTACATCAGCAAGGACATGTACAGGAGAACGACGAGGCCAATGGCGACGCCGATCGTCTGGCCTCTTTCAACGGATTCTCCGGACCGGCTGACCTTGATGACTTTCAGATCCGCGCCGCGGGCAATCTCGCTCATGTCGTCCACATGGATGCCGCGCGCGCGCAAGCGCGCTTCGATCAACGCCTGGTTCACGGCGACGGTAAGCGGCGCAAGAAGCGCGAAGTTGCCCGGATTCCTGGTGTGCAGCTCGAAAGACTGGCTGAGATCGGCAGGAATCACAAGATAGGCGTCGAGCGCACCGGAATTGATGCGGGCCCGCAAGCCTTGTTCGACGGCGCCCGGGGACGCAGGGCGGTCGATGGATTCGGAGACGGTGAACTCCGGCTTGCCGTTTGCGAGCGCGCCATTGAGACTACGGGCGGCTGATTCGGCAAGCCCGCCCGCATTGTCCACGATCGCGATCCGCAGGTTCCGGTTCGACCCGTGACTCACGAGAAACCCAACCAGCAGAAAGGATGCGATTCCGATCAGCGGCACGATCAGGGTGCCGATGACAAAACCCTTTGTCTTGACACGCGTCAAGTACTCGCGCTTGACGATCAGCCAGATCTTACGCATGACCTGTCTTCTCGATGAAGATGTCGTTGAGCGAAGGCTCGAGCAGCTCGAACCGCGTAATTTGCGCGCCCGATTGCACCGCGGCTCGCAGGACCCCCTGTGGATCGGCGCCCGGCTTCAATTTCGCTTCCGCTCCGCTTCCAAACCGGTTAATGGAGGCAATCGCGGGATGACTCAAGAATCCTTCTGGGCCGGTGAACTCGATATGAACCGTATTCTTGCCATAGGACTGTTTGACGGCACGTAAATCGCCATCGAGGACATTGCGGCCTTTGTCGATGAGGCAGATGGAATCGCACATCTTCTCGACCTGCTCCATGCGGTGCGTGGAGAGGATGATCGTCGAGCCCTGGTTGCGCAGTTCGAGCATGATGTCCTTGACGGTGGCCGCATTCACCGGATCGAGACCCGAAAACGGTTCATCCAGAATCACGAGTGGCGGCCGGTGGATGACGGCGGTGATGAATTGCACTTTCTGCTGCATACCCTTCGAGAGATCGGCGAGCTTTTTGTCGGACCAGTCGCTCAGCTCGAACCGGTCGAGCCATCCGCGAGCGCGGCGGCCCGCTTCGGCTTCGGAAAGACCGTGCAGGGCGGCGAGGAAGACGATGATGTCGCGGACCTGCATGCGCGGATACAACCCACGCTCCTCCGGCAGATAGCCGACCGAATCCCGCGTTTCGTCACTGACGGGCCGGCCGAGCACGTGAATCGAACCCTCGTCCGGCACGAGAATGTTCATCACCATGCGGAGGGTCGTCGTCTTGCCGGCTCCGTTTGGGCCAAGCAAGCCGAGGATGGCACCCTGGGAAACGCGCAGGTTGATGCCCTGCACGGCAGCGACGGATTCATAGGATTTAGTTACATTTTCAATCGAAATGGCATCCACGGATACTTTCCTTGGCTCCTGAAATACCTACGCACGACCCGGAGGGATTGTTTCAGCATTGCTTGCGATGCGGCCGCCACTCTGCCATAACTGTCGCGGACGGGCAAGGCACTTTGCGCGACCCGGAGGCGCACAGGTGATCGCAATTTCGGAGACGGCGGGCGGAGTGACGTTTGCGGTGCGGGTAGCGCCGCGAGCGAGCCGCGATGCGATCGAAGGCGAGCATCAGGGCGCGCTGAAAGTGCGCCTGACGGCGCCGCCGGTCGACGACCGCGCGAACGAAGCGCTCGTGCGGCTTCTGGCCGGGCGTTTGAAGGTGTCCAAGTCGGCTGTTAGAATCGTGGCGGGCGAAAAGAGCCGCACGAAACGCGTGGAAGTCGCGGGCGCTAGCCGCGCTCAAGTGCTCGAACTGGCAAAATCATGCCGGACATAAAAGCGATTCAGGCCGAACTGCGCGCCAGCAAGATCGACGGCTGGCTTTTCTACGACCACCATCATCGGGACCCGATTGCAGGCCATATCCTCGGCCTCGGGGGGAACGGAATGGCAACGCGGCGGTGGTTTTACTTCATCCCATCGCGCGGCGAGCCGCGAAAGCTGGTGCATCGGATCGAGCAGGGCGCGCTCGATTCCCTTGCGGGCCACAAGCAAGTCTATTCGAGCTGGGAGGAGTTGCACCGGGCGCTGCGCAAACTGCTCTCCGGCAGCCGGAAGATCGCGATGCAGTACTCGCCGGAAAACAATATCCCGTACATCGGACTTGTGGACGCGGGGACGGTCGAACTGGTGCGGAAGCTCAAGAAGAAAGTGGTGACTTCGGCCGATCTGGTGCAGAAGTTCGAGGCCGCGTGGACGCCGGAGCAGCTCGAATCGCATATCGAGGCGGGCAAGATCATCGACCGCATCACGCGCGCCGCCTTCGACACTGCGGCCACTTGCGTGCGCGACGGCCGGCCGCTAACGGAATACGACCTCCAGCAGTGGATCCTCGACCGGTTCCGCGCGAACGGGCTCACGACCGCCGAACCGCCGATCGCGGCGGTGCAACCGAACAACGGCAATCCGCACTACGAGCCGAGGCAAGGCGCGTCGCGGCCGATCCGCGCGGGCGATCTGCTGCTGCTCGATGTCTGGGCGAAGTTGGACCGGCCTGGGAGCGTCTATTACGACATCACGTGGGTGGGCTACCTGGGCGAGCACGTCCCGGACGCGTACGCGAAGATTTTCCGTATCGTGCGCGAGGCGCGCGACCGCGCGATCGAGTTTGTGAAGGGGGCCATTGCGTCGGGCCGGACGATTCATGGCTGGGAAGTGGACCGCGCCGCTCGCGAGACGATTCGAAAAGCCGGCTACGCCAAGAATTTCGTTCATCGCACCGGACACAGCATCGGCCAGGAAGTGCACGGCAACGGCGCGAATATGGATGGACTCGAGACGCGCGATGATCGCCGGATCGTTCCGCACACGTGCTTTTCGATCGAACCGGGGATTTACCTGCCGCAATTCGGAATCCGCAGCGAAGTGAACGTCTACGCCGGGGAGCGCGAGGCGCGTGTGACCGGCGCCATTCAGGGAGAAATCCTGGCGCTGCTTGCGTGAGCCACCGAGGGTGAATACCGCTGGTTGATGTATCCGCTGTCGCGCTAAAAGCAAAGAGGGGCGCCGGAGCGCCCCTCGTTCATCCTGGATTTTAAGCAAGACTCAGTTCAGGCAAGGTCTTCGGAACGCACGGGCAAGCGGCGAATGCGCTTGCCGGTAGCGGCGAAGATGGCATTGCAAATCGCCGGCGCGACGGGCGGCACCGCGGGTTCGCCCATGCCGCTCGGGGTCTCATCGCTGGCGACCGTGTACACCTCGACCTTGGGCATTTCGTTCATCCGCAGCACGTCGTAGTCGTTGAAGTTGCTCTGCTGCACGCGGCCCTTGTCGATGGTGATTTCGTTCTTCAGGGTCTGCGTGAGCCCGTAGACGACGCCGCCCACGGCCTGCTGATCGATGATATTCGGGTTGATGATGCGGCCGCAATCGAGCGCGACCACAACGCGGTGAACCTTCACGCCGTTATCCTTGTCGAGCGATATTTCGGCGACTTCGGCCACGTACGTTCCAAACGCCTCGACGACCGCGATGCCGCGATACTGGCCTTTCGGGAGCGGCGTGCCCCATCCGGCCTTCTGCGCGGCCAGATTCAAAACACCCAGATGACGAGGTTTCTTCGCGAGCAGATCGCGCCTGAACTCGTACGGGTCCTTCTTGGCCGCAGCCGCAAGTTCGTCGACGAAGCTCTCGCTAAAGAAGCCGTTCTGAGACGCCCCGACCGATCGCCAGAACCCCATCGGAATCGGACCGGAAACGAGGTGATAATCCACGAGAACGTTCGGGACGTCGTAGGGGATATCGGAAATGCCCTCCACGCTGCTTGAGTCCATACCATTCTTGATGGAGCCCGGGAAGAACCAGCTCATGATCGAGTCGCAGGCGACGCGGGCGGTGAAGGCGGTGGGTTTGCCATCGGCGTCGAGTCCGGCTGAAATCTTCACGTAGGACGCGGGCCGATAGTAGTCGTGCTGCATGTCGTCTTCCCGCGACCAGGTGACCTGAACCGGGACTCTCATGGCCTTCGAAATCTCACACGCTTCGGTGACGAAGTCCGACCAACCGCGCCGGCCGAATCCCCCGCCGAGGTAGGTCGTGTGAACGAACGAAGCGTCGGGCTTCAAACCAGCGATGCCAGCCGCCGTGGCCTGCGCGGGCGTTTGAAATTGCGTAGGCGCCCAGATGTCGACGCGGTCGGCTTGGACGTGCGCGGTGCAGTTCATCGGCTCCATCGTGGCGTGCGATTCGTACCCCGCCTGATAGACAGCCTCGATCTTCTGCGCCGCGCCGGAAAGCCCGGCCCCAGCGTCGCCGTCTTTGCGCGCGACAACACCGGGACTCTGGCACGCATCGGCAAAGCTCTTGAAAATGGTTTCGTTCGAGACCGCCGCGTTCGGCCCCTCATCCCACTGCACGTCGAGAGCGCGGCGGCCTTCCATGGCGTTCCAGGTGTTGTCCGCAACCACGGCGACGCCGTTGGAAATCTGGAACACGTCCTTCACTCCGGGGACGGCTTTTGCCTTCGTGGCGTCGAAGCTGGCGACCTTCCCGCCAAAAACGGGACACCGCAAAACCACGGCATGAAGCATGCCGGGCTGGCGCACGTCAATTCCGAAACCCGCACGGCCATTGGTCTTGATCGGCGTGTCGAGGCGTTTTACAGGCTTCCCGATGACTTTGAACTGGCTTGGATCCTTTAGCGTGACATTTTGTGGCGGAGTGACTTTCGCTGCGGCTTCCGCAAGGCTCCCGTAGGTGGCACGGCGCTTCGTCGCGGCATGAACCACGGCACCGTTTTCCGCATGGCACTCAGAGAGGTCCACGCCCCACTTTTGCGCCGCGGCCTGCACCAGCATCACGCGAGCGGCCGCGCCGGCCTGACGCATCGGCTCCCAGGCGGAGTGAATGCTCTGGCTGCCGCCGGTGCCCTGCATGCGGAACGCCGGATCGAAATACACGAGCGCAGCCGGGGCAAATTCGGTGCGGATCTTTTTCCAGTCACACTCCAGCTCTTCGGCAGCGAGCATCGAGAGCGAGGTCACAACACCCTGGCCCATTTCCGACTTGCTGATCAGGATCGTAATGTTGTCATCGGTGCCGACCTGAATCCACGCGTTCAGCACGGAGGGCGCCGGCGCCTCGGCGGCAAGGACTTCGTTACGTCCGGGAAGATAGAAGCCGACTACCAATCCGGTGGCCCCTGCGAGACCGGCCTTGAGGAAACTGCGGCGATCATGTCCGTTGGTGATGGCGCTCATTCCGCTCCTCCCGCCACAACCGCTTCGGCGCTGGCAACAAGTTCGGCACCGTTATCGGCAGTCGTGCTCGCCGCCTTGGCTCCTCCGGCCTGAATCCTGGCCGCCTCATGGACTGCTTTGCGAATCCGGTCGTACGTGCCACAGCGACAGATGTTGCCGGTCATGGCATCGTCAATCTCGGCGTCGGTGGGGTGCGGAGTCTTGGCCAGCAGCGCCGAGGCGGTCATGATCTGGCCCGACTGGCAGTAGCCGCACTGCGGCACATCGATTTCGATCCATGCTTGCTGCACGGGATGGCTATGATCGGGGGAGAGTCCTTCGATGGTGGTTACTTTCTTGCCGGCGACGCTCGATATCGGGGTGATACAGGAGCGCGTCGCTTCGCCGTCGATATGCACGGTGCAGGCGCCGCACAGGGCCATGCCGCAGCCGAATTTCGTGCCGGTCATGTTGAGATGATCGCGCAACACCCAGAGAAGCGGCATGTTGGGATTCACGTCCACCGTCTTGGGCTTACCGTTCAAAATGAACTGAGTCGCCATCAAATTCCCCCGTCGAACGTCCGAACTCACACTGCTACCGAGACTTAGGCTCTAAATTTTATTTTCGTTCAAGCTACGCCAAGTATCCCGCGGTGTCAAGTTGGGATCGCCCACGAATGTAACCGAATCGACCCGTAATAATGCGATGAAATAAGGCTCTTCTCGCTGTTTGACAGTTTTTTCGCGGCGATGTTACAGTCGAAGCACGCGGCCGAGGTAGCTCAGTTGGTAGAGCAGCCGATTCGTAATCGACAAGCCAGGAGTTGGCACTGATTCTTTTCAACGTTTTACGGGACATGAAGAAGCAAAAAAAGGCATGCTCTGGGCACCTCCGGAAGACTTTTGGGCAAGGATTTGGGCAACGATTAGGAACGCCACACGCACCCTCGATGAGCATATCGTTAGGCTACAGAAACTCATTCCGGATATAATGCGCCAAGGCCGAAGTAGCTCAATTGGTAGAGCACCGCATTCGTAATGCGGGGGTTGACGGTTCAAGTCCGTCCTTCGGCTCCAACCTTCAATCCGCCACCGCGCCCGTTTCCTGTCAATGACGCTGCGACGCCGCTGTCACGGTGACGGCCAAAGGCCGCCATCATTGACAGGGCAGCGCGCTGCGGTGCGGCACTCCTAATATGTCGAAATAATGGACTATTTCGACTAATATCCCGCCATGCCCTGGATCGACTATGACCCGAACCTCCACGGCGTCATCCATCTGCCGGACTGGAGATTCCACGAGCACCTCGGCGAAGCATCCATTCGAGCCGTCGAACATCTCCCGACGAAAATACTCTTTTTCCCGACGTGTCGCGTCGATGATAAATTTGACCTACATTTCGCAACAACCTATGAAGGCTCGATACCAGACGGCTTCGACATCGCCCTTCGAGCACAAGAGGCTATGCGCTTTTTCTGCGTCCATTTGAAAACGACACCGGAGCAAGAGACCCTCAACCACGAGCAATGGCGGCAGAAACGGCCGCGCCCCTAGCGTGCTTCCAGACGCCGCCACCTAGAAATGCCAGTCCGCTCCGACCGTGGCGGTTTGCTGCATATTCGCCCAGACGTTATGGCAAATACCGGTTTGGGAGCAGGATGAGGAAAGATTGACGCTAGGATTGACGCTCTCCTGGGCAACTGCAAGCACACTATACTGTGCGCGGAGCGAAATGTCCGGAGTTACCATAAATTCAGCGCCAACGCCGCCTTTAATGCCAGGCGTCCAGGTGTCCACGCTCCACTTAAGGCCCAGTGCTCCCGGGGCATTCGATATTCCGCTCAGGTGAGCGATTGCAGGTCCGGCATCCATGAAGAAGAGACTATCGCCCACTGCGATGCCAGCACGGCCAAGGAGAGCAGCAGACCAGTCGATCTGCGATTTCGTGAACATGACGTCAGCAGTGGAGGACGCGTCGAGATTGCCTTTATGATCCTGGCTACCGAGGTTGGCCTCGGCTTCGACACCAAGCACGGTGTTCTTTATCTGATAATTATACCCGGCATGAAGGCCGCCCTGGGCAAAGGCCTCGCTGAAAATGTCGGCACTGGCGATGCTGGTGCTGTCTTTGTCTGCGACCGTTCCGCTTGCCATCCCGGCGCCGACATTCGCGCCCACATAAGGGCCTGACCAGTCATGGGTTCCGGAAGCAGCAGTTGGCTCAATGCTTGGCTCTTGCGCCTGGGTAGCCTCTTGTTTTTGTAATTGTTCGACTTTGCTGTCCTGGGCCATTTCCTGAGTCTGTAATTGATCGACCTTAGTAACCTGGGTCGTCTGCTGCTTCTTCAGTTCGGCGACTTCGGCCGCCAGCTGCTGGACTTCAGCTTTGAGCGCAGAAATTTCAGCCTGTGAATCCGTTGCGGCAAGAGCCGGGGCGGATAGCAGGACGGCGATGAGAGCCGATGAGGCGAGAGGAAATTTACGCATGTCTGTGCTCCTGTATCGGTGGGAATACGCTTTACTTGGCCTGTTGCTCCCGCAGAGTTTTCAGCTCGGCTTTCAAGTCGTCGATTTCTTTTTGCTGTTTCTGAACTGTCTTCATCTGTTCCTGGGTTGCCTTCACAAGAAGTGCAATCACCGAATCTTGCCGCCATGATTTTGGCGTCTTCATATCATTCTCATAAACGGTCAGTTTCGGATCGACCGCCGCAACTTCTTCGGCGATAAGTCCGTATTGTGTGCCGGTGGCGTTCGGGTCGGGATTCGCGGGCGTTGTGGCCTTGAAGTTGAATTGAGTTGGTTTCAAGGCCATAAGGTCGGACAGGGCTGTCGCATCTGATACACCGACAAAATTCTCCTTCAATTTACGCTGCGACTGGTTGCAGGGCGATGACTGCTGTAAAACCTCACCACCAATAGTGTTCCAGCAGACAAAGTTACCGTTGCCGCTGCCTAGGTAGGGAGCATAAACGAGCCCTCCCGCATTCAAAGTATCTTCCGCGACCAAATTCGCGTAGATGTCCGCCGTGGGAGGGCTTCCGGTGGTGATAACGATGACCCCGCCAATGTCGATCAGGTTACTGACTGACGACGAGAATCCCGAGAGGTTGTTGCCGATGAGGATGTTGCCGCTTCCGGTTGTAATTGCGTTGCCGGTCCCGCCTTCGCCTAAGATGATATTGTCAGAGCCGGTGGTTATGTCCTTGCCAGCCTCAACGCCGACCAACGTATTGTCGGTGCCTGTCGTGATGCTAAATCCAGCCTCATAGCCGAGCGCTGTGTTCGGACTGCTGGTTGCGCTATAGAGCGCTTCGTAACCGAAGGCCGCGCTGTCGCTGCCGGTATTGTTGTCCCCAAGTGCCTCATACCCGACCGCGGTATTGTAATTTCCGCTGGTGTTAGACGTGAGAGCGTCATACCCGACGGCGACGTTACTCGTGGCGGCGCCGGTGATTGCCGCTAGCGCGTAGTCGCCAATTGCGATGTTGTAGCTGCCCGTCACGGAATTGGCGCTGGTGCTCACCATCGCGTTGTCGCCAATGGCGACGTTATCGGTTCCGGTGGAAATATAGGCCCCGGCATAATAGCCGGTCGCCGTGTTCGGGCTGCCGGTGGCGCTATAGAGCGCAAATATTCCTATCGCCGTGCTGTCGCTGCCGGTGGTGTCATCATTTAAGGCGGTTGTGCCAATGGCGACGTTATAATTTCCGGTCGTTAGGCTCTCGGCAGCCGAGGCGCCGATTCCAACATTATCCGTCGCTGTACTCTGTATGTCGATAAGCGCCGAGTTGCCGATAGCCGTATTGCCGCCCCCAGTCGTCAGCGGCGCGCCCGTAGATCCCTGCATCGCGCTCACGCCGATTGCGAGGTTCCCGTTTGAGCTTGTCAGATGCTGGAGGGCCGTATATCCGAGCGCCGTATTATCGGTGCCACTCGTGTCAAACTCAAGGGCTGCCGCGCCGACTGCCATATTGCCGGTGCCACTGGTTATGGAGGCGAGCGCACTTCCTCCGACTGCAATACTTATCGTGTTGCCGTTAGGGAAAAATAGAACCGGAGTTCCCCCCAGTTTATATCCCGTTCCCGCTGTAGTCGCGTTAAAGAATGGCGCCGTCATGGAGGTGGAGGCCGTGGGCGCGGCAGCCAATGACGCGACGACGGCGCCGGTCGTCGGAGATATGGTGAGAGTACCGTCGCTATTCGAAACCGAGGTAACTGATTGTGCTAAACACGGCGACGCATAAGCTAGAAGGAGAGCAAGAAAAACACGCGCCATGTTTTTCGTCATGACATTTCCCTGGGGTTTTGCGTGAACTGTTGACTTATTCGGGAAGGCTCAAGAAATACGTATAACTTCGACGACTACGAGAGGCCATGTACCTCGGACACACAAGCAGAGCAACGATGACAGGGTAATCGGAAAAAATAAAAGTGTCTTCCGAAATTTGGGATTAACGCGCGCGAGCAAGTCAACCCTGAGATATCTATAGCTCCTAACTGTCTTGACCGTTTCAGGTTTCGATTGATTCGAGATATCCCGCCTTCATTTCGAACCGCAATTCCGGCCAGCGCTCGCGCATGTGCAGAAGCGCGATCCAGGGCGACCAGTCCTCGCTAAGGAAGCGAAACACCGCGACCGGCTTGCCACTTATGTCGCGACGCTCGATCGCAAACGTGACGCGCCGGATCGGCCAGCGCACGCCCCAATGCGCCCACATCCAGTCCTGCCCGGCTTCGACGAAGCCTTTGCGCAAGACGCGCACTGGAATCGGAATAAGCGCATTGAGATCGAGCGGTACACCATGCGAGTCCATCTCCGCGCGCGTGCGCTCCTCTTCATGCCTGCGCCAGAGGATGTCCCGCAATTTGCGGGCGAGATGCTCCGCTGCTTCGCGCGTCGGTGCCCCTCCCCTCACCGCCTCGAAGTAAATCTGCTCATAGACGCTGTGCCACTCCGGCCGCCAATCGACGAAGCCAGGCCCCGACGCCGCGCCGATAAAATCGTAGAGAAGCTCGTCCGGTCCCGAGACTTCGAGCCTGTTCCAAATATATTCAGGCCCGCTAGCCGCGGGGGCACACTGACGGGAGAAGCTGTTGCCAAACTTCCAGCACGGGAGATCGCTGTCAGGGCTCACGACCGTGCGGCTAGTGCTCATAAGCCGAGGCTGGATGAGCTATTGTTTGCGGCAAGATCGGTTTCCCGAGAATAGCGGTCGAGCATGGCGTCGCTGGCGTGGCCAGTCTGGCGTTTGATCGCGGCTCTATCGTGCCCGCGCGCCAGCGCCTCGGTCACATGACCAGCCCGCAGACTGTGGGCGGAATAGGATTCTTTGAGGTGTGCCGCGCGGCAAGCGCATTTGAGGATGAGATCGACGGCACGGTCCGAGAGACGGTTAAGTTCGACGCTTGAATGGCGGTTGATTGGCCGGAAGATGGGATCGCCTCCCTCGTGCTTCAGATGGGCGGCGCTGAGCCAGGCCTGCACAGCCGCGATCGGACAGGTTTTGAGATTTTGGCCCGGAAGGATGACGATGGTCCGCCCCTCCCCTTTCTGATCCGTTTTCGATCGCCGCAGCGTCACGCGCAGAGTGCCGTCTTTGAATTTCAGATCTTCGGCGTTCAGGCCGACAATCTCCGAACGCCGGAAGCCGCCCGCAAATCCGAGGAGAATGATCGCCTTGTCGCGCAGCGAACGGATGTCCCGTCCGAACGTCTCGCACATGGCGGCGATGTCCTCGGTGCGGAGCGCCCGAGCGCCCTTCTGATTCTTACCGAAAGTACGCCGGATGCCATCGAGGGTTTTGACGAGCGTGGGATTGTGCCGGTCGAAGACGAGCCCCATTGCGCAATGCGTTGTATTGATCGCCGCCAGATGTCGCTCTGCGCTACGGGGCCGGAGCTTTTTCCCCTTAATGCCGAACTCGGTTGTGAGATGTGTCAGGTAGAGCGTGACCTGGTCCGGGTCGGCGGGAAGCGGAACGAACTGGTGCGCTTCGCAAAATTTCACCCAACTCGCCCAGTCCGACTCGTAAGCGCGGCGCGTGTTCGGTGCCTTGCCTTCCTTCGCCAGCTCCGCCGACGCCGACTCCAGCTTTTCGATTGCCACGGCAGGCACACCAGGCGCTGAGCCGAATGGCACGAGTGCCTGTCCCTGTTTTTGCATGTACTGCCTCGCCGTTTTGGGTCTAGCTTCCTACTTTTTCTTCGGTTCCTATAAATGATACTTATCGGACATCAGCAGGATTCGGACATCACACCACTCTTGCCACAATCTCACGCAACGCCATGTTTGAGAAGGCAGATTCGGAGAGGACGGGTTTGCGGAGACCCAGTTTCAGATGACAGCGCCACGCGCATTCGTCGTCAACGAATGGCCAAATAGCTCGTAAGAAAAGCTGCCAAAGAGCGCGTAAAATTACACCCACCACATCGAAGCAACTCATGCTTTCGGATAGCTACTTAGTAGCTACCAGGGCGGCTGACAGCGTCGTTCCGACCGAGGTTGCTAAATGGCTCGCAAAGAACCGTGCCAGATAGTGACTAAAACTACTCCTTCACCCTCGCGCACACATTCGAATCAAGTCATGCTTTCGGATAGCTACTTGGTAGCTATCCGAAAGCGGATAGCATCCTGGTATCAGATAGCTTTCGGTTGACCGTCCGATATCTCTACGATCAACTATTAGAGACGCCTGCAACTCTCACATGGGAGAACGCCTCATGCCGGTCATCGTCTTCGCAAGCCCGAAGGGAGGTGCGGGAAAATCCACCTCGGCCGTCGTACTTGCGACCGAACTCGCTCTGAAGGGCGCCGCCGTCACCGCAATCGACGCCGACCCGAACAAGCCGGTTTCCCAATGGGCACGAAGGCCGGGCTGTCCCGAGAACCTGACCGTTCTCGCCGATATCTCGGAATCAACAATCATCGAAGCGATCGAAGAGGCGGCGCGACGAACCACCTTCGTCGTCGTCGATCTGGAAGGTACGGCCTCGATGACGGTGGCATATGCGATCAGCAGAGCCGATCTTGTCATTGTTCCGACTCAGGGCTCCCAACTCGACGCTTTCGAGGCCGCCAAGGCCGTCAAGCTGATCCGGCAGCAGGAAAAAGCTTTCGGGCGAACCATACCGTACTCGCTCTTGTTCACTCGCACGAATTCTGCGATTCGTCCCCGCACGCTGCAACACATTCGCGAAGAATTCAAAAAGCATAACGTGCCTTCGCTTCGCACCCAGATGAACGAGCGCGAAGCGTTTCGCGCCATCTTCTCGTTTGGCGGCACCCTCGAATCGCTGGACGCTAGCCAGGTGAGCAACCGGGACGCAGCCATAAAAAATGCCCGCGAATTGGCGGGCGAGGTCCTCACCTTGTTGCGTCAGAACGCGGATTCCTCGGCGGACTCCGAATTGAACCAGGAGGTCGCATAATGGAACGCGCCAGTGTATTCGACCAAGGACCCGAAATCGACATCTCTGGATTCAAGCCGCGAACAGCAGTCAAGCCTGCTGCTCAACCGGAGCAAGTGAAGGCAATCTCGGAGTCCGCCAGCTTTGTGAGCCGGGAGCCGATCCAGGCGCCTCGCGAGACCGCTGCGCCCGTTCCTGTCGCGCGACAAGCGCAGAGAGAACCAACAACGCGCGAGCCAAGGAGGCACCGCACCGGGCGCAATATCCAGCTCAACATCAAGGCGCGTGCCGAGACCATCGATCGGTTCTACGCGCTTGCCGACCGCAATGGCTGGGTTCTGGGCGAAACCTTCGAGCGCGCGGTCGCGGCGCTTGAGCGCGCGGCCGCAACCTGACATTCTGCAGAGCGAGATTCTAGAGCCTACCTGGAGAGGGCAGGGCAGGGCCGCTGCCGTCAGGCTATTCCTTCGGCCTTCTCAGCGGCCCCATCAATCGCCGAAAATTATCAGCCACTCCAGTTCGGACCGCAGATGGATCGGTTCCCCAGACTTCAGCCAAAGCATCTTCCACCAACTGAATATCCGCTGGCACAATCGTTCTCGCGCCTACCTTAATGAATGGACCGTCGGACTCGGTTAACGTTCTGTCCGGCGGAATCCGCGCAATTATTGATTTACCTTTCTTGCTCCATGTCATCGCCGGGTTGATGGAGAAGAAGTGACCTTGCTCAATTGCTAGATCCAAGTTCTTTTGAGTTCCTGTGTACCAATGAAACACGACAGGCTGCCGATACTCTTCCGCCAAAAGCTCCAGGACAGAGACCTCTGCTTGCCTAGAATGAATCGTGACGAATTTCGGTTCTCCTTTCAAAGAGCGCAAAACGAACCTAAAGGATGCCAATTGCCGGTCGCGCGTGGCCACTCCATCCCGTGAAAAGTCCAGTCCGACTTCTCCGATGAACGAAGTTTCGCCAACCAGCGTCGTGAATCGCGCCAATTCTTCTTCCGTGTGCGCGTCGGCACGAAGAGGATGAAGCCCAAGAGCGAGTCGAACTTTCTTAAAGCGTTGAATATGGGGATATGCGGCCTCGAAGGCAGACGGAAGGTTCGTTACACATACCGTGAACACACCCGCGCTTTCGGCATCAACGGCGATTCGCGATGGATCGGGATAAAGGTCAATATGGCAATGCGCGTCAAGCATGCCCGGTCTTCTGAATGCCCGCCGCTTCACGGAGCGAGGCAGAACCTTTGTCGTGAATCCATGTACGAATCTCGCTAAGACCCCTCTTTACCAATGCAATGTAATCATCCAATGGCTCGACGAGGGCAACGGCAGTGATAGCCCTTCGAATAGAGGCATCGGTAGTGAACTGCCGAAGACCGCTGGTGAGAGCCCGAATGTCGTCGGCGCTGATCAAATGTGAAGCGACCGTCAACTCATCCGAGCAGACATCAATGCCGTATTCCGACCCAAAATCAAGCTGCGCCGCGTGCAGGGATGCCCTTCGGAATAAGCATGGTACACAGTAGCCGCAGTTAGCTGCATTCTTTCGCTTCCACTCTTGCCGCCGCGTGCCGTGGGAACAGGAAACTGTCCTTGAAGCCACCGCTCTCAAAAAGTTCAAATTGCGGCTCTCCGCGACGCACTGTCCTTTGGTCTTCAGTTCCAACGGGTTTACGATTTTGTTCTTTAATCCGAGATCCCGGACAATCGAGCGGAACGTGCTCAGATAGAACGGGTGCATGGTTCTGGTACTGCATGACCCAATGCGGGATGGTGTGAGGGGAAGATTTAGCGCGATGATGCCGTTCTCGGGAGCGATAAGAGGCACATCAGAGCCGCATTCGGAGGCAGCATAGATTCCCAGAGCGAGGAAGATAATTGACCTCGACCGAAGGGACGGCTCGACATTCTTCCTCGGTTTTTGTGAGACGCGCACTTGCACCAATTTCGTTCGGTGAGGAAACTCGGCCGTGAGCTTCTCATATAACGCTCTCTGCTGACTTTTTGGGCCAGGAGAATCATAATGTCCCATCAGCATGATGCAGCGATCCGGGTGTTCCTGAAGAAAATCAATAGTTCCAATCAGGGAATCGAGCCCACCGGAGAAAAGGGATACGGCCTCGAACGTCTTTGGCTCAAGAGGGGCCTTCGCCAGGTGACGGCGGCGCTTGGGTGGGACGAACAAATCACAGTTAGTTGGCCGAAATGAAGTTCGCCATACGTCGCCGGACAAAAAAGTCAAGGCTGTGTCCAGACGAGCGGATACCTTCGACCACCGCTTTGGGTCAGAAACCGGGAAGCTTACGCTCAGATCCCGCGTCCAAACATCTGAAGTACGCCTGCGGGACACGACCTTATCGATCGCGTAACACGCACCTGCAACCAACAGCAGCTCAAGGGCCATTGAGTTCGGGGTTCCGAGTGATCGATGAAGATCCCTGAACGGTAAATCCACCTCAACATCATCCACCTGCGGTCCAGAAAGAGTGACTAGAGCGAGCCCATCTTCGTGGCGGCGATTAGCGTCAAATTCCACAGACATGCTCATGCCGTCACCCCGAATACTTCCACGGTTTCCCTCAGAACCTCTTCGGTGAGGCGAAGCCCCTCGCTCTTCTTCCAATCAACGGCGCCGATTTTTCGATTGGCAAGTTTTGTCCGTAGGGATGAGGTGATGTAGTCCTTGATTTGTCGAAGACCGCTGACCGCTTTCGAGTCGCCGACTTTCTTTAACCAATCTTCATAAAAATTGCGACAAAACATTTTGAAGACATAGTGCCCGAAAAAGTTCGCGAGAATACCGAATACTCCAAGCTCATCGATGGCGACGTTCAAGCGTTGTTCGACATCCTCGAATGTCTCGGCGTCCTCCAATATCTCATCTCTAATGTCAGCCAAGGCTTCTCTCGCGAGTGCATTGTCAAGCGTGCTTGCGGGTCCGGCAAATTCATCCAGCAGGGCTTCAGAAATTTCTGCCGCCGACTTTCCTATTACCTTTTCAAGGCCTCTTTCGCGAAGCGCTTCCTTAAATCCGACCTCGCCGACTCTCGAAAGAAATCCTCCCAGGTTCCGGGCCGTCCCGACGGCGGCCGAGCGGCTCTCGCCACTTCCACCTCTTCCTGAATTTCCACTCCTTCCAGAACTTCCAGGTCTTGCCGAACCTCCAGTGCCTCCCCCATCAATTCCTGTGGGCGCACTGCCACCACTTCCCTTACGCAATCCTTTGAAGCCGCCACTTACACGAATGAAATCAGTGATCAGATTGCCTGGAGTTATTTCAGGGCCGCCGGTTCCTTGAACGAAATCCGTAGCGTCATTCTTCAAGGGTGTCCAGTTCCCCCCGGTCGGCATCTTGTATCCACGCGAAGTGCCCATGCTTATACCTTCTTTGCTAGACTTGCCAACGCGCTAGTCGCAGCCTTTCCAGCCTTTGTTTTCTCGTGCGTAGCAATTTCTCTCAGAACATCGAGGGCGGAGCTACGCAAATCAGCATCGTGCAGTGCTAGTTCAGCGATATTCTGCGGAACAGATGGCAGAAGCGACGCTGCGGGAATGCTGCGTGCCGTCTCGATGAGCTTGGGAGCGGCCCCAGGGACTTTTTGAATTGCGAGTGTGTGGAGCGCTGCAACTGGCGCTGCTCGATCCGGGTGGCGCTCCGCTTCCAGTTTTAGGAGGTCGAACAGCGATGTCCTTTCCTGCTCCGATAGTAAGAGGGTTGCCTTTGCGCCCAATGCTTTCTCACCGGCGTTGTCCGAGAGAAGTCTACGAACCGCGAGCTGGACATTCGGGGGAATCATCGTGATTCCGGTGAGAGTGGAACCAGTCCGGTCTCTTGCCAACCAGAAATAGTCGCGCAGATCTTCGCCTGACAAAGGCGGTCTCATGCGGAGCCAGGAAAATACCGATGGTGTCCTCCACTTTGAGAGACCATCTTCAGTGGAAATCTTTTGAGCTTCGCCATCTCCTAGAGCCTGCTCTTCGAGTGTCCTGATTTTGTCGGGGACACCTTTTTCCCCCGCTTGCCATTGGTTGAGCTCTTGAAAGAGCGGCAGATTTGAATATTCCAACACCATGAGCTTGGCCAACACTTCCTCTTTGATAGAAATTCGCGCAACAGTGGCCAATTGTTTGCGGAGAGACATCGCATTAAGCATGCGCTTAACTTGTCGCGGATTTCCTTTCAGCCCCTCCGTAATCACAGAAGCGACCGCTGTGCTCCAGTCCAACTGTTCTTTGAGAGCTGTCGGCAATTCAGTAAGTTTGAGGGATTTCTGGATCGCGTCCGCGGTGAATGCGGCATAGACGTTCTGCGCACGCGTCTCTCTCCAAGCGGTCAAGACCGTGGCACTCTGCCCCTTATCGAGAAGCTTCTCGCACGCTAGCAGGTTGATGTAAGTTTCAATCTCGCTCGGCGAAAGACGCGGTAGCTGATAAGGAACTTGAATGAGTTTCTCGAGGTAGTCTTGAACCAAGGACTCTTCCTCTCGCCTTGACTCGGAAGCCTCTTCAGACGTGGGGTTTTGAAGGTGCCTTTTAACATACCTGGTCGATATTGCGTGACGGACAATGCGGGGATCGGCCCCGATGACGAACGCTGTTCTTGGTACGGACACGAACAGCTTTATAGCCTCCAGCGTCTCAATTAAGCGCTCCGGCAAACATCGATCGAGGTCATCAATAAGAACCACAAGGGCCGATATCTCAGTCTTTTCCAACATCTTTGAAAACTCGTCACGAAACTTGCGTACTCCCATGAGGTCCGGTTTCTCTGGGCTAGCCTCGACGAGAGCTGACCAATTGATGTCTGGGGTTGAAACATCACTGCCATCCGTCTTGCCTAAACTGCTACTCACTATCGAGCCAGCAACCACGGCGGCAGCGACCGGAACGGCAGCGAGTCCGCCTGTCGCAGCAACAACCGCAACGGGGATGCCAACATGTTTGACGGCGAGTTTTGCTACTTCCATCCACTTAAGACGCTTGAGCAGCTTCACAACTAAATCTTTAGCTTTGGGTCCGAATCTCTTGTGTTCTCCCAACTGAATGAGAATCGAGCTGAGGAGCGCAGACTTGGCATCTTCGTAGCCTTCGAACGTCCACCCATTGAAGTACAGGCAAACGACGGTGGGATACGAATCTTCGTTCGAAAGTTCCTTTTGGAGCATCTTCATGATGCTTGACTTTCCACCACCCCAGTCCCCAAACACTCCCACGGTCACCGGAAGCACTGTCGGATCGGTGATGACCGAACGAATCAAGTCTGCGTGAACCTGGAAACCTAGAAGGTCTACGTCTGTTTCGTTGTCTTGCCAGACGTGTATGGATGACGGTCCTGAATTCATGTGCCAGTCCCTCAAATTCCGACGGTCGCTAGTTAATCGGAGCTTACGCCATCACACCGCAGTTCCCAAATACCTTATCTACACCTCATTCGCCGTCACCGCCACGGCAAGCGGCACGGCGATCGCGACAGACTCCATCAAGTCGTGCGTTTCGGGCCTCAAACACTTCCGCTGACACCCTTTCTTTAGTCTGGTAGAGTTGCCAAAGTTTCTGATTCCTAATCCGGTGCGGGACAGATGACGCACCCGTGTGACAAAAGGTAAAGGGGCGAACTTAATAGTGGACCAAGCAACGCACAACAAGATTGTCTCCTTCATCTGGGGCATCGCCGACGATGTCCTGCGCGATCTCTTCAAGCGTGGGAAGTACCCGGATGTGATTCTTCCCATGTGCGTCATCCGGCGCATGGACGCCGTGCTGGAGCCCACCAAGAAGGCGGTGCTCGACACCAAGAAGATGCTCGACGAGGCCCGCATTACCGAGCAGCGCGCTGCTCTCTGCGATGCAGCAGGCCAGGCGTTTTACAATACATCACGTTTCACGCTGCGCGACCTCAAGTCTCGCGCCAGCCAGCAACAGTTGCTTGCCGATTTCGAGGACTACCTCAACGGCTTCTCCCCCAACGTCCAGGATATCCTCGACAACTTCAAGTTCCGCAACCAGCTCACAACCCTCTCAAAGGCCGACGCCATCGGCACGCTGATCAACAAATTTCTCGACCCCGACATCGACCTCTCTCCGGCGGGAATCGACAACCACTCGATGGGCACGGTCTTCGAGGAGCTGGTCCGGAAGTTCAACGAGGAGAATAACGAGGAGGCAGGCGAGCACTGGACGCCGCGCGACGCTGTTCGACTGATGGCCAACCTCGTGTTCCTGCCCATCGAGGCCAAGATCAAGTCCGGCACCTACCTGCTCTACGACTGCGCTTGCGGCACAGGCGGCATGCTGACCGTGGGGGAGGAGACGCTCACGGCGATCGGCGCGAAGCGCGCCCAACAAGTCAAGTGCCAGCTCTATGGCCAGGAGATTAATCCCGAGACCTACGCCGTCTGCAAGGCGGACATGCTGCTCAAAGGTGAGGGCGAGAGCGCCGACCACATTGTCGGCGGCGCGGAATGGTCCACTCTTTCGCACGACGCTTTTCCGGCGCAAGAGTTCGACTTCATGCTCGCCAACCCGCCTTACGGGAAGAGCTGGAAGAAGGACCTTGAGGCGATGGGCGGCAAGGACGGGATGCGCGACCCGCGCTTCAAGGTCATGCACAAGGGCCAGGAGCTGTCGCTCGTCACGCGCTCCAGCGACGGCCAGATGCTCTTCCTGGCCAACATGGCGTCGAAGATGAACGCCAAGTCCGCCCTCGGCAGCCGCATCGCCGAGGTTCACAACGGCTCGTCGCTCTTCACCGGCGACGCGGGCCAGGGTGAGAGCAACATCCGCCGCTGGCTCATCGAGAACGACTGGCTCGAAGCCATCATCGCACTGCCGCTCAACCTCTTCTACAACACTGGCATCGCGACCTACGTCTGGGTACTGTCCAACAAGAAGCCCGCGCACCGCGAGGGCCAGGTGCAGCTCATCGACGCCAGTCAGTGGTTCAAGCCGCTGCGCAAGAATCTTGGCAAGAAGAACTGCGAACTCTCGCCAGAGGACATCGAGCGCATCAGCCGCACCTTTCTTGACTTTAAGGAAACGCCCGAGTCCAAAATCTTTCCCAACGCCGCCTTGGGGTACTGGAAGGTCACGGTCGAGCGCCCGCTGCGCTTGCACAGCCAACTTACCCTCAAGGCAATCGAGACGTTGCGATTCACATCCGGCGACGAAGACCTGCGCGCTGCGCTCTACGAGGAATTCGGCGACGAGCTTTTCACCAACTTCGGCAAGATCTCCGCTGCGCTGGAAACGCGCCTGGCCGATTGGGGCAACGACGAAGCCGAACCCGACGACGAAGAGGGCGCTAGCTCGAAGAAGGGCCTGCCTGAGAAGAAGAAAAAGAAGCTGCTCGACCCCAAGACTTGGGAGCGCGACGGCCGTCTGGTAGAAGTCGCCATGAATGTGCGCGAGGTGCTGGGCGACTCGCTCTTCGAGGATCACAATGTCTTCCGCGACCGCGTCGATGCCGCGCTCAAGAAGGCAAACATCAAACTCGCCGCCGCCGACCTCAAACAGATTCTCAAGGCCGTGAGCTGGCGCGTCGAAACGGCACTCCCAGTGATCGGCAAGGTTTACAACCCCGGTAAGGCCAAGGCCGACCCGCTGCACGGCCTGTTCGAGGCGACGGCGGGCGGGAAGGCCGCCATCGTCGAGTACGAGCCCGACTCCGACCTGCGCGACACCGAGCAGGTGCCGCTCCTGGAAGACGGCGGCATCGAGGTCTTCATCCGCCGCGAGGTTTTGCCCTACACGCCCGACGCGTGGATCAAGGAAGACGCCACCAAAATCGGCTACGAGGTCAGCTTTACGCGGCACTTCTACAAACCACAGCCGCTGCGCACGCTTGAAGAAATCAGCGCCGACATCCTCGCGATCGAGAAAGAGGCCGAGGGGCTCTTGGACGGTTTACTGAAGGCAGCTGCGAAATGAGAGAAATCCTCGGCAAAGCCAAGACCATCCGCGAGCTGCTCAAGGGCGTGAAATACTCGATCGACTACTACCAGAGAGAATACAAGTGGCACGAGAAGCAGATTCGCGAACTTGTGGACGACCTCAGTGACAAGTTCTTGGAGGAATACCAACCCACGCATCCGCGCAGCAAAGTCGCCGACTATCCCCACTACTTCCTAGGCTCTATCATCATCAGCAAGAAGGAGAGTGTTGGTTACATCGTGGACGGCCAACAGCGTCTCACCAGCGTGACCCTCTTGCTCATCCTGCTGCGCAACCTACAGATGGATCGCCCCAAGCAGGTGAATGTGGACGAACTGATCTTCTCCGAGAAGTTCGACCAGAAGTCCTTCAACCTCCATGTTGATGAGCGCACCCCGGCGATGGACGCGCTCTACGAAGGCCAGCCCTTTGACGTGACCGACCGTCCCGAGTCGGTGCAGAACCTTGTTCAGCGCTATCACGACCTAGAGACCTGCTTCCCCGAGGAGCTGCGAGAGGCAGCGCTCCCGTACTTCATCGACTGGTTGCTGGAGAACGTCCACCTCGTCGAGATCACCGCCTACTCCGACGACGATGCCTACACTATCTTCGAGACCATGAACGACCGCGGGCTCTCACTCAGTCCCACGGACATGCTCAAGGGCTACCTGCTCGCGAACATTGACGAGGCCAAACGCACCGCCGCCAACACTCGCTGGCGTGATCGCATCCGCGAACTCAACGACGCGGGCAAGGAGGTGGAATCCGACTGTTTCAAGGCCTGGCTTCGTAGCCAATACGCCACCAAGATCCGCGAGCGCAAGAAGGGCGCGAGGCCGGAGGATTTCGACCGCATCGGCACGGAGTTCCACCGCTGGCTGCGCGATGCCGCCGCCACCGTGGGCCTCAAGCACAGCGACGATTTCTTCCGTTTTATCGACCGCGACTTCGACTTCTACAGCCGCCAATACCTGCGGCTCATCGAGGCGGCGCAGAAGCCTGTAGCCGGCCTGGAGCACGTCCTCTACAACTCCCAGCAAGGCTTCACGCTACAATACATGCTTCTCCTGGCGCCGCTGCGGCCCGACGACAGCGAGCAGGTGGTCGTGCGCAAGATTGGCCTCGTGGCGCAGTATCTAGACATCCTACTTACCTGGCGACTGTGGAACTTCCGCACCATCGCCTATTCGACCATGCAATACGCCATGTTCGTGGTGATGCGTGACATTCGCAACCTTGCGCCCGCCGCCCTCGCGCACAAGCTGCACGAGTTTCTGAGCAAGGAAGAGGAGACTTTCGTCAGCAACGACCGGCTGCGGATGCACCAGCAGAATCGCTACCCGCTCCACCGCATCCTTGCCCGTCTCACCGACTATGTGGAGACGCAGTCCGGCCAACCGTCGCGGTATCTCGACTACGTGAGCGAGGGCAAGACCCGCTACGAAGTCGAGCACATCTGGGCCGACCACGCCGAACGCCACTCCGCCGAGTTTCCTC
This sequence comes from Candidatus Acidiferrales bacterium, assembly GCA_049523255.1. Lineage (GTDB taxonomy): Bacteria > Acidobacteriota > Terriglobia > Acidiferrales > UBA7541 > Palsa-295. The sequence continues at coordinate 26,847 of JBEKNB010000016.1, read as the reverse complement.
ATCCAGCCGACTTTGCCGAGCACCGCAACCGCATCGGCGGCCTGTTGCTGCTGCCCAAGAGCTTCAACGCCAGCTATGGCGACCTCACTTATGCGGACAAGCTGCCGCACTACAACACGCAGAACTTGCTGGCTCGCTCGCTGCACCCGCAGTGCTACGACCATAACCCCGGCTTCGTCTGCTTCAAGGAAGAGAGTGGCTTGCCGTTCGTGCCGCACGCAGAGTTCAACAAGGCTGATCTCGAAAACCGCAGCCAGCTCTACCGGCAGATCGCCGAGCGCATTTGGAATCCCGCCGACCTGCTGAATCGGGGCCAGGCATGATCGCTGACCTCAAGCCGTATCCGGAATATAAGGAATCGGGGCTGCCGTGGCTAGGCCAGGTGCCAAGGCATTGGTCGCGAGAGAGGGCGAAATGGCTCTTCACAAAAATGGCGCGGCCCGTTGGTGACGACGACGACGTCGTCACTTGTTTCCGGGACGGCATGGTGACCCTCCGTAAGAATCGCCGCTTGCGCGGGTTCACGGAGGCAATCTACGAACTCGGCTACCAAGGCATCCGAAAGGGCGACCTCGTGATTCATGCAATGGACGCCTTCGCGGGTGCGGTTGGCGTATCGGACAGTGACGGCAAGGCCACGCCTGTTTACGCGGTGTGTCAGCCTAACCCAGGCGTCAACGCGCATTACTATGCTTTCATCGTTCGTGAGATGGCGCGATCACAGTGGATTTTGGCACTCTCTCGCGGCATCCGTGAACGCTCTACCGATTTCCGTTACGACACTTTCGGCGGACAGCGTGTGCCTTTGCCCCCGCCCGACGAGCAGACGGCGATTGTGCGGTTTCTGGATTGGGCGAACGGTCGGCTGGAGCGGGCGATCCGGGCGAAGCGTAACGTGATCGCCCTGCTCGACGAGCAGAAGCAAGCCATTATCCACCGCGCCGTCACCCGTGGCCTCGACTCCGCAGTCCCCCTCAAACCCTCCGGGATCCCATGGCTCGGCGATATTCCGCAGCATTGGGAGGTACGCCGTGCGAAGTACCTGTACCGCGAAGTGGATGAGCGCTCTACCGATGGCAGCGAAGAACTGCTGTCCGTTTCTCACCTTACCGGCGTGACCCCACGCAGCCAAAAGAATATAACAATGTTCAAGGCCGCGTCATATGCAGGCCACAAGCTCTGCCGACCGGGTGACCTAGTCGTGAACACAATGTGGGCGTGGATGGGCGCGTTGGGAGTGTCTACTCACGCAGGAATCATCAGTCCCGCTTACGCCGTCTACCGTCCACGTCTCCCCGAATCTATCATTGGAACCTATATGGATGGCCTGCTCCGAAGCAGGCCATATGTCTCGAATATTATTTGTCGTTCAACAGGAGTACGAGCTTCGCGCCTCCGCTTGTATCCCGAAGAGTTCTTCCGGCTTCCGATCATTCAGCCTCCACCTAAGGAGCAGAAGCGGATCGTCGAAGCAGTTCGATTGGAGACCGAAGGCTTGAACACCACCATCGCCCGCCTCGAACGCGAGATCGAACTTCTTCGCGAATACCGCACACGCCTTGTCGCTGACCTAGTTACCGGAAAGCTTGATGTGCGCGAGGAGGCAGCGCGTCTACCCGTCGAAGTCTCACATGACATCGTCGAGGACGACACCGACCTGAGCGACGATCCCGAAGCCGCTGACGAGGAGGCCCTCGTATGACCACCGACACCAGCGAGAAGGGCCTCGAAACGCTCATCATGCGGCATATGACCGGCACCGATGGTTTCGCCGTCATTCCAGGCTCAGTGGGGAAGAAACCAGACGCTACCGGCACTGGCTATTTCGCCGGGAGCCCGAAGGACTATGATCGCGCCCAGGCGCTAGATGTGCCGCAGCTCTTCGCTTTCCTGCGCTCCACCCAGCCCGAGGCGTTCAAGAAGCTGGCGATGCCCGACACGGACGACGCCAAGGACATCAACCGCCTCAAGTTCCTCGCCCGCCTTTCGGCCGAAATCGGCAAGCGCGGCGTCATCGATGTGCTGCGCAAGGGCGTCGAGCACGGGCCAGTGCACTTCGATCTGTTCTACGGCACGCCATCGCCGGGCAACGCCAAAGCCGAGGCTCTGCATGCCCAGAACCGCTTTTCAATCACGCGCCAGCTCGCCTACAGCATGGACGAGACGCGCCGCGCGCTCGACCTCTGCTTGTTCATCAACGGCCTGCCGATCGCGACCTTCGAGCTGAAGAACAGCCTCACCAAGCAGACGGTGGAGGACGCGGTCGAGCAGTACCGCCGCGACCGCGACCCACGCGAGCGACTGTTCGAGTTCGGCCGCTGCGTCGTGCACTTCGCGGTGGACGACAGCGAGGTGCAGATGTGCACCGAGCTTGCGGGCAAGCGCTCGTGGTTCCTGCCCTTCAACAAGGGCTACCACGACGGCGCGGGCAACCCGCCCAACCCGCACGGCCTCAAGACCGACTATCTCTGGAAAGACGTGCTCACCCCGGCGGGTCTCACCAACATCCTCGAAAACTACGCGCAGATCGTCGAGGAGAAGGACCCGCGCACCGGCAAGAAGAAGCGCAAGCAGGTGTGGCCGCGCTATCACCAGCTCGGCGTGGTGAGGCAGGCGCTGGCCGATGTACGCGCGCACGGCGCGGGCAAGCGTTACCTGATCCAGCACTCGGCCGGAAGTGGCAAGTCGAACTCCATCGCCTGGCTCGCGCACCAGCTCATCGGTTTGAAGCGCGACGACAAGGAGGTCTTCGACTCGGTCATCGTCGTGACCGACCGTCGCCTGCTCGACGACCAGATCCAGACCACCATCAAGCAGTTCATGCAGGTTGGTGCGACGGTGGGCCACGCCGAGCGGTCCGGCGACCTGCGCAAGTTCATCGAAGAGGGGAAGAAGATCATCGTCTCGACGGTGCAGAAATTCCCCTTCATCCTTGACGAGATCGCGACCGAGGGTGGCAAGACCTTCGCCATTGTCATCGACGAAGCGCACTCCAGCCAGGGCGGCAAGACTTCGGCGGCGATGAGCCAGGCGCTTAGCGCCCCGGCGGAGGACGAAGACGCGGGACCCGACCCCGAGGACACGGTGAACGAGGCGCTGGAAAAGCGAATGGAGGCGCGCAAGATGTTGACCAACGCCAGCTACTTCGCCTTCACCGCCACCCCCAAGAACAAGACGCTGGAAATGTTTGGTGAGCCGCTGCCATCCGATGCCGAGGGCAAGGTCAAGCACCGGCCCTTCCACTCCTACACGATGAAACAGGCAATCGATGAAGACTTCATCCTCGATGTGCTCAAGACCTACACGCCCGTGGACAGCTACTACAAGCTGGTCAAAAAGACCGAGGACGACCCGGAGTTCGACACCAAAAAAGCCAAGAAGAAGCTGCGCCGGTATGTAGAGAGCCACGACCACGCAATCCGGCTCAAGGCCGAGATCATGGTGGACCACTTCCACGAACAGGTGCTGGCGGCCGGGAAAATCGGCGGACAGGCACGCGCGATGGTGGTGACGAGCGGCATCGAGCGGGCCATCCAGTACTTCTACGCCTTCAAGACATACCTCGCCGAGCGCAAGAGCCCGTACCAGGCAATCGTCGCCTTCTCGGGCGAGCACGATTACGGTGGCGCGAGGGTCAGCGAGGTTTCTCTCAACGGCTTTTCAAGCCGCGACATTGCCGACAAGATCCAGACCGACCCGTACCGCTTCCTGATCTGCGCCGATAAGTTCCAGACCGGCTACGACGAACCTCTGCTGCATACCATGTACGTGGACAAACCGCTCTCTGGCATCAAGGCCGTGCAGACTTTGTCGCGCCTCAATCGCGCGCACCCGCAGAAATACGACTGCTTCGTGCTCGATTTTCAGAACAACAGCGCGGCAATTACCTTCGCCTTCCAGGACTATTACCGCACCACGCTACTCGCGGAGGAAACCGACCCCAACAAGCTGCATGACCTGAAGGCGGCGCTGGATGCTGCGCAGGTGTATTCGCCGGAGCAGGTGCAGCAGGTGGTGGGGTTGTTCCTCGGCGGAGCGGACCGCGACAAGCTCGACCCAATCCTCGACGCGTGCGTGGCGGTCTATGTGGACAGGCTCGACGAGGATGGCCAGGTGGACTTCAAGGGTAAGGCCAAAGTGTTCTGCCGCACCTACAGCTTTCTCTCGTCGGTGATTCCGTACAGCAACGCGGAGTGGGAGAAGCTCTCGATCCTGCTCAATCTGTTGACGCCCAAGTTGCCCGCGCCGCAGGAGGAGGACCTCTCCAAAGGAATCCTCGAAGCCATCGACATGGACAGCTACCGCGTCGAGAAGAAAGCGGCCATGAAAATCGCGCTCGCGGACAAGGACTCTGAGATCGAGCCCGTGCCAACGGAGGCTGGCGGTCGGAAGAGCGAACCCGAGCTGGACCGCTTGAGCAACATCCTCAAGACGTTCAATGAGCAGTTCGGCACGCTGTTCACCGACACCGACCGGGTCGCCAAGCGCATCCGCGACGACATCGCCCCCAAGGTCGCCGCTGACGCGGCGTACCAGAACGCGAAGGAGAACACGCCACACACCGCGCGCATGGCGCACGACCAGGCGCTCGGCAAAGTGATGCAGCATCTCTTGAAGGACGACACGCAAGTCTACAAGCAGTTCGTCGAGAACGATTCATTCCGGCGCTTCGTCGGCGACATGGTGTACGCACTCACGAGCCAGCGATGAAGGGGCTGGCTTTCGACTCGACTTTGAAAAGGGGTTAGCAAAGGGGGCGGGTTGTCGGGCACTTGCGGGGTAACCGGCTGCGACAGGCTCCTAATCACCTCAAATCATGGGCGTGCCGCGAAGCATCGTGCTCTGTCGATATCTTTCCCCGCGATAACCGATAACCCGCCAATGATGGTGCTTGCGGCGCCGATCTTTCTCTGCAGGTTGTCGTCCTTAAAGCTACGAATTCAGTGGCGATGACACCAGAAGCTGTTGCACAACCCAATTTCGACCCAATGGAATCAATAACTTAGATGGCTTATGCAATGCGCTCTAGTCCTCCGGAAAACGGTCTATGTGAAGAATGTCGCATCGAACTTCGAATCGTTTCTTCTCATCCTGATGAGGCAAGAAGCTCGCCTGAATCGGCTGTGGTATGGGAATGAAAATTCGATTCTTCATAACGATCGTGCATGTCTCGAATGAGCCCCCGCCTGATTGTTCGCTGATAAGATTCTGTGTTTGCAAATCGTAGTACAAGCCGAAATCGCCGGAATGATGTTCAAAAATGAACAGCGCCTTTTGACCTCCCCACACTACCGAGGTGCGGTGTGGCTGCAGGAAAAAATCACCCTTTTCCTCCCAAATCCGATCGGTTAGCGCAAGAAAGCATCGATATCCTTTGAGTGCTGCCTCCGAATCACCGATCGTTAGCAGCTTTCGCTCGGTGCTCATATCGAGCCGCTGAATCGGTGGAACTGGCCCGAATTGTTTCTCCTCTGGTTGCCCAATAGCCGCTTGATTGTCTATCACGTCGGGCACGACCTCTCTCACTGGAGCAGCCGCACTCCTGTCGAGGACCTGATAACTTCGAACCGCAACCTTCGTCGAGCGCTCGGTTGCCTGTTGGAATGTCAGTTTGCCATTCAGATATTCCTTCCAGAGTGTGGTCAGGCTCTCCAGATCCGTCGTCTCATATTCGAATACTTCACGACTCCTGTGTATTGCCTTCAGGAAAGCTTCTGCACCCTGGCGCGTGGCGCTCGGAACTAGCTCGGATACTCGGGGGAAAATCATTGTCCGCACGAAGTCTTTTGCCATGTGGCTGAATGCCGAATATTCTTTGTCGTAAACCTCTAGGATGAGCCTGACGGTGGCGCCCGCAGGGTCGAGATATATCTCGACGGGAGGCTTGGAAACAGTCACCAATACCGGCAAACCGTGCGAGATCTTGCCGAACCTGATATGCGATTCCAGAAAGTAGTCTGTCGACAAAATAGAAGCGATCCGAAAGGAAAGGGCTTTTTCCGCGCCCGTCGTTTCAGCCTCCGCTTTCTTGACCAAAACTTTCGGGTTGTCGGAGAGCTCCTCAATCTTGCAGTATTTGCGCAAATACCCTATCTCACACTGGTTCCGCGCCCCCCCGCGTGACAGCATGACTATCGGCCTATCGGCCGATGCGTGCTTTACAGTCGCCGAATCCGTTCCAGCGTAAACGAGCAGTGGTGATTTTTGCGAAAGATCTCGTGCCTCGCCAAGGGTAAGTGAATCTCCAGGCTCTATTCTTATGCGTAGATTCGAGCATAGGTCGTAGCGATGCGACCTGTAAGCCCATTCTACGAAGTGGGCGCTTGCATTGCTTTCAGGCCGACCTGCCAAATGGATGGATACAAATTCATCTACCCTCCCCACAATTGTCTGCAGCAATTGCATGCTGTCTGTGGTAAGGGCCTCACGGCCCGCCGTCGGTTGCAGGAAAAGGAAATCGGCGACCCCGCCAAAGTTGTAGGCTGACGAAACGTTGGTTGTGGCAAGGCCAAAACCACTGCGGAATGTTCGGAGGCTTCCACGGCCTTCGCTCACCACGATGCGTCCTTCCAGCTTCTGCCCACCGAACTCGATATTATGCAATGCCACCCGCACTTCTCCAGAAAGAGCTCCCGTGAGAGCGACATCGGCCTTGATCCCGCCCCCCAGATCAGCGGCGGCTTTCGTGACAGACCACGGTCGTGCCAGATACGGCACAGAATCTTCAATCGACTGCCGACTTACAATCCTTCCATTGACTTTGACTTCGATCGGCAAGAACGACACGAATTGCGCGATATACGTTTCAGCTTCCGCGACCTTGATCGATTTGCTCGGCTGGATGACAGCCATAACGGTCGTACCGGGACTCCCGACGGTCGCCCTCTTCTCGAAGGATATGCACTCCTCGGTCACAGAGAGCGTCGATCTTGAAGCCGAACATACTGTCCGTTCGCCCGTCCGGGCGCTTTCGGTCTCGACTGTCAATTCCTCCGCAATGCCGAAGTTGGCCATTGCTCCGATGCCGAAGGTTCCCACTACGCCAGCAGCGCGGGCGTCTGGCGTGTTCTTGCTACTTGACCCGGCACGCCAGTAATGTTGCCGCAATTCATCCCGCCCCATGCCGATTCCATTGTCAGAAACAATCACCCGCGTCGGTTCGATTGTCACATCGATTACGGCTTCGAAGATGTGGCCCAGGTGCTTTCGCATCAAGATCGCATCGAAGGAGTTCTGGACGTTTTCCCGAAGAAGGGCAAAAGGGCTGGGATAGATTTGGGCAGCAAGGACTTCGATCATCCGGCTTATTTCGACGGAAAACGGGATCTTTTCTGCTGCTTCATTCATTTGCGGATGACCTCCTGCGCACTGATACGTTGCCGAAGCTCAGTCTCCAGCGCGTGATCAAGCTGCAACTGTTGTGCGTATTTGTCCAGCGAAGCTGTGGCGGCCGGGTACTGACCCAGCCGATTGCAGGCCTCGACTCGCTGAATCAATTCGTCAATCGTCGCCGGTGAGTCCGTGGCTTCGATTACTAAAGCCCACTGCTCGGCCTCCGTCGCCGCGGACAGAAAAAGTTGCCGCTCATAGCTTCCCGGTGGCCTGTCGAGGTGTCGGAGAATCTCAATTGCGTACTCTGGTTTGCCGCGCTTGGTCGCCAATTCTGCTTCTTCTATAGCGACGCGCCACCGGGCCGCATCTATATCGATAACACCCCCGACAACGTTCAGGGGCGGCTTCCAATCGAGGTCCGCAAAACTCGTACCCCCGAAATCCGGAAGCACTCCACGTGAAAACAGGTTAGCGACACTCATCGATCGGACATGTACGCGAACGCTCTTGAAGTCCTCCGCAATCTCCAGCACGTTGTACTGGCGGTAGGTTCCGGTCGGAAGATCACTCGCGCCTGCGCAGAGCGAACCGGCGCTGATCACCGCCATTCTCTCCTGGTCAGGCATCCATACCTGATGGGGCGCCACCTGAGCCTTGTGCTGATGACCATATAAGCCAAGCCGGAATCCGCGCCCGATCATGCCGCGCACGATTTCGACATCCATATAGTCCGTCCTGTAAGGGGGACCCTCAATGCTGTGGTGCCAAACCGCCATGCGCAGGTCGAAAATCTCCCCGGAATCGTTCAACTCAAGATGGCTTCGCGCGACCATATCCTTTCGGATCATTCCATGAAAGGCAAAACAGTCATTGCCGTGGCAAGAATTGTATGCAGCGATTCCAATCCGCCCATCGCAGAGTCGAAAGAGATTGGCATCCGCGCCGGGCTCGACTTTCAGCAGGCCTGTCACTCCTGAATAAAACCGCTCAAAGAACCGCCAGAACGCGTCGAGCCGCCGCCCATACATTGCCTGATCCCGAATGCGATAAAGCGTCAGAGTTTTCCAATCCCATCGATAACCCGCATTTTCCGCGTGTAACATCGAAAGAACATTGGCAGGTACGTCCTCACGAGCGACGACATCCATTGCCTTCAATGCCGTATTCCAGTCGATGTCGTGATTGCCGGGCACCATCACTACGCGCGAACGGTCTCCATCCAGGAAGCGTTTGACGAGTTCGGCAAGGAATTCCTCGGCTATAGCATATTGTTCCGCCAGTTTTGTTTCGTGATCGGGCACTCCAAGAGGTACACCCTGAATCAAATCGCCACTTACGACGATGGCTTCTGGGGGGAGTATCCTGGGACTTTCGCGGAAATAGCGATCACGGTCCCCGACAAGCGCCGAGATCAACTCATCATTTGAGATTGGATCAGCAGACGATCGGTGTAGATCCGAGATGTGAAGAATGGAAAAGGGTTTACTCGCCAATTTTGCACGCCCCCTCTCCCGTCTACTTCTCGCTGGTATCCATTTTATCAGGTCCCATCGTACCTTACGCCCTCGCCATTTCTTCGGCAATCTTCGTAACCTGAAAGTACCCTGTTAATCCGTCTTTTCTGAAAATAATCCCGGCATCTAGTACGAACCAAGCTCCGCCGGGAAGACGAGACGCAGCGGCGCGTGCGGGCTCTCCGAGACGAGCACGCCTCGCTCGGTCAGTCCCGAAAGGATGCGAACCCGCACCAAGACCCAAGCCGCCGCGTACCCTAAACTGGGTGCGCGGCGGCTTTTCTAGTGCCCAATTGTCACCTAACACACGCAGCCCTACCCAAGCGCCGCGTGATGCGTGGCAGTCATGCGTCGAGGTACCAGGGGGCCTCGGCGGGCGATAGCATCGCTCCGCATAACCGTATAGCCGCCTACGCAAGCGCCAGTCGCCACAATCGCCAGGTCGCACACCTCTGCATAGTCTTCAACCCGGCCTAGAACCCACGCCTCGCCCCGGACTCGTGCATTGTCGCGCACCACAGCCCCAGGGCCGTAGACTTGCGCAACATCGTGCACCCAGCAATCACCTGCGTGGCAGAGGTTCGCCTCAGACTCTATATATCCGCCGAGATCGCCCCGCCGAACCTCGCCGAAATCGCGTACCGCCCGAATACGGAACAGACGCCGCGTTCCAGCCAACACCCAATCGTGCGCCACGAATTCATATTTCTTCTGCATGGCTGGCCTCCTACAACGCCAGACCACGCAGAGCAAACCCCGCCCTGACAGCTCCAATACCTCCCGAGCGAACGCCTCGCTGATCAATTCCCGAGGGCCTTCTATCTCCGCTACGCTCCCCGATCTTCCGCATTATCACCTTCATAGTTACCACCACCTTTTCGACACCACCGGCCCCACCGACATTAATAACAAACGACTCCATGCTCACCCCTTGAACGATCACAAGTTACGAAATTGCAACAAGTGGGTTTGTAACCTAGCCGCCGATTCTTAAAAAATCGTTAAGATCATCCCTAAAAAGCGGATCAAATGCGCCGTTTTTCGAGGAAATTCCCACACCGGAACAAAACCTTATGCCGCGCCGCTGAATTATTTTCATGATGCGCAGCACCGGGCGCCGTCGGCAAAGTTCCAATCCAGAGCCAGGCCATTCCTCGATCGCTGCCCTGTGACCCGTAGACGACTTTCTCCGTCACCCTTTCCCTCAGCCGCCTTGTGCCTCGAACGCGCTCACCATACAGGCGCGGGCTCCAGCTCCAAGGGGTGCGGCAAGCCCTCGCCGTCGTGTCCCCGCCTTCCGCGCTGCGCTTGTGCATGCGGGTGATGCCCCTCGCCGTCTCGCCCCTGTTCCGCTTCCGCTCTCCGCCCCTGTCTTTGCCTCGCATCGAGGCACCAGAAAGGCGCCCGAAAACGAAAGGGAAATAACATGACAGAGAAAATCGACATCTACACACGGATCACGAACAGAATCGTCTCCGATCTCGAAAACGGGGTTAAGCCCTGGCTCAAGCCCTGGAACGCAGAGCACGCCGCCGGTCGCATCACCCGGCCGCTGCGCCACAATGCAACGCCGTATCGCGGCATCAATGTCCTGGTGCTTTGGATCACGGCCGAGGAACGCGGCTACGCTTGTCCGCTTTGGATGACCTATAAGCAATCCATCGAACTCGGCGGCCAGGTCCGCAAGGGTGAGCATGGCGCAACCGTCGTTTACGCTGATCGGTTCAAGAAGACCGAAGCCGGTGACGACGGCCAGATGGTGGAGCAGGAAATTCCGTTCATGAAGCCTTACACCGTATTCAACTGCGAGCAGATCGACAATCTGCCCACCGAATACTACGCGCTGGCGCAGGCTCCGAACGAGAAGATCGAACGCATCGATCGCGCCGAAGCGTTCTTTGCGAACGCGAAGCCGGAAATCAAGCACGGCGGCAACATGGCTTATTACGCCATGAAGAATGACTACATTCAGATGCCGCCGTTCGAAGCTTTCCGCGATGCAGAAGCCTACTACGCCACCCTGGCGCACGAATCGACGCACTGGACGCGGCACGAAAAGCGGCTCAACCGCGACTTCGGCCGCAAGCGTTTCGGCGACGAGGGCTATGCCGTCGAAGAACTCGTAGCCGAACTGGGCTCAGCGTTTCTCTGCGCCGACTTGCAGCTCACGCCCGAGACGCGAGAAGACCACGCGTCCTACATCGCCAACTGGCTGACCGTGCTGCGCAACGACAAGCGGGCGATCTTTACCCCAGCCGCGCACGCGGAACGCGCTGCTGCATTCCTGCACGGCCTCCAACCGGGGGCCGTAGCAGCCGATAACACAAGGGCCGCCGCTTAGGCGGCCCTAGCAACTATTTGGCAACTTTTCGTCCGTATAATTACGGGCATGAAGGTTTCTGAACCCCTACTCTCCCCGTCGGAGATCGCGACCACGATTTACGACTGCGGCCACATCCGCGACAAAGGAAGCGCGCAGCGCCTTGAACAGCGCATCGTCGCTTACGGCGCCGCCATGGGAACAGAGGCTCACACCAAGGCTCTCGTCCAAGCCGCGCGCAAGGCCCACAGCACACTCGCTGGCATCAAAGGCGTGAACAACCGAGCGGCAGCCGCCCGCATCGTCCGCGCCGTCGAAAGTCTTCTGCCGGAAGATGCCAAGTTCAGAGAAGGCTATGCGCTCGGCTACAGCGACTGCGCAGAGGATAAGCTCAACAGGGCCAAGCGCGACGACACACCGCCTCGCAAGCGCTGACCCTTAACCTCGGTCACACTCTCGGCCTCAGCAACAAGAGTTGTGCGCGGGCGCTTGACTCGGGCCGGGACCAGACCACCCGCAACCAACGTAACTGCTGACGCAACCGTCGGAAAATCGCGCTACGAGCCAACAACCGCGCCATTTTCTATTCGCCCGCCCACGAATTGAATTTTGCATACAGGGGCATGAATTTCCTCAAAGATTCCGGCTCGACTAATTTCTGGAATCCCTTCAGGCTTTTACGTTGCGGGGCCAGAATCGCCCAGCACCACCACCAACACGGAGTACAAGAGCCCAAAAATAAACAACCCGCCGGTGAGGGCGGGCTGCATATCGGTCGAAACCGGGGAATATCGAGATCTCGCAATCACGAGAATCCCCCCAAATCACCGCTTTTGCAAGAGTGATTCTTGCAACGGGGATTTGCGCGCCGATTTTCGGCCCATCCGGGCGGTTGTTCATCAACCGGAACGGAGACAAATACATGCCATTCGACCATCTTTCATCTTCAACATGCGAATCACCTCGCCCGCGCCGCGAAAAACTCTTCCGCGAGAAGCCGGGCATTCCGCTCGACCGAGAGGCCAAGGTGCGCATCATGGCCTACGCGCGCGGCTATAACGCGAAGCACCGCCGCGAAGGACAGCACCAAGGCCCGATCACCTGGGCTTTTTTCCGAGTGCTGAAGGCCATGCTTTGGGAGTTCCACAACAACCGCACCGGCTACTGCTTTCCGAGTTACGAAACCATCGCCGAGAAGGCGCGATGCTGCCGGGATACCGTCTATGAAGCCATCAGAGTCCTGGAGGCCAGCGGCATCCTCGATTGGGTGAACCGCTTCGACAAGATTTTCATCGAGGGAAGCTGGCAGGTCATCCGCACGAGCAACGCATACCTGTTTCGCGATCCTTTGCCCTGCGCAACTACCCTTGAAAACCGCAATACGTCGGAAAATCCCGCTGGAACTCTGCACACCCAAGAAAAGATTCTTAAACTACCCCCGAAAAACGCGATCCTAGACCTCGAAAACTCCACGCTCGTCGCTTTGATCGAGCTGGGAAGAACCATTGGGGCCATCCCGGTCTAGGAAAGTGAAGTATTGAGCCGCGCCAAAGGCGCGGCAAGTTCCGCGCGCTGCACAGCGGCGCGCGCGTGCGCCCAGAGCTGGGCGCACAAAAGATGCTTTTCGAGAAAGGAGGTGCGCCGGAAACTACCGCTTCGCATACTTTGGATCGGGCCGCGCCCACGCGGCGAATGTCGGATCTTTAAAATAAGCCACACGCCGACATAAAGCCGGATCGCCGCGCCCAATGACAATGCAATTCTCCGAATACAAACGCCGCACTTCATCAGGTGAGCAAAGCGGCTGCGCCACGACGTGCTCCGCTGTAGCCTTCGACTTGTTAACTCCAGTAACCTCGTTCTGTGGCACGTCCCCGAAAAACTTGTCGATTACCCCTGATACAGGATCGCCACCTGGCTTTTCGCTGATCGAATCAGTTACCGACGTTGTCTCATATCTCACCGTCGTCGTTCCCAAGATGTTCGACACATAATCGACGGTGAATTTGTCCATCATTCCGAAACACACTATAGCGTTCGAGTTACCGATAAACGTTTCCCATTCCTCCGGGTAGTGCTCTTTCAACTGCACCAGGTTTTGCACGAACGCCCAGATCACCATTCCCAGGCCAGCCATCAGGCCATAGGCTTTCGATACCTCAGACAGCTTCCCAATCGTCCCGAATTCGTCGAGCAGAAAAAGAACGGGCAACGCCGCCCCTACGGTCGGCTTGCTGCCATCGAAAAATGCCTTCATCTCGGCGCCCTCAGCCGCTTTCCTTGCGTCAATCTCGGCGTATTTTCTGGCTATCTCATCGGAGTTTAGATGGCGCAGAAACCATTCCTTATCCTCAGGGGGCATTTTTTTCCAGAACTCAGCCCACCTCTTTGCTCGTTTTTCATCCTCCCTTTTTTCTTTGACCTTGCGATAATTCTTTATCCTCTGGAACAGCGTCGGCCCTCGAAGCTCCGGCGGCAGTTTCTTTAGCGGCTCTGGCCGATGCTCTTTACCTTGCGGCCATGCCACCCCCGGCAGAACACCTATTGCAGGAGGCTTACCTGGATCGATCACCGGGATGCCCCCAGCCAACGAAGAATTCATGCGGTTAATTAAATCCATGTTACGGAACTCCGCACGCACTTTCTCCGCGAAATCGTCTCCGCCCTCTGCCTCGCCACTGGCCCCCTGATCGACTCTTTCCGCCGCGTCCAGCGGCCCCTTTTGCACCGTGCCAATGGCGATCGACACCATGAGGCGCAGCCATCTACCATAAGTCCTCAACTTCTCTGGCGGCAGCACCAGATAGACCGTTGTTGGTCTCCCGCCTTCCCGCAAATCCTCGAAACTGAAATCAGAACCTGCCATAGCGTTGCCCAGCTCGACGCTATCCAGAAAGGCCGTTTGCGTCCTGGCCGACTGAATCACGCCCGGAATCGACGCGGTGTGTTCCTTATTTTCGAATTGCCCGAGCTTGTTCGCTGCGACACTATCGGGGAATTCCTCAACAGCCGTCCTGATCATTCGCGATATTTCATCATTGCCACGCATCAACAGCTTACGCACAAGCATGAGAGACGCATGGGCGGAGAACGCCGGATTCTCCACAACATAAGCCATAATCCCCGACACCAGCTCGCGGGCGCTGTCGTCCCAAAACGGCTCTTTCGCGCTCTGAGTCAGGATCAGAGCGTCCGCCAGATATGCTAGTTGCTCGATGAAGTCGTTCGATCCAACCTTGAGAATAGACAGCGGATTGAATTTGGACACTTGTTCCACGACGCCGACCTGAGAACCATATCGCCGATTTACATCATTCCACGGATCGAGAATCCGAATCTGTTGTCCTAATTGTCGCCGACGGGGCGCAGTGATCCACGCCAATTCACCCTTGGGATCGGTGACGACGGCATTACCCCGGAAGCATAAAAGATTGTTGATTATCAGCGTTGCGCCTTTACCCGATCTGGGCTGCGCAATTGTCAGAAGGTGTCCGTTGGCGGGCAGGGAAATGAAGTTCTCGGCGACAACCTGCTTTCTGATCGCGTCAATGGGACAGCCGAAAAAGAAGCGGCTCCCATCCATAGCACTGCTTCTTGCTATGCCTCTGTCTTGCGACCATTTCGCATTGCCGAGAGGACCTTCCGTAAAACACCCCTATTGCGTAGGCGGTCGCTTTCCTTCCGCTGATTTTTTGGCGGGTACTGGTTCCTTGGCATCGGCTGCGGCTTGCTTCGCTACGGCTCGCATCGCCTCGGCAAAGGCCTGTTCATCGAGAAGGTCTGTAATTGCATCCCTCTGTTTCTTATCTGTCACAGCAGCATTCAGCGCCGCCATAAGCGCCTTGCGGAACTGCGCGTCATTTTTCATATGCGCCATGCAAGCGCCGCCCACGATGATCTTGCGATGATTATCTTGTTTTCGGGAAATAGTCCGTTGACGGGCCTTGAGGGCGGCAATCCGGGCGCGGGCTTCGTCTGCCCTCTTTTGCTCGTCCGCGATTTGGTCATCAATCGACTTGCGGCCGCCAGGAGACATAAGCCCCCTTTGGCCGCAATTCTACCGCAACAAATGACCAACCCGATAAAAGAAATTAGTTCAATTCCGCCCGTTCAGCTTCCGCATCCTTAATCTGATATTCTGGTCGTTGCGGCGGTCTTGCATCGGGGAATAGCTCTGGGAAAACGTACTTGTCCCGCTCCAAAATGTGCGACCGAATCACCCTCTCCATTAATGCCCTCGCCTCCGCATTCGACCTCGATTCTTTTTCTGCAAATGCGCCAGTCAAAATCTTCCGGCGGGTATCGCGATCTCTGTTTCGCTTTTTGATCTTGGCTTGCACTGACGCCCGCCTTTTCTTCTTCGCCTCGATATCCTGCTCCAATTCCAGATCCTGCTCTTCCAGCGTTTTGCGATGCCCAGCCATGTTCAACCTCCCTGGCAACATTGCAATCTTGGATACTACCGAAAAATGGTTCACAATCTCCTAAAGCGATAATTTTCAAACTCCTACCCGCCCGAAGGACGAAAAACCGGCGGCAACCAGGGGCCGAAACTATGGACCGAAGGGCCATCCCGAGCCGAAGGCAAGGGCGCACTTATACAAACCCCTTCGGGGTTTGTGTGCGCTCAGGAGCCTTGCTCCCGAGACCCAGCACCAGGGGAGCCTTGCTCCCCCGGCACCCCCAGCTTCGGGGCTTCCGCGCCCCGATCCCACGGTCCGGCACACTCAGCGCCGGGTGTGGGGTCCCCGACATCCCCACACGCGCACATCCGCGCGCCAGGTAGTCGCCCATGGCGATCTACCACTTCCACGCCTCCATAATCCAGCGCAGCAAGGGTCACAGCGCGGTCGCCAGCGCGGCCTACCGCTCCGGAGAAGTCATCCATGACCGGCGCATCGACAAGACCTTTGACTACGGCCGCCGCCATGGAATCCTCTACACCGACATCATGGCGCCGGACAATGCGCCCGCATGGATGCGCGACCGCACCGCGCTCTGGAATGGCGTGGAAGAATTCGAGAACCGTAAGAACAGCCAGCTTGCCCGCTCTATAGACATATCGCTCATGTCGGAACTCCCGCTCGACAAGAACATCGAGCTGATCCGCGCATACGTCAAAGAGCAATTTGTCGATAAGGGCATGGTCGCTGACATTGCCATACATGAGCCGGGCCGCGACAGCGACTCCCGCAATGTCCATGCCCACATCATGCTCACGATGCGCGATATAGACGGCGAAACTTTCGCCTCCCACAAAAACAGAAGCTGGAACAAAGACGACCTGTTTTTGCAGTGGCGGCAAAAATGGGCCGAACACGCAAACCGCATGCTCGAACATGAGGGCTTCGAGGAGCGCATCGATCACAGAAGCCTCCTCGACCAAGGCATCATCCGCGAACCCACAATCCACGAAGGCCCGGCTGCGCGCGGTATGGAGCGCAAATACAGAAAGACATCCGACCGAATGGAGCAGAACCGGGAACTCAAAAGCATAAACGATGAACTCGACCGCCTTCAGGCCGACCTAAAGAAGGCCGAGGAACACCTTGCCGAACTCATCCGTCTGAAAGCATCTGGCGCTACAACAGGGCCGTCACGCGATGACGAGAATTCGCCGACCCCTGAAGCGTTGCAACCGCCTAGCGACAAGGGGTATTCTCCTGGACAGGAGTCACCCGGAAGCCCTGGCGGCAAACCGGATCCTATGCCGGACGACCTCACCAAAGATCAAGTTCAGAAGGACGAGCAGGAGCGGCAGCGCGTCGCTGCCGAGACCGAAAAGGCGCGCCAGGATCAGGCAGGCAAGGACGAGGCGGACCGCCTCAAGAAAATAGCCGACGACGAAAAGACCAGCAAGGAACAGGCTGATAAAGCCGAAGCCGACCGCCTGCAAAAGCTCGCCGATTACAACAAGCGCGTGGAACAACTCGCTTGGGAAAATGCCCAACGCATCGCCGCCCAGGCCGAAGAGATGCGGCGCGAGTATGCCCGTCAACAAGAGCTAAATCGCAAAGCCGAATTCGACAAACACAACGGCGAACTCGCGCGCCAGACTCAGAAGGAAAGACAAGACCGCGAAGACGCCAGGAAACGAGCCCTGGAGCAGCAACAGGGCCAAGGCCATATCCGCGAAGCGGGGATGCGCTATGGGCTTGCGCTTGCCACGCATTACGACATGAACGATCCCTACGGATCGCTTGCCAAATCCGCCATGGCGGAATACGCCGCCTTCATTCGCGACCGTGAGTCCTACACAAAACAGATAGCCGAGGCCACCGACCCCGTGAAGCGCCAGGCCCTGGAACTCCGCAAACGCATTGAGGGCGCCGACTATCT
Source organism: Candidatus Acidiferrales bacterium (assembly GCA_049523255.1). Classification (GTDB taxonomy): domain Bacteria; phylum Acidobacteriota; class Terriglobia; order Acidiferrales; family UBA7541; genus Palsa-295. Next base: position 9,342 of record JBEKNB010000016.1, on the reverse strand, counting down.
CGCTTTGACCGGCGAACGCATTGCCAAACAGTCGGAACTCATCACGGGACGGCTCAACAGCGAAGAGGCCGTTAAGGAACGCGGTAAGGTCACATATTGGCAAACGCAATCCAAGGAAGCACGCGAGCAGCTCCGCGAACTCGAAGCTCGGCAATCGAAGGAAAAAGATCTCGCAAAACAACCGCAACCGGAGAGGCCGTATAGACCAAGGACCCGCAAGAGCGCGCAGGATCTCGACGTCCTGATAAAGCAGCAAGACGAGGCACAGAAGGCCAAGGAGAAATCGCGCCAAAAGGACGACGACGAGCGCAAAAAGCAGCAGGAAAAAGAACGAGAACGACAACGGAACCGAGACCGGGAACGATAAAACGCTCTGGCGAAGGGATCAAGCCAGGGCGGAAACCTCAAACTCCCAAACGCTACGCCGCGCTCAAGGGATACGCCGAGCACGTCTTCCACCGCGTCGCCCGGCTTCTTACGCAGTCCCTTTTTGTTGCCAAGCTCCGCGAACTTTGGAAGAAGCTCGCAGCCGAATTGACCAGTGACCCCCACCACACCAGCCGCAAAGAGAAGAAAAAATCCAAATCCAAGGCGAAGGGAAAATCCGCCTCTTTCCGCCCGTTCGATTAAGAACTTCGCACTCTCGGTATCTCAATCATCCGCGCTACAATCATCCGGCATGGAGACTCACGGCTGGCGAGACAATCCCTTCCCCGAAGATCTTCATGCACTGATCCATCAAATTCTGCCCGCAAAATCCGATACACAATTCGGCGACAACTGGCCGACTCTGTGGGAACACCTCGCATTGATACTCACAGTCATCGTTGCCGACCTTCGATATCGCGGGCCACGTTGCCCTATACCGCCCACCTACGGCGGGCTGTGCCGCATGTTTTCCAATATCCCTAAATATATCGACGGCTGGATTACGGCCATCGCCAACACAAAAGCAACTCCGCCTCCGCCACCAGCGATCCCGCAGAACGCTCGCTCCATACTTTCGGTCCCGACCAAAACCAGGTTTGAATATTACAAACTCATCTCACAATTCGTCCGCCAATATGCCGCGCGCCAGGACGCCATAGATTGATGTTTCCGAAGTAGCACTCACAATTCATCGGCGCTAGAATAATCCCGCCATGGGCGTCCTCAGCGTACTCCTAAAGCGCGCGCAAGAATGGCCCGCCAAGAAGATCAACATCAACGATGTCACCGACCGGACCAAGCGTTATTTCCTCGACATAACGCCAACGCTGCGCCCGGAGAACATACTCACGCCCGAAGAAGTCGCAGAGCGTCTCAAGGTCCCGTCAAGCTGGGTTTACGAGAAGACGCGCGCCAGATGTCGCAATCCGATCCCATGTCTACGCCTCGGCCGCTACATTCGATTCGACTGGAACGCTGTGATAAACTGGCTCACGGTGGAGGCTGAGCAAAATGCAGCGCGGCCAAGTCTTCAAAAGAAACGGTAGCTGGTACGTTCGCTACTACCGCGACGAACTCAAAGACGGCCAACCCATACGGCGCCGCGTATGTGAAAAGCTCGCGCGATACTCCGATGATTATCGATCAAAGCGCGACCTCCAACCGCTGATCGAGCCGGTTCTCTCACCCGTCAATTCCGGCGATGCGCAACCAGAAGCCGCGATGACGATCGCGGAATTCACCGAGAAGAGATATTTCCCCAGCCGACTCAAGAAACTGCGCCCCAGCACAATAAAAAGCTACACCGACATGTATAAAAACCATGTCAAGAACGCCGTCGGGCATATTCGCTTGCGCGACTTCCACACGCGCGACGCGCAACACCTTTTCGATAAAATAGCCGCAGATTCGCCCGAGCTTGCCCACCAGACGCATTTACGCACCAAGGCCGTGCTGTCAGCCGTATTCAATTACGCCCGCCAGGAAGACGCCATACGCGGCATAAACCCCATGCAGGGGGTCAAGGTCGAGGGACGGCGATATAAGCCCGTGCGCAAGGTCTACACGCTGGAAGACATCCAAGCCATCCTCCCAAAGCTCCCAGAGCCAGCTCGAACCGTTGTCACCGTTGCTGCCTTCACAGGCCTCCGGGAGTCAGAGCTGCGCGGCTTGCGCTGGGATGATTACAGCGGGGAAGAACTCAGCGTCCGCCGCAGTGTCTGGCGCACGCATGTCGGGCCGACCAAGACCGAGGCCAGCGGAGAAAATCCCGTGCCAGTCATTCCGCTGGTGAAGACAGCGCTCGACGCGCACCGAAAACTTCACGGCGGCGACGGATATATATTTGCCGGGGAGAAAAAAGGCGCGCCCCTGCATCTCGACAATCTCTCGCGCAGGGTCATATCGCCTGCTCTAAACGGCGGCTGGAAGGGATGGCACGGCTTCCGCAGGGGCCTGGCAAGCAATCTCTACCGCCTCGGCGTGCCCGCCAAGGTCATTCAGGAGATACTGCGACATGCGGACGTGTCCACAACCCAGGCCAATTACATCATCGTTGATCGCTCGGAAACGAAGGCCGCGATGCGAAAACTGGAAAGGGCAGTGGGCAAGGAATGGGCAAAGGCAAAAAAGAGGCGGACAGCTAAGTTTTCTATCCTGAATCAGTTGCAGGCCTAGCCGAGGTAGCTCAGTTGGTAGAGCAGTCGATTCGTAATCGGCAGGTCCCCGGTTCAAGTCCGGGCCTCGGCTCCAGTTTTTCTAATGTGCTTCATTTCAATCAGTTCACTTTTCCATTTTCTGTAACCGCCGAAAACTCGGGAACATTAGGGAACAATAAGCCGGCAACCTTCTCCACGGCACGTTTTTGTGATTCAGGTATCGCGTGCGTGTAGACGTTGAGTGTTGTCTTCAAGTCCGAGTGCCCGAGTATCGCCTGCGCCGTCCGTAGTGACTCCCCTACTTCCCCGAGTAACGTTGCATGCGTGTGCCGGAAACTGTGCCAGCCCACAACCGGCAAGCCGAGTTCTCGGCAAGCCGGTTGCAACACTCGACGGAGGAGATTTTTCGGATTGAGCGGCGTGCCGTTGCGGCAAGCAAAGACAAGAGTCTCGGCGTCCGCACCTATCGGCACACTGCGCTGTGCCAGGAAGGCCTCGCGTACCGGCTGGCTCATTGGCACATCTCTGCGACTGCTCTTCGTCTTTGGACTTCCGAACTGTCCCTCGTAGACGGTCTCGCGCACGTGAATGGCGTCATGAATGAAATCGACGTGTTTCCAACGAAGCGCGAGCAACTCGCCAATCCGGAGGCCGGTCAATACGCTGATCACTACAAGTCTGCGACACGGGTCGGAAAGGAAATTGAGCAGAGGCGAGAGTTGATCGGGCAACAGGTAAGCCCGCTCCTGAAGCGGTGTGCGATCTCCCAGACGTATACCACGAGCTGAGTTCTCCTTTAGATAGTCCCAGTCCACAGCGGCTTGCAGCACTTTGCCAAGTGCTGTACGAATGCCGTGTACGCTGGAACCGGACAACCCCTGCTTGCGTTTCTGTCCGAGAAACCGTTGCACCTCTGCCTTCGTGATGTCCTTGATGCGCCACTCACGGAAAGTCGGCAGCAGATGACGTTCGATCTGCTTACCGTAGTAACGAACGGAAGTGGGCTTCAAATGTGGCACGACGGCAGGCTCCCAACACTCCTTGAAGAATTGGCCGAAAGTGATTGTTGCTTCTGGTCGGTACTGTCCTTCGTTGATCGGACGGAGCAGAATCGCCAGCTTGTTGCGGGCGTCACGCTCAGAGAGGTCAGTAACCAACCCGAGCACTTCAGCGCGAAGGACTCTGCCGGATGTGCCATCTGGTCGAATCACCGATTCCCTCCAACGTGCAACCCAAGTCTTACGTCGTTTGCCTTTCTTGAATAAACAACCAGTCTGAAAACAGCGTCGAATCATACGGTCCCTTCCGTTGATTCGTGCGCTCTTTCTTGCGTCGGGTGCAAGTTTACCGAGAGTCGCCAGCATGGTGGTAGTCCTTTGTGCGCTTTGCTCGAAGCCACGCGGTCACGTCTTCCTCGGTGAAGCGCCAATACTTCCCCAGGCGAAACCCTGGTATTCGATCCACGCATCGCTCGCGAATGTGCCCGTAGACCCAAGACATTGGTACGTGCAACAAGTCCGCCACTTCACGAACTGTCAGGAGAGTGTTGTCGCATCGTTTCTCTCCCCCTGTGCCCGCGGTGTGCGCGGCATTGTTCGGGGATCGCATTGGCGATTCGCGTGAGGATGATGCCGGTAGTACCTGTGAATTGTCCCGCAGTGCTACTGAGGGTCTTGTCGATGGAGCCGCGACCGATTCCATTGCAACGCGCGAGTCATGCTGTCTTGGGGACGCTGTGTTCTCGCGCATGCCGAATTGGGTGGTGCCTGGTTTCATGCTGTCTTGACCATCTCCTTCGGAGATCCATTCACCGAGCCAGTCTCGGGTTGTTTGTCGGTGTTGTTCTCGATCCAACTTTTGAACGCATCATTCTTCTTGAATAGGTGTTTCAGAGCCTCATTCACCACATACGACGGGTTCGCATCAAGGAACTCAGCGTACTTGTGAAGGGTTAGCCTCACGTCCTCCTCAATGCGGACTTGCAGGCCTGTGGTCTTCGGTTGCTTCTGCGGTGCTTTCAACAGTGCCACTATCGTTTCTCCTTTCATTGTTAGAGATTTAGAACATCGTGCAGTTGAGTGCCTTTGAATCGAACTCAGACGCGGCCCACATGCGTTCGAGCCCGCGAACGACATTTTCGAACGCCTGATTGAGATCCAAGAGCTGCTGTAGGAGGGGGAGTGTCACGGTTGTCCCCCTGCCCCAGGTTGAGCTTCGCCGCGAACTTCCTCCGGTGGTTTTGGGTACTGTCGCTCCCATTCTCGCTGTTCCTCCTCGGTCAGGAACCGCACTTTGGGAGGTTTTCCCTCGATCCGCCGGCGGTCCTCGACGGCCTGGAGATCGCGATAGACTTGGATTTCGTCGAGGGCGGTCTCTTCGTACTCGCGGTGCTTCCGCTCGAATCGGGCCACGTCCCGGTCCTCGTTCCGCCCGACGTTGTTGCAGAAATAGCTGTTGAGCGACGCCCGGTGAATCTCAAACAGCGCTACTTTTTCGTCGAAACAGGCGGCGTCGAGGCCTGAATCCTTGACGCGCTTGAGCCGTTCCAATCCCTGAACCGCTTCGTCCAGTCCGCGATTTACTAACAGAATTGCCTCGTACAGATGGGCCTTTTGCATTTGGATTTCCTTTCCGCCCACCGTTGGGGCGATCGATAGAACGGTTGGAGAGGTGCCGGGACACACGTATCCCGACGGAATGGAGAAGCGGATCAAAGGGAGAAAGTACCTGTCGGGTTACGCGGGCGGAGGAGAATGTTCGAAGAGGAAAGACGGTTTTAGCGTGCCTGAAGGCACGCCGCGAACTGCTTGCGTGCCGAAATGGAACCGGATAACTTCTGTTGCAGCCATCGTTGCACCTCATACGTGCGACTTGGTCAGGGGCGCGTTCGTGTTAGTAGCACGGGCGCGTCCCGCTTGCTTACTTGGCCCTCTTTCGTTTCTTACGACCGCCTCGACCCCAATAATGCTTGGCCTTGTACTTCCTGACAGCCTCTAGATCCTCAGCGGACCACAGGCGAACCCGAAACGGACCCAACGATTGCGCTTCAGGTGCTGGAATCTTCTTCTCGCGAATCCAGCGGTGAAGCGTATCAGACGTAATGCGCAGTATCTTCGCCACTTCAATCGTCGAGTAAGTCTTCGCCATTAATATTCAGGCACCCCTACCTGATTTGTCAAGTAGAAAGTCAGTCGCTTGGACCGCACGCAAACTCCGCGCCTCGGTCACTGAGAGAGTATCTCAGGTTTCGAGGGGAATCGGAGGTGCCGTCTCGAACGTCGCTCAGAATCGCGATATCCGTCCCTCTTGACAGCTTCACATAGTGTGAAGTATCATTCCGTTGTGCATATCGTCACGCGTAAGCATCTGCACAAGGCCATGCAGCAGTACCCAGATGCGGCGAACGAGATCAAAGCATGGATGGTTATCGTCAAAGGGGTTCGATGGCACAGTTTCCTGGAGGTTCGCGGCGCGTTCAAGGATGCCGACAATGTGAAGGGATATGTGATTTTCAACATTCGGCAGAACCGTTACAGGCTCGTCACAATCATTCACTACGCAAGAACAACGAACCAGAAGCGAACCCAGGGGCATGTTTACATTCGCTCGTTCTTGACACACAAGGAATACGACAATCCCGCGAACTGGGATAGGAAGTTTGGTACAAAATGAGCACAACACTTCTAGCAAATCCGGCGAAGATGATCGCAAGGGGCGCTCCTCACGTCATACACAATGACGAGGAGCTGGAAGCGTACACGGACGCCCTGTTCCAACTGACGGCTCTCGAGAATCCATCTCGCTCGGAACGAGAGGCGATTGAGCTTCTAACCCTGCTGGTCGAACGCTACGAGGAAATGCATTACCCAATTCCTGCCGCGGACGCAGTTTCCGTCGTGCGTTTGCTGCTGGAACAACAGGGCCTCACGCAGCGCGATTTGATCCCGGAATTTGGATCCGAAAGCGGCGTCTCCATGTTTTTGACGAAACAGCGGAAGCTCACACTGCAGCAGGTACGGAAGCTAAGCGCACGCTTCAAACTTCCTGCTGACGTTTTCGTTCAAAGCCGATAGGTGAGATTGTCTGGCTGCCTGAGAACTCAAGGACGGCCGGTGATGCAGGCTACCCGTTTCACGATGGGCACGAGCGGCGTCCCCCCACACTTAAGAGCCTCCGCGTCGGAGCCAGGCCTGCAGCTCGGCTGCTGGTGGATAGCCCAATCTTGCGAGTTCGCTGCATATCTTTTCGAGAAGGTGCAAGGGTGCTCCCAACGGCGCCACACGGTGCACGACGTTCTCCACTCTATCTAAGTCATAGTCCGGGATGGACGTATTGCGGAGGACTTTCAGCAAGAGCCTTGCGGCCGCAGACGGATACTCTTGGGGAAATTGGCTGTCATCCAGTTCGCGGAAGAGAAAGGAATGTTTCAATTCAAAGTCCGGGCTCTCCCAAACCGCGTCAACGACTTCGGGGAAACTCGGGCCCAGATGCAAACTCCATTCAACCATTTCCCCGAGTTCCTCTCGATCCAAGGGAAGCGGCGATCCTGGAATTCTCTGTACCCAGTAGGGCTTGATCCAACCTACCCACGCCGTCTGCTTGGCTTCTGCGCTCAAGGGGCGCAGAACCCGCCGGACGTGCGACGCCCAACTAATCCGGTCTTCGCGCGCTGAGGCCGCGATAAATCGACTCAACCAGCCCTGGTTCATTGGATTAACGGAACTTGCAAAAGCCAATCCTGCAAGATATTCCGCGAACCGGTCGCGGAGGTGTCCGAGCATTGCCGTATGAGCGAATGCCTTCTCGTAAAGGGGCACCAGGTAGGGAACAAGGTTCTCCGTCTGGCGGCCCCAGGTAAGGAATCCATGAAAAGCTTGCACGGCGCGCCTGGCGTCCAGGGACCAATCGAAAAGGGGAAGTACGTTTTCCTTAGCCCAGGACTCATCCACGGTCATCAATAAATTGATCTGCGAGGCCAACAGCACGCGCCCGAGTTCTCCGGCATAGGCTGGCTCCGACAAAACGGATTCAAGGACCCCACGGGTATGCTCTGGAATTCCTTGCCAAGTGTCACCAGCCGTCTTTCGCTGCCGGCCCAGCCAGGTGAGCCAGAAAAGCGCGATGTTACCGGCTGGGTGATTGATCGCGAGTGCGAGCCACTCCACCTCCTTTAGCTTCAGCTTTGGCGGTATCGCCTCGGCTTTATCCACCGCTGCAATCCACAACTTCTTCGATAGATCGAAAGCGAGAGGGAGGCACGTGTCGGGTATTGGGTGCGAGGACTTTTTGATGGCTTCCTGAAGGAGTGAAGCGATGTCGGCGACGGAGGGCCGGTGCAGCTTCTCTGCGCCGTTTAGGAATGTCAGGAGTTCTTTCCACTGGTCATCGCTGAGTTCAGCTTTGCTCCAACCGAGGATAATCGATGACCAAAGGTCCGCGGTCCATGCATCGCGAGCTTCTAGTTCCGCAGCAAGCTCACGGCCCCATGCGAAACTGCGTATCGTTGCTTCAGCGACAGTTTGAAGAAGCCCATCGCGGCTCGGCCCGAACGGAGCTTCCCCAACGAACGAGAGAAGGTACTCGACCTGCTCTTTCGGCGCTTTTGTAAGCAGGTCTTCCGCGGTGTTGGGGCTTTGTCTCCCGATCCATACGGGTCCTGACGTCACTAAGTCCAGGTCCGGGTGGTCGCGTTTGGCAAATGCAGGGTGCGCGGCCTGTAAGGTAGGAATACCCTGCCGGAAGAGTGTCGATCACCGTCAAGGAATTCACCCTTCGAGACGCGTCGTTATTGATGAGCCTGAGTCGGACGGAGACGTGCTGCACATCGTCCGCCGGCATGAATTTGCGTTCAACGCTCACGGAAATATCCGAGGGAAAAGGAATCAACCGGGTGGGAGACTGCTCGTAGGGAAGCGGAACCTTTCGGTCATCCGGAAACAACATTTGAGAGGAAATGTTGGTCCAGAGAGCGCGTTCTTCCTGGTAGGAAAGTGGCCTTTGCTGGTAGCCCAGCGCTTTCAGAAGGTCGAAGCGATAAAGGTCGAAGGCGGATTTTACCTGCGAGCCCCAATCATGAGCGCGATTGACGGAGAAATAGTAGAAGACCACGGTCAAGAAAAGGAAGAGCAGTAGTTTCAGGACAAGCGCGGAAACGAACGCCCAGCGCAGGGGCAGCGGAAAAACAACGCCGATCGCGAGAATGAACAAGGTGGTCAGGCCGCAGAGGAAAGACATATTCAGCATGAAGTCGAACGACGTCTTTGCCTCATCGATGGTCGAGGCGAACGCCGCATCCAGTTTGCCGACCAACCGCGGCCATAGGACGATGGCATCTATGCCGTAGGCCTGCGTGGGATATCGCTCGAACGCGCGAATGACGTTGCCGAGACGCGTCGGCAGCACCAGGCCGTCGCTATCCGGTAATTCGGAGTTCAGGAATTGGCCCAGGCGCGAGTGCAAGCCGGCCGCTTCCGCCGATTGGTCTGGTGTCGCGTTCGGGTTCGTGCGCAGGCCGGCCCCTTGTTGGCGAAGGGAGGTGGCCTTCTCGCGGCGTTCTATCTCGAAGTGCTGGAGAGTTTTGCCGAGCAGCGAACCTCGCCACGGATAGCCTTCATACAAGCGAATGATGGGGATGTTGCCCTCGGGCAGCCGTTCGAGCACGGCCTGCTCCACCGCTACGAGCGCGTCTTCAGTCCGGCAGCGATGCGAGAGATTCCATCCCACGATCTCCCGCGTGCAGCAGTCGATCACGCACACC